>CAWHAH010000016.1:0-121290 GCA_963827205.1 uncultured Verrucomicrobiae bacterium
GCATTGATCCCGAATGACAGGGGTTTACGGGCCGAAGCCATTCATCCCCCACGCGGCGTCGCTCCATCAGGCTTTCGCCCATTGTGAAAAATTCTCGACTGCTGCCACCCGTAGGTGTCTGGACCGTGTCTCAGTTCCAGTGTGGCTGGTCGTCCTCTCAGACCAGCTACCCGTCTTAGCCTTGGTGGGCCGTTACCTCACCAACTAGCTGATAGGCCGCGGGCTCATCATGAAGCGTCAGGCCTTACGGTCCCCAACTTTGAACATCAAACGATGCCGTCCAATGTTCACATCCGGTATTAGCTCGCCTTTCAGCAGGTTATTCCAGACTTCATGGCAGATTACCCACGTGTTACGCACCCTTGCGCCGCTCCGACTGCGGAATATTGCTACCCCGCAATCAGCGCTCGACTTGCATGTCTTATCCACGCCGCCAGCGTTCGTTCTGAGCCAGAATCAAACTCTCCGTTAAAAAACGTTAGTTTAATTCCTGTCCGATGATTAATCGGACGAATTACAATTTTTAAAACTCTCCAAAGACAGCCACTAACAGGCTGCCCTTGAAGGGGCTCTCACTTATCGCACAATTCAATTTTCAATGAGCAGCGGATGTCTAAACACCCGAAATTCAATCAAAACCCTTACGCCGTTTGTCCATGCAAACGACAAAAAGCCTGCTCGCCGAATTCTTCTTTGCTAACTCGGCATTCAGATTCGAGTTTTGAGGGCGCATAACCTATCAGGTTCGCGCCAGTTGTCAACAGGCTTTTTAGCCTGCGCCGCTTCCTCACTTGGAAGCGTGTGAAACAATAATCTACCAACCCGGTGAAACCATGCAAGAGTATTTTTATCTTTTTTTAAGCGCTCAAATACAGCGGTTTCCTTCGATTTTGCCATGACAATTCATCCGGCCCTGTTTATTATTTAAGGAATGGCCAGGCCGCCCTTGATTCTCGTTTCGCCCAGCATCGAAAAGCGCGGGGTTGAGTTCCTCGATTTGTCCATCAGCCTCTCGGTCAAATACGATTTCGCCATCGTTCAATCCGGCGGCATCCCGGTCACGGCCCCGACGACCACCGAACCTGCCCTCCTCGCCGAAGCCGTGCGCCGCACGGACGGGGTGTTGCTCACCGGTGGCGACGACATCAATCCGGACCTTTACACCGACCATTTGCCGCGGGCCGTGCATAAAACCATTGGCATGACGCCGGACGGTGGCGGGCGCGATTTGCGCGAATTGCGGCTGATTGACGAAGCCTTCCGCCAGCGCAAGCCGCTGCTGGCCATTTGCCGCGGGCATCAAATGTTGAACGTGGCGTTTGGTGGCGATTTGGTCGCAGACATCCGCCGTCAGGTGCCCGACGCAATTAATCATCAGTGTCTGGGCAAGCCCGCTGCCCTGGTGCATGAAGTAGCGTTGACAGCCGGCTCGTTACTGGCCAAGATTACCGGCACGCGAACTTTAGGCGTGAACAGCTCGCATCACCAAGCGGTGCTCCGACCGGCGGGACCGTTGGTGGCTGTGGCGCGAAGCCGCGATGGAATTGTGGAAGCGATGGAATTGAATCCGGAAGCAGAGCGGGCATTGCCGTTTTTATTGAGCGTGCAATTCCATCCGGAGCGTTTGACGGAACGATACGCGAAACACCGCGCCATATTTGAGAGGTTCGTCCAAGTTTGTGCACAACCCAAATACCGCGAATTATGAATGGAATAGTTCTCATCGTTGATGACGAGGCTGACACCCGCCGTTTGCTTGGCCAGGTTCTGGGCGAAGACTATGTGGTCGCCGAAGCTGACAGCGGCACAGCCTTAAAAAAGGCATTCACCCAGACGCAGCCGGACGTGATCGTGCTGGACGTGATGTTGGGCAGTGGGCCGGACAACAATGGCCTCGAATTGCTTCCCCAGGTCAAGAAACGCTGGCCCGAGACGGAGGTCATCATGCTCACCGGCAAGGGAACCATGGAGATGGCCACCGAGGCCGGCAAACGCGGCGCCTACAATTTCCTCTCCAAGCCCTTCGAAAACGAAAAGCTGCTGGCGGACGTCAAGTGCGCCATCGAACGCAAACAGCAAAGCGAGGAAAACAGCAGCCTGCGGCGGGCTTTGGAAACCATGAGCGGCACCGCCTCGCCGATTTTCCGCAGCGCGGCCATGCAGGAAGTCGTGCGTACCGTCGAACGCCTCGCGCCGAGCGACGTTACGGTGCTCATCACCGGCGAAAGCGGCACGGGCAAGGAAGTCATTGCCGACCTGATTCACGCGCTCAGCCCGCGCAGCAAAAACAAAATCATCAAAATCAATTGCGCTGCCCTGCCGCGCGAATTGATTGAAAGCGAATTGTTCGGTTCGGTCAAAGGCGCCTTCACCGGCGCGCATTCGGATCGCGAGGGCTTGTTCCGCCAGGCCGAAGGCGGCACGCTGCTGCTGGACGAGATTTCCGAGATGGCGGTGGACACCCAGAGCAAGCTTTTGCGCGTGATGCAGGACCAGGAGGTCAGGCCAGTGGGCGGCAAGACGAGTTACAAAACCAACTGCCGCCTCCTCGCCTCCACCAACCGCAAGCCGGAAGAGGCCATCCGGGACGGCAAACTGCGCGAAGACCTTTTCTACCGTATCAGCACGGTTTCTGTGCACCTGCCGCCGTTGCGCGATCGGCGCGAGGACATCCCGCCGCTGGCCACCGCTTTCCTCAAGCGCTTTGCCGCACAGGCCAATCGCATCATCCACGGCTTCACCCCGGCGGCCATTGACCGCCTGACGGCTTTCGATTGGCCGGGCAATGTCCGGCAACTGCAAAATGAAGTTCAACGCGCCGTGCTCCTGTGCGAAGGCGACACCGTAGGCGCCGCGGATCTTTCCGTTGCCAGTGCCCGGACCGAACCCAGCGAAGGTGGCGGCACGGACACGAGTTTCACACTGCTCGAAGGTGTCGAACGCAACACCATCATTCAGATGCTCAAGGAAACCGGTGGCAACAAGCTGGAAACCGCCAAACGCCTCGGCATCGGCCGCCAGACGCTCTACAACAAAATCAAAGCGTACGGGATTGAGGTGTAATCCGTTTTGACTCGTAACGGCGTCTCGGCAGGGCGCCGCATTGTTGGGGCAGCGAACGCAGGTTCGCACTGAATGGCGGGATTTGTATCCGGAGTGCGGTTTGAGGCTAAAATCGGATGGGCGTACAGCCAAGCGTTTATTGTCTGTTAGGTGTTATCCCGATGCGCGCTTTCGTTTTCAGCATTTTGCTTTTGGTTTCCGGGATTGGCTGCGCCACCCATCGTGGTGCGTTAATGACAGACCACCGATATCGCGTCTTCTTTCCAGCTGTTAAGCTCGCGACCGCTGATGGAGAGCGGATCGAGTCCATTGAAATCAAGATGTCCTGCGGTAGGTTTCGCACGATCGGTGTAATTCCAGACGATTGGTCTGCAGAAGTCGTCAGCCCGATGTCGGAGAGGACCATATTCAAGGCCAGTGCTGGTCACGGATCTTCTGCGTTGTGGAGTATGCGTGAACTGAATGGAACTATCACGCTTTCGGTCGAAGACGCATCTTGTTTTGATATCGCGGCCACAGTTAGTACCACAGTCACCGAGCACCGATACACTCGTTCAGATTTAATTTTGAAGCCATGACACCTATTTTGAAGACAGGTTGCAATCGTTCCCAAAGTAGCCTCAAAATTTTTCCAAATCTTCCCGCAGCATTTTCGCAATCGGCTGAATGGTCTTTGCGCTGAATTCAAATTGGCAGCCCGCCGACTGAAACAATTCCGGTAACGGACGCGAACCGCCCAACGCGAGTGCTTTTTTGTAATCGTTCAATGCCTTTGCCTTGTCGCGCTTTGAATTGGCCCAGACCTGCAAGGCGCCAAGCTGCGCGATGCCGTATTCAATATAATAAAACGGCACGACAAAAACATGCAGCTGTCGGTGCCAAAGACTGGACCGTGCGGCCTCGTGTCCGCTCCAGTCCACATCGCCGCCAAAACGCTCCATCAATTCCACCCACGCGGCGGTGCGCTCGGGGTGCGTGTGGTCCGGATGCGTGTAAATCCAGTGTTGAAAGGCGTCCACCGTCGCAATCCACGGGAAAACACCGACGATGCCTTCGAGATGGACGCGCCGCGCACGGTTTGCGTCATTAGCGGAATAGAATTCCTCGATGAACTCGTTGCCGAGTAATTCCATGCTCATCGAGGCGACCTCGCAAAATTCAATCGGCGCGCCGCGATAGGTGTGCAAATCGTCTTCGCGCGCGGCGAGCGCGTGAAAGGCGTGACCCGACTCGTGCAGAATCGTCTCCACGTCGCGCTGCAAACCGACGGCGTTCATGAAGATGAACGGCACGCGCGCCTCCGCGAGCGTCTGCTGGTAACCACCCGGCGCCTTGGCCTTGCGGTTGTCGAGGTCGAGCAGGCGCAGTTGCTGCATTTGCTGAAAACCGCTCGCGAGTTCGCCGTCCAGCCGGTCAAAAATTTTCTGCGTGCGCGAAACCATTTCATCCAACTGCGCGAACGGTTTCAACGGCGGGCGGTTCAACGGGTCAACCGCCAGGTCCCACGGACGCAATTTTTCCAGTTTCAACTGCGCACGCCGCTGCGCCTGCAATTCGCGAACGACGGGCATGACTTCTTTTTCCACCGCGTCGTGAAATTCCGCACAATCCTCGGGTGTGTAATCGAAACGGCCAAGTTTCCGAAAGGCGAAATCGCGGTAATTTTCGGACCCGGCGTTCCGGGCGATTTGCTGGCGCAATTTGATTTGCCGGTCGAAAATGCCGTCGAATTTTTCCGCTTCCTGCAAACGGCGTTTGGCGACCAGTTCCCACGCCTCCCGCCGCAGCGGCCGGTCCGGTTCCTCGAGGTAGCGGCCCATTTGGACGAGTGTCTTTTCCTCGCCGCGGAACTTGACCGTGAGCGAACCGCTCAATTTCTGGTATTGCTGGGAAAGCTTGGTCTCCTCGGTCTCCAGCGGAACGTTTTCCGGGCGGAACAACTCGACATGGTTCTTCACGTTGCGGTCGAAAACAAAATATCTCTTTTCGGAGGGACGAGCGCCGCCAGTCCCGGACTCTATTTTGGTTTGGGATTCGTGTAACTCGTCCCTCCGACAGATGTAAGTTTTTTCCAGTGCGAACTGGCGGGGCTTGAGCTGCGGTTCTACGTTTTCGACAAAATGCAAATACGCTTTTTCCGCATCCGGGTTGTCCGTATGGCACGTCATGGCGATGTAGCGGCGGGAGGATTCCTCGTCGAGCGCGGCGGTAAGTTCGCTCCAATCGAGCAGCCGGCGTTCGAGTTCGGCCGCGTTTTTGCAACCCGCCGTGCGCGCTTCCAGTTGGTCAAACAGCGGCGCGATTTGCGACCAGTCACCGAGATCAATGTCTTGGGGGACAAATTTTCGCGGTCGGTACGCGGGCAATCTTTCGAAGGGCAACAAATTCATGCGCGCAAAGGATAGGAAAAATTGGCACGAGGGAAACGAATTTGTTCTGCTACGGCTTGCGTTTGAGCACAATGCCGACGAAACGCCATTGCTGCCGGAATTTTTCGTGAGACAGTTTATCCAGCCCGTTAAGCGGATCACCCACGACCACTTCGGTGTCCGTCACCTCTAGCACTGTTACATAATGGTCAACGAAGAAACCAAATTTGGTCACAGCCAAGGTGAGACCGGCTTCTTTCAGTTCGGAAATATTTTTGAACGCCCGATAGTCAACGACCAGACCATCCTCGCCATAGCGATTTTGCAATGCTTCAGCCAGAATGTCCGGCGGTGTGCCGGTGGTGAAACTGGTGTATGACAGTATGGCGATTTCTCCTTCGTCGGCGGGCAGTCCGAGTTTGCGCAAGGCCGTGACTGCTGCCGCCGGTCCGCATGTGTAATCCGTGGTTTGAAGGCAAACTCCGTCTGTGCCCATGTGCGTCCGCAGATGCGCAAGTTGGTTCCGATTAAATGCAGGCGCAAGAATCGGCCACACGGACATCATAAAGACCGTAACCGTCATCAAGACAAAGACGGCAGCGCGGTCACGTCTCAGCGGCAATCGGGAAACCGGCGTCGTTAAGATCAACGCAGCGATAAAACCCAGGATGGCAAATTTCCTCCGTCCGATCATCATCCACGAAATGGGCGGCGTGAATGACAGCGCCGGGAGGTGAATCGCGACTCCGTAAATCAGAACCAGCATGAGCGGAATGAAATAGCCGAGCATCCAGTATGGCTTTTGAAGCCGTGAAAACCAATAACCGAGCAGAACTCCTGCTCCGGCAACCATGACGGCGAAGATTCCTTCAAGCCAGAGGTTCATTTGCGTTCAGTATAAATGAACGCACAACGAGGGAAACAAATTTTGCGCGATCAAACTTTGGTTTTTATGCCACAGGCGCGCACGACGCACCATCGCGTCACGGCTTCAAAGATGGCGAACAAGCCCGCTACTACGAAAACCAGTCCCAACCAGAGCGAATAGTCCACGACGATGATACCTGCGATGAGGCACAGCGCGCCGATGACCCCGCGCGCCATGCGGCCGCGGTGACTGATATTAGGCTGGAAGAAACGGCTCACAGGAAAAAGTTAGCACATGGCGTGCCCAAGACAACAGGTTCGTTGGCAGAAAAGCCGGCAGGACCGGTGCGTTGCCCGACCGTGGCTGCCGCGGCACCACGCTCCTGCCAACCCATTGCCACCCAAGTGGATGAGCTTGCGGCATCAATTCTCGCAAGCAGTGCATTATCAATGACGCTGGCTTGCATTGCCCTGACGATGATTGTTTACTGCCTGGCGAAACACGGCTGCCGATTCGTCGTTGCAAATGAAAACTTTAAAAGCTTTGCATCTTTATCTTGCTCTCGCGCTGTTGGCGCTCAATTCCTGCACTGCCGGGCCAACGCTGACCGCGACGCAAAATGTCCCCCCGAAATTAACAGCGCAGGCAGCCCGAACCGACCGCCTGACGCTGCGGATTCCGGCGGGAGATGCGCGCTTCCACTACGAAGGCCGGATTGATTTCTCCAACACGAATGCGCCCGTCATCATCTGGCAGGCGAGCCGGATCAGCATTGATTTTGAAGGCAGCGTCATCCGCCTGCTGTTTGACGACGCGAAAGGCCAGAACTATTTCAATGCGCAGATGGACGGCTCGAACACGGTGGTCGCAGCCAACGAGGGAACGCCAGTCGGCCCGGCAACGCTCTCCGGTCTCGGACCCGGACGGCATCATTTGATGCTGTTCAAGCGCAGCGAGGCAAATGCCGGCACCGTGCGTTTTCGAGGAATTGAAATCGCTCCACAGGCAAAAGCGTGGGCACCCACACCGGCGCGCTACAAGCTCGCGATGGAATTTATTGGCGATTCCATCACCGTCGGCGCCTGCAATGGAGATGGCGCGACCGACCAGTGGGAAAATCGCCGCACGCACAACTGCGCCTTCAGCTATGCCACGCTCACGGCCGAAGTGTTTAATGCCGATTACCGCAATGTTGCCGTCAGCGGCATGGGCATCGCCACCGGCTGGGTACCGATGGAAGCTGGAGAGATTTGGGACCGGCTTTACCCGGACACAAACTCACCGCTCGTCAACCTGCACGCCTGGACCCCAAACGTCGTCTTTGTGAATCTCGGCGAAAATGACGATTCCTATCCGAAGGCTCATGGGCAGCCGTTTCCCGCTGGTTTCACCGACGGGTATGTCGCACTCGTCCACGCCATCCGCTCGGCCTACCCCGACGCACGAATTGTACTTCTGCGCGGCGGCATGTTTGGCGGCGCGCGGAGCGAGCCGTTGCGCAAAGCATGGGAATCCGCTGTTGCGCAACTGGAAGCCACGGACAACGATGTCAGTCATTTCGTCTTCAAGCACTGGACATCAACGCACCCACGGGTGGCGGATGACCGCGCGCTGGCCGATGAATTGACTGCGTGGCTAAAGCAGCAGCCATTCATGCAAGCCTACCGTTAGCCGACACTGTCAAACGGCAAACACCGGCAATGTGAACAAGAAAGGCGGAGCCCCGCCCTCCAATTTCCGGTCCTGGAATCCGGCAGGGCGGCGCGTTGGGCCGCCCGAAACGGAAGCGCGATCGCGCTTCCCGGAAACCAATGGCTGGCCAACTGCATAAAGTTGCGGCATATTGATCAGTAGTGAATTTTTTGAACCAAAATTTTTTGTGGGCCTCGATGATTTGGGGTTCCATCGCCACTGGCTATTGCATTTACGGCTGGCGGCAAAAGGCATTGATTCCATTTCTCGGTGGACTGGTGATGACCGTTGCAGCTTGTATCCCGATGAGCGTGTGGCTGATGTCGTCGGCCTGTATCGCAACTATGTTCGCCGTCTACTGGCTGGCAAGACAGGGATATTAAAACCGGAGGCACAAGCCCGCGAGCTCCAATGTATTTGAGTTTGGGCGTCGCAGCACCTCGCCTTCCGAAACCAAAAACCGGAAGCCAGTCACCTGACTTCCAGTTGGGTACTTTATTCACAGCGGCTGTCAGGAGAGACCGCCGCTGCGAGAAATCACCTTCCCTTCGGCAGCGCGCTCATGCCGGCGTAAACTGCGTTCTGGCCGAGCAATTGTTCAATGCGCAGGAGCTGGTTGTATTTCGCCAGACGATCCGTGCGGCTCAACGAGCCGGTCTTGATCTGGCCGCAATTCGTCGCCACCGCAACGTCGGCGATGGTCGCGTCCTCGGTTTCGCCTGAGCGATGCGAGATGACGGCCGTGTAAGCATGCGTCTTGGCCAGTTCTATGCAATCGAGCGTTTCGGTAAGCGAGCCGATCTGGTTTAATTTGATGAGAATGGAATTGGCCGCGCCAATTTCAAAGCCTTTGCGCAGGAATTTTGGATTGGTGACGAAATTGTCGTCGCCGACGAGTTGAATTTTGTCACCGAGTTTGTCCGTGAGTTTTTTCCACGTCGCCCAGTCGTCTTCCGCACACCCGTCTTCGAGGGAAACAATCGGGTATTTTGCTATGAGCTTCGCGTAAAAAGCCACAAGGTCGTCGCCGCTGACGGTCTGGCCGGTGCTCTTCTTGAAGTTGTATTTGGCATTGCCGCTATAAAACTCAGACGCAGCCGGGTCGAGCGTGAGATAAATGTCCTTGCCCGGCTTGTAGCCGGCGTCTTTGACGGCCTGAAGGATGGTTTCCAGCGCCTCCTCCACGCTGCCCAGCTTGGGCGCGAACCCGCCTTCGTCGCCCACGGCGGTGCTGCAACCTTTCTTTTTCAAAACGGATTTCAGCGCGTGAAATGTTTCGACAATCGCGCGCAGCCCTTCGCTGAACGTCGGCAGGCCCAGCGGCATGATCATGAATTCCTGAAAATCAATCGGGGCATCCGAATGCGCGCCGCCGTTGATGACGTTGGCCATCGGCACGGGCAGGACTTTCGCGTTCGGCCCGCCGAGATAGCGGAACAGCGGCTGGTTGAGCCCGGCGGCGGCGGCCTTGGCGTTCGCCAATGAAACCGCAAGAATGGCATTGGCACCGAGTTTGGATTTCGTTTCCGTTCCATCGAGTTTGAGCATCGTGCCGTCAATCGTCAGTTGATCGCAGGCGTCGAGGCCGAGGAGCCGGGGAGCGATGATGTCGGTGACGTTTTTGACGGCCTTCTGCACGCCCTTGCCGAGAAAACGTTTCTTGTCGCCGTCACGGAGTTCGATGGCTTCATGTTCGCCGGTGCTGGCGCCGCTGGGCACCGCCGCGCGGCCAAACGCGCCGCAGCACAAGGTCACGTCCACTTCCACGGTTGGATTACCGCGTGAATCGAGGATTTCGCGCGCCTGAATGCTTTGAATGTTCGTCATAAAATTGAACGGGCATGATAAAAGCAGCTTCCACCGAGTCAAGAAACGCGTTGTCAGGATTTTCCCCGGTTTTGATAAAACCACGTCGTCACGTTTCAAGATTCCTCTAAAGCCGGGGATAAATCATCTCCAGTTTTATGTGGCACTGCACTTCTGGAAACACGTAAGCCATTAAAACACAGCGTATTCCAACAGGTTTCATCCCCCCAAAGTGGGGAAAACCTTGATGCATTCTTTGCACGCAAAACCCACCAAAAAATGCTTGACAATTGGCCTCATCCGCTTCATCATGTCCCTAACAGCAAGTCAGGGGAACAGAACTGGTTCCCAAGTGTGCTGAGTTTACAGGCGTATTGGATGACAGCAAACGGATGTAAATGTGAAAGGCAAGCGTATGATGCACAGAAGTAATCGTAAAAATTCTGGAAGAAACGGCAAGTTCACTTTGGTTTGTGTGGGAGTTTGTCTGTTAATCTTTCAAACATTCGGGGGTTCCGCGCAGACAGTGATTTATACCTATGGCGGGGGAATTAGTGCCGATAACAATAATCCGCCCACATTCACAGACGATGGCGCTGGCAATCAGACTCTGACATTTGACGGTGTTCAATCAGGTTCTGGAATGTTTGGCGCAGACGTTTTATCGGCAACCAGCCCTGATCCGACTCTCACAGTCAACGAATCCATTGATAACACTTCGTCATTCATCTGGACGGAGTATATTCTAAGTGTTTCCATGAATCAGAACTTTTCCATCAACTCTGCGGGTGTCACTGCTCCTTCGGGTTGGACAGCCGCCATCACCGCGCCCAGTGGGCCTGTAAGCGGGATATACACCGGGACGATTGACTATTACGTGGTTGCGGGGGGAACGCCGGTTGCGATTTACCCCTTGCCGAATAGCACGCTCTATTATGGTTTTCAACTTACTTTTGACAGCTCGACGTACAGCGTGACAGAAAGCGTGATGCCGGTTCCTGAACCGGGCACCCTCAGCCTTCTGTTGGTGGGCGGTCTCTTGTTCAGCAGACAGGTGATTGCCGGGCGCCGTCAACGCAAACTTCGCGCAACAGGCTGAAAAACTTCCTGGATATTGCAGTTATCCGCACGCGCCGGCGAATGAAACGCCGGCGCTTTTGTATTTCCACGGTTCATCCAAGCAACGGTCCATTGGCATATTGCCTTTCCATTTGTCCCTCAAGGTGGAAGTTGTGGCCCGTTATAATTTCCGTTTCAAAATATACTTCCCGATCTATCCGGTTGGGAATAGGGTTTTACCTCAGTGAACCCGATTCAACCCATCACAGCCCGACCTCGGGAAATCAGTGTGGCCGAGCCGGTCAGCCCGGCGCTCGAACGAGTGAAGTTGATGCTGTTCCAGCCGTTCGACCTCGGCAAATGGTTCGTCATCGGCTTTTGCGCGTGGCTGGCCCATCTGGGCGAAGCGGGTTCAGGCTTTTCTGGCGGAAATTTTAACCCCGGCAATCATGCGCACGGGAATGGGGCTGATTTTCGTCACGGCCTCGAACAGGCGTGGGGTTATGTCTTGACCCATCTTTATTGGATCGTTCCCGTAGCGGCATTTGTCATTTTCTTGGGTCTGGCCTTGGGTCTGCTCTTTCTGTGGCTGAACTGCCGGGGAAAGTTCATGTTCCTGCACTGCGTGGCGCTGAACAAGGCGGAAGTCGTCGAGCCGTGGAATAAATTCGAGCGCGAGGCCAACAGTCTGTTTTGGTTCCGCTTCGTGCTGGGGTTGATCGGGGCGGTTTTGACGCTGCCATTTTTGGTAACCATCGCCGTCCTGATTTTGCAGATGATTCTTCACGGTGAACCGGACGTGAGTGGCATCGTGACGGCAGCCGGTCTGGCGCTCGCGTTCTTCTTTTTGGCGATAGTATTTGCAATCATCAAAAAATTCACGATGGATTTCGTCGTGCCCATCATGTTTTTACGCGGTGGGAAATGCTGGGCGGCGTGGAAGGAATTTTACGGCCTGCTTTCAGCCCATCCCGGCCAATTTGCGTTGTACATCCTGTTTCAAATTGTGTTGTCCATGGCCATCGGTGTCCTTGTTCTCGGCGCGATCATCATTACTTGCTGCATCGCGGGTTGTTTGATGATGCTGCCGTATTTGGGCACGGTATTGCTGTTGCCGGTGCTGATATTCAAGCGGGCGTATCCGCTTTACTACCTTGCGCAGTATGGGCCGCAATATGACGTGTTCCCACCACCATCCGTTCCGCCGATGGCCGGCACATCACCTTTGCCAGCGTAAACAGCCTTTTTACGATTGCCAAATCGCAACGGACGCGATAACATTTTTCCGTTGGCAATGGAGTTTGCCTTCCCTGTTCCCAGGAAAACCGCCGGATTGATTTCGGGCTAATGACTCCTACTGACGCAGAAAATGCGTGAGCAGGATATTGTATGCCCGGTTACGTCTCAACCAGTGTAGTCGGAGTGCGATGGAATTCGGATTTCCTCCGGCGGATTGCTTTGGAAGCAAGCCGTGGCAAGGCGTTTCTTGTTTGCGCGAGGGCCGTGCGCAAGGCGAACCGTGTGATCTGGAAATCCGTGTGCGCAACCGCCAGATTTCGCCTGACGCCGGCAATTCCAAAGGAGCTTTAAACATGAGCAACCGGATTCTATTCAACTTCCTCCAAGTCGTGGTGGTCATGGCCTTCGCGCCACTGGCGTCCGGCGTTTTGAGTCGGCTCAAGGAAATGGTGCAGTCCAAACGCGGGCCGAGCATTTTCCAGCCCTATCGCGATTTGTGGAAGCTGTTTCACAAGGACGAAATTATTTCGGAAGACAGTTCGTGGATTTTCCGGTTCACGCCTTACATCGTTTTCGTCACACCGATTTTTGTAACGCTGTTGATTCCGGTGCTGACAAACTACCCACTGTTCTTCGCGTTCATGGGCGATATGATCGGCGGTGGATTCATTCTGGCGCTGGGCGGTTTTTTCGCCACGCTTGCAGCGGTGGACACGGCCAATCCCTACGGCCCGGTGGGCGCGAGCCGCACGCGCATGGTGGGATTTCTGGCCGAGCCGGTGTTCATGATCATTTTTTTCACCGTTTCCTTCGTGGCCGGTTCAACGATCCCCTACATCGTTCAGGAAAAGTGGGTGACGCCGCTCGCGAATTTTTTCATGCCTTCGCACGTGTTGCTGGTGCTGGCGTTTCTCATGCTGATTCTGGCCGAAGGCGGGCGCATTCCCGTGGACAATCCGACCGGCCATTTTGAACTGGCGATGATTGATGAATCCAAGTCGCTTGAATACTCCGGGCGCGGTTTCGCGCTGATGAAATGGGGCGGCCAGATGAAGTTTTTCGTGCTCATGTGCATTTTTCTCAATGTATTGGTGACGCCGTGGGGGTTGGCGGGCGACCAAACTTTAAGCGCCGTGCTGCTGGCCATTCCACTCGTGCTGTTCAAAATCTTCTGCTTTTTGCTCGTGCTGGTCGTCATCGAATCGTCACTCTCCAAACTCCGGCTCTTTCGCATCGCCGAATTTTTAGGCGCGGCATTCATCACCTCCGTGGCGGCGATGATTGCGCAGGTTTTCCTGCCTTGAACAAACCGGACGCAACTGAATGAACATGAACGAACGGAACAAACGAAACTGGATGATTGGATTGGTGGATAAATGGATGGAAGATTTCGTCGCGGCACTCCCATCAATCCATCAATGGGAATCCGCGTGCGTATGAGCGAAGCAACAAACCAACTGTTGGACAATTTGAACGCGCTGGTCGCCGGATTGTTTCTGCTGACGGCCTTCGGCATTGTGGCGATGCGGCAGGCGCGCGGTGTTTTGAATTTGTTCATCGCGCAGTCGCTGTTGCTCGCCGCGTCCGCCGTGTTGCTGGGTTTGCGTTACAGCTCGGAACATCTTTACGGCGTGGCGCTGGTGAACATGATCAGCAAGCCGATCATTGTGCCGTGGCTGTTGCGCAAAACCTCGCCGTCGGAAGTTTATACCCGCCGCGAAGTGAACCAGGCATTGAACATCCCGACCGCCCTGCTCATCGCGCTGGCGCTGGCGATTCTGGCGTACTTTTTGGGCCTGCCGTTGTCGAAAGCCGTCGCGCCGGAATTCAGAGGTCCGAACATCCCGATTGGCATCGCCGGCTTGCTGCTCGGCGCGTTCACCATCACCGTCCGCCGCGAAGCCCTGCCGTTGCTCATCGGCCTGCTGGTCATGGAAAACGGCGCCTTTCTGGCTGGCATCGCCATTGCGCGAAATCTCAAGTTGCTGATTGAACTGGCCATCGCGACCGACGGTTTGATCATCGTCTTCATCATGGGCGTGCTGACGCGCGCTGTTCAAAAACAAATCGGCACCACCGCCGTCGGCGAGTTGGCCAGCTTGAGGGAAGCCACGGTTGAACCGGCGGAAAAGGAGGTGGCGAAATGAGCGTGCTCATCGTTTTGCTGCCGCCACTGATTGCGACCGCGTTGGTCTGTCTGCCTTTCAAAAGATCCTGGGCGGCAGGCGTGACCGTCGTGGCGTCGCTGGCGACTTTGATTTTGGCCGCGCGCGTGGCCTGGCTCGCGGCGGCCGGTAATTCGGTCACTGCCAGTTTGAGCGCCGGTTGGCTCAAGTGGATTGCGGTGGACGGCTTGAGCGCGTTGATTCTGGTGTTGATTGCGTTCGTCGCAACGACGGCGGCGATTTATTCCGTGGGCTACATGGCGCATGGAAATTTGAAAGCGGGAAAACTCCGGCTCTACTACATCAACTACAACCTGTTCGTCTTTTCCATGCTCGCCATTCCGGTGCTGGCCGAGCCGACGCTGGTATGGATTGTCGTTGAATTTACCACGTTAGCTTCCGCGCTGCTCGTCTCATTTGAAAACACGCGCGAGGCTTTGGAAGCCGCGTGGAAATACGTCGTGCTCTCGCTCATGGGCGCGGGTATGGCGCTGTTCGGCTTTCTGGTCTTGTTCGCCGCGATGCAGGCGTCAGGCAGCACGGGCGCTTACACTTGGGATGGTTTGATTGCCGCCGCGCCCACGATGCCGCCGGTTCTGTTGCAAACGGCGTTCCTGCTGATTTTGATTGGCCTCGGAACGAAGGTTGGTCTCGTCCCCATGCACACCTGGCTGCCGGATGCGCACAGCCAAGCGCCTTCGCCGGTGTGCGCGCTGCTTTCCGGCATCGAAACCTCGGCGATACTTTATGTGATTCTGCGGCTGTTTCCAGTGATGCAAGCCTCACCCAATTCTCATGCCGAGACCTGGGCGCTGGTTCTCGGTCTCATTTCGGTCGGCACTGCTGCATTTTTGCTGCTGCAAGTGCGCGACTACAAACGCATGTTCGCTTTCTCCACCGTTGAACACATGGGCATTATTTTAACGGCGGTTGGACTCGGCGCATCAGCCGCCGGTTACAGCGCGATGCAACAAATTGTCAGCCATTGCGTGACAAAATCTTTTTGCTTCTTCGCCGCCGGCGCCACGTTAATGGCAGTGGGAACGCGCGAAATTGCCGCCGTGCGCGGACTGATTCGCAAATCTCCCGCCGCCGGCGTCGCGCTCGTTTTTGGCGGACAGGCCATCGCCGGCGCGCCGCCGATGGCGGTTTTTTTGAGCGAATTCTCCATTCTCAAAGCCGGTTTAACTCAGGCACATCTGAACGAAAAATGGAGTTATTATTATTACGTGGCGACGGGCCTGCTCGCCATTTTCATCGTCATCGCTTTTTTCGGAATCATGCTGCACATCAACCGGATGGTTTTTGGCGTGTCAGAAAATGATGCGACAAATTCCGAACTCCGAACTCCGAACTCCGAACTCCGAAAATTCAGCCTGCCGTTCAGTTGCCGGTTGGCGCTGATTCTGGCTGCCGTGCCGGTGCTGGTGCTCGGCGTTTACATTCCCCAACCGCTGCACGACCTGCTGACGCAAGCGGCAGGTGCATTGACAAAATGAGAACAAATTTGATGAACGTCCGCCCTCACCCCGGCCCTCTCCCCCAGGAGAGGGAGAATTATTTGCCGCATTTTGACGATGCGCACGCGCTCGGTGGCCGGGTGCCTTTTGCTGCGAATGATTTAGCGGCGGCATGTGCAATTGCGACGAACAAATTTCACATTGACGCGGTTTGGTTCACCCTCTCCCCGGGGGAGAGGGCCGGGGTGAGGGCGAGCGTCAACCTGACTTTCCGTCATCATCCCTGACTCCGCCATGAACCGCACCGAACTGAAAAAACAAATTGAACAGCGCTGGCCCCGCCAGGCGCAATGCCGGCTCGACGCCGGTTCGCCGTGCGAAGTGACCTGCGCCCACGCCGTGCTGCCGGAGCTTTGCGGACGGCTTTTTCTTGAATGGAATTTCAGTTTCGCCGGCTTGATTGTCGAGGAAAGCGCAAGCGAATGGCAGTTGCGTTACGCCTTTTACGGCGAAAGCGACGCCGGTTGGGTGCATGTGCTGGTCACTGCGCCGCTCGCCGAAAAAACCTTTCCAAGCATCGTCAAGTTTGTTCACGCAGCAGACTGGCACGAACGCGAAGCCGAGGATTTGTTCGGCCTGCATTTTGAGGGACATCCACGCCTCGGCGATTTCATCCTGCACGACGACGCCTGGCAGGAAGGCGTCGAGCCGATGCGCCGCCATTTCGATCCGCAGGCGGCCATGCGCCATCGCAAACCGGACGCCGACTGGCGTCCGCATCGCATCGTCCAAGAGCCGGGCGCGTTTGTGATGCCCATCGGCCCGAAATACTCCGGCATCACTGAATCAGTTCATTTCCTGCTCGAAACCGTCGGCGAAGATGTCATCCGCTCCACGCCGCGCTTGTTCTACAAATGGCGCGCGATTGAAAAGCTCGCTGAAGGCAAAACGGCGGACGAAGTTTTATTGCTGGCCGAGCGTTTTGCGGCCACGACCGCCTTTGCTCACGGACTGGCTTTTTGTCAGGCAGTGGAAACGATTGGCGGCGCGAATGTCCCGCCGCGCGCAAAAGCCTTGCGTGTCTTTCTGGCGGAACTTGAACGCCTGCGCCAGCACGCCGGAGCCATTCAAGAAATCTGCGAATCCACCGCGCTGGCTGTGGCCAACAGCCAGGCCGGAATTTTAGAGGAGGATTTGCTGCGAATTTCCGGCGAACTGACTGGCCATCGCTATTTATTCGGCCTGCTGGCGCCCGGCGGATTGCTTTGTGATTTGCTGGACGACGCCTGCCAACAGGCGCTTGAAAAATCGCAGAAAGTATTGGCGCAACTGAACAAACTTGAAAAGCAGTTGCGCGTTTCGAGCAGTTTTCTGGACCGTCTCGAAGAAGTTGGCATCGTGCCGGAGCGGACGGCGATGGTTTATGGTCTGCTCGGACCCATTGCCCGCGCGTCGGGCATCGTCCGCGATTTGCGCCGCGCCCAGCCGTATCTAGGCTACGAAAATTTTCAGTTCGACGTGCCGGGCGAGCGGGAAGGTGACGGCTACGCGCGGTTGAGGATTTTATTCGCCGAAACGCGGCAATCGGTTCGCCTCATGGAACAAGCGGTGGCGCTGCTGGGAGATGCAGCGCCGATTTCCAAATCGGCGGCGCTCGGCGCTGGCGAACGGTCTGCGAGTTTTGAAACCCGCGACACAGCAGACTCGGAAGTCTGCGCTACAGTTGAACTCCGCGCGGGCGCGGCTTTGGGCTGGGTCGAAGCCCCGCGCGGCGGCGCATTTCATTGGGTGCGGCTGGACGGGAAGGGCAAAGTCGCGCGCTATCGAATCATTCCGCCGTCATTTGCCAACTGGCACGGCTTCCATTTGTCCGTGGAGAAATTCGCGTTCCAGGATTTTCCCATCATGCTTTCCACGTTCGATCTGTCCGTGGCGGAGAACGACCGATGAAACGATCAACCGAAAATCTTAAATCACAAATCGCATGAGCCAATGGGTCATTAACGGCATTCGCGCGGGAATTAAAACGACCGTGTATCCGGACAGGCCGGAAACGGCGGCAGGCGTGTCGCCCGGATTACCGGTTGGCGGCGATCATTCCGCAAACGAAATTGATTCGCTGATTTCGCGCTGCCCGACACGAGTATTCAGCGACAGTGACGGCCAAATCATCGCGGACGTTCGCCGCTGCATTCATTGTTACCGCTGCGTTCGCGGCATTGAACGTCCGGTAAATTGGGAGCAAACCTACGAGTGGGGAACCGTCCGCGACGGCCAGCATGAATTCGGCCAGCCGTTCGAGCGGTCGATCCACATTTGTGTCGTGGACGCGGGCGATTGCGGTGCGTGCCTCAACGAAGTCAAGCAGCTCAACAATCCGTATTACAACATGCACCGGCTGGGATTTTTCATCACGCCTTCCCCGCGCCACGCCGACGTGCTGCTGGTCGTCGGCCCGGTGACGGACCACATGAAATTCGCACTGAAAAAGGTTTATGACGCCATGCCCACACCAAAACGAGTCATCGCCGTCGGAGCGTGTGCGCTGTCCGGCGGCGTGTTCGCGAAAAGTTTCGTCTGCGCGAACGGCGTCGCCGACGTGTTGCCGGTGGACGTGGAAGTGCCCGGAAATCCGCCGCCGCCATTGGCGATCCTGCACGGCCTGCTCGTGGCGGTCGGACGCAAAGCGCCGGCGTCGTTGATTTCCCCGGCCGGAAATCTCAATAAAGAAGGGCTTGTGAAATCATGAATGGAGTGAAATTCCGCCCTCACCCCGTCCCTCTCCCCCAGGAGAGGGAGGATCGTTCGCCGCTTTCTGGTAATGCGAATGAACTGGATTGTCGTGCAGCTTTTTCGGCGAAGGACCGTTCAGCGGTGATGGGCAGAGGAGCATCCGGACTTGCGAGAGATTTGGGTAGCCGTTCCCTCTCCCCGGGGGAGAGGGTCAGGGTGAGGGCGAGCGTAAACCTGACTTCCGATTCGACGAGTTGACGTTATGGAAACGCAAACGCTCATTCTTGCTTTCTTTGTGCTGTGCGGCATTGGCATTCTCCTGTCGCTGGCAGCCCCTCCGTCGCGCCAGGGCAACGTGCTTGCTTGGCTCGGATGTTTTGCATCCATTGCTTTAGTTTTGGCAGGCGCAAGCGCGCTGCTTGCCGGCAAAACCTTCAGCCAGCCGCTATGGACGTTGCCGGGACTGGCGGCAACGCTCACGCTGAAAATGGATTCACTTTCGGCGGTGTTCATTTTCATCACCGGTTTGGTGCTCTTCCCGGCTTCCATTTTCGCGGGCGGTTCTGGTGGCCATCTGCCAGGACCGCCGCGCGCGTTCACGGTGTTCATGTTCGGGCTTTATGCGTCCATCGCCCTGATTTTCGTGGCGGGTGATGTCGTGCTGTTTCTGTTGGCGTGGGAAGTCATGTCCATTCTTTGTTGGCTGCTGATAGTTGCCGGCGAGGATGGAAGATGGAAGATGGAAGATGGAAGAGAAAACCGCGCCGCTCAATCCTCCACCCTCCATTCTCCATCTTCGTCCGGTTACCTTCTGCTGGCGATGGGCGAGGCCGGAACGCTTGCGGCGGTGCTTGGTTTTCTTCTGCTCGCGGTCGGCGCTGGCTCGCTGGATTTCGGTGCCATCAAATTGGCGGCGTCAGGTTTGGGCGCGGGCGTGCAATGGGCGGTTTTCCTGCTTTCGTTTTTTGGGTTTGGCGTGAAGGCCGGACTCGTGCCGGTAAATTTTTGGCTGCCGCGCGCCTATGTTGCTGCGCCACGCGCGTTCGTTCCGGTGCTGGCGGGCGCGACGCTGAATCTCGGCCTTTACGGTATTTTGCGCGTGAATGCCGACCTTATGCCGGCGACCCACACCGCGCCCGGCTTGGTGGCGCTCATTATCGGCACGCTTTCCGCGCTGGTCGGAATTCTCTATGCGACAACGGACAACGACCTCAAAATCATGCTC
The DNA here is from genome assembly GCA_963827205.1 of uncultured Verrucomicrobiae bacterium. Lineage (GTDB taxonomy): Bacteria > Verrucomicrobiota > Verrucomicrobiia > Limisphaerales > UBA11358 > UBA11358. The sequence continues at coordinate 19,680 of CAWHAH010000016.1, forward strand.
GCGCACAGTTCGATTGAAAATGTGGGCATCATCGTCGCCGGCTTCGGTGCCGGCATGGTTTTTGTGGCGACGAATCATCCGGCGCTGGCAGCCATTGCCTTCGTCGCGGCGCTGTATCATTTGATCAATCATTCACTATACAAAACACTGCTGTTTTTTGGCGTGGGTGAAGTGGAAGCGCAAACCGGCACGCGCGACATGGATCAACTCGGTGGTCTCATCAAATGGATGCCGCTGACCGCGCTCGGTTTTCTGGCCGGCACCCTCGCCATCGCCGCATTGCCGCCATTCAACGGGTTCGTCAGCGAATGGCTGACGCTGCAAACGATGCTGCGTTCGGCGGAATTGTCCTCGACCGGGGCAAAATTGGTTTTCGCCTTGTGCGGCGCTGGGCTGGCACTGACGGCGGCGTTGGCGGTGACGTGCTTCGTGAAAGTGTTTGCGATGAGCTTCCTGGGAATGCGGCGGCTGGATGAAAATCAAAAAGTGGCCGAGGCCAAATCCGGCTCACTCACGCCGATGGCCATTCTTGCCGCGCTGTGTTTGGCGTTTGGGGTGCTGCCGACCTATGTGATTCCGGCGCTGGACATCGCGACCAATCTGCTGGTCGGCGCAAGCGCCAGCGACGCGCTTGTGCCGCCATTCTTTGCCTCCAATCCGGCGCACAATACTTTGCCGCCCGCCTTTGTGGACGACTTTCACAATCTCGGCGCGCAAGTCGGACAAAGCGTTTTGCCCGGACGTGGTTTGGTCGTGCTCCATCGTGGTGGAACGGAAAATCCGGTGGTGTTCGCCATGTCCACTTCCTACATGTTCGTCGCGCTGATTATTTTGCTGTTGGCGACTTACGTTGTCGCGCGCCTGTGGCTGACGCGAGATCGCAAGCTGTCGCGGCGGCTGCGTTGGGACGGCGGTGTGCGAAATTTGCTGCCGGAGATGACTTACACGGCGACGGGATTTTCCAATCCGGTGCGCGTAATTTTCGACGCGGTGTTCCGACCGATGACGGTGGAAGACACGCGCGAAACGGTCGCCGAGCATTTCCGCACGGCCATCGTCCGCGAGAAAGAGCGCGTGCATTTGGTGGACAAGCTGGTTTTCCATCCGGTCAGGACGGCGGTGATGTGGTTCGCCAGCCGATTGGCGTTGATGCACCACGGACGATTCAACGCCTACGCCGCTTATGCGCTGTTGACGTTGCTGGTCGTGTTGGTTGTGTTTTTATTCCAAACATCGTAGCGGACTTTAAAAAGCAGAAGCCGACGTAAGGAGGCTCTGAACAATGGCTTGTTTTGGAAGAAAAATGAGCCTCGTTACCTCGGCTCCTGCGAGTGAAAGTAAAAAATTATGAGCGCCGATGGATTGCTGCTCACGCTGGTTTTCGCGCTGTGCGTTGCTGGCGCGCTACTGGGGATTTTTGTCCCTGAGCGGCGCAATCCCGCGCTGCTGGCCTGGGCCGGTTCGCTGGCGGCGCTGCTGGCGTTGTGGGCCAGCGGCAACGTCCTGTGGTCGGGCCACATTTTCCAAGCTGAACTCTGGACGATTCGCGGCTGGGGAACGCTGACCATCTCGCTCGACCACTTGTCGGCGCTTTTTCTGGCAGTAGCGGCGGTGGTCGTTCTGGCCAGTTCCATCTTTTCGGCAGATTATTTGAAGCGGTATGCCGGGCATTACAATCTCAAGGCGCTCAATGCCTGGTATCTGCTGCTGTTCGCTTCCATCGTGCTCATTCTGATTGCGAACGACATGCTGCTGTTTCTGCTGGCGTGGGAGGCGATGTCCATTTTGAGTTATTTGCTCGTCAACTTCGAGCACCGGCGCGACGAAACCAGCCGCGCGGGTTATCTCATACTGGCAATGGGCGAGGCGGGCTTCGTGGCAGTCGCGTTGGTATTCCTCTTCCTTGCGGTGAAAACCGGCTCGCTGGATTTTTCCGCGTTCAAAACAGCGGGCGCAAATTTCGGCTGCTTCACCCGTTGGACGATTTTTTTGCTGACTTTTTTTGGCTTCGGTGTGAAAGCCGGACTTGTGCCGGTCAACACCTGGCTGCCGCGCGCTCATCCCGCCGCACCCGCAAACGTCTCGGCGATTCTCTCCGGCACGATTTTGAATCTTGGACTTTACGGAATCGTTCGCGTGAATCTCGACCTCGTGCCCGTCACGCAAAACGGGATGATCGGCGCGGGCGTGGTTGTGCTTGTTATAGGGACGATTTCCGCGCTGGTCGGAATTCTCTACGCGACCACCGAAAATGACCTCAAGGCGATGCTCGCTCACAGTTCAATTGAAAACATCGGCATCGTCACCGCCGGCCTCGGCGCGGGAATGATTTTCACCACGTACGGCAAACCCGCGCTGGCAGGCATCGCGTTCATCGCCGCGTTTTATCACATGATCAATCATTCGGTGTATAAATCGCTGCTCTTTCTCGGCGCGGGAACGGTGGACGACCGTGCCGGCACGCGCGATTTGAACAAACTCGGCGGCCTGATTCGCGCGATGCCGTGGACGGCGGGTGCCTTTTTGGTTGGCGCGCTGGCAATTTCGGCGCTGCCGCCATTCAATGGGTTCGTCAGCGAATGGCTCACGCTGCAAACCATGCTGCGCTCGGCGGAACTGCCCTCGACGCTCGTGAAATTGGTTTTCGCGCTGTGCGGCGCGGGACTGGCGCTGACGGCGGCATTGGCCGTGACGTGTTTTGTGAAGGCGTTTGCGATGGGCTTTCTCGGCATGTCGCGTTCGGAAGAAGCCGCGAAAGCCGTTGAAGCGCGAGGTGCGTCCATTGTGCCGATGATTTTTCTGGCCGCGCTCTGCTTGTTGCTCGGAGTGCTGCCCACTTACATGATTCCCGTGTTGAGCCGTCAACTGCAACCGTGGACGGATTCCAGCGCCGACGCGCTGGTGCCGCCGTTCTTCGTTTCGAATTCGGCGCACAACACTTTGCCGCCCGCTTTCGTGGAAGATTTCCACAATCTGGGCGCGCAAGTTGGACAAAGCGTTTTGCCCGGACGCGGCTTGGTCGTGCTCCATCGCGGCAGCACGGAAAATCCGGTCGTCTTTGCCATGTCCACTTCCTACATGCTGGTGGCGCTGATTGTTTTGCTGGGACTCACTTACGTTGTCGTCCGCCTGTGGTTTACACGACGCCGGAAATTGGCGCGGCGAACGCGCTGGGACGGCGGCGTGCGACGTTTGCTGCCGGAGATGACTTACACGGCGACTGGCTTCTCCAATCCGGTGCGCGTCATTTTCGACGCGGTGTTCCGGCCCACGACAGTCGAAGACACGCGCGAAACCGTGGCGCAACATTTCCGCACCGCGATCCGCCGCGAACGGGGAGAAGTACATGTCGTGGACAGGTATGCGATACAACCGGTGATGAGTGTGGTCATGAAACTGGCTGGCAAACTGGCCGTGATGCATCACGGGCGCATCAACGCTTATGCCGCCTACGTGTTGTTGGCGTTGCTGACCGCGTTGCTGATATTGTTGTTCCGAATGTCGTGAGTAGTGGCACGGGCGTCTCGCCCGTGAGTTGCCAGACTTGATAGCATTGTGAATCGCACGGGCGAGACGCCTGTGCCACTAATTTTATGGGCGCGAATGGATTATTGCTGGAATTGATTTTCGCGCTGTGCGCCGCCGGCGCGCTGCTGGGGATTTTTGTTCCCGACCGGCGCAATCCCGCGCTACTGGCCTGGGTCGGTTCGTTCACTTCACTGCTGACATTGTGGGTTAGCGGCAACGTCCTGTGGTCGGGACAAATTTTCCGGGGCGAACTCTGGACGATTCGCGGACTGGGAACGCTTACCGTTTCACTGGATCGGCTCTCGGCGCTTTTTTTGTTTGTGACGGCAATCATGGTTTTGGCCAGTTCCATTTTTTCAGCGGGTTATTTGAAGCGATATATCGGCCATTACAACCTCAAGGCGCTCACGGCGTGGTATCTGCTGCTGTTTGCCTCCATCGTTTTAATCTTGATCGCCAACAACGCGCTGCTGTTCCTGCTGGCGTGGGAAACGATGACGATTTTGAGTTATCTGCTGGTCAACTTCGAACACGGGCGCGCTGAAACCAGCCGGGCGGGTTATCTTATGCTGGCGATGAGCGAGGCGGGATTCATGGCGGTCGCTTTGGTTTTTCTGTTCTGCGGCGTGAAAGCCGGCTCGCTGGACTTTTCCGCGTTCAAAGCGGCCGGCGCAGGTTTTGGCGGTGTGGCGCGCTGGGTAATTTTTTTGCTGACGTTCTTCGGCTTCGGCGTCAAGGCCGGTCTGGTGCCGGTCAATTCCTGGTTGCCGCGCGCGCACCCGGTTGCGCCGGGGAATATCTCCGTCGTGCTGTCAAGCGTGATTGTGAATCTTGGGATTTACGGCATCATGCGCGTCAACGTGGACCTGCTGCCGGTGACCAGTGTGATTCCCGGACTGATCGTTCTGCTGGTGGGCGCGCTTTCCGCGTTGATCGGTGTTTTGTATGCCAACATCGAGCACAATCTGAAAACGATGCTGGCGCACCATACTGTCGAGCAAATGGGGATCGTCACCATCGGGCTGGGGGCGGGTCTGGTCTTCGCCGCGGCCCGCCAACCGGTGTTGGCGACCATCGCGTTCATCGCCGCCGTCTATCACATGAGCAACCATTCTTTTTACAAGGGCCTGCTCTTTATGTCGGCGGCTTCGGTGGACGCCACGGTCGGCGCGCGGAACCTTGACCGGCTCGGGGGTTTGATCAAGCGGATGCCGTGGACGGCGTTGTTTTTCCTCATCGGCGCCATCGCGCTGGTGGCGTTGCCGCCGTTCAACGGTTTTGTCAGCGAATGGCTCACCCTCCAGGTGCTCCTGCGGAGCGCCGAACTCTCTTTCACTGGCGCCACCGGCGCGAAGATCGTCTTCGTCCTGTGCGGCGCGGGTCTGGCGCTGGCGACGGCTCTGGCGGTCAACTGCTTCGTCAAAGCCTTCGCCATGACTTTCCTCGGCGTGGGGCGGTCCAGCGACGTGGACCAGGCCCGAGAAGCGCCTCGCTCCATGACCGTGTCCATGGGCCTTCTGGCGGCGTTGTGCCTGCTGCTGGGCGTGCTGCCGACTTATGTGATCCCGGTCTTGGATGACGTGATTACCCCGTTCACAGGCGCGAATGCGATGGATGCGCTGGTGCCGCCGTTCTTCGCCTCCAATCCCGCGCACAGCACGCTGCCGCCCGCGTTCGCGCAGGATTTTCACAACCTGGGCGCGCAAGTCGGACAGAACGTTTTGCCCGGACGCGGCCTGGTCGTGATGCATCGCGGCGGCGCGGCAAATCCCGTCGTTTTTGCCATGTCCACTTCCTATATGGTCGTTGTGCTCATCGCCTTGCTGGTGCTAACCTATGTCATCGTTCGTTTGTGGCTGACGCGAAGCCGGAAATTGGCGCGGCGCGAGCGTTGGGACGGCGGCGTGCGGCGGTTGCTGCCGGAGATGACTTACACGGCGACGGGCTTTTCCAATCCGGTGCGCGTGATTTTCGACGCGGTGTTCCGGCCAACGACGGTTTCGGACAGCCGCGAGACGGTGGCGCAACATTTCCGCACCGCCATCCGCCGTGAGCGCGTGGAAGTGCATGTGGTGGACCGTTGGTTCCTCCAGCCGGTGCGGAATACCGTGACAAATTTAGCCAACCGCCTCGCGGCCATGCACCACGGGCGCCTCAACGCCTACGCCGCTTATGTGCTGCTGGCGGCAATGCTGGCGGTGGCGATTGGCGTGCTGGGATTATTGCTTTGGTAAAACTAAACATACAACGAACGGTAGAAAAATTATGAGTAAAATTGAAAAAATAAACGCACAGGAAATTCTCGACTCGCGCGGCAACCCGACCGTCATGGTCAACCTCGCGCTCGCCAACGGCATTACCGCCACGGCCTGCGTGCCGTCTGGCGCGTCCACCGGCATCCGCGAAGCCGTGGAATTGCGCGATGGCGACGCCAAACGCTACGGTGGCAAAGGTGTGCTCAAGGCGGTCGCCAACGTCAACAAAATCATCGCGTCGAAACTGAAAGGCAAATCACCGCACGCGCAAAAAGAGATTGACGAGCTGATGTGCCAGCTCGATGGCACGGAAAACAAATCAAAGCTCGGCGCGAATGCCATTCTTGGTGTCTCGATGGCCGTGTGCCGCGCGGCGGCGCTGGATTCGGATCAACCACTTTACGCTTACATCCGCAAACTGCATGGCGGCAAGGGACCATTCACTCTGCCTGCGCCGCAAATGAATGTGCTCAACGGCGGCGCGCACGCAACGAACAACGTGGATTTTCAGGAGTTCATGCTGTTCCCCATCGGCGCGCCAAATTTTGCCGAGGCATTGCGCTACGCGGCGGAAACGTTTCACACGCTCAAGAAAATTCTGCAAAAGCGCGGACTGGTTTCCGCCGTGGGCGACGAAGGCGGATTCGCGCCAAGTCTCAAGACCAACGATGAGGCGGTGGAATTGATACTCGAAGGCATCAGCCAGGCCGGTTACAAGCCGGGAAAAGACATCGCACTGGCCATTGATCCGGCCGCCAGCGAATTTTACGACAATGGCGGATACGTCTTCAAAAAATCCGACAACTCGCGCAAGTCGCCGTCCGAAATGGTTGAGTTGTATCGCAGTTGGTTGGACAAATATCCCATTCTCTCCCTCGAAGACGGCATGGGCGAGGAAGATCGCGAAGGCTGGCTGGCGATTACAAAGGCGCTGGGCGACAAGCGACAACTTGTCGGCGACGACAACTTTGTCACCAATCCGAAAATTTTCGCCGACGGCATCCGTGACGGCATTGCCAACGCAATTCTCATCAAACTCAACCAAATCGGCACGGTCAGCGAGACGCTGGAAACCGTGGCGATGGCGCAGAAGGCCGGTTATGGCACGGTGATTTCGCATCGCTCCGGCGAGACCGAAGACGCTTTTATCGCGGATTTCGCCGTCGGCACCGATGCCGGTCAAATCAAGACCGGCTCACTCTGCCGTTCAGAGCGCATTGCAAAATACAATCGCTTGCTCGCCATCGAACGCGAGTTGGGCAAAAAATCGCGTTACGGTGGCGCGGTGTTTAATGCTCGTTGGAAATGATAGTTTGATTTTAGAAACCCCGTGACTTGGGTACCGCCATGCAAACTCCAGTAAGGTGGGGAGTGGCCGGGAGAAATTCGGTCACCGTGTTCGGGCCGAGCGCGCTCCCTTCAACCGCCGGGCATACTGGCGGAATGGTTGTATTCAGCCCAAAAGGTGATAGGTTTTATCAGGCAATGAAGTTTGCCTGCCCGCCTAGCGGCGAACCGCCTTCCGGCTAATGACTTCTACCGAAACTGAACCAGTATCGGTAACGAGTCATGCAAACAACCAGTTCAGACGAGCGCCTTGAACTCAAGGCGTGTTCAGCGGGCCGGCAGGAGGAAGCGGCGGCTCGCGGGAGCGCCCCTTCCAATACGGGCTACCAAAGTATTCTTTTTGAATCTCCAGACTCTGGAAACCTCGGCGAAAAAGTTGAGCCGCCGGCCTTTTTTCGGGATTTGAACCTCAATCAGATCGTGGACGCCATCACAGCGGGCCGGGAGGAATACAATCTCAAGCCGTTCTTTTACACCCGCCTGACCGACCTCGCGGCGATTGTTTATCGGCAGGAAATCATGCGAGACCTCGAAAGCGGATCGCTGTTCGCGGACATTAAATCGTTCTCGAATTGGATGCACTCCATGCGCAATCACCTCGCCGCCGCGCAAAACTGGCGCTACCAATACTCAAAGGAGCGGTGGTTTCTGGACGCGGTGGAAACTTATTGCGAAGCGGCCGTGGAATTGCAGCGCGATCTGGAACGGGCCAATCCCAATTCGCGCGGCTTGCTGGCGTTCCGTGAATATCTAGCCCGGTATGCCGAATCCGACCGTTTCAAGACGCTCTACCAGGAAGTGAAAACGCTGCGCTCCGTTTTGTCAGCCATCTGCTATTGCGTGCTCATCAAGGGTGGCAGCGTCACGGTGCGCCCCTGTGATTCCGAAATTGATTACACTGCCGCCGTCGAGGAAACATTTGCGAAGTTCAAGCAAGGCGCGGTGAAGGACTATCGGGTCAAATCCACGACCATTCCGGGCATGAACCACATCGAGGCCGCGATACTGGACCGCGTGGCCAGACTGAATCCCGAAGCGTTTCGCGCGCTGGACGACTTTTGCGCGAAGCATGGAGACTTTCTGGAAAAAACAATTGCCACGTTTGACCGTGAGATTCAGTTTTACATCGCGTATCTGGAGTATGCGGAAAAGTTCAAGCGCAACGGGCTGAAGTTCTGCTATCCGCAGGTTTCAGACACGCGCAAGGACGTTTGCAACCGCGACGGCTTTGATCTGGCACTGGCCGGCAAACTTCTTAGTGGCACGGGCGTCCCGCCCGTTCGATCCATAGAAGCAAGGAACCCAGAAACACGCAGGCAAGATGCCCGCGCCACTATCGTCTGCAATGATTTCTCTTTGAGTGGGCCGGAACGGATTTTTGTCGTAACCGGTCCGAACCAGGGCGGCAAGACCACCTTCGCCCGCACGTTTGGGCAGTTGCACTATCTGGCGAGCCTGGGCTGTCCCGTTCCAGGTTCGGAGGCACGGCTCTTTCTTTTCGACCGGCTGTTCACGCACTTCGAGCGGGAGGAGGACATCACGACGCTACGCGGCAAGTTGCAGGATGATCTGGTCAGGGTTCATAACATTCTCGAACAGGCCACGCCGAACAGCATCGTCATCATCAACGAGATTTTTTCCTCCACGAGTGTCAAAGACGGGGTCCATTTGGGCAGGAAGATTTTGGAACAACTATCACAACTGGATTCATTGTGCGTCTGCGTGACTTTTCTGGATGAACTTGCTTCCTTCAATGAAAAGACCGTGAGCGTCGTCGCTGCGGTCGCGCCGGAAAATCGGACATTGCGCACCTACAAGATTGAGCGAAGGCCGGCGGACGGACTGGCCTACGCACTGGCGATTGCCGAGAAATACCGGCTCACCTACGACCGGCTGAAGACACGAATTTCACCAATTAACACGAATGAAAAACGGAACTCACGCTTCACTTAATTGCGGCTTCTTATTAACACCGGGCTTCAGCCCGGTGAAGGCCAAAGCACAGAATAAAAACCGTTTCAACGGTTTCCCCCGCGCTGGCAAGCCGTTGAAACGGCTCGCTGACGGTGGCGCTTCTAACACCCGGCTGAAGCCGGGTGTTAATGAAAGAGGCTGCACAATTCGCGTTAATTCGTGCAATTCGTGTCTATGAAAGCGCATCTGATGTATCGTGACGGGGATTTCGGCCGGGAGCTGGAATCGCTGGTAATGCGTCCTTGGGATGCCAAAGCCGGACCGAAATTGTTGCCGAACGAAGAGGCGCTGACGCAGGATTTGGAACTGAACACCTTGTTTGGGGCGATGGCGGGCGGCGACAAATGCCTGTTCGCAGTGGCGAGGCAGGCGATCTTGTCGGCTTTGCAAGACGATCCCGAAACCATCCTCTACCGCCAGGCCGTGCTGAAGGACTGTCTGCGGAATGAGCGTGTCGTGAGAGACCTTTACGACATTGCCGTGGAAGCGACCGAGGGCGAGCGACGGCGTTGGTTGAGCATCTCCAGCCGTTATCCGCACGGCATATTATATGATGCGACTCGATTGCTTCAAGTGTTGATGGACGAACTCGCCAGGCTGAAACAGGTCGCCGATGAACAGGCGGGCAAATTCGAGTCGGAGGGCTTCACGGCCTTTTTCAGGATGCTCAAGGCGGAATTGGCGGACGATTATTTTGCCGCCGTCAAAGCTCATCTCAAGGAACTGGAATTCCGCGATGGCGTGCTGATGAGCGGGGAATTGGGCACCGGCAATCAAGGCGTCAATTATGTCTTGCGCAAGTCGTTGCGACCCAGACCAAGTTGGATTCAGCGCGTTTTTTCATGGAACTCATCCGCTTACACATTTCACATTGATCCGCGCGACGATGCCGGCTTTCGGGCATCCTCGGAACTGCAAGAGCGGGGAATTAATCTGGTTGCGAATGCCGCCGCCCAGTCCGCCGATCACATTGCGAGTTTCTTTGCCAGGCTGCGAACGGAACTGGCTTTCTATGTCGGTTGCCTGAATTTGCACCGGCAGCTTGGCCGGAAGGGAGTGCCGGTTTGCTTCCCGGTTCCGGCGCCGCCCGGCGCTCGCAAACTTTCCTGCGTCGGCTTGCGCGATGTCAGTCTCGCTCTCTGCATGGAGCGCAGCGTCGTCGGCAATGTCTTGGACGCCGATGGAAAGAACCTCGTCATCATCACCGGCGCGAATCAGGGCGGCAAATCAACTTTTTTGCGCGGCATCGGCCTGGCGCAATTGATGATGCAATGCGGCCTGTTCGTCGCCGCCGAGTCTTTCAGCGCCGATATTTGCCGCAGCCTGCTCACGCATTACAAACGCGAGGAAGACGCCACCATGACGAGCGGGAAATTTGACGAAGAACTCGCCCGCATGAGCGGCATCGCCGATGCGCTGACGCCAGATTCGCTGCTGCTGTTCAACGAGTCTTTTGGCGCGACGAATGAAATAGAAGGTTCGGAGATTGCCCGGCAGATCGTCCGCGCCTTGCTGGAAACGCGCGTGAAAATCGTCTTCGTGACCCATCTCTATGAATTTGCCCGCGCCTTTTGGGAAGACAAAATGGACAGCGCAGTTTTTCTGCGCGCCGAGCGGCAAGCTGATGGGCAGAGAACTTTCAAGTTGCTGCCGGGCGAGCCGTTGGAAACCAGTTTTGGCGCGGACTTGTATCAGGAAATATTCGGAGAGGCGGCAAAGAGCGCGGGATAGCATGATTCCATGAACATCCAGTTGCCATTTGTCGGTCGAACAAAGGAAATCGCACTGCTTCAGCGGCTGCACGCGCAACGCAAGCACGTGCTGGTCCTGGGCGCGGAAGGAGTGGGGAAATCGGCACTCGTTGCACATCTGCGCGATTCGCTTCGCTTGCGCGTCTGTCCGGCATCGGAACGTTTGAGTAAAATTTGCGAGGCGCTGGAGCCGGAATTTGATTTGGAAGCCGGCGATCTCCATCTCGTCCGGCGCAAGAATCGCCTGCTGAAATTGCTTAAGGCGACAAAACGCACCGTGGTCTTTGACGGGGCAAGCTGGACGACACCCAAACTCGGCTCGTTCATCGAAAATGTAAGCGAGCGCGTGCCGGTGTGGTTGTGTGTCCGCTCGGAGCATCCGTGGGACGTTGGCCGTATCTGGCCGTTGCTGGTGCGATTCGAGCGCGTGGAGTTGAAACCGTTTCATCCCCGTGAAACTCAACTGCTGATTAAAGCGGCTATTCGTGACGGTCATATCCCGGCCAATGTTCTGGACATCGCGGATTGGCTGCATCGGCGGTCGGCCGGCAATCCGAAAATTTTATGTGAATTGCTGACCGAGATCGCTCACGGCCATTACGACTTGAGCAACTCCCACGCGTTACAACGGCTGGACCTGGACCGGCGCATCCATGAGATTTTTCCGATGGCGCACCCACAATGAACGAGAATCATCACCGCCATCTGCTCTCCACGTTTCAATACGTGGACAATCTGCTTTCCGAGGCGGAGCGCATCATAGCTTCCGCCGGTTCCGCTTCGCCTTTTCAGGAATATTCACAAGATACGACTCCCATCCAGCGCAAGGTGACGCATGATTATGTCGTGCGCGTGCGCGAGGCGATGCGGCGCATTCTCGAAGAGTTAAAAATTCCGCTGAGGCCGCCGATTTCCGGCGCGTTGTGGGCGGCGCGCAATCACCTGGCCTTCGCCGGTATCGCAGTCGCCGAAATCACCCCGGAGCACCTGCGCGGCTACGGACAGCTTTCGGATGAAGACATGCGGGCGATGGACCAGATCGTTGCGGAACTGAACGCCGAGTTGAATCGCATTCGCGACTATCTCGCCCAGGGAACGACGGCCGATTTGCAGGCTCGTCTTCTGCGGCTCGAACAGACTCGCGACGAAGTCAAGCTGTTGCGTGAATTGGATCGCATCATCGCCAACCACGGCCTTGTCGAATTTCGCAACACGTTGGCGATGCTGCTGGACCGGCTGGAAACCACAGCCTTTGAAATTGGTGTTTTCGGTCGTGTCAGTTCCGGCAAGTCGTCGTTGTTGAATCATCTGTTGGAACAAAATGTTCTTCCCATTGGCGTGACTCCGGTGACCGCCGTGCCGACGCGAATCAGCTTCGGCCCGCAGCCGCAGGCAACCATCGAGTTTGCGGAGAGCAAGCCGGAGGAAGTCGAGTTGTCGCGCCTTGTTGAGTTTTCCACAGAACAGCAAAATCCAGCCAATGCCAAACACGTCACGCGCATTCACGTTCTGGTTCCGGCCAGGCGGCTGCGCGAGGGCGTGACGTTCGTGGACACGCCGGGGCTGGGCTCGCTGGCGACCACGGGCGCGGAAGAAACGGTCGCGTATTTGCCGAAATGCGACCTCGGCATCGTGCTGCTTGATGCCGGGTCGGCTTTGAGCCACGAAGACCTCGTAGTGGTGCAATCGCTCTATCGTGCCGGAGCAAGGGCGATGGTGCTCATCAGCAAAGCGGATTTGCTCGGGCCGCCAGATCGTCAACGCATGATGGATTATGTCCATCAGCATTTGCTCTCGGGAGTAAATCTGGACTTGCCGGTGCATCTGGCGAGTGTGATTGGGCCGGAAGCGCACCTTTGCGAAGAATGGTTTGAGAAAGAACTCAAGCCAATGCTGGAATCGCATCGTGAAGCGACCGCGGCCTCGCTCAAGCGCAAGATTGGTTTGTTGCGGGAAACGGTGGCCGATGCGCTCGGCGCCCGCCTCGATGCTGCGCGCGGGCCAAAGCCAACCCCCAAGGTTGGTGATTTGAAGCAAGCCGCCGAGGCGTTGCGCGGCGCGAGCGCGATTCTGGAATCGGCTGAGAAGGAGGGCAGGACCTTTGGTTACAACACGCGCGGGCTTGCCCCATCCGCGCTGCCAGCCGTCGCAACTGACATCGCATCCGCCTGGCATCAATGGCGAAAATCCGGCCTCGGATGTGGCTGGGGTTTTCTCGGGGTCGTTGAACCGATTTCTGGCGCAAGTGAGTGCGGTCTTTGTGCAATCCGTTGAAGAAGCCCGCGGGCGGCTCACGGCCACGCTGGAACAAGCGCATGCCGCCTCCGGCTCCCGGCGCGGGCCGCCGGAGGAATTGCCGAAGGTGGCAGGACTGCCCATCATGGATTCCTCGCCGTTGGCAGCGCGGCTGACGTTGCAAAAACCTCCATTGCTTTCGCTGCTGGGGCAGCGTGCATTGCGGCGTTTTGCGGAATCCAAAATGTCCGGGCAGTTGGAGGATTCGCTTTCGGAGTTCTTCAACCTCGCCGGCAAACGGCTCGAACAATGGCATAAGGATGCCTTGGCAGAATTGCGCGAGGCCTTCGACACCCGTGCGGGAGTTTATCGCGCGCAGTTCGAGCCATTGTCGGACGCGACAACGGGCGAATCCGACATTCAGAAAGACCTCGACGTTTTGAAAAAATGGAAAACGTAAGCATCGGCATGGACGTGGAAAGTTTCGATGCCATCATCAACCCCGGCGAAAGCGCCATCATCGGCGTGGCCAGCACCAAGCCGCAGCCGGTCGTGCGCGACGGCAAGATTGTCGTGTGCCAGGTGATGAAGCTCACGCTCTCGTGCGACCATCGCATCGTGGACGGCGCGCTCGGCGCAAAATTCACCAACGCCATCAAACAAAAACTTGAGGACGTTAAACTCTGGAAACGGCTGACGGCGTGATTTAATGCTGAATAAACGAAATGACCGGGATTGAAAAATTCCGGCTTTCTCTTTTCCAACCACGAATTGACGGCGACAAATTTCCCGCGCACAATCTTTTCGGCGGAAATAATGTGAAACAAAAAATGAAATCGCTGGACTACAAACTTGCGACCGTTTTCAAAACGGCATCAAGGAAGGTGAAAGCCGATTTGAAATCCGGCAAGATTTTCGAGGATTTTAATAAAATTCTTAACGACGTTTCAGACCCCAATTTTCGCAAACTTCTGGAGCAGATTTATTCAAATATTGCTCGTCCTGCCAACGAATGTCGGCGGGAAATGGAAGATACCTTTGGATCGCTCCATGGCCTTCTTGAAAGAGGTTTTGCAAAAACAGCGTCTGTGGTTTTTGTTGTTTGTATTGATTTCTTAAACACCTTGGACTTGGAACGAATTCTGTCAATTGCTCCGACCGTAATCTGTTTGGATAAATGGATGAAGGCGGCAAAATTATCCAAGGGACAAGTGGAGTCGCATTTGCTAAGCCAACCAGATCAGACTTACGTGACCATTGGTGCAGATTGGTTGCTGGGTCATGCAAAGCCAGACATGTTTTTGCCGTTGCTTGAATTGTTTTTTGCACGACATCCCCGCCCGCGATACCTGGCTCCATGGAATGAAGCGTTGGCTTTTGCGTTAAAAAAGGACAAGCGCGGCGAGTTGCTTCTGTCCATTTTGCGGGATACTTGGCCGAATCAGGGCCGAATCCGCACCTTGAGCGAGGTTATCCGCTCAAATCGAGAATTGTTCAAAACAATTGTTGACCTGTTACCGAAGCTGTTGGCGCAAGAAGAATCCGACATAGCCATTACCGAATTCGTAAATCTTGTGTTTGACATATCAACTGCAACGGGGAGCGAAGAACGCAAATTTATCACCGTAGCATTGGCGCGACTTGGGACAGGTATTCTGTTGAATAACCCCCGCACCCAAAATACCAAAGCGGTTCTGACCGCCATCAGCAAAACGATGCGGCAGGCCCGCAATTTAGCAAGGGGGGAAGCTGTTCAATCTGATATATGGGTTTTGGAAAATTTGCGAAATGAAGAAACACCTATGCCGGGAAAATTGTGCGTTAATTTGCAGGGTGCGCGTTACATTGCCCTAGCGTTTGAAAAAGCAAATGAAGGATTTCCAGTAAAAGATATTCTTTCAGTTACTGCCCGCTACATGGGGCTTACTCCGATCGGCAAAAGTGGCGACACCGTTTCGTATGATCCGTTGCAGCATGAGGATGTTGACGGTGGGCTAATTCCTGGTGAACGAGTCAAAATTTTGGAATCCGGTTGGGCATTCAATGAGGAGGCCGTAATGCGTGCGAAGGTTACAAAAGGGCAAGGAGGAAGCCATGTTTGAAGCGACATTGAGCATAGATCTGGGAGCATCTTATACGAAAGTTGCTTATCGTCCAGCCTGCATTCCAGAGCGCACTGGGACACTTCAGGAAGAAGCGAATGTTCTGATGATTGACAACAGCCCACTGATCCCTTCACTCGCGATCCGAACTCGTGACGCAAATCAACCATGGAATTTTGGACGGAGAGCTGCGGGAATGAATCCGAATCAGGAGATGCAGGTATTCCAAAATTGGAAAGCCGATTTATTTCGTCCCCAGAACGATAAAGATTCGATCACGGCAGCAATCATAGCACACAGATTTTTTGATTGGTTGAGGGTGAAACTCGAACAGATCAAGCCGGTGGGAATCGATGTGACGAAATGTCAGACGCGCATCGCGATGCCGGCATTTACTACGTTCGATGAAAATGCCGTTCTGCTTGCTCGTTGCATGGATTTGAGCGGATGGAATGATCCAACGCTGATTCTTAAGGCTCAGAGAGCCGCACGCTAATACGCTCGGTTTATTTACCGGCGGGAAAAATGCCGTTCGCCGCAATGCAGCAGGGGAATGTTGGGCAAGTCTGATTGATATATTTGCAGACGATGTCCATGAGAACAATGTGTATTTGCGCGCTCTACGGCAATATCACCTTGCCGGAGTTCATGGAAATCTGCTCACCGTCATGGTAGTGGACATTGGCGCATTCACTACAGACCTCGCAAAACTCACATTTGACTTTACTGCGCCAGCAGACGGGTTGCGTGCAATTCGTCAGGAAAGCCATGCGCTTGGCATCATCAATCAGCTCGACAAGCCCCTACTTGCAGCACTCGAACTGCGACATGGTTTTTCTTGGGCTGATTTTAGTTTTCAGGCGATGGAAGAATACAAAATTTTGCTGTATCAAAATCAGCCGTGGCCGTTGCCAACGCGTGTGAATGGCAATCCCGTTGTGCTGGAACTCGGCACAGGGGAAGATCATGAATTGGTTGCAACTGCAACAAAGCAATTTGCAACCGCTGTATGGGAAAAAATTGCAATTTTTGCTGCCGGCGAAATGCCATCGCATGTCTGGCTAACCGGCGGTGGCAGTCGAATAAAGGATGTGGAGGAAATTCTGCGTGCGCAAATTGTTAACTCCGGGATGCGAGTCGTTTCGGTTGCTCCAGGCGGCGCAGCAAATGGAACTGAAGATCAACGTCATTGGAAAAACACCGGTGAAAGCCTTCAACGACTAGCTACAGCACTAGGTGGTGCGAGTGTAATTTTGCAGGAAGCAGCAGCACCGGTTCAGCAAGACCGCGCTGGTCTACGGGTGCGGCTGGCTGTAGAAGTGCCTGCCGGTTACAGGACTTGCAGATGTCAGGGAGGTAACAAAGACTGTTGCTTCTGTGATGGACGAGGATTTTACCCCCAATCATAATTTACTTTGGATCGGCGGGCCTGTCGTGAAGCGCCACTTCCGATTTTCTGGGTTATCTGGGTTGAAGCCAACCACGGAGTTGGTATCATCCGTTCAGCGCGAATCAAATGTCCAAGAAAAACCAGCGAATCGGCAAAGCCAAACGCCAGCATAAAGGCGTCACCGCATTGCATGAGGATTCGCCACCGTATCGCGTCAATGGCGATTTTTCGCGGCGCGGACGGACTGCGCCGCCGCCAGTCGCCCGGCTTGTCGAGAAAAAGAAACTCATCCCGTTCGGCTGGTATGGCGGAAAATTCTCGCATTTGGATTGGCTGTTACCGTTGCTTCCGGCCTGTCATCATTACTGCGAGCCGTTTGCCGGCTCCGGCGCGGTGCTGCTCAATCGAGACCCGTCGCCGGTGGAAACATTCAATGACCTTGACGGCGAAGTGGTGAATTTCTTCCGCGTGCTCCGCGAGGAAAAGGAACGGATGATTGAAGCCATCGGATTGACTCCGTTCGCGCGCGAGGAATTTGCCATTGCCTGCGAGGTCAGTCCCGATTTGTCGCCATTGGAACGCGCCCGGCGATTTTACGTTCGCGCCCGCCAAGTGCGGACGGGTTTGGCGCAGACAGCCACAATCGGCCGCTGGGCGAATTGCAAAAACACCAGTCGCGCCGGCATGAGCGGCGTCATCAGCCGGTGGCTCGGCGCGGTGGAGGATTTGCCGGCAGTGGCGCAGCGATTGTTGCGCGTGCAAATCGAAAATCGCCCGGCCATTGACGTCATCCGGCTTTATGACTCGCCGGGCACGCTGTTTTACTGTGACCCGCCTTACGTCCATTCGACGCGCGGCGACTCGAAGGCTTACGGCTTTGAAATGACCGACACGCAACACTGGGAACTCGCGGACGTTTTGAATTCGGTTCAAGGCATGGTGGCGTTTTCAAATTATCAGGCGCCCATTCTCGAAAAACTTTATCCGGCCCCGAAGTGGCGCAAGACGGTTTCGCCCGAACGCACGAACCATTCCACCAAGGACAAGCGCGTGGAAGTGCTTTGGACAAATTACGACCCGCAGAAAATCAAACAAAACGGCAGGCACACACATGGAGAATTGTTCCAAGCTGCTTGAGGTTTCACTCAAACGCGCGCAGGCGAATCTCGGCCATTCGTTTATTCACGACGAAAAAATTGCGGCGCGGGTTCTTTCGGTTGTGAATTGCCCAAGCAATCGCGCCGGAGCGCGGCTGCTCATGGCCTGCATGTTGGCAAAGGTGGATGACTCGAAAGTTGACCCGCGCAAGCCCTACACCAAGATCGGGAGCAAGGATTGTTTCTCCGGCCGCAGTTATGATGAACAATTCATTGGCGGTTTCATCACAAAACACAATCTGCCCTGCAATTCGACGACGGCCTTTCTCACGCCTACGTTGCGCAACATGGATCAGACGCTGACGACGAAAGTTGTTTTGGTTGGGCGTCCGATGGTGATGTATGAGAGCGCCCTGAAACTTCTTGATGACGTTCATGCCGATCGAGCCTCGGCACAGGACGTTTTGAACGAATCCATCCGGTTGCTGTTGCTTGACCGTGACGCACGCAAGGCGCGTCTTAAAACACTTCTGTCCGGCGTTGGCCGCGTGGCCGATGCGCTGCCGCTCTCGTCAGAAGCGACTGTGTATTTGATCGAAACGCATCTACGCTACAAAGGTTCAAGCCGTCTGCCGGTGCTGATTGTCGCGGCGGCTTATGAGGCAGCAAAAACAAAATTGGGCGAACGGGTGTTGAATCTCACCGCGCACAATGCCGCCGACGAGCAAACGGGCGCGGTCGGGGACGTTCAAATCACGATCCTTGGCGATGATAAAGTCGTGACGAGTTACGAGATGAAGAACAAGGCTGTGCTGAATGGCGACATTGACCGCGCGCTCCAGAAAATCGCCGCACAAGGGAAACACGTTCAAAATTACATCTTCATTACTACCGAGCCTGTGTCTGAAGATGTTCGTGATTATGCCCGCTCCAAGTATGACGAGACGGGCGGCGTCGAAATTGCGATTCTTGATTGCATCGGATTCCTGCGCCATTTCCTGCATCTCTTTCATCGGCTGCGGAAGGATTTCCTCGACCAATACCAAACCCTTGTTCTTCACGAGCCGGATAGTGCCGTCAGCCAGGGCTTGAAAGAGGCGTTTCTCGCGCTGCGCCAAGCGGCGGAAAGCGCGGATTGACAGAATAAATCCTGAATCATCACAAAACCCCACTGGGGTTGCGCGCTTGCCATTGAAGCGGCGGATGCTATAATGAATCAGGCAATGGAATCTGCCTCCCGTGCGCGGGAAAGTGCCTTCCGGCTAATGACTCCTACCAAAACAAAGATAAATTGGTAGCGAGTTATGAAAATGCTCATCGTATCGGACATCCATGCCAATTGGCCCGCACTCCGCGCTGTTCTCGAAGCCGAATCTGATGCTGGTGGGGTTCTTTGCCTTGGTGACCTCGTCAACTTCGGCCCGCAACCGGCCGAGTGCGTCGCCTGGGCCGATCAGATTCTGCCCCCGGAAGGAGTCATTCAGGGTAATCACGATTACGCGGTGGGTTTTGATGAAGACCCGCACTGTTCGCCTGCCTTCGCGCCAGTGGCGGCAGCGACGCAGGAGTTCACCCGCCGCTTGCTGACGCCCGAAATGAAAGAATTCCTGGCCGAACTCGAACCAATGCGCTCGTTCAAGTCTGGCAAAGGAAAGTGCGTTGCCTGCCATGCTTCGCCCAAAGATCCGCTATACCATTACATGGCGGAAACGGCTTCGGCGACACTTTGGGAATCGGAAGTCGTCAGAGCTGGTCTGCCGGATTTCCTTTTCCTCGGTCACACACACGTGCCAATGAAAACGCGCTTGATGAAAACGCTCATTGTCAATCCCGGCAGTGTCGGCCTGCCGCAGGATGGAGATGCGCGGGCAGCCTATGCGATTTGGGAGGACGGCAACGTCACGCTCCGCCGGGCGCCGTATGATGTCGAGGAAACTGTCCGTGCCTATGATGGACTTGGGCTTCCGGCACACATCCTGCATCAAATCACAGGAGCATTGCGAACCGGAAAAGGGCCGGCAGTGGAACATTTCGACGGCACTGCGAAAACCCCGGCACGAACTGTGTCGAGTAAGCCATGAAAATCCTGCTCATATCAGACGTTCACGGCAACTGGCCGGCGCTGCAAACGGTGCTGGCCGCCGAGCCGGATGCCGACCAGATTCTTTGTCTCGGCGATCTCGTCAACTACGGCCCGCAGCCTGTGAAATGTGTCGCGTGGGCGATGAAGTCGCTCACTCCCGATTGGCTGATTCAAGGCAATCACGACCGCGCGGTTGCCCTGGATGAAGATCCGCGTTCGTCCGTTCCTTACAAGATGCTGGCGGCAGCTACTCAGGAACTGAGCAAGCGGGTGCTGGCTCCTGAAATGAAACAATTTCTCGCCGGGCTGCAACCGTTGCAAAGGTTCAAGTTGGATGAATCCATCTGTGTCGCATGCCACGCCGTGCCGTCGGACCCGCTTTACGCCTATTTGCCGGAACAAGTTTCGATAACGCTTTGGGAATCCGAATTGAACGGCGTCAATTATCCCGATTTTCTGTTCGTCGGCCATACACACAAGCCGACAAAAACGCAATTTCGCCGGACGCTCATCGTCAATCCCGGCAGCGTCGGCCAGCCCAAGGACGGCGACCCGCGCGCAGCCTACGCTATTTGGGAGGACGGCGAGGTTTCGCTTCGCCGCGCGGAATACGATGTGGAGCAAACCGTCCGGGCGTATCGCGGCACGCGGCTTGAGCCGCAGACGGTGGACGTTCTGGCCGAAGTGTTGCGCACCGGTGGACATTTGCTGATGGGCCAAAATCCTTACGAACAGTTCAACGCCTATTTCCAAAAACATCCCGACAAGCTCGCGGGACTTTTTTACCTCCAAAAGCTCCTCAACCAGCGCATCGGCGTGGACACCGACAGGATGACGGAAGCCGAGCGGCCGCAGTGGATTCTCAATTACTCCCGCGCGATGGACCAGGAATTGGCGGAGTTGGTGGATTGCGTCCCGTGGAAGTGGTGGGCAAGCTACCAGAAATTCAACAAACAAAACGCGCGCGTGGAAATCGTGGACCTGCTGCACTTCCTCATTTCACTCGCGCAGGTGATGGAGATTACGCCGGACGAATTGTTTGAAGCATACACCAAGAAACACGTGGTCAACCTCGCGCGCCAGGAATCCGGCTATACAGTGAAAGACGAGAGTGATAACAAGCACATCTGAAACATGAATCAGGTGGATGGCATTCTTAACCGCGTCTCCGGCCTGGCCGGGGAATTGAAGCTGGCCAATCTCCAGCCACAAATCGCCGCGTGCCGGAAACAATTCAACGGCAGCAGCCACGGCATTGACGTGGCGGTGTTCGGACGCTTCAAGGCGGGCAAAAGCTCGTTCCTCAATCATCTCACCGGACGCGCCATTCTGCCCATCGGCGTCGTGCCGCTCACGGCGGTCATCACGCGGCTGCGTTCCGGGCCTGCCGAGAAGGTCACGGTGCGTTTTCTGAACGGCAGCGCCAAAACTATTCCGCTCGGAGAAATCGGCCTTTACGTCGGCGAGAAAGAAAATCCGAACAATCAAAGGCAAGTTGCGTCGGTCGAAGTCGAACTGCCCGCGCTTAAACTGTTGGAGCCGCTGGAATTTGTG
This sequence comes from uncultured Verrucomicrobiae bacterium, assembly GCA_963827205.1. Lineage (GTDB taxonomy): Bacteria > Verrucomicrobiota > Verrucomicrobiia > Limisphaerales > UBA11358 > UBA11358. Next base: position 40,996 of record CAWHAH010000016.1, read on the forward strand.
GACACGCCGGGACTCGGCAGCGCATTCACACACAACACGGAAACCACCTTCCAATGGCTGCCATACGTCGGCGCGGCGCTCGTCGCGGTCAGTTGCGACGCGCCATTGTCGGAGCGCGACTTGGCGCTGCTTGACGAATTGCGCCGGCACACGCCGAAAATCGTATTGTTGCTCACGAAAGCCGATTTGCTCAACGAATCGCAGCGCGCCGAAGTGCTGGCGTTTGTCCGGCAGCAAATCCGCCAGAAATGGGATACGGACTTGCCGGTCTTTTTCTACTCCGTGCGGCCGGAATGTGCGCCGCTCAAATCCGAGCTCGAGCAAAATCTTTTGCTGCCGCTCATCCGCAATCGTGGCGAAGCTGCCGACCAAATCGGGCGGCACAAGCTGCTTTCGCTCGTCGGGCGGACGCTCGATTATCTGCGCGTCGCGCTGGCGGCGGCGACCCAGGCGGAATCCTCGCGCGCGGCGTTGCGCGAAAAATTGGCGGACGAGCGCCGCGAGTTCGATTTGTTCCGCGAAGAACTTCAGGTGTTGTCGCGCAAGTGGTCGGCAGAGGCGCTGAATCAGTCCCTGCTGAAATTGAAACCTCGACAAGAAGCCTTGCAGGAACAAATCACAACCGGGTTGCAGGCACAACTTCCGCAATGGCCGTCGCGTCTGCCGCCGCTGTTGCGAACCTGGCGCGAATGGTTGCAAACGATCCTGAACCGCGAACTCACTGAAATTTCGAGCGCGGAAAAGGCTACGTTCCTTGAACCGCTAAAGCGCGTGGAACAACACCTGATGCGGACGCTCCAAGCCCTACAACACCGGCTCGCCGGACACGTTCAAGCCGCGCTCGGTGTCACGCTCGCCCCGCATGACATCGTTCTCGAAGTGCCCGAACCTGCCGCGCCGCCGATTGACATCGGCTATGTGGACGCGGCCTTCAGCCTCATCAGCCCGCTCATTCCGATGAGTTTGTTCCGTCCGGCGATTGAACGTTCGCTGCTGCGGAAATCGCGCTGGGAAACCGAGAAAAATCTTTCGCGCCTGGCATCCAACTGGCGCGACCGCGTGGCCAAAGGCATCAGCGAACTGACCCGACAGGCCGAACAACAGGCGCTGGACGAATTGGCCGCGCTCGAACACACGCTGAAACAAAGCGCCTCGAAAGCCCCCGAATTGAGACAAGCCATTGAGGAGTTGGAACAGTTCCAGGAGCGATTGCATGTCGCGTGAACCAATGAATTTACAATTTACTATTTGCGATTTGCGCGATTTGAAAGACACCAACGCGCCCGTCAATCGCCAATCGCAAATCGTAAATTCCAAAGATGGTTCGGTAATGCGGCTGATTCCGGCGGGCGAGTTCATCATGGGTTCAACGCCGGACCAGATTGAAGCCGCCCGGCTGATGGACATCGGCGGTCACGAGTTCTTGCTGTTGGATGAGTTGCCGCAGTTCCGCGCGTTTCTGCCGGATTTTTATTTGAGCGAATGCACCGTGACGAACGAGCAATTCGCAAAATTTCTCAACGCGACGTGTCCGCCGCCTGAACAACTGAAACTTTGGCTGCCGGCGATGGAGCGAATCAAAGCGGTTAGTGGCACGGGCGTCTCGCCCGTGAGTTTCAATGAATCGGTCCCGCGTGCAATCGAATCGGACGGGCAAGATGCCCGTGCCACTATTTACCGCGTCGCGCCCGGCTTTGAAAAACATCCAGTCGTTCACGTCTCGTGGTTTGGCGCGGATGCTTACTGCCGCTGGGTTGGATTGCGTTTGCCGACGGAATTGGAATGGGAAAAAGCCGCGCGCGGCACGGACGGACGGCTCTATCCGTGGGGAAACGAATGGCACGACGATTTTCTGCGCTGTCACGCCACGGCTCGCAAAGGCGCGACCACCGCGCCGGTGGACGCTTATCCGCAAGGCTGTTCGCCGTTCGGCATTTTCCAAATGGCCGGAAACGTGGATGAATGGTGCGCCGAGCCGTATCAATGGGACATTTATCGGCGTTACTCCATCGGCGATCTGCGCCCGCCGTTTGTTAGTGGCACAGGCGTCCCGCCTGTGAGTTTCAAAGCATCGACGCACGGGCAGGATGCCCGTGCCACTACCGACGTTGCAACGCGCGTGGTGCGCGGCGGGACATGCGTGGGCTGGCAGAAAATCCGTTTCCGCTGCGCGCACCGGCGCGGCAACGACGCGGCCGTCGTGAACATCCATTACACCGGCATCCGCTGCGCTTGTGATGCGGCGGTCGCGCCGTGAACCCGCCTTCCCATGAAACAATCCATCGTCACTTTGGATTTGGAAGGGGTCCTGGTTCCCGAAATTTGGGTTGCCGTCGCCGCAAAGACCGGCATCCCGGAGTTGCGCCGCACCACGCGCGACGAACCGGATTTTGACAAGCTCATGCGCGGTCGTCTGGCGATTTTGGACAAGGACAATTTGAAGCTGTCCGACATTCAACAGGTTATCGGCGCGCTGCACCCGCTGGAGGGCGCGAAGGAATTTCTCGATGAATTGCGCTCGCTGGTGCAGGTCATCATCCTGTCCGACACGTTCGAGCAATTCGCCTCTCCCTTGCTCCGGCAACTTGGCTGGCCGACTCTGTTGTGTCATCGGCTCGCGGTGGAAAACGACCGCATCGTGGATTATCGCCTGCGGCTTCCACAACAGAAGGGCAAAGCGGTAACCGTGTTCCGGCAAATGAATTACTCGGTCATCGCCGCCGGCGATTCATTCAATGACATCGCCATGCTGCTCGCCGCCAACGTCGGCATTTTCTTCCGCGCGCCGGATGCCGTGAAGCAAGAATTTCCGGAGTTCCAAGCCGTGGAAAGCTACGCCGATTTAATGAATTTGATAAAACCGGCTATGGCCTGAGCCAACGGATGGGTGGCTTGATTTGTGTTTTGAAGCGTGGTAGAGTTTAAGTGGCAATGGAATTTGCCTCCTCCGAAGCCGTTCGGAGGGAAGTGCCTCGCGGCTAATAATTCCTACCGAAAAGACAACGTCTGTCGTGTAGCGAGTTATGAAGATACTCACGGTATCGAAGCGTCGCGGTGCAATTCTTTCAGACGAAGAATTCGCAGTCGCGTTTTCAACATCCCTTCAAGCGCGCATCGGCTCAACCGTCCCGGAAAGGAGAGCCGCATGAAATGCCTCATCCTTTCCGACATTCACGGCAATTGGCCCGCGCTCCAAGCGGTGTTGGCCGCTGAACGCGATGCCGATCAGGTTCTGTGTCTCGGCGATCTGGTCAATTACGGCCCGCAACCCGCCGAGTGCGTCGCTTGGGCAATGAGGTTGAGTTCGTCGAGTCGAGTCATCCAAGGCAACCATGACCGGGCTTTCGCTTTGAAAACCGCCCCTCGCTGTGCCCCAGCCAATCAGCGATTGGCTGAAGCGATGCAATCGGCCACGAACCACCTGCTGCCCCCGGAGATGAAGCGCTTCCTGGGAGCACTCCAACCACTGCAACAGTTTCGTTGCGACGAAGCCACCTGTGTCGCTTGCCACAGCCATACCACGGCTAAAAATGGGGAACGGCTTGATTCTCATTTTGGCGACCAGAACGCCCAATGGCCTTGGGAATCGGACATCGTTTTGCTTGGCCACCCCGACAAGCTGTTCGTCATGGTTGGGCATCCAGACATGCTGTTCCGTGCCCATACGCACATGCCGATGAAACGGCATTGGGGGAACACCTTGGCCGTCAACCCTGGGAGCGTCGGTCTGCCCACGGATGGCGATCCCCGCGCCGCTTACGCGCTCTGGCAGGATGGCGAGGTCACGCTACATCGGGTGGCGTATGACGTTGAGGAAACCGTGCGAGCTTTTGAACCGTTGGATTTGGACGAGCACATCAAACAACGGCTGATCGAGGGTCTGCGCACCGGAACGTGTTTGTCAACACCCGGGGCTGCGGAACCGGCAACCGCGAGGTGATTATGGCGCATTTGAACGACATTCTGAAGCGGAGACGCCATCGTGACGCGGCCACGCAAGACTACAATCACGCGGCGGCACCAGACGCGCACAATTCGCAGCGATCCGGGTCCTGGCCGGAGACGTTCATCAATCCGAGCGACGGTTCAACGATGCGCCTCATTCCAGCGGGCGAATTCACGATGGGTTCGACGCCGGAAGACATCGAAAATGCCCGCAACCTGGACAAGGATGGGCCGAGCTTCGCGCTGCACGAGACGCCGCAGTTTGATTTATTTGTGCCGTCCTTTTACATGAGCGTATTCACGGTGACGAATGAACAGTTCGCCCGGTTTCTTTCGGAAAGGCAGCCAAGTCCTGCGCTCTTTGACCTTTGGGTTTATTCGATGGCCCACATTCTCAAGCCCGATGGAAACAGCCGGGATTATCGCGTTGACATGGGGTTTGAACGGCATCCCGCCGTCCACGTGACGTGGTTCGGCGCCGACGCGTATTGCCGCTGGGCCAAATTGCGTTTGCCCACCGAAGTCGAATGGGAAAAAGCGGCGCGCGGGACGGACGCCCGGCTGTTTCCCTGGGGGAACGAATGGCACGACGACTACCTGCGGTGGAATCGCGGCAGTCGCCCTGAGAATGAGCCGACTGCTCCTGTGGATGCGTATCCGGAAGGCCGTTCGCCCTACGGCATTTTTCAAATGGCGGGTAATGTCGCGGAATGGTGTGAAGATTGGTATCAGCCGAATGCCTACACCGAGCACGCGTTCGGCAACCGGCGTTCGCCGCCTTCCGGCGATGAACGGGTGCTGCGCGGCGGAACGTGCGTGCAATGGCACGGGTTGAAATTCCGTTGTGCCATGCGCCAGGCGAGCACCCCGGCTTTTACCAATGTGGATTTCACCGGCATCCGCTGCGCGTGCGATCTGCCGGCGACGCATCGTGAAAGTGACTGATATGAACACGCCACTCAATGACCTTATTGAGCTGCACGAATTGGCGCAGCGACACGAAAACGAGAACTGTGCAATCAGCCTGCACAGGAAAATTGCTGGCTCAACGGCTGCGCCGCGCATGCCAGCGGTCATCACAGAACCCACAAAAAGCATGTCAATCCTGAACAAATCTGTCCACGCGGTTGACGCAAAAACGAGGAGAATATGAGCAATTATGACATACCAAGACGGGAACGTTTGGCAGCGGAGGTGCGCGCGCGTCTGGAAGCGGACCTCGGGCCGTACACTCGGACCTTTTTTGAAGGCGCGCTGGAGTCGATTCCGATCGAGCAAACAGTTTTGTTCTTTGAAACTTTAGAGGAGTATCTGGCGAGGGCACCCGAACGATTGGAAAGAGAATTGAGGAATTCTCATATGAATACGGGCGTGAGTTGGACAAGGCCTGAGAAGGGCTAACTTTGGAGCAGGTCCTGAACATGGATGCCGAGGAACCGTGAAGCGAATGGTTATGAACAAGACATTGACAAGCCTGATTCAATTGCAGGAACTGATGTGCCGTTACGAAAATGCAGGGCATCCAGCCAGTCTGCGCAGGCAAGCTGACCGTCTGCGAACCAAACTGCCAGAAACCATCCTGCGACAGTTCGACCGTCTCGCAGAGCATGGGCGATTGCCGGTAGCGCATGTGTCGGCGTCCGGCGCGTGCGGAAGTTGTCATCTTCAACTGACAGCCAGCGATGTGTTGCGATTGCGTCATGCACTGGAGTCGAACGAGGAAAACTTTTCCCTCTGTCCTTTCTGTGGCGGCTTTTTATATTCGCCAGTCGCGTTGAGTGGCGTGGCGCAGACTTCCAAGTCTGCTGTATCGCAGGTTTCTCAACCTGCGAGCCGCGCCCGCGACCGCCGCTCTGCCGATTTGGGAATCGGCGATACAGCGGGTTTGGAAACCCGCGCTACCAAGTCCTCGGTGGTTGCAAACGGGAAAGCGACAACCACAATTTCGTCATGACAGAAGCTCAGACAATTGCTCCACCGGGCGTGAATCATAACGCCGACCCGGAATCGCTTCGCCTCTACACGAAACGCAAGCTGGCGCTGGCCGCGCAGTTGCGCGCGTTGCGCGATGTTGTCCAGCGACGCGGCGATAAAACACGCCTCGAACAATGTGACGACCTGATTGTGAAACTCGCTGAAGACCGTTTCACGCTCGCCGTAGTCGGACAATTCAAGCGCGGCAAAAGTTCGTTGATGAACGCCATCATCGGGCGCGAACTGCTGCCCGTCGGTGTTTTGCCGCTGACTTCCGCCATCACGATTTTGCGTTACGGCCCGAAGGAACGGCTGCTCATCCGCCGCGACAACGTGGCCTTGCCCTTTCCAGAGGAATTTCCCGTTCAACGGCTGGCCGAATTCGTCACGGAAAAAGAAAATCCGGGCAATTGCAAACGGATCAAGACGGCCACGATTGAAGTGCCGTTGCCGTTCCTGCGGCGCGGGTTGGAATTTGTGGATACGCCGGGCATCGGTTCGGCCATTGCAGCAAACACGGCCACGACGCTGAATTTCCTGCCGGAATGCGACGCGGTGTTGTTCGTCACGAGCGTGGATTCGCCGTTCACCCGCGTTGAACTGGAATTCCTGAAAAACATCCGCCAGCATGTCCGCAAAATTTTCTTCGTCGTCAATAAAACCGATTTACTGGACGCGAACGAGCGAAGCGACGTGTTGGATTACGTTCGCAACGCTATCCGTGAGCGAATGGGAACCGAGGAAGTGAACGTCTTCCCGGTTTCCGCGCGGCTTGGCCTGGCGGCGAAATTAAACGGCGGCTGGTCGGAGTGCCTGGAGAGCGGATTGACCGAATTGGAAGATTCGCTCGCCCGTTTTCTGTCCGGTGAAAAGGCATCGGTCTTTCTCGTGGCGGTCATCAACCGGGCACTTTGGTTGTGCGGGCAGGAATCGGTCGAAATCGGTTTGCGTGAGCGGGCGAATGAGCTTCCCGAAAAAGTTTTGATCGAACGGCTGGGAACGGTGACGGCGCAATGGGAAGATCGAAAAGAAGAACGGCGGCAGATTTTTGAACGGCTGCAGCAGCGAATCCTCTCCGAAGTTCGCGTGGCGTTAATGCCGGAATTGCTCCCGTTCATCCGTTCGGAAACGGATGCGTTCGCCGTCGCCGTGGAACGCCTGTCTGTTCAAGCAGCGTGGTGGCCCTTGTGGGACAGGTGGGAGAAAATCGAACAAACTGCGTTGAATCAAACCAACAAAAATGTCTTGGACTGGCTTTCGGAACGCGCAGCGCGGTTCAGTTTCGCTGCCGATGAAGCGGCGCGCTGCGACTGGCAAAGGATTCAATCTAACCTGGCCGGTTTGCCGGCCATTGCCGCCGACGTTTTTGGTTTGCGCCACGTCGCAAAAGCGGACGAAGCCATGCTTCCGCCGTGGCGTTTGAATGTGAAATTCGAGCCGCCGCTTGTCTTCAATTTTCGACGCCGGGTTCATTTGCCTTTGTGGCCGGCCATATTGCCAGCGTTCCTGACACGAAAATGGCTGAAGAAGCATTTGCGGAAGGAAAGTGATCGGATGGCGGGTGGATGGCAGGACGCCGTGATAACGTATGCAGCGGACAATGTGCGAAAGGCGTTGGATCATCTGGCAAATGATGTGGAAATGCGCGCCCATGAAATCGGCCTGCGCGTGATGGCGTCGCTTCGGAGCGGCGAATCTTTCCCCCGAAATTTAGCGGACTGCACTGAAACGCTGGATGCGGTACGCCGCCAACTGTTGGCGTTGCGCAATGAGATTTCCCCGGTCGCTTCGCCAACCCAGGCGGTGGGTGAATCCGTCGAAATGCCAACTCTCCCGACGCCTTCATCTTCGATAAGCCTGCCTGCCGTCGAACCGCCCAAACCTGACCCGGCTGGCGACCTCAAAACGCGCAGTTGCCCTGCATGCAATTATCTGGCCGCCTTGTTGTTTCATTTCCTTTCCCAATTCCAATACGACCTCGCGTATGACGATGCCGCGCAAGAAGACTTCGCCGAAACGCTGGGCTTCTGCGCATTGCACACGTGGCAACTCGAAGCGGTGTCGTCCCCGGTCGGCGCGTCCATCGGTTTCGCAAAGCTGGTGGAACGCGTTTCAAATATTCTCGCGGCAAGAGCAAAATCACCGGCCAACGGGCACAATGCGGTGAAACTGGTTCGTGATTCATCGGAATGTCACGTCTGCCGATTGTTGCGCGAGGCGGAGCGGGATTATTTGCGGCAGTTGGCTGAATTTATCACGCCGCCGGATGGCCGCGCGGCTTATGCCGGTTCACAAGGTGTCTGCCTGCGGCATCTTGGTTTGTGGCTTCCGATGCTGGCGGATGAGGGAATTGCCCGCTTCGTGCTGGAGGAAGCCGCGTGTCATTTTGAGCAACTGGCCGAAGACATGCAGCATTTCAGCCTGAAAACGCAGGCGTTGCGTCGCAATTTGCGCAACCAGGATGAAGAGGATGCATGTTTGCGCGCCATCACTCATCTCGTCGGCACCAAGGGCTATTGCGTGCCGATGAGCCGGGAGGTGGAAATATGAAACGCGACCTTTGGGATCACCCAAGTAATCAGAGCAGTGCCGGCAGCAGGGCGTAAAACTCCGTCGCACGAACCAGGTCGGCCAGCGGCACTTGGTCAAGCACACCGTGAGCGGTGGTTTCGTCCCCGGCCGCAAAGATGATGGTCGGGATGTTGGCCTTGCCCATCCAATAAATTCCGTTGGTCGAAAAGTTGAGCTTGCCGGCCTTCGGCGTTCCGCCCCAAAGCATCTGCGCCGCCTTCAGGCCGGCCTGCACCAAAGGATGGTCTTCGCCAAGTGCCCAGGCGGGGAAGTATTTTTCCACCGGAAAGACAAAGCCGGTGTAGCTCGGCGTGTCGTAGTGAAGCATTTCCACCCGGATGTGGTTGCGCTGTTTCTCCGGGACCAGCGCTTCTACCTGCGCGATGGCCTGCTCCTTCGTCTCGCCGAAGGTCAACCGGCGGTCAATGTAGATCGTGCATTCGTCCGGGACGGCGTTGATCGAAGGGGTCTGGCACTCGATCTTGCTCACCGTGATTCGGCCTTGGCCCAAGAAGGCATCGGTATGAAGACGGTCATTGAGTTGCTCGATGCCGGCGATAATTGGCAGCATTTTGTAAATCGCATTGTCGCCGAGTTGATTTGAAGCGGCATGAATCGAGCGCCCCTTGGCGGTCACTTTCAGTTCCACCCGCCCCTTGTGGCCGCGATATACGTTCATCTCGGTCGGTTCGCCGACAACGACATAGTCTGGCCGGAGGCCCTCGCGCTCGACCAACGCCTGACAGGCCAGCCCATCGCAGTCCTCTTCCATGTTGCCGAAGTAATACACCGTGAAGCCGTCCAGCAGACCGAGTTCCTTGGCCAAGGCGATACCGTAAAGCATGCCCGGCGTTGATTGCTTCTCATCCCCGGCCCCGCGAGCAAATAGAATCCCGTTCTCGACCTTGCCCTGGAACGGGTCCCAGCCCCAAGCTGACCGGTCGCCGACATCCACCGTGTCTATGTGCGAATCATACAGCAAAATTCTCTTTCCTCGCCCCATCCGGCCGAGGACGTTGCCCATGCGATCAAAGTGAACGTCCTCGAAGCCCAGCCGTGCCATTTCTTCCATGATGCGTTTGCCAACCTCGCCAATCCGGCCCATCACACTGGGGATCGCGCAAATTTCCCGCATGAAGCGGATGATCGAGTCCCGCTGCCTGGCGACGCGAGCTTGAATGCGCGGGACAATTTCGGTTTTGAGGTTTGTTTTCATGTTCGTTCAGTAAAGAATGCAAAATCCCGAATGTGAAACCGGCAGGGCGCGGAGCAAGGGAAAGCCGATGCCCATTCACAAGCGTGAGCCGAGTGTATGGAGCGAGCTTAGGATCGTCAAGTGCGGCACGATTGACTGGCTGACAGGCGCGACAATGATGCGCAGTTTTGGCAGTGGACTTTCCCGTGTCGAAAGGGAAAAATGCCGGAAACTTTTAGAACCGAGCAAAAACCTACCGAAGGCGAGACTATGGCACGCATTATACGAAGCGGACTCATTCAGGCGACGAATCCCGAACCCGGCACTTCGCCGGTCAAGAAGATAAAGCAGGCGATGATTGAGAAGCATGTGAAGCTGATCAACCAGGCGGCAAGAAAGGGCGTGCAGGTGTTGTGCTTGCAGGAAATCTTCTACGGCCCCTACTTCTGCTGCGAGCAGGAGATCAAATGGTATGAGGCAGCGGAGCGCGTGCCCAATGGCCCGACCACGCAACTAATGCAGCGGCTGGCGAAGAAGCACGGCATAGTGATGGTCGTTCCCGTTTATGAAGAGGAAGGCACTGGAACTTACTACAACACGGCTGCGGTCATTGACGCGGACGGCAAATTCCTCGGCAAGTATCGGAAGAATCACATCCCGCATTGCAAGCCCGGCTTCTGGGAAAAATTCTATTTCAAGCCCGGCAACCTGGGCTATCCCGTCTTTGAAACCGCCGTCGGAAAAGTGGGCGTCTATATCTGCTACGACCGGCATTTCCCCGAAGGCTGGCGTTTGCTCGGGCTCAATGGCGCAGAAATCGTGTTCAACCCCAGCGCGACGGTGGCGGGTTTGAGCGAGTATTTGTGGAAGTTGGAGCAGCCTGCCGCTGCGGTGGCCAACGTATTTTATGTGGGCGCGATCAACCGCGTGGGCTGCGAAAAACCCTGGCGCTTCGGCGAGTTCTATGGACAAAGTTACTTCTGCAACCCGCGCGGGCAGTTGCTGGCGGAAGGGCCGCGAGACAAGGACGCGGTGATTGCGGCGGACTTGGATCTCGAAATGATCCGTGAGGTTCGCAACGTCTGGCAGTTCTACCGCGACCGACGCCCCGAAACCTACGGAGAGATGAGCCAGTTATTGCCGTGATCCGGCAAGTTTGTGCCACGGATCCGCCCCAAGGTGACGGCAACGAATGATTCTTTTGGGGGCTATGTCAGCAACCTCACCGACCGGGCAGATTTGAATCGTCAGTCCAAACCCAATTCCCCATGAACGACGCTCCCGCTGCCAACAACTTACGTCGGCGCTGGCTCAACCGCACGGTGCTCGGCACCGGGCTGGCCTCGTTGTTCAGCGACTGGTCGCACGAAATCGCCACGGCAGTTTTGCCGACATTTTTGGCGACGATGGGGGTGGCTGCGCTCGAACAAATGCTGGCGCAAACACAATCCAACGCGCCACGATTGCGTCAAATCATTGCGGACTTGGAAAACGGCGCGCCCGCGGCCATCATCTCGCCGTGAACGAGTTGTTCAATCAAATCACGTCGCTGCTGAATGGCGGCGAAAACCAGGAAGTTGTTTTGGAACAGGCGCTTCGCATGGTACTTGAACATTTTCATTCGGAAACCGGTACGATTCATCTGCTCGACCGCGAGAAACAATTGCTGCATCTGGCAGCACAAGTTGGTTTGCCACCGCAAATGCTCGAGGTCGTCAAAACCATTCCCGTTGGCAAAGGCATCGCCGGACAAGTCATTGCGCAAGGCCGGCCCGTAACGATTTGCAATTTGCAGACAGACACCAGCGGCGTGGCCAGGCCCGGCGCGAAGCAAACCGGCGTCGGCGGTGCGCTTTGCGTGCCGGTGCGCAGTGGCGACACAATTGTCGGCGACCATCGGCGTCGGTACCACTCGTCCGTACGAATACACACCGGACGAAACACGGCAGTTGGAGGAGATTGGCCGAATCATTGGCACGCGCTTGAGCGGAATCCGCCCGGCCACTTCATCATAATTTTTCGCAGCAGGCATCAGCGGGCGGTAAAATTAAATTGTCCCCTGCTCTCTTTCACGGCAATCTGTGCGTTGCTATGCAGCAGGTGAACCTCGGAATGATTGGCGGCGGCACCGTGGGCAGCGGCGTGTTTCACGCCCTTCAGCTCAACGGTGAGCTCATGGCTTCCCGCATCGGCGTCAAGGTCGCCATCCGCAAAGTTGCGGCGAAGGCGTTCGACGAACCGCGTCCGTATCCCATTCCGCGTTCCCTGCTGACGACCGACTGGCAAAGTGTCGTCAACGATCCAAACATGCACATCGTCGCCGAACTGGTCGGCGGCACCACCATTGCCCGGACGATGATTCTCACCGCGCTCAAGCTGGGCAAGCCGGTCATCACGGCAAACAAGGCCCTGCTTTCGGCGCACGGCGAGGAGTTGTTCGCCGCGGCCAAAAAATACGGCACGAACCTTTATTACGAGGCCAGCGTTTGCGGCGGCATTCCCATCATCAAATCGCTGCGCGAAGGTTTTGTCGGCAACCGCATCAACGCCCTTTACGGCATCGTCAACGGCACCTGCAATTACATCCTCACCCGGATGAAGCTTGAAGGCGCGGATTTTGCCGCCGTGCTCGCCGACGCGCAAAAGCACGGCTACGCCGAAACGCCGCCGGATCTCGACATTGACGGCTTCGATTCGCAACACAAAATCGGCATCCTGGCCTCGCTCGCGCACGGTTTCTGGGTGAACCCGAAGGAAATTCACGTCGAAGGCATCCGCCACATTTCGGCAATGGACATCAAATTCGCCAGCGAACTTGGTTACACGATTAAACTGTTGGGCATTGTTAAAAAGGCGGAAGGCGAAAAGCGGAAAGCGGAAAACTGTCGCGTTCAGGTGTCGGTTTATCCGACGCTGATTCCGAATGCGCACGTCCTGGCCAGCGTGAACCACGTTTACAACGCCATGTTTGTGCGTGGTGACATCGTCGGCGACACGCTCTTTTATGGACGCGGCGCGGGCAAGGACGCCACCGCCAGCGCCGTCCTGAGCGATCTGGCGGACGCGGCGCTTGATTTGAAATTCAACACGAAACATCGCGTGCCGCCGTTTGTGCCGCACGAATGCGCCGGCGCGGTTGTGCCGATTGAAGATGTGGTTTCCCAGTATTTTGTCCGGCTCAACGTGGTTGACCGTCCGGGCGTTCTGGCAAAAATCGCGGCCATTTTCGGGCAATCAAAAATCGGCATTTCGTCCGTCATCCAGCCCGAAGGCCACGAAGGCGCGAGTGTGCCGCTGATTTTCATGCTGCACTATGCCACCAACGGCGCGGTGGCCGGCGCGTTGAAGAAAATCGGCAAACTGCCGGTCGTCAAAGGCAAGCCGGTGATGATTCGCGTGGAAAATTTTGAAGGCTAATACCCACGTGGCGGCGTAATTTCCAATGGCTTTAAATAATTGACAAGCCGCATTAAAGGCGCTATAAAGCCGATATGACGACGCTAACCATTACCAAAGCACGGGCCAACCTTTCCAAATTGCTGGAAAAAGCCAAGCGGGGCGAGGACATCGGCATTGTGGCCGGCGACCAGATTGTGGCGCTGCGTCCCGTGGCGGTGTCGTCCGATGATTACGCGTGGCGCGAATACGGCGCGACGCCGGCGGAACTGGCGCGTTTTGCGAAACGGATGGAACAACAAATTTCAGCGGAGCGGAAGCGCGGAAAAATCAAACGCTTTTCCGGCAATCTGGAAAAGGACCTGGCTGATTGAAACCGCTGGATTTAAGCGGGCCGTTCCGCGCACGCGTCCGGGATTATCCCAAGGAGACGCGTGGGAAAATCGGGCTGGCATTGCAACATTTGGAACGGGATTTCGGCCATCCGCACCGTCATCGGGGTTTGGGCATTCGCAAGCTGACGGGGAATTTTTTTGAAATCCGGCTGGGGCTGGACATCCGGCTGCTTTTCCAAAATCGCGCCGAGTGCCTTTGGTTTGTGATGGCCGGTAATCACGACGAAGTGCAAAAGTTTCTGCGCGGACTTTGAATCGTTGCGGCATTGGAAGAAGTTGAACGTCTCTCTCTCCCTTTCAGGGCTTGAATTGTTTTTGCTTTTACCCAGGGCGTCGCTCTTGCTCCCGCCTTCGCACGCTACGGCGCGGCCAGCGCTTTGCCTTGGGCTATTTTCTGTCAGCCTTACCGGCTTTCAATTTGTGTGAATTCGTGAAATTCGTGTCAAAACTTTCGCAGCTTTCGCCCGGAATCAATTCCGTCTTTTCAAACTCCGGCAATCTGACTATGCTCTGGTTCCCGAAAATTTAACATGGCTTTAATTGTTCAAAAATACGGCGGCACTTCGGTGGGCAACACTGAGCGCATTAAAAACGTCGCGGCGCGCGTGGCCCAATATCGCGCCAAGGGCGACCAGATCGTCGTCGTCGTCTCGGCCATGAGCGGGGTGACGGATGGTTTGATCAAGCTGGCCAAGGAAATCATGCCGCTGCCGAACGAACGCGAAATGGACGTGCTCCTGGCCACCGGCGAACAGCAAACCATCGCGCTTACGGCGATTGCCCTGCACGCGCGCAACGTTTCCGCGGTTTCGCTGACCGGCGCGCAGGCGGGCATTGTCACCGACGGCGTTCACACCAAGGCGAAGATCCACAACATCACGCCGAAAAAAGTTCACGAGCTTTTGAAGCTGGGTAACGTTGTCATCGTCGCCGGTTTCCAGGGCGAAACGCCCGAAGGCCAGATCACGACGCTGGGCCGCGGCGGTTCGGATTTGACCGCCATCGCGCTGGCCGCCGCGCTCAAGGCCGACCTTTGCCAGATTTACACGGACGTGGACGGCGTCTATACGGCTGACCCGCGCATCGTGCCGGACGCGAAGAAGCTTCCGGAAATTTCCTACGATGAAATGCTCGAACTCGCGAGCCTCGGCGCCAAAGTGATGCAGAGCCGTTCGGTTGAATTTGCCAAAAAATTTGGAGTCGTTTTTGAAGTCCGCTCAAGCTTGAATGACAACCCCGGAACCATTGTGAAAGAAGAAACCAAAAGCATGGAAGACGTCGTCGTGCGCGGCGTTTCGCTCGACAAAAACCAGGCCAAAATCACGCTCGTCGGTGTCCCCGACAAGCCCGGCGTGGCCGCGAAAATTTTCAAGGCGCTCGGCGACGCGACCGTGAACGTGGACATGATCGTTCAAAACATCAGCCATGGCAGCGGCGCGCCCGCGACCGACCTTTCGTTCACCACCGACAAACCGGATTTGCTCAAGGCGCAAAAGGTTATTGACGGTTTGAAAAAGGAACTCGGTTTCCGCAACGTCATTGCCACGGAAAAAATCGGGAAGCTGTCCATCGTCGGTGTCGGCATGAAAAGCCACACGGGCGTGGCCGGGAAATTGTTTGAAACGCTGGCCAGGGAAGGCGTGAACATTGACATGATTTCGACCAGCGAAATCAAAATCTCCGTCGTGATTGATCTGGCCAAAGGCGAAGCGGCGATGAAAGCCGTCCACGCGGCGTTCATTGGCTGATGCCGCCGCATTCGGCCCTCCCGCCAGCCGCCGTGAGGAGACATGAAAAGATGCGAATACTGCGGAAAGCGATATGCCGACGATGTCGTGGTTTGTCCGGTTGACGGGCAGCCGGTCACAAATCAGGAGGAAAAACAAAGAAAGTTCGCGGCCCAATCTGAAGCCACCGGAACCGCATTCAATGTCAAACTGGTTTCTCCCATCTCGTCCGCCGGCAAATACCGGATTTTTGTTGAGCGGAGCGACCTGCTTTTCATCCAGATTGAGGGCGGATCAAGATCCATTTTGGCAGCGGCAGCTCCGTTCCTCGGTCCGGTAGGCAATCTAATTCCGCTGACCCTGTGGCTGTTTGGCAAAAGAAAAACCAAAGCGAAACTTCAACGTCTTGAAACCGGTAACCCGGAGGAATTGCTTCGCGAAGGCGAAAACAATTTCAAGTTGAACCTGGCTGAAATTCGCGACGCCACAATCGAAGCTCCGGCCATGTTTCATGGCCAGTGGCAAAGCCGGGCGGCTGAATCTTTTGGTGCGGCACGGAGAGAAAATCAAGTGCGAGTTTGATGATGTCGCAGAAATGGCCAAGGCCATTCATCTGCTCGCCCCGTTGTTGAATTCGACTCTGAAAGTGAATGTGGAATGGAATGAAGAAAAGCGGCGATACGAAAAGAAAAAAACCGTTTGACCCTCCGAAGATGACTCACTGCTTGGGCACGTGAACCGCAACTTGAACCTCATACTGATGTGCAATCAAACTGCGACTAAAGCCCGGGCCGACATCAAATATTCTGGTAACGCGCCCCCTCGCCCCATCCCTCTCCCCCGTTGGCAACGGGGGGAGGGTGCCCACAGGGCGGGTGAGGAGGTGCGTTTGTTGGTTTGTAGTATTTTGAACGCAATTCAGGATCAATCGGCTGCCGAACAACGCGCGGCTGCGGGGCCGCGCGGCGTTTGTCGTTTGAGTCGAGCGCCAGGGAATTACTCGCCGCTTCGTCAGATTGAGTTTTTAATCGGAAAGCGCAACGCCTTCCATGCCGGTTCCCTTGGCTTGCCCTTTCCGCCGGTTGCGGTACCAGGCGAAGAGGCACCCTGCAAAGGTTGTTGCCGAAATCACCGCGCCCATCCCAAAAGCGGCGTCTTGATACACCACGGTAACCTGATGCCGTCCTTCCGGCACTGCGAGGGCCTGGAAGGCATAGTTAGCCCGCCACAACGGCACGCGCGTCCCGTCCACGTACGCGTGCCAGCAATGATAATACGATTGGGCCACAACCACCATGGCCGGCTGGTCGGACTCGCTTTCAAATTCAATCCGTTGCGCGGTGAACCGGTGCACCTCGAGTCTCGCGTGTGCTGGCTCCGCCATATTGATTTTGGATTTCGCTTCCGGCGGGAGGTAAACCATGCGCCGCGAATCAAAATCCGGCGCGAACACTGCCCGCAGAGCTTCGTCGTCGCTGGCGAATACCGGCCGCTGGCCCGCGGTTATCAGCGGGAGATAATTCGTGCGCGTTTCCCAGTTCAGGACATTGGTCGAAGCATTGACGTGTGAGACGCCGAGGAACGCTTCCACCTGTGGATACGCGCCGCTGTCCACGGCGTAGAGCACCGAGTTGAACCGGTTGGCCTCGTGCAGGTGCAGCGGGAAGTAGCCGGTGACCTTCGGGATGCCGTCAATCAGATTGCATTCGCAGTAAAGCCCTCGGCGGCGGGACAAGACATCTTCGATGGCGTTCGTCGGGGCAAACTCGTGCAACGCCAATTCGGCGGCCGGGCTGGTCATCGCGCGGGTGGCACCGATTTTGGGTTGCGGCGATAATTGCAGCAGCCCCGGCCGGTAAACCCAGCGCGGCACTGTCGGGTTCTGGCGCGGCACCTGCGTCAGCAAATCGAGCCAGACGGCCAGCAGCAATCCCAATCGTAGCAGCCCCTGCCGGCGGACCGGTGCGGTATTTCCGGCCCACCAGAGCAAGCCGCCGGCGAGGACGAGAAATCCCAGCCGGCTCAAACCGTTTTCCAGTGTTTCCGGCCACCGATTGAACGGATAATTGTACTGCGGGTAACGTTGGGCAAACCACAAAATCAAACCGATCAGCCCCGCCAGAAAAACCCATAACATCGCCAGCCGCCGCCAATGCCCCGACCGCTCCACCGCCGTGGCCGACAGCGTGCGAGCCACGCCGAACCCGGCCAACAGCGGCAGCAGAAACGTGGGGAGCAGCACAAACTTTACTGGATAGCGCATGAATCCGAAAACCGGAAACGCTTCGCGCGCCCAGCGGTACAAGCAGTTGTGTTCCCCCATCGCAAACATCAGGCTCACCAAACACACCGCGCCCAGAAACCAGATTCGAAGTCGCCGTCCGAGCCAGACCGCCGCGACGGCCAGCGCCAGCACGCCGATGCCGGGGTAATACGAGGAAGTACAGTACTGGTCGTATTGAAAGAAAACGCCATGCGTCCATTCAAAACTGAAAAAGAGCGGCACCAGCAGGTTCGCCCAGCCCGTGCCTGGCATGCTCCACTGTTCACCCTGGCCGAACCCGGTGTCGCGCTGCGAGTGTTTCAGAAAATCCAGGAACGGCAGCAGTTGGATTGCAGCCAAAGCGCCGATCAAAACGGCAATTGCCGCAAACCGCAGGAGGCCTCGCATCCGCGGCATACTGCCCCGAACCCATTGTCCCAAGTGGAGAGCGATCAGCAACAGCCACGTCAACAGGATCAACTCCGGCACGCCGGCCAGCATCTGTAACGTTCCCACCAGGACTGCCGCGAAAATGTTTCGCAGGCCGCCATCACGCCAGGCGCGCTCCGCCAGCAGGACCACCCACGGCATCCAGCCCAAGGTTGCGCAATAGTTGGGCCATTGAATGTCGTTGATCGTCATTCCATTGAAGGCAAGCGCCACGCCGGCCAGGGCGCCTGCAAACCGGCTGCCCGTCCATCGCCGGGCGAGAAAATACATTCCGAGGCCGGCAATGAAAATGTGCCCCAGGCAAAACACTCCCAGCGACCAGGACAATGGAAAGAGCAGATAGAACAACGACAATGGATACAGTGTGATCGTGGACCATTCGGCGAGAAAAGGGTTGCCACAGTTGTTCAGCGGATTCCAAAGCGGCAATTGGCCATGCCAGAAACAATCACGCTGATATTGTGCCCAGGGATAACCCAGGATGGCGAAGTCCCGGTAAAAAAAAGTGCTCAGACCGGTGATCACCTCCGGGTAGGCGGCGAAGAGCAGAAGGAACAAAATCAGAGCGAACCGCCCTGGCCCGAACCAGGAATCCGCGGTTTCCGGTGCGAGCAACCGCGGCTTCGCTGCGGGAGCGTTGCCAATCACGGGTGTGGTTTATCAAAAGCTGCGGTCCAACCAAGCCAAAATTGCGAACGACCCGTGCAACCGCGCGCCTTTTTCCTTGTCCACGGTAGATCGTCCTTTTATAAAACGGCTCCATGGCGAGCGCAAACCAACTACTCTGCATCGTGACCCCCTGTTATAACGAAGCGGAGATGATCGAGCTTTTCTATCAGACGATCAAACCCGTGTTGAACGGTTTGCCGGACCTGGACCACCAGATCATTTTCGTGGACGACGGCAGCAACGACGGCTCGCTCAAGTTGCTCAATCAATTGGCGCAACGCGATCCCTGCGTGCGGGTTTATGCGTTGTCGCGGAATTTCGGCCATCAAACCGCCCTGACTGCCGGGTTGGACGCGGTGCAGGGCGACGCCGTGATCATGATGGATCTCGACCTGCAGCATCCGCCGGCGTTGATTCCGGAGATGACGGGCCTGTGGCGGCAGGGCAATGACATCGTTTCAGCCGTTCGTACGCACACGACCGATGCGGCGTGGTTGAAGCGCGTCGCCTCGGATGGCTTCTATCGCCTGGTCAATCTGCTTAGTGACACGCAAATCATCCCGGGCGCGGCCGATTTTTGCCTGCTCTCCCGTCCCGCTTACGAGGCACTGCGCCAGTTCCCGGAGCGCCATCGCTTTTTGCGGGGATTGGTGTCCTGGATCGGTTTTCAACGCGCCTTCGTGCAGTACAAAGCTCCGCGCCGGGCGGCGGGTCATACGAAGTACACCCTCGCCAGGATGTTCAAGCTCGCGGTCAATGCCACACTGTCGTTTTCGAGCACACCCGTCCGGCTGGCCGTCAAATTCGGTCTCGCCACGATCTTTATCAGCCTGCTCTATCTGGTTTACATCGTGATCTGTCTCTTTACCAACAAAGAACTGGTGCCGGGCTGGACTTCCATCATTTTCCTCACGACGTTTCTGGGCGGAGTGCAACTGGCGTTCATCGGCTTGCTCGGCGAATATATCGCGCGCATTTTTGAAGAGGTGAAACGCCGCCCGCTTTACGTGCTGAAACAAAAGCCGCCGCCGGCCGGACCTGGAGCGCCTGCCGCGGCGCGCAGCCGTTGAAATGAACTCCGCCTGCCCGTGTTGTGAAGGCCGTGAATGGAATACCCGCTGGCCCGGCTTCGTAATTTGCCGGAGTTGCGGCTTGATGACCGTCGCGCAGGACTTCGATCTGGCGACGCTCAAATCGTATTATGGCGCGGACTACTTCCTGGGTGCGGAATACGCCGATTATCTCGGCGACCGGGCCGTGCACGAGAAAACGCTCGCCGGCCATTTGCGTCGGCTGAGGCGTTACGTGGCTACGGGCGGCCGGGTTTTGGAGATTGGTTGCGCCCACGGATTTTTTCTGGAGATGATTCAACCCATTTACCCCGGATCAATGGGCATTGACATCTCCGAAGCCGCAGTGGCCCATGCCCGGTTGCGCGGAATGGATGTTCGCGCCGGCGATTTACTGGAAACCGAGTTCAACACATCCTTTGACGCCGTTTGCCTGTGGGATACCATCGAGCACTTGTCCCGACCGTACGAAGTCATGCGCCGCGCGGCCACCTTGCTCAAACCGGGCGGGTTCCTGTTCCTGACGACAGGCGATTTCGGAGCTTGGTTGCCACGCTGGCAGGGATTGAAATGGCGACAAATCCATCCGCCGACTCATCTTTTTTATTTCACCCGACCATCACTGAGAAAATTGTGCAACCGTGCCGGTCTTGAGCCTGTTCGCTTTGACACCGTGACGGTCCACCGCCGGCTGCGTTCCGCATTGCAGGCATTGGAACGGCTTCAGGGCGGCTCCCCCAGTGGCCGCCTGGCACGAGTGGGACTTGGTCTGCTCCCGGCAGCCGTGTTGGGTTGGGGCATCCCGCTGAACCTGCTCGACACACTTTGTCTGGTGGCGCGCAAGCCAACGCGTGAAAAAACGGATTGACGTCCCCGCGCGCCGCTGCTAGGTTAATGCCGTGAATCGTAATCTGAACCTGTTGCTTACCAGCGCGCTGTTGCTGCTGCGCCGCGCGGCGGTCGGGTTCTGATTGCATCACAAGATTTATCGAACCCCACTGCCAACCGGCGGTGGGGTTTTTGTTTTTTACAATCGTCAGCTTAATCGTAATCCTGCTCTTAATCCGGCAGGCGATTAAGGTTGCGATTACGAGCAAGATTAAGATTTATGCAAAAAAATCCGTCGAAAAAATACCGTCCGTTCCCGGCGGTCGCCTTGCCCGACCGGCAGTGGCCCAACCGCGTCCTCACTCGCGCACCGATCTGGTGCAGCGTGGATTTGCGCGACGGGAACCAAGCGCTCGCCGTGCCGATGAATGTCAGTCAGAAGCTCGAACTTTTCCAGACGCTCGTGAAAATGGGTTTCAAGGAAATCGAAGTCGGCTTCCCGTCCGCGTCGAACACCGAGTTCGCCTTCAACCGCCGGCTCATCGAGGAAAACCGCGCGCCCGGCGACGTGTGGTTGCAGGTGCTTGTCCAAGCGCGTGAAGATTTGATTGAAAAGACCGTTCAGTCGCTCGCCGGCGCGAAGAAGGCGATCATCCACCTTTACAATTCCACTTCACCCGCCCAACGCCGTGTCGTGTTCGGCATGTCAAAGGAGCAAATCGTCCAGGTGGCCGTGCGCGGCGCGAAATGGATCAAAGAGCGTTTGCCCCGGCTCAAAGGCACGGAAATCATGCTCCAGTATTCGCCGGAAAGTTTCAGCGGCACGGAAGTCGAGTTCGCCAGGGAAATTTCCGAAGCGGTCATGGATGTCTGGCAGCCGACGCCAAAACGGAAAATGATTTTGAATTTGCCTGACACCGTCGAGGTGGCGATGCCAAATGTCTATGCCGACCAGATTGAATGGGTCTGCCGGAACATCAAAAACCGCGACTCACTCATCATCAGCGTGCACACGCACAACGACCGCAACACCGGCGTGGCGGCGACGGAACTCGGTTTGCTCGCAGGCGCAGATCGCGTCGAAGGCACGCTTTTTGGCAACGGCGAGCGCACCGGCAATCTCGATATCGTCACCGTCGCATTGAATCTTTATCAGCATGGCGTTGATCCCAAACTCGACCTCAGTAATCTGAATTCAATCATTGAGGTTTATGAACGTTGCACCGGCATGACCGTGCCGCCGCGCCAGCCGTATGCGGGCGAATTGGTTTTCACCGCCTTCAGCGGTTCGCACCAGGACGCAATCCGAAAGGGCTTGAAGGAGTGGAAAAATGACCGCCGGAAAAATTGGGACGTGCCGTATCTCACGATTGATCCCACCGACATCGGACGCGAATACCGCGAGGTCATCCGCGTCAACAGCCAGTCCGGCAAGGGCGGTGTGGCGTATCTGCTCGAAAGCCAGTTCGGCATCGAACTGCCCAAGGAAATGCAGCGCGAGTTCGGGCCGATCGCGAACGACGAGGTGGACAAGCTCGGCCGCGAAGTCACCGCCGCCGAACTCAAGGCCATGTTCTGGCACGAATACATCGAGCGCGTCGCGCCATGGCAGCTCAAGAAATTTGAAACCGAAAGCAAAAACGGGGTCGTGCGCTGCCGCGCGAAATTGTTGCGCAGCGGAAAAATGATCGAGCTTTCCGGCGAGGGCAACGGTCCGCTCGCCGCATTGGTTCACGGATTTGGAAAAATCGGCGGGCCGCGTTTTGAAATCACGGCTTACAGCGAACACGCCTTGAGCTCCGGCGAGGAAGCCACGGCCATCGCGTACATCCAAATCAAGCACGCGAACGGCAAAATCCGCTGGGGCGCGGGCGTGGACACGAACATTGAGCTGGCGTCTGTGCGCGCCGTCTTGAGTGCGTTGAACCGGTCCTGACTCGGTCTTAAAGGCGAAAAATCCCGCTCGCCAAAAGCAGGTGAATTATTTAACATTCCCGGACTTTATGAGAGCGAAGCGGACAATTTTTTTTGCGGCGGCAGGATTGTTTCTGATCGGTACGATCGTTCTTGCCGCCGGACCGCCGCCCACCACCAACCCGGTCGTGACCACGCCGCCGGTTTATGTGCCCAACCTCTCGCATGTCAATGACCCGTTGCCGGACGGCGTCCTTGCGTGGGATGATCTCTCGAAAGCAACCGACGCCGCCGCTGACCAACAACTTGCGCGTTTCATTTTTAGCTTTACGAACGTTGCATCGGGTAATGTCGTTATTTTGAGCGTTCATCCTTCGTGCGGCTGCACCACGGCGGAGTTGCCGCCTACGCCGTGGACGATTGCGCCTGGTACCAACGGCCAGATTCGTCTCACCGTGGATCTCCGAGGAAAGAGCGGCACGCTTTTCAAAACTGTCAACGTGTCCACGGACAAGGGAAGCAAAACCCTTATGCTGCGCATCAACATTCTGCCACCTGTGATACCCAAAATGACCGACGAGGAACGCGCCCGTGACATGGCGGCAGCAAAAATTGACCGGCAAGCAGTCTTTCGCGGCGATTGCGCCAAGTGCCATCTGAACAATATCGAGGGCAAGTACGGCAAGCCGCTGTATGATGCGATTTGCGGCATTTGCCATGATGCCGAGCAACGTGCCGCCGTGGTGCCGGATTTGCACAATCTCAAAACTCCGACCAGCCATGAATTCTGGCGCACTTGGATCGCTCACGGCAAACCTGGCTCGCTCATGCCCGCGTTTGCCACCAGTGATGGCGGTCCGCTCACGGACATCCAAATCGCCTCGCTCGCCGCTTATTTGAACGTGGTTATCAAACCACAAGTCCCTGTTAATAAGTAACTTCTGCTTTTATTGCTGAACCTTCCATTTTTCTGTTGCCAAATGGGACACAACTGTCTATAATTTGGGCAGAGAGAAAGAAGTATTGGTATCGTTGACGTGAATAGCCGTAAAATAGTTGTAAATAGGGGAGTTGTGGCAATTTTAACGCCCTTCAGAACGTGTGCAAATTCCGTTTCCTATTTTCTTAAAGATTGCCGCTTGTGGTTGTCGTGGTCATGGTTTTTCCAACAATGCCGGGTTTTGGCGGTTTTGGCGGTTACGGGGACATTGAGTTATTTGGTGATTAGCCATTTTGCCTTCCAAGCCGTTCGCGTGGAGGGTCCCAGCATGTATCCCACATTGGCAAACTCGGGATATTATTGGTTGAACCGATTTGCTTACCTCGTGAGCGAACCAAAGCAGGATGACGTCGTGGCACTCAGAGACCCGCAGGACAATACACCGGTGGTTAAACGCATTATCGCCACACCCGGACAATCCATT
Source organism: uncultured Verrucomicrobiae bacterium (assembly GCA_963827205.1). GTDB lineage: Bacteria > Verrucomicrobiota > Verrucomicrobiia > Limisphaerales > UBA11358 > UBA11358. The sequence goes on from CAWHAH010000016.1 coordinate 64,817, forward strand.
TACCTCAAAAGCGGCAAGGTTTACGTTGATGGCCAATTGTTGCGCGAACCCTACCTATTGAACGGGATGCCAACCTACGCCTACGAAAAGAGTGAAGACGAATTTATTTGCATTGGCAAAGACGAGTTCTTTGTCATGGGTGATAATCGCAACAACAGCATGGACAGCCGCACCTTCGGAGCTGTCCCGCGTCAAAACATCCTTGGCAAAGTGATCGAATAGCCTTGCCGCCCCCGCGTTGGATTCGGAACGGAAACTGGCAGTCGTGTCTTGCATCAAATGCCGATGGCGTTAAGCTGTCAAGCATGACGTTGAAACTGGTTGACGCCACAAGCCATACTCGCATTGCCGGACTTGGCGAACGCACTTTGAACGGCGGTTCCATCGCGCGCGATGAGGCACTGTGGCTCTTCCATCTTGAAGATTCTGCCGACATTTTTGATTTGCTCTCGTGGGCCAATCGCATCCGCGAGAAATTCAAGGGCAACAAAATCCATCTCTGCTCCATCGTCAACGCCAAGGCCGGGGCGTGCTCGGAAAATTGCCGATTCTGCGCGCAATCGTCATTTTATCAGACCGGTTCGCCGAAATACGGTTTCGTTGATCCCGAACCCGTTGCCGAAGCCGCCGAGGAAGCGAACCGAAATGGCGTCACCGCCGTCGGCCTCGTCGCCGCGTGGAAAGGGCTGAACGAAGGCCCGATGCTCGACGAGGTTTGCGAGCGTGTCCGTGAATTGAAAGCGGGTGGCAAGACGCGGCCTGATGTCTCGCTCGGCATCATCAAGAGCCAGCGGGTGGCCGACCGGCTCAAGGAAACTGGCGTCGAGTGCTACGGCCACAACCTCGAAAGCTCGCGCCGTTTTTTTCCGCAGACCTGCACCACGCACACCTACGACGACCGCCTCGAAACCATCGGCTATTTGAAGAAGGCCGGCATCAAGATTTGTTCCGGCGGCATCATTGGCATGGGCGAGACGCGCGAGGACCGCTGCGATCTCGCGTTTGCGCTCAAGGAAATCGGCGCGAACGTCGTACCGATCAACATTCTCAACCCGATTCCCGGCACGCCGTTTGAGAAGAACGTTCCCCTGCCCGTCCTGGAAATCCTGAAGACCATTGCGTGTTTCCGGTTCATTTTGCCGCGGCAGGAAATCATGATCGCCGGCGGGCGCACGGTGAATCTGCGAGACGCGCAAAGTATGATTTTCCTGGCCGGTGCCAGCGCGCTCATGGTCGGCAATTACCTGACCACGCTGAACCAGCCGGTGGAAAAGGATTTGCAGATGCTTCAAGACCTCGGCCTTGATCCGAACTGGGACAGACATGGGTTTAGCGATCAGGAGGCATGCAGTTGCCATCAAAATGAGGAACTGGCCTGCGCGGCTTCATAGCCCACCGGTGAATTTACGATTTGCGATTTACGATGGACGAGGCGATTTGTGTTTGTTGCGTAAATCGTAAATCGAACATCGTAAATCCATGGAGCGACTGGGTAAAAATCACGGCGGTTACCATGGCGAGACGATTGACATCCGCGCCGTCCTGCGCGATGTCGAAACCGCCGCCCAAACGCACGGCTGGACTTCCGAAACGTTTGGTCAGCAAGGCGAATTCAACTTGTTCGCACTTCAACGCACTTGCCGCGACGAAGCGAAGCGAAGGCGGGTTTACCTTTCCACCGGCATTCACGGGGACGAGCCGGCCGGCCCGCTCGCCGGGCTGCGTTTGCTTCAGGAAAACAAATGGCCGGAAAACGCGGAACTTTGGTTCTGTCCTTGTTTGAACCCGATGGGCTTCGTTTCGAACCGGCGCGAAAATCCCGGCGGCAAGGATTTGAACCGTGATTACCGGCATTTGGAAACCGCCGAAGTCCGCGCCCACGTCGCGTGGCTGGAGCGTCAGCCGCAATTCGACCTCTATCTTTGCCTCCACGAAGACTGGGAGTCACGCGGTTTTTACCTCTACGAACAGAATCCCGACGGCAAACCCGCCCTAGCGGAAACCATTGTCAGCGCCGTCCAGAAAGTCTGCCCGATTGACCCTTCGGAAACCATCGAAGACCGTCCGGCAAAAAATGGCATCATTCGCCCGAACCTCAATCCGCGCACGCGCCCACAGTGGGCCGAGGCGTTTTATCTCATCATGCACAAATCGCGGCTCGGCTGCACCCTCGAAGCCCCTTCGGATTTTCCGATGTCAACCCGCGTCCATGCGCTCGTTGCCGGCGTGAAGGCGGCGCTGGCAACGTAGGATGGGCATCTTGCCTGCCTCAAATATCGGATCATGCCCGAGCAATCGGAGTTTTGAATCCAGAGACAGGCTGGAAGCGCTGTCCTACTTCAATGCGGTATTTCGTCGTTTCATCCATTCGACACCCAGGCTGGAAAGTGTCTTGGCCTTCAAGAGCCGCTCCGCGAGCGGGAAAACAATGCGCTCTTCCTTGTCGAAATGCTCGCGCGAGCGCAACACGGCCCGCAACAGCAGATCGCGCGCCTGTTTCGGCCCTCGCGCCTTTTGCACCTCGGCCAGTTCAGCATCAATCTCCTCGTGCTCCTCGTGGAAGAGTTCGCTCTGGCCGATCTGTTCCAGACAATGTTCCAGCGGCCCCATGAGCAGGTCGTCCTCGGTGTTGGCATGGGGACGCATGAGCGCGTCCAGCGTGGTAGCCAGCGATTTAACCTCTGCCAGCGTCTTGAGCCGCGGCAGGGTCTTTTCGATGTGATCGAACAAATTATGGAACACCACGTGTTCCGCCACCAAAATTTCCGTGATTTTCATGACATGGACCCGTTCCGATGTCTCGTTATGAGATAACAGCACTTGCAGAATTCCGCCAGCGGTTTTTTCTGCCGGGCTTCAAATTCCTTGAACTCTCCATTTTCCCAAAGTTATCCTGCGGCACTTTGAACGTGGACAAACCGCAAGATTCCTTGCCTGCCAACTCGTCCCCATCTCTTTCCACCAACGCCGGCTTGGTTCCCACGCTGGGCCTGTTCAGCACGGTGATGATGGTGGTGGGCAGCGTGATCGGTTCGGGCATTTTCAAAAAATCGGGCATCATGGCCGCGCAAGTCGGCTCGCCGGAACTGCTGCTCGTCGTCTGGCTGCTGGCCGGCGTCATCACGCTGTTTGGCGCGCTCACCAACGCCGAGGTTGCCGGCATTGTTCCCGAAACGGGCGGGCAATACGCTTATTTCGACCGCATGTTCGAGCCATTTTTTGCCTATCTTTACGGCTGGGCGGTGTTTGCTGTCATCCAAACCGGTTCGATTGCAGCAGTGGCCTATATTTTCGCGGAATACGCCACGAAATTTGTGCCGTTGCCGGAACTGTCCCCTTCGCTCGCTTCGCTTTCGTTTCACGTGCCGTTCATCGCGGACATCACCCCGTTTGCGGACATCGGCACGAAAGGCCTTGCCGCATTGCTGGTTGTCGGATTGACGGCGGTGAACTACCTCGGCGTGCGGTTTGGCGGCGTGGTGCAGAACATTTTTACCATTGCCAAGGTGGCGGCAATGGCGCTGCTGATGCTCGCGGCATTTCTGTTGCCGACGGGAGGGAGTGTAACGAACCTTACCGCCTCCAGCGCAATCATTCACCCAACCGGACTGGCGTTGTTCGCGGCAATGGTGGCGGCAATGCAGGGCGCATTTTGGGCCTATGACGGCTGGAACACGATCAGTTACATCGGAGGCGAGGTAAAACAACCGCGGCGCAACATCCCGCTTGGCCTCGCCATTGGGATGGGAGTTGTAATAGTGATCTACCTGCTGGTCAATCTCGCCTACGCCTATGTGTTGCCGGTGGATGTGATGGCACACTCAAAATTGGTCGCCGCGGATGTCGCGGAAAAATGTTTTTCCGGCGGCGGCCGCTGGATTGCCGCCGCCGTGATGGTTTCCACATTCGGGACCGCCAATGGAATGATCCTCGCCAGCGCGCGCGTTTACTTTTCCATGTCGCGGCGGAACGTGTTTCCCGGATTCCTCGGCCGCACGCATCCACGCTTTCACACTCCGGCGGCATCGCTCGTCGTGCAGGGCGTATGGAGCGCATTGCTGCTGTTGAGCGGCACCTTCGACACGCTCACGGACATGCTCATTTTCGTGAGTTGGATTTTTTACGCGGCGGGCGCTTACGGGGTTTTTGTGTTGCGGCGCAAAATGCCAGACACGCCGCGTCCTTACAAAGTTCCCGGTTACCCGTTTGTGCCGTGGATTTTCATCAGCTTCGCCGCGATTTACCTCGCGTTCACGGTTTACAATGACATCACCGGCTACCGCGCGGCCATCGCCGCCGGAACGCCGGCGCGGATGAATTCTGTTTTCGGCGTCGTGCTGGTTTTGGCGGGAGCGCCGATTTATTGGTTTTACCGGAGCAAACCAAAAACTTCATCGGCGCAGCGCGAAACTTCCAGTTCCCCGTGACGATTGGATAAAACAACCGCCATGCGCGCGATGAACGATGATTTGCTCCGGGCGATTGAACTGGCTCTGGCCAGCGAGTGGGACGCCGCGCACCAACTGGTCCAGCAACACGAAGACGACGCCACGGCAGCGTGGATTCATGCCGTGCTGCACAAGATCGAGGGCGACCCGGCCAACAGCCGCTATTGGTATCGCCGCGCTGGCCGGATGGAGCGCGTTGCCGAGGAACCGCGCGCGGAATTGGCCGCCATTCAGGCCGAGCTTGTCTCACGCTGCGGCCAATGAAACAATCAAACCAAGACAAATATGAATACTGAAATCATCAGCCAAGCTGCCCGCGCGACGTTGGATGGAACCATGCCATTTCCCGAAGTCGTCGGGCAATTGATCGCAGCCGGGGTGGAATATTACCACGTGGACTACGTCGGACTGCGTAAAACCTTTTACAGCCCCAGCGGCGACGCCGTGGTGACCGCCATCAATTACGAAGGCCTGCCACCGGTGGCTGCGGATTTTGACGCGGCTGCGCTGCGTGCGGACATTTTGGATAGCCAGCGCAATGGGCAGAAATACCGCGACTTCACCCGGCGCGCGATGGAGGCCGGTGTCCAAGGCTACTTTGCTTTCCTGCGCGGGAAGCGCGTCACCTATTTCGGCCGTCAGGGCGACCAGCGCACCGAATGGTTTCCCGGCGCTGGCCCGGCTAAAACGACGGATTAACCCGACCGCGTCGCCGGGGAACCGCGCGCGGAATTGGCCGCCATCCAGGCCGAACTCCGCCAATAATTCGGAGGGACGAGTCCCACGAGTCCCAAATTTTAACCACGGCTTGTCGCGCCGGAGCAAGGCGAAGGCGGAATTCAATTCAACGCGGAGAATTTTGAACCGCAGAGACGCAAAGATATAGGGAATTTACCTGCCAACTTCTGGAACATGGCAGCATTTGATACCAGCAAAGCTTGCCATCTGGGAAAGCTTTCGGTCTTTCGTCATTATTTTAGCTCCAAGGTAGATTGCAGTCTGCGCAATATACATATCGAGACCTCTGAAAAAGGCCATGTTGGTTGTTTGATTTGATGTCATTGCCCCTGATCAACGGAATATTTGTTCGGCGAGACTCCGCCATCGGCGGTTCCATCCCCCACGATCGGCGGTTTTGTCCGCTGGACTGCCGTTCTGAGTTGTTTGATTCATGTTCCGGTCAAAGTCGCCAGCCGTTTGAGGTTCCAACAGACGCATTTAAACTCCAGTTCCAACCGGTTGGGGTCCCGCCCTACATACCGCACCCGCCGGTAACCCGTGCAGCGTTTCCACCAGCCAAAGATTCTTTCGATCCCGCACCGCAGTCGGCTCAACAGCTGGTTGACCCGCACCGTCGCGTCCCGCAGTTTTTCCCCACGGCTGGGCTTGCGCAAAATCCCGTTGGCGATGCCGTGCTCACCGCACCATTGGCTGCGGGCTTCACTCCAGTAAGCCTTGTCCGCCACCACCATTTCCTCGTCGCCTTGGACCACCGTTTCAAACTCCCGGCTGTCATGCACGTTGGCGGCCGTCAGCGTGACCTGTCGGATCAGTGTGTGCGTTTCATCCGCCGCGACATGTGCTTTGTAGCCATAGTGCGGCTGGCCTCGCTTCACGGTGTAGCCCGCATCGCTATCACCGCCAGCTTTGTCCTCCTTGGTCGGGGCGCGACGAGCCGCCTGCAACAGCGTCGCGTCCACCAGCGTGCAGGTTTTGAGGAGGAAGCCCTTTTGTTCCAGTTGCCGGTTGACCAGCACCAGCAGCTCTTCCTGCAAGCCATGTTCGACCAGCCGTTGCCGGAAGCGGACCAGCGTTGTTTCGTCGGGCACCTTGTCCTGCAAACCCAAACCCACAAACCGCCGCCAACTCAACCGGTCGGCCACCAGTTCCTCGCACTGCGGGTCCGAGAGGCCATAGCAATGTTGCAGCAAACTCATTTTGAAGAGGGCCAGCGGCGGACAGGGTGGGCGTCCGGTCGTCGCCGGATACATCGCCTGCAATGCCTTTTCGATGGGCTGCCAATCCAGCGTGCGGTCGAGCCGTTCGAGAAAATCGTTGCCAGGAGTCGTGATCATCAAGCTGTCCAGCAGCCCCATTTGTGCGTTGGTCGTCGTTTGCATATTCCTCTGACGCACAGTCAAATCGTCCGTTCAAAAGAGTTTTGCAGAGGTCTCATATCACCAAAAACATGCTCGTAGCCCGGCTCGTCAAATTCCCAGCGTATGCCTTTAGGCTCCGTATCTTCGACAAGAAGTGTTGCGTAGCACAACTCGACGACACGCTTTGACTTTTTGATGTTGTATTTACATTCTGGAAGCCGTCGCTGTATGTGAGCTTTTAATTTGCTTACGACATTGGGCATTTCTTGAGGCATTGGCAGGTCAGAAGCCTTTCCTGACATTCCAAAGGCAAGGCTAATCGGGGTTCGGTCGAGTGAAACCGCAAAGAAAAGTTCGTTGCCTATGTGCGCGCGAATCAACTCCTTTTCAATTTCTATACTTTTGCGATTCTCCGCTTTTTGTTTCGCGAATGTTTCCCCTTTTTCCCGTGAAGCTTCTGACAGCTTTGGGATGTCAAATTCGTATTGAAAATACTCGTCAATTCTTTCTATAAGAACACAGTTAAGCCGTGCATCTATCCCGACGCTGAATACGTTCCCAAGTTTGGAACGAGTTGCTTCGAGTATCAAATCTCTTGTGTTCGGATTCTCACGAGCAAGCGCAGGCGATACGATAAACGCCTTATCAAGATGTTCTTTGCATTCCCTTTTCCAATCTGAATTGCTGTCAACCACATACGTATCTCGCTGGCTGATTACGTCCCGCAGGTTTTCCTTTTCAAATTCGTGTGGTATGTGTTTGCCGCACAAATCAAATAGGGTGCGAGAATGCTCAAGTCCCTTTTCGATCCGTTCGCGGTCTTGTGGCGATACCTTGGCAAGAATTTCTTGAACCTGCTTTTTGGGCATCGCAAAGAATGGTGGCACTGCCATAAAAGGGATATTGTCATGCTTGGCGATGCTTCATGAACCAAATCATTGTTTCTGCGGTTACGAATAATTTTCCATCCCCACGCAGGTGCAAACCGGATTGCGGTCGCCGAAGACGTTGTCCACGCGGCTGACGTGCGGCCAGAATTTGTAGTCGCGCAAACCTTGCGCCGGAAACGCTGCCTGCTCGCGCGAGTAAGGATGATTCCAATTGTCCGCTCGTAACCATGATCCGCCGTGTGCGGCGCATTTTTGAGCAGGTTGTTTTGCGGGTCCGCCTTGCCGGATTCGATCGCGCTGATTTCGCCATGAATGGCAATCATCGCGTCGCAGAAACGATCCAGTTCCGCTTTCGATTCGCTCTCGGTCGGCTCAACCATCATCGTGCCGGGGACAGGCCACGAAATTGTCGGCGCGTGAAAACCATAATCCATCAGCCGCTTCGCCACGTCCTCAACGGTGACGCTCTTGAACTGGCGCAAATCGAGGATGCACTCGTGTGCAACGAGGCCGTTGCTGCGGTAAAGTGTCGGGAAATAATTTTCCAGCCGCCTGGCGATGTAGTTCGCATTGAGGATGGCGAACCGGGTCGCTTCGGCCAGGCCGTCCGCGCCCATCATGGCGATGTACATCCAGGAAATCGGCAGAATGCCCGCGCTGCCCCACGGCGCGGCGGCTACGGCGCCAATCGGATTTTCACCGCCAAGGTTCACGACCGGATGGCCCGGTAAAAATTCAAGGAGATGTTCCGCCACACCAATTGGTCCGATGCCCGGTCCGCCGCCACCGTGCGGGATGCAAAATGTTTTGTGCAAATTCAGATGGCCGACGTCCGCGCCGATGTCCGCCGGGCGGCAGAGACCGACTTGCGCGTTCAGGTTCGCGCCGTCCATATAAACCTGCCCGCCGTTGGCGTGAACGATTTCGCAAATTTCCCGGATCGTTTCCTCAAACACACCGTGCGTGGATGGATACGTAACCATCAGGCCTGCCAAGTCTTGCTTGTGCGCCTCGGCTTTGGCGCGCAGGTCGGCCACGTCAATGTTGCCTTCCTTGTCGCACGCGATGGCAACGACTTTCAGTCCGGCCATGACGGCGCTGGCAGGATTCGTGCCGTGCGCGGAAGTTGGAATCAGGCAGATGTTGCGATGCCCTTCGCCACGACTTTCATGCCAAGCCCGGATGACGAGCAGGCCGGTGTATTCGCCCTGGGCGCCGGCATTCGGCTGCAACGAAATTCCCGCGAAACCGGTGATTTCCGCCAGCCAGTCTTCAAGTTGCTGAAACAGCACTTGGTAGCCGCGCGTCTGTTTCAACGGCGCGAACGGATGAATTTTCGCGAACTCCGGCCAGGAAATGGGAAACAATTCCGCCGCGGCATTCAGTTTCATGGTGCAGGAACCGAGCGGGATCATGGAAGCGGTGAGCGACAGATCGCGCGATTCGAGCCGCTTGAGGTAGCGGAGCATTTCGGTTTCGCTGTGATACGAATTGAAAACCTTGTGCTTCAAAAAGCCCGAAGTCCTCAGTCCGCTGTCCACAGTCTTTTGCGCCAAATCGCCGATGTTAAAAGCGGGCGCTTTGTCGTCGTTAAAAACCTGAAGGATTTCGGTCACGTCGGATTCGCCCACGGTTTCATCGAGCGAGATGCCGAGCGTGTGGTCGTCAATCAGCCGGAAATTCATCCGGTGCGACTCGGCGATCTTGAGGATGTCGGTGGCGCGCCTGTCGCCGAGGGCGATCGGGAACGTGTCGAAAAAGTAGCGCAGGCGTCCCGCCTGCTCGTTCAGCTTTTCATTTTGCATTTGCCCACGCAGCCGGGGCGACTGCGCTATGGTAAAGCCAAGCTTCTCCAATCCTGCCGCCAGAATGCTCGTCAGTTTGTGGATTCGTGAAGCAATGGCTTTTAACCCTTCCGGCCCGTGATAAACGGCATACATGGAAGCCATGTTCGCGAGCAGCGCTTGGGCCGTGCAGATATTGCTGGTGGCCTTCTCGCGGCGGATGTGTTGCTCGCGGGTTTGGAGGGCGAGTCGCAACGCCGGTTTGCCGCGCGAATCTTTCGACACGCCGACGATACGGCCGGGCATGTGGCGTTTGAACTCGTCGCGCGTGGCGAAAAATGCCGCGTGCGGGCCGCCATAGCCCAGTGGCACGCCAAAGCGCTGCGCGCTGCCGACGGCAACGTCCGCGCCGAACTCACCCGGCGGCTTCAGCAACGTCAGCGCGAGCAGATCGGTGGCCGCGGTGACGAGGGCGCCGGCCGCGTGCGCCTGCTCGACCAACCCGGTGTAATCATGAATGGCGCCGAAGGTATCGGGATACTGCACCAGCGCGCCGAACACGTTTTCATTGAACTGAAATTTTTCGTGCCCACCGACGACGATTTCGATGCCGAGCGCCTTGGCGCGAGTGCGAACGACTTCAATCGTCTGTGGGTGGCAATTCTCCGAAACCAGGAAAACGTTTCGATCATCCTTGAGCGAGTGGCTCATGGTCATCGCCTCCGCGGCGGCCGTCGCTTCGTCGAGCAACGAGGCGTTGGCGATGTCGAGACCGGTAAGGTCGGTGACCATCGTCTGGAAATTCAGGAGCGCTTCGAGCCGGCCCTGCGAAATCTCGGCCTGGTAGGGCGTGTAGGGCGTGTACCAGCCGGGATTTTCCAGAACATTGCGCTGGATGACGGCGGGCGTGATGCAATCGTAATAGCCCATGCCGAGGTAGGAGCGGAAAACCTGGTTCTGCGCTGCGATTTTTTTCAAATCGGCGAGGGCTCCAAATTCGCTGCGCGCGGCGGGAAGATTGAGCGGTTTGGCCAGCCGGATCGCTTTCGGCACGGCGGCGTCAATCAAAGCGTCCAGGCTTTTGAAACCGATTTGCGCGAGCAGGTCGCGGGTTTCAGCGGCATTCGGGCCAACGTGGCGGCGGACAAATTGTTCGGAAGAAACGTTCGGATTTTCAGTCAAAGCCATCCGGGGAAATTAAAGTTCGTGCCGTTAAAAAGCGAGTTGGATTTGGTGACTTGAACAGAAGCAAACAAAGGGAACAAAGATTTAACACCTTCGTTTTGTTTGTTGCTTTCTGTTCATTTCAATTGCATCGCGGCGCGGACGATGCGGCATTCGCCATAGCCGTATTTGCCGCCGAGCGCCGCCACCACGCCGCCAAGACCGTTAAAACCGTGTTTGGCAAACGCGGCGGCAATGTCGCGCTGCGCTTCGACCGTGAGCAATGACTTAACGTCAATCACTTCACCCGCGAGCATCGCTTCTTCGAGGTGGCTGTAAATCGTCCCGTCCTTCACCCCGCGAACGCGCGCAATTTCCGGAACCGTTTTGCCCTGCCGGAAAAAGTGCAGCGTTTCGCGCACCGTGTCCGTGCGCCGCGACCGGCGAGGCATCAAAGCGGCGGGTTCGGCAAACGAATCATCCGCAAAAAACTGTCGCGGGTTCGATCGCAAATGCGCTGCAATCTCGCGCAGGAACACTTCGCCGAATTCGCGCAGCTTCCGGTCACCCACGCCGCTGACGCGCGACAACTCCCGTCCGGTCGCCGGATAAAAGCGCGCCATCTGCCGCAACGATACGTCGGAAAAAACGATGTACGGCGGCACACCTCGTTCATCGGCCAGTTGTTTGCGCAACCCGCGCAGTTTCTCAAACAATGCCTCGTCGCACGCGATTTCGCCGATGCGATGCTCTGCCGGCTCGGTCGGAGCGACCGGCCGCGTGAGTGTGACCTTTTGCCGCGATTTGAGCGCCGCGCGGCCCCGGTTCGTGAGTTCGACGATGTTGAACCTGTCCGCGTTTTGAAAAAGGAAACCCAGCCGCACGAGTTCACGGCCAATGGCGCCCCATTCGGCACGGGTATGTTCGCCACCGATGTTGTAGGTGGAAAGTGATTGATGGCCGAACTTGCGGACCTTTTCCGTGTCCGCCCCGCACAGCACCTCGATGACGTGCTGAACGCCGACGCCGAAACCGCTCCTCTCGCGGATGCGATAGACGCACGAGAGGAATTTCTGCGCGGCAACGGTCCCGTCCCACGTCTGTCGCGGCGCGAGGCAATTGTCGCATCCACCGCAATTTATCCCTTCCGTAGCAGCCGACGTAAGGAGGCTCTGATCCATTCGGGAACTTGAAGTTGGAGCCTCCTCACGTCGGCTGCTACGAAGTTGAGAGGGTTGAAACTTCTCCCCGAAATATCCCAGCAGAAACTCGCGCCGGCAGGTTGCGACCTCGGCGTAATGAATCATCTGTTCGAGTTGCGCGCGGGCGATGTCACGCTCCTTCGGATCGGATTTTTCGTCAATGAACCGCATCTGCTTCACGCGGTCGCCGGGACTGAACAGCAGCAGACATTCGCTCGGCAGACCGTCGCGGCCCGCGCGGCCGGTTTCCTGGTAATAACCCTCGATATTTTTCGGCAAATCGTAGTGTATCACAAAACGCACGTTCGGTTTGTTGATGCCCATGCCGAACGCGATGGTCGCGCAGATCACGCGCGCTTCGTCGCGGAGAAACGCCTCCTGATTTTTTGTCCGGTCGCCGGCGGTCATGCCCGCGTGATACGGCAACGCCTGCACGCCATCGGCGGACAGTTTGGCGGCCATGCTCTCCGCCGTCTTGCGCGCCTGGACGTAAATAATCCCGCATTCATTCGGCCGCGCGCGGACATAGGAAAGAATCTGCTCGTAAGCGCCGGACTTGGCCGCGACGCGGTAAGTCAGGTTTGGGCGGTTGAAACTGGCGACGTAACACGCCGGCGAGCGCAGGTGGAGTTGTTTAACGATGTCCACGCGCACGCGTTCGGTGGCCGTGGCGGTGAGCGCCATCATCGGCACGTCCGGGAACAGGTCGCGCAGCGCCAAGAGCTGCCGGTATTCCGGACGGAAGTCGTGGCCCCACTCGCTGATGCAGTGCGCTTCGTCAATCGCGAACAGGTTCACCTGCCACTTTTTCAAATCGTCGAGAAACCCGGACAACATCAATCGTTCCGGCGCGACGTAGAGCAACCGGAATTCACCGGCGTGCAACCCGCGCAACCGCGGACGCGACCCGCCGGCACCGAGCGAAGAATTCAGGAACGTCGCCGCCACGCCCGCCGCCTGGAGCGCGTCCACCTGGTCTTTCATCAGCGCGATGAGCGGCGAGACGACGACCGTGAGTCCGGGCCGCACGAGTGCGGGAAGCTGGAAGCACAGCGACTTGCCGCCGCCGGTAGGCAGCACGGCAAAGACATCCCGGCCCGCGAGCGAGTCGCGGATGATTTCCTCCTGCAACGGACGAAACGAACTGAAGCCGAAGAATTGTTTCAGCGGCGCGAAGAGCTGGTCGCGGCGAAGATTCATGAACGGAGAATAAAATGGAAGGCAGGGCGTGGCAAAATGAATCGCCGCGAAAGAACACAGCGCGGCGGGGCCGCAACCCAAGGAGCGCGGACAGCCTTGTCCGCGTGTTCCTGGTGTGCTTTTCGGGACTCGCGGACAAGGCTGTCCGCGCTCCGGGAAAATCTTCGCAAGCGGCGACGATCCTGGAATATAGCACCGTGGTGAACGCCGGCGCTCGCGAGGAAAATTTTCTTTGCGCTCAAGCCATTGGGTTTTGCGCGAGCCAATTCCGGTTTGCGCGAGCGGATTTCGCTTTGCGGAGACAAAATTCACTTGGTACAGGCCATTTCACGGTTTGCGCGGGGCAACTTCCATTTTGCGCGAGCAATTTTCGATTTGCGCGGGCGTTTTTTTCACCTTGCGCGGACGAAATCTGCTTTGCGCGGGCCATTTCCCAGCCTAGGCGGGGCATTTCGACTTCTGCGCGGGCAAAAACCGGTTTACGCGGCCATTTTTCAGTTTGCGCGAGTGTGGCAGCAGGCACGCGCCGCCAAACCGAAGCATTTTGACGACATGACTCCGGTGGAAACGGATACCTTCAAGAAGAAACTCGACCGCAAGTTTAATCCATTCCGGGCGATTGTCGCCAAAGCCGCCCGAGCATGGTCATAAATTAAAACGGCGGCGGATGAGCGCACGCCGCACTCCGTCCACCCTCCGTAGCAGAGCTACTGCGGAGATTGTGTTTTCCTGCGCAACGTTGAGGCGGCGCAATGCTTTCTCGTGGCGCAGGTTGGCAACCTGCCGTATCGCCGACTGGCAGTCGGCCGGGCGTCCGCAGCGGGTGGGCCGGCGGATTACCAATCCGCGATACAGCAGACAGACTGTCTGCGCTACTTGGGTTGCGGCTGGCCGTGCCAGGAACATCTGTATTTATCTGCCGCCTGAACAGCCTTCACTGCCCGGCGTAGAAGGCTTCCACCTTGGCCGAGACGTCCTTGTAGCCGGCGTCCATTTCGTAAATCTGCTTGAATTGCTCGATGGCCTCCTCTTTTTTGCCCATGCCTTCGAGCACGCAGCCGAGGTTGTAGATGAGGTCCTTCTTCTCATCGTCGAACACCGGTTTTTCCTTGATGGCGTTCTGGAGCGTGCGGGCGGCGAGGTCGAACATCTTGCGTTTGCCAAAGCATTGGGCGAGGTAGCTCATGGACGGGAGGCGCTTGTGCGGATTGCCCTGTGCCTTCTGAAATTCCGGAATGGCTTCGCCGATTTTGCCCGCCTGAAAATACAGCACCCCCATCTCAAACCGGATCGCCAGGTCGGTGGGATACTTTTCGACGCGTTTCTGGCATTCGGAGATTTGGAAATCCAGTCTTTCGGCCTGGATTTTCGCCGACTGTTCGGCGTGGTCCGGCGCGGAGGCATCGAGCTGTTCTACCTGATGATCGAACCGACGCACGACGGTTTCGGCGATGGCGCGTTCGAGCGACGGGTCGTTGCCCATCTCGGAATTTCTGATGCGATCATAAAGCGCCAGGGCGCGGTCGAACTGTTTTTTCTGCGTGTAAAGCTCCGCGAGCGAGCGGACGAGCTTGAGGTTTTTTGGTTCGGTTTCCAGGCGCGCCTCGTATTCGCCGATGAGCCGTCCGGCCACGTCCTCGGCCTTCACGACGCGCTTTTCCTGTTCGAGCGAAATGGCTTCCTGTTTGTTCTTCAGAATGTCGCGATACGAACCCTGCCCGCCCTCCAGCGAGCTGTAGCCGCCCTTGTCCATGGTCTTGCGCGCCGACAGGTTTTTCAACGCTTTCGACAGTTCGCCATCGCCGGGGCGCGCGCGCAGGAGGTCGCTGAGGATTTGTTCTCCGCGGCTGGCATCGCCGCCGCTGGCGGCGAGCGCCTCGGCAAATTCGATCGCCAGACCTTTGTCCTTGGGCGAATTTTTCAACAGGGTTTCGAGCGACAGCACGCCCGTCTGCGGCAGATCCAGCGCCTGGGCCGCCTCGACAATGAGGTGGTGCGCGGCGGAACTGTTCGGGTCGCCGTTCAAAATCTGCTCGGCGATGACGAGCGCCTCGGCCGGATTTTTGCTCATGGCCATCTTGGCCTTGGCGACCTGCGGCGAGGAACCCGCGCCGCTCAACATCCTCTTAAAAAATCCGCTGCCGCCGTCGCCGGCCTTCCGGAATTGCGCGTCGCGCAAGGCCTTGCGGCACTCGAAAAAGCCCGGTTCCTTCTCCAACACCTGATTGAACAGCGCGATGGCGTAATCAAAATTCTCCCGTTGCGCGGCTTCGTTGCCCTTGGTGAAAAGCACGCGCAGGTCGCGCGAAATTTCGTTGATGCTCTTTTCTGCCATAAAGTTTGCTTTTGATTGAACCAGCATCGCGCCGGAGACGCCAAAAATCAATCCCGAATGCCTTCAAAATCAGCCGCATTGTGCCTTGTGCCGTAACGCGTGGTCCACCAGCACCAACGCTGTCATGGCTTCCACCATCGGCACGGCGCGCGGCAACACGCAGGGATCATGGCGTCCGCGGCCCTTGAGTGTGGTGTTGTGAAATTGCACGTCCACCGTGTCCTGCGCGTGCATGACCGTGGCGACGGGTTTGAAGGCGACCCGGAAGAAAATCGTCTGGCCGTTGGAAATGCCGCCTTGAATCCCGCCGGAAAAGTTCTTGGTCGTGACCACCTTTCCGTGCTTCGCGCGGAACGGGTCGTTGTGCTCGCGTCCGGTGAGCACGATGCCGCCGAAGCCGGAGCCGATTTCAAACGCCTTGGACGCGGGCAGACTCAGCATGGCCTTGGCCAGGTCCGCTTCGAGTTTGTCAAACACCGGCTCGCCCCAGCCGGCGGGCACGCCGCGCGCGACGCCTTCGACGATGCCGCCGACGGTGTCGCCGGCCTGACGCATCTTTTCGATGAGCCGGATCATTTTTTCCGCCGTTTGCCTGTCGGGGCAGCGGACGATGTTGGATTCGATGTTCTGGAACTTCACCTTGTCCGGATTCACGTCCGCGACGAGGCGCTGGACTTGTTTGACGTAGGCCAGGATTTCGACGCCGTGCCGTTCGCGCAGAATCTTTTTGGCGATGGCGCCGGCGGCGACGCGCCCAACGGTTTCGCGCGCGCTGGCGCGACCGCCACCCTGCCAGTTGCGGATGCCGTATTTGGCGAAGTACGTGAAGTCCGCGTGCGACGGGCGGAACTTGGTTTTCATTTCCGCGTAGGCTTCGGGCCGGGCGTCCTCGTTTTTGACCCACAGACAAATCGGCGTGCCGAGCGTTTTGCCACCGAACGTGCCGGAAAGAATTTGCACCGTATCGGACTCCTTGCGCGGTGAGACGATTTTGGACTGGCCGGGACGGCGGCGGTCCAAATCGGGCTGGATGTCGGCCTCGGAGAGCTTGAGGCGCGGCGGGCAGCCGTCCACGACCACGCCCACGCCGCCGCCGTGGGATTCGCCCCACGTCGTAATGCGGAACAGTTGCCCGAAGGTGCTCGCCATGCTGGGATGATGCGAAAAAAGCCCTGCGCGGTCAAATCTATCGAAGGGACGCGTCGGAGGGACGAGTTACACGAGTCCTTGACTAAATTTACGATATGCGATTTACGATTTACGCGTCCTTCACCGATTTCTGCTCACCGCGTAAGCCGTCTATCGAGACCTCTGCAAAACCGGAGTGCGGACAGCTTTGTCCGCCAATTCGGGTGCCGTGTAGCCTGCGGACATGGCTGTCCGCGCTCCGCCATGCTGGAATAATGCGAAAAAACCGGGGCGGGGTCAAATCTGGTGCATCTTAATCTTAATCCGGCTCTTAATCGTAATCGCCCCGGTGAACAAGATTATGATTACGATGATGATTAAGATTAAGACTTGAGACAAATCCCGCTTGAAACTTGAAACTTGAAACTCGAAACTCTCCAGCGCATGAACCGCATCGTCGAAAAGTTTGTCCAGCTCAAACAGGCCGGCACAAAGGGTTTCATCGTTTATATCGGCGCGGGCGATCCCAATCTGGAGGCCACGCGCGATCTGGCTGTGGCCTTTGACCAGGCGGGCGTGGATATTTTGGAACTGGGCGTGCCGTTCAGCGACCCGCTGGCCGACGGTTTGGTGAATCAACTTGCTGCGCAACGCGGTTTGGAATCGGGCACCACGCCGCCAAAAGTTTTGGAAACCGTCGCCGCCATCCGGAAGCACTCCGAAATTCCAATTATTCTCTACATTTACTTCAATCTGATTCACCGAGTGGGTTTGGAGCGATTCATCCACGACGCGGCGAAGGCGGGCGTGGATGGGTTGCTTGTGCTCGATTTGCCGCCGGAAGAATCGGATAATTACGAGGCACTGATGAAAAAAGCCGGCCTGTGCCACATTTACCTCGTTGCGCCGACGACGTCGGAGGACCGCATGGAATTTATCGTCAAACGCGGCAGCGGGTTTATTTACTATGTTTCGCGCGAAGGCGTGACCGGGATGCAAAAACAGGTGGCGGCCAATCTCGCGCAGCAAGTCGCCAGAATCCGCGCGCACACAAAATCGCCCGTCGCCGTCGGATTCGGCATCTCGACGCCCGAACAGGCGAAGGCGGTCGCGTCCGTCGCGGACGCCGTGGTCGTTGGGAGCGCCGTGGTGAATCAAATTGCGAAACACGGGGAATCGAAGGACCTGGTGAAGCGCGTGAGTGAATTTGTGGAATCGTTGGCCTGTGCAGTAAAGGCTGTTCAGGTAGCAGATAAACACAGATGTTCCTGGCGCGGCCAGCCGCAACCCAAGTAGCGCAGACAGTATGTCTGCTGTATCGCGGATTGGTCATCCGCCGGCCCACCCGCTTCGGACGCCCGGCCGACTGCCAGTCGGCGATACGGCAGGTTGCCAGCCTGCGCTACGAGCAAGCATTGCGCCGCCTCAAAGTTGCGCAGGAAAACAAAATCTCTCGAGATAGTAGTACAGACAAAAAATCCGCGTTCCGTCAGTGAAAATCCGTGGCTCAAAAACTATGACAGGCAAACCGACACCAAATAGACCGCCCCGTCGGTGAACCCCGGATTTGCATCGTCACAAGTGTCTAATTACTAACAGGTTGTTGGCTTTTGTTGATTTTTATCCAGACTGTTTTTTCCTTGTTTTTCGTCAAAAAACTCCTTGACAGGCGCTCCAAGTTTCTCTAAACTCGGCATATCAGCAGCAGTAACTGTAGGAACAGGCAGATTAAAAAAGAATAGTAATAACGTTGTAAAATTCGCAGGATTATCCATTCCCAAAAGACGGAAATGTGTTAATATTTGGTCGCAGTCAGCCTGAAACGCACTTAAAGACTTAAAAGCTTATGAAAATAACATCTATTAGTAACAAAACGAAGATCACCAGTTTGGCCGCAGCGGTTGCCCTTCTTGGGCTTGGAGCGATTCAAGCGCAAGGTCAGTCGGTTATTTACAATTTCTCTGATGGCACGAGTGATGGATGGGCTAATGCAGGATTCAGCGGCAGCCCGGCCGCTACAGTCTCAAGCATCGGCGGCCAAAACTACATTTACCTTCCCTATGTCGGTTTCCAGTCAGGAAATGTTGCATCGGACTCTGCAGGCAATCTCGCCGGTTTCAACGCGGCGATGTATGCCGCCCTTAACAACCCATCCGGCTACCAGCTCAGCTACAATTGGTACGTCAATACGGCCGCTTGGATAGGTCCTCCGACTTACTTGCAGGTTGGAGCGTTTGTCAACACGGGCAGCGGCTACTATGCGCAGGACTATGGCAGCCCTAATGAAGTCCAGTTGAATGGCACCCAGATGGCTAGCGGCAGCGTGTTCTCAGGCACCGTGACGGTTCCCTTCACTGTGTTCGGTACCGACGCGAACGCAGCAACAGAAACCTATTTCCGACTGGGAATCGTTGAGAATAGCAATGCCACTGGCACTGGTGGGGTGTATTTTACCGATATCAGCGTCTCTCCTGTTCCTGAACCGGCCTCGTTGGCGCTGGTCAGTTTGGGTATGGCCGGATTGATCATGATTCGTCGTCGGAATTCATAACTCGTTTGTTTGCTTTGAGCGCCGACCCCGGCAACGGCTGGGGTCGGTTTTTCATTTCTCTTTTCAAAAACAGATTTTGCGTTTCTCATTTTATCCGTGTTGAATGGGTGAGATGAAATCGCCAACCTACAACAAAGACCGCTTCGTCATCATTATGGCGGGCGGGCGCGGTGAACGGTTCTGGCCAGTGAGCCGCGAGAACATGCCCAAGCAACTGCTCACGCTGCTCGGCAAACGCTCGTTTTTGCAGGAGACCGTAGATCGTGTGCTGCCGCTCGTGCCGGTCAAAAACATCTTTATCATCACCAACGAGGCGCAACTGCCGGAAGTCCGCAGACAACTTCCGAAAATCCCCAAAGCCAATCTCATCGCCGAGCCGGTAGGCCGCGATACCACCGCCGCCGTCACGCTCGGCGCGGCGCTCGTCGGCGCGCGTTCCACGACGGGCGTCATGGCCGTATTGCCCGCCGACCACGTCATTCCCGAGGAGAAAAAATTTCAGCAGGTGTTGAGCGACGCGTTCGATGTGGCCGGTCGCGGGCAGGCCATCATTACCATTGGCATCAAGCCGACCGGTCCGGACACGGGCTACGGTTACATTCACGTCGGCCCGGAATTGCCGCCGGCGCAGGGCGCAAAAAAGACCAGGACGGCCTTCTTCAAGGCGGAACGATTTGTCGAGAAACCGCATTTTGAGAAGGCGTTGGAATACGTCAACAGCGGTCAGTACCGCTGGAATGCCGGTATGTTCGTCTGGTCGTTCGTGACCATCACCGAAGGCTTGCAGAAGCATCAGCCGGAAATGTATGCCGCCTGCCAGCGCTGGTTCAAGGTGGCCAACCAGCCGGCCAAACTTGGGAAGATGCTGGCGAAAGACTATCCCGGCATCAAAAGGGTCTCAATTGACTTTGCGTTGATGGAGCACGCGCAGAACGTGATTGTGGCCGACGGCGCGTTTGCCTGGGACGATCTCGGTTCGTGGACGGCGCTGGCACGGCATCTCAAGGCGGACCCGGAAGGCAACTGCGCCGTGGCGGATTTCATCCACGTGGACGGCGCGCGGAATATCATCTACGACGCGCGCGTAAAAAATCGCACCCCAATCGCGGTAGTGGGTTTGCGCGATTCGATTCTGGTGCAGACCGACGACGCGGTGTTGCTCGCACACAAAAGCCAGGCGCAGAAGGTCAAGGAATTGGTCCGGAAACTCGGCGAGGACGCGAGGTTAAAGAAACTCGTGTAGCCGCGCTTGTGAAAGCGCGGTCGGGATTAACGGATGAAAAACTCCGCGTTTTCACAAACGCGGCTACGATGAAAATGAACAGGCCGGTTGAACAAAAGGACAATCTGCCACGGCTGCTGTGCCATCATTACCAAGGCCATGCGGCGACCCTGTGGACGCTGACCGTGGAACATCGCTCGACCGGCTGGTTGAACGACCCTTTTCATGCCCGTTTTCGAGAACTCATACTGCACGCGGCGGTTCGTGAAGACGTTTGGTGTCCGACTTATTGTCTGATGCCTGACCACGTACATCTCGTCTGGATGGGAATGCGACGCGAAAGTGACCAACTCAATGCCATGAGATTTCTCCGCCGCCAGTTGGCGCCCATGCTCGGGCCGCACAGGTTCCAACACCAGGCCCACGACCATGTGTTGCGTGAGGATGAGCGGAAACGCGGTGCCTTTGCACGGGTTTGTTTCTACGTGCTGGCCAATCCGGTCCGCGCAAAACTGGTGGCGGAAGGCGAGGGTTGGCCGTTCAGCGGCGCGATGGTGCCCGGTTATCCCGCGCTGCATCCGACGAAGGAGGATTTCTGGGAACGGTTTTGGAAACTTTACGCGGCCGAACGGGAATCTGAACCGCCCGCGCCATCGATTCCGCCGTTGCGCTGAAGCGTAGCCGCGCTTGTGAAAGCGCGGTCGGGATTGACGGATGAAAAACTCCACGTTTTCACAAACGCGGCTACAAACTATGGCGTGCGTTCCATCGCTATGTGACTATCTAAACTTTCCCAACGCGCTTCTTGACCTTTTTCATCCGCAAGGCAGACTATCCAACTCGGTTTTAAATTATGCAGCACATCCGGAACATCGCCATCATCGCGCACGTTGACCACGGCAAGACGACGCTCGTGGATTGCCTGCTCAAGCAGTCCGGGACGTTCCGCGCCAACGAGGCCAAGGCCAGCGAGGAGCGCATCATGGATTCGATGGACCTCGAACGCGAAAAGGGCATCACCATCCGCGCCAAAAATGCCGCGTTCCAATACAAGGAATACCACATCAACATCGTGGACACGCCCGGTCACGCTGATTTCGGCGGCGAGGTCGAGCGCATCATGAACATGATTGACGGCGTATTGCTGGTGGTGGATGCCGCTGAAGGCCCGCAGGCGCAGACGCGCTTTGTCCTGCGCAAGGCGCTGGAAGCGGGCGCGAAGCCGATCGTGGTCATCAACAAGATTGACCGCGAAAATGCGAACCCGAAAAAGGTGCTCGACCAGGTGTTCGAGTTGTTCATTTCGCTCAACGCCACCGATGAGCAACTGGATTTTCCGTTTGTCTATTGTTCGGCCAAGGCCGGTTACGCGAAGCTCGATCTCAAAGACGCGAGTGACTCGATGGTTCCGTTGTTCGACGCTATCGTGAAGCACATCCCGCCGCCGCGCGCGAAGGCGGGGGACGGGTTCCAGGTTCTGGTGGCCAACCTCGATTACAGTGATTACCTGGGCCGTATTGCCTTCGGCAAGATCATGGCCGGCAAATTGAAGGTGGGCGAGGCGGCGTGCTGTCTGCACGGCCATGGGAAAATCACGCAAGGCAAAATCACGATGATCTACCACTTCGAGGGCCTGAAACGCATCGAAGTGCCGGAGGCGCACGCCGGCGACATCGTCGGCATCACCGGGTTCGAGGACGTATTCATCGGCGAAACCATTGCCGACAAGCCGGAACGCGGCGCGCTGCCCTACATTCCGATTGACCCGCCGACCATCCAGATGGAATTTGCCGTCAACGACGGTCCGCTCGGCGGCCAGGACGGCAAACTCGTCACCGCGCGGCATATCTGGGAGCGGCTGCAAAAGGAAACCCGCACGAATGTCGCGTTGCGCATCAAGCAGAGCGATGACCCGAAAATTTTCGAGGTCGAAGGACGCGGTGAAATGCAGATCGCCATTCTCGTCGAGCAAATGCGGCGCGAAGGCTACGAGGTCTTGGTCAGCCGCCCGGAAGTGCTCTACAAAAAGGACGCCCAGGGCAACCTGCTGGAGCCGATTGAAAAATTGTTCCTTGAAATCCCGCAGGAATTCATGGGCGCCGTCATGGAAAACCTGTCTGGACGCAAAGCCGAAATCACCAGCATGAACCATCATGGCGACCAGGTGACCATCGAGGCGCTGATTCCCATGCGCGGCCTGATTGGGTTCGAGACCGACCTGGTGAACCAGACGCGCGGCCTGGGAGTGATGAGCCACCTGTTTCACGAATACGGCTCCGACCGCGGGGAAATCGCCGCGCGCAAGAACGGCTCGCTCGTCAGCATGGAAAACGGTCAGGCCATGGCCTACGCCCTGAACATGATTCAGGAACGCGGCCGGCTGATGGTCGAGCCGGGCGAAGCCATTTACGCCGGCATGATTGTGGGCGAGAATGCGCGTGACAACGACATCCCGGTAAACCCCTGCAAGGCGAAAAAGCTGACCAATATGCGGAGCCAGGGCGATGGCAAGGGCATCCAGCTCAATCCGCCGCTCAAGCTCTCGCTGGAGCGCGCGTTGGAATACATCGGTTCAGACGAATACGTGGAAGCCACGCCGAAAAATCTGCGGCTCCGCAAAAAAATCCTCGATGAGACGAAGCGCAAACGCGCCGAAAAATCCCGCGTGATAAAAATTCTGGCGGAATAGGGTTTGCGCGAATTCAAGAAATCCGCGTCAGCTTGTCAAGCGGGCTTTCCGGTGTATTCGATGCCGACCAGGCAAACGTCGTCGGCGAATTCGTGGTCCACGGAGAAGGCGCGGATGGCGTCCAGCAGCGCATCGAACAATTCCCCGGCGGATTTGGGCAACAGGTTTGCCACGTCCAACATCATCCGTTCCTGCGAATACAATTCCTCGTTTGGCCCCAGCACTTCGTACAGGCCATCAGTGAACAGCATCAAAAGGTCGCCGGGCTGGATATGGGTTTCGGTGGTTTGATATGGCGTGTCCTCGAACAGGCCGAGCGCAGGCTCGCTGTGGCCGGAGGCGTTGATGAGCGGTTCAACGTGTTTGGCGGAACGATGAACCAGCAACGGTTTGGGATGGCCGGCGTTGGCGAAGCGCAGGATGCCGGTCTGACAGTCAGCCACGAGGTAAAACGCGGTGGTGAGCATTGGCGAGCCGGTGGTTTTGAGGATGATGCATAAATCAGAGTTGAGCTTGCGCAAGAACATGCCGGGGTCGGGCGCGAGCGGCTTCAGTTCCTCCACCAGCGCGCGAATCATGGCCGTAACCAGCGCTGCGCGAATGCCGTGGCCCGTCACGTCGCAGATGAAAACGGCGACTTGCGTGTCGGAAAGCGCGGAGACACTGAAAAAATCGCCGCTGACCGTTTCGGCGGGCTGATAGCGATGGACAAACTGAAAAGCGCTTTGTTCCGCCGGGACGGTGCGCGGGAAAGAGGGATATTGCTGCGGCAACATGGCGGACTGGATTTCGCGCGCCATGTGGAGGTTTTCCTCCATCAGCAGGTTTTTGGCGTGCAACTCCCCGCGGCTGCGGGCCAGTTCGGCATTGGCCCGGCGGATTTGTTCCTCGGCGAGTTTTTGCGCGGTGATGTCCCAGAAAATGCCCTGCAAACCGATGATGCTGCCGTCCGCGCCGTAGAGCGGCGTTTTGACGACCTGAACGATGGTTCGCTCCTGTCCCAACGGTTGATGTTCCTCGATGATTTCGTAGGTCTGGCCGGTTTCCATCACGCGGCGGTCGTCCTTCTGGTATTTTTCGGCCAGTTCCTTCGGAAAAAAATCGAAATCCGTTTTGCCGAGGATGTCCTCCAGCGTGCATTTGTAATGTTTGCAGTATTGTTGGTTGGCGAACGTGAACCGCCCCTGCAGGTCCTTTCGGAAAACGTTTTGCGGCATCGTCTCCACCAGGGAATGATAAAGAGATTCCGAATTCCGCAGTTCCTGCTCCATGTGCCGGCGTTGCGTGATGTCCACCACCGTGCCTTCGTAGTAAAGCAATTTGCCCTGCGCATCGCGCACGGCGCGGCAATTTTCCGAAATCCAGATGACGAGCCCGTCTTTGCGGTAAATGAGGGACTCGAATCCCTTCAGCGTGTCGTGTTCCCGCATCAACCGGACGAATTCCTCGCGTCGGCCTGGTTCCACGTACAACCGTTTCCCGATGTCCTGGATGCTCGCCATCATTTCCATCGGCGAGTGATAACCATAAATGTGCGCCAGCGCCACGTTTGCCAGCAGGTAGTGGCCGTCCGGAGTCGTGCGGAAAATACCCTCGACCAAATGGTCAAAAATGCCGTGGTAGTTGTCCTTTTCCTCGATCAACGCGAGCCGTTCGAGCTGGCGCGCAATCGCGCAACGGATGGCGTGTCGCAAGGCGAGGCCGCCGAGATGTTCTTTAACGAGATAATCCTGCGCGCCGTTGTA
Source organism: uncultured Verrucomicrobiae bacterium (assembly GCA_963827205.1). Classification (GTDB taxonomy): domain Bacteria; phylum Verrucomicrobiota; class Verrucomicrobiia; order Limisphaerales; family UBA11358; genus UBA11358. Next base: position 89,274 of record CAWHAH010000016.1, read on the forward strand.
GATGCCTTCGGCGAAGACGGTTTCGTCATTTGCCGCGCCCAGCACCAGAACCGGCAAGCGCGGGGCCTTGGTGGTGAGCGTGGTGATCTGCGAGAAACCGGGCGCGTCGGCGGCGGGCAATTCGAACAGGATCGCATCAAATGAATTGCCCGGCAGGAGGGCCAACCCGGCATCAACCGTGGGTGCAGGCTTCACCTCGGTTACCCCGCCAGTTTGCAGCAGATCGGTGACGGTGCGCGCAAGACGCCCGTCATTCCCGATAAACAAAATTTTCAACGGTTCGAATCCCATAACGTAATCCGGCCTTACTCTGCTGGCGGAGGCCTGAATCACCTCGCGGTTGTCCCATCAGCATACAAGGTTGGTGCGCGCTCGCAAGTGGGTTGCGTTCGCCACGGATTTTTGCTTATCATCCGGCGGATGAAATGGCGTGCCAACAGTCGCGGGATTCGTTTCCTCGATTTTTCTGTTCTCCGGCTTGAGATGCCCGCTGTTACGACCGGCGCCTTTTGCCAGATTTAATTATGAAAACCTATCAGCCAGCGGGAATTCGGAACTTTGCCATTGTCGGTCACGCTTCGTCGGGCAAAACGATGTTAAGCGAGGCGATGCTCATGTGTGGCGGCGTCATCTCGCGCATGGGGCGCATCGCCGACGGCTCCACGGCGTCGGATTACCACGTCAGCGAAAAGAACCGGCAGATTTCGGTTTCGGCGTCGTTGTTGCACACCGAGTGGATGGGAAAAAAATTCAACATCATTGACACGCCGGGTTACCTCGACTTCATCAGCGAGGGCCTGGGCGCGTTGCGCGTCGGCGATTTCGCGCTGGTGGTGGTTCATGCCCAGCACGGCCTCGGCGTTGGCACCGAGCGGGTGTGGAATTCAGCGACCGGCTACGGCATTCCCAAAATGATCGTCGTGAACGCGCTGGACAAGGAGAACGTGGATTTCGACGCCGTGGTCCGGCAGTTGCGGGAACGGTTCGGCCGGCACGTATTTCCGTTGAGCGTGCCGATCAATCCCGGTCCCGGTTTCAACCGCGTGCTGGACGTGCTGCGCAGCGAAATTGTGACCTACACGACCGATTACAGCGGCAAATACAAGGAGGAACCGGCCGCCGGCGAGTGGGAGGCAAAGGCCAGGGAACTGCACGGACAGCTCATCGAGCACATCGCCGAGTCGGACGACGAATTGATGAACAAGTTTTTCGAGCAGGGCAGCCTCTCGGAAGAGGAATTCCGCGCCGGCATCCACTCTGCGGTCCAGAAGCAATTATTCATCCCGCTGTTCTGCACGTCGGCGGAAAACAATATTGGTGTGGCGCGGCTGATGGATTTCATCGCCAAATACGGCTCGTCGCCGGTGGACCGCAAGAAGGTCAAAGCGGTCAACGCCAATGACGCGGAGGTGGAGATCGGCTTGGACGATTCCGAGCCGGTGCTTTACATTTTCAAGACGATGTCCGAGGCGCATTTCGGCGAGTTGTCATTCTTCCGCGTTTACGCAGGCTCGGTGTCCACGGGCATGGATTTATACAACAGTGACCGCAAGGTGAATGAGCGCATCGGACAGATTTATCTGCTCAACGGTCAGAACCGCGAAGCGGCCAACACGCTCGGCCCCGGCGACATCGGCGCGACCGTCAAACTCAAGGCCACGCACACCGGCAACACGCTTTGCAGCGCGAAGAAGGCCGTGACGTTGCCAAAAGTGGCTTATCCCAAACCCAACATCCACGCGTCGCTCGTCGCCAAGGTCAAGGGCGAGGAGGACAAAATTGCTTCCGGCCTCGCCGCGTTGCACCAGGAAGACCCGACATTCCTTTATGTGGTGGACGCGGAACTGCATCAGACAATCATCTCCGCCCAGGGCGAATTGCACCTGGAAGTAGTGGCCGACCGTTTGCGCCGGCGGCACAATGTTCACGTCGAATTGGGCGAGCCGCGCGTGCGCTATCGTGAGACCATCAAGGGCAAGGGCGATTCAAAGTATCGCCACAAAAAACAGACTGGTGGCGCCGGGCAATTCGCCGAAGTCTGGATGCGCATCGAGCCGAAGCCGCGCGACAGCGGCGTCGAGTTCACCCACTCGCTCGTCGGGCAGAATGTGGACCGCGTGTACGTGCCTTCCGTCGAAAAGGGTGTCAACCAGGCTTGCACCGAGGGCATCCTCGCCGGCTGCCGCGTGACGGACGTGATGATTGATTTTTACGACGGCAAGATGCATCCGGTGGACTCGAAGGACATTGCGTTTCAGATTGCCGGTTACTTTGCGTTCAAGGAGGCGTTCCTGGCCGCCAAGCCGTGCCTGCTAGAGCCGATTGAAACGGTCGAGATTCGCATCCCGGAGGATTGCATGGGCAAGGTGATGGGCGACTTGTCGTCCCGGCGCGGAAAAATCATCGGCATGGATACCGACGGCGCGTTTCAAGTCATCAAGGCCAGTGTGCCGACGAAGGAACTTTACCATTATTCCAGCACGCTGCGTTCGCTGACCGGCGGGCGCGGCGTCCACGCGGAGGAATTCAGCCACTACGAGGAAATGCCGCGCGACGCGGCGGAAAAGGTGATCGAAGAGGCAAAGAAACGGAAAGCCAGCCCCGAGCCGCATTGAGGCGGCTGGAGCGGTTTGAAGACGGGGCGCTCAGTGAACGAGCGCGGCTTCGCTTCTGCGGACGGCGGCGTAGAGCGCGTCCTTCAATTTGGCGCGCTTGAACTTGAGTTCGTCAATCTGCTGGTCGGTGGCGTATTCAATGTCCTCTTCGATGCGGCAGATTTCGTCGTCAAGTTGGTGATATTCCTCGAACATCGCGCGGAACTTGGCATCCGCCAGCTTGAGCGAGCGGATGGTTTCGCGATGTTCGGGGAATTCCGTCACGAATGGATGATGGATGTCCATGGGAGTGTCTCCGGTTGAAGGTTTGCCTGCCGCGCCGAAACGAAGCGGAGGCGGTCGGTCGTTGAACTGTGCCTCTTACTCATGACCCGAATATTATTCAAATAAACCTCAAATTGCCTCGTTTGGCCAGCCGAATTTTGAAAAAATTCAAAAAAATTTGCCTGCGTGCCGGATAACCGCCGCCTTTCAGCCTTTTCAAGACCGCGCCAATGGCTTAATTTGACGCTATTCTCGTCCCATGCCGAGCGTTTACATCAAAACCTACGGTTGTCAGATGAACGAGCGCGACAGCGAGGCCGTCGCCGCGCAACTCGTGGCCAAGGGCTACACCCTCGCGCCATCCGAAACGGTGGCGGATGTGATTCTGCTCAACACGTGCAGTGTGCGCGATTTCGCGGAACAAAAGGCCTTGAACAAAATGGTGAACGTCATCGCGGAAACGCGCCGCGGCCGCCCGGACGTCGTGCTCGGGTTCATGGGTTGCATGGCGCAAAGCCGCGGACAGGAACTGATTGACCGGTTGCCGGACGTGGACCTCGTGCTCGGCACGCAGAAATTTCATCGCGCGGCGGATTACCTCGGCGAACTTCTTGCCGGTCGGCGTGATAAAATTGTGGACGTCGCGGCGGAGCAGGGCAGCGAAGCGACCATCCGCGAACATTTACTTAACGGCAGCGCGAAAAAATCCGTCACTGCGTTTGTCAGCATCATGCAGGGCTGCAACCAGTATTGCACCTTCTGCATCGTGCCTTACACGCGCGGCGAAGAGCGCAGCCGCAGCATCCCCGACGTTGTGGCCGAATGCCGCCAGCTTGTGTCGCAGGGCGTGAAGGAAATCACCCTGCTCGGCCAGATTGTCACGAGTTATGGGAAACGCGGGAATATCTCCCTCGCCCCGCGAGGAACGAGCGGGGCGAGGGGCGGGGTGAGGGGAAATTTAGAAAACGGACTCCTCACCCCAGCCCTCTCCTCGTTTGGCGAAGAGAGGGAGAAGTCTCCCTTCGTCCAGCTCCTTGACGCGGTCCACGAAATCGAAGGATTGGAACGCATCCGGTTCACCTCGTCGCACCCGAAGGGCTACGGCGACGATTTGATTGAGGCTTACGCGCGATTGCCCAAGCTCGTCGAGAGCGCTCATCTGCCCGTTCAAAGCGGCAGCGACCGCGTCCTGAAATTGATGCACCGCGGCTACACGCGCGCCCGTTACGTCGGCATTATAGAAAAATTGCGCCGCGCCCGGCCGGAAATCGGTATCAGTACCGACATCATCGTCGGTTTTCCCGGCGAAACGGAGGACGATTTTGAGCAGACCCTTTCGCTCGCACGCGAGGTTGAATTCGACCAGGCGTACATTTTCAAATACTCGCAGCGCCGGGACACACCCGCCGCCGAAATGCCCGGACAAGTGCCGCAAAAAATCCGCGAGGAACGCAATCAGCGCCTGCTCGGAGTCATCAACGAAATCGCCAAACGGAAATACGGCGCATTTGTCGGGCGGCAGACGCAGATTCTCGTCGAAGGGCCGAGCAAAAAGAATCCGGCGCGGATGACCGGTCGGACGCGCTGCAACAAGATTGTGGTGTTCGACGGCTCGGAACGGCATCGCGGCCAGCTCTTGGACGTGAAAATCACCCGCGCCGGCTCCTTCACGCTCTACGGCGACCCGGCGATTCTGGTCGAAGATTGAGGATGGAAAATCGCGGCAAAGCGTCCGAATCGTTTCCGCAAGCCCGTCAGGGCTGACATCTCTGTAGCTTGGCGATTACAAAAATGGATGAAGCTCCGTAGGAGCGGCATCTTCAGAGTAATGGACAGAATATGCCGCCCCGACGGGGCTGGAATTTATTTTGATTCACGGTGCTACAAAGATGTCGCGCCTACGGCGCTAAATTACCCGCGCCAGTTCCTTCACGCTCTACGGCGACCCGGTGATTGTGAATTTGCAGCGGCAGAACAGTTACAGCCTTTCCGAAACCTGTTCTTTCATCAGCAGGTCAACTGCCTTCTCTAATTTTTCACCCCTAACATTTTTCTCCCGAATCACACCTTTGCCATCAAGAACGTAAATGGTTGGCCAACCTCGAACATTCCAAGCATGACTAATCGATCCTGCTGGGCCGTTCGTTCCATTCCAAAACGAACGCCAAATCATTGACTCCTTGGCGACTGCCCGTTTTGCATCGTTCAATCTTGGATCTCCGTTCACTCCAATCAAAACAAACGGCTGATTCTTCATCCGTTCAACGAGCCTGCGCTCATCCGGCACCATCGCCATGCACGGCCCGCACCAACTCGCCCAAAATACGAGCACAGTCACTCGCCCACGATAGTCGCTTAGTTTGAAGTTAACTCCGTCCAAATCCTTGGCCTCAATGTCGGGTGCCATCTGGCCAATCCGTAAGTTCCGCAGCTCAAATAATTCCTGCTCCGCTTCTTGGCCGAGGGTTAGTTGGCCGCTGAGGGCATTCCTCAAACGTGGACAGTCGGCATAATCTCTAACAACCAAGTCAAAGGCTTTTTCAGCTTCGATGGCGAGTGAATCCACATCGGATGTTTTCTTCTATTCGGCTTCAGCGAATTTCCGTTTTGCCTGCCAAGCCAGCGCAATCATTGCCTGTCCCCGAGCTGTTCGGTCTGGGTTTTTCTCAGCCACGTTCTGGATTAGGTTAATCGCTGCGGAGTAAGAATCGGCTTTTGCGTCCGGTGGATAATAGCCAACCCATGCTATGATTTTGCCAACTTTCGGATCGGCGGCATAATACTGCGTTGCCAGTTCCATGGCTGGCTTTCCTGCCGGCAGATAATAGGCCCGCGGAATGGTCAGTACCCATTCCAAAGCAGTAAACCCAGAGTCCGACTTGGGATCAAGTTTGGCCAGCGCAACTGCTTCCGACAAAAGATCGGACTGTTTTTTATCGAATTCTTTCCAAAGTTCGTCCCTTTTCTTCCTCCCTTCGGCTGTGTCAGGCAAGGTTTCCGCTGTTTTGAAAAACGCAGACTCAGCCTCCGCATTTTCCCTCTGAATCGAAGCCAATCGGTTGGTGGGTTGAACCAAAGCATTTGCATTCTCGTCGGCTGCCCGCGTTGCTGACAAAAAAACAAAAAATAGAAAGAGGAGAAAAATGGCTTTCATCGTTTGTGGATCATTTTTCCGAAGGTCACGCTAGTGGAGAACTGGAAATTGTCCAGTTTGAATTTTTCGTGTCCTTTGGTGTCCATTCGTGGTTAACTCTTCAAAATGAAATTGTCTTTGTTGTCCATCCTGCTCGGCGCGGGGATGAGTGTGCCGCAGATTTACGGTCTGACCAAACCGGTGCAATTTGCCGCCACCGCGCGCAAGTTTCCGCGCAACCTGCCCGTCGGCGTCGTGTTGATGCTGCTCGGCACGGCGTGGTTTTTGTGGAACGTCAACAACGAGCCGATTGCCGATTTCTCGGCCTACAAACAGCCGATGATGGCGGGGTTTGCGGCGGTGGGGATTTTAGCGTGCTTCTTCGTCCAGGACTTCCTGGCCGTGCGCGGGCTGGCCGTTTTGATGTTGTTGCTGGCGAAATTGATGGTGGACACGGGGCGTCCGCATCTGGGCGAGACGCCGTGGGTGTATGTGATTCAAATCTGGGCCTACGGGCTCGTCATTGCGGGCATCTGGTTCACGATCACGCCGTGGCGATTACGCGACCTGATCAATTTCGCCACGGCGAATGAAACCCTCGTGCGGATCGGCAGCGCCATCCGGTTGGCGTTCGCGCTGTTCGTAATAATTCTTGGCCTGACCGCTTTTCGGGCGATGTGAGCGCCGTCAAACCCAAGATTCTGGTCATTCGCGGCGGGGCCATCGGCGATTTCATTCTCACGTTGCCGGCCATCGCCGCTTTGCGACGCCAGTTTCCCCAGGCGCATCTGGAGGTGCTCGGCTATCCGCACATTGCCCAGCTCGCGGTGGCGGGCGGCCTGGTGGACCGGGTGCAGCCGATTGAGGCGCGCGGCCTGGCGGGCTTTTTCGCGCGCCGCGGCACACTCGAACAAGACCTGATGGATTACTTCTCCGAGTTCGACCTGGTGGTTTCGTATCTCTATGACCCGGACGGAATTTTCAAATCCAACTTGCGCCGCTGCCTGTTCGGGCAATTTATCGCCGGGCCGCATCGTCCGAATGAGGCGGAATTCATCCACGCCACGCAGGTTTATCTCAAACCACTGGAACGGCTCGCCATCTTCGATGCGGACCCGGTGCCGCGATTGGCTCTCCACCAAATTTCCAATGCTGCTGTTGCTCATTCCGGTAAGGCCGACCGGCCGCTCGGCCCGGACGCGCGGCAGCACGTCCCTACCATTGCCCTTCATCCCGGCAGCGGCAGCGAAAGGAAAAACTGGCCGGAAAGCAAATGGGCGGAATTCATCACGCAATTGACGGCTTCAACAAAGCTGAATCTGCTGTTCGTGGGCGGCGAAGCCGAAGGCGGGCGGCTTGAGCGGCTGGCGACGGCAGTGTCGCGGGAGCGGCGTCAAATAGCGCAAAGCCTGCCACTCCCGGAATTGGCGTGGCGACTCCAGTCGTGTGCCGCCTTTGTCGGACACGATTCAGGCATATCCCACCTGGCCGCCGCACTCGGCCTGCCTTGCGTGGTTTTATGGGCTGATGCGCTTGAAGAAATCTGGCGGCCACAGGGCGAGCGCGTGGTCATTTTGCGGGAACTGACCGGGGTGGGAGCAATCCGTGTGGAAAAGGTGTTGGCCGAATTGCACAAGCTGGTCGGCGGATGATCAGTCGTGCGTCCTGCCGCTGATGGCGAATCGCCGCGCTTATTGAATCCAGCCGCCAGCCTGGGCCAGCTTGACCAGCAGGTACGCGATGACGCCGCTCGCGGGCAATGTCATGATCCACGCCCAGATGATGCGTTCAACCACTTCCAGCTTGAGATGATTCAAACCTTTCGCGCAACCCACACCCATGATGGACGTGGTGACAGCGTGGGTGGTGGACACGGGCATGCCAAAATACGCGGCAGTGACCAACACGGTGGCGCCGGTGGTCTCGGCGGCGAAACCATGCACCGGATGGAGCCGGACCATTTTGTGTCCGAGGGTTTTTATGATGCGCCAGCCGCCCACGGCGGTGCCGGCGCACATCGTCAGGGCGCAAAGGACTTTTATCCACGCAGCGATGGCGAGCGGCTGGTTTGCTTCCGGGGGAGCGGTGCGCAAAAACGACAGCCAGCCGGGCAGGTGATCGAACAAACCGCTGCTGGTGCCGGTCAGCAGCGACAGCGCAATAATGCCCATGGTTTTCTGCGCATCGTTGGTGCCGTGGCTGAAACCCATGTAGGCTGAACTGAACAGTTGCAGTTTCCCGAAGGTTTTGTTGACGGTGGCCGGGCGCCAGTTGCGCAACAGAAAATACAGCAGACCCATCAGCAGAAAACCGAACACCAATCCGCAGACGGGCGAGGAAATCATCGGCACGACGACTTTCCACAACAGGCCCTTGCTCAACCACCAGTGTTTGGGATTGGGGATGGACCACACCAAAACGTTCCAGTTATTGTGCGCGGCGGCCAAGCACGCACCACACAAACCCCCGACGAGCGCATGGGACGAACTGGCCGGCATCCCGAACCACCACGTCAGCAGATTCCAGGCAATGCCGGCAACCAGCGCACAAATCAGGACTTCGGATGTGGCGACCTGGGGATCCACCAGGCCGGACGCAATGGTGGTGGCGACCGCCGTGCCCGCAAAAGCGCCGACCAGATTGGTGACGGCCGCCAGCATGACGGCCTGCCGCGGCGTCAACACCTTGGTGGCAACCACGGTGGCGATGGAATTGGCCGTGTCATGAAAACCGTTGATGTAGGTGAACACCAACGCCACCAGGATGACGAGAAGGATAAGAGTCATCGCGCCGGTCAGGAGTTTTTCAGCACGATGTGCATCACCACGTTGCCGGCGTCGCGGCAACGGTCAATGACCTTTTCCATCAATTCATAAAGATCGCGGATGACGATGGCGCGCAGGGCGTCGTAGCGGCCGCTGTAAAGGTCTTTCAACAGTTCCATCATCAGCCGATCGGCCTCGTTTTCGAGATACTGGAGCTTGGTGTTCAACTCGTGGATTTTCTCCAGATGTTTCATGTCGCGAAGCTGCCGGACCATGGCCAGCACCACGTCGGTGGCCTGTTCCATGATTTCGACCTGCCGGTTGAAGTCCACGCCCTGGAGGTGCTGGTGACCGAGGTTGATGCGTTCCGCCATCTTCTCGACCGTTTTAGGGATTTTGCGAAGCGCCAAGGCCAGCGCTTCGATGTCCTCGCGCTCCAGCCCGGTCACGAACGTTTTCACCAGTTCGGCGGTGATTTGCTCGCCGATCTTTTTCTCCTTGCGCCGCGAGAGCATGAGATCGTCAAGATTTTTGGTGGAAGCGGGCGCCTTGATCATTTCGATGACCAGCCGGACACTTTCGTGGGCTTCGCTGGCGGCGTCTTCCAGCAACTGATAAAACCGGTCGGCCTTTCCGAAGAGCATTTGAAGCGAGAACATGACGTGAACAGAGTCGCGGAAACGTGCCAAAAGTCCATGAAATTTTATGACGGGGAGTAATTGTCGGTAGTGCGCAAACAGCAGTCCTCTGGGCTGGGTCTGCCAAAATTGATTCGCTGAAACGCTTTTGCCGTTGTAAGGTTCGCGCAATTATGGCACTGGCGGACATCAGACGGGAATACTCGCTCGGCGGCCTGAAACGCGCGGAACTGGACGCGAATCCAGTTGCGCAATTCAAGCAATGGTTCGCGCAGGCGTCGGGCGGCAGCCGCTGGCGGAAAGTCGGCATCGCCCTCTACAAACTCTGGCACGCCATCCTCGGCCATGTGCCGATTGACGTGAACGCGATGGTGCTGGCAACGGTGGACCAGGCTGGACGCCCTTCCACCCGCGCCGTGTTGCTCAAAGGCGTGGATGAGCGCGGCTTCGTTTTTTACACGAATTACGACAGCCGCAAGGGGCTTGAACTGGCCGAAAATCCCAATGCGGCCCTGACATTTTACTGGCCGGATTTGGAACGGCAGATCTGCGTCGCTGGCACGGCGAGCAGAATTTCCAGCGAAGAAACCGAGGCGTATTTCAAAAGCCGTCCGCGGGGCAGCCGTCTGGCGACGTGGGCGTCGAACCAGCGCGACGTGGTGGCCGACCGCGCGGCGCTTGATGCGAAGTGGAACGAGATGGCGAGGAGATTTCCCGGCGACGTGCCATTGCCGCCGGATTGGGGCGGTTACGTGTTGAAACCGGAACGCATCGAATTCTGGCAGGGGCGGCCAAACCGGTTGCACGACCGTTTTTGTTATACGCGGCAACCGGACTATTCGTGGAAACTGGAACGGCTCGCGCCGTAGCGGCGTCTCGGCAAAGCGCCGGAAATCCGGGAAAATAATGCGGCTTTCTCCCGAAGCCACCACGCCTGTTTCACGGAGGCGCCTAAAATTTGTAGGCCAAGCCGCTGATCAGTTTCACATCGTTGTCCTTGCGGCCGGGCGCGGGGTCATTGGCAAAGTTGTCCTGCACCACCGTCCGCAGGCTGAGTCGCTTGGTGAGCGCGGCTTCGGCGCCCACTTCGGCATTGACGAGAAAATTGTCGGGCTGGTCCGCCTGCGGCAGGAATTCCACATTCTGCCAGAAGCGCGTGTGTTCGTCCGTTTTGTGTTCGAAGCGTTCGGCCAGGCGCAGCGTGGGATAAGTGTGGTATTCGTCGTCCAGTTTTTCATACAAGACGGCCGGGCCGAATTCGCCCGCCAGCGACGTTTGCTTGTTCTTGACGAAGTAATAGCCGGCGCCGGGGCTGAACGTGAACCGATAAGTCACGTCCGCGATGCCGTCATGCAACGCGTCGGCGCGCGCGTACCCGTACCAGCGTTCGCCAAACAGACGGTTGTATTGGCCAAAACCATGCAAGGTTTCGTTGTTTTCCACCGCATTGTTTTCGCCATAAGAACCTTCGAGGCCCAGGGTCCATTCGTTGGTCGGGTTGTTCCGATGGGTCCTGAAACTGCCGGAGGCCAGCACGCTTTCGCTGTTGCCGCTGGTCAACGTCAGGCCAAAGGCCACAGTGCTTTCCCACGCCGGCTTGTTCGTGGGGATTACGGTGCCCGCGGTGGCAGGCGCGGCGTTGGTCGCCGCTGCCAAAAGCGCCAGGGCGCCGTTGCTGTCGCTGGCCGGTTTGTTGGTTGACACCGTGATGGTTTGATTGGTGTCGCCAGCGCGACCGCACACGGTCAAAACGGCCAGAACAAACAAGATCAGAATATATTTTTTCATTTTTCTTTCACGCCGACAAATTGAATTCCGACCGGGGAAACCGATGCAGCGGAAATCCTGACAGCAAACAGCCCGGAAACAACTCGAGCGCGGCCATTCTAACCCAAACCATCAAGCGGGCAAGTAAACGTTCTTGAAAATTATTTCTCCGGCTCGCCTTTGTCGGTGGTGTCTTCCTTGTCTCCGCCAATGACCGAGGCCACGGCCTGAAGTTGGTCGCCGGCTTCCAACTCAATCGGCTTCACGCCCCGCGCATTGCGGACGGTTATTTCTTTGGGTTATCGGATGGCTGCCCTTTGCTCTCCCGGCTGGAAACGAAGATAGTATCGGCCCCCACCATTTCTTCCAGCGTGATAAAATCCATGCCTGACGTAGCCGGTCGGATTTTGGGTTCAGGCGGTTCGGCTTGGACCGCCTTGGGCGGGGAAGCGCCTGGCGGGGGTGGCGGAGGCGGAATGGGGGTTGATTTCTTCGCCGCCAGATTGTTTGTGACCAGAATGGTTCCATCATCATCGGTCAAATAACTTTCCTCCGTCCGCACGCGGGTGGCTTCCGCGAGCAACGATTCCCACTGGCGTTGCACGGTGCGTTTGGGAGGCGCCCGGAAGGGGATCAGGCGGAATTCGCCAGCGGTCAGGGACAGCAATTGATGAAAAGCCTTTTCTCCGACCAGCTTTCCGGTCGAGGCGTGAATGATGGCGCCGCCTTCAATGTAAATCTCGCCGGCGATCTGGTGATTCCGGATTTCAAGGACCAGGGAGTTGCCGCCCAGGCATTCCAGTTGGATGACATCGAGCAAGCCTGTCTCGCTCAAGCTGCTGATAAAATCGTTGCTGTCCGACCACCGCAGGACGTTGGTCAACATGTTGAAAACGAGCTTCCACCCATCCTCGTCGCCTGGTTTTAAGAGGAAAAGCTCCGCTCCATTGGCCAGACAGGTGGCCCGCCGGCTTTCGTCGCTTTGTGCGGTCAGGATGACTTTTTTGATGTTGGGATATTGCTGATGAATAATGCCCAGCAACTGGACACCGTCCAGCAGCGGCATGCCGATGTCCAGTACGACCAGATGAATCAGCTTTTGTTGCAGGATGGATAGCGCCATGTCTGCGGATGAGGCCGTGTAGATTTCCCAGTCTTTGTCCACTTGGGCGGCAGACAGATCGGTGATCATCTCGAGAAAGGCCAGGCTGTCATCCACGAAGAGCACGCGATAGGCTTTCCGACTGTCTGTGGATTCAGATTTTTGTGCCGGGGCGGGGGATGAAACACCAGCCGATGGCGGCGCGGCTAACTGGGGTGCCGCCGCCGGGGCGGGTTCGGAAATCTCCAAGCGCAATTCCACCAGACCCAGGCGCATCGTTTGCCCGGGCTGCAAGACCGCTTCGGAAATCGCGTTCCCGCCGATGACCGTGCCATTGGTTGAGCGCAAATCGCGAACGACCAGTTCATTGCCGCGCAACATCACCTCGCAGTGCTGGTTGGAAATCGACTTTTCAACGATTTGAAACGCATTCTTTTCGCCGCGCCCAATCGTGACCCAGCGCCCGCCCAATTCATGCGACAAGCCAGCCAATCCATCACTGATGACTACAAGCCTCGACATGCAAATCTCCGAGATTCTCCGACAGCGTTATTGCTGTGCGTTCCCCATCAAACCAAAAGTTGCTCTCAACCAAACGGTTATAAAAGTTATTTCCGATAATGCAACCTGCTATTGTAAAACCGGCACCAGAACTTTTATGCCCCAGCGGCGGCAACACGTAAGCAGTGTCCATGCCGCCGGCGGTCGGAATACCGGGCTGGGAGCGGCGGAACGTTTGAGAATTATTTTGCCGGCTCGGCTTCGCCGGCAGCATCTTCCTTATCCTCGCCGATGACCGGCGCGATGGCCTGAAGTTTGTCGCCGGATTCCAATTCAATCAGTTTCACGCCCTGCGTGTTGCGGCCGGTTTCGCGGATGTCCTTCACGGATGTGCGCACCATCTGGCCTTTGACGGTGATGAGCATGATTTCGTCTGCGTCGCGTACGGTCAGCGCGCCCACTACGCCGCCGGTCTTTTCGGTGGTTTTCATCGTGATGATGCCCTTGCCGCCGCGGGATTGGACGCGGTATTCCTCGAAGTCCGTCCGTTTGCCGATGCCGTTTTCGCCGGCGACCAGCAGTTTCGCGTCCGGCACGACGATCGCCAGCGCGACCACTTCGTCGCCTTTCGACAAGTTAATACCGCGCACGCCCGTGGCGGGCCGGCCCATCGGACGGGCATCCTCCTCGTTGAAGCGGATGCTCATGCCGTCGCGGGTGATGAGGACGACTTCGTTCTGGCCGGTCGTCAGCTTCACTTCGATCAAAAGGTCGCCCGGATCAATGCCAATGGCGATGATGCCGCCCTTGCGAACGTTGGCGAAATCAGCCAACGCGGTCTTCTTAACTGTGCCTTGTTTGGTCGCGAAGAAGACAAAGCCCGGTTGTTCCCACGTCACGTCTTCCTTGTTCGCGTTGGTTTTGGACAACACGCGAATCAGCGCGGCGATGGTCTCACCCGCCTTCAATTCGAGCAGATTGGCAATGCTGCGGCCCTTGGCGGCGCGGCCCATGTCGGGAATTTCATGCACGCGCTCGACATAGACGCGGCCGGTGTTCGTGAAAAACATCAAATAATCGTGCGTGCTGGCGGTGAAGAGGTGCTCGATGAAATCCTTGTCCTCGTCAGTTGCACCTTCCCTGGTCGTCATGCCGATGACGCCCTTGCCGCCGCGGCGTTGAGCGCGATAGCTGGAGATGTTTGTGCGTTTGATGAGGCCGTTGTGCGTGAGCGTGATGATGACCCCTTCGTTGGCGATAAGGTCTTCGATGTTGATTTCGCCTTCGTCAGGCACGAGGTCGGTCAGGCGCGGCGTGGCGTATTTTTCCTTGATGGCTTTCAGTTCGGTTTTGATGATGGCCAGCACGCGCGCTTCCTTGGCCAGGATGTCCATCAAATCCTTGATGCGCGCGAGCAGTTCCTTGTATTCGGTTTCGACCTTGTCAATTTCCAGGCCGGTCAACTGGTAGAGGCGCAATTCCAGAATCGCGTCCACCTGCCGTTCGGTCAGCGCGTAGCGGCCCTTGGTCAGGCGCTCCTCGTTGCGAATCAAAATGCCCCAGCGCTCAACCTGCTTTTGCGTCCACTCGAACGCCAGCAGCTTGACCCGCGCTTCCTCGCGCGTCTTGCTGCCGCGGATGATTTTGATGAATTCGTCGAGATTGGCCAGCGCGCAGAGATAGCCTTCCAGAATTTCCGCGCGTTCCTCGGCCTTCTTCAACTGGAACCGCGTGCGGCGCAGCACGACTTCGCGCCGGTGCTCGATGTAGCAATTGATGAGTTCCTTCAGCCCGAGCGTCTTGGGCCGGCCATGATCAATGGCCAGCATGTTGACCGCAAAACTCGTTTCCAGCGCCGTCTGCTTGTACAAATTGTTGATGACAACCTTGGCGATGGCGTCGCGTTTGAGTTCGACGACGACCCGCGTATTTTCATCCGATTCGTCGCGGATGGCGGTAATGTCGGTGAAGCCCTGGACCTTCTCGTTCACCAGTTCGGCGACGCGCTCGACGAGCACCGCGCGATTGACGTTGTAGGGGATTTCCGTGATGACGATTTGTTCCTTGCCGCCCTTGTGCTGTTCCACGCCCACCTTGCCCCGGACCTTGACGCTGCCGTGGTCGGTGGTGAAATATTCCTTGATGACTTCCAGTCCGCACACCATGCAGCCGGTCGGGAAATCCGGGCCTTTGACGAATTTCATCAGCCCCTTGACCGAGATATTCGGGTCGTCAATCTGCGCGCAGATGCCGTCAATGATTTCACCGAGATTGTGCGGCGGAATGTTCGTGGCCATGCCGACGGCGATGCCGGTGCCGCCATTGACGAGCAGATTGGGAAACGCGGCCGGGAAAACGGTCGGCTCGGTGCGGGTCTCGTCGTAATTGGGGACGAAATCCACCGTGTCCTGGTCCATGTCCTCCATCAGTGCGGCGCCGAGGTGTGTCATGCGCGCCTCGGTATAACGCATGGCAGCGGGCGGATCGCCTTCCACGGAGCCAAAATTGCCCTGGCCGTCCACGAGCCGTTCGCGCATGGCCCACGGCTGGGCCATGTGCACGAGCGTCGGATAAATCACCGCCTCGCCGTGCGGATGATAGTTGCCGCTGGTGTCGCCGCAAATCTTGGCGCACTTGCGATGCTGGCGGTTCGGAAACAGCGAGAGATCGTGCATCGCCAGCAGGATGCGCCGTTGCGAAGGTTTGAGGCCGTCGCGCGCGTCGGGCAGGGCGCGCGAAATGATCACGGACATCGAGTAATCAAGAAAGGAGTTCTTGATTTCCTCGGCCACGTTGACCTTGGCAATTTTTTCACCCGAAGCGAACAGCGGCGTGTTGCTCACCGGCAAATCGTTTGAATCTTTGGGTTTTGTTTCGTCGGGCATAAAAAATTATTCAGCTGTGGCAATGTCCTCGATTTCTTTTGGCGTCAACGCAATGCCCAATTGTTTGCAGGCGGCGCGGATGCGTTTGTCCGTGGCTGCCATCGTGCCGCTGCGATGCCAATCGCAAGTCGCCACGTGCAGGGCGTCGAGTGTCCGCAACGGAATGTGCGGATGGCACGCCAGTTGAATCGCCTGGGCGCGGTCAAGCACCGTGCGTTCGATCGGCAACAACAGAATTGATTCATTTTCGAGCATCGAAAAAAAAATTTCCGCGCCGCGGAGGCGTTCCCGCGGCACGATTTCACGGTTGCGTTCTTTGAAAAGCAACGCGCCGCAGACTTCCACCACGGACAGTTCCGACGATTCGAAACTTTGCCCTGACAGATTTTCCTCGAACCACTCGCTGTCGGCTTCGCGCACGAGCAGTTTGACGATGATGGCCGAGTCCAGATACATCACCACTCGCCTCGGGTCCAATTCACGGCTTCATCCGCTGACCCTCCATGAATCGGCTGCTTCATCAGGTAATCGCCCATGCCCTGAAAAACTTTTCGCGGTTTGGTTTCTTCCACCCGGATCAATTTCGCCTTGGGCTTGCCGTCGCTGGTGATGGTGATTTCCTGTCCGCCCGCCACCAAATCCAACAACGCTGACAAATGCGCCTTGGCTGCCCTGATACTGACAACAGATCCAACCCCCGGCATCGCCGTGACTTCGCGAAGTACCGTCGGCTCCGATTTGAGCGGCGGATATTTTTTGGTCGTATTCGCTTTCATGCCACCAATGTAGTCACGCGTGACTACATTCGCAAGCTTTTCTTTTCTAAATATCCAGGTTCCTCACGTTCAACGCGTTGTCCTCGATGAACTGGCGGCGCGGCTCGACCTCCTCGCCCATGAGCTTGGTGAACATTTCCTCGGCGTCCACGGCGTTCGTCAGGTCCACGCGCAACAATTTCCGCCGCGCCGGGTCCATCGTCGTTTCAAACAACTCCTTTGCGTTCATTTCACCGAGGCCCTTGAAGCGCTTGATGGACAGCCCGCGCCGGCCGACTTCCTTGACGGCGGTGAGGATTTCCGGGATGGAAAACAACGGTTTGATCGTCTCACGGTCGCCTTCGCCCTCGCGAATCTCAAACAGTGGTTCGTCATGACCTGCGTAATGTTCGACGCTGAAACCCTTCTTGGCGAGCCGGGCCAGCAATTCAACAATGGCCTTGCTCTCGTGCAACTCGACGTGGTGCGCGCGCCGGGTCGAACCGTTTTTCTTTTCGGCGGCCGTGGTGTCGCCTTCCTCCTCCCCGCCAAATAGTTTCAGGTCGGCGTTCTTCCCCCCGAAATGCGCCAGTTCCTCCTCGGTGTGGAAATAATGGATCGTTTCGTCGTTGCCGTCGCGGACCTTGACCAGATGCTTCGGCAGGTCGCCGGTCTTTTTCTGGCGATGCTCGACGTATTCGGCAAAGTCGCCGCCGTGCCGTTTCAAGGCGTTCGCATATTTGTCGAGCGACTCGAGCAATTCCAGAATTTCCGCAAGCTGTTTCTCGGACAATTCCTTTTTGTCCGAAAGATTCTTCAAACGCACCTCTTCCGTGCCAAGCTCGATCAGAATTTTATTCATGCGCGCATCGTCGTCCACGTACTCCACGCGCTTTTTGCGGGCAATCTGGTAGAGCGGCGGTTGGGCAATATAGACGAAACCGCGTTTGATGAGGTCCGGCATCTGGCGGTAAAAAAACGTGAGCAGCAGCGTGCGGATGTGCGAGCCATCCACGTCAGCATCGGTCATGATGATAACCTTGTGGTAACGGAGCTTCTCGAGGTTGAACGCCCCTTCGCCTTCGCCGTCGCCGATGCCCGTGCCGACGGCGGTGATCATCGTGCGGATTTCGTTGTTCTGAAGCACCTTGTCCAGCCGGGCCTTCTCGACGTTGATGAGTTTGCCGCGAATGGGCAGAATTGCCTGGAACTTGCGGTCGCGACCTTGCTTGGCCGAGCCGCCGGCGGAGTCGCCCTCGACAATAAACAATTCCGTGTTGGCGGGGTCGCGGTCGGAACAATCCGCCAGTTTGCCGGGCAGACCGCCGCCAGTGAGCGCGCCTTTGCGGACCGTCTCGCGCGCTTTGCGGGCGGCCTCGCGCGCCCGGGCGGCGAGCAGGCCTTTCTCAATGATCTTCTTGGCCACGCCCGGATTCGCGTCGAAATGCGTCATCAACCCGTCATACACAATGGACGAGACGATGCCGTCAATTTCCGTGTTCACCAGTTTCACCTTGGTCTGCGACTCAAAGCGCGGGTTGGGCAATTTTACGCTCAACACGCAGACCAGACCTTCGCGCACGTCATCGCCGGAAATCGTCGGGTCCTTTTCCTTCAGCAGATTGTTCTGCTTGGCGTACTGGTTGATGGCACGGGTGAGCGCGGAGCGGAAACCGGTGAGGTGCGTGCCGCCATCCGTGTTTGGAATGGAATTGGCAAAGCAGAGAATCTGGTCGCTGTAGCTGTCGGTGTATTGCAGCACGCAATCCACAAACACGTCCTCATCCTTGCCGCCCTCCATCTTGGTCTGGCGCTTGCCCGTCAGCACGATGGGCTTGGAATGCAACGGCTGTTTGCTGCGCCCGAGCTGCCGGACGAATTGTTCGATGCCGTCACGGTAAAAAAACGTCTCGGTCTTCTCGTCACGCTCATCCTTGAGCACGATCTCGATGCCCGGATTTAAAAACGCCAGCTCGCGCAGGCGGTTAGCCAGGATGTCGAACTTGAACTCCGTCGTGATGGTGAAAATGTCCGGGTCGGGCTTGAAGGTGATGAGCGTGCCGGTGCTTTTTGATTTGCCGATGACCTCGAGTTTTTGCGTCGTCTTGCCGCGCGCAAATTCCATCGAATACACCTTGCCGTCGCGCGAGACTTCGACGCGGAACCACTCGGCGAGGGCGTTGACGCACTTGGCGCCGACGCCGTGCAGGCCGCCGGAGTATTTGTAAGCGCCTTGCCCGAATTTCCCGCCGGCGTGGAGGTTGGTGAGCACCAGTTCAACCGCGGGCATTTTCCACTTCGGATGCATGTCCACGGGAATGCCGCGACCGTTGTCGCGGATGGACGCCGAGCCGTCCACATTGATGGTCACTTCGATCTTGTCGCAATGGCCTGCCAGGTGTTCGTCAATCGAGTTGTCAAGCACCTCAAACACGCTGTGATGCAAACCGCGCTCATCCGGGTCGCCGATATACATGCCGGGCCGCTTGCGAACGGCCTCCAGACCCTCCAATTTGTCTATCTTGGAAGCGTCGTATTTCTCCGCCGAACTCGTGGCTGCCGCTTGAGTTTTTACCTCAGCCGGCTCGTTTTTTTTTGACATAAATTCTTCAAAAAGCCCGCCTCCGGGCACCCAATTTCAGATGCAAAAATTGTATGAAAATCGCCGTTTTCGCACAACGATAAATTCAGGAATTTTTGCCCCAAAAACACCATTAGTTGGACATGGGTTTGGTGGCTTGCCGGATATGTTGTGGTAGTGAAATACCGGTTAAAACCGTGGTTTTCATGCCGATCCGGGTGCGGAAAAAGTCAAATAAACCAGCACCAGCACCGCCGCTGAATAGCCGCAAAAAAGCGCCAAAGGCACAAATGGAAAAATCTGATGCGCCTTCTGTGCCTTTTCGCGGAAATAAAATCAGTAAACCAAAACGAGAACGGCGGCATCCTGCGCCGACTTCACCACGTCCTCAAACTTCCGATCAGCCGTGTTCGGCACTTTGAGCTTGGCTGAAACATCCGGCACGGATTCAAGGAAGCCCAACAGCAGACTGCTCTTGACCGCGTAATTGAATTTATTTCAGGCAAGCGTCCAGCCGGCACGATTCTCCCGTTTGATATACGGGGCCGCTTCCGGCGCGTTAATGGCACGCATGGCCGGGCCGTCCCATTCGATTTTTTTGCCGGTACGCAAGGCCACACAGCCCAGCAACATGATTTCGGTCAGGGGTGCGCCAATCGCCAGGCGCGAACAGCATAATTCCGGATTGTTCTGTTTGATCGCCGCAATCCATTGCAAGTGATGACGGCGGTCGGTGTCACCCTTGAATTCGTTGCGGGGAATGGTTTGCGGAATGGAGTCGAGCGCCGGGTGCTGTTGGTAATGAATGAATTTCGGGTCGTCGTTGAGTTTGACGTAAAACTGTTCACCATAGTCATCCGGTGAAAACACCTTGCCCCGGTCGCCGATCAACAGGCAGCCGCTGCCGGGAATTTTACCGAGCAATGCTTCCACGTCGGCGGTGAGGTCGCGCGCGGGTTTGTTGCTGCCGTCGTGGCGGCTGGGATTGTTGGCCAGCGGCTGGCCGCCGTCATACCACCAGAGGGTTGTGGCCACCTGCTCGATGGTATCGTGATGGTGGAAGAAGGATTTGTTGGCCGCCGGCACGCTGAATTTACGGGCGGGAAATTCAAAACGAATTTTTGAACCGAGCGGATAAGTCTCCGCGTTCATGACTCCCAGGGCTTGCGCCTCGATTTCGGTGGGATAACCCAGGCCCAGCGCCCGGAACGGCAGGTTGACCGTGTGGCAAGCCATGTCGCCCAGTGCGCCCGTGCCAAAATCCTGCCAACCGCGCCAGTTGAACGGGTGGTACACACCTTTCTTGAACGGGCGCACCGGCGCCGGTCCCAGCCAGAGATCCCAGTTCAAGGAATCGGGAACCGGATCCGAACCCTCCGGCCGGCCAATGCCCTGCGGCCAGATCGGGCGATTGGTCCAGACATGAACCTGCCGGACCGGGCCGATCAGCCCGGCTTGAATGCATTCCACCGCCCGGCACAATCCGTCAAGGGAACTGCCTTGATTGCCCATCTGCGTTATCACCCCGGTCTTGTGGGCCAGCGTATGCAGATAGCGCGCTTCGTAAATCGTCTGGGTCAGCGGTTTCTGGCAGTAAACATTTTTGCCCAATCGCATGGCAACGGACGCGGCAACAGCGTGAAGATGATCCGGCGTGGAAACTGTCACCGCGTCAATGTTCCTGCCCGCTTCGTCAAACATTTTGCGGAAATCCCGGTAAAATTTCGCCTGCGGATATTTCTGCCGCTGGCCGGCGCAGATGTCGGCATCCACATCGCATAGCGCATAGATGTTTTCGCTGTCGCAACAATCTGTATCGCTGGCGCCTTTGCCCGCCGCACCGATGGCGGCGATGTTTAACTTGCTGTTCAGATTCTGCCCGCGCAGCAGCGTCGGCACACCGAAGGCCATCGCTCCGGCGGTCAGGGTGGTGGTTCTCAGGAAGTCGCGACGATTCCAGCGCCGGGAAGGAGACGTCGATTTTTTCATGGGTCAAGAACCTACAACCAAAACCGGCCCGCAAAAGGAAAAAATGACCACTCCCAATATTTTCTCCATTGGTGGATGTTTCCGTTTCCAACAAGCCGCCGGCGGGTGAAAGAATTCGCCGGCTTGGCGCGGCCATCGGCCCGAAAGATTGCTCTTTCGCGAAGCGCTTGATTTGTCAGCGTCGCTTGGCAAACTCGTCGGACCAATCTCTTTTGTTTATGTCACGACCCGTAACACTCTTCACCGGCCAATGGGCCGATCTCTCCCTCGCGGAACTTGCGCCCCAGGTCAAGGCGATGGGCTACGACGGCGTGGAACTCGCCTGTTGGGGCGACCACTTTGAAGTGGACCGGGCGCTCGGCGAACCGGATTACGTCAAAAAGAAATGGGCGCTGCTCGCCAAAAATGGCCTTACCTGCCATGCCATTTCCGCGCACCTGGTCGGTCAGGCCGTCTGCGATTTGATTGACGAACGGCACAAGGCGATCCTGCCCGCCGACGTCTGGGGCGATGGCAAACCCGAAGGCGTCCGCCAGCGCGCCGCCGAAAAAATGAAAGCCACCGCTCGCGCCGCGCGGAAGTTTTTCAATGCGAAGCCCGGCCGCAAAAGCGGCGACGATTTTCCCGTTGTCGTCAACGGTTTCACCGGCTCTGCGATCTGGCACGCGTTCTACGCCTTTCCGCCGACCAGCCAGAAATATTTGAACCAAGGCTTTGTTGATTTCGCGAAGCGGTGGCTGCCGATTCTCGACGGCTTTGAAAAGGAAAAGGTCAACTTCGCCCTGGAAGTTCACCCCACGGAGATCGCGTTTGACATCGCCTCGGCCAGGCGTGCGCTCGAAGCCGTGAAGGGTCACCCGCGCTTCGGTTTCAATTACGACCCGTCGCACCTGGGTTATCAGGGCGTGGACTACGTGAAGTTCATTCGCGAATTCCCGAAGCGCATCTTCCATGCGCACATGAAGGACGCCTGGTGGGGCCACGGCGACGGCTCGGTGGGT
The DNA here is from genome assembly GCA_963827205.1 of uncultured Verrucomicrobiae bacterium. GTDB lineage: Bacteria > Verrucomicrobiota > Verrucomicrobiia > Limisphaerales > UBA11358 > UBA11358. The sequence continues at coordinate 111,270 of CAWHAH010000016.1, forward strand.
GTGTTCGGCGGGCACACGGATTTCACCGACCCGCGCCGCTTCTGGGACTTCCGCTCGCTCGGCCACGGCGACATCAACTTCGAGGAGATCATCGTGGCGCTGAACGACGCCGGTTATCGCGGCCCGCTCTCGGTGGAATGGGAAGATGGCCGCATGGATCGCGTCCACGGCGCGACCGAAAGCTGCGCGTTCGTGCGCAAACTGGATTTTACGCCCAACCAAGCCGCCTTCGACGCGGCGTTTGCCAGGAAGAAATAGTTTATGCGGGCCAAACGCAAACTTCGGTACGGCATGGTCGGCGGCGGACAGAACGCGTTCATCGGCGCAGTGCACCGTATGGCTGCCAATCTCGACGGACAAATCGAACTCGTTGCCGGCGCTTTTTCCTCCGACCCCCGGAATTCGCGGACGACCGGCGAACAACTCTTCCTCAATCCGCGGCGCGTGTACGCGAGCTACGAAGAAATGGCCAAGCGCGAAGCCGTGTTGCCGGAAAGCGAGCGGATTGATTTCGTTTCCATCGTCACCCCGAACTTTTTGCACGCGCCGGTGGCGACGACGTTCTTGAGGGCGGGTTTTCATGTCGTCTGCGACAAGCCGATGGCCTTGACGCTGAAGGAAGCGAAAGCGCTCCGCGACACGGTTCGCCAGACCGGAAAAGTTTTTGCGTTGACGCACAATTACACCGGCTACCCGATGGTGAAGCAGGCGCGGGAACTCGTGCGCTCCGGCAAGCTCGGCAGGATTTTGAAAATCGTTGCGGAGTATCCGCAAGGCTGGCTGCTCGACCGCCTCGAGGCCGCGGGCCAGAAGCAGGCCGCGTGGCGCTGCGATCCGAAGAAGGCCGGCGCGAGCGGTTGCGTCGGCGACATCGGCACGCACGCGGAAAATCTCGGCCGCTACCTCACTGGCCTGCAGATTGATTCGCTGTGCGCAGAATTCACGACTTTCAATCCCGGTCGCAAGCTGGAGGACGACGCGAGCCTGCTGATCCGCTACCGGGGCGGAGCGAAGGGCGTTTTGCTTTGCTCGCAAATTTCCTGCGGCGAGGAAAATAATTTGAACATCCGCGTCTATGGCACGAACGGTTCGCTCGCGTGGCAGCAGGAGCATCCCGATGAATTAAAATTCATTCCAAAAGGCGAACCGGCGCTCCTCCTGCGTCGTGGCAATGCCTACGTCAGCGCAGTGGCGAAGCAATTCACGCGGTTGCCGTTTGGCCATCCCGAAGCTTTTATCGAAGCGTTTGCGAACGTTTATCTCGAAGCCGTCGCGGCGATTCGCGCCGACATCGAAGGCAAACGCGGCACGTTTGATTTTCCAACCGTGGACGATGGCGTGGCCGGCATGGCGTTCATCGAAACCGCCGTGAAGTCCGCCGCTTCCAACGCGAAGTGGACGAAATTTCCAAAATTCTAAATTTCCCCAACCTCCAAAATCAAAATGAATAAAAACACTCTGGTCGTCACGATTCTGGCTGCGGCTTTGGCGGGCTGCCGAACTGCCAATGAACCGGCACAAAAGGCGCAGGCCGCACAGCCCAAACCCAAAATCCAGGAGATCGTCATTGATGGCGTTGCGGGTTTTCAAGACACGCCGATGCAGCCGGGCGGCAAATGGCACGTCCACGACCCGGCGCGACCGCAGCCGCCCATCGTGACTCCGGGAACGTTCAGCGCGCTGGCCGCGCCCCCGAGCGATGCGGTGGTTTTGTTCGATGGAAAAGATTTGTCGCAATGGCGCGATAAAACGACGGGCGGCCCCGCACCGTGGAAGATTGAAGACGGCGTGATGGTGGCCGCGAAGGACGACATCGTCACGACGAATGAATTTGGCGACATGCAGTTGCACGTTGAATTTTGCGAGCCGGAGCCGGGAGAACACGCCGGACAGGACCGCGGCAACAGCGGCGTTTTTCTGATGGGCAGATACGAGATTCAAGTGCTCGATTGTTACCACAACAAAACCTATGCGGACGGCGCGACGGCGGCGATTTACGGCCAGCATCCGCCGCTGGCGAACGCCTGCCTGCCGCCGGGCGAGTGGCAGACCTATGACATCATTTTCAACGTGCCGCATTTCAACGATCAAGGCGGAGTGACCACGCCGGGCTACGTGACGGTCATCTACAATGGCGTCGTGGTGCAGAATCACCAGGCCATCCGCGGCGACACAAACTGGCGCGTGCCCGGCAAGTACATCGCGCACGGCCCGACCGGTCCGCTGGCCTTGCAGTTCCACAGCCATCCCGTCCGTTTCCGCAATATCTGGGTGCGCCCGATTCAGGTGGTGAACGAACCGTGAGTCAAGCGGTATTGCAAATTCAAGATTTTAAGAAACGAAACAAAGATTCCTCCTGCTTCCTGTTGCCGCCCGGGCGGCAATTTCGTTGCAGCCACCGCCGGCCAAACCTGTGAATTTGCAATCAGATATTCGTGTGCGCATGTGGACGACGGGCGGCGATGCGCCGAGCCGTTCCACGTTGGATCAGGACAAACCACACGCTCAGGCAGCCCGAGGGTCCGGCGTTGACACGCGATGAGTATTCCCTATGCTGCCGACATTCAGCGTTATGGACTTGAACCGGCCAAACAGGCAAATGACGCGACGATACTTTCTGCGCGCATCTTCTGCGACTCTCCTGGCTGCTCCGTTGTTTCAACATTTGCCGGTCCTGGCTGGTCCGTGGCGGTTCTTCGACGAAAACGAAGCGGCAACAATCAATGCGATGTGCGAAAGGATCATCCCGGCGGATGAGGATCCGGGAGCAGCCTGGGCGGGTGTGGTCCATTTCATCGATCGCAAATTGGCGGGTTACTATCGCCGCTATCAACAACTCTATCGGCTCGGGCTTCAAGGCGTCCACGAATCCAGCCTCAATCTGTTCGGCAAACCTTTTGTTGACCTGGCCACAGCGCAACAGGAGGACCTGCTGCGCAAACTCGAATCGAATCAAGCACCGGGCGAAATCTGGAAAAAAACTTCGGCGAGTGAATTCTTTGACCGGCTGGTTGACCATACCCTTCAGGGGTTCTACGGCGGACCACGCCACGGCGGCAATCGCGACGCCGTGAGCTGGCGAATGCTCGGTCTGCCCACGGCTCCCGTGCGCAGCCGCCGGCCGCTCACCGCGCCTTGGAACAGCGCCCCCGGCTCTCCACCGGAAAAACGGTGAACTTTAAACATGCCAACGTGGTCGTGATCGGCTCGGGCGCCGGCGGCGGAGTTGTTGCCAAGGAACTGGCCAGCGAGGGTCTGGACGTGGTGGTGCTGGAGCGCGGCCGCTGGGTCACACCGGACGAAGAGCGAAAAGACGATTTAAGCAACCAGCGCACCATTGTGTTGGGGGCGCCTTACGGTCCGGACGCGGAAAAAGAACCGCGAGTGTTTGTTGATCCCGAGGGCAAAGAACAGGTCGTTCGACCGGACGACTACCGCTACAATAATAACGCCGCCTGCGTCGGCGGCGGAACAGCTTCCTATGGCGCCATGGCTTGGCGGTACATGGCCCAGGATTTCCAAATGAAGTCCCTCTACGGTGTGCCGGCGGGGAGCACACTCGACGATTGGCCGATCAGCTACGCTGACTTGGAACCATTCTACGAAAAAGCGGAATGGGAAATCGGGGTTTCCGGCGATGTCACGCCCGATCCCTTCAAGGCACCGCGCCGCCGCCCGCTTCCCATGCCGCCCCTGCCGGATTCCACAGAGACGCAGCTCCTGAAACCCGCTGCGCAACGGCTGGGCTGGCATCCGTTCCACATCCCGATGCTGCGGAACACCATTCCCTATAACGGGCGGTCCGGCTGCATGCGATGCCGCTGGTGCTGTGGTTTCGGTTGCGAATGCGACTCGAAAAACGGAACGCAAAACACGGTCATCAAAACCGCTCTGGCGACGGGCCATTGCGAGTTGCGCACCCACTGTATCGCCGCCAACATCATTCTGGACGCCAAGGGCCGGGCGAAGGGCGTCGAGTATTTTGATGCCCAGAACCGGCGCCAGACCCAGACGGCTGATCTGGTGGTCGTTTCCGGCGGAGCAATCGAGTCAGCCCGCCTGTTGCTCAACTCGCGGAGCGCCCCTTTCCCCGAAGGCCTCGGCAACCGGTTTGATTGGGTGGGACGAAACCTTCAAGGCCATGCTTACAGCGGCGCGTTTGGCCTTTTCGACCACGATGTTTACGACGACCTCGGACCCGGGGCGGAGATTGCCATTTGCGATTTCAACCACGGCAATCCGGGTTTGGTCGGCGGGATGATGCTGGCCAACGAATTCTGTCGCCTGCCCTATCAGGTCGCCGGCATGGCGCCACCGGACGTCCCTCGCTGGGGCAAGGCCCACAAAGATTTCATGCGGACCTGGTTCCGCCGGAGCATCATGATCATAGGCCCCTCGCAGGAGATGCCGGTGTTCAGCTCGCGGGTGCAGGTGGATCCGAAGGTGCGGGATTATTGGGGCATTCCCGTCGCGCGGCTCTCCGGTGTGGATCATCCGCACAACATCGAGCTTTGCAAGTTCGCCTCTGACAAGGCGGAGTTGTGGCTCAAGGAAGCCGGGGCCATCCAGGTCGCACGGCGGCAGAAGACTCAGTCCGGGCTCAGCGCGGGCCAACATCAGGCCGGAACCTGCCGCATGGGCAACGACCCGAAGACGTCCGTCGTGGACAAACACTGCAAGCTGCACGATGTGGACAATCTGTTCGTGATTGATGCGAGCGTGCATGTGACCAACGGCGGGTTCAACCCGGCCTTGACCATCATGGCGGTGGCGTATTATGCGTCGGATTACATCAAACGCGGCTGGCGGGGAGGAGGTTTCCGGTAGGCCATGAGCGGCGGGCGCAATCGTCGTAGAATCTGGCTGCTGCTGGCTTTGCCCGTCCTGATCATTCTCCTGGCTGTGCCGGCTGGAAGCATCTACTACGCTGCGGCCGGCGGTCAAGCCTGCATCCGCTGCCATGAAATCCAGCCTGCCTACGATCAGTGGATGATGTCCACCCACCGATCCGTGCAGTGCCAGGAATGCCATGGTAGCATTTTCTCGACCGATCCGGGATTTCATCTCAACAACGCCCGACAACTCTGGCTCCACATCCGCGGACAGGTGCCCGAGCGGCTCCTGCTCCGGCAACGCGACATCAGCCGCGGCATGAATGCGCGCTGCGGCAAGTGTCACCAGCAGGAATATGCTGCCTGGGCCGCCGGGCCGCACCACGTCACCTACGGAAAGATTTTTCTCGACCCGGGCCACAACCAAAGCCGCCTGCTGAACGATTATTGCCTGCAGTGCCACGGGATGTATTTCGAGCGCGGCATCCGCGACCTGGTTCAGCCCATTGACCTGAAGGGTCCCTGGCAACTGGTGTCACCGTCGCTAAAACCGGATGAACCTTCGATCCCTTGTTCGGCTTGCCACGCGATTCACCGGCCCGGCACGCCCCTGGGGCTGCGCACGACGGGCCTGCGGACGAACGATCCCGTGACGTACCGTCCGTCGCTGGCCTTCTTTGACCGTCGCGAGCAGCTTCATTTCAGCGCGGCGGTGTTGCCGCTGCCGGACATCGTGGATGGCACCCGGCCGGTGCATGTTGCTCCCGATGCCCGTCAGGCGACCTGTTACCAGTGCCACGCGCCCGATTTCACTTTCCAGGCCGGCTCAGGCGACGATCGAACCTGCGTGGGCGTGCATGAAGGTTTGAGTTGCTTTGCGTGCCACACGGGACACGACCAGGATGCCCGCGCCTCCTGCGCCGAGTGCCACCCGCGCCTGTCGAACTGCGGCCTCGATGTCGAAACCATGGATACGACCTTTAAATCGTCCGCCAGCAAGCACAACATTCACTTTGTGAAATGCGCGGACTGCCATACGAACGGCGTCCCGGAGCGGCGGAACCGCATCGCGGTCATCCCCTGAGCCGGGTCAAATCTTATTTATGAAAAAACTTTTCCTCGTTCTGCTTGGATTCATTTTCCTGGGCGGCAATTTGCTTTCCCAGGAAGCAAAGCCGCCGGTGCGGTTGGCGATCGTTGGTTTGGCTCACGATCATGCCCTGGGGTTCATTCCCCGGTTGAGCGACCGGCAGGATGTTCAACTGGTTGGAATCGTTGAAACGAATCAGGACTTGATTGCGCGTTATGCCCGGCGGTTCAATCTGGATTCAAACCTTTTTTCCCCCAGCCTCGAAGCGCTCCTGGCGCGGACAAATGTGCAGGTGGTGGCGACATTTACCAGTGTGTTTGACCACAAACGCGTCGTGGAATCATGCGCCGCGCATGGCGTAGACGTGATGATGGAAAAACCACTGGCGGTGAACATGAATCATGCCCGGGCAATCGCGGCGGCGGCGAAAAAGGGCGGCATTCAGGTTATCGTGAATTACGAGACGACGTGGTATCCCGGAAACCAGGCGGCCTACACCATGGTCCACGATGAACATCAAATCGGCAACGTCTTTAGAATTGTTTTTCACGACGGCCATCAAGGGCCGAAGGAAATCGGTTGCTCGACCAATTTTCTTGGCTGGCTGACCGACCCGGTTCTCAACGGCGGCGGTGCCATCAATGATTTCGGCTGCTATGGAGCGGACTTGGCCACTTGGTTCATGGACGGGAAGAAGCCGGTTTCTGTTTTTGCCGTGGCGCAACACCTCAAACCGGACATTTACCCGAAAGTGGAAGACGACGCGACGATTGTGCTGTCGTATCCCCGAACGCAAGTGATCCTCCAGCCATCGTGGAACTGGCCGTTTGGCCGAAAGGATATGGAGGTTTACGGAAAAACGGGTTATGTGTTTGTGCCGCAGCCGGATTTGCTCAAGGTGCGGACCGCGAAAAAGCCTGTTGAAACCGAAGTTACGCCGCCGCCGATCGCCGGCGCCAATGCCGACCCGCTTTCATATCTTGCTGCCGTCGTCCGGCGGGAAATCAAACCCTCCGGCCTTGCCTCCCTCGAAGTGAACCTGATTGTCGTGGAGATTCTGGATGCCGCGCATGAGTCCGCCCGAACGGGAAGACGAATTAATCTTTAGAACAGACCTCCCCTTGGCCACGACCCAACTCGTCGGCCACCGGTCATAACTATTGCCAGGGTTGGCTTGAACGATGACATTAGAGATGTAATCAGTTTATTGCCGGCCTCTTGGAGAATGCGTTGGCAGGCCTCTCAATGCTTTTGCACCGTGGGGCCTGTCAAAGTGCGAACCAGGAAATTGCGATAACCGGGCAAGTTCTTCCAGGTTGTCGCCACGGTCATGCTGGCACCGGCTGGATCAATAACCGTCATTCCTTGATTACTGACTGAAATGTTCAGCGTTTCCAATCCCAGGAACGGCTTCGGGCCGGGATCCGCCAGGTAAACCGCTACCGTGTCGTAGAGCACGCTGCTCTCGGTCAGTTCGGAAATCGTGCTCTTTCCAGACCAGATCCGGTAGTTCTCCAGCATGGCACGCACCATGGTGTCCTGATTCGTTTTTAATTGCTCGAAAGCAGATCCGGAGAGTTTCACGAGTCCGCAGGTGTCCAACGGCGTAAATGCGAAGCTCCGCCAGGGCGCGGCAAATACCCGTTTTGAGCCGGGGACAAAATGCATGTTATATTCCACCTCGGGTTTGGGCTTGTTGCCGTAACCTTCGCGGACACTCCCCAACATGCCCACGAAATTCGCCTTGCGAGCAATGTCCGGGTCACGCGTCAGGGCTTCATTCAAGGTCTCCAAAGGCCCGATGGCGATGATGGTTGCGGGCGTGCCATTGCTGGCTTGCGCGTTGACGGTATCAATGAGCGCTTGGACACCGTCTTCAAAGACGTGACCGGGGTAATCGCTTAATTTGTAATCGCGCACCCAACCAAGTTGTCCTCCGGTACCCTCTCGCCCTCCAGCACCCAGGCCCACCGCCACGTCGGTACGACCTGCGATGGTCAGCAATCTGGCCACAATCTTGGCCCGGTATTCGGCTTTGCCTGACGTTGTGGTAACCAGTTTCAGATCGAATTGCGGCGACTTGAGCAGCAGGGTCAGCGCCCAAGTGTCGTCAATGTCGTCACCAATATCCGTATCCAGAATGACCGGAATGGGTGTTCCCGTCGCCGTGAATGCGGCAATGAGAAGTGCCAGCAAACCGGCTGCAATGCGGAGGGAGAGAAATGGCTTTGCGGTGTTTGTTTTCAAGGATGCTTTCAACTTTGTTAAAGTCACTTGCATAACGGTTTCAGGTTCAAGACTGGTTAAGCAGATCGTATTTGAACTCATTTAAGCGCAAGTGGCAAAAGTTATCGGTAGTGGTGCAGTTTACCGGGACGAATTGATCGCGTCCAAGCGGGTTTGGGCCAACGATTTGGAACGTTCGCGTTTTTAATTCATTTTCCGGTCGCGCCAATGAATAGTGAACGAACGGATTGCAGGATAGTGTTGTCCTCGAAACCGGAATTTCTTTAGATTCACTTTTACAGCGTGGCACCAGCAATCATAGGATTGGCCCTGTTACTTCCCGTGGCGAAGGCGGAAATTGAGACCCAATTTCCACCAGTTGAATTTCTCCCACAATCCGACGGTTCCCTGGTGCTCTCAAGCGGTCATTGGAAGTTGCAGAACGCGAGTCTCGTCAAAGCCGCGCCGGAGCGCATCGCCCAATTGGGCTTCGACGACAGCAAGTGGCTCGCGGCAGTGGTGCCCGGCACGGTCCTCGGCAGTTACGTGGCGGCTGGCGCCGACCCGGACCCCTGGTTCGGCGATCAAATGAGCCAGATCTCGGATGAGTTTTTTTCGCGGAACGATTTCTGGTATCGCGACACCTTCATGGTTCCGGCCGATTACTCCGGCAGGCGTATCTGGTTGAATTTCGACGGCATCAACTGGAAAGCGGAGATTTTTCTAAATGGCCAGACGGTCGGACGCATTGACGGCGCGTTCATTCGCGGGCGGTTCGATGTCACTGCAACCGCCAAACCCGGCACGACAAACTGCCTGGCGGTGTTGATTCATCGGGTGGCCCATCCCGGCCCCGGAAAGAACAAGGTGATTCACAAGAAACTTGGCTCGCCGACCGTCAATGGCGATGTCCTCGGCGCCGACAGTCCGACGTTTGTCGCCAGTGCCGGCTGGAACTGGCTGCCGATTGTGCGCGGCCGCAACATCGGCATCTGGAACAACGTCCGGCTGGAAACCTCCGGCGATATCACCATCACTGATCCGTGGGTGACTTCGCAAATTCCACTCCCGGACACTTCGCGCGCCGATCTTACCGTGCGAACCGAACTTTGCAATCATTCGACGCAACCCCAGCCCGGAAAGCTGGTCGGCACCATTGGCAATGTGACCTTTGAACAGCCCGTGTCACTCGACCCCGGAGAGACCAGGGACGTGACGCTTGATAAAGCCAACTGCCCCGTGTTGTCCCTTCCGAATCCGCGTCTCTGGTGGCCGAATGGCTACGGGGCCCAACCGCTCTACACGCTCAATCTGCGTTTCGAATGCCGCGGCGCGGTCAGCGACAAAAAGGTGGTTACCTTCGGGATTCGCAAGATTGATTACAAAGTAATCAACAATGTTCTCACGTTGTGTGTGAACGGCAAACGCATCCTTTGCCGCGGCGGCAACTGGGGCATGGACGAAGGCATGTTGAACTGCGACCGCGCCGGTTATGACCTTCGCGTGCGGCTGCATCACGACGCCAATCTGAACATGATCCGCAACTGGGTGGGTATGGTCGGGCGCCAGGCATTCTACGACGCGTGCGACCGATACGGCATTCTGGTTTGGGACGATTTCTGGCTGGCCAATCCGGTGGACGGACCCGACCCCGATGACCATGCGATGTTCATGGCCAATGCGCGCGATAAGGTTCGCCGGGTGCGCAGCCATGCCGCGCTGGCCCTCTATTGCTGCCGCAATGAAGGCGAACCGCCGGCCAACCTCGACACTGGGATGCGGGAGGCCACGGCCACGCTGGATGGCACGCGACTTTACATTCCGAATTCGCCCGCAGGAATCTCACCGGCCATGGTCCTTACGAAATCAAGGA
>CAWHAH010000017.1:0-44581 GCA_963827205.1 uncultured Verrucomicrobiae bacterium
GGGTTTATTGAAAAATTCAAGGGACGCTCGCAGCACTTGCAGGCGCTTCAACTAGCGGACCGGCGAGACCTGAAGGCGCATCCGGACCAACGTTGGGCGACAGACCCGACCGTCCGTTGTATCTGGCCGCCCAAATCGAAACCTTGGTGCATGAACCCGATCACCGACCCGGCGCTGCCTCAAAAGCTGCACCGCCTGCGCCCTCTACCACGACGACGCGCACCGTCTGCGCTGGACTTTGCGCCAGCGCCAAACCTTTTTCCAGTTGCTGCTCGAAAAGTTTGGGTGAATGATTGGAAACAGGCTGAAGGATGATCACCGCCGCCCCGCCACCTTGTGGCAGGCTGCGTGGAAGTCTGGCTCCGCCGCCAGGGAGCGATCTCCGTTCAGCAACACCTAAACCCAAAGATGTCAACCAATTTTCTGGAAAATTGGTCTCATGATTAACATCTCCGCACACCGCTGCCCGACATCCCGACCCGGTTTTGGTTCGGTGCTGCCGTATTGCCTTGCATGTAGATAATGAAGTGTTCTGCTTCCCGAAACCAGGCAAACTTCATTTGCCAAAAATCCACTTTTGAAGCAAAACTATAGACTTGAAACGTAATTTCATCCGGGTGTTCGTTGTCGTCGGACTGTTCAGCGGATGGATTGCGGCGCGCGCGTCCGATCCCGATTACTGGTCGTGGGCCCCGACGCCGCCGATGGGCTGGAACAGTTGGGATGGTTTTGCCACCACCGTGACCGAGGCCCAGACGCGTGCCCAGGCCAATTTTATGGCGATGAATCTTCGTCGCCACGGCTGGGAATACATCGTCGTGGATATTCAGTGGTATGAGCCGCTGGCCAACGGGTTCGATTATCGCCCGGACGCAAAACTGGAAATGGACGAGTGGGGCCGGCTCGTGCCGGCGACCAATAAATTTCCTTCCGCGATTTACGGCAAAGGTTTCAAGCCGCTGGCCGGTTACATTCACAGCCTCGGCCTCAAATTCGGCCTCCATCTCATGCGTGGCATTCCGCGCCAGGCCGTGGCACAGAAAACACCGATCAAAGGCACGAGCTACACCGCCGCCGACATCGCCGACATCAACAACACCTGCCGTTGGAACGGCGACATGTATGGCGTGGACATGACCAAGCCCGGCGCGCAGGCATACTACAATTCCGTTTTTGACCAGTTTGCGGCGTGGGGTTTGGACTTCGTGAAGGTGGACGACATTTCCAGACCGTATCACCAAACGGAAATCGAAGCCATCCGTAAGGCGATTGACCAAACGGGCCGGAAGATCGTTTTCAGCACGTCGCCGGGCGCAACGCCGTTGAGCGATGGCGAGCACGTCAGCTGGCACGCCAACATGTGGCGCATCAGTGACGATTTCTGGGACGACTGGAAGTTGCTCTTTGAGCAGTTCGGCCGCGTGCGCGACTGGACGCCGTATCGCGGCCCGGGTCATTTTCCTGATGCCGACATGCTGCCAATTGGCGTCCTGCAAATGGGAAAAACCAAAACCCGTTTTTCGCGCGATGAACAGTTCACGCTCATGTCGCTCTGGAGCATGGCGCGTTCGCCGCTGATGATTGGCGCGGATTTGACGAAGCTCGATGACTTCACACTTTCACTGTTGACCAACGACGAGGTCATCGCTGTGAACCAAAACAGCAGCAACAATCACGAACTGTTTCACCGTGACGGTTTTTACGGTTGGGTCGCCGATGTGCCGGGCTCGCCGAACAAATATCTCGCCCTGTTCAACACACGCGCAAAGCCAGATGGCGGCGTGCAACCATCTGGCGCGACCGGCGTTTCGGCGGCAGTGCCAGTGAAATTATCGGAGCTTGGTTTCGCGAGCGTGGGCCACATCCGAAATCTCTGGACGCACCAGGACCTTGGCCCGGTCACAAATGAATTTGCGCCGTTCATCGCCTTCCACGGCGCGGGACTTTACCTGATTTCCCAATGACTTCGATTACTTTCTTGAAATAAAGGGCGGAGGATTTAGCTTGTTTTTCCCCCAAACTCCTTGTCCGATTCAGCCAGTTGATGCGGATACACGTTACGGAACGATGAATGTCAATTTGAAACAATCTGAAATTTGGTTTGTCACCGGCAGTCAACAGCTCTACGGCCCTGAAACCTTGAAGCAGGTGGCCGCGCACTCGCAGGAAATCGCGAAGTCGTTAAATGTCGCGCCGGCCATCCCGGTGAAAGTGGTGTTCAAACCCATCCTGACCACGCCGGACGCCATCACCGCCTTGTGCCAGGAGGCCAACAGCATGCCCAGGTGCATCGGCCTGGTCACCTGGTGCCACACCTTCTCCCCATCCAAGATGTGGATCAACGGCCTCAAGGCGCTGCGCAAACCGGTGGCCCAGTTGCACACGCAATACAATCGCGACATTCCGTGGTCGTCCATTGACATGGATTTCATGAACCTCAACCAGGCCGCGCACGGCGACCGCGAACACGGCTTCATTTGGAGCCGCCTGCGGCTCAACCGCAAAGTGGTCGTCGGCTTCTGGCAGGAAGAGTCCGTCCAGGAAAAACTCGGCGCCTGGTGCCGCGCGGCCGCGGCCTGGCACGACTGGCAGGGCGCGAAGTTCGCCCGCTTCGGCGACAACATGCGCGAAGTGGCCGTGACCGAGGGCGACAAGGTCGCCGCCCAATTCAAGTTCGGTTACGCCGTGAACGGCTACGGCGTCGGCGACCTGGTCCAATCCGTCAACGCGGTTTCCGGGAAAGCAATTGATAAGCTGGTGCAGGAATACGAAGATACCTATCAGGTGGCGGCCGATCTGCGGAAAGGCGGTGCCCGGCACGATTCCGTCCGCGAAGCCGCCCGGATTGAACTTGGCCTGCGGGCGTTCCTGAAGGCCGGCAATTTCAAGGGCTTTACTACCACGTTCGAGGATTTGCACGGGCTGGTCCAGCTCCCTGGCATCTCTGCGCAGCGGCTCATGGCTGATGGCTACGGATTTGGCGCGGAAGGCGATTGGAAGACCGCAGCCCTGTTGCGGGCGATGAAGGTGATGGCCAGCGGCCTGCCCGGGGGCACTTCCTTCATGGAGGATTACACGTATCATCTCGACCCGAACGGCAAGAAGGTCCTCGGCGCGCACATGCTGGAAATCTGCCCGTCCATCGCGGACGGCAAACCTTCGTTGCAGGTCCATCCTCTCGGCATCGGCGGTAAGGCCGATCCGGCGCGGCTGGTCTTCAACACGCCCGTTGGCCCGGCATTGAACGCGTCGCTCATTGACCTCGGCAACCGGTTTCGCCTCCTGGTCAACGAGGTGGACGTTGTCAAACCCGACCAGCCGATGCCCAGGCTGCCGGTCGCCCAAGCGGTCTGGAAGTGCCGGCCGGATTTTGAAACGGCGTGCGCTGCATGGATTTACGCCGGCGGTGCGCATCACACCGGCTTCAGCCAGGCGGTCACCGCCGAAATGCTCGAAGACTTCGCGGCCATCGCCGACCTGGAATTTTTGCTCATCGGCGAAAAGACCACTGTTTCCGAGTTCAAGAAGGAACTCCGGTGGAATGAAGTTTATTGCGCCCTGCACAGGGGCTGGGCAATCTGACCGCCGCCAGTTTTTGCGACTGAAAAAGTTGCCGGCACCGGTCCTGATCGCGACGTTCACCGCCGCCGTTCGCGCCGTCGCACCGGTCACCCTCACCGTCCAGGCCGCAAATCTGGCGCGAAGAGCAATCACTTGCACGCCCAGACGCATTTTGGTGTTTGATAGACGCAAAATGGCGTTGCGTAGAGATTACTTGCTGAAATCATTTGGGGCTGCGCCTGACGAATAAAACATGAGCACACGATACGCAATTGGTCTGGATTACGGGACGAACTCGGTCCGCGCCCTCGTCGTGAATGTGGCCAATGGCCACGAGGCTGGCACGGCGGTCTGGAATTACGAACACGGAACCCAAGGCGTCCTCCTGGGCCGCGATCCCAATCTTGCCCGGCAACATCCCGCGGACTACGTCAAGGGCGCGGAAGTCGCCATCAAACAGGCACTCGCCGACGCGAAGAAAAAAGTGCGCGCCTTCAAGCCGGAGCAGGTGGTCGGCCTGGGCGTGGACACGACCGGCAGCACGCCGTTGCCGGTGGATGCCCACGGCCAGCCACTCGCGTTCGACAAACACTTTGCCAAGAATCCCGCCGCGATGGCGTGGCTGTGGAAGGACCACACCGGCGTGACCGAGGCGGCGGAAATCACCGTACTCGCCAGAAAAATCCGTCCGCAATATCTCGCCAAATGCGGCGGGACGTATTCGAGCGAGTGGTTCTTCAGCAAGATTTTGCACTGCCTGCGCACCGCGCCGGACGTGTTCGCCGCCGCGCACTCGTGGGTGGAACTGGCCGATTATGTTCCCGCCGCGCTGAGCGACACGGAAGCCCCGGACCGATTGACGGCGGGCATTTGCGCGGCCGGCCACAAGGCGATGTTCAATGCAGCTTGGGGTGGTTACCCCGACGCGGAATTCCTCGCGCAACTGGATCCGAAGCTGGGCGAACTGCGCCACCGGCTGTGCTCCCGTGTCCGTTCGATTGATTCGGCGGTCGGCGGTTTGACTGAAAGCTGGTCGAAGAAGACCGGGTTGCCGGCGGGCATACCCGTGGCGGTGGGCGCGTTTGACGCGCACTTGGGCGCGGTCGGCTGTGGGATTGAACGGGGCACGCTGGTGAAGATCATCGGGACGAGCACCTGCGACATTGCCGTCTGGCCGAACACGGAAGCATTGGCGGACATTCCCGGCTTGTGCGGCATTGTCAATGGCAGCGTATTGCCTGGCTGTTTCGGCCTGGAAGCGGGGCAATCGGCGGTGGGCGACATTTTCAACTGGTGGGTCAATTACATTCAGCCGGGGGGAAAGAAAGCCGGCTTGCACACGGAATTGGGGAAGGCGGCGGCGCGATTGAAGCCGGGCGAATCCGGATTGCTCGCGTTGGATTGGAACAATGGCAACCGGACCATTCTGGTTGACCAACGGCTGACCGGATTGCTCGTGGGCCAGACGCTCTACACGACGCCGGCGGAGATTTATCGCGCGCTGGTCGAAGCGACGGCGTTCGGCGCCCTGACGATCATCAACCGGTTTGAGGAATACGGTGTAAAGGTTGAGCAGGTCATCAACTGCGGTGGGATTGCGGAAAAGAGCCCGCTGACGATGCAGATCTACGCGGATGTGACGGGGCGTCCGATGAAAGTGTCACGGTCGGCGCAAACGTGCGCGCTGGGTTCGGCGATAGCGGGTGCGGTGGTGGCGGGGGTTTACAAAAGTTTTGCCGACGCGCAAAGGGCGATGACGGGTTTGCAGCCGAAAATTTACAAGCCCAATCCGAAGGCGCAGGAGGTTTATCGGGAGCTGTACGGATTGTACAAGACGCTGCACGATGCGTTCGGCACCAAAGAATGGAACGGCAATCTGCACGGGGTGATGAAACAACTCCTCGAAATTCGGGGCCGCGCCCGGAAATGATGGCCAGGCAAACACGCGCCCCGCAATTGGGACTCCTGGTGTATGTAGTTGCTTGTGCAGAAGAAGGTTCCGGACGTTGACGGCGGCTCTTTCATCATACGGAAGCACTTGAGAGCGCGTCGCATGGCCGACCCCGTCATTCGCCGCAGCCGTTTTGCGCGGTGGCTTCCGGGTGCCGGTAGTATTTATCCTCGCAGTGCGCGAAACGTGTAAAAACACATTGCCGCTTAACACATCGTGACGCAGGCGGCGAATTGTTTGATTGCGTGGCTACCGTCGCGCGCAACCGCACCAGGCCTCAACCGCACCCGATATTTTTGATTAAAAGAAAATTCCGAATGTGCTTATAATGAAGCCATGAAAAGAAATATATCCATCATCGGAATGACCGGAGTGGGGAAAAGTTTTACCTCCAAGTCGCTGGCAGACAGATTGGGTTATAACTATGTTTCTGCCGACGAGCTGATCACCAAAGCAGCCGGGAAAATGGGCGCCGATATGAATTTGCTGTCCGACACGGCGTTTATCGGGGTGGAGGAAAGTGTTATCGTTTCTCTGCAGGACAAAACCAACGCCGTTATTGATACCGGTGGCAGTGTCATATATTCACCGAAGGCGATGGGGGTGTTGGACAGGATTTCATTCATTGTTTATCTCTCTGACTCACTGAAAAATATAAAAAGGCGCTTTGATAACAGGGAAGAACCCCATGTGGTCGGGATGGCTGTAGGAATGAGTTATGAGAAACTTCTCGCCCAACGGGAAAAGTTATATGAAAAATATGCTCACATTCAAATCAATGTTTCCGAGCATGAAAACGGTCTGGTATCGAAGATCGTCAGCGAATACAAAAAGATGAAATGACTGCCGGTGCATTAGCAGATTGTTTCCCGTGGTTTCGGGCTAATGGACTGGCGTTTGTGGCTGAGGAGCGGGGGTGCTGCTCGCCGGCTCGGGGGCGGTTTCTTTGAGAAAATTATCCAGCACCTCCAGATAGGAATCGAGTGAATCGCCGGCTTCGGGACCGAGGTCGCGCTTGAGCGCCCGCAATTGGTCCGCCGACGACTTGGCTTCGCGTCGAAGGTCATTGATGTTCAGCTTCCCGCTCATCAAGCCGTTGAGCATCGCGTCGTAGTTGCTGGCCGCCCCGGCGTCGCCGGCAAGCATTTGTTCGCGAATTTGCCGGATAAAATTCGTGTTTGCGCCCAGATTGCGAAACGCCGCGGACAGATCCGCGTTGGTGCCCGCCAAGGCAGGCAATGAAGGAGCGGACGGAAGATTGGTTGGCACCGAGACTTGCGCGGAACGGGTCGCCGTTATTGGTGCGGCCGCGTTCGTGCCAAACGCAAGATTCGCAACACTTTTGCGCGGCACATTTATTTTGCCCAACACTTCGCTTTCCAGCACCACGGTGTCCGCCGACACGGACAACACCTTGCCGAAATAGCGGTCGCCATTTTGCATTTCCACCAGGTCAGCGCGCAGTAAAGGCACGACCGTGAGCAAGAAAACGACGCCGGACGAGACGAATAGAAACTTGGTCCTCATGGCGAGAGGTTAACCTACCAGAGGACGCTTCGCAAATTCTCAGGGGGTCACGATGTCACCAGCCTTTCCCACCGTGTTTTGAATTTCGCGTTCTTCTGCTGGACGAGTTCCGAATGGACTGACACCTTGCCTGCACATGACTCCTGAACCGGCCAGCGTCAAACCAGTGGCTCGCGCCTCGTGCAGAGGTTTGCTTGGATTTTTCCAGCCCGCCCCGCCTGCGCTGGTCACGCTCACCGACCCGGCGGAAATTGCGGCGAAATACCGCCGCTGGCAGATGCGCGTTCTCATTTTCTCCATTGTCGGCTACGCGCTTTTTTATTTCGTCCGGAAAAATCTCGGCGTCGCCATGCCGTTCATGGGCAAAGACCTCGGCATCACCAAGGAAGACCTGGGCCTGTTTCTGACTCTGCATGGCGTGATTTACGGCGTGTCCAAGTTCCTCAACGGTTTCCTGGCCGACCGCGCAAACGCCGCCGTCTTCATGGCCACGGCGCTGCTCGCCTCGGCGTTGCTCAACGTCTGGTTTGGCTTCAGTTCCATCGTTGTTGCCTTCGGCGTCATCTGGATGCTCAACGGCTGGTTTCAAGGCATGGGTTTTCCGCCCTGCGCGCGATTGATGGCCAATTGGTTTCCGCCAAAACAACTCGCCACCAAATTCCCCATCTGGAACGTGTCCCACAACGTCGGCAGCATCGGGATTGTTCTCTTGTGCGGGTTTCTGATGAGCGGAATTCTGTTTCCGGCTCACTGGCGGCTTTGTTTTTTCGTGCCGGCGGCGATTGCGCTGGTCGTCGCCCTTTTACTTTGGTTCACGCTGCCCGACACGCCGCCCTCGGTCGGGCTGCCGGAATTTGAAGGAACACATGTTGACCTGCCGGAGAAAAAATCGCACGAGGATTTCAAAGCCTTCGTGTTCCATCAGGTTTTTTGCAACAAATATATCTGGCTGCTCTCGGCGGCGAATTTCTTCGTTTACACCGTCCGCTACGCCGTCTTCGACTGGGGCCCGACCATGCTGCTGGAAACCAAGCACGTCAAGATTTTGGGCGCGGCGGGAATGATTGCCGGCTTTGAAGCCTTTGGCGCGATTGGCCCGCTGCTGGGCGGCTGGATCGCCGACCGTTTTTTTGGCGGACGCGCCGGGCGCGTTTGTGTGTTTTACATGGCGCTGGCGGGCGTTTTCCTCCTGCTCTTCTGGAAAATTCAGACGCAATCCGCATGGCTCATCACCGGCCTGCTTTGCGCCACGGGATTTTTTGTTTATGGCCCGCAATGTCTGCTGGCCATCGCTTGTATGAATCTTGCCACCAAACGCGCCGCCGCCACGGCCGTCGGCTTGACCAGCATTTTCGGCTACGCGAGCACGGTGCTTTCCGGCTGGGGCTTGGGATTTGTCGTCCAACATTACGGTTGGAACGCGGGTTTTGCGGGATTGATTGGCTGCGCCGTCGTTGGAACACTTCTGTTCATCGCCGCCTGGCCGGCCAAGGCGCACGGCTACAAACCATGATGGCACAGCAGGTCAATGGGGCCGGCACGACAACGAGCCCAGGCGATGCATTTTGGCAGGCATTTTCAGCGTGCAATCAGACGCGCTAAAGGCGATTGCAGACGCCGACTTATTGCCTTGCCCGCTGCGCGCTGCGTTATTTGCGGCGGCGGAACAACAGGAGCGACAGACCACCCAAACCGGCCAGCGCAAGAGTGCAAGGTTCTGGAATCAAATACAACGGACCATCGGATTAGAAGGCGGATTGATAGATTGGAACGCCCTGTGCCGTTGGACCAGTTCCAAACACCGTGGTACCGGGGCTGGTGGTGGTGGCCAGCGGAGTAATATAACCCGTGGCGGAAAAACCCAAGTAGGCATTGGGAACCCAATCGATTATAGCAAATTGGCCAGTTCAGCTTCCGCAGCACTCCATGTGGAGCCCAAATTGGCCGACCAGCCCACCAGCACGATACTGTCAGTGGTTCCCGGTGACCACGGCACAAGTGCGCCGAAATTAGGGTTGATGGGCATGAGTCTGCCTGCTGTATGCGACATTGGTCGCCTCAAGTCCAGTGTCTGACCATGACACCAACGCCCCAAGGCTGTCGGGAACCGGTGCTTGAACCCCAGTGTACGGCTGCGTAAAGCAATGCAAAATAAAAATTGCCAGCGCCCAATACCCGCCATTCGCTCCGACACCAGATGCGCCACCACCAAAGAGCGGAGAACCCTGTGTTGCCGTTGGTTTCTGCGGTCATTGCGGCAGGGGAAATCGCGCTCCAATTTACTGTTCCTTGGGCAAAGGCCGCGCTGCTCAACGTTATCAACCCAAAAGTCAGAAATAATTTTTTCGTATGACGGGGTGTATTAGTTGTTGGTTCTGCGAACGACGTTTTGGCGGAGCGCACCCTGCCCGGTTCGCACCGTCGGGTAGATTAAGTATAGCAAACAATCAAGCATGTGTCATTAACAAAATCTAAACATTCTTTGGCGGGTATAATCACAAAATGTGCAAAGGCACGGAGATTTCGCCAGTCAAAATGGATAGCCGCAATCACCATCATCTACCGGCAAAAATCCAGTGTTCGACGCGGACGCATCTTTTGACCGCACGGGTTTTAGAAAACAATGTTTTCGAGCAATTGCAGTACATTCACTGCTCACGGGCGCATTGGTCTGCGGCTAAGGAACCAGGCGGGTGCCGTTATGGCCGTCCAATGCGGCGGGAAGTGCCTCGGGACAGGTAATCAGAGCTTCACGACGGCTGTTCGTGACGAATTGGATGCACGCTTCAATTTTTGGGAGCATCGAACCGGGTTTGAAGTGGCCTTCGGCCATGTACCGCTTGGCTTCGGCCACGGTCATCGAGTCGAGCGCCTGTTGTCCGGGTGTGTCGAAGTTCAGGCAGACCTTCTCGACGGCGGTGGAAATCACCAGCATGTCAGCGCCAATTTCCTCGGCCAGCACTGCGGAAGCAAGGTCTTTATCAATCACCGCCGCAATGCCGCGAAGAATGCCTTTTTCGTCCGCCACCACAGGAATGCCGCCACCGCCCGCCGCGATGACGACATAGCCGTCCTTGACCAGATGCCCGACAACTTCGGACTCGATGATGCGCACGGGGATGGGCGAAGGAACCACCCGCCGCCAGCCCCGCCCGGCGTCCTCGATCATCGTCCATTTCTCAACCCGCATCCGCTCCTCGGCCTGTTCGCGCGTGTAAAATTCACCAATGGGTTTGCCCGGCTTGGCGAAGGCAGTGTCGTCGCGGTTCACGAGCGTCTGGGTCACCACGGTCGCCACCGATTTCTTCAGGCCTCGGCGGCGGAACTCGTTTTCTAGCGCCTGCTGAATCTGGTAGCCGAGTGCGCCCTGGGTGTCGGCGACAATGGAATCGAGGGGCACCTGATGCAGGATGCCGCGCGAATGTTCGCTGCGGAGCAGGATGAAGCCGACCTGCGGCCCGTTCCCGTGAGTGATGACAATGCGATAGCGATGTTCCAGCAGGTCGGCGATGCGATGCACGGTTTTGACCACGGCGGCATACTGGTCAGGCACGCTCATGTGTTGCGCATCCTTGATGAGCGAGTTGCCGCCGATGGCGATGACGAGCGTTTTCAAGGTGTTGCGAACCTCAAATTATTCGCGCGACCGGATATTCGCAATGTTCATTGCGCCGCCACTCGAAACCCTTCTTTATCGAGGCGTTCGCGGATGATGGCGATGTGAGCGGCGTCCCGGGTTTCGACGACGCAATGCACGCTTACCGTCGTGATATCATCGCTGGAGAACGCGCGATCATGGGAAATTTCCAGAATGCTCGCGCCGGTTTCAGCGAGCAGTCCGGCGAAGCGCGCCAGGCCGCCCGGACGATCGCTGATCGTTGCCTTGAAGCGCCAAAGCCGTCCGTCCGAGGCCAGGCCCCGTTCTAGGACCCGGCCGAGAATGGGCGTGTCAATATTGCCGCCGCACAACGGCAGCACGACATTCTTTCCTTTCAGTTCCGGCACCAGACCTGCGAGACAGGCGGCGAGTGGAGCGGCACCGGCCCCTTCGACCACCGCCTTTTCAAGTTCCAGGAGACGCAAGATGGCGAGCGCAAGCGCGTGCTCGCTGACAAGCAGGGTTTTGTCCACCAGTCTGCGGGCGATGGCGAAGGCATGTTTGCCAACCTGTGGCACCGCCAATCCGTCCGCGAGCGTGGGTTGAACCTCAACCGGCACCGGCCGACCGGCAGTTTGCGCCGCCGTAAAGCTGGCGGCGCGCTCGGGTTCCACGCCGATTATTCGCACCCGTGGTTTGACGGTTTTCAAAGCGAGCGCCAGCCCGGCAACCAACCCGGCGCCGCCGATGGGAACGATCACCGCCTCGACTTCTGGAACCTGCGTGGCAATCTCCAAGCCAAGGGTTCCCTGTCCGGCGATGATGGCAGGATCATCGTATCCGCTGATGTACCGGAGGTTTTTTTCAGCGGCGATTTCGTCTGCGCGCCGGCGCGCCTCGGAAAGATCAGAGCCGTGCAGCACGACCGTGGCGCCCAAGCGCCGGCAATTCACCACTTTCATCAACGGCGCAAAGCGGGGCATCACGACTGTAACCGGAATGCCGAGCAACTGGCCGTGATAAGACAGGCCGAGGGCATGATTCCCCGCGGACGCCGCGATCACGCCGTGCTTTTTCTGTTTCGCCGGGAGCGTCAGGAGCGCGTTGCGGGCGCCACGTTCCTTGAAACTGCCGGTCCGTTGCAGGTATTCCAGCTTGCAATAGACGTTCAAGCCCGTGGCCTCGGATAGCGGAATGGAGCGTGGGCAGGGCGATTGAATGACCTGACCCGCAATCCGCTTCGCCGCAGCCTGAATGTCCGGGAAAGTAACCGACATGCTTTACTAATGGCCGGAGGCGGGCGGGTGTCAATCCCAGAGTCGCGCATACCAAAAAATGCTAAACACTGGCCAATAAACGTGTGGGGACACGGTCGTTTTGACCGCATGATAATCTAGCGGCTACGGTCGGCGGTTTATGAAAAGAGCTGGCGGCACTCTCACCGATGCCCGGTTTCGGGCGGAATTGGAGCGGTGTATCTATTGCGAGGAAAAACCCTGCCAGGAAGCCTGCCCGGCGCATTGTTCGCCTGCGGATTTCATCATGGCCGCGCGGGTTGGCGGAAAATCAGATTTGCGGCGTTCCGCCGCGATGATCATGGGCGCCAATCCGCTCGGCTGGGTTTGCGGCGTGGTTTGCCCGGATTACTTCTGCATGAAAGCGTGCTCGCGGCGGACTTTCGACCGGCCGATTGAGATTCCTGCGGTTCAAGCCACGGTGCTCAAAAAGGCCAACGCGGTTGGAATGGCGAAATTCCAGCGCGCACCGGCGAATGGCAAAACCGTTGGCGTCATTGGCGGAGGTCCCGCGGGATTGGGCGCGGCCGGCGTGCTCGCGCAGCGCGGTTACAAAGTCACGATTTACGAGCAGCAGCGACAGCCGGGCGGCATGATGAATCTCATTCCCGATTTCCGGCTGAACAAACAGGTCGTCCGCGCTGACATCGCGTTTCTCAAAAGCCTTGGCGACGTTGAATTCAAGCACGGCGTCGTTGCAGCCGTAGCGGCAGGCATCCTGCCTGCCGTAGCGCCGGGCTTCCAGCCCGGTGGAAATGGCGGCGCAAATACGAAGCGCGTTAAATTGTTGTGCGTCCGACCGGGCGGCAAGATGCCGCCCTCTACGGCAGGCGGGACGCCTGCCGCTACCAGTTTCGATGCCGTCATTGTGTGCGCCGGTCTGACCGAACCGATCCGGCTGAACATTCCCGGCGAGGAGCTCGCGCTGTCGTGGCAGGCGTTTCTGGAAAACCAGAAGAAGCTCAAACTCAAGGGCAAAAAGGTCGCCGTCCTCGGCGGCGGCGCGGTGGCCGCGGATTGCGCGACGACCGCCAAACGTCTCGGGGCGGCTTCCGTGGAACTGGTTTATCGCCGCCGGCAACAGGACCTGCCGCTGACGCAGTATGAACGCGACCTGCTGCTGGAACACGGGGTCGAGATCACCACCTGCTCCAAGCCGATGGCCGTGGTTCATCAGGGCAAACGCGTGACCGGCCTTCGCATCGCGCGCATGAGGCTGCCCGCCGGCAAGGAGTCGCGACCGGAGAACTTCGTCATCAGCAAAAAGGAATCGCCGGTCTTTCGTGAGTTTGATCTTGTAATTCGTGCCATCGGCAGCCGCCCCAAACTGCCGGTCACGAAAGCCAGGGGAATTTTCTACGCCGGCGACATGGTGCTGGGCACGTCCACGGTAGTGGAGTCCGTCGCCAGCGGCAAGAATGCCGCCGCTGAAGCCGATGCGTTCATTTGCGGCGACAGGAGCGCGGACAGCCATGTCCGCGAGTCCGAATCGCGCCACGCCAACACGCGGACATGGCTGTCCGCGCTCCAATCCCGGGCGAAGAGTCGTGTCATCCTGGCCGGCGTGCCGTTGTGTCCGGTGCCGCTCGACGCGGATTTCTTTGGCCGCAGGATTCTTTCGCCGTTCCTGCTCTCTGCCGCGCCGCACACGGACGGCTACGGGCAGATGCGCAAGGCTTACGAGCGCGGCTGGTCGGGCGGCGTGATGAAGACTGCGTTCGACAATGTGCCGATTCACATTCCTGCCGGCTACATGTTCGCGTTGACAAGCTCGACCTATGGCAATTGCGATAACGTTTCCGCCCATCCGCTCGAACGTGTCTGCCGCGAAGTTGCGAAGCTGGTGAGAGAATTTCCCGATCGCCTCACACTCGCCTCGACCGGCGGCCCGGTCACTGGTCGCGACGAGGCGGACAAGGCGGTCTGGCAATCCAACACGCGCAAGTTGCAGGACGCCGGCGCAATGGGCGTCGAATACAGCCTCTCCTGCCCGCAAGGTGGCGACGGCACCCACGGCGATGTCGTTTCGCAAAACGCCGAATTGACGGCGAAGATCATTGATTGGGTCATGGAAGCAAGTGACGGCGACAATCCGAAGCTGTTCAAGCTCACGGCCGCCGTCACCGCGATTCAGCCGATCATCAAAGCGATTCAGGAAGTTTTCGCGCGTTACCCGGACAAGAAGGCCGGCGTCACGCTCGCCAACAGTTTTCCGTCGCTCGCGTTTCGCGGTTGGAGTTCACGCTTTAGCGTGCCGGGCGCGGACAAGCTGAAGCTTGAATTCCAACCTCGCCGTTGGGAAGAAGGCATCATCATCGGCATGTCCGGCGAAGGCGTTTTGCCGATCAGCAATCTCACCCTTGCCAAGGTTTCCAGCACCGGCATCGCCGTCTCGGGCAACGGCGGCGCGATGACGTACCGGGATGCCGCAAACTTCCTCGCGCTCGGCGCACAGACTGTCCAATTCTGCACGGCCGTGATGAAGTATGGTCTTGGCTACGTGGATGAACTTCATTCCGGCCTCAGCTATTTGATGGAGGAGCGCGGTTTTCGCTCGGTGAAGGAACTCATCGGCTCGGCGCTGCCGGATCCGATCACCGACTTCGGCGCGCTGTCGCCGACCAAGCAACTGCCGCAAGTCGTTGACGCCCTTTGCCAGCATTGCGGCAACTGCACGCGCTGTCCGTATCAAGCCATTGCGTTGGACCGTCGCGGCGTGCCGACGTTTGATCCGAGCCACTGTGTCGGCTGTTCTTTGTGCGCGCAGAAATGTTTTGCCGGAGCGATCTCCATGCGCGACCGCACGCCCCAGGAACTGGCCGCGCTGAAAGAAGGCTGAAACCATGCCCGACTCCCTGCTCATCGAAAACGGAACGGTGCTGGCCCTGGGAAAAACCTCCAGGGTTCTGCGCGGCCATTCGGTGCTGATCGAGAACGGCCTGGTGAAAAAGGTCGCGCCAAAGAAGGCAATCAAAAACTTCCGCGGCAAGCGGGTTGATGCGACGGGCAAGGTTGTGTTGCCCGGATTCATCAATGCCCATACGCATTTCTACAGCAGCTTCGCGCGCGGCCTGACCAAGGCCAGGCCCTCAAAGGATTTCAACCAGGTGCTCAAGCATCTCTGGTGGCGGTTGGATTCCGCGCTGACTGCCGAGGATTGCTATTACAGCGCGCTGATCGCTTTGCTCGGCTCGATCCGCCACGGTACGACGACCCTGATTGATCATCATGCCAGCCCGCGCGCGGTGACCGGCTCACTGGAGGCAATTGAGCGGGCCGTGCGGGCTACCGGCCTGCGGGCCTGCCTCTGCTATGAACTGTCCGACCGCGACGGTTGGCGGATCGCGAAGGAGGGGCTGGCGGAGAACGCGCGGTTCATCCGCCACTGTCAGCGGCAGAATGACTCCCGCGTGAAGGCGCTCTTCGGTTTGCACGCGTCGTTCACGATTTCCGACGCCACGATGGAAAAGGCTGCAACCCTCGGTCACGAGCTGCACACCGGTTTTCACATCCACGTCGCCGAGGCGCACAGCGATCAGGATTGGACGCTCCGGCGTGGCGGCAAACGCGTGGTCGAGCGGTTGAAAAAATACGAAATCCTCAGTCCGCTCTCTATCGCGGCGCACTGCGTTCACGTCAACCGGCGCGAAATGGATTTGCTGGCGGAGACGGGGACTGCGGTCGTCCACAACCCGCAGTCGAACCTGAACAACGCCGTCGGCATCGCGAATGTCGTCGAACTGGAGAAGCGCGGCGTCCTCGTCGGCCTCGGCACGGACGCTATGACGCCGAACATGCTTGAGGAATTGCGTGTGGCTCTGTGGGGACAGCATTTGCGCGCGGAGAATCCGTCGGTTGGATTCGGTGAAGTGACGAGCGCGCTGTTGGCGAACAATCCCCGGATTGCCGGGCGCATCTTCGGTTTGCGCTTCGGCGAGATTTGTGAGGGTGCTGCCGGAGATATCGCGATTTTTGATTACGACCCGCCGACGCCGTTGGAGAATGAAAACGTGCTCGGCCATCTCGTGTTTGGGATTTCCCAGGCCGCCGCCGACACAACCATCGTCGGCGGTCGCGTGTTGATGGAGAACCGAAAGCTCGTGCTCAACCTCGACGAAGCGCGCATCAACGCCCGCGCCCGCGAGCTGGCACGCGATTTATGGAAAAGAATGTAACGATGAAAACCAACAAGCAAACCACCCCGATCACCTACGACCTGATTCGGAAATACGCCAAGGCGACCTGGGCGCTCGTTGAAAAATCTCCGTATCTCAAGAACGCCGTTGCCGCTTACACCGGCGTGCTCGGCCAGCAGCCGTTCGTGGACAAGTGGACCTTCAGCACAAATGGCGTTGCAATCGCCGGCAGGAATGGGATTCCTTGTCTTGGCCTCGGTCCGGGCAATGAAGTTTATGGCCACGCGGCCAACGAAGCCTGCCCCATCGGGCACCTGAACGCAGCCGTTGCGTTTTATGCCGCCTTTGTGGCGAAATTGAATGGAAAGGTTTGATGACCGGGTTTGTTTACCAGTGCAGCAATTGCGGAAAACGCTACCGGCGCGACGAGGTGCGCTATCTCTGTCCGCTGTGCGCGCGCGACTATCGCCCCGGCATTCCGTTGATCGGCGTGCTGTCAGCGCAATTCGACTACGCGGTGATTCGGACGCAGTTCAGCAAAGCAAAGCCCGAGTGGAATCTGTTCTCGGCGGTCGAAGAAAAATTCTTCCCGCCGATTCCAGTTGGCAACACGCCGTTCTTTCAAACCGCTGCGCTCGGAAACGAACTGGGTTTCGACAACATTTGGATCAAGAACGATGGACTGAATCCGAGTGCATCATTGAAAGACCGCGCTTCGTTCCTCGTCGTGGCCGAGGCGAATCGGCTGAAGGAGAAAACCATCGTCACCGCTTCCACCGGCAACGCCGCCAGCGCGCTCGCCGCGGTTTGCGCCAGCGCCGGCAAACGCGCCCTCATCTTCGTTCCCGAGAACGCGCCCAAGGCGAAGCTCGTGCAGATGATTCTCTACGGCGCGACGGTCGTCCCGGTGCGTGGCACGTACGACGACGCCTTCCGCCTCTCGCTCGAATACACCGCCAGACGCGGCGGGCTGAATCGTAACACCGCGTATCATCCGCTCACCATCGAGGGCAAGAAAACCGTCGGGCTGGAAATCTGGCAACAGAATAACTGGCGCGTGCCGGACGCGATTCTTGTTCCCGTCGGCGACGGCGTGATTATCAGCGGCGTCCACAAGGCGTTTTGCGATTTAAAGGCGGCGGGCTTGATTTCGCGACTACCTCGGCTCGTTTGCGTACAGGCGGAGAAGTCCAACGCCATCCATCACTACATCGAGTCCGGCATCTATGAAAACGCGGCGAATCCCGACACGATTGCCGATTCGATTTCGGTTTCCATTCCGTCGAACGCGCATCTGGCGCGAAAAGCCGTGCTGGAAAGTGGCGGGTTTTCCCTCACCGTCAGCGACGCCGAGATTCTGCAGGCGCAAGGTGTGCTGGCGGCAAGGACCGGCATCTTTGCCGAGCCGGCGTGTTCGGCGGCGGTCGCCGCGCTGAAGAAACTGCGCGGCTCAAAGCGCCTCGGTCGCAAAGAGCAGATTGTGTTGCTGATCACAGGCCACGGCCTCAAAGATGTCGAGACGGCGATGCGCAATATTCAGTTGCCAAAGGCCGTTGAGCCAACATTGACTGGCGTCGAGGCCGCGCTGGCAAAAGCTAAACGCCCCTCACCCCGTCCCTCTCCCCGCCCGAGCGGAGAGAGGGTGGCCACAGGCTGGGTGAGGGCAGCGTCACAATTCGGAAGCGCATGAGCACCGCCACCCAACAGAAAGCCTGGCGCAACGACGCCTACGCCAAGGTCACGGGCAAGGCGAAGTTCACCGACGATCTCAAGTTCGCCAACGTGCTGCATGCCGCGCCGGCGTATTCGGATTTCGTTCACGCGCGGATCAAGGCGATTGACACCCGCGCCGCCGAAAAGGTTCCCGGCGTCGTCCGCGTGCTGACCGCGAAGGATGTGCCCGGCGTCAACCGCTTCGGCCAGATCATCCGCGACTTTCGCATCTTTGCCGATGACAAGATTCGCTACCATGGCGATGTCGTGGCCATCGTTGTCGCCGAGTCACGCGAGATTGCGATTCGCGCGGCGCAATTGGTGAAGGTGGATGCCACGCCGTTGCCCGCTCTCCTTGACCCCGAAGAAGCCTTGAAGCCCGGTGCGGTTCTGGTCCACGAGAGTCACGGCACGAATCTCATCAACACGCATGTGGTGCGGCGGGGCAACGCCGAACATGGTTTCAAACAAGCCGATTTCGTCATTGAGCAGGATTTCACCACACAATTCGTTGAGCACGCCTACATGGAAACCGAGGCGGCGGTTTGCGTGCCGCGTTCCACGGACGGCGTGATCGAGGTTTACGGCAGCATGCAGCATCCCTTCAGCACCCGCCGTTTTGTCGCGGCTTGCCTCGGCGTGCCGCTGGCAGATGTCGAAATCATCGGCACGCCGATGGGCGGTGGTTTTGGCGGCAAAGACGATACAGCGGCGATTGTCTGCGCGCGCACGGCGCTCGCGGCGAAGTTGCTCAATCGCCCGGTGAAGATGGTTTATCGCCGCGATTGGTCCATGCGCGAGAGTTACAAGCGCCATCCGTATCGCGTGCGCTACAAGATGGGTGTGAACAGGGCAGGGCGCATCACGGCGGTGCAATGCCGCATTGTCGCGGACGGCGGCGCCTATTGCTCGGTCACGCCCTGGGTCACGTGGCGCTCCACAGTGCAATGTTGCGGGCCATACGTCGTGCCGAATGTCCACTGCGACACGTTCGGCGTTTACACCAACAACGTCGTGACCGGCGCGATGCGCGGTTTCGGTTCGCCGCAGATGAATTTCATCATCGAGCAAGTCGTCGAGATGGCGGCGCAAAAGGTTGGCATTTCAGGAATCGAATTCCGCCGTCGCAACATGGTCCGCCAGGGCAGCGTCACCATCACCGGCCAGAAACTTGACGGCCACAAGGTTGCAATGGAACAGGTGCTCGACACGGTACTTCGTGAAATTGAATACGAAAGGAAACTGGCGAAATGTGCGCACGGTCAGTCAGAACCTCGTAGCAGCCGACGTGAGGAGGCTCAAAATGGAAAGACAAAAAGTCAGAGCCTCCTTACGTCGGCTGCTACAGATGAAGATGAACTCTACGGCATCGGCCTGGCGATGAGTTATCGCGGCGTCAGTCTCGGCGCGGAGGGAGTGGATTTTTGTGCGGCCATTATCAACGCGCAGGCCGACGGCTCTGTTCTTCTCGAATGCGGCATGCACGAGAACGGACAGGGTGCGGAATCAGCAATGTGTCTGATTTGCGCAGAGGAGTTGGGCGTGGACCTGAATCGCATCCGTTATCGGCGATCTTCCACCTCGAACATTCCCGACAGCGGCACGACCGTCGCCTCGCGCGCCACCATCATGGGCGGCGGCGCGGTCACGCTGGCGGCGCGCGAGCTGAAGCAGAAAATTGCCGAGGCGTTCTGCGCGAAACTGCATTGCGCGCCCGGCGAAGTGAGGTTTGTGAACAATTTCATTTGTGGCAAAGCAGATTCCGACCGCATTGCCTTCGCCGATGCCATGCGGGAGATGTGGCTGATGCAGCGGTTTCCGTTCGCTTTCGGCGTCTTCAAAGCGCCGCGCGTGACTTGGGACGAGCACACCGGCCAGGGCGATGCGTATTTTACCTGGGTCTATGGCTGTCAGGCCGTCGAGCTGACCGTCAATAAAAAGTCCGGCAAGGTGAAGTTGCTCAACGCGGTCGCCGCGCACGACGTTGGTCGCGCGGTGAATCCGGAGATGGTGCGCGGACAGATTTATGGTGGCCTGGCGATGAGCGCTGGCTACGCGCTGCACGAGGAAGTAAAGGCGCCCGACGGCAAAATCACCACGCTCAATCTGAACACGTATCGCATCCCGCGCTCAATGGATTTGCCGGAGATGAAGGCCATCATCGTCGAGAATCCCGATCCGGTTTCGCCAAGCGGCGCGAAGAGCATCGGCGAGCCGGCGAATGAAATCCTCGCGCCGGCCATCGCCAATGCGATTTTCAACGCGACGGGCCGGCGGCATTGCTCGTTGCCAATCCGACTCGGCACACTACCTGAACCCACGACCTGCGGAGAGGAATGCAAATGAACATGTGTTTACAGCGACGAAATGCCCTCACCCTCCACCCTCCGCAGTATTGCTACGCAGGACGGGCGGCCCTCTCCCATCGGATGGGAGAGGGGGAATCGCAGTCCGTCTCTTTGGCAGTCGTGAGCGCGGGATTTGCTAGATCGTCGTTCGCAAAACAGAAGACGAACAATTGCTGTTCCCTCTCCCGTCTGATGGGAGAGGGTCAGGGTGAGGGTTTTTTATGAAATTCTTCGTCAATGGCAAGGAAATCGAAGTTCCCGCGGCCGCGATGGAGAAGCGCATCGTCGAATTCCTGCGCGAGGACCTCGACCTGACCGGCGCGAAGAATGCGTGTGATATCGGCGCGTGCGGCGCTTGCACGATCCTCGTGAACGACGAACCGGTGCGAATTTGTATAAAACTCGTGAAGGATTTCGCCGGCCAGCGGATTTTGACCATCGAAGGGTTGGCCGCGCCGGACGGCACGCTGCATCCGCTGCAACAGGCCTTTGTAGATTGCGGCGCGATCCAATGCGGCTTCTGCACGCCCGGCATGGTGATGACGGCGCATGCGTTCCTGTTGAAGAATCCGCGCCCGACACGAGAGCAAATCCGGCAAGCGATTTTCAAGAACCTCTGCCGCTGCACCGGCTACCAGCAGATCATTGACGCCGTCGAGCAGGCCGCGCCGCACTACCGCAATGTGGCGTCAGGCATCCTGCCTGACGTGGAGGATGGCATCTGGCCGTCCGGAACTTCATCCAAGATTTCAACGCGCCCGGAGCTTTCGACGGTTTCTCCGCCAGGCAAGATGCCCGGCTCAACGGCAGGCCGGAGGCCCGCCACCACTTAGAATCTGAAAATGAACTCGCTCAAGAAACACCTCGCTGAACTCGCGAAATTGAAAACCGACACTTACGGCAAAGATTTCCTGCTGACCTGGGAAAAGTCCGACGCCGAAATCCGCGCGCTGACGCTCGTCGCCGAGTGCCTCTCGGAACTGCACCGGGCGAAGAAGCCGTTTCACGTGTTCGACACCGGATTGGCGATTTCCATTTTCCGCGACAACTCCACGCGCACGCGCTTCAGCTTCGCGGCGGCGGCCAACGCGCTGGGCTTGGGCCTCGCGGACCTGGACGAGGAGAAATCGCAGATTGCCCACGGCGAAACGGTACGCGAGACGGCGAACATGATTTCGTTCATGGCAGAGGTCATTGGCATCCGCGACGACATGTTTCTCGGCGAGGGCAACAAATACATGCGCGAGGTTTCCGCCGCCGTCCAGGAAGGTTTTGAGAAAGGCGTGCTGCATCAGCGGCCCAACGTGGTCAATCTCCAGTGCGATATTGATCACCCGACGCAGGCACTGGCGGATCTGGTCCATTTGAAACAGCATTTCGGTTCGCTGGAAAATTTGCGCCGCAAAAAGATTGCCATGAACTGGGCCTATTCGCCGAGTTACGGCAAGCCGCTGTCCGTGCCGCAGGGCATCATCGGCTTGATGACGCGCTTCGGCATGAACGTGACGCTCGCGCATCCGGAAGGCTACGGTTTGATCCCCGACGTGGTGGAACTGGCGAAGAAGAACAGCGTAAAATGCGGTGGGAAATTTGAAGTCGTGTCGTCCATGGAAGACGCGTTCCGTGACGCAGACGTGGTCTATCCAAAATCCTGGGCGCCGTATGCCGTGATGCAGAAGCGCACGCCGCTGCTGCAAAAGGGCGACCGCGACGGGCTGAAGTCGCTGGAAAAGGAATGTCTGGCGAACAATGCGCGCTTCAAGCACTGGGAATGCGACGCGAAGAAAATGAAACTCACGAAGCACGGCAAGGCGCTCTACTTGCATTGCCTGCCGGCGGACATCTCGGGCGTGAGCTGTGTGCAGGGCGAGGTCTCGTCGGCGGTGTTCGAGAAATACCGCATCGCGACGTATCGCGAGGCGAGCTTCAAGCCATTCGTCATCGCAGCGATGATTTTCCTGGCGCGGGTGAGAGATTTCATGGGCACACTGAAGAAACTAACGGAGTGATGTGCGAAGGCTCAACGATCAATCAACTGCGCAGGTGGTTACGATCTCGCAAAGGTTGTTCAATCGATTTTCGCGGGTCGCTCCATCACGAACTCGGCTTGCAGTGCAGCAGGTTGTTCCGAATAGCGCACTTCCTGATTCCGAGACTCCGCCCATTCATCGGCCAAGCCAGCCTCTTCAGCGATGGCGCGAATGTTGAGCCGCTGGAGTAATTCGACCGTGATGGGGCGTTTTGAGTCCGTGAAAGTGAGGGATGCCAAGAACTCTCGGCACGGCTGCGAATTCAAAATCGCGGCAACAACACTTGCTTCGCGTTTGTTTTCAAACGGCACAAAGTAGCAAGTATCGTCAAACAGCACCGGCTTTTCTCCGACTGGCCCAACTAGTTCAAACCGCGGCGCGCGATGCAACCCGGACACCGCAACTTTCCACGGTGCGAAGGAGTAGTCGCCGATGCCGAACAGTGCGAAAGGAACACGGCTGCTGTAAATGGAACTCTTTCGCGCCTCGAAAAGCTTGCGATGGGAATCGAGGTAGAGCCACGTGCGCGGGGCTTTCTTGGAGATGCCACTCGTGTCTTCGCCAACTCGTCGTTGCGTCACAAGGATGAAACGTTCTGGCTCAATACGCCCGTTTGCAAGATCGGAGCATTTTAGCAGTGGAAACAAATAGGTGAGCTCAACGTTGACTTCTTCGCCCAGCTTGTTCTGGAGCGTCTTTCCGTCGTTTTGTCGCAGTTCCATGACTGAAGCACAATCGTGCTTCACGCCGGAACGCCACTGATACGGGCAGAGCCCTTCGAGATGCTTCCGGTGGCGATAGGTGTGGATATCAGAAACCAAGTCCTGTCCCGCCAGACCGAGTGTCGTCGCACGCCGCTTCGCAGCTAGCCCGTCAAAAACGTCCGCTTCGGCAAGCCCAGCTTCACCAGTTCGCGCGAGCAGCAAGCAAGCATCAACCGATGCGTTGAAATGCTTCTTTGCGTCAATACGGTAAAGCGAAGCGCCGGTAATCCTGCCATCGTTCTGCCAGGCGAAGCGCAAAAGTTTTCGAGCGGTCGCCGTCTTGCAGAGCATTGCGATGGTTGCAGAACGTCCGCGCAGAGCTTTCACGAGGCAAATTAGCATCCACTCGGAAATGTCGAAGTTGGACTTGCCTGTGCGAGCTTCAATGCCACGGAAGCCTTGGAAGTTTTCCTTTGCCGGGAGGTTTGAGCCGTTCACGCCGGAAATCGTTGCGTTCGTGACCCACGGCAGATTCCCCAAAACAAGAATCGAGCCAGGAATGTCGGCCAGTTCCGCATCCCAGTTGTGGGCGAAGAAATCCCGCTGACCGGTGGATGCACGGTTTGATGCGCCAGCCTGAGCTAATGCTGAATTGGCCTGCTTTACGTAATCGTGATTGATGTCCCAGCCAAGTAGCCGCGCCGTGGTAAAGGCTTCTGCCGCCGCGACGAGAAACGCGCCCACTCCACAAGTCGGTTCAAGGATTGCATTCGCCTCGACTCCTTGCTGAACCAAGAGCGAACAAACTTCCCGCGCCAGCGCCAGTGGCGTTTGGAAATCGCCAAATTCGATTTTGGCGTTGGTCTTCATACGAGCCGGAGGATGCCACCGACTTTACCAGCCTGTTCAATGACGCGCCCATATTGCAGCCTCCACTGGAGCGCGTTGGAGACGGTCAAGTAACCCACTTCGGGCGGACCGCGCAACACTTCGTCGGCAAGTGTCTCCGCTTCGACCTCATCCACTGGCAGCATCCGTTCTTGGAAAAAGGCGAGGATGTCGTCGCGGTTGGCCTTGTTCTCAATCAGGCGGCGAAGTCCTGAGGTGGTTTGGTAATCCGCTGTGCGCTCCTTCTAGACGAAGATGGTGTGTTGGATGTTGAGCTTGCCAGTCTTCGTGGCGGGGTCGTCGCGCTTGTCGTAAACGAACACGAGCAACGAATAGCCGAGACCGTAGATTTTCTGGCGGGCGCTTTTGAACGGACATGACGATTGCGGCTGACGAATGCTCATGACCTTGATGTCCACTGCCAACTCCGGAAAATCAATTCCCTTGGCCGAACTGCCGCGCGCATATTCGTAGCGCGATTGCAGCACCGACTGAAACTTGTGCTCCAAGTATGTACCGACCGCCTTGCCGTCAGTCACACCGAACAGGCTTGGCTCGGCGTGCTTCGACTCCGCTTTGGCGAAACTGGAAGCTTCCTTTTGCAGCAGTTGGACTGTGAGCAGCTTCGGCATGAAATTCATTTACCACGTTCGCGCCTTCACGTAAATCTCATTTCCCTTGTTCGTCAACTCGCGGGGCTTTTCTGCCATTCCCTTTTGCGGCGTTTCTTCGTAAGATTCGTAAGCCATGTCCAAAATCATCAAACGCCTGCATCCGGAGGTCATCAGGAAAACTGCGGCGCGCTGCCGCAAGCGCGGCATTGTGCTGCCCACATTTAAGCAATTGCGGAATCCGGAACTCATCCCGCCAGCCATCCAGCGAAAGCTCAAAGGCGTCGGACTGTGGGACGTGAACCCGGCGAACCTTTTTCGCATTACCTGGAAGAACGACGTAAAAACCGGCCTCTACGGTGGAGTGAATTATCTAGAGATTCCGCAAGCCATCACCGGCGTAAAGGCGCGGGTCATTGGGCTGGTCGGCAAATATTTTCCCACTGGCGCGCACAAGGTCGGCGCAGCATTCGGCTGCCTCGTGCCGCGCCTGGTGAGCGGCGAGTTCGATCCCGAAAAACACAAGGCGGCATGGCCTTCAACGGGCAATTATTGTCGCGGCGGCGCATTTGATTGTGCCGTGCTGGATTGCACTGCCATCGCAATTTTGCCGCAGGGCATGTCGCGCGAGCGCTTCGAGTGGTTGAAAAAGATCGGCGCGGAAATCATCGCCACGCCCGGTTGCGAATCGAATGTGAAGGAAATTTACGACAAGTGCTGGGAGCTGAAAAAGGACCCGCTGAACGTCATCTTCAACCAGTTTGAGGAGTTCGGGAACCCAATCTTCCATTACAATGTGACCGGGCCGGCCATTGAGGAAGTGTTTCAGTCTTTTAGTGGCACGGGCTTCCAGCCCGTGAGTTCTCGAAGAAGAGATACAGCAGAAACGCACGGGCGGGACGCCCATGCCACTACTCCTTTGCGCGCGGCGGCATTCATTTCCGCGACTGGTTCAGCCGGTACCATCGCGGCAGGCGATTACCTGAAGAAGCAGCATCCCGCGCTGAAGGTCGTCGCGACCGAGGCGCTGCAATGCCCGACGCTCCTGATGAATGGCTTTGGCGACCATCGGATCGAAGGCATCGGCGACAAACATGTTCCGTGGGTCCACAACGTCCGCAACACGGACGCTGTGGCGGCGATTGACGACGAGGATTGCATGAGAATTCTGCGGCTGTTTAATGAACCCGCCGGCCGGAAGCACCTCGCGTCGCTCGGCGTGAAGGCAAATGAATTGGAATCGTTGCCGCTGCTGGGCATTTCCAGCATCTGCAATCTCCTCGCCGCCATCAAGACCGCGAAGTATTTTGAACTCGACGAGCGCGACGTGATTTTCACCGTGTTCACAGATTCGACCGAGCTTTACGGCTCGCGCGTGGATGAGTTGAAACACGAGCGCGGCGCATATCGCGCGCAAGACGCCATTGCAGACTTCGCCGGGCCGCTGGCGCATCAAAGTGTGGATTATTTCAAGGAACTGACTTATCCGGAGCGCAAGGCGATTCACAACCTGAAATATTACACCTGGGTCGAGCAGCAGGGAAAGACTTCAGCCGAGCTGATGGAGCAATGGAATCCAGAATACTGGCGCGCTTTGTTTGAGGACGAAGTCGCGTATTTCGATCAGTTGATAGAAGCGTTCAACCGACATGTTGAATCGAGCGGGTAGCGGGTGCAGCGGAAAACATTTCTAACCATGGATAAACACGGATCCAGAACAGCGTTGACGCGAATTTCGTGAATCATCGGGGATGCGGGAGTAATTTGAGTCAATTCGCGACATCGGCGTCTCATCTTCTGTACCCATCCGTAATACAATGACGAAAGTTCACGCATTTTTGACAAAGAGTTTAGGCGGCCAAAGCCATCAGTTTTTCCACATCTGCTTGGCGCGCAGCCAAGAGCGCGGTCACGATCTGCCGACCCTGTCGGGTGAGTTGGTACCGGTAGCTGCCGCTGACTTTTTTGATAATCCCGTGTGCCCGCAGACGTGCCAGCGCCCGCGTAACTCGTCCGCTTTGGCGATGGGCCTCAGTCGCATCGGCCTGGCCTGGATACAACGCTGCTCGCACGTCCCGGTTGCGAAAACCACTCACCGTCCATTCGCCCCGGCTGAGGACCTCCAACAGCGCTGCGTCCGGCTCCGACCACGGGTTGAGCGCGCGATGTCGCCGCCCGGCCTTCTCCACCGGCTGGCACACCGTTCGCGCCACTTCGCCCGCGCTCTGTCCGGCCCGAACGCTAGCCAGGGCTTCCAAGTAGCGGCCGTTGATCGCTTCGCAGATTTCAGCCCGCCGGTGCAGGTCGCCGATGCTCTTGCGCAACACTTGCCAACGTTTTTTGCCTTCGGGGTCACGCTCACTGGCACGAAAGACGCGAAATTGATGGGGCTGATTGAGCGTGGTTTCGACGCGCAGCACGCTGCCTTGTTTGTCGTAGAGTTTGATCGAGTTGCCGCCGGCTTGGTGTTTGAGGCGCAACCCTTCGGGCCGATGCTTGAGGCTGCTCAACACTTCGCCTTGATGATTGCCATGCACCCGTCCGTTGGCTTGGGTCTTGTGGCCCAGAAAGCGCAACACGTCGGTGCTGCCGAAGTGCCGGATGCCTTGCTGGATCAGCGCCGGATAGAGCCGGGCCAGCGTGGCGGGGCTTTTGAACATCACGTCGGTGGCGTATTCGCTTTCGGTCACGCTCCAGTAGTAGGTCAGGGCCAGCGGTTGGCAAAGCTCTGCCGCGTGAGGATGGCACTGCTCCACCAAGGGTTGCAGCAGAGTCGGCCAGCGACTTTGGAGTTGAGCACGGGCCAAAGCTTGGGCTTTGGCCACGTCTTCAATCCAAGTGAAACAGTTCTCTCGCTGCACGTAACCGATGCCCGCCTGGTCGAGTTGGCTGGCCAGCCAATGGCGGCCGTTGATACAGGCGTGGAGGGCAAAGGGAAACCAGGTTTGCAGACGCAGGTGCGACAGGCCCAGTTGTTCGTGCAGAAAATAGAAGTAATAGTGCAGACACTTGCCCGGTTCCAGGCGCAGCACCAGTTGCTTTTGTGCCCGATCCCGCCGCACGAAATAAGTCAAGCAAGGTTCGACCACGCTCCAAATACCGATGAGTCCGCTGCTCAGACCGTCGCGGCGCGCCAACGCGCGCGCCAACAGTTCCTTGCGCTGGGAACTGCCATGCAGGTAGGTCAGTGGGCGGCCCGATTGCTCCGCCAGTTGATGGGCGGCAGCACGCACCCGCTCGGTCCAACCGGCAGCAAAGGTGGCGAAATGCTTAAGCAGGATGCCAGTGCGGCTCAGATACCTCATCATGAGGCTGGGCTGATACAGTGGGCGCAAGGTGGCCATGAGACGCAGTCGGTCAAAGCCGGAAAGAACGCCGATGACATCGGCAGCGTGTTGGGTTACAAAGGGCGACGGGGCGTCGCTGGTTTTGGTAGTGACTTTGATTTTCACACCAATGTTCTATCGCACTGGCGGCGTCCTGTCTGCTCATCGTTGTGGTTGCGGCGAAAGCCGCGTTAGGTTCATCCACGTCCATCCGTGGTTAAGATACCCAAAGTCCTGTGCGCTGCATTTTGACCGCATCAATGAGTCCTTGATCGGTGAGCTTCAATTCGGGAATGGGCGAAAGGCTGAGGAACGAGAGGGTCATGAAGGGCACCGTCAACTCGCAGCCCATCGCGCGGGCGGCGACGTTTAAATCCGCAATGCCTTTGATGACTTCCGCCAACGGCCGGTCGGAGACCAATCCCGCGATGGGCAAAGGCAACTCCGCTTTGATTTTGCCGTTGGCCACGGCGACCTGCCCGCCCTGCATCCGTTCCAGTTGCTGGATGGCGCACCGGATGTCTGCGTCGTTCGTGCCGGCGACGACGACGTTGTGCGCGTCGTGCGCGACGGTTGAGCCAATGGCCCCGCGCTTGAGCTTGAAACCGCGCACGAAGCCGACGCCGACATTGCCCGTGGCGCGGTGCCGTTCCACCACGACGAGCTTGAGAATGTCGCGCCCCGTGTCGGCAACAATTTCCCCGTCTTCAACCTTCGGCGTGACGATGGCGGTCCGGGTGACAATTTGTTGTGGAACGATGACGATGACCTTGATTTTTTTCCCGCCACCGGCCCGGACGGTGAAATCGCCCGGTTGATAGCGCAAATTCATGGTGCCGCGGGGCGAGCCGGTTTTGGCCGGCGTCCGGCCCAGAAACCGCCCGTTTTCCGCAACCAGCGCGCCCTTTTTATAGACCTGCCGGATGGAAAACTTTTTCAGGTTGTCGAACACGATAAAGTCCGCCCAGAAGCGCGGGGCGATGGCGCCGAGATTTTGCAGGCGGTAATGGCGCGCGGTGTTGACGGTGGCGATTTGCAGCGCGCTGATCGGCGGCAGGCCGAGCCGGATGGCCTTGCGCACGCAGTGATCAATGTGCCCTTCGTTCACCAGATCACCGGCGAGCTTGTCGTCGGTGGCGAACGAGCAGTTTTGCGCGTTATGCGCATTGATGAGCGGCAGCAGGTGAGCGAGATTTCGCTCCGTGCTGCCTTCGCGCAACAGAATGTGCATGCCGAGCCGCAGTTTTTCTTTCGCTTCTCCGACCTGGACGGATTCGTGGTCCGAGCGCACTCCGGCCAGCACGTAGGCGTTGAGATTTTTCCCGCGCAAGCCGGGCGCGTGTCCGTCCACGCATTTGCCCTTGCCCGCGTCAATCTTGGCCAGTTCGCTTTTGGCTCCGAGAAAAACGCCGGGGAAATTCATCAGCTCCGCCACCCCCGCAATCCGGTCGTCGCTGATCATCAATCGCAAATCATCCGCCGTGATCCGCGCGCCCGCAGTTTCCAACGGCGTCGCCGGGACGCACGACGGCAGCATGATGAAAAAATCCACCGGCAAATTCTTGCTCGATTCCAAAACGTAGCGGATGCCGTCCAGCCCGAGCACGTTGGCGTATTCATGCGGATCAATCACCACGGCGCCCGTGCCGTGCGGCACGACCGCCCGCGCGAATTCCGGCGCGGTCAGCATCGAGCTTTCGACGTGAAAATGCCCGTCAATCAGACTCGGCGCGAGGTAGGCCCCGCGCAAATTGATGACGCGTCTCGCCTTGTAATCACCGATGCCGATGACCCGTCCGTCATCCACCGCCACGTTGGCGGGATGGATCTCGCCGCTCAAGACGTTCACGAGCCGGGCGTTTTTGAAGAGCAATTCCGCCGGCTGTTCGCCACGCGCGATGCTGAGCTTTTGTTGCAGGTTGCGCATTCGTCGTTTCCCCTGCTGGCCGACAATGTAAAATTTCCGCGCGCGAATTAAAAGCTCCAAATTCCAAGCACCAAGCACCAGAGAAGCTCCAAGCATCAAACATCAAAGACCATGCGCGTCGGAAATTGGAGCTTGTTTCTTGGTGTTGCGCTGGAGCTTGCCCGTCTTCACTTCGTTTCGACGCGGTCGCGCCGGAGCTGAAAGCGAAGGCGGAGATGTTGGCGCCTGGGTTTTTAACTCATTTTGCTTCGCACGAAAATGAAATACAACGCGAGTACGACGGCGAGAAGATAAGTCAGCCAGCCGACATTGCGACCTTTACCGCTGAAAAGTTTGATGATCGGGTAGCTGATGAAGCCCAGCGCGAGGCCGTCGGCAATTGAATATGACAGCGGAATGCCAATCATTACCAGGAACGCGGGCACGGATTCCGTGTAATCTTGCCAGTCAATCCGGGCGGCATTTTGCGCCATCATTGCGCCGACGATGACGAGGGCGGGCGCGGTGGTGGGCGGGTAGCTGCCGACCATGGCAATCAGCGGACTGAAAAACAGCGCCAGCAGAAACAACGCGGCCACGACCAACCCGGTCAGCCCAGTGCGTCCGCCTTGCTCCACGCCTGCCGCGCTTTCGACAAAGCTCGTCACCGTGCTGGTGCCCAACGCCGCGCCCGCCACCGTGCCGACGGCATCGGACACCATCGCCTGTTTCGCGCGCGGCAGTTTGTTGTCGCGCATGAACCCGGCCTGTTCGCAAACGCCAATCAGCGTGCCGATGGCATCGAACGTAAGCATGAACAGAAACACAAAAACAAACGGCAGCATTTTCGGCGACAGCGCGTGTAGGATGTCCATCTGGAAAAACGTTGGTGCCAGCGACGGCGGCGCGGCGACGACGCCCTTGGCGAAAACAAATTGTTTCACCAGCATCGAATTGGCGACAAGGGTCGAACCAGAGGGCGGCAAACCCAGTTTCAACGCAACCGCCAGCGCCGTTGCCGCGACTATGCCCCACAGAATCGAGCCGCGGACTTTGCGGGCGTGCAGCACCGCCGTGGTCAGCAAGCCGGCAAAAAACACCATCAGGTCGGGCGAGGCGAAGTGCACGTTCAACTTGACCGCCGAGCCGGGGTCTTTGACGATGACGCCGGCGTTTTGCAGCCCGATGAACGCGATGAAGAGGCCGATGCCCGTTGCAATCGCGCATTTCAGGCTGGGGCTGACCGCGTTGAAAATCATTTCGCGCAAACCGACCAGCGACAGAATCAAAAACAAAATCCCCGATATAAAAACGGTTCCGAGGGCCACCTGCCAACTGTTGGTGAAGCCGGCGGCGGCGGCGGCGGGGATGGCCGAAAACACGAAGAAGAAATTTTCGCCCATGCCAGGGGCTTGTGCGATGGGATAACGCGCCAGGAACGCCATGAGCGCCGTGGCCAGCGCGGCGGAGAGACACGTCGCCGTGGTCACCGCGCCAAAATCCATGCCCGTGGGCGTCCCGAACATGGCGCCCGACAACACCGCCGGTTGCACGACGATGATGTAGGCCATGGTCAGGAACGTCGTCACGCCGGCGAGGAGTTCGATCCGCGCCGAAGTTTGATTTTCTGACAGCCTGAAAAACCGTTCGAGCATCTTAAAAACTCCAAGCACCAACATCCAAGCTCCAGAGAATTAACAAGCTTCAAGCTTCAAACCGACACACGCCTTTTTTTGGAGCTTGAAGTTTGGTTCTTCTCTGGATGTTGGTGCTTGAAATTTGAGGCTTTCACCTGCTGAATCGCAAACCAAATCGCCTCGCCGGTCGCGGGTGAGGCAAGCGCGACTTCGCCTTGGCCGGAACCAAACGCCGCCACCGCGTCGCGAATCGCCTCGCGCACGGAAATTGCCAGCATCAACGGCGGTTCGCCGACGGCTTTGCTGCCATGAATCACATTCTTTTGTGTCGCGTTCTTGAGCAGCGTCACGTTGAAAATTTGCGGCATGTCGCCGACGGACGGGATTTTGTAAGTGTCCGGCGAGTGCGTGAGCAACTGGCCTTCGATCATCCCACTTGAGTTCCTCGGTGGTGAGCCAGCCCATGCCCTGTACGAAGCCGCCTTCGATCTGTCCGCGATTGATGCCGGGATTTATCGAGTCGCCCGCGTCGTGCAAAATGTCCACGCGCAGTACCCGGTGCATTCCGGTGAAACCGTCCACTTCCACTTCTGTCACCGCCGCACCGACGGCAAAATAATGGAACGGTTTCCCTTTGCCTTTCGCAGGGTCGTAATGAATTTCCGGAGTGGCATAAAAGCCCGTCGCCGACAAACTCACGCGCGCGAGGTGGGCTTTTTTGACGACATCGGCGAATGAAACCTTCACTTCTGGCAGGTCGCGATGGAAAACAAATCCCTTGGCAAAAACCAAATCTTCCGCAGCAGCCGACGTGAGGAGGCTCTGATTCAATTTCGGGTTTCAGATTTTTGAGCCTCGTTACCTCGGCTGCTACCAGGTTGAGTGCGACCGGGGCAAGTCGCGCGCGCAAAATATCGCACGCATTTTTCACCGCCGCGCCGTTCATGTCCGTGCTGCACGATGCGGCTGTCGCCGAGGTGTTTGGAACTTTGTCCGTGCTCGTCGGCATCACGCGGACTTTGTCCAGGGAAATTCCCAACTCCTTGGCTGCGATCATGGCGATGTTCGTGTGAACACCCTGGCCCATCTCGGTCGCGCCGTGATTCACCTGTATCGTGCCATCCTGATATATCAAAACCAGCGCGCCGGCCTGGTTCAGATGCGTGAGCGTGAAAGAAATTCCAAATTTCACCGGCGTCATCGCCAGCCCGCGCTTGCGACGCGGATTTTTTGAATTCCACTTTTCAATCTCGTTTCGGCGCTTTTCAAACGCACCGCTCTCCCGCAACTCGCTCCAAACCCGCGGGATGCGGTTGTCTTCAATCTCCTGCCCGTAATGCGTCGTGTTCGTCTCGCCTTGGCCGCGATACAGATTCCGCTCGCGAATTTCCTCGGGCGACTTGCCGAGCCGCCGCGCGATGCGGTCAATAATTTCCTCGATAACCAGCATGCCTTGCGGCCCGCCGAACCCGCGAAACGCCGTGTTCGACGCGAGATTCGTTTTCGCAACCTGTCCGCTGAACTCGACCGACGGGATAAAATACGCGTTGTCCAGATGAAATACCGCGCGATCCGTCACCGGCATGGATAAATCGAGTGACCAGCCGCCATTGGAAATGAGTTCAATTTTCGCCGCGAGCAAATCGCCGTCGGAGTTGTAGCCGACTTTAAACTTCGCCAGGAACGGATGCCGCTTGCCGGTGATCATCATGTCGAGGT
The DNA here is from genome assembly GCA_963827205.1 of uncultured Verrucomicrobiae bacterium. Lineage (GTDB taxonomy): Bacteria > Verrucomicrobiota > Verrucomicrobiia > Limisphaerales > UBA11358 > UBA11358. The sequence continues at coordinate 32,951 of CAWHAH010000017.1, forward strand.
CGCGATTCACGCGCACGCGCACGGGACGTTTGGTTTTCGCCGCCGCCAGCGCCGCGAGCGCGGCGAATGTGGCCGCCTGCGTTTCCTTGCCGCCGAACCCGCCGCCCATGCGCGGACTTTGCACGACCACATGGTTCACTGGCACGCCGAGCAGATGTGCGACAATCTGCTGCACTTCGGACGGATGCTGCGTCGAGGACATCACGAACATCGAGCCGTCCTCGCCGCCTTCCGCGCAGGCCGCCTGCATTTCGAGATAAAAATGCTCCTGGCTGGCGGTTAAAAATTCACCTTCGAGCACCTGCGGCGAATTTTTCAACGCGGCTTGAACGTCGCCGCGCCGGATGAAGTTCGGTTCGGTGTGAAAACTGTTTTGCGCGATAGCATCCTCGATTGTCAGAATTGGCGGCAGCGGTTCGTATTCGACAACGACCTTCGCGGCGGCATGGCGGCAGGCTTCCTGCGTTTCGCCGACTACCAGTGCGATGATTTGGCCGTGATAAAAAACCTCCTTGTCCGCGAGCAAAATTTCGTCGTGCCGCACCGCGCCGACATCATTCAGCCCCGGCACATCTTCCGCCAGTAAAACGGCGGCGATTCCCGGCATGGTTTTTGCCGCGAATGCGTCGCGCTTGAGAATCTTCGCCCGCGCGTGCGGCGAGCAAACCGGCCAGACTTCGAGCATGTTTTTCTGCGCGGCAAAATCGTCCGTGTAAATCGCCTCGCCGGTGACGTGCTTATGGCCGCTTTCGTGGGGCGGGGGGCGGACAGCCTTGTCCGCGAGTTTCTTGAAATCCGCCAACGGCTCGCGGACAAGGCTGTCCGCGCTCCGATCATCATGGAAAAACTTTCCCGGCAAACTGGCGATCAATCCACTTCGATAATCCGCCGAGCCGCGAACGTCGGAGATGGGTATGAACTCCATCTGCAAAATCGGCAGCGCGTTTTCGATGGTTTCCTCGCTCCAAACTTTTCCGAGCAGCGTCGACTCGGTTTTCTTCGCGCGTGCGGGCATCGCCGCCACGCCGCCGTAGGCCAGACGCGCATGGCGCACGACGTTCTGCTGGTCCAGGTCCACCGTGAAGCAGGCGGCGACCGTGCTGATGTCCATCTCGCGCCGTTTGGAAACCTTGAACCATGAGCATTGGCGCGTAAGGCCCGGTTTTGAGATGCCGCGCGGCACAATGATGGTTTTCAAAATCTCACCCGGTTGGAGCGCGGTCTTGCGGTAGGCGACGAAGAATTGGTCAATCGGCACGGTGCGCTCCGTAGCTGCGACGCCTCGTCGCAGTGGGTTGGACGCGACGCCCTCGTCGCGCGTTGGATTCAGCGTCGAGGCGACGCTGCCACTTTCCGGCGACGGGGCGTCGCCGCCACGAGCCAGCACCACTTTCGCATCCAATGCCAGCAGCAAGGGCGCGCTGTCGCCAATGGGGGAGGCGGTGACGAGGTTGCCGCCCATCGTGGCGCGATTGCGGATTTGGCGCGAACCGAATACACGCAGCATGTCGCCGAGTGCGGGAAATTCATCAGCCATTTTTTCTTCGATCTGCGTGAGCGTCACTGCCGCGCCAATGTGCCATTCAGTTTCGGTGAATTTGATTTCCTTCAACTCCGGCACGGCTTCGACGGAAATGAGCGTGGGGAATTTTTTGTAGCGCTTGGTGATGTCGAGGCCGAGTTCCGTCGCGCCGGCGATGAGGCGGGCGTCGGGGTTTTCCTCTTTCAGACGGAACAGTTCGGCGAGCGAGGTTGGACGAAAGAATTTTTCACCGGCAAATTCGTATTCCGCTGTGCCGGGTTTGGTGCCGGATTTTTTCAGCCGCTCGGCAAAAATATCTTCGCCGTTTTCCGCGTGTCGTTCGGCGAAGGCTTCGATGGCTGCATCGCGAATGGGCCGGTAACCGGTGCAGCGGCAGAGATTGCCGGAGAGTTGATCGTCGAGATCGTCGTGGGTGCGGAGGTCGTCGCGATAGTAGCCCTCAAACATTGAGCAGATGAAGCCCGGCGTGCAGTAGCCGCACTGGGAACCGTGGCCCTCGACCATCTTGCGCTGCACGGGATGCAGGTTTTGGAGTTCGGAGTTCGGAGTTCGCCCGTCCTCCGCAGTAGCTCTGCTACGGAGGGTGGAGAGTTCGGAGTTGGCGACACCTTCGACGCTGACGATTTCACGCCCCGCCATCAGGCAGACCGGCAGGAGGCAACTGTTCACCGCGCGATAAACCGGCTGGCCGTCGGCCTTATGCTCGACGATGGCGACGGAGCACGCGCCGCAATCGCCCTCGGCACAGCCTTCCTTCGTGCCGGTCAGCCCGTGGCTGCGCAAAAACTCCAGCAGCGTCGTGTTGGGAGAACAATTTTCAACCTCGACGATCCGGCCATTCAGAACGAATTGTAAAGCGGCGGCCATAAAACCACGGGGCGCATGATACTCGAAAGTGCTCCCGGTGGTAACGAAAATTTCAAATATCCGCCACGCTATTCCATTTGAATTCTTGCAATCGCCACACAAACCGGGAAATTTATGGTTGTTCCAGTTTGCCGGTGTTGCCCATGAGGAAGAGAGCCAAATCAAATCGTACCCGTTCGGTGCAACCCCGTTTCCGCATTCATTGCGACGGTGACATCGCGCTGGGGCCGGGCAAGGCGGACTTGCTCGCGCTGATCGGACAGACCGGCTCGATCAACCAGGCGGCGAAACGGATGGGCATGTCCTACATGCGCGCGTGGTCGCTCGTCCGGATGATGAACCGGTGCTTCAAGGAACCGCTCGTCCTCGCGCGGCACGGTGGTGAAGGCGGTGGCGGCGCGGAATTGACTGAAACAGGGCGTCGGATGCTGGCGCTTTACCGGCAAATGGAGGCCAAGGCTGCCAGGTCGGTGCAGACGACCTGGAACAAAATGCAGTCGCTCCTCAAACCGTAGCCTTGTCCTGGCCGGCGAACGGTGCAGTCAGCTCGTTATATTTGACAAAATATAACGAGTGTGGTGGAATGCGCGCCGGGTGAAGGACAAATTTGCAGCAAAAGCATTTGCCCGCCGGCGCGCGTTCACGCTCGTCGAACTGCTGGTGGTCATTGCCGGCCTTGCCGCGCTCGCCGCCATGCTTTTGCCGGCACTGGCGAAAGCGCAGGAGAAAGCGCGTTCAGCGCAATGCGTTGACAACCTTCGTCAGTGGGCCTTGGCCTATCGGCTGTACGCGGACGACAACGACGACTTTTTGCCGCGTCGCGGTCAAGGGGTACAGGTGCTTGCGGAGATTGATCGGCCTGCGGATTGGTTCAACGCGCTGCCGGTCTATTTCGGCCTTTCCTCCTTTCAACAGATGGTCACCAACTATGTGCAGCCCGCCGCTCATACCCAATCCGTTTTCATTTGTCCGACTGCCAATAATCCGGGCGGAACGTATTTTTTGCCCTACGGCATGAACATGAATCTCTGCCCGTGGAACCTGCCGGTAGCGACCAAATTTAGCGAAGTCGTCCAACCATCCTGCGTCGTCGCCATGGCCGATGCGCCCGGGCCTTATGCCTCGACGTATCCATCAACCCAGCCTTATAGCATCGTCGCGCGTCACGCCGGGCGAATCAATTTGCTGTTCCTGGCCGGCCAGGTGCAATCCTTCGCCGGTTCGTATGTGGGTTGCGGCGTGGGTGACCCCGGACTGGCCGATGTGCGCTGGCTTACCGGTACAGCCAGCGATGCCAGCGCCCACAATTACTGATAAAAAAGGAAACCACCCGTGAAAAATTGGAAACCGATGTGTTTCGCCTTGTTTTCATTGCTGCTCGCCCTGTCGTGCAGCCGCAAGGTTGAAACGCCGGCGGACAGTCACATTGTTCGTTGCGCCGTCATTGGCGGCATGACCATGACCGGCCTGTGGCCGGAGATTGCCAAAATGTTTGAGGCGCAAACCGGTTACCGGATTGAAGTTGTGGCGACCGGGCCGCGTCCCATCCTCGATGCTGCCATGCGCGCGGGCAAAGTGGATTTGCTCACCATGCACTCGGGCGACATCACCACCGACCTCGTGGCCGATGGCTATGGCGTCAACATGCGGCCGTGGACGCGCAATGAATTGTGCATCGTTGGCCCGCCGGACGATCCGGCGCGTATCCGGGGCATGACCAACGGCGCCGCCGCGCTTCGCAAAATTGCCGCGAGCAAGGCACGCTTCGTGGATTTTGAAGGCATCGGCAGCCGTGAACTGGTGCATACCTTGTGGCGGCTCGCGGACACCGAACCCAAAGGTGATTGGGTTCTCAAAGATGACACGGTTTCCAAATTCAACATCCTGCAATTTGCGCGCACCAACAGTGCCTACGTGGTGGTCGGTTATATCCCGGCGCAGATGGGGAAGATGCCTGCGCAGGGAATGGAAATTCTGGTCAAAGGCGATCCGGTCATGCGGCGTCCCTTCGTCGTCATGGAAACCAATCCGAAAAAGTTTCCGCAGGTGAATCATGCTGGAGCCCGGGCATTGTCCGACTTTCTGCTTTCCGACAAGGTGCAGAATTTCCTGCTCGAATTTGGCCGCCAAACCAATGGACCTGGGCCGCTCTTCTTTCCAGTCGCAACCGCTCACGAATGAATCACAAAACAACAAAACGCAAAAAATCAGACACCATGAAATCAACACAAGGTTTATTACTCGCCGCTGCCGGCGGCATAATGTTCGCCCTGCCTTTCACCGGTAAAGCGGCGTTATACACCGTAAACGACACCATTGCCGACGCGTTTCTTTCGGCTGCCAATCCGACCTTGAATTTTGGCGGCGCCGGCACGCTCGCCATCGCTCCGGCATCTTCGGCCAAGGGCGAATTTGACAGTGTAATCATGTTCAACACCGCCAGCGCGGTCAGCCAGTTCAACACCACGTACGGTGCCGGCAACTGGCAAATCACCGGGTTCACATTGCAACTGGCCGGCAACTTTGGCACTCAAGGCGCGATTCCGAACAACAATCTGTTGAACACGGTCAGCGGGGGCAGTTTCGGCATTGACTGGCTGGCGAATGACAGTTGGGTGGAAGGCACGGGCGGCGGAAACGGCGCGGCCAATGGAGCCGTATGTTTCAATTCGATTCCCGGTTTGCTCTCGCCGGGCTATGACTCGTTGGGCACTTACATTTACACCCCGCCAGGCAACAACGTTTATGCCAATTACTCGCTGCCGCTCGATGCCAGCCTAGTATCCGGGGCCGCGGCGGGAGGAGCTGTTTCGCTGTATTTTTACGCGGCGGACAATCAGGTAAGTTACCTGTTCAATTCGAAAGAGTTCGCATCCAATCACCCCGAACTGACCATCACGGCAGTCCCTGTTCCAGAGCCGACCATCGTGACACTGCTGGCCGCATCACTTGGCGGCTTTCTGTTTTCACGCAGGCAGCGGAGAAAAAAATGAGTTGCTGCCGGACACTGGCTTTTGCGGTTGCGTTGGTGTGCTTCGGTCAAAGCGCAAAGGCGCAGGTCACTTATTCCGGCACGACTTCCGCCGATGCGTTTCTGGCCACGGGTTCGCCCGGCAACCCGGAAGGGGCCGACTTGACCGGGTTAAACTTTGGAGGGGCAGGCACTCTGGTCGTCGCTCCGGCAACGTCGGTAAAAGGGGAATTTCAGAGCGTTCTTGAATTCAATCTTACGAACGCAGTGGGCCTGTTCGACACCAACTTTGGCGCAGGCAATTGGACCATCACCGGCATTTCACTGAAGTTGACCAGCAACTACGGCACCGGCGGCGTGCAACCAAACAATGCGATCTTTCCCGCGATCAGCGGTGGTCAATTTGTCATCGAGTGGCTGTCCACCAACGGTTGGCCTGAAGGAACTGGAACGCCCAACCTGCCGACCATGGATGGTGTCACCTACGATTCACTTCCCGACCTGTTATCCGGCCCGCATGAAATCCTCTGCACGAACACTTATTCGCCGCCCGGCAACAACTTGCCGGTCACCTATACTTTGCCGCTTGATACAAACCTCGTGGCCGAAGTGGCGGGCGGTGGCGACGTGACACTTCTTTTCTTCGCGGCAGACAACCAGATTGGTTATCTGTTCAATTCTTACAGCTACGGGCGCGGCAATCAGCCGTTGATTCTCGTCACTGCAAACCTGATGCAACCAAAGATTTTGGCCGGCTATTTTACGAATGCCGATTTTCACATCACCGGCCTCGGCGCGGCAAATCTGCAATATCAAATCCAGGCGGCAGCCGCTCTCGCGACCACCAACTGGCAAGTCCTTGGAACAGTTACAGCCGATGGCGCGGGAGCAATCCAATTCGACGACACCACCGTCTCGAACCGACCTCAACGCTTCTATCGGCTTTCCCGTTGAACCTGCACAATGGAAAGCCAATAATTCAAACTTGTCATGCCCGACCTGACGACATTTAACTGGACGATCTTGCTCGCCGCCGTCTTTGCGGTGGCATTCTTTTACTCGTCGGTAGGCCATGGCGGTGCAACGGGTTATCTCGCTGCGCTCGCCCTGCTCGGCGTTGCCCCGGCATCCGCGCGCGTGGCGGTGTTGATTGCCAATGTTCTGGTCGCTGGCGTCGCCTGGTGGCGGTTTGGCTGGGCGGGGCATTTTGACTGGCGTGTGCTGCTGTCGTTTGTGGTCGTCTCCATGCCGTGCGCGTGGCTCGGCAGCCGGGTCCACATCAGCCCGCACGTCTATAAAATCGTCCTCGGCGCGGTGCTGACGGCGGCGGGACTTGTCCTGCTGCTGCGCTCGCGCTGGCAGACCGACGATGTGGTGCTGCACAAGTTTTTCCTGCCGCTGGCACTGCTCATCGGCGCAGTGCTGGGATTTCTGGCGGGCCTGACCGGCATCGGTGGCGGGGTTTTTTTAAGCCCGCTGCTGTACGTGTTCCGCTGGGTAAAACCCAAAACGACCGGCGGCATCGCGGCGGGTTTCATAGTGCTCAATTCTATCGCCGGACTCGTTGGCACGGGCTGGGAAAAAATTACGCACGTCGGGCCGTTGCTCTGGCTGACGCTGCCTGCCGTCATCGGCGCCGTGCTCGGCACGCATTTCGGCGCGCGGCGCTGGAGCAGCGTCACGTTCAGCCGCGTGCTGGCGTGTGTGCTGATTTTTGCCGGCGGGAAATTGTTGATTGAAGCCGCTACAACCTGAATCTTCATTGGCAATGCGCGTTCTCTTTTTTGCCCAGCTCAAAGATGCAACCGGTTGCGATTCGGTCGAGATTGCGCCGGCTTCGCCGCTGAACGCGGAGCAGCTTTGGGCGGAATTGTTGAAGAAATTTCCGAAGCTTGCCGCCTATCGCTCGAGTGTCCGGCTCGCAAAGAACTGCGAATACGCCGCGCCCAATGCGATCTTTGCTGCAGACGATGAAGTTGCAATGATTCCACCGGTGTCGGGTGGCTGAACGGTTTTCCATGGAAATAGAAATCCAACTCACAAATGAGCCGATAGCGGGACATATTCAGCCGCCGCAACGGTGGCCGTCTGCAAAGACCGGCGCGTGGCTGGAATTTCGCGGGGTTGTGCGCGGGGAGGAAAATGGAAACATCGTTTCCGCACTCGAATACGAGGCTTATCCGGAAATGGCCGAACGCGAAATCCGGCGGCTACTCCAGGAAATTTCCGTGCGGCATCCTTGCCACGCCGCGAAGGTGATTCATCGCATCGGCGTCATTCCGGTGGGCGAAACAGCGATTTACGTCGGCGTGGCTTCGCCGCATCGCGGCGAAGCCATCACGCTGCTCGCCGAATTCATGGACAAATTGAAACAGGATGTGCCGATCTGGAAACGGCGAGGGATTCCCCTCACCCGGCCTGCGGCCACCCTCTCCCCGCCAAGCGGAGAGAGGGCCGGGGTGAGGGGCGCGTTGCTTTCACTTGACGATGCCATTGCGGAAATCCAATCCCATTGCCAACCGTTGCCCGCCGTCCGCGTGCCGCTGGCCGAGGCGTTTGGCCGCGTGCTGCGCGAAACTGTCTGCGCGCCGGAAGACTTGCCCGATTGCGACCGTTCCACTCGCGATGGCTACGCCGTTCTGCAGAACGACGCTTCTGAAACATTTCAGGTCGTGGACACGCTTCACGCCGCCGACTGGAAACCGCGCGAATTGAAAACCGGCGAGGCGGTGCGCACTGCCACCGGCGCGCCGTTGCCGTGCGAAAATGCGCGCGTGGTAATGCAGGAAAATGTCGAGCGCACCGGCGACCAGATCAAAATTCTAAAACGCGATAGTGCGCTGAATCTCCGGCGACGTGGTGAGGATGTCAGGGCAGGGCAGCCGTTGGTGCAAACTGGAGTGCGGCTCGACGCGGGCAGACTGGCGATGCTGGCGACCGCCGGTTGCGCCCAACCGCTTGTCAGTCCGCGATTACGCGTCGTTCATTTCACGACCGGCGACGAAATTATCCCGCCGGACCAGACGCCGAAGCAGGGGCAAATCCGTGACAGCAATTCGATTTTGATTCGCGGACTGCTCCAACTTTTTCCGTGCGAGCTTCTGCACGCACACCTGCCTGAAGACTTTGAGAAAGCCAAACACTCGGTTTCAGCCTTCAGCCTTCAGCCTTCAGCCTTCGACCTTTTACTCGTTTCCGGCGGCGCAAGCGTCGGCGACAAGGATTTTACTCGTCCGCTTCTGGAATGGCTCGGTTTTGAAATCATCTTTTCACAGGTCAACGTGCGCCCTGGCCGGCCATTGATTTATGGCGTGGACCGCTCGCGTGTGGCATTTGGGTTGCCGGGCAATCCGCTGTCGCATTTTGTCTGTTTTCATTTGTTTGTCGCTACGGCCCTGGCGGGTCTGCTCGGTGGCGAGATGCCAACATTTTTACGCGGACGCCTCGCAGCTCGATTGGATGATGAGCCGAATTCGCGCGAGACTCTATGGCCTGCATCCGTAGCGCAGGCTTTCGAGCCTGCGGCTTCCGGCGGCTTTCCAGCCGCCAGGAACTCGGGACAGGAATGTCCCGTAAACCAGCAGACAGGAATGTCTGCTCTACACCCCCTGAAATGGTCGAGTTCCGGTGATGTAACTTGTCTGGCGGAAACCAACGCGCTCATCCGCGTGCCGGCCAATCGCGGTTCGATTGAAGCGGGTGCGGAGGTGGATTTTTTGCCGGCAAATTGTTAAAACCACGAAACACACGAAATGACACGAAAGAAAACATTTTCGCATTTGGCTGCAACTGGCGCGGCGCGCATGGTGAACGTCGGGCACAAACCCGTCCAGCGCCGGCGCGCGGTAGCTGCCGGAAAATTGATTTGCGCACCGGCGACCATTCGCGCGCTAAAAAAAAATGCGCTGCCGAAAGGCGACGTGTTGACCGTGGCGCAAATCGCCGGCATCCAGGCCGCCAAACGGACGGCGGAATTGATTCCGCTGTGCCATCCGTTGCCGTTGAACCATGTCGAAGTGAATTTTCGCGTGAAAGCGGCAGCGATTGAAATTGTTTGTGCCGCCGAGACCAGCGCCCAAACCGGCGTGGAGATGGAGGCTTTGACCGGCGTGAGCGTGGCGGCCCTGGCGCTTTACGACATGTGCAAAGCGGTGGACAAGACGATGCGGATCGAAGGCATCCGCGTGGTTAAAAAGGTGAAAGAATGACCTCTCTAAATTTAACGCGCTGTTTCCCCTCACCGTCCACCCTCCGCGGTACCGCTACGGAGGACGGGCGGCCCTCTCCTTTGGGGAGAGGGAGAATCGTATTCAGTCCAGCGATAAATCGAGTGATGGAGTTTGCCGGATGTTCATCGGAAAAATCGCAGAGCGCGAATTGCTGTTCCCTCTTCCCGGGGGAGAGGGTCAGGGTGATGGGAAAACAGGTTCACAAATTTGCTGAAGACACGTCCTTGTCATGAAAATCGGACGCCTTACCATCAGCGACCGAGCATCGGTGGGCGTTTACGCTGACCGCAGTGGGCCGGAGATTGAAATCGTGCTGCGCGAATTTCTTGGCGCTGATGCCGTTTTCGAGGCGATTATCGTGCCGGATGAGGTGGAGCTAATTTCGGCGGCGCTGAGAAAGTTTGCGGACGAGCAAAAATGCGATATGGTTGTCACGACGGGCGGCACGGGCATTACCCCGCGTGACGTGACGCCGGAGGCGACCCGTGCCGTGCTGGAAAAGGAGCTGCCCGGGTTCGGTGAAATCATGCGCGTGCAATCGTTCGCGAAGGTGCGGACGGCGATTCTGTCGCGCGCGGTGGCCGGGACGCGCGGCGCGTGTTTGATTGTGAACCTGCCCGGCAAACCGTCGGCAGTGCGCGAGTGCCTGGAAATCCTTGCGCCGGCCGTTCGCGAGTGCCTGGCGCATTTGCGCGGAGAAGACCCGCATGAGAATTGAGGAAAACCACGAAATACACAAAAGACACGAAAGTTTTTTGAGAATATTTTCGGAATGACACAATTTTGAATCTGGATCAGGTTTTTAGTGTATTTCGTGTGTTTCGTGGTTAAATTAGACGCCAATGGATTCGTTCGGACGACAAGTTGATTATTTACGCATTTCAGTCACCGACCGGTGCAACGAGCGTTGTCTTTATTGCATGCCGGAAGGTTACAAGGGCTGGGAAAGCAAGCCGGACTATTTGACCGCCGATGAAATCATCCGCGTCGTGCGCGTGGCGGCGGGGCTGGGCTTCCGCAAATTCCGGCTGACCGGCGGCGAGCCGCTCGTGCGCGCCGACGTGCCGGAAATTGTGCGCGCCATGACTGCGATTCCCGGTGTGGCCAGCGTCGGGCTTTCCACTAACGGAATGAAACTGTCCGCGCTGGCGCAGCCGCTCCGCGACGCCGGCCTGCGCACGGTCAATGTGAGCCTCGACGCGCTGTCGCCAGCGATTTATCACCAGATCACCGGTGGCGACGTGACGCGCGTGCTGGCGGGCATTCGGGCGGCGTTGGCGGCGGGTTTTGAGCACGTGAAATTGAACTGCGTGCTCATGCGCGGCGTGAACGAGCAGGAAATCTGGCCGCTGGTATTGTTCGCCGCCGAACACGGCCTGCCGCTGCGGCTTATCGAGCTGATGCCGGTGACGACGACGGAAGTTTTGACGGAGAAAAATTTCCTGCCGTGCGGCGAGGCAATGCAAATGCTGGCGCAGAAGGACGAATTGATTCCACAACCCGACCGCATGCTCGGCCACGGCCCGGCAAAATATTATTTATTGAAACAGACCGGGGCGCTCGTCGGGTTCATTGGCGCGCTGACGAACGAGCATTTTTGTGAGAAATGCAACAAGATGCGACTGACCGCTGATGGCAAGGTGCGCCCATGCCTGGGCAATCACGTCGAAGTGGACTTGCGTGGCGCGCTGCGGCACGGCGCGAACGACGCGGTGTTGAAGGAGTTGTTGGAATCGGCTCTCCGGGTAAAACCGCTGGAGCACGAATTCCGCAAGAACTATCAGCCTTGCCGTCCGATGACCGCCATCGGCGGGTAAAAATGGCCAACCACTTCTTACGCGATCTCTAAGCGGGTTTTGTAGTCAATAAAGAACTTGGTTTCGGAAGCTCCATTGATCCACGCCATGACACTTTCATATTCGACAATTTTACCTGGCCACCATTTGACAGGGATTTTTGTGAGGCAAACAGTTGCCAATACCTTTTTTGGCGTCACTGAAATTGATTCAAGGACACCCTTA
>CAWHAH010000018.1:0-54038 GCA_963827205.1 uncultured Verrucomicrobiae bacterium
GCGTCCACCACCGCTCAAGGCAGCGGTTGCCCGTTTCGGAAATAGAAGAGATAGCGGCCGAGAATAGTCGTGTTCAAACTGTTATAGACAAGTCCGGTCACGGTGTTGGTGTCCAGGAACGAGCCACCGATGCCGGAGCCGGGCAACTCATAATCCGTGACGCCGTCGGAAAAGCCCGCACGCGCTGACCCGCCCCACTGCCCTTGCCAAATGCCGTCAATTCCATCACTGGCGTCTCCCGCTTCCCACTCAACCCGGTCATAATTAAATTCCATGTCAAAATTGCCCGGGGCAATGTCCGATCGGTCAATGATCACCAATTGGCAGCTTAACAATTTGTCCGCGTTTTGATTGTAATAACCAACGTTCACCCAGTCCACGCCGAAGGCCATGCGTCCTTGGACGACGTTGGTTCCGTATAGCACGATGCTCGAAGCGGGGTTGCGGGTGTCCACGTCGGCCCAGAAGGGTGCGATTATGAGCGCTTTGGTGGAAGCCAGGTCCCCAGGCGTGTAATAATAAAACGACTGGTTAAACGTCACGTTGCCGTTGTTATTTACATACAGCCCGGATTCGGAGTTGCCGAGGAAATTGATGGTGAAGGGCAGTGGCACCAAACCCGTTGAACCGTCGTCGTTCGCAGGCAGATTTTGCTGGTCAAAACCGGAACGGATGCAGCTGCCCAACATGAAAAATCCCTGCGCCGGCGGCAGGTTGGTCACGACCGGACTCGTCTGCCCCGGCTCGCAGCGCGCCACCCGGTTCCAAGTGGAAGAAACTACAGGGTTCGTCGTGAAAAACAAATTGCAAATGGTGTTCGTTGCCGTCATCGGAGCGTGGATGATGAAAGACGCCGTGTTGTTGGAGATGCTGATTAGCTGAAGCCAAAAGGTATTCGAGCCATAGACACTCAGACTGTTTGCTTGAGTGGCTTGACCAAACGGGCCGGTCACCTGGCCCTGCACGAGGAAAACGAATGAAAAAAGGAAGGCAAAGCCAGCCAAAACCACCCGAGCCTTTTTTATAAAACACATGTGAATACCAAGACCATTCTAACCCATTTGCATATCTGATGTAAAGACAAAAAATGGGGACTCCGCGTTACTAATGGTCACAGCACTTCGTGGTGACCGGAACAGCCATCGGCAGACCCAGCCGGCCGTCAAAATCGGCCGGGAATGAAGATCATTTACTCTTGCCGAAAAAGGTTTTTGATTCCTCGGCGTGTTGTTTGACCTTGAGCTGGCCGAGGATGGAGTGCCAGCCAATGTAGATTTTGTGCCATTGGGTCTCGATGCCGCGCAGGGCGCCTTCGCTCATTTCGCTAAGGTAACGCAGCGACGGCGCGTTGCCGATCAGCCCGTGGACTTCGTCCCGCGTGGGTGACGCAACCTCGACAGCGGCGTAAATCAATTCCAATTCCTGCACGATGATGCTTTTGATTTCGAGGAAATGGTTCTCCTCCGTCGGCCCGAATTTTTTGTTCCGGGCGATGGAGACAAAGTGGTTGAACTGTTTCCAGCACTCAATATGAGTTTCAATTTGAGTGACCAATTGGTTGAGTTCTTTGGCAGTCATAGGCTGATCAGTTTGGCAACGGTGAAAGTGCAGATTGCGGGAAAAGGAAAATGACAGCGCCGCCGCGCAGCTCCCGGGCGGTGATACGCAGGCTGACGAAATGAATATTGACCTCGGCGAGTGGCATTTGGGCCTCGCGCGCCTCGCGGAACAGGGTCAGGACGTCCCGCCCGATGGCGCGCAACAGGTCTTTGGAATAGGCGGAGGAAACGGTGGAGGTGACCACATTGCCCTCCCGGTCCACGGCAATGCTGCCGCCCGGCAGTTGCTGGACCGCTGCGCGGGAACGGAAGCGGAACAGCTTTTGGAATAGGTTTTTTAAGAATCCCATGACGCGACAAGTTTTTTGCTTTTTTCCAACAACGGTCCGGCTTCGACGTTCGGCGGCCAGCCAACGAGGAACGATTTGTCCTCGCGGGGTAAAACGAGCATCTGGCGTTCCAGATTATGTCCGCCAAGGTATGACAGCGGTCCGGCTTCAATATGTTCGCCGAGCCGTCTGGCAACTTCCACGGCGCGGCGCGTCCAATGGGCAAGCGGCGGGACGGATTGTACCCCCAAAGCTTCGACTTCACCCCGGCCTTCAGCCGGGACGGCGACAACGAATTCCGCGTTTTCGCGCGTAAGCAGCGCCAGTTTCCAGATGGTTTTGCGGTGCGCGGCCTGTTCGACGGATTCAGGCTCGACGGGATTGGCCGTTTCGTCCATGGCTTGCGCGGATTCGAGGAGCAGGGCATTGACGGATTTGGTGATGGTGTGTTCGCGGGCGGGTTCGGCAGGCAGGTTTTCAAACGTGCCGGATTTCCACGCCAGGATTCTCCGGAACGCCACCTCGCCACGCGCACCCTCGGCCTCGGCGTCAATCAATTCGCCGTCCTGAATCCACAGTTTTGCCACGAGCGCGCCCCGGGTGAGTCGCAGTACGGTGGAACTGCGCGAGAGACATTCCATCTGGATGATGTCCATGAGGCTTTTGCTTTGAATACCGCGGAAGCCGCCATCGGTTTCGCGCCCCAGCAGCGATTCGAGACAGTCCAGATACATCTGCATGTTGCGCTGCATCTCGGTTTTGAGCCAGAACAAGTCCACGCCCAACGCGTAGGCGCGGGAACGAAATTCCTCATCTTCCAGCGCGCTCAAGACGACTGTGCGCAGTTCGGGGAAACGGCGGCGCACGATGGCAAGCACTTGCAGTCCGTCAATGCGCGGCATTTTCAAATCGCATATCAACAGCCGGAACGGCTCGGTTTCCATCAGTGCCAAGGCGCGCGCGCCGGACGTGACGGTGCGGATTTCAGGCTTGCTGGGCAGATGCGTCAGCATCTCGCTGCTCAACTTGAGCCAGTCCGTGTCGTCGTCCAAAACCAGGATTTTATGCCTTGTCTCCATTCCGATGGCCACAATCGCTAACGCCGTTGCTGCACAAATACAAGCGCGAAAACACGCAAACAGCATTATTCTTTGGCAGAAGCAATCGCCGTTCCCGCCGGGCGGAAAACATTTAGGGCCGCATTGTGGACAAACAACAGACAAACCAGTCCAACGGTGGGACATTCTTTCCACCGCCTGACCCAAAATCGAAACGGCGCATAAGAATCGAAACCCGAAAGGGTCATGGCGCGCTTCCTGCTAAAATTCGTGGCAAACCTATCTGGTTGATAGGCAGCGGAACATGCGTGTTATACCAAAGATCATGAAAACGAAGTTTGTCGGGTTGCTCCGAGGCCTACTCCACCGCTTCGATGAGCCTGAAGTAAACGCGGTGGAGTTGCCGCGACCCATCACTGCCACACCGCCCGCAGAAACCTCCGCCGTCGTGGCCGCGCAACCGCAGACGATTTTTGATCCGCCCTCAACACCCGTCGAAAGCCAGAGTGAGGCGGATGAGTTGGAGTTGCCGTTGCAAACGGTGCTCGCCGCGCTGCCCATGGATTTGCGCGCCAAAATCATGCAGATGCCGCCGGCGGGTGCGACAATGATCATCGCAATTGAAAAAGTCCTTTCGCAACTCGCGCACGGCTCGGTAAAAATCAGTTTCGGGGAATTGCGTCTGGCTGCACCCAGCCTTTTCGCAAACTCCGGCGGCGAGAGTGATTCCCGGCCGGTGACCTTGCCGCTGAACGAAATTCTTGCGCGGCTTAATCCGGCTTTGTTGTCGCGTCCGTCCGCGCAGAAAAAGATCGAGGTGGCCGACGATATCACCGGGCCATTCGATGGCCGCGGTCAGGGCATCTTTTTTTCCACCACGCCCCTCAAACCCGCAGCCGCGCCGGCGCCCGCGCCGGTCCCGCGGACCAAATCGCCGGTTGCGTGGCCTGCCGTTCCGCCCCATCCGCTCGCGTCGCAGCCGTCGTTTGCTTCACGCGCCATTACTCCGTTGCCGGCGGCTACCACCGCGGCGTCAACAACGGTCAGCCCGGTTCCGCGCAATGGTGCATCCCGGGTTAATTCCGTTGCACCTGTTCCACCGACAATGCCCGCCGCGCACCCGACCGTCCTGCCCGAGCACCCACAGTCAACTATTTCCGCGTCCTTGGCCGCACTTTCGGAAGAATGGCCGGAGGCCCTGCGGCTGGAAATCGCACAAACAAATTTGACGAATTCCCAGGTCGCCTTGCCGGTGCATCTGGTGGAATCGGCGTTGAAACGCGGACGCGTGATTTTCTCCTGGCGTTACGTGCGTACCTGGATCCGGCCGGTGCCGCCAGGGGTTTCCGTCCATGACGGGATTGAACTCGAACTGCCGTTAAAAGTCATCGCGCCGCTGTTTTTCGGACAACAGAAAACCGTGGCCAGACTGCAGCGGAAAATCACCCTCACCCCCGAGATCCCGGATCTGTTTTTTGGTTTTCCGCAGCCGCAATCGCCGCCGGAAACTACGATGCTGCAACCGGAGGTGATTGCCCCGAAGCCGGAAACCGCCCGTTACATACCGAAACCGGCGGAGGTTAGACCGTCCGACACGAATTACTACATCTGGGGCGACAACGGCGAGGCCCCAAAGCTTGAGGAAACCGAACATAGACGTGCGTTAACGCCCCCGACCGATTTCACCAGCCGTCGGGCCATGCCGAAGGACGTCGTCGCCCACGCCGTGGAATTGCCCGGTGTGGCGGGCGCGCTCGTGGCATTGCAGGACGGTTTGAAAGTGGCCAGCCAGGTGCCGGCGGATTTGAACGCCGACACGCTCGCGGCGTTTTTGCCGCAGATTTTTGACCGCTTGGGCCAGAGTACCCGCGAGTTGCGCATGGGTGCGCTGAACAATGTGAACTTCACCGTCGGTAACGTACCGTGGAAAATTTACCGCGTGAATTCGGTCTATTTCGCCGCGTTCGGTCGCGCGGGCGAAGCGTTGCCCACCGCGCAACTGGCCCTGTTGGCCGCCGAACTCGACCGCAAAAAACAATAACTACTGTATGGCCATCATTAATCAAGCTACCAAAGAGTTGCAGGTCAAAATCGTCTATTACGGCCCCGCAATGGGCGGCAAGACGACCAACCTCGTCCAGGTCCACGACCATGTTCAAACCGCCGCCGGCAACAAGGGCAAACTCGTCTCACTGGCGACCAGCTCCGACCGCACGTTGTTCTTCGACTTCCTGCCGATCGAGGCCATGACCATCAAGGGCTTCAAGACGAAGTTCCAGCTTTACACCGTGCCCGGCCAGGTGATTTACAACACGACGCGGCAACTGGTGCTGCGCGGCGTGGACGGCATCGTGTTCGTTGCCGATTCGCAATACGAAAAAATGCCGGAGAACGTGGAAAGTTTCCAGAACCTGATTGATAATCTGAACACGCTCAAGCTCAACCTTGCGGACATTCCCTACGTGCTGCAGTACAACAAGCGCGATTTGCCGAATACCGCACCGGTCGAATACATGGAGTTTCTGCTGAACAACCGCGAGTTGCAGGTGCCATCGTTCACCGCCACGGCGCACAAATGCGAGGGCGTGTTTGAGTCATTGAACATGATCACGCGCCTGCTGCTGCAAAAATTCATCAACCAAAGCGTTCCGCAATACGCATGACATGGCTACTCTGCCCCAACTCGTCGAGCGCGATATTCACCTGTTGGACGAAACGCTCCGGGAATTCATCGCTCACACCGAAGCGACGACCGCGCTGATTATTGACAAGGGCGGTTTTCTCATCACGCATCAGGGCGATGCGGTGCAATTTGATTTGACCACCATCGGCGCGCTCGCGTCCGGCGCTTTCATGGCCAACCAGACCATTGCCGGCCTCGTCAACGAGTCGAACTTTAACAGCATTTACCAGCAGGGCGAAAAATTCAGCATGTTCGTCGTGAACGTGGATGAACATTGCATGCTGGTCGTCATTTTCAAAGCCGAGGTGGGGGTGGGGGTGGTGAAATATTACGCCGGTAACGCGGTGAAACGCCTCGCGCGCCGGCTCAAAGCCGCGCGCGAACGCAGTCCCGACGGCGGACTCGACCTGTCCGTGCTCAACGTGGCCGACCCGCAGCGTCTCTTCCGAAAGAAGGAAGCGTAACGGAATTGCTCGTCAGCCCGCGCCCGTCACAATGATGCGTGGCTGCCGTCGCAGAACGGTGCGTTCTTCGTGTGCTTGCAGCCGCACCACGCCACGGTCCGGGACTCGGCGATTTCCACCTTTTTCGGCGCGAAACCGCTGCCCTTGTGCGAACCGTCGCAAAACGGCTGGCCTTTTGACTTTCCGCACGCACACCACCAATATGTGCTGGGATCAACCTTTTGGACGAACGGGGATTTTTGCGCAATGTTCGGTTCCATAACGTAGCAACGATATTCCAATCCGTCCAAAATGCAAATCGCTTCCTGTCTTTTGGAGTGCAGTGACATGTCGCCGCTTTCAAAGCGCGGACACGTCCGCGCAATCCAAACCCGGTGCGGCTGGTTTTTCTCACTTCTCACTTCCGTTTTCCGGGTTTAAGTTCCCTTTGCCATTATGGCCATCACCTACTGTCAGTGGGGTGCGGATTTGGACGCCAACGCGCGCCAACAGATGGAGAACGCCTGTCAACTGCCCGTCTCCGTCGCCGCCGCACTCATGCCCGATGCCCACGTCGGTTACGGCCTGCCCATCGGTGGCGTGCTGGCCACCGACAACGCCGTCATCCCCTATGCCGTGGGCGTGGACATCGCCTGCCGCGTCAAACTCACCGTACTCGATTTGCCATTGGATTATCTTCGCCGCCACCAAACCGATCTCATCCGCGCCATCGAAGCCGAGACCCGCTTCGGCATCGGCTCGGAGTTCAAACATCGCCGCACGCATCCGGTCATGGACGCGGACTGGTCGGTCAGTCCCGTCACGCAACGCTTTCGCGACAAGGCGGCGGCGCAACTCGGCACCAGTGGCAGCGGAAATCATTTCGTCGAGTTCGGTGAATTCACCGTCGAGCACAAGCAACTCGGGCTCGAACCGGGCACGTATCTGGCCCTGTTGAGCCACAGCGGCAGCCGCGGCACCGGCGCGCAGGTTTGCGATTATTACAGCCGCGTCGCGCGGGCAAAGCACAAGGATTTGCCGAAGGAACTCAGCTATCTCGCCTGGCTCGACCTCGATTCCGCCGACGGCCGGGAATACTGGGCGGCGATGGAATTGATGGGCCAATACGCGTCCGCCAACCATTATCTCATCCACAAACACATCGCGCGGCATCTCGGCGCGGGCGTGCTGCTGGACATCGAGAACCACCATAACTTCGCTTGGAAGGAACGTCACGGCGGACGCGACCTCATCGTCCATCGCAAAGGCGCGACACCGGCGGGCGCGGGCGTGCTGGGCGTGATTCCCGGTTCGATGGCCAGCCCGACGTTTGTGGCGCGCGGCAAGGGCAATGCCGACTCGCTCAATTCCGCTTCGCACGGCGCGGGCCGTGTGATGAGCCGCAACAAAGCCCGGGAAAGTTTCAACTGGAAGATGGTGAAGCCTTATCTGGATGAACGTGGCGTGAAATTGATTTCCGCTGGCCTGGACGAAGTGCCAATGGTTTATAAAAACATCGAGGCAGTCATGGCCGCGCAAACCGACCTCGTGGAACCGCTGGCCAAATTTCTCCCGCGCCTCGTCAAAATGGCCCCGGCGGGCGAACGGGCGGAGGATTGAATGATTATGACAATGAGAATGAATTATAACCGGAAATCACAAAATATTTCTCAGAGTCAAGTTAGCAGCAAACTCGAAGCGCTGGCAAAAGAGAAACAGCCGGATGTCGTTTCGCTTGAAGAAGCGAAAAATGCTCTGCTTAGGTCGGGCTATTTGCTCGAAAGTCGCTTGGAAACTGAACTCTCAAAAAAGGGCTATTACGTCAATGCCAACATGGCGTATCCGGACCCGGAAACGGGAAAGGCAAGGGAACTCGATCTGTATGCGTTATCCGCGCATCGCGCCGGTGTTGATGAATACGATTTCATTTGGGATGTTTTATTAATCGAATGTATCAACAACCTTCAGCCAATGGTCTTTCTAACCAAAACGCCGCAGGTTGGATTCCTTCACCATTACGATGTTAAAATGGCTGGCCTACCTGTGAAGATTCCTGACAAAAAACGCATGGATACATGGGATTCACTGGCTGATTTCTTGGACATGTCGAAATACCATCATTACTGCGCTGGCAGAGTGGCGACGCAATTCTGCTCGTTTTTGAAGAAGAAGAATTCGCCGGACTGGATGGCAACGCATGACGAAGAACACTTCGATGCGTTTCGGAAATTATCTGCCGTGACCGAACATACCGTCAATAAACACTTCACCAGTTGGACAATTGGTCCAAACGAACGAATCAACGTCGAGTTTTATTATCCCATTGTTGTCTTGCAGGGAGACCTGTTCCAAGCGCAGGTTGACAGGAAATCGCTTAAACTGCTCAAGGCAGAGCATGTTCAGTTTCGTCATTCGACGATAACTGGAAAGGAAGAACAAACGTTTCAAATCGATGTAGTAACTGAAAAGTATTTTCCTCAATACCTTAAAATGGTCGAAAAGGAGATGGAAAAGACGGCTCGGTTATTGAGAAGGCGCCATTTGCGCGTTCAAGATGCCATTCCACAATCTTCCCACAACGGGAAAATCGTCGGATTGGGGTGTTGATGTTTAAGGGTTTCATCGGTTTTGGGCGTAGAGCGAGATTTTGATTTTTACGGGTTCGGCCTCTGGCGTCTGCGTGCTTTTTTTCGGCGCTTGTGCTGTCCCATAGGTTCATAGGAAGCCGGGGAAATACGCTTGGTCCGGTCGCGCCAGGTGTCGGAAGCTACCGCCTGCTGTCCCATAGCACGCCAAATCTGAGCAAATCAAGTTTTTCCCACAACACCGCTCGCAGAATGGTGAAGAGCCGCGTGAAGCTATGCGCCCACTTCGACACATAACTCAAGTAACGCAGCAGCACATAAACCAGCAGCGCCGTCCACACCTGCCAGCGCACGGCGTTGGCGTTGTGCCCCAGAAAGTCGGCCAACTGCAAGGTCTGCTTGATCTGTTTGAAAAACACCTCGATTTGCCAGCGGCACCGGTAGAGGTCGGCCACGCTGCGCGGACTCCACTCCAGGTTGTTGGTCAGGAACACCATCTCGCGCTCCTCTCCGTCAATTTCCACCAGGGCGACCACCCGGCGCATCAATTCCGGGGCCGGTTTGTCGGGATTGCTCAGGATAATCACTTCGTCCCGCAGAATCTTTTCATCCTTGGACTGGGGCATCGCTTGGACCACCTCGTAAGCCATGTTGTCTTTGGCCCGCGTCACCCAAAAGACGCCGCGCCGATCCAAATCCCGCAAATGGGCGAAGTCCACATAACCCTTGTCAAACAAGGCGATTTCGCCGCTCTTCAAATCCGGCGCACAGTTCCCGCGCCCGCTGGTTGTCATGTTCGGCAGCGGTGTCCACAATGACAAATCCGGGCAACAAACTCTGCAGGTTCAAACGCAGGTGCGTCTTGGCTGCCGCCTTGCGCCGGCGATGCTTGGCCCAGTCCAGGCAGTTGGCCACCAGTTCCATCGTAGTGCTGTCAATCACGTGGATAGGCAGCTTGAAACGGAAGGCCGGTCCGCGCCTTTTGCCCGCCGCAAAGCCCGGCGACTGTTCGGTCAAGTGCTGGAGCGTTCGCCAGAAGAGTTGTTCGGCCATTGCGGCGGAACGCTCGCGGTTGGCGTGGGACAGGCCGTTGCGGCTGGGCGGAGTCGCGCCGCGAATGGTGGACAGCGGCCCGGAATGCAATTGCAGCGAGTCGCACAAGTCATTGAGTCCGATGCAGTGAGTGAGTTGAGCATGCAACAGGCTGACGGCGTGGCTCCAAGGACTGAAGGTGCGCGACTGATCCTCCACGCCGGTCTCCCTGGCTATTTTGGAGACCTCGTGCTCTGGAATGAGATTGCAAATCTGGCGCAAAATGTTAAACCGGCAGCGTGTTGGTTTGATTGTTTTCTTTTTCATCCCTGCCTTGTGGCAGGGCTAAACCGTCAAGCCAACACTTTTTCCAATTTCCTGTGGGATGGGTGTGATGCCATTCGTAAAATTATTCGAGGTGCGCGACGCTTGCGTTCTCCAGAAAAAATCAAGAAGGCGCTAGAGTTTTAATCCACGCTTAAAAACAAGTTGTCTGGTGCCGGGCGCAGGTCAGGTGGATGGTGGAAGTTCAAGCTGACTTCCACTTATTGCTCGTTTGATGCCCAAAACATTCAGAACACAATAATAAGTAGAGACCTCTGCAAAACTCTTTTGAACGGACGATTTGACTGTGCGTCAGAGGAATATGCAAACGACGACCAACGCACAAATGGGGCTGCTGGACAGCTTGATGATCACGACTCCTGGCAACGATTTTCTCGAACGGCTCGACCGCACGCTGGATTGGCAGCCCATCGAAAAGGCATTGCAGGCGATGTATCCGGCGACGACCGGACGCCCACCCTGTCCGCCGCTGGCCCTCTTCAAAATGAGTTTGCTGCAACATTGCTATGGCCTCTCGGACCCGCAGTGCGAGGAACTGGTGGCCGACCGGTTGAGTTGGCGGCGGTTTGTGGGTTTGGGTTTGCAGGACAAGGTGCCCGACGAAACAACGCTGGTCCGCTTCCGGCAACGGCTGGTCGAACATGGCTTGCAGGAAGAGCTGCTGGTGCTGGTCAACCGGCAACTGGAACAAAAGGGCTTCCTCCTCAAAACCTGCACGCTGGTGGACGCGACGCTGTTGCAGGCGGCTCGTCGCGCCCCGACCAAGGAGGACAAAGCTGGCGGTGATAGCGATGCGGGCTACACCGTGAAGCGAGGCCAGCCGCACTATGGCTACAAAGCACATGTCGCGGCGGATGAAACGCACACACTGATCCGACAGGTCACGCTGACGGCCGCCAACGTGCATGACAGCCGGGAGTTTGAAACGGTGGTCCAAGGCGACGAGGAAATGGTGGTGGCGGACAAGGCTTACTGGAGTGAAGCCCGCAGCCAATGGTGCGGTGAGCACGGCATCGCCAACGGGATTTTGCGCAAGCCCAGCCGTGGGGAAAAACTGCGGGACGCGACGGTGCGGGTCAACCAGCTGTTGAGCCGACTGCGGTGCGGGATCGAAAGAATCTTTGGCTGGTGGAAACGCTGCACGGGTTACCGGCGGGTGCGGTATGTAGGGCGGGACCCCAACCGGTTGGAACTGGAGTTTAAATGCGTCTGTTGGAACCTCAAACGGCTGGCGACTTTGACCGGAACATGAATCAAACAACTCAGAACGGCAGTCCAGCGGACAAAACCGCCGATCGTGGGGGATGGAACCGCCGATGGCGGAGTCTCGCCGAACAAATATTCCGTTGATCAGGGGCAATGACATCAAATCAAACAACCAACATGGCCTTTTTCAGAGGTCTCAAGTAATGAGTTCTCCACCGTCGGCACCGTGGAGAGTTGTAATTTCAAGGATCACGCGCAACGCGTCGCCCGGACGAACCTCAACCTTCTGAAATTGGAACGCCACCACCCAGTCATGATCTTCAATCTTTGCTCGGATGATATGCCCCGTATGTACAAACTCCCACATTGAATCACCAAGGTAATCCGGCTTTTTAACACGAAGAAGAACTTCAGACTTATTCGTGATTGTCTCGTCCGTCAGGAGTTCTTCGGCAAACTCGGCGTCGACATGAAACTGTTTGTTGAACTCAGATGTTGTTCCGGCAGCTTCATAGGTTGCGATGTCTTTAGCACCAAGTTGGTTTACGGCTCCGCTAATGAGGGCGATGTCCTTTATGAGCAACGGGAGCGGAGGCGGTGTATAAACTGGCAAGTGCAACACCTTCGTACCTTCTGCAAGCTGAAGAACTTTGCGCGAGAGGTCTTCGAGGGCCTGCCGGCTTTCGATTCGCTCACGCTTCTCAATCCATTGGACAACCGCGTGTTTGCCCTGTAACAGGAAACCACCGACCACTTTTTTCCACTCTAGATTTTTGATTGCCTCATCGTCTATTCCCTTGAGCACGTTCTTAATCTTGGTTTTGAGGGAACCAACTTGGATGTCCTCCAAGAGAAGTTCACCCTCGACTCTGATTGGGAATGCCTGAATCAGATCATTGTCGAGGGCCTGAAAGCCCTCGATCAATTCCGACATCGCCCTAAAAACACGAGATGGACGGGGTGAGTCTTTCTCGTAATCAATCTTCAGAAGAAAAGTTTCGCCCGTTTCGGAGTTCTGCATTTTTGTCGTAGCAACAGCAAACCCCGATTCGTCATTTCTGGCAAGGGCAATCGCGCGGAGCCGGTTGGGAGCTGTGCTAGTGCAAGAGCATGTTCCGCACGGCGTCAATGAACGCGTGCACGGTGGCCGGCACAGCCAGATTGCCGCTGCGTCGCCAGCTTAATGAAAGGAAAACGCCCACGGCGATGTGGACGCAAGGCAACAGAACGATGAGCGTCATCAACCGTGAAATTCCGGTCACGCCCGTGATTGGCAGGTGCCACCAACCCCACAGGGCGGAAACAAAAAAAGCCGTCCACCACTGGCCTTTGTCTCCGGGCTGAAAAACATGCGAATCAATCGCGCCGCGAAACACGACTTCCTCCAACACAAAACAAACCGGCACGTAGAGCACGAAACTTTCGAGACCGGCCAGCACGTTGGCCCACGTGAAGGTCACCGGCGTGTGATGCATGGACTTGGCGGCCAGGCGCGCGAGAAAGGCGAGCAACATGGTCAGGCACCCAATGGTACCGGCCGTGCCGGCACAGAAACCGAGTTCTTTCCAGGTCCGCTTCGTGAACTGGCAAAACCCGAAGGCCGCGCCAAAGGCTCCGATGATACAACACACATACCACAGGATTTCCGGCGTGAGTGATGGCCAAGCCGTCAATCTGAAAGTCTGAATCAGTTTCACTGTTGGCGAAATCGCGAGTCCCAGTCCAAGAACGATTCCCCAAGTGTTTAATCGAAAGTGCTCCGCGTCCCGGAGCCACAGGGCCACGAGCGGTTTTTTACGCACCAAGAGCTGAAAAAAAACCACCAGCGGAACCCCGACCACCAGATAGCTGTTGGCATCCAGATGAAACAGCCAGCCAATCGCCATCCAGATTCCGACCAACGCCAAGACGTGCACGCATCGCTGAAATTGATTCGGCAAAGGGTTCGTTTGGAGAACCGGCGGTATTTCGGGAATGGCTGTTCCGTTCATGGCCTTGTGCCAGTTGGATCAGGTTGTTGCTGTGCCCGGCAAAATTTCAAGGGTCGGGCAATAATCCTGGTAGCCCACGGCCCGCCAGAAGGCCATGGCGGCTGTGTTGCGGACCAGAACTTCAACCGTCAGTCGTTTGTTTGTCGGCCAGATTTTGGTGCGCAAAATTTCCATGGCCTGACGGCCAAGGCCTTGTCGGCGCCGGTTCCGCACGACGAACAGTTGCCGCAAATAAACTTCCTCTGCCTGCTCGCGATACAGCGCATAGGCGACCACTTCTGCGTCGTCTTCAAAAAGCACCGCCGCGTATTCGGATGCCAGCCAGTTCCGCATACGCTGTTCCAGCTCGGGAACCGTCATCGGGTTCCGATGCTGCTCGTCGCGGATCAACTGATGATTCAACCCCGCCAACAGGGCGCAGTCGTTTAATGTGGCGCGCCGGAATTCCATTTGAATTTAAGAATTAATTTTCAGTTTCTTCCAACCCGACGCCCTGGACGTTGGTCTGCATAAGGAACGGACCGGCATAGCCGGTAACACGAATGTCGCGCAATTGCACGTGCGTCATATTGGCGAGCGCAATGGCTTTTTTGCATGTGCCGCTGATGTCCACCAGCGAAAACCCATTGATGGGCTTCACCGGCGAAATCGCGGTAGCATCCACTAGCGTTCCGCAGTCTGTTTTCACACCGATAAAACTGAAGTTTTTGGCCGAGGGAATGCCTTCGTCGCCGGGCACCGGTTCCGGGTCTTTGATGCCGCTGCTGATGAGATTGATGCGCAAGAACCCGCCGGGCGCCGTGTTGACTTCCAGATCGCGCGCGGCGATGTCTTCGATGAACGCGCCACGGCCGGAGTTGCTCTTGATGTAAATGGCGCAACTCCGCGCGTGAACGAACTTGCAGTGCTCAATCCGCACGTTGCGGATGCCGCCGGAGGTCTCGCTCCCGATGCCAATGTCGGCAAAAATGCTGTCCGCGAGCGTGCAGCGGGAAATGAAAACGTCTTCGGTCGGTCTCGCAATACGATAACCCTCCATGCCGCGCCCGGATTTGAGGGCGATGCAGTCGTCGCCGGTCGCGATGTCGCAATTTTCAATGCGGACGTGCTGGCACGAGTCCACGTCAATGCCATCACCGTTGCCGCCGGTGCTGCGGATGGTGAGATTTCTGGCGATGACATTTTCGCAGTAAGTCGGATGGATTGACCACATGCTCCGATGTTCGGTGGCAAAGCCTTCAAACTGAACGTTGGTGCAATTAATCGGCTCGATGATGACCGGGCGGCGTGGCATTTGCCGTCCGCCCAGCGCGGGATTGCCGGAAATGTTTCCCCGGCCCGACGATGGCGATGTCGTTAGCATCGTGCGCCGAAATCAGCGCGCGATGTCCGTCAATCCATTTTCCCTCCCAGCGAACTTTCATAATCGGATAATCCTCAAGATCGGGGCTGCCGAGCAGGTTCGCGCCTTTTTCCAGACGCAAAGTTGTGTGCGATTTCAGTTCGATGCTGCCGATGAGATAACTCCCGGCAGGCACGACCACCACGCCGCCGCCCGCGGCAACGCAGGCATCAAGCGCCTTTTGAAACCCAGCAGTGTCTTTTGTCTTTCCGTCACCCGTGGCGCCATACGCCTTAACATTCAGCGGCGCGCGCGACAGGCCGATGCATCCGGCTTGCACAATCAGGGCGAGAGAAATTGCAACGAGGCAAATCCATTTCATGGTGCAACCATCCTGTTCGTTTTGGTTGTGTCCGGCGTTTGTGGGACTGGTTCTGGCGGGAACTGGTCGAAGCGGCGATGATGGTCAATGCCTCGCAGTTGCTGGTCGGCAAAATCCAGCGCCGCCGTCCAATCGCCTGCCGTCAGCATGTGCCGATGTGGTTCGTAGTTCACGCCCACCCGATCCGTGCTCACGCCCAGAAACGCATAGACTGGTTTGGCCGCGAGGATGGATTGTTTGACTGCATTGGGGACACAGTTCTGATCGTCCGTGCCTTCAATCGAAATCCACGGACGCGGCGCGGTCAATGCGATGAACCAATTCGCATCAAACGGCAGTTTCTCCATCTGGCCGGTGAATTCTTTGAGTCGGGGCACAAAATAATACGGAAATTTTCGCGTCATGTCCTCGATGCCTTCCTTGCCGCCGCGGCCGGGGCCGCAGAAACGGTATGCGCCTGTTCCAGCGCCGCTTGACCCGGCGGGCGCGCCGAGCGAAATGCGCTCATCGAAGGCCGTTGCCACCATCACGAGTTTGCCGAGCCGCGAATGGCCCAGCGCGCTGAGCTTGTTTGTGTCCACAAAGGGTTGCGTCTCCAGATAATCCACCACACGGGACAACCCCCACGCCCAGCCGAGCAGCACACCCCAGTCGTAATTGGGATAGGCAGGATAAAACGATGAATTGCGGAAATTGGCATTGTCCTCGCCGCATTGCGTGTAGCGATACGTCACCATCGCATAACCGCGACTGAGCTGGTTTGAAAAGCCTTCAGCTGCCCTTTCCGGCGCGACGGGCGCGTTGAAATTAAACCGGGGACCGGCCGATGAATTGGTGGTGGCGGTGAGCGGGTTGGTGGCGGTCACGCCCGGTGTGTTGAAGAACGACGGATTGATGATGGTCGGAAACGGGCCGGCGCTCTTCGCCGGTGTGAAAATTGCGATGTCGAAACCCAGTTTTTCTTCCGGCCCGAACTTCAAGTGCACCAGCCGGTAGTTCACCGTCCCGTCGAGCAGGATGTCGGACTTGAGGTCCCGTCCGCTCACGTTGCCCGGCGGCGGTGGCGCGTGGCCGAGTTCGTAATGCTCCAGAATCGCCTTCATCTCCTCGCGCCGCGCGCGCCATTGCGTGACCGTCGTCACCTTCGTGCCGTCATCCAGCGTCATCGCGTCCGGCATTTTCTTGCGCACGGGCAAATCCTTCACGCCCGGAAGTGTTCCCGCCGCAGCTCCGTTCACGGGAACGGCCGCCATCATCACGGCAACAGGAAAAATGATTGACCGCGAAAATTTCATGTGAACGAACCAGTGCGATTGAAGCGCAGAGTCCCGGAGAAAAAATTAAAGTAAAGAAAATTAAAATAATCGGTTGGAGGCGAGTCATACTAACGTGCAAACAGACTGCGATAAAAGCCTGGACAGACACCAAACGTTCTGGCAACGCGTCCCCTCGCCCCGTCCCTCTCCCCCGCTGATTGCGGGGGAGAGGGTACCCGGCTTGTCGCGCCGGAGCGCAGCGAAGGCGGAAGGGCGGGTGAGGGGGTGTGTTTACCGGTTTGTAAGATTTGAACACAATTTGGCATTACATACCTTCCGCGAGGATGGCCCAGCGCTCGTGATCCCGCCAATGGCCGCCGACCTTCAGATAACGGCGTGAGAATCCTTCCCGCACAAACCCGCAACTCCGCACCAATCTGAGGGAAGCGCGGTTTCCCGGCTGAATGTTGGCTTCAATGCGGTGGAGCTTGAGTTTCTGAAAGGCGTGGTTCAGAACCAGAAGCATCCCCTCGCTCATCAATCCCTTTCTGGCGTGAGGAACAAAGGCGTAATAACCCACAAAGGCGCTCCGTAACGGTTCGTGAATGATATGGCCCAGGTTGATGGACCCGACCAGATCGCCCGATTCACGAAGGACAACCAGAAATGCCCGGTGCGAATCAGAAGTCATGCGCTTCAAACAGGCTTCAAATTTTTTGCGCGTGTTCGGCGGCAAAACCCACCGGCGATGAAGAAGACAGCTCCGCCGAACGGCCGCCTGAAACACCGGCCAGTCACGAAGCGTCGGCGGCCTGATGATTACACGTGCCTGCAAAAAATGGTTCGCCTTCGCCATGTTCCATCTCGCACGCCGCGCGTTGAGTCGGCCGGATTTATTGTTTTGCCAGCTTGAGCAGGGCATCCACTTCCTGGCCGATGTTCATCCCCGCCGGGTGTCCGGCCTGGATGATTTTGCCCTGGCCATCAATGATGTAGGTGGTCGGCACCCCGGTCACGCGGAAGGTCGTTGCCGGTTTCGATTGCCAGCCGCCATCGCCTGCCCAAGCGTTGAACGTATTGGTCCAGCCGCGCTGGTCCACGTGCTTGCGGACGACGCTGATGGTGTCGTCAATGCTCAACGGAACAATGGCCACCCGGTCCTTCCAATCCGGATGTTCCTGCCGGAGGGTCTGCAATTTGGCCATCGGCTCCTGGCAAGGACCGCACCAGGTCGCCCAAAAGTCCAGGACGACGACCTTGCCGCGCAGGTCGGAGAGCTTCATTTTCTTTTCGCCGTTGAGCGTGGTGAATTCGATTTCCGGGGCGGCGGTCCCGGGCGGCAAGGCGCGATACTCCGCAACGTAGTTCTCCAGTTCCAGCGTTGCCGCCGTCTTTGCGTCCACCACGTTCGGCGGCAATTTGTCCCAGCGAACCTTGCCGGTGATCTTCCAGTCATCTCCAAATCGTGTGATTTCATTGGCGGCCAGGACATAATCTCCCGCCAACGACACTCCGGTCGCGGATTTGGAATCAGACTCGACCGTGAACTTGACCTGGAACTGGTTGCCTTCCAGACCGTCCACAGAACCCGGTCCCGTGCGTGGATACAACTGCTTTACGGACGCTTGTTCCACCTTGATGGTTGCGTCCTTGAGGTCAAGGCTTTCCTTGTTCATCAGTTCGACGGTGGCGCCTGCCGCCGCCATCAATTCCTTTTGTTGCGCATTCCACATGTCATCAAATTCCTGACGGGAAGGTCCTTGGCCGGCTGGCCTCTGCTTTTGTATTTGCGCCCACATCAGGTCGGCGGTGGGCACGGCTTCCCGCTGGTAAATGTCAACGTCCCGGGCGCGGACAAAATCAACGAGCGCCTGCCCCAACTTGAGAAGCGCCGGGTCATCCTGATTCGTGAGTCCCTGATACGTCGCGGCCCGGCTCAGAATGGCCAGTTCGCGGGTGGTCTTTTCATCGGCCACGCCCGCGGGAAACGCCGTCCATTGCACGCCCTCCTGGCAGCGCCAGCCGCCGGGAAACTTGAGCAAATTGCGGACGGCGATTTTGAAATCGCCCCGGGCCGGACTGTTCGTGGCGGAACCGGGAGTCAGAATGATTTCCAGCTGTTGTGCCCAGGGCACCGTCTCGCCCTCGGCTTGCAAGCTGGGATAATGTGCCGTCCCCAGATATTTGGGCGGGATCACGCGGGCATGCAGCTCGCCTTTGGAGAAGTCCAGATGCAGCGCATCCGCTTTGGCCCAAAGTGCTTTCGCGCTGGATTCAAGCTTCTGGCGTTCGTATTGGACTGTGTTTTGAAATCCTTTCAATGGGTCCTCGCCTTGTGCCGGCAAATTGCTGGAGAGCATGGCTTTCCAATCCTCAATGGAAGGCGACATGGCCGCGGCGAACCGGGCCGTGTCATGGCTTTGTAGCAACTCGACCACCGCCTGGCTCACTGCCGAAAAATTCTCATTCGTTCCCATGATGGGCATGGCCCCGTTCGCTCGCGGCAACAGCATGAAAAGGAGCAGACCTGTGAGATAACGCGCGAACCGGTTCTGAAGATAAGGGAGAAATTTGGAAGTTTTCATAGGCTGGGTAAATCCTCGGACAAAGGACGGTCCAAAACAAGGCGAATATGTTGACAGGAATTCCGCTCCCCAACATCGCCGGCGCGGCATAATTGCGGAACACGGCCGTAAAATGGCCAAGTCCCGTCGGGAAAAGCATCTTTACAACCAACACGGCGCAGGGTGCTTGGGATTTTCCGGCCCGCCGCCGGCAGCATAGCGGCAACTCATCCAAACAATTCAACAATTTTTGCAACCTTTCCAGGCGGATTCCTAAGTATAACAGTAAAGACCTGAATTATGAAAAATCTCTTGAACATGCTGCCAGCCATACTGGTTGCCGCACTGCTGATGCAATTGTACTACGCACACATGGAGTTGAAATACAATTGTCAGGCGTTGGCCTGGCAAGTGAAGAGCGAAAATGATCAGCTCAAGGTGATCGTCACGACGGAGCTCCGACGGACGCACCGTGACGCCCGGAAAATTGTTGAACTGGAGGCAAAACTGAAGGAGTTGCCCCAGGGAAAAGCCGGGGCGATTGACATCGAGTTGCCGGCATTTGCTCCTCGAAGTGTTGCTTCCCAAACAAACTGATTAAACCAACGACCGAAAACCTATGAAAACCATGCTTTGTTACCCCCTGACCATCGCGATCCTCGCTGCTGGCGTCAGCTTCAACGTTCTCGCCGGACCTTCTCCGGGTCGGGTGGATTTTGGCAAATTCAGCCCGCCCGGCGACGGCGGCGAATTCGTGGAAATCCAGATCAACAGCAACTTGCTCTCGCTCGCCGCGCAATTGATTGGAAAACAGGAACCCGCGGCAGCCCAACTTGTGCGCAGTGTGGAACTCATCCATGTGAACGTCATCGGGCTTACCGACGCAAACCGCGCCGACCTGGTGAAACGCGTTCGCCAAATCCGCCATGACCTCGACGCCCAAGGCTGGGAACAAAACGTGACGGTGCAGGAGAAGAACGGCGAGGACGTTGGCATTTACACCAGAACGCGCGGCGGTGAGGCGCTGGCGGGACTTGTCATCACGGTGATTGAGCCGAAGGATGATGTCGTGTTAATCAACATCGTCGGCGATATCCGGCCCGAACAAGTTGCGGTCCTGGGCGAGAAGCTCGACATCAAACCGCTCAAAGAGATTGACGCCGCCCTGAAAGATGCCGCCCCGAAAGAGACGGCTCCAAAGGACACGGTTCCGAAAGACGCGGCTCCGACGAAATGACCGGTCCGCCGACGGGTGCGCCGGGTCACAACGAGTCGGTGCGCCCATCCAAAACCTTAACCCACACTGTCCATGAATCCGTCTTCCCTCCCGCCGGTCACCCGCCATCCGGCCTGGCGACTCTGGCTCTGGGGCCTTCTGGTCACGCCGTTGCTGTTGCTCGTCTTGCTTGCCGCAGTCGTGGCCAGTTTCTTTTACTTGGGCTCCGACGCTCGGGCCTTGCGCAATGGATTGATCCAGTCCAGCGGTGTTGAGTGGCATCAACAAATCGCCCTTAACGCGGGCTATCTTACGCTGGGCGCCGTCCGTGCCGGGTTGTCCTTCGTCAAGCTGGATCCCGGGGCGCGCGCCGCCCTTCAGTCCGTCCAGACTGCCGGAGTTGGGGTCTATGAGTTGCCGGCAGGAACGCCGCCACCGGACCGTGCCGCCATGCTCGCGGTCGCCGACTCGGCCATGGCCGCGCGGGGCTGGGAGCGTGTGGTAGGCGTGATGGACGGCCAAGACCTGGTCACGGTGTACCTCCTGAACAAAGTTTCTGTTCATCGCGTGAAATGCTGCGTGATGGTGTTTGACGGGAAGGAACTGGTCCTGGTGTCCGCCCAGGGCAACCCGGAACCGCTCGTCAAATATGCACTCGCTCAACCCGGCTTTTGCGACCAGGCTCGGCGGTTGGTGCAACGTTGAGCTGCGGAGACCCGCGCGAAGCATGAAAAAACGGGTTGCGACAAAGATTTCGTTTCTCACGGGGCTGGCAGCAGTTCACAGAAGAATGGTTTGAACACTCGCCCTCATCCCGGCGTTGACTCGCTCGCGCCCGCTCACTCGGCCCTGCGGGTCTTCGGCTTCGCCGAATTCCTTTCGCCGATTCCCAATCGGCTCAAGTCTCCCCCGAGGAGAAGGAGAATCAATCGCCGCGTGTTTGAAATATCGTGCGACTGGATTGGCCGGACAATCTTCCGCCAACCGGAAATCTCGCGCAGGCATGTCCTCTCCTTGAAATCCCTCGCCCGCAGGAGCGGGAGTGGGTAGCTGAGCGCTAGCGAAACCGGGTGAGGGTCGTGGGGAAACAACAATCTATTACGGCGAGGAAACAGGTGAGGGAGGTCGTAAAAACAGGAAAGCCCCGATTGCCTCTTTCTGGCAAGGCTAATTGCGAAGCGGCGACCAACGCCATCGGCGCGACATATTTGTAGTCTTAAATCCACAAAATCAATCAAGCTCCGTAAGAGCGACATCATTTGCAGTGCTATATGCCGCTCCTACGGAGCTTTGAAGATTAATGAATGTATGATTCTACAAAGATTTCGCGCCTACGGTGCTCAAAACGTTGACGCGCAGACCCGGTCACAATTTGTGACCGCATGCCGACTCGACTTGAGGTACCAATTTGGAACTTCACGTTTTCTAACGATGCCAATCGACGAATGATGATAAAGATTCCGCGCCTCATGGTGTAGCGTCGAGACTGAAACCCGTGGCATCGTCCTGATTGACAGTCTTTGTCGGAGTCAAGTGAAGTAAGGATTTTTCACGCCGTGCTCGGCGTAGTTCTTCAGATTGACGAGCAGGTGTCCCCAAGTGGTGTTGCAGAAATAGCAATGGTCGCCGCCGCGTTCCCAGCCGCCGTGACAGAATTTCAGCAGCACATCGCCGTCGGGCTGCGGTGCGAGGATGAATTCCTGCGTGGTGCCGACCCAGTCCGGCGCGGTGCCGCCGGTGCATTTCCAGCGCACGAGCGAGGGCGGCGTCAATTGTTCGATGCGCATCTGAAAAACGGTCGAAAGGTCAAAGAAACTGAAGACCGCCATACCGCCGGCGCTGGCGTCCATCTTCACGGCGGTCGTCCACCACGCGCGGATGCCTTCCTCGGTGGTGATGGCGCGATAAATCGTTTCCGCCGGTGCGGCGATGCCGATGAGATGGATGAGGTCGGTGGGCACGATCAACTTTGCTTTTCAATCGTTACAGGGAACCCATCTTTCCGCACAGCGTATAAAAATTTTAGGGAACCGTTTTCGTAAGAATAAACGAGACGCGATAAGTGCAACTTTGGAGAAAAGGAACCGGAATCTATAACTGCATCAAGGTCGTAGATGGTGTGCTTAAGAAATGTCTCAATTTGTTCATCGGCTGGATTGGAAAGTATTGTGTGAACAAAAAGCTTTTGCCCTTTGTGCGTCACGGCGAATTCAAAAACAAGTAACTGCTCTTTGGATTTACCGCGCTGTCTCTTGATAAGTGATACAAGTTTGTCCCTCAAGAAAGTGTATGCATCAGCACCAATTTGGCCGAAAAAACCATTGCCAATTGCGCCCAAGATAAAAGCGCCGCCCCCAATCACTAAAACACTTAATGGATCGACAGCTTTTTTAATCTCCTGCTTCGGCTCACTTCCAAAACGTTTCGCAATAGCATTTATATCTGCACGGTCTTCATCAGAATTATACGAACGATCAAAAGCGATTTGAAGATGTGCGTCGTTGTATTCTTTTTCAACAATTGTTCTTTCAATAGAATCGGGCAAAGTGTCTCCGGGTTCAAAAAGTTCACCTCGCCCTTTCAAAACCACTACACCATCTGGCTGTTCTTCAATCCATGCTTCGGTAAATCGCCCAATCGGAGGATGTCTCGGATCATGTTCCACACCCATTTGGACATAATTTCGATTCAGTGCCGACCAATAGCGACAGACGCCGCGATTTTTTGGAGCGGATTTGCCTGAAACGCGAATGGGAGAATGAAAAATCGGTTTAAGAATTTGAGCGGTCGTAGTCGGTTTGAATGGTGTGGCTGTCCCACAGCGTCAGGCGAAGCCGGGCAAATAGGCTTGTTCGGGCTGGCCGAGGAAGCGACCGCCGCCTTTGGCTGTCCCACAGCTTTCCAAGAGGCTGCGCAAATCCAGTTTTTGCCAGAGGGCCGAGCGGATCAGGGCGAAGAGGCGGGTGAAACTGTGGCCCCACCGCCCCAGCCAAGCGCAGAAGCGCAACAACACGTAGGCCAGCAAGGCTGTCCAGACCTGCCAGCGCACGGCGTTGGCGTTGTGACCCAAGAAATCGGCCAGTTGCAAGGTCTGTTTGAGTTCCTTGAAGAAGGTTTCGATGCGCCAACGGCAGCGATAGAGATCGGCGATGGTCTGGGCGCTCCAAGTGAAGTTATTGGTCAGGAAAATCATTTCCCGTATTTCCCCGTCCACCTCAACCAGTGCCACGACGCGGCGCAGGCCGACCGGATAATCTTTGGCCGCCGGGCCGGTCAGTTCAATGAGATCGTCGCGCAGAATGTTACCGAACCTTCCGTCCTGAAATTTGCGGACGACGCGAAATTGCAGGTTGTCTTTAGCGCGGGTGACCCAAAAGACTTCACGTTGGGACAAGTCAGCCAAGTGCGCGAAGTCCACGTAAGCTTTGTCGAAGATGACGATTTCACCGGCATGGATATTGGCGCAAAGCTCGCGGGAGCGGATACTGTCATGCTCGGCGGCCGAGCCGACGATGGCGCAAGCGGGCAGGAAACTTTGGAGATTAAGCCGGACATGACACTTGGCGGCGGCTTTGCGCCGCCGATGTTTGGCCCAATCCAGCGAACGGGCCATGAGCGCAATGGTGGTGGTGTCCACGACATGAATGAGGCGCCGGGTGAAACGAAAAGCGAAGCGGGGCGTGTGGTGGCCGGCGAAGGCAGGCTGGAGCGTTTGCAAATGATCCAGCACGGCCCAGAAGAGTTGCTCGGCCATTTTCGGATCGCGGGTGCGATTGGCGTAAGAGAACGTGTTTTTGCAGGGCGGCGTGGCCGCGCGCAAAGCCGAGAGCGGGCCGGAGTGCAGACGCAAGGCGTCACACACATCATTGAGGCCCAGGGCATGGGTCAGTTGGGCGTAGAGCAGGCTGACGACCTGACTCCAAGGACTAAACGTGCGGGCGTGGTCTTCGACGCCGGTGTCGCGCGCCAGTTTGGGAACCAAGTGAGTGGGAATGAGATTGCAAAGCTGGCGGAGAATGGAGAACTTGCTGGCGGTTGGCTTATAGCTGGTTTTCTTTTTCATGCCTTACCTTGTGGCAAGGCCCAAACCCGCAAGCCAACCTTTTTTTATCCCTCAACCCTCAATCAGATTGGACAGCAATGATTTCGATTCAATACTTTGGCAACGGATTCTAAAGCTCCTTTGCTCATCATTTCGCCGTGTCGATCAATCACGGTTGAAGAAAGAATTGCATCAAACTTTTTCATTTCTTCTGCACCTTCGCCGCAACCTTTAACCGCAGGGCGTTCAGCCGGATGAACCCGGTGGCGTCGTCCTGGTTGTGGGCTTTGGTTTTGGTTTCCATCGTGGTCATCATATCCGTCCCGGCGCGGAGTTCACGCCTTTTTCTTTGCCTTGCTGCCCGGCTGTTCCTCCGGCTCCATGTGAAATCCAATCCGCCGTCGCGGCGGTTCGGGTGGCAGCGGCGGCGGGTCGAGAATTTCCATGACGCGCCGGAGCACGTCCACAATCACGCTCTCATGCACGTCCAGCCGCGCGGTCAATTTCTTTTCCAGGTCGGCCAATTGCTTTGCCAGTTCCTTCGTACTGCCGAGCAGGTCGCGCATCTGAACGAACGCCCGCACGACAAACACACTCATCCGCACCGCTTCGGGACTGTTGAGAACATTGGCCGCCATGATCGCGCCATTTTCGGTGAAGGCATAGGGCAGGTATTTGATATTCATTCCGCGCTTCAAGATCACAATTTGTGATCTTGAACGAAATGCGGTTTCGACCTCTTCTCGCGTGAGTTGGAACAGAAAATCAAACGGGAATCGCTCGAGATTGCGTTTGACCGCCTGATTGAGAATTCTCGTCGGCACGCCATAAATGCGAGCCAAATCAGAGTCGAGCATGACTTTTTGGCCGCGAATGGTCCGAATCATTGAACCAATCTGGTCAACCTGCAACGGCCTTTCGTTGCTCATATCGTTCACTTTCTGAACCGGTCACAATTTGTAACCGCATGCCCTTTCATCTTGATATCGCAAATTGCGATATCAAGTTCCGACTAAGGTCAAAATTGTGACCTTAAAAGATTTTTGCTTCAAACTTGAGGTTCCAATTTGGAACTTCAAGATTACTAATTCAAACGCAATACTTTTTCAATTAACTTGAAGTCACAAATTGTGACCTCAAGATTCCATTCCGGCAGTCAGCAAACTCCCGTTCGCCCTTTCTGGCAAGGCCAATTGCGGAGATGTGTCCGCACCTGTGAATTTGAAGCACGCAATTGCCGTTGGACGAAGGCGTGGGCGATGGAACCCCGTTGTGATTCGGAGCGGCGCTTTATTAAGAGGCATCGTTAGTCCATTTTGGTGCTGTGTTCAGGGTAAATCGGTTTTAGCATCCCAGCATGAACCGGGATTTCATATTTAAGAACGAGGAATCAATCCTCACACAGGTCATAGAGTTTTTCTTCGCAAGCATTCTTAAAAAAGAGCATTTCGATAAAGTTGTAGCGATCTGCCTTAAGAATCCAAACGTACGTAAACCGAACGGCCATGTCCTCATCGAGCAAGGAAAATTTTCGCTGAAGGATTTTCTTTACTACTGGTCGATCCTGAATCCTAAAGGCGGACTATTCAAAAACATCGTTATTGAGGAATTGCTTCGGAGATTCTGCAGCAATCATCTACTGCATCGAAGTGATATCTTCCTCTCTCTAGGCGTGGACTTTTATCAGGTGAACGAACCGCTCGCAAAATTTCTCCTCGAACGCGACGCCCTTGAAAATTTGGCGTTCGATTTCTTTTATCTGGTCGAGAAGTATTCAAAATCCATCCTCCATTTTGTGGTTACAGATAAAAAAGGAGACATTTGGAGTGGAACTGGATTTTTGACTGTTTCTAAGAGTTGGGTCATCACAAACAAGTATGTTATCGAAGAGGATGTGAAACAAATGCCCCGGGTGCTGGCCCTCACAGGACAGGATTTGTCAGTGAAACAAATTCACTGTTCGCCGTCGAACGATTTGGCTCTCGTGGAACTTGCAGAGCCACTGGACGGGCGACCTTTATTTCCAATAGCGCAAGTTGATCCGCTCGATGAGATTGTGACCATGGGCTATCCTCGTATTCCTCTCGCTAAAACCTCGCCGATGGTCGCTCACAAAGGAGAAATTAACGGCCACGCTTCACTGGTCCATGGTGACCGTTTGCTTTTCTCTGCAAGGACTGCTCCCGGAAATAGTGGCGGACCACTAATCAATCGGGCTGGATTGGTTGTTGGAATTGTCACTGAGGATTTGCAAAGCGAACAAGCCCAAGCAAAAAACATTCAACCATATTTTGCTGCGATCCCAAGCATTCAGCTTGTCACATTTGCGCAAGAGATCCTAAAGACCAAAGTTGTCGCCATCGCCCCAGCTTCCCCTGAAAGTCAAACAACCGCGCAGGGAGCATAGTTGGACGGTTATTTCTTTTGCTGCACCTTCGCGGCAACTTTCAATCGGAGCGCGTTGAGCCGGATGAAGCCGGTGGCGTCGTCCTGGTTGTAGGCTTTCGTCGGGTCGGCTTCCATCGTGGCGATGTGCGGATTGTACAGGCTCACCGGACTCTTGCGGCCGGCGACCATGATGTTGCCTTTGTACAGCTTCACCCGCACGGTGCCGGTCACGTTCTTCTGGCTCTCGGTCACCAGCGCCTGCAACGCCAGCCGTTCCGGCGCAAACCAGTAGCCGTAATACACCAGCTCCGCGTAGCGCGGAATCAGCGAGTCCCGCAAGTGCATGACTTCCCGGTCCATGGTGAGGCTTTCCATCTGCCGATGCGCAAAATGCAGGATTGCGCCGCCGGGCGTCTCATACACGCCCCGCGATTTCATGCCCACGTACCGGTTCTCCACCATGTCCACCCGGCCCGACGCCATGTTTGCCGCCGATCTTGTTCAGCGCCTGCATCACGCCCAGCGGGGACAGCTTTTTGCCGTTCACCGCCACGCAATTGCCCTTCTTGAAATCGAGCGTCACGAATTCCGGTTTGTTCGGCGCATCTTCGGGGAACACGGACAGCGTGGTGAACGAGCCGCGATATTTTTTGTCGCTCGCGTCCATCCACGGGTCTTCGAGAATGCCCGCCTCGTAGGAAATGTGCAGCAGGTTCCGGTCGCTCGAGAACGGTTTCTTCGCGCTGGCCTGGACGGGAATTTTTCTCCGCTGGCAATACGCAATCATCTCCTGCCGGCCGGGAAACTGGCTGCGATACCGCGCGTCCCGCCACGGGGCGATGACCTGCAGGTCCGGCGCGAGCGTGGCGGCAGTCAGTTCAAACCGCACC
This sequence comes from uncultured Verrucomicrobiae bacterium, assembly GCA_963827205.1. Lineage (GTDB taxonomy): Bacteria > Verrucomicrobiota > Verrucomicrobiia > Limisphaerales > UBA11358 > UBA11358. Next base: position 27,312 of record CAWHAH010000018.1, read on the forward strand.
TGGTCGTTGCCCTTGCCGGTCGCGCCGTGGGCGATGGCGTCGGCCTTTTCCCGGCGGGCGACCTCGATCATGCCCTTGGCGATGAGCGGCCGGGCGATGCTGGTGCCGAGGAAATACTGGCCTTCGTAAATCGCGCCCGCCTGCATCATCGGGATAGATGAAGTCGCGCGCGAATTCCTCCTGCAAATCGCCGATGTAAATTTTGGACGCGCCGGTTTTCTTGGCCTTGGCGTCGAGGCCGCGCAATTCCTCCTCCTGCCCGATGTTCGCGCAGAAGGCGATCATTTCGGCGTCATAGGTTTCTTTGAGCCACGAAAGCAGCACCGAGGTATCGAGGCCGCCGGAATAAGCTAAAACAATTTTCATGCCCGCATATTAAACCGCCAACCCGCCGCGCGCGCAAAAGGAAAATGAGGTTGAAGGCGAAGCGTTGGGGAATTGTGAACTCACGGCGGGCGCACGGCCGGCGGTTGCCAGTCGAGATGCCAGTAATAATTCCAGAGGTCTTCCAGGCGCACCGGTTCCGCGTGTCCGTCGGCAAAGCCCATGTCAATCGAGCCGGTCAATCTTTGGCCCGGTGGAACATTTCGCGGTGCGTTGGCGGCGCTGCGTCCGCCATGCCGGGCGATGGTCCAGCGCGCCAGATCGTCGCCCCAATTCCAAAGTGACCGGCCCGTGTAGAGGTTGGTGGCGGGCGGGTCGGTTTCCATCGGCCAGCCGTCCACCCAGTTTTCATCCACGAAGACCGGCGTGAGCGTCGGTTTCTGAATGGCACCGGCGCTGGTGAAGGTGAAGGGCTGGCGTGTGTCAGAATAAAGCCAACCGTTGTAACCGAAGCTTCCATAGAACATGGTTTTGTTATCCGAAGTCCACCGCGCCCAGGTGCGGTCGGCATAGCCTTGCCCGTTTCCGTGCGATGTCTGCACCGGTTCGTGCAAAGGTGCGGCGGGACAAAGGCGCAAGTCATTCTTTGCGGCGTAATAATCCATCAGGGTTCCGGCCCAATTCCCGCCGCCGGGGTAGGCGGAATCATTGTAGCTTACGTCCCGCTCGCTGTTATCGTTGGCATACATAAAAACCGACAGTGACAGTTGCTTCACGTTGTTCAGGCACTGAACCTGTTGCGCTCGCAATTTCGCGCCGGTCAAGGCCGACAGCAGCAGGGCGGCGAGGATGCCGATGATGGCGATGACCACGAGCAATTCAATCAAGGTAAATGCCCGGCGCGTTTTCATCATGAGTCATTGAACTGCTAATGTGCCATGTGCGCAAAGGAAAATGGAAACTTTGAACATCGAACGACGGGCAGCGCACCGCCAATCACCGCCCATGCGGGACTAATTTCCGCTGCGGCGGAAGCGCGCCGCGCTATCGCCGGTGAGTTGCAGATATTGATCGCCGTATTCCAAACTCGGCTCGATTTCCGAGCCTTCATGCCATTCATTCCACGAGGTGATGAGCACCCAATCGGGTCTGGCCTTGATGGCTTCGTCCCAAAGCGTCTGATAGACCTGTCCGTTCAGCCGCTCTGCTTTGAGACCGGGCTTGCGGATTTTCGTGTCGTCGTAGCCGGGGATGACCGTGACGCAGGCGATGCGACTGTGTTCGCGCGCGAGCTTCACGGCATCGGCGTAATGCGTTGCGGCCCAGGCTTGGAGTTCGGCTGGCGTCTTGCCTTTGACCGACCCGCAGATGTTGTACGTGTGCAAGCCATCGAAAAAGCCGGCGTTGCGTCCTGAATAACCATCCGCCACGAGCAGGAAATCACCGGCTTTCGCACGGGCGCGGCTGATGATTTCCGGCCACGCGGCAAACGGCACCTGTCCCATGACCCGGCCATAGACAAAAATAACCGGCTGGCCGTCCGCCTTGAGAAACGCACGGTTCGTGCCGTAGCGGTTCAGCACGTAGGTCAGGTCGTTCACGGCGTTGTCAATTTGTTCGGGGCCTTTGCCGGGCGCCGTCTCCCAATAAATCGTGGCTTTGAAATGCTTTCGCGCCGCAGCTTCAAGCACGAGGGGAACCGCCTGGTCCTCATACGTCCCCTGCCCCCACCAGGTGGCGATGAATCCGGTGATGCCGTGCTTTTGAGCGGTGCTGATTTGCCAGGCGATGATGGCCGGGTCATGCGAATCGTAAGCGCCCTTGACGGGATAATCGCGGGAGGCCTCGAGGTCGTGCCGGGCGGCATCTACTTTGCCCCAATGCCGTGACGGGCCATACCAGGTGTAGTAAAACGCCAGCACTTCAGGCGGCACGCGCACAACGGCCAGGGAATTGGTCTGGTCGGCGCCCCGCGATAAAGGCGGCGCCAGCGAAACAAGAAAAATGACCGCCGCCCATTTCAGGGCCGGCCTGAAGGTTATTCTCGTGCCCATGTTGAAATCATCGGATGCGGCAGCAACCAGTCATTCCCCCGAACGCCAAAGCGGATTTGATTCAAACCCGGGAACGAAACAAATCCCGGTGCAGCTCATTCCCACCCGTGGATGGAATCGTAGCGGAAGGTCATTTCGTTCGTGTCGTAGCCCTGATACCATTTCGCGTGGCCGTCACCGAAAAGGATGTTCTGGCCTTTGCTGTGCATCTGCCATTCTTCCGCCGGCGTGCCATTGGCCGGGCCACCGACGCAGTTTTGCGTGTAATCATCTTTGTCGGCGTCAATTGAATTGCCGGTGTTCCAAACGGTGTCGCCGGACAACACATACGCGTCCGGGAAACGGATTTGCTTGCTGTCCACCGGCGCGTCATCGTTCACGAGCACATACGCGGCGCGCGCGCCGTTGAAATAGTTGAAAGCCGACTGGATTGCCACCGGCTGGAGCTGGTCGGCCGGACATTGATAGACATTCGTGTTCAGGGTGTAGGGAAAAATCTGTTCCATCCAACTGGCGGAATGGGTATGCGGATCGGTTTGCCCCCAAGGAATCACCCCCCCGGATTCGGGATAGAACCCGTTGGCGTCGTCCGCATACATGGTCATCGCCAGACCGATCTGATGCAGGTTGGAGTTGCAGGCAGTCGTCCACGCCCGCAGTCTGGACGAAGCCAACACCGGCAACAGCATCGCCGCCAGGATCGCAATGACGGCGATGACCACCAGCAATTCGATTAAGGTGAAAGCACGCTTTGCACGCATCGTAAAGACAGATGCAACCGGCAGGAGAAAGGTTACATCTTTGTGCTGGCGATCAATTTTTCCATCCTGCCCGTCGAAATTGGATGATTCACCCAAGGCGAACCCGCGCCATTTTGCTTTCGCGGTTTTCATACCTTGATTAAATCGTAACCCGCCACGCGCCAAAAGGGAACAGGATTTAATACCGCGCCAACGTCCGTTGTTGCATCCAGCTCCAATCCTGCTGGTCCGAGGCATCAGTGATGATAACCCCTCCGCTTGCCTTCGGGGATCCGGAGAGCCATCGGTGGGTTTCGGAATGTCCGTCGGCAAACGCAAAGCCGCAACCGCCGTTGTGGTAAACTCCGGGCGCGTCAAACCATTCGGGGGTTTCCATCCCAAAGGCGAAAGCCGCGTCGTTCAGGCCCCGCGCATCCTCATCCACCAGAACCCACAACATGGACGGACTCGGATTGCGGACATCGGTGGCCTTGCCATAGGTTGCCCAGGGCGAATTGCGCTGGTGAGTGTGCTGGTTATTCAGCCAGGGGCCGTTGACTGACAAATTCGGAGTGCCGTAATGGCTATACGGAGGTGAGTCATACTCCGTTGCATTGTAGCCGGGATCAATCGTGCCCACTGCCTGACTCATCGAAAAGGTCCTGGCGGCCGGCACAATCTGGCCGATGAAAGCCGGGTCCGAGCCCTGATACTTGCCTTGGCGCAGATCCGCGGGACACCGGAACAAATCGGCATTCCCGCCCAGATAACCGATCAGCAACGAACGCGTCGGGTCTTTGAGCACGTCCGGGTCAAATTCCTGCGGACCGCCAATTCCCGCCTGACCGGCGCACCAGTTGTAGCCGGGAATGGTGTTCCCGTCGTCGGGATTGGGTGGGAAAAATTCGTTGTTGTCACCCGTATAAAGCGACAGGGCCGTCATCATCTGTTTGCCATTGCTCAGACAGGTGGCCCCCTGGGCTTTCTGCCTGGCCCGGGAAAGCACCGGTAACAGCATCGCGGCGAGGATGCCAATAACGGCGATCACCACGAGCAATTCAATCAACGTGAATGCCCGGTCGGTTCTCATATTTTGATTAATTCATCAAACGGCGGCGTTCATAAACGAACAATCAACTTTCCCCGGCGCAATCAATTGGAACCCGGCGCGGTCTTTTGCAGTCGCGCAATATCCTGAAGCGACAAGGGGTCGGTAACGGCGAGGCCCGAGAACGCGGTGGTCGTCGGCTCCGGGCCTGCCCATTTCCAGTATTCACTGTGGCCATCGGCAAACGCCAGCACGGTGCCATGCGTGTGCCGCCAGGATGGGACGTTGTACCAATTGTTATCATTGGTGGGGTAGAGGAAATGGCCGTCGTCTATGGTCGAATCGCTCTCATCTATAAAAGTGAGTGTCCCCGCGGTATTTCGGATTTGGCTCGTCCGACTCAACGGGTAAATGTCCCAGTTGTCGGTATCCGCGGCCGGGCCGCCCATGTAGCAACTCAGGGAAAAGGTGCGGAGTGTGGGCGTGATTGTGCCTTGAACCAAAGCGCGGTCGTCCGGGCAGTGATATATTTCCACATTCTTCGAATAAGGGAACAGGGTGCCGCTGGTAATGGTGCCCGGGTCTGCATCCAGAACGGCATTGCCGATGACCCATGAATTTGAGGGGCTGCGGGAGACCGAGCCGGTGAGTTCCCAGTCATTCAACACCATTCTGTCACCGGCATCCCCGGCATACACCTCCCAGGCGATGCCGAGTTGCCTTTGATTGTTCAGGCAGGTCAGACGACGCCCCCGCTCCTGGGCCGCTGACAACGCCGGCAGCAAGATCGCGGCCAGGATGCCAATGATGGCGATGACCGTGAGCAGTTCAATCAGGGTGAATGCTTTTGCGGAACCGGGCGTCGGCATAATGGGCGATTTTTTATTTTTTAACCGTGGTCATCCCTTTCATTTTTTCCCAATCCTGATCCGGGCCTGAATTGCTGGAATTCCAATCCGACGCGGACGCCAGCCATTTGATGGACTCCGCATGGCCGTCGGCGAAGTCCAGTTCATACGCACCGCCATGCCGGGTGGACGGGAGGTCACTAATTCCGTTTTGCTCTCCCATGTCCACGACAAACAGGGAATCGTTGATGGTGCTGCCGTCTTCATCAATCAAAGACCACATCTGGGAGGGCTGGTTGATTTGATTTTCTTTCCGGAAAAAGGTGTAAGTCAGCGTGGCGTCCGCCTCAGGCGTCATAAAAGTTGTATCGCCGGTCGGGTCATCAAAACTTCGGCCATTCATCCACGAATTCATCGAATAACTGCGAACCACCGGCAGGCCACCCAGGCTCCGGTCATCGGCGGGACACCGATAGGCATCCACTGACTTGATATAGGGCCAGATGGCGCCCTGCTCCACCGCATAAACGTTGGTGCAGTTGTATTGGGGGTCGGGACCATAATCCAGGCCTCCGGGTTCAGAGAACGACACCCAGCCCGGACACCACGAATAAGGATTCACCGGATAAGGGCCAAAGCCAATCGGCCAGCTTGACACCAATTCTCCGCCGTTTTCATCCGCGTAGAGTTTGCACCCGACGGACAATTGCCGGAGATTGTTGAGACAGGTGATGCCTTGGGCTTTGAGTTTAGCCCTTGACAGCACCGGCAGCAGCATCGCGGCCAGGATGCCGATGATAGCGATGACCACGAGCAATTCCATGAGTGTGAAAGCTGACAGGTGACGGGTGACACGTGACACGTGACATGAGGGCGTTTGGGACGACGCGCCCGCCATCTTGTCACCTGCCACCTGCCACGTGTCACTTTTCATTACGGGTTCTCACTTTTACGGGCCTCTGCTTCCATTCTTAGGCATTTTTGCAGTTTGGTTACATAAAAACTGCAAATATTGATACCAGACACCGCTCACAGTCTGGAATTACATGTTTTCGCGATTTTTGTAGCGGTGCGAATCGCAATAACAGCCATGACCACCAGCGGTTCGACGATTGCGAACGTGCGTGTTGAACTCATGCCTTTACCGGGATAGACACCGAGGTCACAGGTTCGTTTCACGGTTCTTTTCACGCGCACGCGCGCAAATCCGTTCCCTGCCGTCACGTGGCATCACGTAAACAAGTGTCCGCCCGAGGACAAAACGTGACAAACTATTTTCAATTCCCTGCCTCTTCGAACACAACCAGTTTAATGGGCATGAAGGCATGCCTTCACCGACATTGACACCGGCGTGGCTGGATTTGCAAGTGGCGCGCCAGTTTTCCCGGTTTTATTGCCACACCCGCCTTCGAATGTGTTCCAATTCATCACGCATCATCCAGCAGGAACATGGACGCCGGGACCAAAAAGAGACAATTAATTTGCCGCACCCCGCTCAAGCTGCAATGGGAGTGCCACGTTGGCTTGACGCCAAGTGCCGGAGAGCCTGCCATTTTCCAGCTTTCCAGTGAAAACGCCATCGAACCCATTCCACTCCATGCGGAGGTTGGGATAGGTAAATTTGACCGCCGTCGCCGGGATCCCGGTCGCTCCTTGATCGGGACTGTCCATGGTCGCGGAATACGAACCATCCGGCATGAGGGCGATATGGAACACGATGTGCAGTACGACCTTGTTGGCATCCAAAGCGCCTTTCCAGTGGCCCTGCACCTGATAGCTGGCTCCCTGGCCGTAATCCTTTTCAGTATCGGCCGTGGTTTGCGCGATGGCTTTAACGCGCTGGAAAGTTAATGGGAATTTTTTACCCGCCTGAATCCAGGTACCCGTCATTTGATCGCCCCGGTCATCGAGGTTCCCTTCAAACACGCCGTTGATGGAGCTCATCTCGAATCGGATCGCGGGTTGATTATAGGTCAGCGACGTGACGGGCAGGTTTCTGGCGCCCTGGTCCACGCTGTCCATTTGGGCATGAAAAGTCCCGGACGTGGGCTCGGCGATTCTCAAGTTCAACCGCAACGCGACGTTCCCGACCTTCAATGTTCCTTCCCACGCACCCTGCAGATCGGAATCCGGACGTGGCGCATATTCGTTGGCCGCCATCGGTCCTGGGGCGCGGTCTGCCTCGGCGGTCCGCTTGAGTGTCAACGGGTACGAGCGTTTGAGCTGTTTCCACGTGCCGGACATTTCCGTTCCACCCGCGCTGAGCGCCGCCTGATAGTCGGCATCCAGCGCCGGCAGTTCGGCATGAATGAAATCCGGGCCGGCCGAGAGTTTGGCGATCGGAATGTCATTCACGCCCTGGTCAACCGAGTCAATCACGGCGCGGTAGGCGTCGTTCGTCTTGAAAATCCTGAGAACGAGGCGCAGCCGGACATGGTTCGCTTCCACGGCGCCTTCCCAATTGCCCTGCATCACGGCCAGGGCAGTCCTGGTTTGCGCCGCGTGAACCGATTTGACTGCCACAGTGGTTGTGCCGGCTGCAAGAATGAGGACCGCGCCGGTTACGACGGCGGTTTTTGCTTTTGTCCATGCCATAACTTTCAATGCTCCTTTGATGAGGGTTAAAGTTGAGCCACTGGCTGCCGCGCCTTTGGCAATCGCCACGGCAGTCACAGATTTTGCCAGCGCCACCGGCGCGGCTTGAACGGAATTGGCCGACATCGCCCCCGCAATGATGGCCGTGGTCGAACTCACGCCGCGTTTCGTGAAGAATTTCCGCAGTTTTTCCAGCGCGCGGTTCACCCGCATTCGGGCCGCATCTTCGTTTGCGCCGAGTGCCCGGCCCACTTCGGCCAGGCTTCGGTTCTCGAAAAACCGAAGCACGATGGCGTGACGTTCTTGCTCATTCAACCCGGCGATGGCCGTATCCAGCAGCGGCGCGATTTGCGGCCAGGCATCCTCCGTCCCGGGAGATGGTTCATTCAACAGCGATTGCATGTGCGCCTCCTGTTCGCGTTGCGCGCGGCGACGCCGGACTTTCAATGCGTCGGCGGCAACAAAGCAGGCCGCGCGATGCAGCCAGCTGGGGAGAATGGTTTTGGGCCCGAGCGAGCGTGCCTTGCGCGCCAGAATGATGAAGACCGCCTGCGTCACCTCCTCGGCCAGGTGTGGATCAGCCACCTGCCGCAACCCGGCCGAATAGACGAGGTTGACATAGCGGGCGACCAGCGTCTCAAACGCGGGCTCGGACTGGCGGGTGGCGTATTCCCGCACCAATTCCATGTCATCGGTCATCATTCACCCCATACATGGACACAGAAGCGGAAAGCGAACAAACTTTTTCAAGCCCGGACGGATGCCGGGACCGAATACAAGCAAGGCCGGCAAATCAATCTCCGCTCCATTTGTAATCGTATCCGGCGGGCGGATCGTAATAAGCTGCGACTGAATAACCCCCATTGGGATAGCTAAGCGTGCTGTTCCAATAAATATTGATGTAGCTGACGTGGCCGTCCACATAACTGACCATATTTCTGGAATCGTTGTAAATTCCCACGCCTCCCAGCACTGGCGGTTTCGGCTGATGCCATGAATAAGGCATGAGGGCCGACGCTTCCACAACCAATAGTGTTTTGGCGGAATTTTTAACGCCACTGAGTTTTTGGCCGCCGATGCCGGGCAAGACTCCATTGTAAGCGAAAATGGGATAGTTGGTGAGCAGGTTCGCGCCATTAAACGTATAACTCGAATAATCATAAACAACCTGCTCGTGTCGGCCATGCGGCACATAGGCACCGGAAGACTCATCATAATAGTATGTGTCGGCCGGGCAGGTGAAAACTTTATCCTGCGGCGACGACGGCCCGTGCAGGCCGACGTAACTTTTCACGACCTCTTTGTAGAGGATATACGTGGCGTTGCCCGTGTCAGGCAACGTATCGCCATTGTCCCCGGCATACGTGTGAACGCCCAGATTAATCTGCCTCAGATTGTTCAAACACGCCGTTCGCCTGGCTCGCGCCTTCGCACTGGACAAAACCGGCAACAGCAATGCCGCGAGAATGCCGATGATCGCAATGACGACGAGCAATTCCATGAGCGTGAACGCGCGCCGGGAGTTCATGCTAAGTCAAACAACCATAAAAACATTTCGCTTCAAGTTTTTGGCAAAGCGACCGGCTCTTTAGCTCCGCGGGCGCATACCAATTCAATTCATTCCCAACCATGCATCGAATCGTACCGGAAAGTCATATCGTTCGTGTTGTAGCCTTTATACCATTGCGCGTGGCCGTCATCGAAAAGGATGTTCTGGCCCTTGGTGTGCGCCTGCCAGTCCACCCAAGGCGTACCGTTTGCGGGACCGCCGACGCAATCCTGTGAGTAGTCGTCCTTGTCCGCATCGTTCCGGGCAAAATACTGTCCATTGTCAATGGTGTCGCCCGCCAGCACGTAAGCGGAGGGAAACAAAATCTGCTTGCTATCAACCGGGGCGTAAGCGTTATCCGCAACCACAGTGGCGGCCCGCACGCCGTTGAAATAGTTGAATGGCGATTGATTGGCGGCGGGCAACTGGGCGTTGCCGGGGCAATGATAAACGTTTGTATTTTGTGTGTAGGAAACAATCTGCTGCATCCAACCGGGTTTTCCAGACCCATCCGGAGGTGTCTGGTCAATGGTTCCCCATGGGATGGTGTAGCCGGATTCCGGATAAAGTCCGTTGGCGTCATCGGCAAACATTCTCATGCCCAGGCCGATTTGATGTAGATTGGAGTTGCATTGCGTTGTCCAAGCCCGTTGCTTGGCCGACGACAATGCGGGCAACAACAGCGCCGCCAGAATTCCAATGATGGCGATGACCACAAGCAATTCAATGAGCGTGAATGCGCGCCGGGAATCCATGCTCAATAGCACACCGCTGCCGGCGAATCGTTTCGGAAACACTTTGCACCGGGGCAAATTCATGGTGAACAAACCGATAACGCGCTGATGAACGGAATTTGTCCAGTGCTAGTTTACTTTTTCCACGACGAGCATTTCGACAGGCAGGTTGGTGGGCAAAGGCTTCTTCCGATTGCCGCTTTGGGTAGGCGGACAACGGTTCCGCATCGTTCTACTGTCGCATTCATCCTTAATTGTCGGCCGCGCCGGGAATCCGACAATCTTTTTTAATGTGTAGGTGTGGGCGCCGAAGCAGGTTGCGGCAGCGGTGCGCTCGAATGATCAAACATCCATTGAATATCCACGCTGCCCGGGTCTTCAATCGGAATCCGTTCGTAAATGACGGGCGGGCTGGTTTTGGGCGATTGCCATTTGTGCAGTTCGCTGTGGCCCTCGGCAAAGTTAAAAGCGCAGGCGCCGGTGTGATAGCTTCCCGGCATGTCGTTCCATTCGTTCGGATTGTCCATTGAGGTGTGCAGCCAGCCGTCGTTGATGGTGTCGGGGTTTTCGTCAGCAAAAACCCAGAGTTGCGACGGCGCCGGTGCAATCAAGTCGCTTTCCTTCGCATAAGCCGCATATCCGGAAAGCCAGTATTCGCCGGGGATCGCGCTGCCTTTAACGAACATGTTCATCGAAACGCTCCGGACCCTTTGCTCGAATCCGCTGGCTGCCTGTTGCGGCGACAGATACGAATCCGCGGGACATTTGTAGATTTTGGCTTGCTGCGCGTAGGGAAATAGCAATCCGCCGGCGAGGAGTTGCGAGTTAGTGTTATCCGGCGAAGCCGTCCAATCCATCATGCCATAAACCCAGTTGGGCGTTTCGATAGGTTGGCCGGTCTGTGGACCCGAAAAAACTGACCAGCCATTGAAAACGCCGTTGTTAACCAATCCTCCGGCATTGTCATCGGCATAAACGTGCCAGGCCAGTCCCAGTTGTCTGGAATTGCCCGTGCAGGCGATGCCCAAACTGCGCGCCTTGGCCCGGCTCAAAACCGGAAGCAGCAGCGCTGCAAGAATCGCGATGATGGCGATGACGACCAAAAGCTCAATCAAAGTGAACGCACGACTCTGATTTGCCGCGCCAGGATTCATGGTGTCCGTTTCAATAACACGCCGAAGATTGACGGTTGTCCAGTGTTATTCAGCTTTTTCGACCACAAGCATTTCGACAGGCAAATTGGTGGGCGCTAGTTCGAGGCCCGCCTCGTCCAATCCCTGTTTTAACGCCTCGGGCCTCAGTTGCGAGTCCTGCCATTGGAATGTGAAGTCATAACGCCCGGACAAATCTGGCGGCGCGAGAACCGGTTTGTGAAAAACTCCCTCCAAGAATCGCGCCGTGTCCGAAATTGGTTGATTGAATGCGGCCCACATATTGTTTTCTTGTTTGTGATTCATTTTGGTTCCCTTTTTACTCACATGAAGGGCAAGCAGTGCGGGATCTTTGATGTTCAACAGAAAGACGTTCTGTTTGCCGCATTTCTTTTCGGGCCGCAAAGCCGGTCGTCCGGCTGATTGCCTGTTGCAGTTTCTCCATCGAGTGGTTAGACAAGGTGAACATGAGATCATACCTGCTCTTTGGCGCGTCGGTGGGCAGAATCATTCGTTCCCGGCTGAAGACTTGGTATCCATCTGAATTGGTGAACGCATATGCAACTTCGAGCAATCCCTTGAAGTCCATGTTGTGCGCGATCCACTTTTCGCGGTCCGTCATAGCGGTATGGTCGGAATAGTGTGTCGGCCTGATGATTATAACGGGAGGGGCCTTTTTCAAGTTCTCGAGTTTCATCTCCCACAGCGATTCATCAACGGATGGAGATTCGACCTCCTTGATAACGACCGAAGTTGTTCCCGCTGCGAGCAACACACTTATGCCTGCCACGATTGCCGTTTTGGCTTTTGTCCATGCCATAATTTTCAATGCTCCTTTCACCAGGGTTAAGGTTGAACCACTGACCGCCGTGCCTTTGGCGATCGAAGCAGCGGAAATTGTCTTTGCCAATGCCGCCGGCGCAGCGTGCACCGAGTTGGCCAAAACCGCCCCGGCGATGAAGGCCGTTGTGGTTGAGATTCCGCGTTTGTTGAAAAACGCGCGGAGTTTTTCCAGCGCGCGGCCCACGCGCATTTTGACCGCGTCTTCGCTCGCTCCCAAAGCCGTGCCGACTTCCGCCAGACTTTTGTTCTCAAAAAAGCGGAGCACGACGGCGTTCCGGTCCTTCTCGTTGAGCCGTCCCATGGCGTCATCAAGCAATGGTGCGACCTGTCGCCAGACCCAATCATCCGCCGGGTCCCGGAGTGTGGATTGCATATACGCCTCCTGTTCGCGTCGTTGCCGACGGATTTCACCGCGCAGGAAATTCGCCGCCGTCAGCCGCGTCGTTTGATAAAGCCAGCCGGAAAGGACGGTTCGCCTGGACAAACCCCGCGCCTTCCTCGCCAAAATGATGAACACGGCCTGCGTGATTTCTTCCGCGGCTTGAGGGTTGCCGACACGCCGCAGCGCGGTGGAATAGACGAGATTGACATACCGTTCGACAAGCGTGGTGAACGCGGTCTCGGAATTGTGCCGGGCGTATTGCGCCAGCAATTCGATGTCGTCCAGTTCCGGCATTTGCCAATAAATGTCCGCCGAATCGAAAAACGGAACAGATTATTTTTTCAGGGGAGCGCACGCGCCTCGCGTGCCGTGTTCCGCGCCCTCGCGGAATACGTGGACGACACAACTCGAAGTCAACGCCGCTCTTTGACCGGCGAGGCGCCGGTCTTAACACGCGGGGGCGCGTGTGCTCCCTTTACTCAAAATCCATCTCGTAGCTATAAACGTTGCCGCCGAGCTGGCTGCGGACTTTGCAATTGGATTTGTTGACAACCGCCTGCATGGGTTTGTTCTCCGTGAGCACCTCGGCGGTGAAACCGCGGATGCCGTTGCGCCGCGCGATGCGCATCAGGTGTTTCAACAGAAACGTGCCGATGCCGTGGTTCTGCCAGTCGTCGCTCACCACAAAGGCTACTTCCGCCAGGTTCGTTTTCTGGTCGAGATAATAGCTGCCAACCGCGATGATATCTTCGCCATACGACTCCGGCAGCGTGCCGACGATGGTCACGTCGTTGCGGTGATCAATATAGACGAAATCCTGAATCTGATGCCGCGACACCCGTTTCTGGTGGCTCATGAAACGGTAATAGATTGTCGCTTCGGAAAGTTTGTAGAACAGATCGCGCATTCGTGGTTCATCGGTCGGATGAATCGGTCGGAAGTTGAGCTGCGTTCCGTCATTGAGCAGATACGTCGTGCGCAGCTCCTTCGGGCCCACGAGAATTTTCCCTTCCTTGTCGCTCATCTCGGCGGAAAGATATTTCGCCGCGATGGCATCGCGCAACAGGTCGGCGCGGAATTTCGGATGGGCGATGCTGATGAGCGCCAGCGCGCGTTCCTGGATGCTCTTGCCGTGCAGGTAGGCCGCGCCGTATTCGGTCACGACGTACTGCACGCCCGCGCGCGTGGTGACGACGCCGGCGCCCTGGCTAAGATAGGTCACGATGCGCGAAATGGCGCCACCCTTGGCGGTGGAGGGCAGGGCAATGATGGCCTTGCCGCCTTTGGATTTGGTCGCGCCACGGTTGAAATCCACCTGCCCGCCCACGCCGGAGAAAAATTTTGAGCCGATGGAGTCGGCGCAGACCTGGCCCGTCAGATCAATTTCCAGCGCCGTATTGACCGCCACCATCTTGTACTGCTGGCGGATGGTGGAAGGGTCGTTGACATATTCCGTCGGGTGGAAGGAAAACAACGGGTTATTGTCCACGTAATCGTAAATTTTCTTCGTGCCGAGACAGAAACTGGCGACGATTTTGCCGTGATCAATCGCCTTGCGGTTGCCGGTGATGGCGCCGCACTCGATCAGTTCGATGATGTTGTCGGTGACCATTTCGGTGTGGACGCCGAGGTCTTTTTTGCCCTTCAAGAAGCCGAACATCGCCTGCGGGATGCGGCCGATGCCGAACTCGATCGTCGAGCCGTCCTCCACCAGCGCCGCGATGTATTCGGCAATCTGCCGGGTCGTCTCGGTCACCTCGGGCGCCGGCACTTCCAGAATGGGCGCTTCGGATGGAACCAGCACGTCAATATCGTTGACGTGGATGAAGCAGTCGCCCAGCGTGCGCGGCATTTTGACATTTACCTGCGCGATGACGAGCGAGGCGTTTTCGGCGGCACTCTTCACAATGTCCACGGAAACGCCGAAGCTGCACATCCCGAACTGGTCCGGCGGCGTGACTTGAATCAACGCCACGTCGAGCGGCAACTGGCCGCTGTCGAACAGGTGCGGCAGGTCGGACAAATGAATCGGCGTGTAGTCGCCGAGGCCTTCCTGGATGATGTCGCGCACGTTTTCGGCGATGAAAAAGCTGTTCACGCGGAAATACTGCGCCAGTTCCCGGTGGGCGTAGGGGGCGTCGCCAAAGGTCAGCAGGTGGACGATTTCCGTGTCCGGCAGTTCGGCGGCGCGTTTGCTGAGCGCGCTCACCAGTTCGAGCGGTTCGGCCGTGCCGGTGCCGATGAAGATGCGCTGGCCGGGCCGGATTCTCCTGACCGCCTCCGCCGCGGTGAGCAATTGCGACTTGCAGGTCTCCTGCCAGTTCGGGTCGTAGGTAATCGGTTTGTCTTGCATACTTCAAAATGAAATGAACGCGTCCCGTGGCTCGGAGCGCGGACAGCTTTGTCCGCGTGAATCACAGTTTCGGACGTCGCGGACATGGCTGTCCGCGCTCCGGTCCGCTGCCGGTTCATGGCCCCGATGCGCGATTTTGAAATCGTGGTGGCTATTCATGCGTTTTGCTTGAGGTGGAAAGCGTCATCCGCGCGTCGGCCACGTAGGCCTGCACGCCGACCGGGCCGACAATGAAAGGGTTGATGTCCAGCTCCAAGATTTCCGGATAATCCGTGGCCAGCTGGCTGATGCGTTGCAGCGCGCCGGCGATGGCGTCCAAATCCACCGGCGCCTGGCCGCGCGCGCCCTGCAAAAGGGCGTAGGAACGCGTGCCCTTCAACATTTGCATCGCCTCCTCCGGCGTAATCGGCGCCAGGTGGAACGTCACGTCCTTCATCACTTCCACGAAAATGCCGCCCAGGCCGAACATGAGCATCGGTCCGAACTGCGGATCACGCGTCATGCCCAGAATCACTTCGCGCCCGCGCTGGCCCATTTTCTCGACGTAAGCGCCGCGCAGATGCGCGTTGGGCGCACGTTTCTGAATGCGCAGCACCATCAGGTCAAACGCATCGCGCACCTGCTCGGCGTTGGCCAGGTTGATGCGCACACCGCCGAAATCGGACTTGTGAATGATGTCCGGCGACGAAATTTTCAGCACGACCGGGTAACCGAGGCGCTCGGCAATTTCCACCGCTTCGTCGCCGGTCCGGGCCAACTGGCCGCCCAGAATATTGAAATCGTAGGCGCGCAAAATTTCCTTGGCCTCGACTTCGCCAATTTGGGTCGTGCCGCTGCGCGCTTGCAGGCTGATGATGCGATCCACACGGCGGCGATTGACCGGAAAACGTGTGACGATGCGGGGCGGCCGGCGTTTCCACGCCGCGTAATCGCACATCGCCCGGAGCGCGGTCACCGCGCGGTCCGGCGAAGGGTAATTCGGGATGCCCACGGCCATCAGTTTTACCTTGGCAGCGGCGACTTCCGTGCCGCCCATGAACGACGCCAGCACCGGCTTTTGCCCCTTGTGCGCCGCGGCGAGTTTCTCCGCCAGTTCTAGCGGACGCGTCATGTTTTGCGGCGTCACCACCACGACTATCGCGTCAATTTTTTCGTCCTCTTGCAACACTTCAAACGCCCGCGCGTAGCGGTCGGGGTCCGCATCGCCAATCACGTCAATCGGATTGCCAAACGCCGCCGCGGCCGGCAGGAAGGCGCGGAGCTTCACGTCGGTCGCCGGCATCGGCGAAACCATCTTCAGACCCAGCAACTCGGCCGCGTCCGCCGCCATGATGCCGGGACCGCCGGCATTGGTGAGGATGGCCACGCGCTCTCCGTTGGGCAGCGGTTGCATGGCGAACGCCATCGAATAGTCGAAGAGCGCCTCAAAATTCTCGGCGCGGATGACGCTGGCGCGCTTGAATGCCGCGCCGTAGGCGATGTCGGCGCCCGCCAGACTGCCGGTGTGCGACGACGCGGCCTTGGCGCCCGCCTGGGTGATGCCGACTTTCAGAATCACGACCGGCTTGACGGAAGCCGCCTGTTCCGCGATACGCAGGAACTTGTTGCCTTCCTTGATGCTTTCCAAATAGCCCGCGATGACCTTTGTTCCTTTGTCTTCCGCCAGCGCCTGGATGAAGTCCACCTCGTTGAGATCGGCCTTGTTGCCGAAGCTGATAACCTTGTTCAGACCGAGCTTCTGGCTGGCCGCCCAGTCGAGAATGGCCCCGCACAACGCGCCGGATTGCGAGATGATGGAAATTGTTCCCGGCGGCGGCGCAGACGGGCCGAACGAGGCGTTCAGATGATGGTCGGCATTGAGCACGCCCAGACAATTCGGGCCGACCATCCGCACGCCGCTCTGCCGGCAGATGGCGACGAGGTCCTCTTCGGCCCTGGCACCCTCGGCGCCGACTTCCCGGTAGCCGGCGGTGATGACGATGACCGATTTGGCGCCGGCATTAATCGAGCTTTGGAGGGCGTCCTGCACATGTTTGCCCGCCACCGCGATGATGCCGAGGTCAACTTGACCTTCGTATTGGTCGAGCGATGGGTAACATTTGAGGCCGAGGATTTCACTGGCTTCCGGGTTGACGGGGACAATCGTCCCTTTGAACCCGCCGTTCACGAGGTTGGCCAGCAGGGCGTAACCCACCTTGCCGGGGTTCCGCGAAGCGCCAATGACGGCCACAGCCTTGGGATATAAAAGCGTCTCCAGCATAACAATTTCGTCATCCAGAAAGTCCCCGTTTTTCCGGCGAAACACTCGCCAGCGATTGTTAAAGGCTTAACCTTTTTTGCGTGACGGCTTTTCAAATCTTTGAATCCAAGCCGTCACCGCCGAAATTATATCGTCCCCTGCATCCGGCAAAACGAATTCTGATCAATCCACGAAGCTGGTTTGCTTTTGCCTGGCCGGGCCGCAGGCGCTCAACTGTGTGAAAAGACCGTGCGCGAAAACGTTGCCGGCGCAGAACGGTTTCCTGAACGCGTGGCTGTTTTGAACCGGCCTTCGGTCGGGAAGCTCGCCGGGAATGTTTTTCAATCGCTTGCCGCCAGACGGAACACGTCGCGGATTTTTCCCCGGATGGCCCGCCGGCGTTCCAAGCTGACATAGCCGCGCTGGTTGAAAAGCCCCGCCGCCAGCCCGGAGAAAAAGGTCGAACAGTCGCAAAAGCTTTCCCAGTCCATGCCATCCGCCCCGTTCAACATCACTTCATAGGGCTTGGCTGCGCGGTTTTGTCTCTGGCTCGTGCAGTAAAGCACGTTCACCACTGCACCGGCGCAAAAATCGTCGTGCGAGACGATGACGACTGGATGTTCTCCGCGGTTCGGAAAGTTGAACCGCCAGACATCGAACTGTTTTTTCACGTCGGCGCCTCCAGCGAACAGCCCTTGAGCAGGTCCAACATCTCTGCGTCCCGTTCTGGCGTGACATATTTGGCCAGCGATCCCGGTGGGAAAGGCTCCTTTGCCTCCGCCTTTACCAGCGTAAGCGTCAGCCGTCCGTCGCCGTTATTTTCGCAGGCAAACACCTGGCTCGGTTTGGCGTCCGGTATTCGTATTCGCTTGTGCGCGTCCACAGTCAATGTCTTCACAGTAGGAATTTCCCACGCCCAACCACGGTGTCAAGGACGCCTTTCGCGCCGGGAACCTCCCATCTGCCATCTCCAAAACCGAAATCCGGGACGCACCTGTCGCGCCGTAGCCGGAGTCGAAGGCGGAAGCCCCGAAACAAACCGCGGATTTCGGGTATGTGGTTTGACAAGCAATTTTTTCATTAAAAGCGTTTTTTCTTTTTCAGTTCATGCCTGGACTGAGATGAAGGTTTTGTTGGAATCCAGATAGTAAACTCTCCCGGTCTTGAGCGCGTGGTAGGTTCGTTGGCGGATTTCTTTTCGCGTTCGGCCCAGTTGCTTGAGTGCTTTGGGTCCAACCTGACTGATGATCTTGCCCACTTTGATGACCAAGCGGTCATCAATTTCTTCCAAGGGGGTCCAACGGCCCATCATCAGATACCAAACGGCCACTGTGAGTTTGCGGCCGATGGCGGCCACGGCCAGGTTGACATTGCCCTTGCACGCCAGCAGTTTTTTGCCCCAACCGGCCAAGGGAGTCTTGGCGCAGCGCAGGATGGCTTGGGTTGCCTCCATGAGCAGGCACCGCAAAAGCTTATGGCCGTGGCCGCCGATACCGCCGCTCTACTCCGACTCTCCACTATCGTCGAAGGCAGGATTGAGTCCGACGTACTTGACGAGCTGCTTGGGAGAGGCAAAGCGCTGGATGTCACCCACGAAGGCACCCAAGGCAAAGGCGACCACTTCGCGAACCCCGCACAGCCGCACGATGGAGATCCCCATGTAGGTGCTTTGCGCCGGTGCTCATTCACGGAAACGGGGAATTAGCGAAATAAAAAAGCGCGCCATTGCCGACACCGCGTCGGCAGCAGGCGAGTAAAAGGACGTTTCGTCTGTGATTCAGGTGCCGGAACGGGCAACTGTTCCGGCGGTCTTGTCAGCCTTTTTGTTCCGTCTCCACCCAGCGGATGGCGTGGCTGACGAGGTCGGTCGCGGTTTTTAATTTCAGCTTTCCCTTGATGTTCGCGCGATGCACCTCGACGGTCTTTATGCTCAGGCGCAGGTGCCGGGCGATGTCGCGCGTGCTATTGCCCTGGCCAATCAATTGGAAGACTTCAAACTCGCGGTCGGTCAGTCGTTCGATGGGCGAAGCCGATGCCTCGCCGTGCCGGCCGGAAAAATTCTCCAGGATGCGCGCGGACATTTTTTCGCTTACATAAACCTGTCCGCCCAACACCTGGCGGATGGCCTGCAAAAACTTTTTGCCGCCCTCCTGTTTCATGATGTAGCCGCGCCCGCCCGCCCGCAATACGCGCTCGGCATAGAGCAGTTCATCGTGCATGGAGACGACCAGAATCGGAAGCCCCGGCTTTAACGTCTGAATGTCCTTGATGAGTTCCAGTCCGTTTTTGTCGGGCAGCGAAATGTCGAGCAGGATCAAATCGAATGGTTGCCGGGCGACAGCATCGAGCGCCTGGCCCGCATTGTCCGCCTCGGCGGAGACCTTCAGGTCGGGTTCGTTGTCAATCAGTTGCGCCAGTCCGGTGCGCATCATCGGGTGGTCGTCCACGATGAGCACGCGCTTCACGGGAATTTTATTTTTGGCGGGCATGGAACAGATTATCCTGAATATTTCATGGTTGGTTTCCCCTCACCCTGACCCTCTCCCGTGGGGGGAGGGAACAGCAATCGCACATTTGCGATTATTCAAATTGTGTGCTGCAACTGCCGCCGCCCGACAATCCAGGCGGCTGGGAACAATTCCCCCTCTCCCTCGGGGAGAGGGCCGGGGTGAGGGGCAAGTGCAGTGCAAAATTTTCATTTCATTGAACATGTCCACGTTCCATTTTGTCCGGAACCGAATTGTTCGGGGCCGAGCAGATGACGCTGGTGCCACCGCCGGCATTCCGTTCGATGGTCAGGGTGCCCCCGATCATTCCGACGCGGGATTGCATGATGCGCAGGCCCATGCCTTTGGGGTTCGGGATTTCCGCCGGCATGCCCCGGCCGTTGTCGTTCACGGCCAGATAGAGGCGTCCGGGATCGGCCTTGAGATGAATGGAAATCCGCTTGGCCTTGCCGTGCTTGATGGCGTTGGACACGGCTTCCTGCGCCAGCCGGAAAAGATGCGTGGCCACGGCGTGGTTGGGCACCGAGAACGTCCGAGTCGGCATCGAAACGGCATTCGACATTGAACAGTTTTTCGGTGTTCACCGCCAGTTCGTGGAGTGCGGACGCGAGTCCTTCCGATTCCAGCGTGACCGGCGAAAGGCCGCGCGCCAGCGAACGGGTCTGGCCAATGGCCTCGCGCACGTTTTTGGCAATGTCACCGGCACGCTTTGCGGCGTCTTTGGACCGCGGTGTCAATTTTTGTTCCAGCACCTGGCTCATCAATTCGATCCCCGCGAGATGCTGGCACAAACCGTCGTGCAAATCGTGCCCGATGCGGCGCTGCTCGCGGTCGCTGATTTCGAGAATTTCCCGTTCGAGCCGTTTGCGTTCGGTGATATCCCGCGCCACCTTCGATGCGCCGATGATTTTCCCGTCGGCATCCCGGATGGGCGAAATGGTTACCGAAATGTCAATCAACCGGCCATCCTTGCGCTGTCGGATGGTTTCGTAATGGTCCACGGACTCGCCGCGGTTGATTTTTTCCAGAATCTCCGGCTCCTCGTCCTTACGGTCCGCCGGAATCAGGATGGAGATGTGCTTGCCTATCATCTCTTTGCGAGTGTAACCGTAGATGGTTTCCGCGCCTTTGTTCCAACTGGTGATGTAACCTTCCAGCGTTTTGCCGACGATGGCATCATCGGAGGATTCCACCAGCGCGGCGTAGTGCAAGAGGGCTTTCTCGGCCTGCTTGCGCCCGGTGATGTCGCGGACGAACCCGGTGAACAACCGCCGGTCCGCCAGCCGTACTTCGCTCACGGACAGGTCCATCGGAAAAATCGCGCCATCTTTGCGCCGCCCGACGGTTTCGCGCCCGATGCCGATGATTTTGGCGCGACCGGTGCGGAGATAATTGCCGATGTAAGCGTCATGTTGCTCGCGATGTGGCGAGGGCATGAGCAGGCTGACGTTTTTGCCGATGACTTCGCGCGCCCGGCAACCGAAGATTTTTTCCGCCGCCGGATTGAAAGACTCGATGATGCCGCGCTCGTCAATGGTGATGATGCCTTCGACCGCGGTTTCCAGAATCGCGCGCAGCCGCTCCTCGCTGTCGCGCAACGCGGCGGCGGCCCGCTGCTGCTGCGCCTTCGTGCGCGTGGCCTGTTTGGATTTGAATTTCTCAATCCAGGCGAGCAGTTCGGCTCGGGACATTTTCCGGTACTCCTTCATTTCAAGGATGAAGGGAATATCGGGAAATCCCGCGCCGCTGCCAATCTCAATCATAAGAAACGGCCAGTGACCTGCGGCAGGCTTCACCCGCCAACCCGTTACGTGTTACTCGTCGCGCTTTCCCTCAATGGGTGAGCAGTTGCGCCCGGTAATCGGTGGGTGACTGGCCGAGGAGTTTCTTGAACACGCGGTTGAAGTGTGTCAAAGACTGGAAGCCGACTTCAAACGCGATTTCGCTCACACGCAGGTTGGGGTTGAGCAGCAGGTTTTTCGATTTTTCGATGCGCACCCGCGCGACGTAATCGGTGAAATTGATGCCCGCGACCTTCTTGAACATTTTGCAGAAGTAAAACGTGCTCATGTTGACCGCCCTGGCCACCTGGTTGAGCGAAAGTTCCTCGGCCTGGTGCTCCTGGATGTATTCCCGGGCGCGTTTGATGACCGGCGGCTCGGCATTTTCCTGCTGGATGAAGACCTGGTTACTCAATATGGCGAGGTGCTGGGCAAAAATGGTCAACAATTTGACGGCGGATTCATGTTGTTTGGGGGAAACGACCTTGCCGGAGAAATAGGCCTTTTGCAGGGTTTCGCGGTCCACATCCAATCCCCACTTCTCCGTCAGCTTGGCCGTCCGCTCAAACTGGGCCTCGGTCGGTTTTTTCCGGAACACTTGCCCGGTCTGGAGGAAGCCGATCAACCGGTCGCTCAACCGCACCGGCACGGCCGTGTCGCACAGCCCGGCGGGGCAGGCAACCGTCTGCGGTTCGGTCGTCGCCCGGGCACAGAGCCGTTCCTGTACCTGCAAACACGCTGCGCAGGCGCGGCTTTTCTGCGACATCAACGCGCAAAACGGATTTTCGTTCCGCTTCCCGTGGTGGGGCAACTGCCAGGTCTCCACCGGCTGCAACGCCACCGGCAGCCCGGTCATGTCGCTGAAGGCCCGTTCGTATTCCCGGTAAACCCGGGAACCGACCAGCGCGTCCACCAGCGCCCGGTTGCCGTTGCCGTTGCCATTGCCATTGCCGTTCGGGGCAGCCAAAGTGTTGGACCGAAGATGAACCGCGTCCGCGGGATTATTCGTATCAGGCTTCGCATATATTGTTTGCATGGCAGCAAATTAAGGGAATTGTGCGCCCGTTACAACTGGTGCTCTCCCTGATTGCGTCCTGGGGTAAATGACTAGGGATATAGGAGAATCTCCTATTTACCGACCGGGCGGTGGCTGGCGCCGGCGAAGCCATTGGAATATTCGCTGGTCACGGGTGACGAGGGCCCCGCCTTGGCCGGCATTTTTTGCGGTGTTTGGCTTCGCCCCGCCCCGCTTTCGATTTCCTATGAAGGCTTTGGCAAAAAACACCACATCCGCTGCGCTTGACTTGGCCGGCTGAGTGCGGGACACTGCACCGCGTTGTATGCCGTGTAAAAGCAGTGCCAGAAAAAAGATGACGCGCTCTGAACAGCGCGACTTGGACGTCAAAATCGAATTCATCGAGGGACTCGTCCGCCGCGAGCCCGGTTACGTTGACGCGCTGCAATTGCTGGGCGATCATTACACGCAACGCGGTCGTTACGCCGAGGGACTCAAGGTGGATGAACGCCTCGCGCGCCTGCGGCCGGACGACGCGCTCGTTTTTTACAATCTCGCGTGCAGCTATTCGCTTACCGAACAATTTGACCGAGCCGCGCTCGCGTTGGAAAAGGCACTAAGCCTCGGCTATCGTGACTTCAACTGGCTCACCAAGGATCCCGACCTGCACAAACTCCGCCAGCAACCCATTTACCGCGACATCCAGGACAAAATCCGCCGGATGAGAGTCAAGGTCGGTTGAACCAATTTAACGCGCGGAAATTTCCAAACGTCATCACATGAACGTCACCGTTCACAGGCGCACCCGACATTACCGCACTGTCACCTTCGACCGCGCGTGCAACGCCGTCTTGCTGGTCGAACAGCGATTGCTGCCGCACGAATTCAAAATCGTCGCCGCACGCAATTTCCGCGAAACCGCTGCAGCCATCCGCGACATGATCGTGCGCGGCGCCGGGGCCATCGGCGCGACGGCCGCTTACGGGCTGGCGCAAGGCGCCGCCGCATTTCGCGGCGGAGACGTGCCGAAATTCTGCCGGTATGCCGAAACTGTTTATCAGGCGTTGAAAGACGCGCGACTAACAGCCGTTGATCCCGTCAATGCCATGAACACGGTCCGCGCCGCCATGTGCGCGGGCAAAACCGTGGCTGAACAAAAGGCCCTCGCGCTGGCCGCCGCGGAGGAATTCGCCGGCGAAGACGTGCGCCATTGCGAAGCCATCGGGCGGCACGGCGTGAAACTCATTCGCAACGGCACGAAAATCCTCACGCATTGCAACGCCGGCTGGCTCGCTTTTGTGGACATCGGCACCGCCACCGCGCCGATGTATGCCGCGCAGGCGCAGGGCAAAAAATTTCATGTCTTCTGCGACGAAACACGGCCGCGTTCGCAGGGCGCGACCCTCACGGCGTGGGAACTGGCGCAGCAGAAAATTTCGCACCAAGTCATCGCCGACAACGCTGCCGGGCACCTGATGCAGCGCGGCGAAATTGATCTGGTCATCGTCGGCAGCGATCGCACGTTGGGTCGCACCGGCGAGATTGCGAATAAAATCGGTACTTACACGAAGGCAGTCCTTGCAAATCGGCACGGTATTCCGTTTTATGTGGCCATTCCGCTCTCGACAATTGATTGGAATTCGAAATCCGGTCTTGACATTCCGATTGAGGAGCGCGACGAAAGCGAAGTCCTGGGCGCGTGGGGAGTTGTGCAAAGCTCAAAGTCCAAGGTTCAAGGTTCAAAGTCGCGGTGTTACGTTCGGGTCGGCAATCCAACGAGTGGGGCGCGCAATCCAGGTTTTGACGTGACGCCGCCGGAATTAATCACAGGCATCATCACGCCGGCGGGTATTTTCAAGCCGAAGGACCTTTGGCGCCGGCGGCGGGAATTGGGTTTCACGGATTGAAACGGTTAGCGGGCGAAACTTGAACTTGCTTCGGGTGCAAAAGGAAACTAGCTTCGCCCTTCCGGGTGGCGGGGTAGCCAAGTGGTAAGGCAGGGCTCTGCAAAAGCCTCATCCGTCGGTTCGATTCCGACCTCCGCCTCCAAACCGAACTGTGAGTGCAGCAACGGTTTAAGGGCGCAGGAGTCCGCAACGGACACCAAAACGGACACCGATTTATCTACTCCGTTAGAATTCAGCGTAACCGGCGCTAACCCGCCGACTACTCGCTAACTCTGCGGAACCGGCTTCAGTTATCCTTGCGATTGCGTGAACATTATGAAAACACGTTATCGCTTAATTCGTCGTGGTATCCGGGGCAATAAGTTTTATTGCGTGGACACCAGCACCGGCAAGCGCACCAGTCTCGGCACGGCCAATGAGGACGATGCCAAGCAGGTTGTCGCGGCCAAGAACAACTCCGAACGCCAGCCCGTTCTTAACCTGCAAATCGCCAAGGCGTATCTGGCCGGTTCGGACAAGGGCATGACCACACGGACATGGCAGAACGCCATTGAATCGTTGATTGGCACCAAGCAGGGGGCAAATCAGCATCGCTGGAAAACTGCCGCGAAAGACAAGGCGCTGGCCATGTTGCTGCCGCAGGTCATCATCGAAAGCAAGGGCGAAGCGATTCTGAAAGTCCTGCAAATGGGAACCGTCTCGACCAATGTTTATCTCCGGCGGTTGCACAATTTCTGCGTGGACATGAACTGGCTACCATGGCCGCTGGTGCCGAAACGCCAGTGGCCCGCCGTCGAGTTCAAAGAGAAGCGCGGCATCACGCTGGCCGAACATCTGGCCATCGTCGCCCGCGAGAACAATCCCGAACGCAAGGCGTTCTATAAACTGGCGTGGCATTTGGGCGCATCGCAATCCGATCTGGCGGGATTGAACGCCGAGGACGTTGATTGGGAACACCACGTCATCAGCTATGCGCGCCAGAAGACCGGCTCCATTGCCATCATGCGCATGGATCAAGACATGGAGGAAATCCTGCGCGACCTGCCGGGCAACGGCCCGTTGTTTCCGTATCTGCGGACTGTCCGCTCTGGCGACCGCGCCACGGAGTTCAAACAACGCTGCGATGGACTTGGCATCAAAGGCGTCTCGTTACACAGCTACCGCTACGCTTGGGCGGAACGGGCGAAGACGGCGGGCTATCCCGAACGGTATGCCCAGGTGAATCTTGGGCACAACAGCCGGGCGATGACGCGGGCGTATTCCCGTAAAGCCCCGGTGGAAATGCCGTCGTTAAGCGAATACGAGAAGCAACAGAAGGCTATTATTGGAAGCCACAACCCCGAACCAGCGGCGCAAAACGTCGCGGCATAAGGAGGACATCATGCAACCTTGGCAAATAAAAGCACTCGAACTGGAAGCGTCGGGATTGAAACACCTTGACGGATTCGTTCACGACCATGCGCTCTATTTTCTCATCGGAGCCATCTATCTTTTGCTGGCTCTTTTGGTGTGGGTATTGTGCGGCGCATTGCGACGAAAGGGAGGGAAATCCATGCCCCACGTCCGGCCAGTCATTTTCATTGAACTGCCGGGAACGCCACCGCCGCCACCGGAACCGCCGTTTGATCCATTCCCGCCGATGCGGGAACCGGACTATTATGACCACGACGATTACCCTTTGGACTGACAGCCGTTCATGGCCTGTAACCGCGCGACTGTTTTTTGGGGGCTTCCGGGAAAATCAGGTGTGGCTTGATTTTTGGCTCCGTGGTTTCAGCCATGTGGATTTGCGCCGGTGTCTGGACGGGTTGCTGGCGCGGCTCATTGGATTCAACCGTCTGCTTGATCGTTTCAGTTTGCGCTTGCGCCTGACTTTGGTTTTGCCGCTGGCGCAGCGCGCGGAATTCTCTGGCGCGTTTGCTGTTGGTCATGGTGAGCGCCACCCGCATTCCCCAACGCCGTTCAATCAGGCGGAAGAACGAATCATGTTTCCGGTAATGCGCTATCAGCGCATCCACCACCGAGGGGCGATCCCCGCTGCGCGTGATGTTCTCCCGCAACTGCTCCTTGTCCGTGGTGAAAATGTGAATCCCCTTTTTGCCGCGCGAAATGGTGACATACCATTGCTGCTGATTCGTCGCGGCCTTCGCCGCCGAATCCGAAAACAAAACGTATTCCACCGACTTGCCTTGTGACGCATAGGACGTAATGGCGTAGCCCCGGACGAACTGGCGGAAGTTTTTATCCAAGACCCGGCCATCCGCCAGCGCAATGCGGCCGTCCGGCTGGACGGCCTTGACCGTGACCAGTTCGCCGTTGACCAGCTTGCGGTTTTCGACGCTGCGGCCATTCGCCTTGAGTTGCAGCTTGTCGCCAGCGGCCAAAGCCAGTTCCTTGCGCTGGCAGGCCGTCAGCTTGTCCAGTTGCTTGAATGAAATGGGGACGATGCGCGTGTCCGTTTCCATCAGCAAATGCGTATCCGTAATCATTTTCAATCGTGCCGATTCACCGGCCTTGAACCCGCGCACGTCACGATTGAACACCAGCACTGTGTCCGGCGTGTAAGAACGCGCGTCGCGTTTCTGCGCGTTCGTCAAATCCACCGGCTGAAATGCCGTTACCGTGGTTTCCACTTCGCCGACGAGCTTTTCATTTTT
>CAWHAH010000019.1:0-56184 GCA_963827205.1 uncultured Verrucomicrobiae bacterium
AGTTGGTTTGATGGTCAACCGCGAAGCCGGAGCTCACGATGGCGGCCTTGCATTGATTTCGTATTCCAAATCGGATACCGTTCTTATGACACTTTCAAATGATGGTGGCTCGGCCAGAAACATGTCTCGCATCGTGTGATAGTCCTTCTCCAATTCAGCCAACCGAAATTCCTGCGGCGCAAGACGGAATGTTCCGGGCCTGGCCAAATCATAGCGCGCCCAACTTGCCGCAAAGAACCGGCTCTTCCAGTTCGCCACGCGTTGCCGCAAATCGTCACGAGCCAGTGCGCGTTCGGCCACGTCGTGCCAGGCCAGCGCGGCCATGTCGGAATAGTGACGTGAGAAATGGTCACGGATTGGCTTTGTCCGATCACGATGATATTCCGCATGCAGAATCGTGGCCTTTTCCCAGAAAGTCCGTTCCAATTCCAACGCCACCAATTCACACCGGAAATTTTCAAACATTTTTGGAAACACCTCAGCCACCCATGACCGCACTATATGAGTTCCCACCGGCCTTTGGTCCGTCAGTGATCCAAACTCCATCTTCACGAAACGCCGCAGATACTCGAAGCCGGACGGCTCGGTGGACGGATAATGGAAAAGTACCACTGGCGAATGAGTCATGGCATCCACCTGAAATTCCATCCACGTTGCGCCGCCAGAGTGATTGCCAAGGGCTTCGCTGGCGATTCGCTCAAGCTCAGGCAGGAACCGGTCACGCACGCGTTCGGTGCACGCCGCTTCCAGTTCTTTCATTCGCGCCGCTGCCTTGTTTCGGCTGCCGGCCTGTTCCACCGATTCCTCGCTGATGCCGAGAAACGCCGGGCTCACGGACAAGTCAATGTCCTCGGAAAACCGTTCGATCACGCCGAAAACTTTCGACAATGACGTTCCGCCTTTGAAGACAAGTTGATTGCCGAACTCCGGATGCGCGAACAGCACCGCCAACGTCCACGAAACCCAGAAATCCTTTTCCACCATCACCGGCAACAACCCGCGCTGTGCCGCCGTCTCCCGGATAATAAGCGTCTGCTCCGACGCGGGGCGTTTGAAGAATTCCAATTTCACAAATCATTCGCCGGCCAGTTCCCGAAACAGCGGATGAATCCACGCGGGAGCAAGTCGCAAATCCTTCAACAACTGTCGTCGCTCCTTCGGGGGTAGCGTGCGTTTCAAATGCGCCACCCGCGCCGGAATGATGTGTTCTTTGCCCAAATGCCGCAACGCCTGCATCAGCAACCCGCTCAATCGTCCTGCCGCCGCCATGTTGCGTGGCGTGGTGCGGCGCAACTGGATTTCCTGCCGCCCAATCTTTACCTTGCGCGACGCCCCGTCCGTCAGAAAAACCACCCTGGCTGGCACTTGCTCGGACAATCCGAGCAGGTTTGTCGCGTAAGCCCCGGCTGGCTGCAGCCGAATCCGATCTTTCCCGGCAAGTGCCTTCGCCACCTTCTCAATGTCTGGCGAAAGTATTCCCAGTTCCGGATGTTCCCGTGGGTACTCATAAAGCCCCCGCGCCAGCCGGCGAATCGTTCCCTTGGCCGCCAGACGCGACAACGCCTTATCCACGGCATCCCGTCCGCCGATGTCCAAAAAGTCATTCGGAGTGAAGGCCGAACCCCTCCCGTTGCCGTAAATGCGGCTTTTGAGCCTGGAATCAATGGTTTTCATTCAATAATTGCTCTGCAACTTGTCAGAAAAACTACCCATTTTTTCTGACAAATCAAGGCGCGTTACAAGCACGAAATTGACTTTTGTTTGCGCCGCAGGATTTGTTCGAGGGCGACATCAAATACAACGTGGATTTCCGCAACGTCTATGCCGGTGTCTTGGAAAGCTGGTTGAAGACGAAGAGCGCGCTGATTCTTGGCCGCCCATTCGAACCGCTGCAACTGGTTTGATGGTCAACCCTCAAAGCTAGCTATGCATGCCTTTTGCAGGATGCCACTTTTTTGGCCACGTCGGCCTTCACGAATGTGGAAAGGGCGTGGCAGAGTGCTTCGACGAAGCGGAATTGCTCTCTCACTTGGACTTCGCCGATTTCAGCCACAAGGCTCGTCGAGTGGGCGATGCGGTTGCGATTTTTTACTATGTCCTCCAGATAGGCTCTGACCTGATTGGCAAGGTCGCGTGTGCCCCGCGCTTGAAAACAGGCCTTTAAGGGTCCGTGAGAGACAATCATGTCCCAATTGAATGAGACGGAGAGGCGCTTAATGATTTTTTCGAGGTTGTCCGGCGTAAGGGCACCCCTGATGAGAGCGAGCGCGTCGGAGTTCAGTTTGAAGTTGGGGCGCCCAGGGATGCAGCCGCCGATGTTTGTGCAAAGCTGGTGGTAGTCAAAGGCGTAGTGCTCAAGGGGCTGGTGAATCGTTTCCATCGCCTGCCCGGTACGGAAAATGTGTTCCCTCCTCATCTCTTCCCAAAGGCTGTCGTATGGTCCGACGTTAGCGGAAATATGGTCCGCGGCTCTGACTATCAAGTCACGCGAGAATTCCTCGTAGGCAGCGTATCCGCTGACATACAACGCACGGTAGATGACTTGCTCTCTGGCGTTCTTTCTATCGATGTCAGCGGTCACTTGAAACCGGCCAGCCAGGGTCGAAATGAACCGGCCAGTCAAATCGCGTAAGTCCGCATTTTCGTTCCCAAAATCTCCCTGTAACGCTCTGCTATGGAGCTTTTTGGAACGAAAATGCTTGTTTCGTCTATGAAAAGCCGGTGGCTGGTTCAATTCGACCTTTCGTGGCTGGTTTTGATTCGACCGGTGACACTATCGAGGAAATCTCTGATGATCTGCCGTGGCGACCCTTCGGTGGCCGGCCAATTCACGTAGTCGCCGAGACGTGGACGCAACTTGAAGCTGGCCGAAACGAAATCTAGGCAATCCGTCAGCTCCTGAAGGTTAGCATCCAGGGCTTTTTCAAGGGCGTCAAACATGGTGACATGCTAGATGCACTTTAGAAACAACCTCGTGACTGCGTCTAAGCGACTCTTGACGGAATCCGCCGTGTTCGGCCTCCCGGTTATGAGTTCGTAGAATTTCTCGTTTTTGAGGCGGGTGCGCAACTTGTTAGCTATTTGAGCCCTTCCCCGCAACAGTTCGCCTCGGCGTGAATAGAGGCGGTCAACCGCCACCATGACGGCATCGTATAGCGGTTGTGAGGTCGCCTTGTAACCCTCTTCGTCCTCGATCCGGAAGGTGTCGGCGCCAAATACAGCTTTGGCGAGCTTAAGTCTCTCGACGAACTCAGCACGCCATTTGTCTCGGGTGACGTTGTCAATATTGCGATGATCTTCCATGCAGTTGTCGAGGATGCTTCGAACTGATCCTTTGATCCGCTCTTTGTTCCGGAAGGCGAAGAAGCGCAGGACGATTTCGCAATCGGTCATGCGTTTGAAGAGTAAGTTTTCTGCGAGTTGGGAGCCGATATGGGTGCCGCGCATGTGATCCTCGTATGGTGGTATTTCCCATATTTCGTCGAATAACCTGTTACCGGCGAGCTCGATAAGCAGGTCGTTGAACGGACCAGAGTAAAGGGAGTTTCGCAGTTCTTGTGGCTTCAGAGACAAGCCGCCCGTGTTCAAACGCTGGAAGACAAGTCGCCGGATGTCCTCCTTCCCCTTGCCGGTTTGGGCGCTCTCGGCTAGGAGGACAACCGCGGAGATGCGCCGCCGGTCGAGCCCCTTTTGGATAGTGGGCGGACAATCAGCGTACCTCCGACCGTGAAGGACAGTCCACTTCTCAAGGCCCGAGAGGGGGAGTTGATTGTCGTAGAACTCCACGATCGCGTTGAGTCTTTGCTGGCCATCCATGACTTCGTAGCGGCTCAGTTCCCACTCGAAAAGAAATACAGGTGGGATTGGGACGTTCATAAGAAGCGACTCGATAAAGCGTGACTTTTTGGCCTTGTCCCAGACAAGCCTGCGCTGGTACTCGGGGCGCATGTTTATCCACTTTTTGACTTTGATGAAGTCGATTACCTGCGGGATCAGGAAGTCGTTACGTTCTTGGACGACTCGGTAGTCACCGGACTGGTACATTTCCTCGATCTGCTTTTCAGTCAGTTTTTGTCGTGGCATGGCTCGTTTCTCCTATGAAATTGTAAACGCGATCTGTTTGTTCGCATATTGCAGCATAGGCCGTAAGTGTCAATACACAGGATGCGTTCCTGCCATCAGGTCAAGTGTTTGGTTTCGATTCCGCCCCATTTGGCATTGAGATATTCAGCCACCAGCCGGCGATGGCAATGATGCGGCAGGTGTTCGCTGCAGAGCAGGCATCCCTGTTGAAGCAGTTCTGGCTTAATTTTCTTTTCAATTTCGCGACGCGCCATCAAATCCAGAAACTTTTCCTCGTAAACTTTCCAGTCCCCTTTGTGCTTTTTGTATGCCTCCAGGATGTCTTGGGTCGGCGCCAGCTCCGGTAGATGCACGTAATCAATTCCACCTATCTCCTTCAAAAAATAGGGGAGGTCATCCTTCTTTGAAAACCCGGCCAATTGTGAATTGTTGTTCAGCCGGACATCCACGACACGCTTTACACCCGCGTCCTTCAGCGCCGTGAAGAAATCCCGGGCGGATTTCTGCGTGAAACCGATGGTGAACAGTTTAATCTCCATATCTTCGTGACTCTTCCCGCAATGCCAGCGCATCCTCTTCATACGCGATTTTTTCTCCTTGCCGACGGTATGCCTCGGCAACCAGTTCATCGGTCGAGTTGAATAATTCGCGTTCGGCGAGATCGAGACTCTGGGCGAGGCGATGTTCGGCCTGTTCCTGGCTTTCCAGAGTGCCGTCATCGTGAATGTGCTGAATCTTGATTCCTCTCTTTTGCAGTGGCGGCGACACCAGAATGCAACGATGGCAATCCAGCGGGTCCTTTTCCGCGCACATCATGGCGACTCGCTTTTTCGCCGCGCCTTGGATGATCCGGTCAAGACCGTGAATGAATGCCGGTGTTCGCGCAATCAGCGAGTAATCCACCCGGCCGTTCACGTAGCATTCCGGCTCCGACCTTCGTGCTCCCAGTTCCTCTCCGAGGAACACATAGGCGATACCCTGTTCACGTAGCGCGTGCCGGAGCGTTTCCCGATTGAACTGAGGATTAAATTGGCTGAAAGGCGAAGAGCGCACGTCTGCCACCGCCTCGATGCGATGCTGCCGGAGCAACTCAAGGAATTTTTCCCACGAGTGCGTCGAGTGACCTATGGTAAAAAGTTCAGGCATCACGGCTCAAAGATTGTCGCACAAATCTTGTAATGACGGCCACGAAATTCCAAGCCGAGGCTTAGACAAAGAAAACAGTTTCCGGATTCATTCAAACGCATGAGTTGTGTGACCTCTTGCATTCGATTCCAAATGTTGTGGCGCTTCATAAAATCGGGGTCCGTGACCGAAAATTCATGGTAACGACCGGCGCACGTGAATGAGAGGTCACGAATATATTTAGGCTTCATCTGGCCTGGTTTGGCATCGTCAGGAACTGCCTTCTTCTGAAAGCAAAAATCCAAAATCCCAGGCGCTTGAATGAGGCATATACTGAATGGTTTCGGTTTCATTTGGCTGACATAGCCGGCATAAACTGAATCAGGATGCCCCTCGTCGAACCAAAGCGTGGCAGGATTATCCGCAATCTTCCGAAGGCAACTTTTGTCTTCTCGCTGGACGAATTCCCAGGGACCCGACGGTTCAAAATACCAATCTTCAGGGTGATTGGGATTGTTGCACGCATCTCGCAGGTCCAGTTTTATTATATCCAGCGGGTGAATTTGCCCGTGCCCCGAACAGATTGTGTTCGCGTAGGGGACAGCTCCTTCAGGATTTCGCGGATCGGTAAGACGAATCCACTGTTCCTGGATGTCAAATTTGTCGTGGTCGAGGCGCGTCGCAATTTTTCCTGCCACACAGTAATTATTCTTCGTGCGAATTGAATTCGCCAATACGAGGATATATTTCGTTTCAGCCATAGAATCAAAGGAAGCAACCGGACAACATGGTACTTTGAAGTCCAGATTTTTCCGACTGTCGGCTGAATACGCCCGTCGGCAAATTTTGTCCAGAGATTTTCTTTTAATCAACTTTGCCCCCAATTGCTACAAAGCATTCCGTCGGAATTGCAAATCGGGAACGGGGATTCTGAGAAAAGCTAAACGCTCCCGTCTTCGCCAAGGCTACGACGCGGCAAGAAAGGCTGAGGGCTGAAGGCTCCCGTCTTCGCTGCGCTTCCGCCTTCATCTGATTTCGGCGCGACAAGCCGACGCGGCAAGGAAGGCTGAACGCTAAAGTGGGTGCCGGTTCTAATTCATTTCTTCCCCCGACTGCCTGTGCGATACGGGATTTTGGATTCCGACAGGATCATGGGCGCGGTTTGACCGCCCGTTTCAAAGGCAACGTGAACGGTTGCGCCCAGGGCCTCGGCCACGCGACGTAACATGCTCAAGGAATGGCCCTCGTATGACGGTGATTCGAGCCGGCTGATCTGCTGCTGCGAGGTCTTGAGCTTGCGGGCGAGGTCGCGTTGGGATAGCCCGGCCTTTTCCCGCAACGCCGCAATCTGCAAAGCCACATCCCACGCCGCGCCCGCCCGGGCAAACCGCCTGGCAAACGCCGGGTCCTTCAGTTGTTCTTCCAGATAAACGTCGAAATTGGTTTTCATATTTCAAATCTGGCCCGCCAGTCGCCCATCCGCTCCCGCGCGATGTCGAGGTCGCGGGCCGGGACGGCCTGGCCTTTGTTGCGGATGCCGTGGACGGCGATGATGCGCCGGCCTTTCACAAAGAACCACAGCACGCGCGTGTTCAACTTGCCGACGTGACGGAGTTCAAACAGGCCGCCGACGAGCGCCTTGGACAGCGGTTCACGGTGATTCCGACGATCCCGCAACTTCGCCAGTCCGGCCAGCACCGCCACGAAATCGTCCGGATCACTTTGCTTGAGTTCGTCGAGGAACCCCTGCACGGGCGCACGCCCGCTGGCATTCACATAAAACTCTACGGCAAATTCCATAAAATGCAACATCAAATTTGATGTATCAGTCGGCTCGGAGTGCTGGCGGGTCGTGTTGAAGCCGCGCGACGATGGAAATCAGACGAAAGCAGACGAAGTCGCAACCCGGCTGGCATGGTGGAAGCGAGTGTGTGCCGAAAATTTCTCACCGTCAATGCCGCGTAAAAGGCTTCGCCTCACGCGGCACGCCGCGCTGGTTGATCTGCCGTCGCTCTATTTTGGCGCGTCAAAACGATTTTGTTTCCAATTGCCGCAAGGCATCTCGTCGGAATTGCAGATCGGGAACGGGGATTTTGGGGAAAAGGCTAAACGCTCCCGTCTTCGCTGTGCTTCCGCCTTCATCTGATTTCGGCGCGACAAGCCGACGCGGCAAGAAAGGCTGAAGGCTGAAGGCTCCCGTCTTCGCCAAGGCCACGACGCGACAAGGGGCTGAGCGTTGAGAGCATCGAGGGACGAAAACTTGACTTCTTCAAAACTTGAGTTTTCATGTCCTTGCTCGCATTTCAAAAAATGCACACAAGCCTGAAATTTCACGTTTCACGCCACATGGCCTTACGTCTCGCCGAGCGAAAAATCTCTTTGGAATATGTGAAAACCGTTGTTCGTTACGCAAACGATGAAAAGAAATTGCAGCAAGGCACGCATAGTGGCGCGCTTAAACGCTTTACAAAAAGCGATGGGAATCGTATTTTAACAGTGATTGCTGAAATCAAACAAAATGATTGTTGGTTAGCCACGGCGTATTATGAAGACTGAGCAACATCGTTTTATTGTTAAAGGCACAAATCCGCCTGTCATTGAGGTGGATTCTCAGGCAAGGGCCGTTTATGTGCGGTTTAAGAGGGCGGCGGTGGCAAAGACTATCCCCCAGGAGTCTGAACACATGATAGTGGCCGTTGATTTGGATTCAAAAGGTGAGGTAGTTGGCATTGAGGCCGTCGGTGTGCAGCAATTTACTTTGCATGCGCTATTGAAAATGGCATCTGTAAAAGTTCCCAACATGGACTTTTCGCGCGCTCAATACACGCCCACAGAGCCAGTCCCTGCTTAATTGGTCAAGCTTCCGACTTCGGCGGGCCATTTGCAGGCCATTTACTTTGATGGATTCCTTTGATTGCCCGTCCGCCAATTGCCATTCGGCTTTAGCCTGAACCGAATCATGCTGCCCTTCCATCCTCTTGATACGTGATTTACGGAATTCTACAGGATGCAGATGAGCACCGTCTCCACGATTGACATGGCAACGGTAATGGCGACCAGGCGATGGAAGAATTGATTGAATATCCGAAGCGTCGTCTCGAGCTGCTGGGTCGCCATCTCGACGATTTGGGTGAGGCTCCGGTCCAGCTTCCCGCTGATTGACCCCGTGTTAATCAGCCCCTTGAGGTCGTCCTCCAGCAGCGCCGGCTTCCCGAAGGCGTCGCCGAAAGTGCCATTCTCTGCCAGTATTCGGCGGGTTTTCAGCAAATCCTGACGAATCGCGTCATTGCGTACGGTTCGCCACGCGAGGTCGAACATGACGACCACTCCCAGGCCCCCGGCCTCGTAGGCCAGCCGGAACGTGGCAAAAAACAAAACGACCGCCAGACGAAGCTCGGTCTCGCGGATGAGTGGTATTTGCAACAGGACGAGGTCAACCATCCTTTTCACCGGCTGTACCTTGAACAGGAGCCACCCCAACAGGATGAGCAGCGAGCCGGTCCCAAAGGTCGCGCAAACGAAGTGCCGGGCTGCATCGTACCTTCCGAAATACACAAAAATTCCGGTTCGGATGATCCAGCCGAAGACGATGCAGATGAGGGGATAGAGCCAGGTGTTGCGCACAAGTGACACGGAGGGGCCAATCCGGCGGCATTGATGGTCAAGCAATTGAAAGGCTTCCACCAGCCGGCCACCCGCTTCTCCCGCGCGAATCACCGGGAGGAAAAAGTGCGGGAAAGCCCGCGCGCCGGGTTCGAGAGCCTCGGAAATCGCCATGCCCTGATCGCACCGATCCAGAGCCACACGAATCACCGCCCGAAGAGCTTTGGATTGTGTTCCTGCCCCGCTCAGCTCCAGCGACCTCTTCGGCGTCAGCCCTGACGACAGGCAGGCAGCCATCGAGTTCGCAAAAAGCCGCAGGGTCTGGTTGTCAATTTTCATGATGACGTGCCGCCCACGACGACCGGATGTGCAAGCCGCACATTCCTGCCAAAAAGCGAATTGTTTGAGTCACGGTTGTCCCGGGCCGGCTACGCAATAGGCTTCGCCTCGTCTGCGCGATTGCGCGCCCTCGCTCAATCATTTCGAAAGATTCCAGCGAGGCGCTGGAATCCACACGCGTGGCGCGTGTGCTCCCCGAAGCCGCATCTATTCGTGAGCCTTTGGCGCGGCGGCGGGGGCTGTAGCTTTCGGCGGGGCAGTGCTCTTGCGTTCGATGAATTCGGCGCTCAGACGTTTGATTTCCGGGCGCTGGCCTTTCAGCAATTGCATCATCGCGTCCACGGCGGCCACGCCCAGCCGGAATTTCGGCTGGCGAATCGTTGTCATCGGCACGCGGAAATGTTCGGCGACCATGATATTGCCGAAGCCCGCGACCGAAATGTCGTCCGGGATCTGCAAGCCTTGCGCGAGCAGGGTTTCGGCGCAGCCGACGGCGACCATGTCATTCACCGCCTGGACGGCGGTGGCGTTGCACGATTCGTTGAGCATTTGCAGCGTGGCTTTCGCGCCATCTTCAATCGTGCTGCCGGCTTGAAAGATGAGCCGGTCGTCCACGCCCAGACCGGCTTCGCGGAGCGCGCGGCGATAGCCTTCCAGGCGTTCCTGCGCCCACGGCGAGGCGGACGGCCCGGTGAGACAGGCGATGCGTTTGTGGCCCAGTTTCAAAAGATGTTGCGTGATGGTGTAGCTGGCGATCAATTCCTCGATTTCCACGCTCACGAACGATTTGCAGAACGGCGCGGGCGGGCCGAGCAAAACGGTGGGCGTCTGGCGCGTGAGCAATTCCTGATAGATGCGGGCTTCCGGTTCCATGCGATAAACCGGCGAGATGAACAAGCCGTCCACCCGGCGCGACAGCAGCCGCCGGATGCAAGATTCTTCACGTTCCGGCTGGTTTTGCGTGTGGGCGAGCAGGACGTCGTAGCCTAAATCGTGCGCCCGCTCTTCGAGGGCGAAAAACACGCGCGCGTAAATCGGGTTGGTGATGGACGGGATGGCGACGCCGAACAGCTTGGTAAAGCGCGAGCGCAACCCCTGCGCGGTCGAGTCGGGAACGTAACCCATTTGCTGCGCCAGCAGCTTGATGCGCGACCGCGTCACCGCCGACACGTCGGGTTCGTCGCGCAGCGCCTTGGAAACCGTCATGACGGAGACGCCGATTTTTTGGGCAATGTCTTTGAGACGGACCATAGTTAAAAGGCTGAAGGCTGAAGGCTAAACGCTAAAGGAAACAAATTCATCAATTTAAATTTGGGTTTCTTGTTCATTCAGCCTTGAGCCTTTAGCTTTTAGCCTTTCATAAATAGGCGCCGCGCCAGTGCAATTTGCGGCGCAAGGCTTCCAGAAACGAACTGTCCGCCAGGTGCATCAGGCGCACACTGCGGCGGCTGCGGCGAATTGTCACGGCATCGCCGGCATCGAGTTCGCCAACCAATTGGCCGTCCGCGCTCAGGATGGTCGCGGGCGCCGGGCTGATGGCCTTGATGCCGATGGTCGAGGACAACGGCAGAATCAACGGGCGGTTCGACATGGCGTGCGGGCAGATGGGCACCAGCGCCAGAACGTCGGCCGTCGGAAAAATCACCGCACCGCCCGCCGCCAGTGAATAGGCCGTCGAACCCGTCGGCGTGCTGACAATCAAGCCGTCGCAGCGGTAGCGCGTGACCCACTCGCCGTTCACGCTCACGTCCAGGTCAATCAGCCGCGAAACGGCGCCGCGACCGACCACGATGTCGTTGAGCGCGTTTTCGCGGATGAGCCGGCCGTTGCAGGTCCCGCCGGCTTCCAGCAGGACGCGGGATTCGTATTGGAATTCGCCCTTCCAGATGTGATTCAGCGCGTGGGCCAGCCCGTCGGACGGAACGGCGGTCAGGAAACCGAGTCCGCCGATGTTGATGCCGAGCATGGGGGTGGTGGAACCGGCGATTTCGCGGGCGACGTGCAGCATGGTGCCGTCGCCACCAAAGACGAGCAGCAAATCCGCCTCGCGCGCCAGGGCGGCGGTGTCGGGATTGTGAAGCACCTTGCGTCCGGCACGCTGGACGAGCCGCGCGGCCTTGTGCAGGATGCCGGCGCAATCGGGTTTTTCGGCGTTGCCGATGAGGCCGACGCGGTTGATTTGGTCAGCGGCTTTTTTCAATCAGCACCAAAAATTCTTTGTTGCCGGCAGGGCCGAGCAGGGGGGATTCAACCACATTCCGCCAGTAAAGGCCAGACTGCTCGACAACAAATTTTCGCAGTTCCTCCAGGACCCGTTCATGGATGGCGGCCTCGCGAATCACGCCGCGGCCCTTGTCGGCCTCGGCCTTGCCGGCTTCAAATTGCGGTTTGATGAGCGCGACGATTTTGCCGTCCGGTTTCAACAACGGAACGGCGGCGGGCAGGATTTTGCGCAGCGAAATGAAGGAGCAATCAATCACCGCCAGGTCCGCGGGGGCGAACGGCGGGGGGAATTGCGCGGCGGTCAGAAGGCGCGCGTTGGTTTTTTCCATCACGACGACGCGCGGGTCTTGGCGGAGTTTCCACGCAAGCTGGCCCCGGCCGACGTCCACGGCAAAGACCTTCGCGGCGCCATGCTGGAGCAGGCAATCGGTAAACCCGCCGGTGGATGCGCCGAGGTCGAGCGCGACACATCCGGCCACGTCGAGTTGAAACTGTTTGAGCGCGTGTTCGAGCTTGTGGCCGCCGCGGCTGACGTATTTTTCGCCGGCATCCAGTGCGAGGACGTCATCGGGCCTGACGGGGTCACTGGGTTTATGTGCGGGCTGGGCATTGACGCGGACCTGACCGGCGAGGACGGCACGTCTGGCTTTTTCACGGCTTTGGCAGAGGCCGCGTTCAACCAACGCTTGATCGAGGCGGGTCATGAAATTGACCGGCGGACCTTTTCATCAAAAGCCGCGACCGTTACATGTGGTTGTCGCTGGCGTAAACGCGATTCTGGACGTCGCGGAAGCTGTGGAGAAAAGTGTCATTGTCGGCGACCGCTTTTTCAACGAGTTGCCGGAGCAGGAACATCTCGGAGCTGTTGACAACAGCATGGACGCTGTGTTTGAACGCTTCCATCGGCACAAAGGTTTGAAACGAGTCGCCGAGCAGGAGGATGGTGGCGTGGCGGCGCTGGCTGACGGGCATTTGTTGCAGCGCCTTCAGCGTGAGGTTTTCCTCAATGCTGTTCGCGCCGAACCGTTCCTCGACGATGACGACTTGATAACGCACCTGGCCGAAGCGCACGAGGAAATCGCTGTGCGTAGCGGCGGTGTGCACCTTGTATCCCAGTTCCACCAGAGCGCCTTTCGCGGTCTCCAGCCATTCCGGAGTGGAAAAGGCGATCAAGGCCGGTCGGTCCGCGGTGCTGACAAAATCGAATGAGGGGTTCATGGCGGTTTGATTACTTGAGTTTAAGGACGGGCGGTCTCTCATTGGGCGCGGATTTCATGCGCAACGAGCCGACGTTGCTGATGATTTCGCCGCGGCCCTTTTTGGTGTTGTCAAGACCGCGCGAAACCACGCTGCGTTTGGTGCAATAAAGCATGGCGGTGTCCTCCGTGATAAGCCCTTGATCGTAGGCTTCGAGGCAAGCGTGATCGAACGTGCGCCAACCGAACGGATGGCTGGCCTCGATGATTTCGTAAAACGTTTTGCCTTCGCTTTCGCCAAGGCGCATGGTTTCCTGCGTGCGCAGGTTGGAACCCATGATTTCGAGGAGGGCGAAGCGCCCGCCGCCGATTTTGGGCACGAGCCGCTGGCTGACAACCCAGCGCAGCGAATCAGCCAGCCGGATGCGGATTTGTTCCTGCTCTTCGGTCTCGAACATGCCCAGAATACGATTGATGGTTTCGCCCGCGTCAATGGTGTGGAGCGTGCTCAACACCAGATGGCCGGTTTCCGCTGCGCTCAACGCGATGCGCGCCGTCTCGCAGTCGCGCATCTCGCCGACCAGAATCACTTTCGGCGCCTGGCGCAACGCGGCGCGGAGGCCGTTGACATAGGAATCAAAATCCACGCCCAGCTCGCGCTGATTGAAGGTGGCCTGGTCGTGCGTATGAACGTATTCAATCGGGTCTTCCAGCGTGACAATGTGGACCGGCTTGGTGCGATTGATTTCGTTGAGAATGGCGGCCAGCGTGGTGGATTTGCCGGAGCCGGTCGCGCCAGTCACGAGGACCAAACCGGTTTTTTCCTTCGGGATTTCCTTGAAAATGTCCGGAAGCTTCAATTTTTCCAGCGTCGGGATGGTCGAATTGAGCTGGCGGCAGACGATGGAATAATTTCCACGCTGTGCGAACACGTTGACACGAAAACGGGCCACGTCCGAAAGTCCGTAGGAAGCGTCGCACGAACCATGGCGCAGCAAATCTTCAGTCTGCCACAGGTTGTCACCGATGATGTTCAGCGCGATGGTCTCGGTTTGATACGGCGTGAGCTTGTCAATCGGCGGCTCGAGGACCACCGGCTTGAGTTCACCGTAGGCCTCGACCTGCGGCGGGCGGCCCACCGTGAACAAAACGTCGGAAACCTCCGGCTGCGACGCCAGCATCGTCGTCAAAATTTGGTCCAACTCGAATCGTCGCATAATCAGGTGGCATCATCTTCTTCCGGCGGATGCTTGAGCAGAGAACGGAATTTTTTCCGGTCCAGCGCCTTGTCATAAGCTTCTTCCGGTGAAATGCGTTTCATCCGCACGTGCTCCATGATGTGATCGTCCATCGGCTGGTTGCCCATCTTCTTGCCGACCTGGATCATGCCGGGGATTTGATGCGTCTTGCCTTCGCGCACGAGATTGGCGACGGCGGTGTTGAAGACGAGGATTTCAAACGCGGCCACGCGGCCCTTCTTGTCCGTGCGCCGGAACAACGTCTGGGCCACGACGCCCTTCAACGCCTCGGAAAGCGTCTGGCGGATTTTGTTTTGCTGGTCCGCGGGAAAAACGTCAATGATGCGGTCCACGGTTTTGGAGGCGCTCTGCGTGTGCAGCGTGCCGAAGACCAGGTGGCCGGTGGCCGCCGCCGTGATGGCCAGCTCGATGGTCTCCAGGTCGCGCATTTCGCCGACGAGAATGATGTCCGGGTCTTCGCGCAGCGCGCCGCGCAATCCCGAGGCAAAGGACTTGGTGTGCACGCCGACTTCGCGGTGACACACCAGACAGCTTTTGCTTTCGTGGACGAATTCAATCGGGTCTTCCAGCGTGATGATGTGGTCTTTGCGATTCCGATTTGCGTAATCCACCATGGCCGCCAGCGTGGTGGACTTGCCGGAGCCGGTCGGACCGGTCACCACAATCAGCCCGCGATTGAGCATGGTAAATTTTTTCAACACCGGCGGCAGGGGCACGTCGAGTTTTTCAAAATCCTCAAACGTGAGCACGCGGCTGGGAATTTGCCGGAAGGCCGCGCCGACGCCATTCTTCTCGTTGTAAAAGTTGACACGAAAACGCGAGATGTTGGGAATCTCGTAGCCGAAATCCACGTCCCCGGTCTCCTCGAATTGTTTGATCTTGTAGTCCGGCGCGATTTCGTAAAGCATCGTCTTGAGCGAGTCGTTCTCGAGCGGCGGATAATCCACGCGCTGAAGCTCGCCGTTGATGCGCAGCATGGGCGGGTTTCCGGTCAGCATATGCAAATCGGACGCCTTCTGTTCAAACATCAGGTTGAAAAACGCATCTATCTTGGCCATAAAACTTTTTCCGTTGTCGGAACACTAGCTAGACCCGCGCCACACTGCAAGCCATGAACAGGCCCGACGAAATCATCCGCCGCGAAATTGTCGAACACGGTGTTTTGCCCTTCGCGCGCTTCATGGAACTCGCCCTTTACTGTCCCAATTCTGGATATTACGAAACGAAAAAAGACAACCCCGGACGCCGCGGCGATTTTTACACCAGTGTCAGTGCCGGTGAACTCTTCGGCCGGTTGCTGGCCTTCCAATTCGCCGAATGGCTCGGTGAATGGCGGAGTGCGGAGTGCGGACGGTGGATTGTTGAATCCGGCGCGCACGACGGAACCCTGGCAAAAGACATTATGAGCTGGCTGCAATCGGCGCGGCCAGAACTCTTTGGGCCGATCGAATATTGCATCATCGAACCCTCGGCGCGTCGGCGGGAATGGCAAAATGAAACGTTGAAAAATTTTGCGCCGCGCGTCCGCTGGTTCCCTGATTGGGAAAACCTGTCACGAGTCACGGGTCACGCGTCACTTCACGGAGTGATTTTTTCCAACGAGCTCCTCGACGCCATGCCCGTGCATCGTTTGGGCTGGGATGCCAGGAGCAAGCAATGGTTCGAGTGGGGCGTTACCCTCGAAGGTGAAAAATTCGTCTGGGCCAGGAGCGCGGACGGCCCGCCCGCGTGTTCGTCAGAACCGCCAAACCAATTTGCGGACAGGCTGTCCGCGCTTCGTAATCTTCCTGCTTCGCTTTTGGCTGTGCTTCCCGACGGCTACACCATCGAAACCAGTCCCGCCGCCGAGAGTTGGTGGCGGGCGGCGGCAGGCGTTCTGGGCCAGGGCAAGCTGATGACGATTGATTACGGCTTGACCGGTGACGAATTGTTTTCGCCGGGCCGGACGCGCGGCACGCTCCGCGCGTATTTTCGCCATCACGCCACGGACGACGTTTTGGCCAATCCCGGCGAACAGGACCTCACCACGCACGTTAATTTTTCCGCCATCCAATCCGTCGGCGAAGCGTGCGGTTTGAAAACCGAGGCCTTATCCACCCAGGCACAATTTCTGACAAAAGTCGCGGATAAAATTTTCAAAAATCCGCAATTATTCGGTGAATGGGCGGCGAAGCAGACGCGGCAATTTCAAACCCTCACGCACCCGGAACATCTGGGGCACGCCCTTCGCGTGCTCATCCAATCTAAACCGGGCGCGCCTTAACGACCCAACTCATAATTCAGAATCGAAAGGCAATAAACCGCCGCGGTCTCGACACGCAGGACCAGGCGGCCGAGTGAAATCGGCAGTGCGCCGCCAGCTTCAATCGCATTTAATTCTTCGGGTGTGAAATCACCTTCCGGTCCAATCCAGATGCCGACACTTTGCGGCAGTCGTCCCTGCTTTGCTTCAAATTCACGGAAACATTCGCGCGGATGCCGGCGGTCGGGCTGGAGCGAACCGACCAGCGCCAAATCAAATTTTTCCTTTCGTGCCAGCCATTGTTCGAGGGTTGTCGGCGCTTCAATTTTCGGCAACCAGGCCGCACCGCACTGCTTGATGGCCTCAATGGCAACCTGCTGCCATTTCCCGCGCTTGTGTTCCCCACTCTCGTCGTCGAGATGCGCGACCACGCGTTCGGTCAGCAACGGAACGAGGCGATAGGCGCCGAGTTCGACGGATTTCTGGATGATGGACTCGATGATTTTTCCCCTGGGCAACGCCTGGAGCAGCGTGAACCGGCAAGGCGGGGAAGAAACGGAGTTCTTTTTCGTCACGCGCAATTCCACCATTTCCTGCGCAGGGTTTTGGACGTCACAAAAAAATTCATGACCCGCGCCGTCGAGCACGACGACCGGCTCGCCGCGCTTGACGCGCAACACGTGCAACGCGTGGTGCGCCTCGCGTCCATCGAGTCGCAACGCGGATCCCGCGCAGCGTTCCGGCGGCAGATAAAAATGATGCATGGCAAAAATCTTCGTGCGTTCTCGTCCTTCGTCCTCGACCTGCCGCCATCGAGTCACGAGGACGAGGGACGAGGACG
Organism: uncultured Verrucomicrobiae bacterium; assembly: GCA_963827205.1. Classification (GTDB taxonomy): domain Bacteria; phylum Verrucomicrobiota; class Verrucomicrobiia; order Limisphaerales; family UBA11358; genus UBA11358. The sequence goes on from CAWHAH010000019.1 coordinate 16,912, forward strand.
AGGAGGATGAATCTCATCGGAACAAATTCTTGGCCTTTTCAAAGAAACTCTTGGTGATGGGATTGACGTTTTCATCACAAAGGTCGGCAAATTCCTGTAACTTCGCTTTCTGCGGCGGGGTCAATCGCGTCGGGACTTCGACCTGGATGCGTACGTGCAAATCGCCGTGGCCGTAACCCTGCAGATTTTTCACGCCCTTGCCTTTGACGCGGAAGGTCGTGCCTGATTGCGTGCCGGCCGGAATTTTGATTGTGGCCTTGGCGTCGAGCGTCGGCACCTCGATTTCCGAACCGAGTGCGGCCTGGGCGAAGCTCACCGGCACCTCGCACAGCAAATCGTCGCCGTCGCGCTGGAAAATGTCGTGCGTTTTGATGTGCAACACCACATACAAATCGCCCGGGGGTCCGCCGCGAAAACCGGCCTCGCCGTTGCCGGACGAACGCAGACGCGAGCCGGCATCCACACCGGGCGGAATGCGGAGTTTGATTTTTGAACTGCGTTCATGCCGTCCCTCGCCGTGGCAGGATTTGCACGGCTTTTCCAAAATGCGCCCGGCGCCTCTGCAGTGCGGACACGTTTGCGCAATGCTGAAAATGCCGCGCGAGGTGATGACCTGTCCGCGCCCGCCGCAAGTGGAGCAGGTCCGCATTTTCGAGCCGTGTTCCATGCCGGAACCGTTGCAGGCGTCGCAGCGGTCCGGTTTGGATACGGAAATTTCCTTTTCGCATCCCAGCGCGGCCTCTTCGAGGGTGATCTCCAAATCGTAACGCAGATCATCGCCGCGTTGCGGCTGTGAAGGATCCTGCCCGCCACCGAAAACGCTTTCAAAAATACTGCCGCTGCCGCCGAAGACCTCGCGGAAAATTTCGAAGGGATCGTGGAAGCCGCCGCCAAAGCCGCCGGCGCGCCCGGCACGCGCCCGCGGATCAAATGCGGCGTGACCGAACTGGTCGTAAGCGGCGCGTTTCTGGGGGTCGTCCAACACCTCATAGGCTTCGCCAAGTTCCTTGAATTTTTCCTCCGCGGTTTTATCGCCCGGATTTTTGTCCGGGTGATATTTCACGGCGAGCCGGCGGTAGGCCTTCTTGATTTCGTCGGCCTCCGCGTCGCGGCTCACACCAAGGATTTCGTAATAATCACGCTTGGACATCGGGAAATTTCGGGTCGCGAATTTCGGGTTACGGATTGGCCGCCGGTTTTTTCGCAACAATCACCGTCGCCGGTCTCAACAGCCGGTCGCGGAGCTTGTAACCTTTGCGAAGCTGCTGGACAACATGGCCTTCGGGAACGTCGGCGGTTTCCTGCTGTGAGACGGCTTCGTGCCATGTCGGGTCAAAAGGCTTGCCGCTGGCATCAATCTCTTCCAGTCCGCTCTCCGTCAGGGCGTTTTTAAGCTGCTGCTGGATCATCGCAACACCGGCTTGCAACGAGGCGAGTTTGTCGTCCTGCGCGGTTTGCGTGGCGGTCTGCGCCATTTCAAAATGGTCAAGGACGGGCAGTAATTTTTGAATCAGCGCGGCGGTGACAGTTTGCGCGGTCTCGATGCGTTCACGGGCCGCGCGCTTCTTGAAATTCTCCAGATCGGCGGCGGTGCGCAAAAGGCGGTCCCAATGTTCATCGGCCTTGGCCGCGCGCGCCTTGAGTTCCTCGATCTGCTCCGGCGTGAGTTCCACCGCGACCGGCAGATTGGCTGCCGCGGGCTCGGTGGCGGCGGTTGGGGTTTCAGCAGCCTTTTCAGATTTGTGCGCGTTTGACTCGGCTTTCTTCATGCAATGTATTGGCAATAAAGACGATTTCGAACCGCCAAATTAACGGATTGGCCTTGCGTCGGCAACTGGGACGTATCCGGCCATTTGAGATTTCAGGTTTGAACTTTCAGATTCTAACCGGGCGGGACAAGTTTTTGGAAAGCGGGCAGGTAGCGCAGCGAGTCGAAGCGCGGGTCTTTGCGGGCTTCGGCCAGGAGGTCGTGGGCGGCGGGATTGGTCGCCAGCCGTTTGGCGCTCAAGTCGAGTGCGGCCTGCAAATCTTGCAGTGCCTGGGGAGTTTTGCCAAGAATGGCGTACAGCGCCGCGAGGTCGTAATGCGGTTCGGGCTGATCGGGAGCGAGGCTGACGAGTTTCTGGAGCAGAATTTCGAGTTTGGGCATGTCACCCAACTGGGCGGCAATTTGGGCCATGGCAGCCGCGTCCGGGTAATGAATGTTCGGATTGGCCAATGCCTGGTCGAACAGTCCGATGGCGTTCCGGAGCAGTTCAACCGCATGGTTGGTTTGCTGGATTTGATAATAGAAGCGCGCCAGTTCGAGGGTATTTTGGAAATTCGTCGGGTTTCTCTGCAATTCAGTCTCCATTCCCTGCACTTGGGCTTGAAGTTGGGCTTGGCCGGCAGCACGCGTTTTGTAGTCCTCAAGGTTTTTGACGAGGTCAAGCGCCTGGCCATTGTAAGGATCGAACTTGAGATAGGTTTGGGCAACAATCAGGGCGTCGTCCAAGCGCTGGAATTGGAGCAGGAAATTAACGTACCGAAAGACGGCTTCCGGGCTGTAAGGACAAAACGCAAAGGATTGCTTGAAGGCGAAATCGGTCTCGCGTCTCAGCGCCTCCTGTGCTTGAGGCGTCCTTTGCCGGTATTCGGGTGGACATTGCGGGCTCAGACGCCAGGCGTACATGCCGGCTTGCGAGCTCCGCAACTTGGAGAAAGCCTTTTGCCCGTCGTCGTCGCGGATAAATTTTCGGTCGCCCGTGAAGCCGCTGAAATTGCCGTGCAGATAAACTTTGTCGGCGAAATCCGCGATTTGCTGGATGCTGGTGTCGTAAGAGATCCAATTGCCGATGAAGCGCCTGGAATATTCGCTCCAGAATGCATGGTCCTTCTTGAAAACGTCGTCGGACAATTCCGGCAGCGGCTGGCGGTTTATCTTCATGATGATGCCGAACGGTGTTTCGTAGGGATACATCCAGTCCAGCGGGAAACTTTCTTCGACGAAGAATTCATTGGTCGGATTGTGATCAAAGATGACTTTACAGAGCAGGCCGTTGATCTTCATCACCGAAATCTGGCCTGAGATGGCCATCTGATTGCCCGCGGTTTGAACGCCTTCACCCGGCTGGAGTTGGCCGAGCGCGGCCCGGCGCTGAAAGTCTTCACTATACGCAGAATAGCACTCCTGCAAATCTTCGGGCGATGGGATGTAGATTTCCACCGGCGGATAGACTCCCTCGGCCCGGCGCCGCGCCTCGACCCGCGCGCCCAGTTCGGTGAACGGCTTGTCAAGGGTTTTGCCAAGCAGACTGGCGATGCTCTCAATGAGCGCATTTCCCGTATCGCCTTTGCCCATGTCAATGCCATCCATGATCACATTGCCCGAACTGCCGGCGCCCAAGGCGATGGCGGCGATGTATCTGAAAAGCCGGCTGAAGAACGGCGGGTCGTGCTGCGCGCTGCGGAAATATTCCGAGCGGAGATAGTCCAAATACGTGCCGTCGGCGAGCGCGTTTTGGGTGATGATGTAAACGTCGCGACGGTCGAATTTCTGATCTTCCTTTGGCTGGCACGAATGCGGGATGAAGCTTTCGCAGAAGATGATGTACGTTGGACAAAAACGTCCGGGATCGGTGCCGCCGAACAAGATCGCGTTGCGCGTCATCTCCGGGTAAATGCCGAACGGCGGGGTGAACATGTCGTGCCCGAACCAGTAGCCGAACCAGTGATTGCGCTGTTCGCTCTTGTACCAGTGGGACAGGCCGGAATAGACCGGCATGATCATACACAAACCAAGCAGGATCAGAACCGGTCCGCGGTTGCGGTAAATCAGCAGCGAGATGATGAAAATGATGGGCAGCGCGACCAGAATGAGATTGGCAATGATGGGAAGGCCGTATTGATCCCTGGCAAACGATTGGGCGACCAAGTGCGGCAGTCGGGAGAGGACGGAAGTGGCCGCACCCCCTGGACCGACGTAGAGCTTGGCGGCCGCGTCTGCAAGACAATACAAAGCCAGAAGGATGGCTGCCGCACCACCCGTCATCCCCCAAAACCGGAATTTGACATAGTGCGTGGCCATGTAGGCGGCCATCAAGGTCAGCCCGTAACCGATCATGATGGCGAACACCGCATGTGAGGCGGTAAAGAACACCTCGTTGAGATCTGCCGAGGAACGATCCAGGCCCACGTCCAAGAGGATGACGAGGAGCACGGCGACACAAAAATAGATAGCAGCCAGGCCGGCTATCCAGGCGCGTTCCCGCTTTTGCATCTTGCGCAAAAAAAAGAAAGGCAACAGTCCGACAAACATGAAGACCCAACTGAACGACTGGGAAAGACCATGAACGAGATACCAAAGTTGGTTCACGAACCGCATCGGGTCCTGGAAGATGTTCGTGCCGTGGGCGGTTTCATATTGGCCGCGGCTCAAGGCATGAAAGAACCCTTCCACCGTGCGCGGATAACCCCATTGCATCGGTGGAACGGCCATGCCGGAAATCGGTTCGTAGAGATAAAACGAAACGCCCAGAACCCACAACAGCCCCATGATGATAACCGTCTTCCACTCGGTTAAGATCGCCACGGTTTTGATGCTCAACCAGCCGCCGGCGATGAGCGAGCCGATCCCTACGATATGGAAAAAGGTGACTTCGATCGAGCTCATGTTGTTGACCGCCGGAATGGAATGGGAGCTCATGACGTAAAGGCCAATCAAATAAATTACACTGTTTACGAGGAACAGATCGCGGCCCAGACGTGGCTGGACGGCTGCGATGGCGACCTCGATGCCCATGGCGCTCAGGAGCAATGTCTGGTGAATGGTGGCGCAGATGCCATAGAAAAGCATCGCGAGATAAATATAACGCTTCTGGTGGGGGGCATACATCCAACGCATCAACATCAGCAGCACCAGAATCAGCCACGGCACGGCAAACACGGAAATGCGATTGATGACGTCCGCCTCACCCCAGACGAAACCATCCAGCCCCACCATCATGCCCACAACAAATCCCGAAACCACGCAGATGGCACTTTCCCATTCTCGAGTGATGCCCCGCAATTCCTCAATGCCTTCAATCAGCATGCTGCTCCCGCGCGAAACCATCAGCGCCAGCATCCCGCAGCCCATCGCTATGCCGAATGATTCCCCCACTTCCACCCGCCAGGCCACGTTGCCGATTGGCAGGATGGCCGTCCAAAACCAACTGTAAATGGCCCAGAAAGGATAGCCCGGCGGATGCGGTATGCCGGCATAGTACGAGCCGGTGCATAATTCACCGGAATCCTCCAGGGTCAGCTCCGGGGCCAGCGTGTACAGATAGATGGCCCAGATCACCACGAAAACGATGCCCATGATGATCCAGTCAATTTTGCGAAACAGCGGGGCTACAGGCGCCAGTGGAGGCAATTTGCCGCTGGAGGCTGGTTTGGCAACCTTGCCTTTGCCGTTGTTCGGTTTCTGCTTATCCATTTTTGGGTCAATCGTTCGGTTTGGTGAACGGTGCAAACTGAATATTAGAAGCGGAAGTACCGCTGTTTGTCCAATCAAAAGTAACGTTGGACAGCCGGTTTTGCACGTTTTGGGAACCATCCGCCGCGTACGCCGCGTAATTCTGGTTGCTCAAAACCATGGCCATCATCGCTCCGCGGCCAGCCGGGATGCCGGGCAGACCGTTGCCCGAATTGAAAACCAGCAGGGTGAGCAGTGCGCAAGCGGTGACCGGCGCCAGCCAGCCCAGAAAAGCCGCGACCGTCGGGGTGCCGGGTTGGGCGGAAAAAACGCGCCGCTTAAGCCCCGCCGACGGGCGGCGCGGCTGCCAGGAACGCAACTGAGTTTCCGGTAAATTCATCTCTTTCATAATCTGCTCCTTCCAGTTGGAGTTTTATTTTCTGCAAACCGTAACGGTATCGGCCCGCGATGGTGTTGGGTGAAACCTCCAGCAACTGGCCGATCTCGTCGAACGTGTATCGGTGCCAGATTTTCAGCACAATCACCTCGCGCTGTTCCATCGGCAGTTCGGCCAGACACCGCATCGCCGCTTGCTCCGCCGGATTTTCCCCCGCGGATTTTTCGAACCATCGCTGCGATTCCAGCTCGCGTGTCAGGCGCCGCCACAGCGACCGCCGGTAGTTCAGCGCGCGGTTCCGGAAACTGCGCACGCAGTAATGTTCCAGCCGCGACGGCAATTGCGGCCTCTGCATCAGCGCCACAAAGGTTTCCTGCAACACGTCCTCCGCCTCGGCGTGGCTCAGACCCAGGGCGCGGCCATACAGAATCAGCTCCGCCGCCTTCAATTCATAGAGCTTTTCGCTCCAATCCGATGATTCGTTACCGTTCACGGTTTCAATGCATAGACACCGCTTGCTTGAAATTTGTATAAAATTTCTTCAAAAAGGACGGACAAGACAGACTAACTAATCCCCAGGCCGCATTCAAGCAAAGCTTAAAAGCTGTGTTGGCGGCCTAATTCCAGCCCAGCCAGCGTCCGCCCTGATAAGTGACAAACGCCAGAATCCACGCCAGCGCGCCCATGTAAAGCCATTGAAATAGCGGCCATTTCCATGAGTTCGTCTCGCGACGGACCACCGCCACCGTGCTGGCGCATTGCAGGGCGAACACGTAAAACACCATCAACGTGATGGCCAGCAACGGTGTGTAGAGCGGCGAGCCGTCCGGCCGCGTTTGCGCCCGCAACGTCTGCACCAGCGCCTTTTTGCCAGCGTCGGACTCATCGCCGCTGCCGACGTTATAGACCGTGGACATCGTGCTCACGAAAACCTCGCGCGCCGCAAACGATGAGATAATCCCGATGCCCATCTTCCAGTCAAAACCCAGCGGGGCGATGACCGGCTCAATTGCCTGGCCCATCCGTCCGGCGAAACTGTTCCGCAATTGTTCTCCCGCGAGTTCCGCCGGAGAGGGAGGGTTGGAGTGCTGCGTAATTTGTCGTTGCATTATGCCACCACTCCCGTTCCCCATCACTCCGTTTTCAGTTTTCGGATACGTCGCCAGAAACCACAGCACGATGTTCACACCCAGAATCACCGTGCCCGCGCGCCGCAGGAAGAGCCGCGACCGGTCCCACATGTGCCGCGCCACCACGCGCAGCAGCGGGCGTTTGTAAGGCGGCAGTTCCATGATGAGCATCGGGGTTTCCCCCCGGAGCAGCGTCTTTTTGAACAGCCAGGCCATCAACAGCGCCACAACCGTGCCGAGCAGATACATCGCCAGCATCGTCAGCCCCTGCAATTTGAGGAGGCCAAAGATTTTGATGTCCGGAATGCACGCCGCGATGAGCAGCGTATAAACGGGCAGCCGCGCCGAACAACTCATCAGCGGCGCGACCAGAATCGTCACCAGCCGGTCCTTCGGCGTTTCAATCGTGCGCGTGGCCATGATGCCGGGTATCGCGCACGCGTACGAACTCAGCATGGGAATGAAGCTTTTGCCGTGCAATCCCACCTTGCTCATCAACCGGTCCATCAAAAACGCCGCCCGCGCCATGTAACCCGTGTCCTCCAGAAAGCCGATGAATAAAAACAGCAGCAGGATTTGCGGCAAAAAAACAATCACCGCGCCGACGCCGGCAATGACGCCATTGACCAGCAAATCGTTCAAGTCGCCCGGCGGCATCAATCTTCCGACCAGGGTGCCGGCCCAATCAACGATGAACTGCAGAGCGTCCATCGGAATTTTGGCGAAGGTAAAAATGCTCTGGAACATCAGTGTCATCAGCCCGATGAAAATCAGCGTGCCCCAGATTTTATGAGTCAGCACGCGGTCCATTTTGTCGCTCAACGTCTCGCCGGGCGGCGCGAATTCGGCGGTGGCCGCCTGCTGGATTTCCGCGACCCGCGCGTAACGCCATTCAATCGGCGCACCACGCCAATCTATGCCATGCGCTTCGAGCCGCTTGCGCGAGGCGGCCACGGCGTCCTGGATTTTCTTTGGATAGTGCTCCTTGGACGAGGCGAGCGCCTTTTCGTTGCTGAGCAGCAGTAACGCCTCCGCCGTGGCTTGCAGCCGCCGTTCCTTGAAAGTTTCCGCCAGCAAATCGGCCAGCCCGGTCGCTTCGATCCGAAACAATCCAGGCAACTGGCAAAACAACTTCGGCTTTATCTGGGTGTGGTCCTGAAGGGTCGCAATGATTTTCGCGCGCAACTCCGGCACGCCCGCGCCACTGCTGGCGACAATCGGTATCACCGGCACGCCGAGCGCCCCGGAGAGCTTCTTTTCGTCAATGCGATAGCCGTTGTTTTCCGCCACGTCCACCATGTTCAACGCGATGACGGTCGGATGACCCAATTCGATGACTTGCGTGGTGTAATAAAGGTTTCGTTGCAGGTTCGCGGCGTCCACGACCACCACAATCAAACTGGGCGGTGGCAGTTCCGGCAGACGATGCATCAGCACGTCGCGCGAAATCTGCTCGTCAAGGGAATTGGGGCTGAGGCTGTACGTGCCGGGCAAATCGAGAACGCGGACACCCATCCCGGCGGGGGCGCCGAGCAACCGGCCTTCCTTGCGCTCGACGGTGACGCCGGCGTAGTTGCCGACCTTTGCGCGGAGGCCCGTCAGCGTGTTGAACAAAGTCGTTTTGCCGGAGTTCGGATTGCCGGTCAGGACGACGTAAAAGGGACGCGTGGCGGGTGCCATGGTGCTGGATTCAGCACGCGAGCGACTGTCTTCCGATTTTCCTGTGGCACCAACGGTCATAGACTGGACCTTATGATACAGGCTTCAAAGAACCCCGCATTGGCGTTGTTTTGCGATTTTTTGTCGGAGAATTGCGCCAGGCAAAAGTTCGTTGGGCGAATCCATTTTGAACCAATGCCAGGCGGCCGGAACGCATCATGGCGCCGCCCGTCACTTGTCACCCGCCACTTTGACCAGAATTTGTTCCGCCTCATTTTTACGGAGCGTGAGGTTGTAGCCACGGACTTTGATTTCCACCGGGTCGCCGAGCGGGGCGAAGCGGACGAGCTCGACCGTGGTGCCGACGAGCAAACCCATTTCCATCAAGCGCGGGCGGCTTTCGGGCGGGAGTTTGATTTCGGCAACCGTGGCCGTCGTGCCCACGGCAACCGAACTGAGCGGCTGGGGAGCGGCAACCATAAAAATTTCAAACGGCGCTGGGGGAAGGCAACGGCTCAACCCAAATCGCCTTGGCCAGTTTCTCACTCAAAGCGAGGCGGGCATTGCAAACCTGGCAGATGACGTTGGCTTCGCTGCTCAACAGTTTGACGCGCTGCTCCTCGCCGAGGCCAAGCTCGCGCAGCCGGTCGCGTACTTCCGGCGCCGCGGCCAGTTCCTTGATGCAAACGGTGGTGCCGGCCTTGACCCGGCTCAACGGGCACACCGCCGGTCCGGCGCACTCGCCCGCGATGACTTTATACGCTGTAACCCTTTTGTTCACTGATGGGCAAGATAGGTTAATGTGGCTGGTGTCGCAAGCGGGTTTTTGGCGCATCATTTGCATTTTTTGTTTCCGCGCACGGTCCGTTCGGGCAGGATGCGGGGCGAAAACCGGGAATTCAGATGTATCGCGGAAAAAAAATTGTCGTGGTGATGCCGGCTTACAATGCCGCGCAAACACTGCGCCAGACGTATGACGAGGTGCGCGAGCAGGGAATCGTGGATGAAATCGTTCTGGTGGACGACCGCAGCCGTGACGATACGGTGGCCGTGGCGCGCTCGCTCGAGGGAATGCAGGTTTACGTACACGAGCAAAACACGGGCTATGGCGGCAATCAAAAGACCTGTTACCGACTCGCCCTCGGAATCGGCGCGGACATTGTCATCATGCTCCACCCGGATTATCAATACACGCCCAAGCTGATTCCGGCGATGGCCTCGGTCATCGCCAACGGCCTGCATCCCTGCGTGCTGGGCAGCCGCATTCTGGGCGGCTACGCGCTGCGGGGCGGGATGCCGTTTTGGAAATACGTGTCGAACCGCCTGCTCACCCTCGCCGAAAATATTTTGCTCGACGCAAAACTTTCGGAATACCACACCGGTTATCGGGCCTTCTCACGGGAAATCCTGGAGACGCTTCCGTTGGCCGAAAACTCCGACGACTTTGTCTTCGACAACCAGATGCTCGCGCAAATTCTCTGGCATGGGTTTACGATAGGCGAGGTGAGCTGCCCGACGAAGTATTTCCCCGAGGCGTCTTCGATCAATTTCCGCCGGAGCTTGAAATACGGCTTCGGGTGCCTGGCCACGGCACTGGCCTTCCGGCTGGCGAAAATGGGGTTGTGGAAATCGAAACGGTTTACGCCGCCTGTCCTCCGGAGCAAGGCTACTGCGGAAGGTGGACGCGGTTGAGGGCGAGGGACAACCGGGATTTTTTGCGGTTGGCAGCGGAGCGGTGCATGACGCCGGACTTGACGGCCTTGTCGTAGGCCGAGCTGACGCCGGGCAGCAGTTTGACGGCTTCGCCTCTTTCGCCCGAGGCCAGCACCGCGCGGTACTTTTTCTCCAGGCGGCGCAGGCGTGATTTGACGCTGAGATTGTGCAGGTGCTTGCGCCGGCTGTTGCGCATCCGGCGTTCGGCAGACGTGGTGTTCGGCATATTCGTTTCGGTTAAAGGGGGAACCCTAATCAAATCCGGGCCAATGTCAATGACGAAAGCCGCTCATTTCAAGGCTATTGAGCCAAAACGACAGTCTTCTTTTAGGACATTACTGGCACTGCGACTGCTGCTTTTTACTGAATGATTCAAGCGTGTGACTGTGGGAAACGATGAATAAACGGCTGCACATCCTCCATCTGGAAGACGAACCGGATTTTGCCGAGTTGGTCCGTTCCATGATTGAGCAGGACAATCTGGACGCGGAGGTGAAACAGGTGAAGGCGCGCGAGGAGCTGGAAGCGGCGTTGGACGCCGAATCATTCGACGTCATTCTTTCGGATTTTCATCTGCCCTCGTTCACCGGCTTGGATGCCCTGGCCATCGTGAAGAAAAAGTGCCCGGACACGCCATTTATTCTGATCTCCGGCACCATCGGCGAGCAGGCGGCGATTGAAAGTTTGAAGGCGGGCGCGACCGATTATCTGCTGAAACAGCAGCCGGAACGGCTGGCGTCGGCCATCCGCCGCGCCGTACAGGAAGCCGAGGAGCGTGCCAAACGGCGCAAGGCAGAGATCGAGCTGGTCCGGCGCGAAAAGTATTTCCGCGCCCTCACGGAAAACTCGCTGGATGTGCTTTCCATTTTAAGCCCGCAGGGAAATTTTCTTTATGTCAGCCCTTCCAGCCGGAATGTGCTGGGCTACACGCCGGAGGAACTGCGCGGGCAAAATGCCTTCGCGCATGTGCATCCCGAGGATTTGCCGCGGGCGCGGGAGGCGCTCCAATTCGGGATTGATCACCCGGAGCGCCCGGTTAAAGTCCAATTGCGCTGTCAAAGAAAGGACGGTGAGTGGCGGTACTTGGAAATTGTCGGGCAGAACCGCCTCGACGATCCGAAAATGACCGGCATCGTGATCAATTCCCGCGACGTGACCGACCGCTGGCGCGCGGAGGAGGACGTGCGCAGCAGCGAAAAACAATACCGCCTGCTCTTTCAGGACAACCCCAACCCGATGTGGGTCTTTGACCTGGAAACGCTGGCGTTCCTGGAAGTCAACGAGGCGGCCATCAAGCACTACGGTTATTCGCGCGAGGAATTCCTGGCAATGACGGTTGCGGATATTCGGCCGCCGGAGAAGGACGATGCCTCCCCGAATATCACGCTGGACACCGCCGACCGCAGTCACGTCTGGCGGCATCGTTGCAAGGACGGAAGTCTCATTGACGTGGAAGTCATCTGGAGCCCGATTGTGTTCCGCGGCCGATTCGCCGCCCTGGCGTTGGCCACCGATGTGACCGAACGCCGTCACGTGGAACACCGCAACGCGGTCTTTTCCAAACTCGGCCACCGCCTCAGTTCGGCCACAACGGCATCCGAGGCGGCAAGGGTTATTTGCGAGGCCGCTGACGCCCTGTTCAAATGGGACGATTTTGCCCTCGATTTGTATGCCGCGGAGCACGACGAGGTTTTCTCACTGCTCAATATTACCACGGTCGAGAACCGACGGGTCGAAATCCCCTCGTCACCCCAGCCCAAAACCGCCAATGCCCTCATCCGGCGCGTCCTGAAGAACGGCGCGGAAAAATTGTTGCCGGCCCAGGAGAAGGATTATTCCGCCTCCACCATGGTCGCTCCGGTTCGCAAGGGCGAGCGTGTCATCGGTTTGCTGCTGATTCAAAACCGCCTGGCGGGCGCCTACACGGAACGCGATCTGGAGACGCTTCAGACCCTCGCTGACCAATCCAGCGGCGCGCTGGAACGCCTGCGCGCCGAACAGGACCTGCGCGAAAGCCAGCAGCGGTTCCACGATCTGTTTGAAAATTCGCCCGACGCGATTTTTGTGGAGGACCTGAACGGCAACGTGCTGGACGTGAACATGGCTGCCTGCGCGTTGCACGGCGTCAAACGGGAGGAACTGATCGGTCGGAACGCCCTCAATCATTTGATCCCGGCGGCCCGTCGCGACGAAGCACGGCGTGATTTTCAAAAACTGGCCACCGGCGAATTGCTTTGGGTGGAAGGTGAAAGTGAAAGCACTGATGGACGCGTTGTGCCGGTGGAAGTGCGCGCCAGCCGCATTGCGTATGCCGGCAAGCCCGCCTTGCTGCTGCACGTACGCGATGTCACCGAACGCCGCGCCGCGGAGGCCGCCCTCCGCAGCTCCGAAGCCCTGTTCCGGTCCGTGTGGGAAAATTCCGCCGACGGAATGCGGTTGACCGATGAGAACGGCGTCATCCTTGCGGTCAACGACGCCTTCTGCCAATTGGTTGGCCTGAACCATGGCGAATTGGAAGGCAAACCGTTCACCGTGATTTACGCCGAATCCGGGGAGCGCGAAAGAATGCGGGACCAATATCACGAATGTTTCTGCAAGGATGCCGTGGAGCGCAAGCGGGAGCGCAGCTACAAGCTTCACAATGGGCACGAAACTATTTTTGAAATCGCCGACTCGCTCGTCGAACTGCGCGGCAAGCCACTCTTGTTGCTCAGTTTGTTTCGCGACGTCACGGCGCAACGGCGTTTGGAAGAGCAACTGCGCCAGTCGCAGAAGATGGAGGCTATCGGCCAGCTCGCCGGGGGTGTCGCGCACGATTTCAATAATATCCTCACCGTCATTCATGGCCACGCCTCGCTGCTCCAGGCGTCCAATCTTGACGAAATGGCGGCCCGCTCCGCCCAGCAAATCGGGCAGGCCGCCGAACGCGCCGCCGGCCTGACGCGGCAATTGCTCGCGTTCAGCCGCCGCCAGCTCATCCAGCCCAAGCGTTTGGACATGAACAAAATCGTCGGCAACATGAGCGACATGCTGGGACGGATGTTGGGCGAAGACGTGACACTGCAACTGAATTACAGCTCGTCGCCCGCGACGGTCGAGGCCGATGCCGGCATGATGGAGCAGGTCCTGCTCAATCTCGCCGTCAACGCGCGCGACGCCATGCCGCGCGGCGGCCAACTTGCGGTGCGCATCGCTATCGTGGATGTGAACGAAGCCCACGTGCAACAGCATCCCGAAGCGCGCGCGGGCCGGTTCGTCTGCATCAGCAAAACCGACACCGGCAACGGCATTCCACCCGAATATCTCCCGCGCATCTTCGAACCGTTTTTCACCACAAAGGAAGTTGGCAAGGGCACCGGCCTCGGCCTGGCCACCGTCTATGGCATTGTCAAACAGCATCAGGGCTGGATCGAAGTGGAAAGCGCCGTTGGCAAAGGCAGCACCTTTCGCATTTACATTCCCTATGTCGGCAAGTATCGGTCCGAGGCGGAAAAACCGACGACCCAAATCACCATTCGCGGCGGCACGGAAACCATTCTGCTGGTCGAGGACGAAAAGCCCGTGCGCGACCTCGTCGCCCGCGTCCTCGAGAAGTACGGCTACAAGGTGTTGCAAGCCGCCAGCGGTGTGGAAGCCGTTGATATTTGGCACGAACACAAAGACGATATCGCCCTCCTGCTCACCGACCTCGTGATGCCCAAAAACATGAATGGCCGCGAGCTTGCCGAGACCTTGTGGGCCGACCGCGCCGATCTCAAGGTCATTTTCAGCAGCGGTTACAGCGCTGACATTGTCGGCAAGGATTTCAAGCTCGAACCGGAATTGAATTACCTGCAAAAACCCTACCAGCCGCAAACGCTCATCCTGGCCGTGCGCCGCTGCCTGGACGGAAAGCGAACTGAAAACGGCAGAGCCTGCGTCCTCGCCTGCCATTAAACGGCGAAGACGGCGGATCGCCGATTGAAGAGCGCCACCAGGCGCCGTTATTTTCCGCCTTTCATCTGCCACGCGGCATCCTCTATCCTCGCGGCCATGATTATCGCACCTTCGCTGCTTGCCGCGAACTTCACCCGCTTGGGCATGGAAGTCGACCGCGTCAACTGTTCCGGCGCCGATTGGCTGCACCTTGACATCATGGACGGCCATTTCGTGCCGAACATCTCCTTCGGCCCCGGATTGGTCCGGGCGGTTCGCCCCCTGTCCAAACTGTTCTTCGACGTGCATCTCATGTGTTCCCAGCCGGAAATTCTGCTTGAACCCTTTGCCGAAGCCGGCGCGGACGAAATCATCGTCCACGTCGAACTCGGCGGACAGGTCACGCCGCTCCTGTGGAAAATCAAATCGCTCGGCAAAAAAGTCGGTCTCGCCATCAACCCGCCGACGGCCATCACCGAAATCCAGCCGCACCTCGAACAGATTGATTTGCTGCTGGTGATGACCGTCAATCCCGGCTTCGGCGGGCAGGAATTCATCCACGAAACCCTGCCGAAAATCCAACAGGCCGAGGCGTGGCGTCGCGAAAGGAAGTTGCTGTATCGCATCAGCGTGGACGGGGGCATCAATTTTCAGACCGCCGCCGAATGCGCGCGCGCTGGCGCGGACACGTTTGTGAGCGGCACGACCTTGTTCCACGCGCACAACCTCAAAGCCGCCGTGAAAAAAATGCGGACAATCGTCAACGCCAACGACCCGGCGCTGGCAGATCTGGCAGTTTGAAAGATCTGATGCCGGGCCCGGTTTCAAATCTGCTGGCGATGTTGAAAAGATATCCCGACGGTCGCACGGTCACGAATCCATATCGCCTTGAATTGCAGCGCAGAAATCTCCGCGCCTATCTCGAGGCGCTGGTTCAGGGGCCCTGCTCCGATGATTTGCTGGTGGGCGAAGCGCCGGGTTACGCGGGTTGCGCGCTTACGGGCATACCCTTCACGAGCGAAGACGTGATTCAAAACAGCCGGCACCCGTTTGTGTGCGGACTCCGTCCGCATTTGCGCACCGCCGGAACCCAAAGCGAACAGACCGCCACCATCATTTGGGATTACCTGTCAAAACGCCCCATCGTTCCCGCTTTTTGGAACATCTTCCCGTTTCATCCGCACAAGCCCGGCAATCCCGGCGGGAATCGCAGGCCCACGGCCGGAGAAGTGCAGTTCGGCCACGGGATTTTGAACTCGGTCGTGGAAATTTTCGCTCCGAAACGGATATTGGCCGTTGGCAGGACCGCTGCCAACACACTCTCACAATTCAAGGAGCCGTTGCTGGCGGGTTACATCCGCCATCCGGCCAACGGCGGCAAAGCCGGCTTCCTCGCCGGAATGAAAACGTTCGGAATTTGATTCGGTACTCCAATCAATCTGGACGCAAATGGCAAATAAGGGCACGAATTGCACGGATTGACACCAATTTATTCTCGTCTTGTCACCGGTTTGGATGAATGGGTTCGGGATCGAAATCCGGTTCGATTTCCCGGTTCATGGATGGCTGCCGGTCTTGATTACCGCAAAAAAGGCGGGCTTGGGCTTGCCTTCACGGTCGAATAGCAGCGGATAATTCTGGCCGCGCATGTTTAGCCACGAATCCCCATCCGTCACACCCCACAACGTCACGAGGGGAATATCATCGTGATGTTTGATGAAGACGCCGAAAAGATCGGCATAACGTTTGGCCACTTCCTGCTCGACTGCCGGCGGCAATCCGTTGGTGTAAATATTCGAGCTGCCCTGGCGGGCCATTTCGGAGATGTCCGCCGTCCGCAACCCGCCCAACACATTCACATCCATTTCGGTGATCATCACCTTCAAGCCGAGCTTGGCAAAAGCGGAAATGGTCTCGTCCTCCCGTTCCGCCGACGGCCATTTCATTTGGACATGTTCTTGCAAGCCGATGGCCGTGACGGGAACCCCTTCGGCCAGGAGTTTTTTCATCAACGCCATCGCGGCGCTTCGTTTGGGTTCATCCTCCAGCGAATAATCGTTGTAACGCAAAATGGCGTCCGGGTCGGCTTCGTGCGCGTATTGAAACGCTTTTTCAATGTAGTCGGGGCCGATGATTTTTTCCCACGGCGACTGCCGCAACGTTCCGTTCTGGTTCAGCGCCTCGTTGACCACGTCCCAAATCTTGATGCGGCCCTTGTAACGGCCAACGACGGTATGAATGTGGTCGCGCATCCGTTGCAGCAACAATGCGCGGTCGGCGGCGTTGGTTCCGCTTAACGGCCTGTCATTGGCATCCCGGAAAACCCACCGTGGCGTTTGGCTGTGCCACACCAGCGTGTGGCCAACGATCGTCATCTGATTCTTTTCACCAAACTCGACGTAACGGTCGGCCTCGGTGAAATCATACCCGTCGGGTCTGGGATGGACCGCGTCCCATTTCAGCACGTTCTCCGGGCTGATGGAATTGAATTGGGCCTTGATAATCGGGTCTCCGCGCTGGTCCTGGTCATCAATCTGCTTTTGATTGACGGCAACGCCGATCAAAAAATAATTTTTATAGGCGTCTTTGAGCGTTACCGGTCCGGCGGCTTTTTCAGTGACACAACCAGCCATTAAACCGGCAATGGCGAGCGGGATTACGTTCGTGAGGATAAATTGATTTTTCATGGTGCTTTAAGCGGCGGCTGGATTCTCCGGAGAGAATTTTTTCCGGCGTTCGGCGAGTTCATCGGCCATCTGGATGGTCAGGCGTTTATTAAGGGGATAGCAGGTCAACAATATTGCGCAGATGGCGAAAATGATGCCGACCACGATGCCACTGCACGCGCGATAACCAGCAATGGCCTGGGCCGCATCTGGGAGCTTCGTGTCGTAACCAAATGCATATTTCATGATCCAGAGGAATGAGGCTGAACCGAGGGCTAAACCGGATTTCAAGCCGAAACCAATCGTGGCGAAAACCATCCCGGTGAAGCGGCGGCCCGTTTTCCATTCGGAGTAATCGGCCACGTCGGCGTAGATGGCCCAGATCAATGGAATCGTAGGGGCATAACAGATTGAGCCGATGAAGGTCAGCGCAATCATACTGCTGGCATCTGTGGGTTTAAGCGTATAGAACGCCAAGGCACAGAGCGTTGACAGCGTGAAACCGGTTACCGCAACGGCCTTCTTGCCAAATTTCTTTGCCAACGGTGGAGAAAGAAGGATTACAATGATGGTGGTAGCGGTGCCGAGCATGTTGGTAATGCTGTAAAAAACGTCGGCGACATTTGAATTTGCCAAATCAGACCGGTCGCCGTGAACGATGTAGCCGAGCAATTCCAAAATGCCGTGGGATGCCGGAGCGCCCGTCGGCAAGACGAGACCGAGTTTCTGCACCCAGTCGTACATCGCCGCCCTGTCAGCGTAATGATGATAATAGTTGTAAAGCGCGCCTCCGCGGAAGGAAAGCATGCAGAAGTGGAAGAGCGTCATAAAAAACATGATCTTCCATGCATTATTTTTGAGCAGGTTGCCAAAATCCTGTTTGGGCGATGCTTTTTCCTTGTTGATGGGCTTGATCCGTTCCTTGGTGGTGGTGAAAGTAATAATGAAGAGGACGAGGCACAGGACGGCCCAAATGGCCATGGTCATTTGCCAACCGTGTTGTTTGTCTGCAATGCCAATTGCGGCAACCCCCTGTTGGCGTGCGTGACTGGCGGCAAATTTGGCGACCAACGGGAGAGTGAATCCGCCCACGATGAATTGCGCCGCATTCACCGCCAGGAAACGGAAGGCATTTAATTTTGCGCGTTCAACGACATCACCGGTCATTACGCCGCCCAGCGCTGCGTAGGGCATGTTGTTCATCGAATAAATCGACATCAGCATGGTGTTGGTAATGGCGGAGTAGGCAATCATGGCGCCCATGCTCCAGCCTTTGGGCGTGGTGTAGGCCAGAATCATGATGATGCACCACGGCACAGCGGTAAACAACACCCAGGGACGGAATTTGCCCCAGCGCGTGTTGGTGCGATCGGCAAGGATGCCCACAATCGGATCGGCGACCGCGTCCCACAAGCGCGGCCACAGGAGAATCGCGGCAGCAGCGGTGGCGCTCAATCCGAACACGTCCGTGTAGAAATTCGTCTGGAAGAGAATCATCGTCATGAAGACGAAATTTGCGGCAGAGTCGGCGGCGCTATAACCCGCCTTTTCGAAAAACGAAAGTTTCTGCTGGAAATGTTGTTCTGCCATAACTGTTTGCTGTTTGGGTTGGAGTTATTGCGTCACTCTCAAAATCACCTTCTGTAAATCAACGGCGCGCGAAGAATTGCCGACCCTAATTGCAAATTTACCGTATTCGACGACGTGTTTCATGCAGGTGTCGTAGAATTCAGGAGATGATGCTCTGATGTCAAGCGCAACCGGCACTGCCAAAGGTGAGGCCGCTTTCGCCGGCACCAAGCAGGATGGATTGCCGCTGGCGCATCGGCATGACAGCGCAATGAAAAGCGAATTTTTACAATACAGCCTTGTCCTCGTTCACCGCTTTCCGTAGAAAGGGCGCGCGCAAAAGGCGCCGTGCGGCGACGACAGGAAGGTTTTGTTTAAGATTCGAATTAGCTGCCTGCTGGCCGACCTGAGAAGGACATGCGCGTACCATGATCAATACACCAGACCGAAGTGTTGCGGCCGGCAAGGCTGAAACGGCAGACCAGCCGGCTTTGAAAAATGCTTTCAAAGATGACTTTTACATTGGCGCCGCCCTCAGCCTGGACCAGATTTCCGGCAGGGAACCGGCCGCTATGGCATTGGTGGAAAAACATTTCAACAGCATCACGCCGGAAAACATCCTGAAGTGGGAGGAAGTACACCCGAAACCGGGCCAATATAACTTTGAAGCGGCGGACCGTTATGTTGCCTTTGGCGAAAAGCACAAGATGCACATCATTGGCCACACGCTGGTCTGGTGGCACCAGACGCCGGACTGGGTGTTTCAGGACGCCTCCGGCAACCCCCTCAGTCGTGAGGCGTTGCTGGAACGCATGAAGGAACACATCTTCACCGTGATGGGCCGTTACCGGGGGCGAATCCACGGTTGGGATGTCGTCAATGAAGCCAGCATGGCGGATGGTTCCTGGCGAAAATCCAAATGGTACGAAATCCTCGGCGAAGACCATGTCGCCAAGGCTTTTGAGTTTGCCCGCCAGGCGGACCCGCACGCGGAGCTTTATTACAATGACTTCGATTTGGAGATACGCCCCAAATGTGAAGGCGTCATCCACCTGGTCAAGGGTCTCCAGGCAAAGGGCGTTCGCGTGGACGGCGTTGGCATCCAGGGCCACTGGTTCGTTGACCACCCGCGAATGGATGAGATTGAAAACCACTTCGTTGCCCTTGGCCAGTTAGGCGTAAAACTGATGATCACTGAGTTGGACATCGGCGTCCTTCCGTATTATCCGCTCGAGTCAAAAATCGTGGACCTCTCCTCCTTTGATGCAGAAACACAGAGGAAGTACAATCCCTATCCGAACGGCCTGCCGGACGCTGTCCAGAAGGATCTCGCAATGCGGTACGCCGATTTGTTTTCACTCTTCCGGAAGCACCGGAACAGGTTCAGCCGGGTCACATTCTGGGCTGTGCACGACGGCCAATCCTGGCGAAACTACTGGCCCATCACTGGCAGGGCCGATTATCCAATGCTGTTTGACCGCCGCTGCCAGCCAAAGCCCGCCTTGGATGCCGTCGTGAAAGTGGGACAAGGGCGAGGCTGAGAAGAAGGACGCGCCGCTAACCGGAATGTTTTTCCTTCAATCTCCTGGCAACGTCCTCCAGCGTTCCCTTGAAGGGTCCGGGGGTCTCCATTTTTATCGAAACAAGCGCCGCGGCGAACTTCAGGGATTCTCTTACATCATGATCCAACCGCCAAGATAGGTACGCCGCGAAGGTGGTATCCCCGCGGCCTGTCCTGCCCGAGACGTTGCTGTTGGAGAACTTTTCGTAGTGCGTCACTCCGTTCACCCGCGCCAGCACGCCGTCGGAGTGCGTTATCATGGTCTCCGGGCAGCCCCACGATTCGACGATAATGGCGGCCTTCTCCAGATCTTCGGTGCCGGTCAGAATTCGGGCTTCCACGACGTCAAGCTTGAGCTTGTCCATCATCTCCGCTATGTCTTTTTTATTCGAGACGTCGCTGAACTCTATTTCGTGTGTCACCGGGGTGATGTGGCGAACGAAACTCTGCATGTCGGCCGACAGGCTGTAGCCCTTGGATTTCAAGCCTTTCATGAGCGCCATGTCGAATTCAGTGTCCGAGATCCCGGCCAGATGGACGCACGTCGAGCTTAGAGCCGGAAAGTCGTTAATCGAAATCAGACCGGCGGACTTGACGACTGCCAGCTTACGCTCGTCCACATTTGCGGACTCGTGTATAACCATTGCATACGTGGTCACATTGCTGGGAACCAGATACGTTTCCACCCCTACATCCTTCATCGGCTGCAGAATGCTTTCGTCCTTCTTGGCCATTTTCGTGACGACGGCGACTTTTTTGCCAACGCGGGCGGCGACCATGGCGCCGCACAACACGGCGCTTCCCGGAGCGATGTGGGGCTTTCCTCCGAAGGGAATAATCTCGTCATAACACATGTGTCCCACAAACGTGATGTCGTAATGCTTGGACATGTTGAATGATTCCTTGATTGGCTGTTACGTTGAGCGATTTATTTTTCTTGTACAGAGTGGCTTTGGGGCGGACCCGCCGGACTTCGAACTGTTGTTTTCCACACTTTGCTCCTGCCTATCTCCCGCTTCCCGGGCCGTTCAGCAATTCGGAGAAGAACGGGATCAGGTCCTTCGACTCAATGGTCTTGGATTGGGTCTTGGCCTGCAGGTCTTTGACGTAGTTCATGACCAGATGAGTCCAGACGGCTCCCGGCCGGGGATAGGCTGCAACAATATAGTGGGGTCCGGGGGCGGACTCTCCTGCTTCTTTCTCCAGCTCTGCCCGGAGGTTGTCCGGGGTGATCATGGAATTGCCGTAATCGAAAACCACCCTGTCCATGTGCTTGTAAACGTCTTTGCTCTCTTTGACCATGCCGTAATAATCCAACAACTGGGCGAAGACGTAATTGGAAGTCGTGTAAACGTCTTTTCCCTGGTCGGATTCCACAGGCTTGCCGTTATCCGTCTTGCACATGGCCCAGCCCATGCGGGCGCGGTTGTTCTTGTAGATCGTCTTGAGAATTTTTTTGGCGCGATCTTCCGGGATAAGCGATTCTTCGCCGATCGATAACAAATACCACATGGCATCGAGCTGGTTGGTCCAGATATCGGTGTTGGTGTTGCCGGTCTTCGGATCAAAGCAGGTAACGTAGTATTGGAGTTTCTCGCCTTTCTTGTTCTTGCCATCCCGCCAAAGCTGATCGAGGCTGTTCCAGCCTTTGTCGAACACCTCTTTGATGTGCGCTTCGCCGGCCTTGTCTTCGAGCATCTGAGCCATTTTGATCATGGCCTGGCAGCCGCCGAGGAACTGCGTGGCGTCGTAGGCGTCGGCCCCGAAGAGGACCAGGTTGTCGAAGGTGTTTTTCACGTCCTCCGGATAGCCTTCGGGGATGCCGTCACCGTCGAAATCCAGTTTGAGCAGAGACTCGAGGCCGAACTTGAGAGTCTCCCAATTCTTCTTCAGGAACTCGATGTCGCCCGTGAACTTCACGTTGCGCAACACCCGCATCATCAGCTTGGGGAACAGGTCCACCCAGTAGTTGTTATTGTACCAGGCGTAATCGCTGACGTTGCGCAAGGGATGGCCCCTGGGCATGGCGCCCAGATCGTGCGCGACGCTGCCCTTGGTCTTGAAGGCGTCCCGTATCTGGGTCAGCGACGCACCTTCGTATTCCTCGGGATGTTCCTCGAAATGCTTTCGGGCTTCGACGAACGAAGCGTGATAGTGGTAATAGCGCGGGGTGGGGTCCTCGGCCAGGATCGAATCTATGAATCCCTGGCACAGATCTTTTTCCACGCGCGGGAAGAGCATCAACAGCATCATCGAATACCAATCCACATCCGACGGATCGATATAGGCGTAGTCGAAACATTCCAAGAACCGGGCGCGCTCATTTCCCTTTTCGTCCTCGACCCAGACTATGGCGTTCGAGAGCGGGAAATGGAGTTCGTTCAGGATCAGCCGGGTCAGGCGCAGGGCGCCGGCCCTGTCACCTTTATAGGAGGGGCTGGCCTGGATCGAATCAAAGATTCGTTCCTGAATTGCCACGGTCCGGTCCCACCATTGCGGATAGCTGTCGAGGGCGACCTTCACCATGTCAACCGTCCGCGCCCCTTTGTCCGGGAAGTGCTTAACGTATTTGCGTTCGAACGTCGCCCCGTCAATGTAGACCTGCTCCGGGAAGTCCAGAACCACGGCGACCGGAATTCTTTTGGACGCTTTCGGCTCGAGGGTAAAGGTGAGGCTGACGGCTGATCCATAATCGCTTCGGAGGACCGGTCGCCGTTTTTCGTAGAAACTCCCGTCCGCGTTCAAAAGGAGATCCCCCGTGTACCGGTTCAGGCAGAAATAGGGTTGGGTATCCACTTCGACGCCGGGTAGTTCGGGAACGGCCAGCGCCATGTGGTTGGCGGTTTCCGTGCTACCCATAATCACACCCCGGATGCCCGCGGACCGGATCTCTTCATGTTTCTGGCCGTGGACGGCCGCCGAGCAGACGTAGATGCTGTCCTGGTCGGTTGGTTTGAGTTCCTTCTCCTGGAGGTTGACCAAGGACGGTCTAGGCACTACGAGCGTGATCTCCTGAGTCTCATTCGCGGTGTTTTCCACCTCGAACTCTTCAACGCCGAGGGGCATCAACGTCTGGTCTCCTCCCGAAAGCAACGGAGAAATCAGTCTCCTGATTACTTTCACCTTTCCGAGCTTGTATGCGATCTCCAGCGACGGCGTGGCGATGGTGAGGAAGACATTCTTTTCATCGACCGGAGGATGGTAGTAATTCTTGACCGCCGGGATGTCATCGGGCAGTTCGGCATCACCGGGCTTCTTCTGGGTCAGCATTGTGCACTTTTCGCCGATGCGGATGAACGGCGCGGAGCCGAACTGGACCGCCTTTTGGTTCAGCATGATGAGCCGGCCGGCGTCGTTGAGGCGGTTGTACAGGCCGTAGGGGGAAATGCCGATCGAGCATGTGGGCGCTCCTTGCAAGGCGACGGTTTGGGGGAACTGCAGGGTCTTTGACATGCCCTGGAAGTGGACCGTCATTTTGCTTTTCTCGTAAATGGCGGCTATCTTGTCTCCCGCGATCGTATAAATATCGCGCACGTCGAAAGCAGTGGATTTTGGCATTTTACTTTGGCTTATCGGTTGATTGTGTTTCGGCTGCAAGCAGGACCCCATATGCTCTACCGTCTTCTGCCTTCCAAGCACCGGTTCGGAATCTCAGATTCGTCGCCGGCGCTCGGAATGATGAATCAAATTCGCTGCGGGGAAACGCGCATTACTCTAGCACTTTCCTCCCCACGCGTTGCTCATCTTCCCCGCCGGCTTCTTCGCGGGCTTCTTTGGGGCAGCGGCGGGTTCCTGCGCGGAGAGGTTTTTTTCTGCACTCAGGTCGATCGGCATCCTCGTCGTCGGATAAGGCTTGATCACTCCGAACAGAAGATCCGCGGCCGCCCTGATCGAATCGGGGGAGCCTGAGAAGTTGCAGACGACTGCATCGGCTTGTTTGGTCGTGCCTTTGAGATAGGGGAAGTTGGTCACGACGACCACCGTATGTCCCGCGTCTTTCAAGGCCTTCACCAGGTGCTGGTTGTTGCCCCTCTTTTCGATGCGGGCGTAGTAGTTGGTCATGACGACCATCTCTGCCTCTTTGGCGAGCTCCAGCGCTTCCGCCACCTCTTCGTCGCTGGCGTGGAAGCCCGTATCGTCGAGGACGAGGTTGATGGAATGCTTGGCCAGCTGCTCGCAGAACATGTGCGGATGACTGTAGAGATCCTTTCCGAGGAAGGAATAGGGAATGGCCTGTTCGACGACCAGGATCTTCTTGTCCTTTTTGAGCGGCAGCAGCTTCTTGTCGTCGCGCACCACCAGTAGGGCTTTGTGCGCCACCTCCCACGAGAAGTCGATGTTTTCCTTGCTTCTGACAATGGCGGTGGTCTTTTGGGGGTCCATTTTGCCGGCTTTTTCGAACAGGCCTTGGTCGTACTTCATGCAGAGGAGCCGCCGGACTGCGTCGTCGAGTCGCTCTTTGGAAAGCTCTCCGCGCTCGATGGCGTTTTTGATGCCGAACAGGCACTGGGCGCGGGACTCGTCGTCTGCCTTGAGCAGGATGGTGTCCACGCCCGCTTTGATTGCCATGGCGCATGCCTGGGGGAGCGGCCACTTTTTCAAGATGGCGGCCATGCCGATGGCGTCGGAGACGATGACCCCCTTGAATCCCATTTCTCCCCTCAGAAGATCGGTAAGGATTTTCCGAGACAGGGTCGCGGGAAACTCCTTGTCGAAGGCCGGGAAGATCGTATGCGCCGTCATAAGGGCCTTCGCGCCCACGTTGATGCCCGCTTGGAAGGTGAACAACTCGACCTCGCGCATCCGCTTCAGGTCCGCCCGGCACACGTCCAACACGTCGTGCGCGTCGGTCGCCGAATCACCGCGGCCGGCGAAATGCTTGACCGTGGCGACAATGCCCGCATCCTGATACCCGCGCACCGTGGCTTCCACGAACTTGGCGCAGACCTTTGGATCGTCGCCGAAGGAGCGCACGCCGATTTCGGGGTTCAACGGATTGATATTGACGTCGCAGACCGGGTGATAGAACTGTGTCACGCCGATCGCGGCCATTTGCTTGCCCATGACATTCGCGACTTTATAGGCTAGATCGAGGTCCCCGATCGCGGTCATGCCCATGGGCGGCGGGAACTGCAGGACACGACCGGCGGTGTAATCGTTTTTGAAATCGCCTTCCATGTCGATGGTGACGTGCAGGGGTATTCCCGAGGGCCGTTTCATCGCGATTTCCTGCAGCTTGTTGAGCGCGACGGTGAGCTCTTCTGGAGTCACGCTCACGCCGAAACTGCGATCGTCGAACCAGGTGTGCGCGATGTCGAAATAGTCCTTCGGTTTTTTAAAGTTGGGGTCAACCTGCGAGCGTCCCCAATAAAGGTTCTTGCATGTTTCCAGCGCGTAAGGCTCCAGGCAAACACCGCCCGCGTGCAGTCTGGTGACCTGTTCGATGCCCGAAGGCGTCAGGTAAGCCCCGCGCCAGGTGAAGGTGAGAACCTGGCCGCATTTCTCCAGCAGGCTCATTTTCGCCAACTTCGCTGAAACAAAAGAGTCTCTTTCGTTTGACATGGTTGTGTGCTTTTAAGAATTATTTTTATGATTTGGCTTGTTCGCACCGATCGCGGCCGCCAAATCCGCCCCGGAGCTCGCGTCACGCGCTAGGGCGGTGACAGCCCTAGCGCCTCGAAAGGCTCCAGTTCGAGTTTCTTTCCCACAAACTCTGGGTTTGGAATCCCGGAGCGTCAAGCCAAATTGCCCAGTTAACTCAGCGCCTCGGTCGTGATCAAGACCTGTTACCTCTCGAAATTCATCAAGGTGACCTCGGTGATAGCTACGCAGTATTTCAATCGCAAATTTGGTCAGGAATGGACGAAGCTACGATTCGCATGGAGAATTCTCTGATTCCGTTTTCCGTTTGGAGCCAAGGGCTTAAATACAAAAACCTCAAAAGCACCGAAGACCGTGTCGTTCCAAACAATGACTTCCCGCCATTGCTCGCCTGTTGCCCACCAACTACTCGTCTGTTACTTGGAGGGCCAGTATTGCTCCCATATCACTTCAAAGGAAAAATTCATGCTTTTCAAGGCTGCCAAACCGCGCGGTAAAATTGGTGCGGGGAACTTGGAGACACCGGGTTGGTGATGCTCAAAACGCTACCTACGAGCACGTTGGTGGAGACGGAGGTCCACGCCACCAGATCCGTCGAACTTTGGATGACATACGGCGTGCCGGGTTGGCCTTGAAGAAGAAGCTCCACCTGCCCGGGCTGGACGCCCAACGCGGAAAGCGCCGAGGGTCCCGGTGCAAACGTGAAAAGCGTCAGCGATAATGGTGGAAACGAACAGGTGAAGTTCGTGCCGGCCGTTGGAAAGTTCGTCGTCGCGATGTCTTGCAGTGAAGCACTGGCATTGGTTTCCGCCGCCTGATCTTGCGGGATGCCGTAGGATTGAAGCGTGGCGGCTGTCCACGGCACAAAATTCGTCAGCGTGATTTGCGCATTAAGATTCGTGGTCATGTCCTTGTTGATGACCAGCAGCGTGAGTGCGCCGTTGGTGCGATGAATGGCATAGGCGGAAAGCAAAAGATTGTCACTGGTGCCATTGAGGACGGAATCGCCGGGCCGCGCAAAATATTGAAGCAATTTTTCAGCGTAGAACGTAGGGTACGGAGTGTTTGCCCCGCTTAAGACTCCATAATCACCATTCAACCGCCAGCCGTAAATGGTTGGGTCAAAATCGCCGGTGGTATCCGCCCCGTTGTGCAAATCCCACCAGATATAAGATCTGAATTCGGTTTTCATGAGTTGGCTCGTGCTGTCGGCCAGGTAGAGAGCGTTGACCAGGCTGGTGGATTCCCGGCCCATGGCCCCGGAGTCGCTGTTGTTTTCTGTCACACACAACTCAATGTTGGTGCCAGTGGGTCCGAGGTAATCGCTGATTTGCTGGCGCAAGTTGGCGGCGGCGCTGGCCCAGTCGGTCCAAGTCAGGGGACACGGATTGCCGGCGACCTGCAACAGAAGGGGTCACTGTCCGGAGAACCGGAATAATAGGTCCAGCCCGAGGCGGTCCATTGCCAGTAAAAATGATAAATGAGAAAATCAGGCATGACCCCGAGAGTTTTCAACTCGGACAACACGACGGGCGTCCACCCATAGTTCACGGTACCGGTGCGCGGATTGATGGCAAAATGCGTTGCGTTGTTGGAATAACTTCCTTCTCCCGGCACAACGACGATCCCCACTTTAATGGGCACATTCGTGTAAGCAGCCTTCATCTGCTGAATGTAAGCCGCCGCGTTGGTGGCATACGTGTACGGATCATGCGGCATGGCATGCGAATCGGTTTCCCAGGAGCCATAGCATTCGTTGCCAATTTCCCAATATTTGAAGCCGCAATTATTGGTTTTGTTGGCCGAGAGCACCCAGGCTACCGCCTCACCGGGAGTCCCGGTGCCGTAATTAACGGTAGTGAAAACTTGAGCGCCCAAATTGGTGGCAATGTTCCTGAAAGTGGCATTCCCGGTCGGGTCAGTGGCCCAATTATATCTCGTCCGAAGTCGAGCCACCCGGCCAGCGCAAGGTCAAACAACCGATTTCCTCAAGCAGCGGCAGCGTTGTTGAATTGCCCAGACTGCCGTCCCAAGTGGCGGTATTGAGTCCAAACTGGCGCGCATCCACGGTTTGCAAGGCCTGCCCTGCGTCAACTCTCAAGTGGACCACGGCCGGTGCAGTCGCGGCCACCAGTTGAATGTCGTCCACGTAAAATGTGGGTTGTGCCGCGCCGCCATCGTTGCCCTGAATATTAAAGCCGCTAAAATTCGCCTTGTTGGCCACACCCAGGGAGGAAAGCGGAATGGTAATTTGCTGCCAGGTATTGGCTTGTAAAGCTCCCAAGGGATAAGCCACCTGATTGGTGCCATCAAGATAGCCCCAAACTTGCAGTCGTTGGCCGCCAGCGCTGCCGCCATTGATCCAAAAACTGAGACTGGCGTAGGGGCTGGTATTGAAATCCGGATGTTCAAGATAAAGCGCCTGGGAGTTGCCGTTGTCGGTAACACTGATGGAATAACTGCCCGAATGAGCCGGCGGATAGTTTTGCAGATTGACCGTCGCCCAACTCCAATTTTGAAAACCATTCACCAGATCGTCGGTGTAAATCGGGAGATTGGCCTGCGCAATGCCCGGGCCTGGCGGAGGGTTGACAGTTTGGTACGTCGTATTGGTGCTGGCCGGATAATTGCCGCTGGAGTACATGGCAGTGATAACGTCCGTGCCCACCGGCAGATTCGTAATGGCGGCACTGGTGGCGCTGCCACCTGTCACCGTGTTGGTGCTGAACGGCCCGTTGGCAGAAGAAAAGACTACAGTGCCGGTGGCGTTGCCTGCGGTGACTCCATTGGTCTGCACTAGGTTGGTGAAGGTGACGCTGCCTCCATAGGTTGAAGGGTTGACCGAGGAGATAAGGGCAGTACTGGCAAGATGCACCAAGGTAATATTGTCGATTGTCAGGGTGTCGGTGATGCCGGGGCCGCCCCATTGCGAAGCGTTGAGTTGGAACTCCAACTGCCAGGTTGCGCCAGTTGGGCTGGCCGCCGTGATGCTGCCCAAGTTCACGCTGAAAGTCTGCCAGGTATTGGCGGCAGTCAACTGGTCGTTGACCGGCGTAAGGTCATTATTTATGAGTTGCGAGCCGCCAAAACCATCGTTCTGCCAGGTTTGGACGATAAACTGGATGTTGGCCGCTTGGCTGCCGTTGGCGTCGAACGACAAGGTGTAGTCCGACGGGTTGGAATCCGTGTTCCCGGAAACCGTCGTCAACTGGACCTGCCCGGTGTAATAGTCACTGCTGGTTGTTGCCGTCATCGTTTCCTGCCAGCAGCCATTCGGATTTCCACCACTCGCCAGCACAGCATTGCCGGTAGCAGTGGGACTGCCTCCCGAATACGAACCGGTGCCGAACGCGCCTGTATATCCGCCGTCGAAGTTCTCGTCGAATATTACCTGTGCTGGGGCAGCGGCGGCGAAACCGCCGAGCACGATTGCCAGCGTTGCCATTTGAAGTCGGGATTTCATAAGTCAAATCGAGTTGTTAAGGAGGATTAAGGGGGTTTTGGTCAATACTCAAAGTTTGATACATCCGGGCGGCCTTCCATTGAGCCGCGCTTTCGACGGGATCGGACAAACACAACCGATTCATTGCCAGTAAAATAGCAGGTTTCAATGATGTTTCAAATAAATTCGGCCTTCGCCACTGTTCTTCACTGCACGATCCGCGTTTTCACTCACAGTTTGCACCGACTCTTCGGGCGGTTCGATTAGATGAGTGCCGTCAGGCGCTATGATCCGGGCATTTGAGAAACCGAACGCCCGAGGATGGGGGATGTAACTTTTGCCAGATGCTTACTATCGTTAAGTGCTCAAAATGCCACCATCTCCAGTCAGACTGCCTTAACCAATCCGTGGTTGAAAACAGCAAATCAAAATGAAATACTCCACTAAATGATTATGAAAAAGCTTCTTGGCATCATGCTGCTTTGGTTGGTTCTCAACCCAACTCGCGCGGCGGAACTTAAGCCCCCTGTTCACCTGGCAATCGTCGGACTCGATCACGATGCGGCCGGCGATTTCATTTCACGGGCGCGCAATCATCAAGACGTTCAGTTGGTCGGCATCGTGGCATCAAATCAGATGTTGGTTACACGCTATGCCCGACTTTTAAACCTGAGCACCAATTCTTTTTACGCAAGTCTTGAGGATTTGCTGGCCAAAACCAACGTGCAAGCGGTGGCAGTTTTCACCAGCACGCTCGCTCACCATCGGGTCGTGGAAAACTGCGCGGCACATAAAATTGACGTCATGTTGGAAAAACCTCTGGCAATCAACATGAGAGACGCATTGGCCATGGCCGCTGCCGCAAAAAAAAGCGGCATTCAAGTCGTGGTTGATTACGAGACTTCCTGGTATTCGAGCATTCAAACGGCGTATGTAATCGCCCACGACCGGCACGCCATCGGGGATCTGCGGAAGATTATAGTTACCGCAGGGGATCAAGGACCAAAAGAAGCCGGTTGCTCTGATGCATTTCTGGATTGGCTGACGGATCCGGTACTTAACGGCGGGGGTGCACTCACGGATTTCGGCTGTTACGGAGCCGACCTGATTACCTGGTTTATGAATGGGCAGCGCCCGGATTCCGTATTTGCGGTGGCCCAACATATAAAGCCGGAGGTTTATACCAGGGTCGAGGATGAGGTGACTCTCGTCATTACTTATCCACAGTCACAGGGAATCATCCAGGCTTCCTGGAATCTGCCATTTGCTGAGAGGAGTATAAAAATCTATGGAAACATCGGATACGTATTTGCACCACGAATGGATTTACTGCGAGTCCGCCTGGCCAATACCGAAGAGAGCGATCTGGAGTTGCCAACTCAGCCGGAGTCCGGCTTGTTGACTGATGATATTTCCTATTTCGCCGCTGTCGTCCGGGGAGATGTCAAACCGACTGGACCGTCATCCCTGCAGGTAAATTTAATTACAACCGAGATTCTTGATGCCGCGCAGAAGTCCATTGAACTGGGGAAGCAAATTGACCTTCCTAAAAATCCTGCCTGGTGAGAGATTGCCCGATATGAGCCAAGGAAACGCTGATTAAATCCATCTTTTTTGATTGAGTAGCGACTCCGAAGCTGGAGTTGACTAAAGTCATTGGCATGACCCATCAACCCAGTTTTTCCCAGGCCGAATTTGCCGACAAGAAGAAGATCACCCGACGGGAGAAGTTTCTCACGCGCATGGAGGCCCTGATTCCTTGGCCGAAGCTGCTGGCCGTCATCGAACCGTTCTATCCCCAAGGCCAACGCGGACGTCCACCCATCGGCTTGGAGCGCATGTTGCGGGTGTATTTCCTCCAGCAATGGTATGGGTTGGCCGACGACGCCCTCGAAGACGCGCTCTACGACAGCCAATCACTCCAAGGCTTTGCGCGCATTGATCTGGCGGCCGAAGGCGTGCCGGACGCCACGACGCTGTTGAAATTCCGGCGGTTGCTCGAAACCCACGATTTGTGCAAAGGTCTCTTTGCCGCCATCAACGCCGACCTCGCGGCGCGCGGCCTGTTGCTCCGCGAAGGCACCCTGGTGGACGCCACCTTGATCGCCGCGCCGCCCTCCACCAAGAACCGGGAAAGGAAACGCGACCCGGAAATGCACCAGACCCGCAAGGGCAATCAATGGTATTTCGGGATGAAAGCCCACATTGGAGCGGATCGGGACAGCAAGCTGGTGCATACCGTCGTTGTGACGGCGGCCAACGTGGCGGACGTCACCAAAACGGCGGACCGGCTACACGGCCAGGAGCAGCAAGTCCACGCCGACGCCGGCTACACCGGCGTGGAGAAGCGCGCGGAGATCGTGGCCTTGGGGCAAACGATTGACTGGCAGATCGCCCACAAACGCGGCCAGATCAAAGCGATGGCCGAAGGCCCGGACAAAGAAACCCGCAAGGCCTTGGAGAAAGCCAAAGCCTCCGTCCGAGCGTTCGTCGAACACCCCTTCCACATCCTCAAGAATATTTTCGGGCATCGGAAAGTGCGCTATCGGGGGCTGGCCAAAAACGGGCATCAACTTTACACGCTGTTTGGACTGGCCAACGTGATCATCGGCGCGCGGCAGGCAATGGCATGAAAAACCGGACGCGCGCCGCCAAGACGGATTGAAAAAGGCGGAAAACCACCCCGACAGAACCAGAACCAGCCTGTGAGCCGGAGAATCCGGTCGCCAGATTCCGCAAAAAAGCCACCTTCCCAACGCTCAAAAATCGAAATTTGAAAAGCTGGCTTTATTCAGCGCTTCCCTAATTATTTTGGATTCGGAAAAAAGATGGAGCCGCCGCTGGCAATACAGATATGTCAAATACCGGTTGATTTGTATTCACAGGCAAAGAGCTGATAATTTGCCAGGCTACGAGATTCGAGGGGGTCCCGATTTGAATGCCGTTTTGGGACAAATAGCCGCCAATATAAAATTGAAGCTGGCCGTTCGTGAGGGACAAATTGTAAATAACCGGGACACCGGTTTCAATTCCCCTCAATTGAAGGTTCGCAACCGTCAAATTGCCAGAGATGATATTGCTGAAGACGCGATCTAATTCGGCGGAAACAATGGGATTTCCAGGACCACATTCCTGGCGCAGATTGTATAGCTGCGTGGCCAGGGTTAAGTCATTCGTATGATATGGGAAACTCGCATTCAAATACTGGCGGCGGAAATCCTGAATAATTCCCAAGTCCGTATATCCATACTCTGTTGTTGGTTCGTTTGCGTCAAGCAGAGCACAACCGCTTATTCCATCAACTGTGGGTTCGACAATAGTTCCTTCGCCGAAGTCGTTCCAAGTGGCAATTTGAACAATAGCTGAAACATTGGTCATTGCGCGACTTAAGGTTTCACTCAGGTTGGTACCATCTTCGTCGTCACGATAGCCATAAGAAGCCCCCACGCCCGCCTGATGGTAAATGTCATGAAAACGCGGAAAGGCTGTACTGACAAAGGCCGGCCACGCAGCCGCCTTTTGTTCAAAGCCGGACAAATAACTTTGCAAGGCGGAGTCGGTGAGCACGCCTTCACCGTTGACAATATTTGTTTGACTCAGCGACATGGGCGGCCAATCAAAGGCGCCAACGCCAACCGACAGGCGGTTGTCTTCCGTAAAAAAGGCAGGCTGATTTGTTGCATTTAGTACTGAAAAGATGGTTACCCATTGGGTGTTGCTCTTAAAATATTGCGGGCCAAAATTCAGCAGAACCGGCATATTATTCCAACGGAGATAACTGGGGTCGGTAAAGTAGTTGGTCTGCGCATAAAGCATGGTCTGTTGCGCGTGGGAAACCGCGCTGGTCGCGTTTAAGAACCCGCCACTGATCTCATTCCCGATGGTCGCATCTTCGTAGCAAAGAGAAAATGTTAAGCCGGCTTTCCGGGTATAGTTGAATAAATCAACCGTCCGCTGGTTGATCAAAGCGTAATCATTGTAGTTATCCACGCCGTACCAATCCGCAATCACTCCATCAATTCCGGCCAGTTTCATAAGCAGCACGTGATATTCGAGCACGGTCGAGTCGGCCGAATCATAGGGGCCAATCATCGGGTAATACCAGGAAGCAATTTCCGGGTAGCCGTTCGTATTGATTGTGCCAGGATTGAAAAAATTCATCGTCCAGTGCCAACCCCAATAGCCGCTATAAGGTTGGGATTCGAACCACGGCATATAGTGGACCATGACCGGTTTTGCCCCAGTACGCCCGGCCGAGAACACGCCCCAAAAGATGACCGTGAGCAATATGGCCGACAAAATCTTTCCAAACTTCATTTCAATCAAACTTAGAATTAACGAGGCCGGCGAGCGTTGCTCACCGGCCTCGGTTGCTATTATCCACACCAGTTAAACAACTTTTAACCCATCTGACGATTTCGTTGGCATCCTACTGTACCAGTATCCGAAGGAAACCCGCGTTTCCATCCGGCATCGTCACTGTGGTCGTCGTCGTACTGCCTCCGGATGGGATGTTGGTGACCAACGATGTGAAGCCGGAAGCCAGGTTCGCTGACGACTGCACGGTGTAGTTTGCTCCAGTCTGCGATGTCCAGGTAAGTGTGAACTGATGAGTCGTCGGGTCGTACGAATACGACGTAATGACCGGCTCTGTAACCGTAACAGCCGGCGTCGTATCTATCAACTCGAAGTTGTCGAAATAATAATACATTGGGCCTGCACCCAGAGACACCGCATCGGAGAGGAAGATTATAGCCGGATCGCCGCCGACCGGTGACCCGCCCCACGCGGCAATCTGGTCAAGCGTGACCGAATAAGTCAGGCGTTGCAGACCATCTTGCCCAAGACTCTCGCGCCGGCCCTGGCACATTGGAAGGGAAGCGTTTCCAGTGGTATAGACGAAATTTATGTAATCGCCGTCGTTGAGAAACCACACTTCCGGCATGGTGGTATCCCACCGAAGGGTATAATGAGCCAATTGGTATGGCGGCAAATTTGAACTGAGAATTTGCGCCAGTTTGGTGCCGGCAAAAGAAATGGCGAAATCACCTTGGAATCCAGTACCGGTATTAACATTGCTTACCATCAAGGCACATCCGTCACTCTCTGTCACTGCAAAATCGGTGTCATACGAGGAGACATTCCAAGTTAAAAAAGCTAGTTGGTTGCTCGCCGTGCAGACATTAGGTATTCCACCATTGGCGTCTTGGAAGGCAGGATTAAACAAACCATTCGTAGTGTATAAATACAAGCCTGTGCGTGGTGTCACGGGGTTTCCATAATAAGTTGTTACGGTCGGATACAAGTTTGTGGCTGGACCTACGCCATCCGCGAAGGTTGTGGCATTCTTCCAGGATATCAAGGGATAAATTACGGGTGTGGTCGAAGCTGACGCATAGGTATCCACCAACCGGACGTTGTCAATGTAGATGGTACAGTTGGTGAATGGACTTTGTTGTGTGCTAAAATTACATGCGATATAAAGCTCAACATTGGTCCCCGAATCCGGCGCCGGGAGGTTGAGTGCGGGCAATTCCAACGGACACGAATAAACCCCAATCGCACAATTAGTATAGGTCGCATTTGTATAAACAGGGGCAGCCCCGGCGATTGTAAGGTAGTCCTGACCATTCCCGATATAAACATTCATGTTGAAATACGTGTATTGGGAAGGGTTTGGGAAAATCACATCGAAACGAAGAATATAACGGCCAATCTGGCCCGACGCGGCTGCCTGTTCCACCAAAACAGAATTAGTATCCGATAGAACAATTTGGAAATCTGCTGCGGCAAAACCTGGCTGATAAAATGTTATGGCCATGGAATTAGTCCCCTCGGTGACAAAGGGATCGTTGGGTCCGGTCGCGGTGTACTGAGCAATGGTGTTTTCGGGTGCCCGTTGCGGTGTATAGGCGGTAAAGAGCGCAATATTGGTGTTGCAGAAATTGACTCCCGTAGGTCCTGCTGCTTTCCCCACCGCGAAGGTGCAACGACCCGGACTAAAACCGTTTGTGGTGGTTCCCGGCGGCATGCCCGGTGTGTTTTCTTCAAAGCCTTCAAGGATGGTCACCGTCTGGGCGCGTAAAGTGAAGATTGACAGGACTCCTAGCACGCCAATGCTTAACACGCTTTTAGTTAAGATTTTCAGTGCCGACCAATAGCGACAGACGCCGCGATTTTTTGGAGCGGATTTGCCTGAAACGCGAATGGGAGAATGAAAAATCGGTTTAAGAATTTGAGCGGTCGTAGTCGGTTTGAATGGTGTGGCTGTCCCACAGCGTCAGGCGAAGCCGGGCAAATAGGCTTGTTCGG
This sequence comes from uncultured Verrucomicrobiae bacterium, assembly GCA_963827205.1. Classification (GTDB taxonomy): domain Bacteria; phylum Verrucomicrobiota; class Verrucomicrobiia; order Limisphaerales; family UBA11358; genus UBA11358. Next base: position 52,314 of record CAWHAH010000019.1, read on the forward strand.
GCTGGCCGAGGAAGCGACCGCCGCCTTTGGCTGTCCCACAGCTTTCCAAGAGGCTGCGCAAATCCAGTTTTTGCCAGAGGGCCGAGCGGATCAGGGCGAAGAGGCGGGTGAAACTGTGGCCCCACCGCCCCAGCCAAGCGCAGAAGCGCAACAACACGTAGGCCAGCAAGGCTGTCCAGACCTGCCAGCGCACGGCGTTGGCGTTGTGACCCAAGAAATCGGCCAGTTGCAAGGTCTGTTTGAGTTCCTTGAAGAAGGTTTCGATGCGCCAACGGCAGCGATAGAGATCGGCGATGGTCTGGGCGCTCCAAGTGAAGTTATTGGTCAGGAAAATCATTTCCCGTATTTCCCCGTCCACCTCAACCAGTGCCACGACGCGGCGCAGGCCGACCGGATAATCTTTGGCCGCCGGGCCGGTCAGTTCAATGAGATCGTCGCGCAGAATGTTACCGAACCTTCCGTCCTGAAATTTGCGGACGACGCGAAATTGCAGGTTGTCTTTAGCGCGGGTGACCCAAAAGACTTCACGTTGGGACAAGTCAGCCAAGTGCGCGAAGTCCACGTAAGCTTTGTCGAAGATGACGATTTCACCGGCATGGATATTGGCGCAAAGCTCGCGGGAGCGGATACTGTCATGCTCGGCGGCCGAGCCGACGATGGCGCAAGCGGGCAGGAAACTTTGGAGATTAAGCCGGACATGACACTTGGCGGCGGCTTTGCGCCGCCGATGTTTGGCCCAATCCAGCGAACGGGCCATGAGCGCAATGGTGGTGGTGTCCACGACATGAATGAGGCGCCGGGTGAAACGAAAAGCGAAGCGGGGCGTGTGGTGGCCGGCGAAGGCAGGCTGGAGCGTTTGCAAATGATCCAGCACGGCCCAGAAGAGTTGCTCGGCCATTTTCGGATCGCGGGTGCGATTGGCGTAAGAGAACGTGTTTTTGCAGGGCGGCGTGGCCGCGCGCAAAGCCGAGAGCGGGCCGGAGTGCAGACGCAAGGCGTCACACACATCATTGAGGCCCAGGGCATGGGTCAGTTGGGCGTAGAGCAGGCTGACGACCTGACTCCAAGGACTAAACGTGCGGGCGTGGTCTTCGACGCCGGTGTCGCGCGCCAGTTTGGGAACCAAGTGAGTGGGAATGAGATTGCAAAGCTGGCGGAGAATGGAGAACTTGCTGGCGGTTGGCTTATAGCTGGTTTTCTTTTTCATGCCTTACCTTGTGGCAAGGCCCAAACCCGCAAGCCAACCTTTTTTTATCCCTCAACCCTCAATCAGATTGGACAGCAATGAATCCCAATCTTCTTGTGTCATTGCCCCGCCGCAGAGGCGGTTGGTTTGCTAACACCGCGCTGGAGCCCCTATGAGGGTTGTCAAGTTTGAGTGAGATTTTAGTTCTATTTTTTCATAAGTGTGAACCGGCGAACCGCAGCGGAGCGGAGGTGAGTCCGGCGCGTGCCGCGGTGGAGCCCGCGTAAAAGCGGAACGGTTAAAGGTGGGTGGGCTGGGGGTCGAGATTCCTGACTTAAAAGCAATGGACCTGCAGGGCGGGCTTCCAGGTGAGTGCACGGGGATGTGCCCCCGCACCAGCTCCTATTCGAGCAGACTCGTAACGAGTCGCCCCAGATGTGTTTCTCCACGGGAAGCCGCCGGGGGCACGCGCCCCATCTAACAGCCGGACGCGCTCGTGCGGTCCAACTCCAGCGCCGGGCAGCGTGCCACCCTGCGGCCAAATTACTTTTGTCAGGTCTCGCTTCAAAGGGTTAACGGTGGTGGGTTGGGGATTAGTAGTTGAGCAGGCCCAGTTCGGCCAGACTGGCCCTTCCGGTCCGCCAGCGCCACAGGTCCACGGCCAGTTGCCGGGCCAGGGCCACGACGGTCTTCTTGCGCAACGCGGTGCCGGCGGTCATCCGGGCAATGAGTTTGCGGCGGGCATGCCACAGCGGCTGATAGCGCAACAACCGCCAGACCGCCTCGACCAGCAGCACCCGGACATGTTTGTTGCCATGCCGGTCAATGCTGCCCTGGCGCTGGTTGGGACCGCTGCTGTGTTCGCTGGGACAGCAGCCGGTGTAGCTGCCCGGGGCTTTGCGATGCTTGAACCGGGCCCAATCGCAGACTTCACCGTCCAGTAATGAGAGGGTCAGCCGGCCCAGTCCTTTGGGCAGCTTGGCTTCCGTGACCCACGCCTCGACCTGTTGGTTGAGCTGTTCCAGTTGCGCCCTGGCGGAGACGATCTGTTGGCGCAGCGGTTCCAGATGGGTGCGCAAGAACGCGGACAGTTCGGGCCGCAGCCGTTTCCATTTACGCGGGCCAGCCCAGCCGGAGGGCAGGGTTTGCAGTTCATGTTCCAGGCGCAAGGCGCGTCCGTGGTTTTCCAGTTGCCGCACCTGCTTGTTCCAAAATTTACGCTGGCGGCCCAGTTCCCGCCGTTGCTGCTCGGCGACCGTGGGCACGCGAATGACGGGCAGTTCGTCCCGTTGCCCGTCGAGATAGCGGGACAGGCGCAGGCAGAGTTGCCGGGAATCCAGCCGGTCGTTTTTGCGGCGGCGCTGGGGATGCAGGCGCACCGGGCTGATGACCAGGCTGCGGGCACCGGCTTGGACCAGTTGATAATGCAGGGTGTAACCGAAGCCGCAGCTTTCATAGACGGTCCACACAGTGTAACCGGCCTGGACTTTTTCCCGCACCCATTGCATCAGACGCGCCCCCGAGAAACTCTGGGCGGGCTTGGGATGTTGATGGTCGGATTGAACCGTGACGGTGATTTGTTGGAGATCCACGTCCAGTCCCAATTTGAGCATCGGGTGCATCGTGGGATTGCCTTGCGGCGGATTTTGTGTTGTCGTGTTCATGTCATGAATGGGTTGATGGTTGGTTTTGTCATACACACAATGCGTGTGCCCGTTTTGCACGCGCTCGTCAACCCATCATGGCATCTAGACTGCCCAGCGTAGAACGCAGTAAACCTTGAGTTTATGGATGGTTTGAGTTATACAACGATTATCGAGCTTGCGGAGCCACTCGCCGGTCGGCGTGGCTCAGCTTTGGATCGTTAGGCGACTTCACATTTATGAAAACACAACGCATCCTTGGTATTCTCTGGTTAGTAGTTGGTAGCTTCATCGGCATTTCAGCATTGTGGCACTACTGGTTTCTGTGGCGGGCCATTTTTTCCGGCTCGTTTTCCGAATCAGGAGGCATTGGTCCTTCGGCATTATTCTTTGCCGCCATGTGTGGGCCACTGTATTTGTTCGGCGCGGTAGCGAGCATCTTTCTTTTTCGTGGTGCGCGTTGGGCGCGTATTTCAGTTGGTGTCATTGCCCTTTATACGGTGATTTATTTGCTTGTGTGGATTATGATGATGCAGAAGTTTCCGCATTGGGACGGCGTTTTGGGAGTATTCGCGCTTGTTTCAATCGTGCTTTTATTATTGCCAAGACATGAGCCAGTCGCCTAACAAATCGCGAGGCTGTGTGAAAACTCTCGGCAGGATTGACGGTTAAAAGCAGGGACGAGAAGTATTTTTCACAGTTCGAGATTTTTCTACACAGATGGAAAATTCCGGTCGGGCTGTGGTGGGAGCGTTTACCGGAGTTATGGCAGCCAACGAATGGAAAAAAGGGCGTGCCGCCCCGGTTTCAGGCGCTTTGCGGGACTTTCACTCCTACTGCCAACATCAGTTTCTCGAAGCTCACCAGGTTGAGCACCCGTTTGAGATTGTACGCCAGCGTCGTCAGACTCCATTCGCACCGTACTTTCTCCAGACCCTTGAGCAAAAAGTGCGTGTACCCAAACCAGCGCTTGATGGTCCCGAAGGGATGTTCGGCTAAAGTCTTCCTCAATTTGAACTTCCACGGTTGCGCTTTCATCCGC
>CAWHAH010000020.1:0-89172 GCA_963827205.1 uncultured Verrucomicrobiae bacterium
GGTTAGCGTGTTGTAAACCCATGGCCAAAAGACAAAAGCGTGTCCTCCTGGCACTTGGCTGGTATGACTACCATTTGCATCAGGGCATTGAAAAATATGCGCGGGAGCACGGCTGGCATCTTTACTCCAACATGGCCCGGGAAAAGGTGATTCCCTGGGGCTGGGAAGGCGATGGTGTTCTGGCCTGGCTCGGCGCGGGCGATGACCTCGCGGAATTTGTTAAAGCCGTCAACAAGCCGACGGTGGATTTCAGCCTGCGGCGTCCACAATTGAAATTTCCCCGGGTGCTGGAAGATCATGCGCATGCCGCGCAACTGGTTGCCGACCATTTTCTTTCCCGCGGCTTCACCCATTTTCTTTTCTACAGCGACACCGACAACTGGTCTTACGAGGAGCGTGGCGAAGGATTCATCAACGCGTTGAAACGCGCCGGACACCATGCCAACTGGCTCCGCTGGCACCAGTCGGCGGTTTTCACGACCGGCCGCAATGAATGGAAACAAAAGCGCAACTGGCTCGCAGCGGAAATGAAAAGGGCGCCCAAGCCACTCGCGGTTTTTGCCGCGAACGATCAGCAGGCATTGGACGTGCTCGAATCTTGTGAGAGCGTGGGCATAGCCATTCCCGAACAGGTTGCCATCATCGGCGCGGAAAATTATCTCCTGGCGCCGGATGCCATGCGCACGCCCATTTCCAGCGTGGACACCAATCTGGAGACCCTGGGTTATCGCGGCGCGGAACTGCTGGACAATTTGATGAACGGCAAACCTGCGCCCCCCAATCCCATTCGCATTCCGGCCGCAGGAGTCGTTGCCCGCAAGAGCAGCGACATCCTGACCATCGCGCACAAGGGCGTGGCCCGGAGCCTGCGCCACATCTGGGAGCACTGCCACGAACCCATCTGTGTCAAAGACCTGGTCGGGGTCGCTGCGATGTCGCGGCGCGGGCTGCACATGGCGTTCTTGGAACATCTCGGCCGGACGCCCGGACAGGAACTGCAGCGTGTGCGGATTGACCGGGCCAAACAACTGCTGATTGGTTCAAACCATAAGATTGAGACGGTCGCCGGGATGTGCGGTTACCAAAGTGCAAACAGTTTTTGCATCGCTTTCAAACGCGTCACGGGGATGTCGGCCAAACAATTTCGCGAAAAAACCCCGGCCTTCGGACTGACCTCAGGCCTGGCCCCAAAAAACAAACCCGGTCAGAAGTGACGTTCCTTCCCGAAATCCGCCAAATGAACCGCCTGTTTTTCCTCGCGCTGGGCATTTGGATTTTCTCCGGTCCGCATCTGAACGCGCAGACGAACCTGTTTGTCGCCACCGACGGCAGTGCGCCATTCAAATCCGTGCAGGAGGCGATCATGTCTGTGCCGTCAGGCAGCAACACGAATCCTGTCATTATCCACCTCAAACCGGGCGTCTACAAAGAGTTGGTTTACCTCCAGCGCGAAAAACGCTTTTTCAAGTTGGTCGGCGAAAATGCGACGAACACGGTGCTGACTTTTGGTTTGTATGCCAGCCTTACCAACTATGACGGCAAGCCGATTGGGACTTTTCACACGCCTTCGACGACGATCGACGCGGACGATTTCACGGCGGAGAACCTCACGTTTGAAAATTCCGCCGGCGCGGTCGGTCAGGCGCTCGCGATCCGCGTGGACGGCGACCGGGCCAGCTTCCGCAACTGCCGTTTCCTCGGCTGGCAGGACACGATTTTGCTCAATCGCGGGCGCCAGTATTTTGAAAATTGTTACATTGCCGGCGCGGTGGATTTTATTTTTGGCGCGGCGACGGCGTGGTTTGAGAAATGCCACATCAACTGCCTCGGCAGCGGCTACATCACCGCCGCCTCGACGCCGGCGGACGAACCGTTCGGGTTTGTTTTCGCCCATTGCAGAATCATCGGGGCAAACCCGAACGTGAAAACGTTTCTCGGCCGGCCGTGGCGGATTTACGCCAGCACAGTTTATCTGGACACGGAAATGTCCGGCGTCGTCCGCCCGGAAGGCTGGAACGATTGGAAAAAACCGGAGGCGCACGCGACGGCGCGTTACGCGGAGTTCAACAGCGCCGGTCCGGGCGCGAGTCCGGCCACCCGGCCGGACTGGATCAAACAATTGACCAGAGCCGAAGCGGAAAAAGTCACGGTGGCAAACGTTCTCGGCGGCACGGATGGCTGGAACCCGGTTGCGATTCAAAATGTTCCGTTCGGAGCCAACCGTTTGAACCTCAAATATGGCGAGGCGGGCGGTGAAGAATTATTGCTCGACGCGCACGTTCCCGACGGCGAAGGGAAATTCCCCGTCGCTATCATCGTTCACGGCGGCGGCGGGTGCCATGGCGACAAGGAGGCAGACCTCGCGCCGGTCTTGGCGCCAGTCGCGACAAATTTCACCTGGTTTACGATCAATTACCGGCTCGCGCCGACGAACCGCTGGCCGGCGTGTTTTGATGACGTGCAAACGGCGATTCGTTGGGTGAAACAACATGCGGCGGAATTCAAGGGCGATCCGGACCGCATCGCGCTGCTGGGCTATTCCGCGGGTGGCCAACTGGCGGCGCTCGCGGCGATGTCGGCAAAAAAAGACACGCCCGTGCAGGCGGTCGTCGGGTTCGCGCCGCCGACGGATTTGGTCGCTGACGCGCAGCGGCGCGGCGGTCTGGATAAATGGTCATCCATGACAAATCTTCTGGGCCGTGACCGGTTGGACGACCGGACATTGAAACTGTTGGGAAAGATTTCCCCAATCAATCATGTCCGGCCGGGGCTGCCGCCCTTTTTATTGATTCAGGGCGATACGGACAAAACGGTTGCTTACGACCTGACGCTGGCGTTTCAGGCAAAATTGCGGGCGGCTGGCGTTCCCTGCGATTTGATCACCCTCACCAACGCGCAACATCGCATCGCCGATTGGGACAGAGTCGCCCCGGGCTTTCAGGCAAAAATGATGGCGTGGCTGGTGGAAAAACTGGCGGCGGAAACACCCGCGAAAAGATAATCACGGATAAATGCCTCTGCGGTGTGTCCGCGTTGAGCTTCAAGCCGGAACCGTTTCGCGCCGCGGCAAACGAATCGCCGGTGGGGTCTTTGCCTGGCCCAGCAGCAACGGTTTCATGTGCCGCTCGAAAAGATTCTCCGTCACGTTTCTGGCGACGACCGCCTCGTGCTTTTTCAGCGCGTTGAGATAGCGGTCGCCTTTCTCGGCCGCGACTTTGAAGCTGACGTGCAGCAATTGACGGAAACTGGGGTTGTAATCCTTGCACCTCTGGTCGTGGCGCAACGCAGAAACGAACTGGTGCGAACTCCAGCCGTTTACCACTGCCGCGCCCGGCAATTTGGCGCGGTCAATGTCAATGACCGTCGCGTAAGGCGCGCAAAATTCGTCCACGCGCTCGATGGCGGAGGCGTAAATTTCCTTGACGATTTCCAGGCCATCGCCGCCCGCTTCGGCGAGGCCGATGAGTTCTTCCAGCCACGTGGTGCCGGCGGTTTTGATATGCACGCCGGCGTCAAACTTTCTCAGCGCGCGCCGCATCGGTTCGTAGATGGAAAACTTGTCGCTGCCGGAGTGGACGCTCAACTTGAGCGACGCCGGCAGTCCGTATTTCTTGATCGCAAACGCGATGACAGCGAGGTCCTCGTTGAATTCTTTTTCAAATTGTTTCACGTCGCCGACGTAATCCACGCCCTTGTTGAAACGGCCGGTGAATTTCGGCGCGACGGTCTGAATCGGAATTTTCTGGTCGGCAAGCGCGGCGAGAATGACGAGCAATTCCGGCGGCGTCTGCGGACTGTCGGTTTCGTCCATCGAAACTTCGGTGATGAAATTCGCCGCGCCCTTCGCCTTGGCGATGTGCTGGTAAATTTTTCCCGCGTCCTGCGCGGCAAGCAAAAACTTGTTGGCGACGCGCTCAACTTCAGCGCGCGTGATGGCAAACGGCTGGTCAATGTGCGGAATGGAAATCGTACCGATGAGTTCGGGATGGCGATCCACAAAGTCCCTCACGTCCGCCGCGCCGGCGGGTTTGCCGATGCTGTCGGCCACGTCAATCGTGTAAAAATCCGAATAAGGAATAAAACGGTCAACGGTTGCCAGGCAGATATGGTCGGCGTCCACATGGTAGGGTTTGTTCCAGCCGAGTTCCCGGACGGCGGCATCGGCGGCGGCCCGCGTGCTGGACGCGTCGCTGCCGACGAAAGTGTGTTCCCGGTTGGATTTGTTCCAGACCGGAACAAATAGCGCGCCGAGTTCGGTGGCGCGGATGCAAGCGCGAAGCTGCGCCTTGCTTTGATGCGCAAAGCGGTCGCCCATGCCGAAGGAAAATTTGCCCAGCGGTAAAAATTGGCTCATAAGTTATTGCCTGACCGAATCACACTCTTATAAAACCACCACGAGTGACACTGTGTTCTTTTGCAAAACTATGTGAAAATTATGCACTGGCGTCTCACAGGTTTGATGGTTCGGGTTTGTAAAAGAGTTGGCTTGCAGGGTTTGGATCCCGCCACAAGGCGGCGATGAAAAATCACACTCAACGCGTGCCAACGCCGGCAAAGCTCTCGCTCCTGCGCCAATTCTGCGAACTCCGTAGCCGCTGTCAACTGCTGATGAAACTAAATATTTCAATTTTCACTGGAAATGCCTCCATTATTGGAATTTCGCCGTTCCCGGGCTTTTAGCTCCCAAGCGATAGAGCATGGCCAGCACCGACATCCGTACCACACAAGCGGCGACAACACGCAATGAGGGGAACTCCATCACCATATGCCATTTTTTACACCCTTGGCGTCATGTATGATGCTGGCACTCCCGATGGGCCAATCGAATCTTCCCAAAGAGCGTTTTACCCTTCGGCTGGGAGCCCGCCAGGATAAAATTCCAGATCACCAGCTCACCGGCACCGTCATCTTTTTGCCAAAACGATTGTGGTAATGCAGTTGCTTGTGGCGCTGGCCGTATTCATGAACGAGCTTCGTCAGCTTCACGTCGTAACAACAATACTCCGCGATGTCCGCGAGTTTGCCGTCCTTGAACCAGCGGATGGCCTGCATGCCCTCCGCCGTTTTTTCGACGCCGAACGTCGCCGTGGCGATGGCATCCAGCGAAAGCCGGTGCTGCAATTTATTTTGCAGTTCCACCATCATGTCCAGTGTCGGCAGTTGGCGCAGGTCAAACGACGTGTAACCGTGCAACACTTCGTAGTCAAAACGCAAAATGTTGAAGCCCACGACGAGATCGGCCCGCTGCAAATCCGCCAGCAAATCATTGACCTGTTTCTCACCGTAAATTCTGTAATCGCCGCGCGCCGTGCTGAACGTCACACCAATGCTCATGCCCATGCGGGCAATGTGGTTCCAGCCGCCCACCTCATCGGCGGACTTCTGAGTTTCGAGATCGAAATAGACTATATTTTTCACTGCGTTCAAATTTACGATATGCGATTTACGATTTACGAGCCATTTCCACAATTCATGCTCGTCGCGTAAATCGTGAATCGTAAATCGTAAATTTAGAGACTTTCGACTTTGAACTTTGAACTTTGAACCTATATTCCCCGCATGGCATTGACCCCATCCACCATGCTGCCGCTCGGCACGGCAGCACCCGAATTCAAATTGCCGGACACGAACGGAAAAACCGTCGCGCTCGCGGACTTCGAGGACAAGCCCGTGCTGCTGGTTTTGTTCATTTGCAACCATTGTCCCTACGTGAAGCACATCCGCGCCGGACTTGCGCAGCTCGCGCGTGATTATCTGTCGCGTGGCGTCGCCATCGTTGGCATCAACTCGAATGACGTGGCGAATTATCCCGATGACAGCCCGGCCCGGATGAAGGCGGAAGTCAAATCCGCCGGCTACCTTTTTCCTTATCTTTATGACGAGACCCAGGCTGTGGCCAAAGCCTATCGCGCCGCCTGCACACCGGACATTTACCTCTTCGACAAGGATCGCAAGCTGGTCTATCGGGGCCAGATGGACGATAGCCGTCCGGGCAACGGCATTCCTGTCACCGGAAAAGATTTGCGCGCCGCACTCGACGCCACGCTGGCGGGAAAACCGGTTTCGCCCCATCAGAAAGCCAGCATGGGTTGCAACATCAAATGGAAAGCCGGCAACGAACCCGATTATTTCTGAAGCCGGCGGCCGCATCTGAACGCATGGTTGTGCCGGTTCCAGCCGGCGCATTGGGACCGGTCCCGTTCTGCCGGCTGGCCCGGCGTAGTTTGCCATGTGACGAACCTTGGGCAGCCTTGTCCAAACGGTTGGAACACCATTTTGACCGTCCATGACTGTTGAGGAAAGCCAAACCGAAACGGGCCACCGGCAGGATTCCGCGCCGAAAGTGCTGGAGCAACTGGTCCATCAGGCTGAACTTGCCGGGGCGAGCGACATCCACCTGCAAATGCGCGGTAAAATCGCCGAGGTCGGCTTCCGGCTTGACGGCATCATCGCGCCCGGCTGCGAGTTGCCCGCCGAGATCGCCGAGCGGGTTTTTGGCCGGATCAAATTTCTGGCGCGGCTGAAGACGTATCAGGAATCGCTGCCGCAGGACGGCCGCATTGCGCACGACGAACTCGGAATCCAAAACGACATCCGCGTCGCCACCTACCCGACCGTGACGGGCGAAAAAATTGTCCTCCGCCTTTTCAATTCGTCCTCGGCCAAGGCGCTTCGCGAATTGTCCCTGCCCGCCATCGTCGGCACCGAGCTCGAACATTTTCTCCGCCAATCCACCGGCTTGCTGTTGCTCACCGGCCCGGCGGGGAGCGGCAAGACCACGACCATTTATGCTTGCCTGCGATACCTCACCGAGCTTGGCGGACGCCACATCATCACCGTGGAAGACCCCGTCGAACAGATTATTCCCGGCACGATGCAGACCGAAGTCAACGAAGCCATCGGACTCGATTTCGCCCGCGCCGCGCGGCATCTGCTGCGGCAGGACCCGCAGGTGCTCATCATCGGCGAAATCCGCGACGAAGCCACCGCCCAACTCGCCGTCCGTGCCGGGTTGACCGGGCATCTCGTGATTTCAACGCTGCATGCCGGTTCGTGTCGCGGCGTTTTCGAGCGCTTGCTCGTCATGTGCGCCGATTATTCCGCCGTGGCGAGCGCGGTTGAATTGGTTTTGAACCAGCGCCTCATTCGCAAACTCTGCCCCGCGTGCCATGGCAACGGCTGCGAATCCTGCCTGCGCACCGGCTATCAAGGCCGCGTGCCGCTTGTCGAATGGCTGCGCGTGAGCGAAGCCCTCCGCGAAAAAATCCGCCGGCGCGAATTGTCATCGCTGACTCCGGTACAAACCTTGGAAGCCGCGGGGCGTGTGTTGGTGGAACAAGGCGTGACCAACGAGGCGGAATTCCAACGGGTCTTTGGCTTATGAACGCGACAAAAGTAGTGGCACGGGCGTCTCGCCCGTGCGTTTCGAAAAGTGCGGTTAGCAACGGCAGCAACTCACGGGCGAGACGCCCGCGCCACTAAGACCATGAAAAACGACGAATTTGCCTTCTTCAACCAACAACTGGCGGCGATGCTGCGCGATGGCATCCCGCTGGAAGGCGCATTGCGACGGCTCTGTGAAGAGATGCGCCGTGGCCAATTGCGCGCTGAATTGCAGTTGCTCGAGGCCGACCTGGCCAAAGGCACACCGCTCGCTGAGGCGTTGAAGGCGCGCCAGTTGCCGGAGCTTTACAAACGGATGATGCTCGTTGGCATCAAAAGCGGCGACCTGCCCGGCGCGCTGACGATGCTGGCGGATTATTTCCAGCGCCGTCACCTGCTGGGAACGCGGTTGAAAGGCTTGATGGTTTATCCGCTCATCGTCTTGTCGGCGGCCTTTTTGCTGTCGTGCTTTCTGGCATTTATCCTGAGCACATTCATTTGGAATAATCTGATTTCGCTCGTGGGTAATTCTTCAGCTCCTGTGGTTTCTGCCGGCTTGTGGATGTCGCCGGTATTCGTTGGGCTGGCACTGGTTGTGATCGTGATCGTTCTGGTCACGTCGCCCGCCCGCCGGATGTTGCGTTGGCGGCTGCCGGCGTTCAGGGAGGCGAGCCTGGCGGAAGTCGCATCGGCCCTGTGGCTGTTGCTCAAGAATGGCGTGCCACTCGACGACGCTTTGGCGCTCGTGGAGCAATTGGAAACCGGGACGGGCGCGGAATGGGAAATCGCGCAGTGGCGCCGGCGGCTGGCGGCGGGCCGGGGAAAGTTTTCCGAAATGGTGGTTCCCAGCCGGGCATTCCCGCCGCTCTTTATCTGGACTGTGGCGCAATCCGGCGAGGATTTGACCGCCGGCTTCCAGCGGGCGGCGGAGCTATTTCATGCCCGCGCCATGTATCGTTCCGACTTGCTGCTCTACTCGGCGCTGCCGTGTTCCATTCTGGCGCTGGCAGCGATGATCATGGCTCAAATTGAACCCGTGTTCGCGGCATTGATTGCGTTCCTCAATGCGCTGGGTAGCGGAGATTAAGACCATGACGATGAACGCTGAGATATTTGTTGCACCGCTGCTGGGGCAGATCATCGCGGATCCTGTCACTGCTTTGCCGGTCAACGAACAGATCAGGCTGCTATCGGCTGCCATCTCCTTTCTTTTTTGCGCAGTCAGCGTGGCCAGCACGATTTTTTTGATCCACTATTTGCTCACCCTGCCAATGCGCCGGGCGGAACGCGCCCGCCTGTTTCTGGATTTGCTGGAGGGTGCGCTGGACCGTGGCCAGTCCGTCGAGGCCATGATTGTCTCCCTTGCGCAAAGCCGCGACCGGATGGTCGGTGTACATTTTCATCTACTCGCGGCGCATATCGAAGGCGGCCTGCGCTTCGGCGCGGCGCTGGAAAAGGTGCCGCGTTTTCTGCCGCCGCAAATTGCCGTCATGCTCCGCGCCGGCGAAAAACTTGGTGACCTGAAAAAAATCCTGCCGGCCTGCCGTGAAATCCTGCGGGACCGGCCCGCCGCCGTCCGCAGCGCGGTTCATTACATGATTGTCGTCATCCTGTTTTTTTCGCCGGTTTTTGTTTTCGTGGTCATGATGACGATGATTTTCGTCGTTCCCCGGTTCAAGGAAGTCGCCGCCGGCATGGACGCGCCGTTGTGGCCGCTGACGCAATTTGTTTTCGCCTATGTCGGTTGGCTGATTGGTTTTGAAATCGTCCTCTCCCTGCTGCTGGTTTCCACGACGGCGCTTTACGTCGGCGGCCCGCGATTCGCGCGCTGGTTCCAATTCCGCGGTTTTCCGTTCGTGGACTGGATCGCGTGGCGTATTCCGTGGAAACAAAAGCGGTTACAGCGGACATTTTCCGCCATGCTCACCGTGTTGTTGGATGGCGGGGTGCCGGAAGCCGAGGCGGTCCGGCTGGCCGGCGATTGCACCGCCAACGAAACCTGCCGCCACCGCGCCCGGCACGTGATCACTGCGCTGGAGCGGGGAACCAAACTCGATAACGCCGTCCGCGCGTTCGACGACCGCGGCGAATTTCACTGGCGGCTGACGAACGCGATCACGCAAAGCGGGACCCGCAGTGGATTTTTGGCAGCGCTGCGCGGCTGGCACGAAGCACTTGACGCCAAAGCCTTCCAACAGGAGGAAGCCACCGCGCACGCCGTCACCAGCGGGCTGGTCGTCTTGAATGGTTTGCTCGTCGCGCTGATTACCACGGCCATGTTCGGCCTGATTGTGAGCATCTTGAAAGCAACGCTAGCAACGATGTGAAAACAAAAACACGGCACTCATTCTGTGACTCGCCCCACCGCGAGCGCGGTTATTTTTTGATGACGGATCTGGTCATCGGCATGGCGATTCTCACCCTGGCCATCATGCCGCTGACATACTCGTTCGTTCGCGAGCGGCAGATGTTGCGCACCGAATACTTTCGCAGCGTTGCCGTGGAAATCGTGGACGGCGAGATGGAGATTCTGGCTGCCGGCGCCTGGCAGGATTTCCCGGACGGCCAGCAGGTTTACACGGTTCATGCCAAAGCGGCTGCCCACCTGCCCCCGGGCCATTTTCAACTGACCAAAACCGGAAAACATCTGCGCCTGGAATGGCAATCCGACAAACGGCAGGGCATCGGCCCGGTCGTCCGCGAAATCACCCTCAAATGAAATTGCCAACTCCCATCTCCCGTGCCCGTGCTCAAGCCGGCGTTCTTTTGGTAGAATGTATCGTTTACATCGGATTGTTCGCCATCGTCGTCGGTCTGGGCCTGGCGACATTCTATCTTTGCTGGGACAACTCGAAGGCGTTGTTGTACGCCACGGACGACATTGCCGCCGCGTTGCGCGCCGGTGAACGCTGGCGCGCCGATGTGCGGAGCGCCACGGGCAAAATCACCGTCGAGACTACGCCGCAAGGAGAACTTTTACGGATACCTTGTGAAACGAACGTGATTCTCTACAGTTACAATGCCGGTGAAATCCGCCGCCAACTGGCTTCATCGAATTTCTCAGAGTCACTGCTGCCGACCGTTCAAGCGTCGCAAATGGTGATGGACAAACGCGGCCCGGTGAGCGCGTGGCGCTGGGAACTGGAATTGAAATCGCGCCGCAAGGAAACACATCTGCCGCTCCGGTTCACGTTTGAGGCAGCGGCCAAAACCACGCCATGAAAATCTTCCAATCTCATTTGACCCGGCCCGGCCGCCGGAACGGTTCGGTTGTTTTCATTTTCATCGCGCTGCTGGCGATCATGATGATTTTGGTCACCGTCAACCACAGCGCCCTTATTCGTATGCACCAGGAAACCAAACTGCTGGAGCACCGTCAGATTGAGCGGTTGAACGCCTCGCAAACCAACACCACGGGTAGGGCCGAGCTGCCGCTCGGCTCGGACGCGCAGCAGCACGTCCCTACCGGATCCAATGGAACAAAATGAACGCGGACATTCCCGGCGCCAAAATTCGAATGCTCAAAAGCTCGATGCGATGCTTGGTTTATGGGCTGCTTGGATTGATTCCGCTGTGGGGATTGCCTTTCGCAATTGCGGCGCTGGTGATTTCAGGAAAGCTTCGCGTCCAAGAAAAACATTTTTGGAATGCCGCGCGGCCTTATCGAATTTGGGGTGTAGTCTGCGCTGCCGCCGGAACTATTCTTTGGGGCTTCATCCTGATGCTGATTATTTACAGCACGGTTAACAGAAGTGGTTCAGGAGGCATTTACCGTATGTCCGGTGATGAATAAATGTTTCACGCCTTCGGCAACTTCTCGTCCACCATTTCGCACAGAACGTGGAAGAGCAGTTTTTGCCCTTCCTGGATGCGCGTCGTCACGGTCCCCGGCACGAGCAAGTCGAGCGTCGCCATGCCTTTGGTAAATCCGCCGTCGCGGCCCAAAAAACAGATGCTGTCAATGCCCTTGCGTTTGGCCTCTTCGAGAGCGCGCAGGACGTTTTTGGATTTGCCGCTGGTCGTGAACGCGATGAGCACGTCGCCTTTTTCACCCAGGCCCCGGACCTGCCGGGCGAAAACTTCGTCGAAGGTGTAATCGTTGCCGATGGCGGTCATGAGTTCACCGTTGGCGGTCAGCGAAATGGCTGGATACGGCCGCCGGTCTTCCACAAAGCGGCAGAGAAATTCCGTGGCCAGATGCGTGGCGTCCGATGCACTGCCACCGTTGCCGCAGACGAGCAGCTTGTGGCCGGAAGTCAGACCGCGCAGGACCATCTGCGCCGCGCGGTTTAGCGGTTCCTCAAATGCGGCCAATGAGCGCAGCGTTGTAACGGAATCATCAATCGCCCGTTGCAAGAGAGTCATGTGCGGAAGGTTAATTGTTGGCCATTGAAAGGAAAGGCGAAATCGGGTATTCTTTGATATGTCTTCGAGACGTAGCAACGAAGATTCAGCGTTCACCATGATCGAACTTCTGACGCTCACCGCCATTATTGGAATTCTGGCTGCGCTCCTGCTGGTGACCATTACGCGCGGCAAAGGACCGGCACAACGCATCCAATGCGCCAACAACGTGCGGCAACTGGGCCTCGCTTTGCAGGAGTTTGTCGCGGACAATCATGTTTACCCTTTGTTCGCAAACGTGGATTATCGCAAAGGCGGTTTTCCGGCGCATTATGAAAACTGGATCGAGGCTCTGGAACGTGAAAAAATTGCCTCCCAACCCGGCAAGACTTTTTTGGAAATGGGCGTGTGGCGCTGCCCGGCGGCTCAACGCCCATTCAATTTTCCCACGAATACGGTCTATATGTCCTATGGCTACAATGCCTACGGCCTGGACGTAATTGGAAACCCTGTGTCACTTGGGCTTGGCGGGCATAAAGCAGGAATGTTCGCGCAAACGCTGGCCCCGCCGGTCTATGAATCAGAAGTAGCGGCTCCGAGCGATATGATGGCCATTGGTGATGTGTTCAATGGCGGGATGGTACTTTGGCGCGATGTCAAAGCGACCAGCTCGGAAAATGCATATTCACGGCATCAAGGAAAAGCCAACGTGGTCTTTTGCGATGACCACGTTGAATCACCGACACTGAAATTTCTTTTCGCAGACACCAACGACGCGGCTTTGGCTCGCTGGAACCGCGACCATTTGCCACACCGCGAGAAATTGTCGCCGTAAAAAATGAACAGAAGCAAACAAAGAAACGAAGTGGCTTCATTATCTTCGTTGCCTTCTGTTGAGTCTGGGTAGTGTCCTAATTTGGTGGCGGCGGTGCTGCCGCACCACCGTGCGCCGCAGCAGTGGCGCACCCACCAATTGAAATCAGGACACTGCCTGAATCTGTTCCCGCTTGTGCTTCCGCCGCAAAAGGTTATTTTCCCTTCATGCCGATTTACGAATTTCATTGTGAGAAGTGCGAACGCGACAGCGAAATCCTCGTCCGTTCGAGCGACTGGAAGGGGACGAAATGCCCGCATTGCGGTTCGACGAAGATATCGAAGAAACTTTCTGTGTTTGCCTCCGCCAACGTCAGCGGCAGCGACGCGCCTTCGGGAAACGGCGGCGGCGGCGGTTGCTGTGGCGGGCATTGCCACGGACATTGAAATTCCCCTCACCCCGGCCCTCTCCCGTCGGACGGGAGAGGGAACAGCAAAGCGCGTCGCCCGAAAGTTCCTGCAATGTTCGATTCGCCAACCGACTGACTATAATTATCCCTCGCCCATCGGATGGGAGAGGGCCGGGGTGAGGGCGCATCAGAATTCTTCGCAGACTTCCCGCGCGCTGACTTGCGTCAAATCTTCGACCGCCCAATCCGGTTGATGCCGTTTTAATTCTGCCAGCGTCGCGCCACCGGTGGCCACGGCCAGAACCTTTGCGCCGATGAATTTTCCGCAGCGGATGTCAAATGGCGTGTCGCCAACCACGAGAATTTCATCCGGCTGCAAATCCTGACCGAGCACGCGGCGCCCGCGTTTGAGCGCGGCCACGGCGATTTGATTGCGGTCCTCGCTGTCATCCGCAAACGCGCCGGTCTGAAAAACGTCCCAGAGCTGGTAGCGGCGCAATTTGATTTCCGCGCCCAGACGGATGTTGCCGGTGAGCAGGCCGAGCAACGGCGGACGGGGCAGCGCCCGCAGCCCATCGAGAAACTCCGGCACGCCCCGACAGGGTCCGCCGTGGCTTTGCGCAATGATTTGGTCGAGCCAGAAAACATAACGCTCGAAGAACCGCCCGAAATTTTCCGGCGTCGCTGAAATGCCGTGGAAACCGAAAAATTCGCGGACAAGATTCACATCGGTGCGGCCAGCGAAGCTGATGTTTTCGACACCGTTGGGTGCGTTGAACTCGGTGGCAAAGGTTTTGGCAAAGGCCTGGGTTCCGGCGCGTCCCGTGTGAACGAGTGTGCCGTCAACGTCGAATAGAACCAGCCGAACCATGCGGAAAAATATCAAAATGCAGGGGTTCCGGCGAGCAAAAGTCGCACCGACATTCCGACAGGGAAAGACCGAAGAACAATCGGCTTGGCGCAAGTCATTCTAAAACAATTCCTTGCACGATTAAGAAAAACTTTGCCAATCGGCCGGCCAGAGTGTTAACTCATCCGGGACTCGGAATCGGCGGGCTTCATGAAAGCGGCGCGCGCATTTACATTGATTGAATTGCTGGTGGCCATCGGCGTCATTGCGATTCTTGCCGCGCTGTTGCTGTCGGCGCTCCACCGGACCAAAGCGACCGCACAAGCCGCCGGGTGTCGGAACAATCTTAAGCAGTGGGGCTCGGCATTGCATCTCTTTGCGGCGGACCACGATGATTTCCTGCCACCGGAAGGCAAGCCCACCCCGCTGGAAACGGATCTTGCCAATCCGACATATCAAGCATGGTACGTCCAGCTCCCGGCGCAAATGAATTTGCCACGTTACGCTGAGATGGAATGGCGCACGAACCCCTTTATTGATCCAGGGAGTTCGATTTGGATATGCCCTTCCAATCCCCGCCGTTGCAACGCCAGCAGCAAGACAAACAATTTGTTTCACTATTGCCTGAACGAATCCGTTGACGGTTCCGGCGCGGGCGATTTTCCCATCAGGCTTGCCTCAGTCAGGAATTCGTCCTGCGTCGTGTATCTGTTTGACAGCAAGAATTTGCCGGCCGTCGGCGAGGCGAATTTTGTTCACACCGACCTGCACAACAAAGGCGCGCACTTTCTCTTCCTCGATGGCCACGTTGCCCGTTTTCGGAATACGGAATATTGGAATTTCACCACCGGCAAAGGAATCACCAACAACCCGGAACTGGTCTGGTACCCCTGAACGACTTACGGCGCGCGATAGATACGGAAGAATTTCAGATCATTCGCCACATTCGTGGTGAACGTGAAATTGGCGCCGGTCGCAACGAGGTTGGCAGCCAGCGGCGTCCATGCCGCGAGATTTGACGATGCTTCCACTCGATATTGCCGGTTGCTGGCGGATTCCCATTTCAACGAAACGATCTGGTTGGTCACGCCGATAGTGAGCAAACGAAACGGCACATTGAACGGGTTGGCAAAAACCATGAACGCCGGCAGGTGATCCGATGCAATTTTATCGTCGTTGCTGTACAGATTCGGCGGCATCGGCGTCAGCAGGTCCGTGCGGAAGACCTGGCTGTTGACGATGTTAGACGACAGCACCGCGCACGGCAGGATGTAGTCATACCGCTTGGTCAGGCCGTTGGTGTCCTGAATGGACCAGGTCAGTTCGCTACTGGTGAAAGGATTGACGGCAGTGGCCAGGTGCAATCCGGTCGGTGGGCCGACCAGGCGCTGGATGGATCGGGGATTGCTCGCCGGCGGCCGGAGGATGTCCTCGTTCATGTCGCCGCTCAACACGTACGGCTGCCCACCGTTGGCCGGCGGATAGATCGAGGCAAAGAAATCGGAAACGGCGCCCGCCTCCGCCGACCGTTTCGCCGCCGAATCCGCGTCCTGTCCCGATTTCAAATGCACCGTGAACACGTGCAGCGGCTGCGAAAGACCGGGCACGGATATTTGCGCTTCGAACAAATCCCGGGTGAAACCCGATCCGGTGTAACCGTAAGGCGTGAGATCGGAACCGTGCAACCAACTGGTCGAAGAGAGGATGGGATAACGGCTGAGGATGACACTGTGAATGAACCCGTCATCCGCGGAGTTGGTGACGAGATAATAGCCCGGACGGTAGGCCTTGACAAAATCCACCATCTGCGCTGTGCAATTGTTCGTAACGGGGATTTCATTGAAGGTGATGATGTCGGGGTCAAGGTATTGCAACTGCCGGCCGATGGCCTGCACGTGCCACATGTTCGTGCTCCAGTTGGTCAGGCCATTCCCGTGTACATTGTAAGTGAGATACGAAAACGACGGGGCCGAAGCGCACCAGACACTCAAGGCAGCCGGGTCGCTGTTCACGGAACCGAGGACATTGGTGATCACGACCGAATAGAAACCGGCTTGGGCGAACGTCACGCTTGTCAAGGTGAGATTGGAGCTTACCGCTCCCGGAAGGTTCGTGCCGCCAGCCCCGATATCCGATGCCGAGGTAAACTGCCACTGATAAGCCGGCGGCGGCATGGCGCTGGCGCTCACGCTGAAGGTGACGCTCGCGCCGTTCGTTACGACCTGGTTTTGCGGCCGGGAGATGATGACCGGTCGGGCCAGCGGCGGCGCGTTGGTGACCACGTCGGGGAACGCAGTGCCAACCCGCAGATCATCCACAAAAAAGTTCCCGATCGTTCCCGAAGCGCCATCCTCTCTGAAGCCGTACGCCGTGACGTTGATCGCGGACTCCACATCGGTCGCGGTCACCCCAGCGTTGGTTTCTGCCGTGGGATTGATCCAGAGGGTACTCAGGACGTTGCTCACCGAGAAACGCACCACGACCGTATAATCGGTGTTCGTCTGCAAATCGGCGTTGAAAACGGCGGTAGGGGTGGAGCCAGCATTGGCGATGCCGATGCGGAAAGTGCCGCTGGCCGCCCCGGCGGTCTGCGCGAAAATCCGGGCGCGATAGCCGGTGCCGCCGTTCTTGAATTCGGCAAAATAACTGCCCGAACTGGATGGCAGGTTGGAGTAGTTGACCGTGAAGCTCACGTACAGAATCGCGTCCGAGGAGGAAGCGTAAGGTTGACCCGCCAACGTCGCCTCGACGTCCTCGCTATTGGCCTTGCTCAAATACATCCGGCCGGACATGACCTCCACCTGCCCGCCGGTCCCGCTGTAAGTCGTCCAAGGGCTGCCAACCGCCGTCACCAATGCCCCGTCGGGATAATCGAAGGAATCACCCAGAAGCAACGCCGCGCCGGCCAAAGTGGCGGAAAGAAGAAATGCCGTGGCACAAATTACGACTTTTTTCACAACGATTTCAGAACCGGCAGCGCAACCAACTCAATCTGCCGATTCGCTTCAATAATCGCATATTGAACACCATTGTAAATATCTAACGTTTTCTTATGAAAACCATTCGCGAATATTTCCGGCGGGCCTGGAGCAATTCCATCTTTAATGTAGCGCGGACATTCCTGTCTGCGGGTTAGCGGGACATTCTTGTCCCGTGGTTCTGGCGGCTGGAAAGTCGCCAGAACCCGCAGGCTCGAAAGCCTGCGCTACGGTGCCGGCGGACGGCGATACTCTTTGACAGAAATTCGCACATCTGCTTTGATAATGGCATGGCAGCAGAAGGGATTATACAGACCAGCCGTGCACAACCCGGTGCCCAGCCTTTGACCCAATAAGAATGTTAGAAGTTTATGCACTCACGAGTTCGTAAAAGTGCAGTCAGTCGTTTCTACTGGAGGACAGTGAAGCGTTGGCCGGTGGTTTATGTTTTGTGTTGCTGCGTCGGGCTTGCGGTCGGTGTCGGCGCGCTGTTCTTGTTTGGAGAGCCAGAGCCGGACGCTGTGAAACGGACATTTTTGCGAGTGTTCGGTGTCCTGATGGTAGTCGGTTATTCTTGGTGGCTTCTGAGTTTCGTCACCAAGTTTCTCCGTGGCACGTGGGCGAGCCATTGTGACAGTCGGATTATTCTATTCGGAGGGAGTTTGTGATATGACGAACACGATGTCTAATAAATCGCTGCAGGCCGGCCGTGCACGACGTGGTGCACAGCATTTGACCCAATAACCGGCGGCAGGATGCCGCCTTCACTGGCAGGCTGGAAGCCCGCCTCCACGTTTTCAGATACGCTCTCAGGGGACAAGTCGGCCGATCAACGTTTGTGGTTGTAGGCCGCCTGCGAATATTTCTGCCGCGTCAGAAATTCCACCCGTTCCCGCAGCACGTCATCCGGCCCAAATTCCTGGCAGTCCGCACCCAAAACGGCACGCCCAACGTCGCGCATGGCGTCCTGCCAGGCCGCACGCTCCGACTTCTGACTTCTGACTTCTGACTTCTGGAAATGCGATGGCTGGATTGAACCTTGAATTAACAGACCCAGCTTGTTGCGCCGTTGAGCCGCGCCGGCGATTTTTTGCCCATGCCAAAGCACGTCAGATTTTTCGTGGCCGATAAAGCATTGTCCCGTAGCAGCCGACCCGTCCTCCGTAGCAGTACTGCGGAGGGTGGACGTAAGGAGACTCTGACTGGATTCCGCATTTCGCACTCCCATCCTTCGCCCCGAGGCTACGGAGGGCAGGCCGCACTCCGCGTTTGAAAATGGAGCCTCCTTACGTCGGCTGCTACCAGAAGCGGTGATAGATTTTTTGCACGCCGAAGCCAGTTCCGTGACCATGTTGAGCATGGCGAATGCGCCTTGAATCCATTCGTGAACGCGACGGTAACTTTCCTCGGCCTTGAGCCGATGCCAGTCGTGGCCCGGCGGAAAGGCGAGGCTGTAGGTCCAGTCGGCGTCGTGCGGCACGATGCCGCCGCCGGTAGGCCGGCGAATCAGCGGACGCAGCAACGTTGCCCGTTCAACGTCCACATACCTTTGGAAATAGCCGAAGGTGGCGGCCGGTTCGGTCCAGCCGTAAAAGCGCAGCACCGGCCCGCCCAGTCGCGACGCGGCCTCCAGCAGCGCCTCGTCCAGCGCCATGTTGAATGCCGGCGCACCGGGACCGGATTCGAGTAGAAGCCAGGAGTTCACAGACGGATTGTAGGAGACGACGTAAGAAGTCTCAAACTCGATCGGCCGACGGTATTGCTAACCATGTTTGGAGTTTGGAGGAAATTGCGCGCTGGTGGACTAAACCCAAAACGCGGTTGACGTCAACGTTCTGGCGTGCTCAGCTTTGAATAGTCAGCAAGCCATGACGGAGCGACATAAATACCGAGCCATCAAACTTCTCAGCTTTGGAGTTTTGCTGATGGCGTTAATTGTTCCCCTGATTTTATCCAGAAACCAGGGCATCCCGGATGGCGTGATAGCTGTATTGGCTGTGATATCGGGGGCGGTTGGCTCCATTTTTTACGTTCAGGGTTGCGTGGCATTGGCTGAAGCGAAAGGATATACGGGCGCTGCTGTCGCAGGCATGATCGTGATCGCCTATTTTTGTTTTTTGCCTTTGTTTTTCATCATTCCACTGGTGTTGATTTTGGGATTAAAGGACAAGACTCAGGATAGATTTCACAGGAGATGACTCACAAACTGCCACCGCATCGCTTTGGACTCCAAGCCGAAATCTTCAAACTGAGTCACTACCCAGCCGACTCGTGATTGGAAATGAGCCTCCTCACGCCGGCTCCTGCCTTACGTCAATGCGCGGGCAGAGCTTTTTGATTTCGCAATTCGCGCAATCCGGCTTGCGCGCATAACAACGCCGTCGTCCGTGCCAGATGAGCCAGTGACTGAACAGTGTCCACTGCTTTTGCGGCACGAGCGCCATCAATTCCTGCTCAATCTTCTCCGGCGATTGCTGCCGCGTCAGACCCAGACGTTGCGACAGCCGTGCGACGTGCGTGTCCACCACCACACCAGCGTTGATGCCAAAGGCATTACCCAGAACGACGTTGGCGGTCTTGCGTCCGACGCCGTCCAGATGCGTTAATTCCTCCATCGTGCGCGGGACTTTGCCAGCGTGACGCTCGACGAGTTTGCGGCAGCAGGCCAGAATGTTCTTCGCCTTGTTGCGGAAAAAACCGGTCGTCTTGATGGTTTGCTCAAGCTCGGCAAGCGAGGCGTCCGCGTAATCCGCCGCCGACCGATATTTTTTGAACAGCTCCTGCGTGACGATATTGACGCGCTTGTCGGTGCATTGCGCTGAAAGAATCGTGGCGACGAGCAATTCCAGCGAGTCGGCGTGATGCAGTTCGCAATGTGCGTCGGGATAAGTCTTCCGCAAACCAGCGAGGATTTTTTTGACCCGGCTGCTTTTGGCAGTTGTGCTTTCACGTTGCATCGGCGGCATCTTGTCAGCGTCGCGGGAAAATAAAAAGCCCGGACCGGAGTCCGGGCCGGGTGTGTACGGGAATTTTATTTTGCCGGGGCATTGGTTGCTGTTGCGGCAGCGGCACCGGCCTCGACCGTTGTTTTGCCCTTGTCTTCGATTCCCTTTTTTTCAGCGGCTTTCGCATCAAGAGCCTTTTGCACTTCGACTGGCGTCTTGCCATATTTTCCATCCGTCCAGCGGTAGAGCCGGCCCTCGCTGTCGTTGAGGAAGGCATAAATCCACCAGATGACAAACACAAAGACGAGCACCTTGGGCCACAGCACGGATTTTTCGGCGTAACGGTCGCTGACGTCCACCGTCGAGCCGGGCGGCAGTTTCGCGATGCGGGTGAGGCTGGCGCCGAACGGCACGTTGATTTTGGCCCTCGCGTTCACCGCCCAGCCATTGGCGTCGAGGATCGGGCCGAGATTGCGCTTGCGGAGATTGATGTACGCCAGAATCAGCGACGGCCCGGAAACAATCAGCATGATGCCGGCCAGGACGATAGGCAATTGCCACGCCGCGAATTTGCCGAGAAAGGCGGCAATGCCCGCAAACGCCGCCGCGAGGCTGCCGACCGCGACGCTCAACAACGCAATCACGCTCGGATCGAACATCGGCTTTTGCGGCCCGGCGGCCGCCGTGCCGGCGGTGACGCTGGCGGTGGCGGTTAGATTCGCGTTCACGTCGGCGTCCGCCGCCGCGGCGCGCTTGGCCACTTGTTCCTCGACCAGCCGCACCAGTTTTTTGTAGGGCGCCCAGAATGCCTGGCGCAGGCTGATGGGATTGGAAAGAATTTTCGTGATGGTGGCGTCATAATCACGGCCTTTGCGGTCGTAAAAAATTCCGTTGCGCCCGATCATCAAGTTGTCGTCGTCGCCCTGTGAAAAAATTGCGGCGATGCTCATTTTTTCGCCGGTGCTTTTGCGCACGCAATCGCAATAGGCGAGATAGGCGCCGGCCAGGGCAGCCATCATCGCGTGCCGCCCGGCGTCTTCGACGGTGAGGCAGAGGCTACACGAACGCTGGTCAAGGTAAAGCGTGCCGCACTGGAAAATGGCGGGCGCTTCCGCGCTGTAAAGCCGTTTGAAATTGACGAAGTTGACGCAGAGCGTGAAGAGATCGCGGTGGAAGCGCGCAAGTTTTTCCACGTTCGTGATCGCCGTGGCTTCCGGTTCCAGCGCCTTGTCCCTGGCAATCAACGCCTCAATCGTTTCCTTTGCCTGGCCGGCGAGAATTTCGCGCACGCGCTTGAGGCCGAGTTTCTCGACCGCCACGCCCACTTTGCCAGCGGACCAACACTCATAGGGTCCGAGTCCGACGGTAAGCGCAGCCCAGTCGTGTTCCGACAACGATGAGCGGTCTCCCAGCAAAGGTTTCACCGCAGCGGAGTGCAAGGTGGCGAGCGCGGCGGCCCAGGCGGGATTGACTCCTTCCTTCAGCGGCAGCGGCTTGTCCGCTTCGATGCGCGCCAGCGGCAAGCCGGCGATTTCCGCGGCCGTCAGGGTGAGATCCTTGGCGGCAAACGCCAGATATTCCTTTTCTTCGCGGTTGAGCGCTCCGATGGCGCGGGCATCAAAGGCGGCCAGCCGGCACCGGGTGAAATAATCGTCCACCTTGGCCTTGACCGCTTTCACGGCGGCGGCGGCGGCAGAGGTGCCTTCGCCCAGCGGCAAAATTTCCGCGTCGCCTTCGGCCTGTTTCCACCAGTCGGAGTGTGCCCGGGCTTCGGCAAAAAACGCATCGGCCCTGGCCTGGTCAATGCCCGGCTTGCCGGAACGGTCGGTGACAATGCCCATGCAGGCGGCAATGTCGGCGATGACGGCCCTGGTCGCGTCGTCGCCGGCGGACTCGGCGATGATGACGCCGTCGCCGTTGAAAACGGTGTTGGCGAAAATTTTGTTCGCGTCCGAAGCGTCCTCGACGGGAATGGCGGCGGCGGCTTTTTTGCCGAGGTTGGCCAGAATTTGTTTTGCGGACGAAAGGAGCTGTTTGCCTTCGGGCGTGGCGTCGTTGATCGCGGCCAGCGGAAGTTCGTCGCCACCCTTGACCAGTTCGTCCGCGCTTTTGAGCAGGGAGCCGGCCCATTTGACGGCGGCGATGAGCTCGGGCGCGCGGATGCGGCCGTCCTTGTCCGAGTCAATGAACGCGGCGCTTTTGGGGTCGAACTCCAGACCGGTGGTGGGGCAGGCGAGCGCGACCCACAACTTCTGGTCGAGTTGATCCAGGTTCATCAGGTCGGCGCCGGTTTCGAGTTTGACCTGGTCGAAGCCGCCGGCGCGAAAGAACCGCCAGCGATAGGCAAACGTCGCAGAATTTGGCATAGGAAACCTTAATGATATGTTTGATTCAAACACCGGCGCCGCTCGAAGCCAAGTCTAACCGCAGCGCAACCAACCACGAACCGGCTTCGACGGGGCCGTCGTCATTCAGGGAGGAAGGATTGCAGCCGGCGCTCGTCACAGCAAGTCCTGACGTACTCCCTAAAATTTGTAAGCGATGGCCGTCACCCAGGTCAGATCGTTCTGTTTGCGGCCTGGCGCCGGCTCGTTGTTGAACGAGTCGGTCACGTAGCTGCGCAGGGCGAGTTTCTTGTCCCTGGTGAGGTCGGCCTCGATGCCGAGTTCGGTGTTGACGACATAGTTATCGAACTTGTCCACCTGCGGCGTGTATTCAGCCGTTTGCCACAGGCGGGCGCGATCACTCAAGGCCTGGTGGAATTTCTCACCAACGCGCAGGGAGTTGTAAGTGGTGGATTCGTCATCCTGTTTCTGAAAAACGTAACCGGGACCAACATCCACGCTGAGGTCGGTATTGGTGTTCTTGATAAAATAATAACCGGCACCGGCGCTCAGCGATGCGCGATACTTGATGTCCGCGACCCCGTCATGCACTCCTTCCACGCGGCCAAAGCCGTAGAAACGTTCGGTGAACAACTGGTTATACTGCGTGAATCCATGAAGCAGTTCCGCGGTCGTCGTCGTGTTCGCCTGCCCCGAAACCTTGGATTGACCGTACGCGCCATCCCCGCCGAGGCTCCATTCGCTCCGGTCTGTTTTCCGGTCGGTGCCGGCGGTCAACGTGGCGAGCGTCGTCTCGCTGTTGCCGCTGGTCATCGTCAAGCCGGCGGCGACGCTGCTCTTCCACACGGCCTTTGGTTTCGGCGGCGGAGCAGCAATGGTATTGGTCTGAACCTGGGCGTGGACGGAAACGGCAGTAGTTGCCAATAGCAAGACCGGCGTAAACAACGGGATATGCTTTCTCACAGTCATCGGGATTTTGTGTTTATGTCTGGTGGGTCACGTTTTAAAGGCCGATTCGTTCATGCTGTTTGCCTGGATTAAATAAGAAAAGCAAGTTTTTTACAATGATTGTCAAGCTTTTTCTTATGTTATGCATGAGCGCGGCTGGTCCAAATCCGCAGGGCCGGCTTGCGAGCCTGCGGGTGGTAAAGTTTTCCGGCTTTGCAGATCCAGGCCGAAAGTTCGAAGCGAAAACCGTGGACGGGAAAGTCCCCGGTTGGGTTCAACTCCGGGTTGGTTGCCCCGGGAGAAAGATCAAGCCAATTCCGGCTCTTCAATTTCCTTCGGCGGCATGGTGAGTGGTGTGCCGTCGGGCGCTTAGACCAAGCCCTGGTCCAGCATGGCTTCAGCAACTTTGTGGAAACCGGCGATGTTCGCGCCGTCCACATAATTGATCCAACTATTCTGCTCGCCGAAGCGGACGCATTGGTTGTGGATGGCCTTCATAATTTCGTTGAGGCGCTTGTCCACCTCATTGTTGGTCCATTGCAGGCGCATGCTGTTCTGGGTCATTTCCAGTCCGCTGACGGACACGCCGCCGGCGTTGGCGGCCTTGCCCGGGCCGAACAGGATTTTGTTCGCCAGAAAAACATCCACGGCCTCGGCGGTGGAGGGCATGTTCGCGCCTTCGGCGACGCAGAAACAGCCGTTTTTGAGGAGTGTATTGGCCTCGTCGGCATTGAGTTCGTTTTGCGTGGCGCAAGGCAGCGCGACATCGCATTTGATATCCCACGGGCGTTGGCGCGCATGGTATTCGCATTGGAAATGGTCGGCGTATTCCTTGATCCGGCCGCGCTTGACATCTTTGAGTTCCTTGACGAAAGCGAGTTTTTCCTCGTTCACGCCGTCACGGTCGTAAACGCAGCCGTCGGAGTCGGAGAAGCTAACGACCTTGCCGCCCATGAGGATGGCTTTCGCGGCGGCGAACTGCGCGACGTTGCCGGAGCCGGAGACCACGACGGTTTTTCCACCGATGCTCTGGCTGCGGGTGTGGAGCATTTCCTCGACGAAATAAATCAGGCCGTAGCCCGTGGCTTCGGGACGAATGCGGCTGCCGCTCCAATTGATGCCTTTGCCGGTGAGTACGCCGGTGAACTCGTTGCAGAGCTTCTTGTATTGGCCGAACAGAAACCCAATCTCGCGTCCACCCACGCCGATGTCGCCCGCCGGCACATCCGTGTCCGGCCCGATGTGCCGAAAGAGCTCGCTCATGAACGCCTGGCAGAACCGCATGACCTCCTCGTCGGTCTTGCCTTTCGGGTCAAAATCCGAGCCGCCCTTGCCACCGCCCATCGGCAGCGTGGTGAGCGCGTTTTTGAAGACCTGCTCGAACGCGAGAAATTTCAGTGTGTCGAGCGTGACGGTCGGGTGAAAGCGCAGGCCGCCCTTGTATGGCCCGATGGCGCTGTTCATCTGCACACGGTAGCCGCGGTTGACCTGCACCGCTCCATGGCGGTCCATCCACGTCACGCGAAAGAGGATGGCGCGCTCCGGCTCGACCAGGCGTTCGAGGATTTTAGCCTTTTTGTATTTGGGATTTTTTTCGATATGCGGCCAGACGGATTTGGCCACTTCCGTGACCGCCTGGTGAAATTCCGTTTCCGACGGATAACGTCGTTTGATGGCTCCCAGGAAGTCCAATAATTCAGATGACATCATAGGCTTTCTGCTTTGAACATCTCGATCTTAAACGCGCGTCGCCCGATTCAGGGCCGCACGCTGTTTGCAACATCGCAGCCCCCTCGGCGAACGGCAATCCAAAACCTGTCTCCCCGGCAAGCAGTTTTCGTTTCGTCCGGACACTACGATCCATCGCGCCGGCCGCGCGGGAAGATCCAACCGTTGGCGTGCTGCCGGCGCCACCGCCTTTTGGAAAGGATTAAAGGTTCACACCAACTCCGGCTCGACAATTTCCTTCGGCGGCTGGCCGCACGGTGTGCCGTCCGGGGCTTCCGGATACTCGAAGATTTTGCCTTCGTAGTTGCGCAGCACCACCCGGTCGGGGTTGTGGCTCAAAACGTAGTCCGGGGCGATGGGCACCTTGCCGCCGCCACCGGGCGCGTCAATCACGTATTGCGGCACGGCGTAGCCGGTCGTGTGGCCGCGCAACTGCGCCATGATTTCAACACCCTTGCGGACACTGGTGCGCAAGTGTGCCGAGCCGGAAATCAAATCGCACTGGTAAAGGTAATAGGGTTTCACCCGGCACATGAGCAGCTTCTGGATATGGGCTTTCATTACTTCGGCATCGTCGTTGACGTGTTTGAGGAGGACGGACTGGTTGCCGAGCGGGATGCCGGCATCGGCGAGGCGGCCCAATGCGTCGCGGACCTCCGTGGTCAGTTCACGCGGATGGTTTGAATGAATGCTCATGAAGAGCGGATGTAATTTCTTCAGCATCTCGCAGAGTTCGGGCGTGATGCGTTGCGGCAGGAAAGTCGGGATGCGCGAACCGATGCGCAAAAACTCGACGTGCGGGATGGCCCGCAACCGGCTCAAAAGATTTTCCAATTTTTCATCGCTTAACAACAACGGGTCGCCGCCGCTCAACAGCACGTCGCGGACCTCCGGGTGTTGCGCGATGTAGGCGATTTGTTTGTCGAATTCGGGATGAAAATCGTAGCCGCTGGCGTTGCTGACCAGCCGCGAGCGCGTGCAGTAACGGCAGTACGCGGCACAGCGGTCGGTGACCAGGAACAGCACCCGGTCGGGATACCGGTGCACGAGGCCGGGGACGGGCGAGTGGGAATCCTCGCCGCACGGGTCGCTCATCTCCCACGATGCGGTGTGGGTTTCCTCGATGCGCGGAATGACCTGCTGCCGGATGGGACAATGCTCGTCGGCCGGATCAATCAGGTTGAAAAAATACGGCGTGATGGCGAGCGCGAGTTTGTGGTTCGCCAGTTTTGCGCCGGCGAATTCCTCCGGGGTGAGCGTGGGCATCAGCCGTTGCAATTGTTCCGGCCGGGTGATGCGATGCTTGAGCTGCCAGTGCCAGTCGTTCCAATCGGCATCGGAAACATCATGCCAGAAGCCGCGACCAGCGGAGTGAAATTCCTTCAAAGAGCGGAGTCGGTGGCCTGATGGCGGCTCCTCGCCATTCGCCTGCGAATTGTCATCCTTCATTTTTAAACGGAACTATAAGTTTGAATCGCGCCCTGTCAAGTTGACCATTGCCGGCAGGCCGCGTTCAAGGTTCAGGGCGTAAAAACGTCCGGTTTAATGGACAATTCGATGGCCTGCCGTTGCGCGTCGAGTTCATCCAGTTTTTTCAACGTGGCGCGCGCGCTTGTTTTTTGCGGCCCGGGATGTTTGCTCCAACGCGGCGGGGGGGTGTCCTGGTTTTCGCCGAGGTAACCGGCCACGACCCGGCGATAAGCATCAGTCAAGGCGGCCAGCGGCGCGGCCATGCGGAACTGCGCCAGTTGCAGGTCGTGCAATTTGGTTTCAAGAATCGCCGTCCGGCGCGACGGCTCGAAATTGCGGATGACGGCCTGCAAAGAAACTTCTGTGCGCGCGGGCAGGGCGTTTGACGCGGTCCAAATTTCCACCGGCACGCTCAAAATTTCATCCAGTTTTTCGCGGCTGACGGCGGGCGTCCACCGTGAACCGGAACTGTGCGCCACGAAACTCACGACCTGCAACGCCCACCATTTTTCCGCGTCGAGCGGTCGCGGGAAATTTTCACGGAACGCCCCTTGAAACGCGGTCTGCCAATTATAACAACCGGGCAACGCCGCCAGCATCGCGCGCAAATGCGCGGGGCCGTTTTTCAGTTGGAGCAATTCGTTCACAAACAATTGCGCGCTGGCGAGATACACACCGTCATCCCGGCCGGCCAATTGGGAGTCGGTCGGCCAGCTCAATTCGTCGAACGTCAGCGCGGCGTGGTCGCGCAACACGCGGCGCGCGCCGGCGAGCGGATCCACCCCGCGCTGCGTGGTGACCAGGCGGTTTTGCGGCAGGCCATCCACGAGCCTGCCCGGCGCCGATAGAATAATTTCCGGCGAACCGGCGGCGGACAATTGCTGCGACAAACCATCCGCCAGCCAGCCGGGGATTTCCGGAGTGCGCACACCCGTGCCGTTGCGATTGGCCAGTTCCAGCAGCAACACGCTGGTCATCGCACGCAGGAAACGGGTTTGCGACAGGACGTCGGGCAATTGTACCTGATAGTTCCAGCCGTTGAGGAAAGGCTGGGAGACAATCGTGACGTCTTCGTCGAGCGACTGCGCCGGGTGCAGGACCAGAAAAATTTTTCCCTGCCAGGACGCGCCGGGCGCAATGCCGAGCTGGCGCCGAAGCGAATCTTTGATGCGCTCGGCGGAGACCGACAATAAGGCCGGGTCCAGCCGGACCAGATTAGCATTGGTTGCCACGCCGGGCAAGGGAACTCGCGCGGAAAATGGCGCCGGGCCGGTCACGACGAACTGGCCGGAAGCGCTCTGCACGGAATTTGCGACCGGCGGGGAGGGTTGCCCGCCGGCCAACACCGGCAATGCCAGCACTCCCCAAATGAGCAGGCATCGAGCCGTCAAACCATTGACCCGTTGAATCATCAAACTGCCCGACCGGTGGAACGATGCAACAATGCGGCGTTGATGCGTTTGGATCATTTCCTGGCCGCGCCAGTTGTGGTCTTGGGGGGCGCGGATTTGGCTTCACTGCCGGAGGTTTTCGGGACGGCGGAATCCTTTTTGGCCGCCTGTTTGTAACCTTCGCTGCGGTAGTCGGTGATATAGAAGCCGCTGCCCTTGAAAAGCAGACCGGCACCGGCGCCGATTTTCCGTTTCACGCGCCCGCGCCCCCATTTTTTCCGGGGACAGGATGCTTGCGGGCAAATTCGCAGTGGTTGGGCGGAAATGGATTGAAAGGCCTCAAACTCGTGCCCGCATTTCTCGCAAATATATTCGTAAGTCGGCATCGGCAATTTGCGAACAAATCTTCGCCGCGCGCCCGCCGTTTAACGCCCCGGCGCGTTCGTCATCGCATTGGTCAACGGCGGAATAACATGGACGGAGCCGTCGGAACCGACCTCCACGTTCAAATCGTAGTGCGGCGGCAGTTTGGCCGGCGCAACGGTGGCGACCACCGGGCGCGGCTGGACGAGCAGTTGGGCGCCCTTCAGGTCGGCGGTGGCGCCGGCGCGCATCAGCTCCAACCGCCGGGCTACGAATAACTCGTCGCGCAATTTTTTGACCTGGGCGCGGACCTCGTTGATATCATCAAACTTGCGTTCCAATTCGGCCCGTTGCGCGATTTGCTGCTGCAATTCCTTTTCCAGGAAGACATTGTTGGTTTCCGAATCGGCGAGTTTTTGTTCGGTGTCGGCGATTTGCCCGTTGAGCGCGGCGATGGTATTGGTCAGCGCGGTGGCGCGGTCATCCAGCACCTTGTTTTGCGCTTCCAAGTCGGTGACGCGGCCATTCAGGTTGGCGATCTGGTCCTGGGCGCCCTGGAGCGTCGCTTTGGCGGAAGCCAGCGCGCTGGAGGCTTCGTTCAGATTGTTGGAAAGCCGGGACGTCTGCTGTTGAACGGCGGCGAGATCATTGGTCAACCGGAGATTGACCTGCCGCAATTCGTCGAGGTTGTCGTTGGCCGCCACCAACTGGTTGGAAAAGTCGAGGATGGCGGCCGCGTTGTTTTTCAACTGGTCGCTCGTGGTCTTTTTCGCGGCAAGCAAGGCGACCGCCAGACCTGCACAAAGTATTGTGAGTATGACAATGGCCGTTTTTGTTTTCATAACGCCTCCGAACATGGCTGGACGCGGCGCTTTTGGCAAGCCCGCGTCATTTCTCCGGCGTCATGGCCGGCGCATTGGAGATGGCGGCTTCCACCGCCATTTCCATGGCCGCCAGCTTCGGATCCAAAATTTCAACCCCGGACGCCTTTTTCAATTTCGCCAGATAGGCCGGCGCCTGGCCAGCGATTTTCTGCCGCTTTAACGCGTCTTTCAGGTCGTCGGCTACGGTCGCATAATCCAGTTTTTTGGCCGGGACTTTGTCCAACAGCTTGATGATATAATAACCGTAAGATGCTTCGATGACGTCGCTGACCTGGTTGTTGGTCAGCGAAAACGCCGCCGCCGCCAGCTCCGGACTCATTTGCTCCCGCGAGACCGGCGGCAGCTCACCGTTGTTCTCCTTCGAGGCGGGGTCTTCGGAATACTGCGCCGCGAGATTCGTAAAGTTCTCGCCGCTGCGCGCGCGCTTGAGCAGGTCGTCCATTTTCTTGCGTTTGGCCTGTTGCTGATCCGCCGGCAGGGGCGTGCCGGTGCCCGGGTTCACGATCAATAGCAGAATGTCGCACAGCCGGATCTTTTCCGGTTGCTCAAAATCCGCCGGATGATTGGTGTAGTATTCCCTGGCTTCGGCGTCGGTCACACTGATGTTCAATTCACGTGCCAGCACGACCGGGATGGTGGCCTGTTCAATGTTCTGTTTCTCCCACTGGCTTCGCGTCTGCCCCCGCAGTATCAACTGTTTTTGCAGCGTTTGATTAAACTGTTCGTCCGTCAGGTGCTGGTTGGTTTTTAACTTCTGCAAAGACGAGTTAAATTGCTCCTTGCCCTTGGCCTTGTCGGCCTCGGTGGCCTTGCTGAGTATCAGTTGTTGAAAAATCAACGCCTGCAACGCCTGCCCCTCCACATTGGGCGGCGCCGCCAATCCGCGAGCTGCATAGATTTCCCTCAAGTTGCTGGCCACGGAATCCAACTGGCTTTGCTTGATCTCAAGATCCTTGCCTTTGACAATGACCGGGTCGCCGAACAACGCGGTCATCGCGGCTTCGGGATTGGAGTTCGTGCCGGCCGAAACCGGTGCGGCATTCGTGGACGCGGTGTCAGCCATGGCCGGCGTCGTGAACGCTCCGAAAGCAAGCGCGGCCAGCGTGGCGGGGAAAATCATCTTCATTTCAGTCTTCATTTTTCAATTGGTTTGACGGCAGTTACAGTTTTATCACTTTCACATTGCTGATGTCGGGGTCTTTCTGAAGCTCTCCGAGCACCGCCGGCGGCGGCGCGCTGTCGAGGTTCAACACCGTCAACGCCAGTCCGCCCGCAGTGTCGCGTGTCAGGCTCATGTTGGCAATGTTCACTTTGTGTTTGCCCAGCAACGTGCCGAGGTGGCCGACGATGCCTGGCCGGTCCTTGTTGTTCAGCAGCAGCAACGTGCCGCTGACGGGAATCTCCACCGGTGTGCTGTATAGCCGCACGATGCGGGGGTTGTTCGGCGACCCGAAGAAGGTTCCGCCGGCGGAAATCAGCTTGTTCCCGTTGCCGAACACCTGCACGTGCAACCATTCGTTGAAAGTCACCGGCTCGTCGGATTTCTTTTCCTCGACGGTGAGGCCGAGGCTTTGGGCCACACTGCGGACGTTGACGTTGTTCACATCCTTCAAATTGCTGCTCGAGAGAAAACCGCGTAACACCGCGCGCGTGACCGGATCAATGTTCGGCAACTGGCGCGCATGGCCGCCGTAGGTGATGTAAAGCCGGTCCGCGCTCGCCGGCGCCAGTTGCGCCAGCAACTTGCCGAGCGCTTCACCCAGCGGCAGGTACGGCTTCACCTGCTCATAAGTCTTGGCGTCGAGATACGGCAGGTTCACCGCGTTGCGGACTTCCCCGGTGAGCAGATAACCGGCGATGACCTCAGCCACTTCAATGCCGCATTTTTCCTGCGCTTCCCCCGTGCTCGCGCCGAGGTGCGGCGTGAGAATCAAATTCGGCTGCTTGCGATACGGATGGTCGGCAGGCAACGGTTCGACGGCGTAAACGTCCAGCGCCGCGCTGCCCACTTTGCCGGATTCGAGCGCGGCAATAAGATCGGCCTCGACGATGATTTCGCCGCGGGCGCAGTTCACCAGGCGCACCCCGGGTTTCATCCTGGCGAACGCGGCGGCATTGAGCATGTGTTTGGTTTCCGGCGTCACCGGCATGTGAATGGTGATGAAATCCGCCGCGCGATAAAGATCGTCCACGCTGTCGGCGAATTCCGCGCCGATGGCCTTGGCGCGGTCTTCGGTAAGATAAGGATCGTAAGCGATGACATTCATGCCAAAGGCCTTTGCGCGTTTGGCGACTTCCGTGCCGATGCGGCCCATGCCGAGCACGCCGAGGGTCTTGCCGGCCAGTTCCAAACCTTGAAACAGCTTGCGGTCCCACTTGCCCGCGGTCATTGAGGCGTGGGCCTGCGGCACCTTGCGCGCGAGCGCCAGCAACAGGGCAAAGCTCAATTCCGCCGTCGTCACGGTGTTGCCGCCGGGGGTGTTCATCACCACGATGCCGTGCTGCGTGGCCGCTTCCACATCCACGTTGTCCACACCGACGCCTGCGCGACCGACAACGCGCAGTTGTTTCGCGGCTTCGATGACCTTGCGGGTCACTTTGGTTTCCGAACGCACCACCAGCGCCGTCGCGTCGGCCACCACCGGGAGTAGTTCCGCCTCCGTCAGCCGTTTCGGCAGCACCACAACCTGGAATTCCGGCCGCTGCTCCAGGAGCGCAATGCCCTTGGGCGAAACCGGATCGCATACGATGATTTTCATATCAAAATGAGGCGTGAGTGTAGGCGCTGAATGACACAAGGTCAAACAGCGAAATCCCTTTTTTTACCGCGCAAAATTCACTGTCCGCCCGGCAAAAATCAGTTATGTTCGGCTTCGGCAAAATGAGCAAACTGCTGCTGATTGATGACGAAGCAGACGTGCGGTATTCGTTCCAGCGGATTTTTAATACGCCGGACATCGAGCTGGCCACCGCCGCGTCCGGCGAGGAAGGGTTGAAGGTCATTCCCAAGTTCAAACCCGACCTGGTGTTGATGGACGTGCGCATGGGCGGCATGAACGGCCTGGAAACGCTCCGCCGCATCCGCGCCGCCGATCCCAAGCTGCTCGTCATTTTGATGACCGCCTACGGCACCACGCAGACGGCCATCGAAGCGATGAAGCTCGGCGCCTACGATTATCTGCTCAAGCCGTTCGACGTGCCGAAGCTCAAGGACATCGTCGCCAACGCGCTCAAGGCCGCGCGCGACATGAAACAGGTCGTCTCCTACGAGCCATTGCTCGAATCCGAGGATTACGAACTGGGCATCGTCGGCCGCAGCGAACCGATGCAGCAGGTGTTCAAGCTCATCGGCCAGGTGGCCGCCAGCGACGCGACCGCGCTCATCACCGGCGAAAGCGGCACCGGCAAGGAACTCGTTGCCCGCGCCATTTATCACCACAGCAACCGCAACCAGCAGCCGTTTCTGGCTGTCAATTGCGCCGCGATTCCGGAACAATTGCTCGAAAGTGAACTCTTCGGCCACGAACGCGGCGCGTTCACCGGCGCCACCATCCAGCGCATCGGCAAATTCGAGCAATGCAACCACGGCACGATTTTCCTCGATGAAATCGGCGACATGACGCCCGCCACGCAGACGAAAATCCTGCGCGTGCTGCAATCCGGCACGTTCGAGCGCGTCGGCGGCAACCAGCCTATCCAGGTGGACGCGCGCGTCATCGCCGCGACCAACAAGGCGTTGGAACAAGCCGTCGCCGCAAAGCAGTTCCGTGAGGATTTGTTTTACCGGCTCAACGTCGTGCGCATTCACATTCCGCCGCTGCGCGACCGGCGCAACGACATCCCGCTGCTGGTGAATTATTTTCTGGAGAAAATCGCGCGCGAACAGCAGCGCCCGCCGAAATCCATCGCTGCCAGCGTCATCAAGACGCTCGAAAAATATCATTGGCCGGGCAATGTGCGCGAACTGGAGAACGCCATCCGCCGCGCGCACGTCATGGCCAAGAGCGGCGCGATTCTGCAAAGCGATCTGCCGCCGGAAATTTCCGGACAGGGTGCAAGCACGACCCTCCCGACCGGCAGCGGAGCGGCTGGAGATGCCGCTGCGACCGACGCCACTGTGCTCGCGCGACAGTTGTTTCAATGGGCCAGGCGCGATCCGAAGTTGAAGGTCATCCCCGCCGTCGAGCGTGAACTGGTCATCCAGGCGCTCAAGGAAACGAACAATAACCAGGTTCACGCCGCCAAATTGCTGGGCATCACGCGCGCGACCCTGCGCAAACGCATCGAAAAATTCGGCATCCAGCGCGAGTTGAACGTGAAGTGAACGGCGCGTCGGTCGAAGCTCGACTTCC
Source organism: uncultured Verrucomicrobiae bacterium (assembly GCA_963827205.1). GTDB lineage: Bacteria > Verrucomicrobiota > Verrucomicrobiia > Limisphaerales > UBA11358 > UBA11358. Next base: position 33,205 of record CAWHAH010000020.1, read on the forward strand.
CACGAGCGCACCTTTGGGTTTGGCCAGGAAGGAATCCTTGCACGGCGACGGGATTCCCAAACACGCGGAGTTTTTTGACACGGATTGCACGGATCAACACGAATTTCCCAAGCCCGTCAGGGCTGGTATATTTGTAGAAAATTGGAATCAAAAAAATTCCAAGCTCCGTCAGGAGCGAAATCATCTGTTTGGTGGGGCGAGCGTCCTCGCGGGCCGGTTTGTCGGTAGCCCGCTCCACCGAATATGCCGCTCCTACGAAGCTTGATTCTTTTATGGGCTTTGGTTTCTACAAAGATGGCGCGCCTGACGGCGCTGGCGGAACTCGTCTTGCCCGTGTAACGGGTTGCCGGCAAACTTTTCCGGCGCACGGGCGAAGGCCGATTGCCCACCACGCGCCTTTGGGTTGGGCCAGGAAGGAAGCCTTACGGTAGCGGCGGAATTGGCAAAGGCATGGAGGCTTTGACACGGATTTCACGAATTAACACGAATTTCCAAGCCCGTCAGGGCTGACATCGTTGTAGAAACCGCGATGCTAAATATCAAAAGCTCCGTCAGGAGCGAAATCGTCATTGGTGGGGCGAGCGTCGGCGTGGCGGACGTGCGCGCCTTCGGTCTCGCTTGGGAGGATTGCGAAGCACTGCTCCGCCAGCTCGGTTTCTCTCTGCGCGTGGAAGTGGTCGCGGCGTGAAAGGCTATTGGACGCCTGATTTGATGATTAAAGAACTCAACAGCGTGGTGTTGACGACCGACCTGCCGGAACACGGCTTGAGCGCGGGCGACCTCGGCACGGTCGTGCTCGTTCACGAAGGGGGCAAGGGCTGCACGGTGGAATTTATGACGCTCGCCGGGAAAACCATTGCCGTCGTCACGCTGCTGGCCCATCAGATTCGGCAGATTGCCAAGGACGAAATCGCCCACGCCCGGCACGTGGCGGTGGCGGCTTGACGCGAACGCACTTGCCAAGGCACGGTGACGAACTTAAATTGCAACCATGAGCAGAGCGGAAATCATTTCTGAAATCCCGAAATTGTCGCGCGCCGACCGCCGGGAGATCATGCGGTGCATCCTCGAAGTCGAGGGGAGCAACAGTATTGATTTACGGACGCGCGGGATTGACGAGACTCAAGCCGCGGAACTTCGCGCGCGGCTGAAGACCTTCGCCGAGGATTGGGAACGACCCGAAGCCGACATTTATGACCAAGAACCGGCGCGGTGAAGTTGTCCTGGTGCTATTTCCCAATTCCGATCTGCGCACGGCCAAGCGCCGCCCCGCGCTGGTGATTCAGCGGAACAATCTGGACAACGGTCTTCCGCAAACCATCGTTGCCATGATTTCCAGCAACCTTGCCCGGCGCGGCCATCCGAGCCGCGTTTTTGTCGGCCTCAATTCCGCCGCGGGCAAAACCGCCGGTCTGCGGCTGGATTCGGTCATCATGACCGACAATCTGGCGACGGTGCTGGATTCCGAAATTGATTCCGCGTTGGGCGATTTCCCGGAAATGCGAGCCGTGGATGCGGCGTTGAAACACACGTTGGCTCTGGGTTGAACGCGCATCTTGCACGCGAAACGGGAGCGCCGGCATGGCTTTGAATTGATGGCGCACGGGCGAAGGCCGATTGCCCGCCACGCGCCTTTGGGTTGGGCCAGGAAGGAAGCCTTGCATGGCGGCGGAATTTGCGAACACGCGGAGTTTTCTTACACGAATTTCCAAGCCCGTCAGGGCTGACATCGTTGTAGAAACCGCGATGCTAAATATCAAAAGCTCCGTCAGGAGCGAAATCATCAGAATATGCCGCCCCGATGGGGTTGGGGATTTGTTTGGTTTTGGTTTCTACAATGATGCCGCGCCGATGGCGCTGGATTGGCGGGCGCACGGGCGAAGGCCGGTTTCTGGCGCGCTGCTGCAAAGGCAAAAACATTTACAGAAGAGAACGAAGCTAACAAAGCAGGAAATTTCTTCGTTCCCTTCGCCTGCTCGCGATTTATCGGAGTTGCCTTCTGTTCGACTTCCCACTGGCGCGCCTTTCGGTTTGGCCGGGAAGGAATTCTTGCACGGCGGCGGCATGGGTAACGGCAGCTTTACCGGTTTAATTACACTGCATTACAGCCGTTCGCCTCGAATCGCACGATTAGCCAGCAAACGAAAAGACAAGCGGGGAAGACGATGCTGCTCGGCGATGATCATTTCTAAGAAGACATCCGTGCATTCGAGCGAAAGCGGGTTCTCGCAAATTGCACGGATTGTAGCGATTTGCGCCGGCCGGTCTAGGAAACTCGTTGCTTGTTGTTCAGAAACCATTAGCCAACTGACAGGAAGGGCACAATCGAGTACCGCCAAATAGTTGAGTCAACTCGAACCCCGCCTTGACACGAGGCGTTTCATGGCTATCCTCGCACGTTCCGGTATTTCACCCGGAAGGAAGTCGAACTAATTTATGAAACGCCAGTATCAACCGTCGAAAATCCGGCGCAAACGGCAGCACGGGTTTCTCGCCCGCAAATCCACCAAGAGCGGTCGCGCCACGCTCCGCAACCGCCGCCGCGAGGGCCGCAAACGCCTGACGCCGGTCTAACCGTATCATGTCCCCCGCGTCCCCAGACGCCAGATCCCGGACGCCAGACCCCAGTCGCCTGCGGCTGGGACGCGCATCGCGCCTCGGTCAAAACCGCGATTTTGCGCGGGTGCGGCAGCAGGGCCGGCGACTTGCTCAGGGCTGTCTCATCGCCAACTGGAACCGCCTGCCGGACGGGTCGTCACCCAAACTCGGTGTTGTCACGAGCCGCAAAATCGGCGGTGCGGTGGAACGCAGCCGCGCGCGGCGATTGCTCCGTGAAAGTTTCCGGCAGCATCAACATGAATTGTTCCAACCGGTGGAACTCGTCCTCGTGGCGCGGCCTTCAATTGCCGGGCGCGGTTTTGCCGAGGTCGAAAAGGATTTGCTCACTGCGCTGAATCGCGCAGGGCTGCTGGGAAATGACTAATTCCTGAATCCGAATGACTAAAGAATTGCCAATAACGAATGCCCAAACCTCCGCGCGCACGGCGGCTTCTGGTTTAGCATTTGGGTTTCGTCATTCTTTAGTCATCAGGGCTTCGTCATTAGTCATTCGAGTTCTGACGCTGGCCATTCGCGTGTACCAACTCACCATTTCTCCGGCGCAAATTTTTCTTTTTGGCGCGGGCAGCGGCTGCCGCTTCACGCCGACCTGCTCGCAATACGCGAGGGAGGTGATTCACAACCACGGCGCCGTTGCCGGCGGCTGGCTGGCAACCAAACGGATTTGCCGGTGTCATCCGTGGGGCGGCTGCGGGCATGATCCGGTCCCGGAATGCGCAATGCCCCCGTCTGCGCTGCGCTTCAACGCCGCCCGCATCCAGGCTTGCCGCGCCGGAGCCGAAGGCGAAAACGGGAATTCGCCCGTCTGCGCTGCGCTTCGACGCGGCAAGGAGTTCGGAATTTAATTACTCATGGACCGCACCGGCATCATTGTAGTCACCCTCTGCGCCCTTCTGCTCGCCCTGAGTTTTTACGAGCAGCAAAAGTATTCCGCGCATTTGCCGCCGCCGCCAACGGGCACCAACACGCTCGCGGCGGCCCAAACAACAACGGCCAATGCCGGCGCCGTTTCGCCCGCGTCAACCGCAGTCCCGGCTTATTCATTCGACACCAACATGCCCGAGCACACGATTGTGCTCACGAACCAGCTTGCGCGTTACACGTTTACGTCGCGCGGCGGCGGCCTGAAACTGGTCGAATTGCTGGATTACCCCGAAACGGTTTCAGCGCGGTGGACAACGCGAAAAAGCAATCCGACCAACGCCGTGGCCACGTTGAACACCCGCGCCGCCGTGCCGGTGCTGGCGGTTTTGGGTGATGCCGGTCTCATCGGCGACGGCGTTTTCACCTTGATGAAAACCGACGATGGGATTCGCGCCGAGAAATCGTTCACCAACGGTCTGCGGCTCATGAAGGAGTTTCATCTCGGCTCGAATTATCTGGTGAACGCCAGTGTGCGGCTCGAAAACGCCTCGGATAAACCGCTCGCATTGCCGGCGCAGGAATTGGTGGTGGGCACAGCGACGCCGATGGGGCCGGACGACAGCAGCTATTCCATGTACGAAGGCGCGATGTGGTTTGATGGCGCGAGTTCGCGCGACACCCCGTTCTCGTGGTTTTCGGGCGCGGGCTTTGGCTGTTTTCACGGCACACCGCGGTCGGAATATATTGCCGGTTCGAACAACGTCGTTTGGGCGGCGGCGCACAACCAGTTTTTCGCGTTGCTGGCGATGCCGAAACAGCCGGCGGAGCAAATTGTCGCGCGTCCCGTCACCTTGCCGCTGTTCCCGAATGTCGAACCCATTCCCGGCGCGCCGCCGCCGCAAGGCGTCCAGACGGCCCTGGTTTATCCCGCGCAGACCCTGGCAACGAATCAGACCCTTGAGCGGCAAATTGTTTTCTTCGCCGGGCCGAAGGAATATCGGACGCTGGCGAACATCGGCGCGCAGTTTCAGAATCATGCGGACAACGTGATGGGTTTCAACGGTTTTTTTGGTTTTTGCGCAAAACCGCTGCTGTTGGCGATGAACTGGCTGCACGACGTGACGAAACTCGGTTACGGCTCGGTGATTGTTCTGATTACCATCCTGCTGCGCGGCATTTTCTGGCCATTGATGGCCAAGAGCACGCGCTCGATGAAACGGATGCAGGCGCTGGCGCCGGAAGTCCAGGCGCTCAAGGAAAAATACAAGGACGACCCGCAAAAGTTCACACAGAAGCAAATGGAGCTTTGGCGGAAACACAAGGTCAGCCCGGTGAGCGGTTGTTTGCCGATGTTGATCCAGACGCCGGTGTTCATCGGCTTTTTCACGATGCTGCGCAGCGCCATCGAATTGCGCGGCGCCAGTTTCCTGTGGGTCAAGGATTTGTCCAAGCCGGATACCTTGTTCATGATTCCAGGGGTCAATTTCCCGTTCAACCTGCTGCCGCTGCTGATGGGCGGAGCGATGCTGTGGCAGTCGCATCTGACGCCGCCGTCGCCGGGCATGGACCCGACGCAGGCAAAAATCATGCGGTACCTGCCGTTGATCTTTCTGGTGTTTCTTTACAATTACTCGGCGGGACTGGCGCTTTACTGGACGGTCAACAATCTGCTGACCATTCTGCAAACCAAGCTGACGAAAAATCTGCGCGATCCGGTGGCGCCGGCGGCAAATCCGGCATTGACGCCGCCGCAAAAACGGAAAAAATGACTTTGTTGAATGGTAAAATCGTTAAATGGTTAAATAAGAAATCGGTTAAAGAGCGCCCAGTTTTCGCCCAATTCAACCAATTACTCATTTAATAAATCACAAATTTATGCCCGCTCAACCGAAAGAAACCCTGGAAAAAATTCTGGCGCTGCTCGGCTTTCAAGCCGCGGTCGAGGAACATAAGCTGGAAGAAGGCCTTTTGCTCGACGTGAAAACCGAGGACGCCGGCCGGCTCATCGGCCGCCAGGGCCAGACGCTGGCCGATTTGCAATACATTACCAACCGCCTGCTCTTCCAGCAGGACCCCAACTCGCCCAAGGCGATGGTGGACGTGGGCGGGTACCGCGCGCAGGCGCGCGAGGCGCTCGTGAAAAAAGCGAAGGACGCCGCCGAAAAAGTCCGGCGCTGGGGCGACGCGGTGGAATTGGAGCCTTTGAATGCCTTTGACCGCCGCATCGTGCATCATGCGCTGAAGGACGACCCCGACGTGGAAACGCACAGCGTCGAAGTGGAAGGCTCGGACAAAAAGGCGATCCTGCTCCGGCCCCGGCACTGACAAACGCGTTCCAGAGGGACGGGTTACTGGTCAACGATGGTCAGCTTGTACACCGGCGAAAAGACGCTGTTGGGCTTGGGCGGCTCGCCGAAGGTGTTGCAGAGATAATCAAATTTGAAACGGTAGCTGACGGAATTTGTCTCCGGCGGCACCGACACGAAACCTTCCCAGCGATTTTCCATCATCGGCACCTGGCGCATCGGTTGAGGCACTCCGTTGACCAGCACGTAAGGCTTGATGCTGTCCCAGCGCAGCGATTGCTGCGAGGAATTGAAGATGACTTCGACCGGGTATTGGTTATCGGGATTGCGCGGCTGTTCCAGCGGCGTCAGGCGTGTGAACGTGGTGGCGCAACCAGCCAGCAAAAGGATGGGCAGGACTGCCAGAAATTTCTTCAACATAATCATACAGCGTGGCACAAGTGCCGCCGGTTTGTAAAGTTCGATTTGAATGCTTGAAAGCGGGGATTGTTTTCGGATATTTTCGCACGAATGAATTCCTCAAGCCAAAGCGCGCCGGCTTCGAGCAATTATCGTTGGGTCATCTGCGGGCTCCTGTTTTTCGCCACCACCTTCAACTACCTGGACCGGCAGGTCATCAGTTACCTGAAGGACTATATCTTCTGCGTGCCGGCGGCACAGGGCGGGTTTGGCTGGTCCAACAAGGACTTTTCCTTTTTGACCACAGCCTTTACGATGTTTTACGGCGGCATGACGCTCTTGATGGGCTGGATCATTGATCGCATCGGAACCAAGCTGGGGCTGGCCTTGTCGCTCATCTTCTGGTCGGTGTGCGGGATTGCCAACGCCTATGTTGGACGGCTGGTGATGATGCACGTTGTGATTCGCAGCGCATTTGCCGTGGGGGAAGCGGGCAATTTCCCCGCGTCCATCAAAACGGTCGCCGAGTGGTTTCCCAAGCGCGAACGCGCCCTGGCCACGGGCATCTTCAACAGCGGTTCAAACTTTGGCGCCATGGTGGCCGCGCTGGTCGTCCCGTTGATCCTGATTAATTTCAGCCACGAATTCGGATGGAAGATGGCGTTCATTCTCACCGGCGCGTCGGGCTTCCTCTGGCTGTTTTTCTGGTTTTGGCTCTATGACACGCCCCACAAACAAAAACGGCTGTCCAAGGCTGAATACGACTACATTCACATTGACGATGAAGTGGTGGCCACCGAGGCCAATGGGGACAAGGGAAAACTGGCCTGGTGGAGGCTCTTTGGCTACCGTCAGGGTTGGGCGTTCTTTTTTGGCAAGTTCATGACCGACGGCATCTGGTGGTTTTACCTGTTCTGGCTGCCGGATTATTTGGAAAAGCAATTTAACATGACCACGCGGCAGGTCATGCTGCCGACGTTTATTGTGTATGGGATTGCCATCGTCGGCAGCATTTATGGGGGAAGCATTCCGCTGACGCTCATCAAGAAGGGAATGCCGGTCTATAAGGCGCGCATGACGGCAATGTTTCTCATTGCCCTCGCTCCCTTGGTGGTGTTGCTGACGCAGTATTTTGGCGATGCCAGCCGCTTCGGCGGAATGGCCGCCACGCTGGCGGTGGCCATGATCGCCATCGGCGCCGCCGCGCATCAGGCGTGGTCGGCAAATCTGTTCACGACAGTTTCCGACATGTTCCCCAAGAAAGCCGTCGGGTCGGTCACCGGCATCGGCACCACGGCCGGCGCCATCGGCGGCTCGATTGTGCAACTGCTGGCCGGCGTGCTCACCGACGCTTTCAAGAGCCACCCGCAGACGGCCTACCTTATCATGTTCATCGTCTGCGCGTTGAGTTATCTCGCCGCCTGGGGAATCATGAAAGCGCTCGTGCCCCGGCACAAACCCATCACGGACTTGTAAAAGCTTCCGTCTGAAATAAAAAGCCCGTTGAAGCGAATGACTTCCGCGGGCTGATTTGTTTTGCGACGCGATCAACCGGGGAACCCGAAATAATTCTTCGCATTCCGGTAACAAACGTCGGCGACCAGATTGGTGAGCCAGTCGCGCCGGTCGGGCAGTCGCCCGCTCTCCACGTCCGCGCCGAGCGTGTCGCAAAGGATGCGCCGGAAATATTCGTGACGCGGGTACGACAGAAACGAACGCGAATCCGTCAGCATCCCGACGAATCGGCTGAGCAAACCGAGATCGGAAAGGGCATCCAGCTGCGCGCGGATGCCGTTCTCCTGATCGAGAAACCACCAGGCCGCGCCATACTGCAACTTGCCCGCCACGGAGCCGTCCTGAAAACTCCCCGGCATCCCCGCGAACAGACAGGTGTCCGCCGGGTTCAAATTATAGATGATGGTCTTGGGTAATTTGCCGCGGCGATCCAGTCGGTCCAGATAACGCGCGAGTCCCGCCATCTGCGGAAAATCGCCAATGGTGTCGCTGCCCGTGTCCGCGCCGAGTTTTTCCGCCATGCGCGAATTCGGGTCGCGCAAGGCGCCGAGATGCAGTTGCTTTGTCCAATTTTTCTCCGCGTCCAGCACGCCGAAAAATTCCATCATGAACGATGCAAAACGCTCGGCATCCTCCGGCGAAGCCGCCCGGCCCTTGAGCGCCGCCGAGAAAATCGCCGCGGCCTTTTTCTCCGTGCAATCCAGCGACGGCATTTGATTCAGGCCATGGTCGGAAAGCCGGCCGCCGTTGGCATGGAAGAAATCATGGCGTTGCTTCAACGCTTTTAGAAAACCTTTGAACGTGGTGGCGTTGGTCCCCGCGGCATCGCTCAAAGTTTTCACCCATTTCTTGAAACGTTCCGGCTGATTGACGCGCAACGCGTTGTCGGGGCGGAACGCCGGAAACACTTTCACCTTCCAGCCTGATTTTACGATGGCTTTGTGATGTTCGAGCCCGTCGGTGACATCGTCCGTGGTGCAGATGGTTTTGACTTTCATGCGTTCGACAAGTCCGCGCACGGAATAGCCCGGCTGCGCGAGCAAGCGGTTCGCTTCGTCCCAGATTTCCTGCGCCGTGCTTTCTTCCAGCAGCTTTTCAATGCCAAAATAGCGCCGCAATTCCAAATGCGTCCAATGGAACAGCGGATTGCGCAGGGTTTTAGGAACGGTGGCGGCCCACACCTGAAATTTTTCGCGCGGCGAGGCGTCGCCGGTGATGAGGCGTTCCGGCACGCCGTTGGCCCGCATCGCCCGCCATTTGTAATGGTCGCCGCCCAGCCACGGTTCGTGGATAGTCTCAAAGCGCCGGTCTTCCGCTAGGTCCTTTGGCGAAAGATGGCAGTGATAATCAATGATGGGCTGGTTCGCCGCAGTCTGGTGATACAACTCGCGGGCCACCTCGTTCGACAGTAGAAAATTTTCGTCGCAGAATTTCATATCAAATGGTCATGGCAGCGAACCCGCCGTCCACGACGAGTTCGGTTCCGGTGATAAAACTGCCCGCGTCGGACGCGAGCAGCAAGGCCGCGCCGATGAGTTCGTGTGACTCGCCAAAACGTTTCATCGGCGTTTTGGCCAGGATTGCGGCCACGCGGTCGGGGCTTAACACCTTCCGGTTTTGCTCCGCCGGGAAAAACCCCGGCACGAGGACGTTCACGCGCACGCCCTTCGCGGCCCATTCGCGCGCGAGGTTTTTTGAGAGATTATGAATCGCCGCCTTCGACGCCGAATACGTGAATACTCGCGACAGCGGCGTGAGGCCGGACGCCGAACCGACATTGATGATGCTGCCTGAGCCTTGGGCGACCATGTGCCGGCCAAAAACCTGGCACGCCAGCATCGCCCCTTTCAAATTCACCGTGATAATTTTGTCGAACTCCTCCTCGGAAATGTCGAGAAACGGCGTTGGCGAATTCACACCCGCGCCATTGACCAAAACATCCACGCGCTTGAATTTGGCGAGTACATCGGCCAGCAGCTTTTGCAGCCCGGCCTTGGAAGTGGTGTCGCACGGGAAAAATTCAGCCTGGCCGCCATCTTTTGAAATTTTATCGAGCCGCACCCTGGCTTTGTCCGCGTCGCGTCCGACGAGCGCGACCGTCGCACCCGCCGACGCAAAACCTTCCGCCATCCGGCCGCACAATTCGCCCGTGCCGCCGATGACGACGGCCACGCGCTCTTTGAGGGAAAAAAGTTCCGCTGGTGCTTTCATATAAATTAAAACCTGTCCCCAACCGTTTCAACACGACGTTTCCTGGGTGAGGCCCTGCGCCTGACGAAACCCGCGGTCGAGCCACACCATTGTCTCGCGTCCTGCCCGCGCGCGCAAGACTGGTATGTTCAATTTTGCCTTGTGCGTGCCGCCCATCGTGATGGTGACGCAAGCATCTCATTGCCTTCGCATTAAACCATATTCTGGCGCCGAAGCCCGGACAAGTCCGCATTAAAGAGGCGTGACGTCGGTGGGTAGCGTCCCGGATTGCAACTTCCTTGCGAGGAGCGCGCCCAGGAATGTCCCCAGTGTATTGGTGAAGATATCGTTGATTGACGAGGTGCGGTTGGGCAGCCAGGCTTGGGCCAGTTCGATGGCCAGACTGATCATTGCGCCGGCACAGACCGCCCACACAAGATTCCTGCCCCAACCATCCGGTTTGGCCAGCCGCCGATAGGTGTACACGATAAATCCAAACGGCATGAATCCAAGGATATTGATCGCGATATCGTCCAAATCGGACATTCCGATTGCATCCAGTTCCAGCACGCGTTTATGCAATACGCGGTATCGCTCCGGAATCAACAGCCGATGCCGGTTGGTGGAAGAGTCATTCACCCATTGTCCGCTGCCCTCGTCGAAGCGATACAACGCGGCCAGGCCGGTTTCAGTCGCAAGCTGTCCTGCCTGATGATTTGTCCATAATGCGTAATGTTGCGCCACTTCGGATGCGTCCAAAGCCCGATTGAAAATAGCCAGGCCGAATAAATTTCCTCTCCAGGGATGTTTGCCCTCGGCGGCATTTCCGAGAATCAAGCGGCCGTGCAACCGCGAGTTGGGCACCGTGAAAGCAGGATAATGATTCAACCGGAACCCGTTTGAATAGAAAGTTGTACCCGCCGGGGCCACGGTGATGGTGACAAAACAGGGCGTTTGCTCTGTCAGAACGCCGCTCGGCCCAACCTCTCGAAATCCCCGGCGGCTGGCACGGTCGCGAATACGAAGCAGCAGTTCCGTCTTCCATTGAAACAGGACGATTCCTGAGGGGATGCCGCCATCGTCAATCGTCAGGATATGGAACAAATCCGTCGGGGGTACTTGGCCCGGTTCGAGCCAGATTTCCATCGTGAACGCCGCCGGTTGATCCGGCGGGCTGCCCCGGGACCAATCGGTTGCCTCCGGTTCGTAGGCGATGCCGTCGGGTTGGAATGATAGGCCCGCAGGCTCTTTCAGCCAGCCGACGCGATTGTGAGGCCGGAAATCAAATGGCCACAAACCCACCGTCAGCAGTCCGACCGCCATCGCGACTGAAGTCAGGCCGGCGGTTGTTCGATTCAATACGGCCTCCGTGGCTTACGCGTTGGGTAGCGCACGCGCCGCGCGTGCTGTTTTCCGCGCCCTCGCGGAAAACCTCGAGCGCATGGGAGAATTCCTGACCTCCGGACAAGCTTCGCGCGCACAGAGGCTGGACGCGAGGCGCGTCCAGCAACACCCGGGGCGGGTGTGCTCCCCGAGTCCGGTTTTCGGGTTAAGCGAAACGTTCATGGTTTTCCCTTTGCGACTTTGCCGGTGGTTTCAGTCCTTGAATCGCCCGTGATACGCCCACAGTCCGAGTGCCGGGTTTGAAATGTAAAAGATTTGATCGCCATCCGGCATGATGTTCCAGCCGTCTCTGAGCTTGGCCGGATTATAACGCGCTGTCATCCGTCTCAGGTCGGCATAACGGAAATTGACGCTCTCGATTTCCTCGCGTGAGAGGTGGCCGGGGCAATACGTGATATTGAACCGGCCTTCGGAGGAGCCATGGATGAGATGCGCCGCCGCGCTGAGATTGTTCTGCAATTCGGCGTTGGCTTTCACAGCCGCCAGCGTCGCCGGCGTGCCGCGATAACCGTATTTGCGGATGAGCCGGTCAATTTCCTTGTCTTCGCCGAATTCCTTCAAGCCGGGCGCGAGCACAATCAACTCGCCGCCGTCGGCCATCGCCATGCGCGTGCGATAAATGCTTTTGTTGCCCAGCCACGTGCTCTTGTATTCGCCGGGATCCAGATAAACCACCACTTTTTTGAGCGGCTTATCGAGCATGTTGAAATTGACCTTTAAGGAAAGCGCTGCGCCTTTGTCGAAGCCGGAACCGTCGTCGCTCACGAACAAACCGCGTACGCACAGTCTGCCTTTGGCGTCGTTCCCGACCACCGTGTGCACATAGACGATGGGCAGATGCTTGATGAATTGCTCGGAAGCGTAGTTGAGAATGCGCCGCACCGGCGTGTCCGCGCGCCCCATCATCCGCTCCATGCCATAGGCCGCGCCGATGAAATGACTCTTGTTGATGCTGTCCGTGCCGCCTGTGCCCACGAAGATGTTTTTGTTGTAACTGGCCATGCCGGCGACTTCATGCGGGACGATCTGGCCGACGGACAGAATCAAATCGTGTTTGCCCGTCCAGATGAGATTGGCCAGTTGCGCCTGCCAAGGGAAAATCCACCGCGCCGTCGGTCGCTGTTTTGACGAAATCCGCCGGCACTTCGCCGACGGTGGCGACGCCCGTGCGCCAGTTGTGAACGCGGAAGAGTTCCGGCGGCACCCCGGCATACATTTCGGCGATTTGCTCCGGCGTCATCGGCGTATGCGTGCCGAGCGCGGGCAGAACATCCGTTAAACGCGTATCGTAGTAATCGTAGATGAGCTTCGTCAAAACACCCGCCTGCGAATGGAACCGGGTGAAATCCGGCGGCACGACCAGCACCCGCTGGGGCTTGCCGAGGCGGGCCAGCGACTTGTACAAGCCATCGCGCAAATCGTCCACCGACAACTTTGCCTTTGGGGAACCGCGTTCGAAATAAAGCATAAATTCCAGTCCATGTTACACCACATGCCTCGGGTGTGGCAACGTTGTCGAATGCGTAGCGGCTTCTCGGCAGAGAGCCGCATTTCAAATTCTTGGCCTTCCCCCACAGAGCGGGAACCAGGTAACTATGGTTGTCCAGTAAAAGCGGAGCCGTGTCGCCGCAGTCCAAACGTGTCAAAATTATTTCAAGCCGTAGCGTTTTTTGACTTCAGCGTGGGTGAGACGCGGACGGCCTTCGTCGCGCACGCGGGCTTCGACCAAATCGAGATAATCGTTCAAGTCCTCCAGTTCGTCGCGGAGCGTGGCGATCTGCTCACGCTTCCGGGAGATGGAGCGGGCCGCGGTCTGTTGAACGGTTTTAGTCATAAACATCCTTTGGGTTGAATGGTTTTGACTTTGCGCCTCGTCAAAAAGTTTGTCCAGAAAAAGCGGTTTGGTGCTACCAACCCGACCGGCGGCAGGATGCGCCGTCATTGGTACGCTGGAAGCTTGCCGCCACGGTGGCGGCGGCCATCCTGGCTGCCAGTGAACGCGGCTTCCAGCCGCGTATTGATGCATTCAGCATTTCCCGCATTTCCATTTTTTTACAGACAACTCGCGCTCGTCCTGCTAGTTGTGTCACGCACCAAAACCCCGGGCATTTCGGAATTTATTCCGCACAAATAACCCGGCAAAAATCTTATAACGTCAGGAAAATAGAATGAAATATGGTTTGAACATCCCCGAAAAGGGCGCGCTGGACTTTCTGTCCGTCGGCGCCCTGGTTCACCGCCTTGATACCGGCATCATCCCCTTCCGCAAGGCCACGGAGTGCAAAATCCACGTCAGCGGCGGCGAATTCAATTGCGCCGCCAACCTCGCCGATTGTTTCCGCCTGAACACCGGCATCGCCACCGCGATTGTGGATTATCCCATCGGCGACATGATTGCCGAGCGCGTCAAGGCGATGGGCGTGAAACCGTTTTATAAACGGTTCAAGCACGATGGCGTGCGCGGCCCGAACCACGCGACGGTCTATAGCGACCGGGGCTACGGCGTGCGCGCGCCGGTGGTGTTTTACAACCGCAGCAACGAGGCGGGCGGCCTGCTCAAACCGGGCGATTTCAATTGGAAAGAAATCTTCGGCCAGGGCGTGCGTTGGTTCCACAGTGGCGGCATCTTTGCGGCGCTGTCGGAAACCACGGGCGAATTGATTATTGAAGGCATGAAAGCGGCGAAGGCGGCGGGCGCAATCACGTCATTCGATTTGAACTTCCGCCAGAAGCTCTGGGACATCTGGGGCGGACAGGAAAAGGCGGTGTCGGTGGTGAAACGGATTGTCGAACAGTGCGACGTGCTGGTCGGCAACGAGGAGGATTTGCAGAAGGGGCTCGGCTTGAAAGGCCCGGACGTGGTGGCCAAGTCCAAGCTCGATCCGAGCGTGTTTTTCGGGATGATGGACCAGGTGGTGAAGAAATATCCGAAGGTCAAGATTGTGGCCACCACGCTGCGCGAAGTCCACTCAACGAACCATCATAGCTGGAGCGCCGTGGCGTGGATTGACGGCAAAACCTATGTCGCACCGACGGCCGAATTGAACGTCTATGACCGCGTGGGCGGCGGCGACGGCTTCGCGTCGGGCTTTTTCTACGGTCTGCTGACGGGCGAGGAACCGGAACAGGCGGTGAAGCTGGGCTGGGCCCACGGCGCGCTGCTGACGACGTTCCCCGGCGACACGACGATGGCGACGGTGGAACAGGTGAAGGCGTTCGCCAAAGGCGGCTCGGCGCGGATCCAGCGTTAGTTCGCAGCGGCTTTCGGCAGAACTCTGCCGTACCTGAACCGACCAACGGAGCGCGGACAGCCTTGTCCGCGCGAATCACTGCTTCGGAACTGGCGGACATGGCTGTCCGCGCTCCAGTCCGAGCAGCTATCGCTGCACGCGCGCGCCACCGCCCTTCATCAATTTTTCAACCTCGTCCTTCGACGCCATGGAAGTATCGCCCGGCGACGTCATCGCCAGCGCACCGTGCGCCGCGCCGTAATCCACCGCCTTCTGCGGGTCACCGGTGGTCATCAAACCGTAAATCAAACCGCTGGCAAAACTGTCGCCGCCGCCGACGCGGTCGAGGATTTGCAGATCGGGATATTTCCGGCTCTCATAAAATTTTCCGTCCATCCAGCAAATCGCGCCCCAATCATTGACAGTTGCCGTTTTCGCCGCGCGCAGGGTCGTGGCCGCCACTTTGAAATTCGGATACTTTTCCACCGCCGTTTCGATCATTTTCTTGAACGCAGCCACGTCAATGCGCAGCAGGTGTTCGTCCGCGCCCTTGACTTCAAAACCGAGGCAGGCGGTGAAATCCTCCTCGTTGCCAATCATTACGTCCACGTGCCCGGCGATTTTCCGGTTCACCGACCGCGCCCGCCTCTGGCCGCCGATGGACTTCCAGAGCGACGGGCGGTAATTCAGATCGTAGCTGACCATTGTGCCGTATTGCCGGGCTTTCTGGACGGCTTCGATGACGAGTTGCGCGGTGGTGTCGCTCAACGCGGCGAAAATGCCGCCGGTGTGAAACCAACGGACACCGAGCTTGCCAAAAATGTGGTCCCAATCGAAATCGCCGGGCTTGAGCTGGCTGGCAGCGGAATGGCCGCGATCGGAAACGCCCACCGCGCCGCGCACGCCGAAACCGCGCTCGGTAAAGTTCAACCCGTTGCGCACCGTGCGGCCCACACCATCGAACGACACCCACTTGATGAATTTCGTGTCCACGCCGCCCTGCAAAATAAAATCCTCGATGAGCCGCCCGACCTCATTGTCGGCGAACGCCGTGCAGACGGCGGTTTTCAAACCGAAACACCGGCGCAGACCACGGGCGACGTTGTATTCGCCGCCGCCTTCCCAGGCTTTGAATTCGCGCGCCGTGCGGATGCGGCCCTCGCCCGGATCGAATCGCAGCATGATTTCGCCTAGCGCAATCAGGTCGTACTTGCATTGTGATTTGTCACGAAGTTGAATTGGCATATTTAAAAATTTGCATGCTAAGTAATGGTTCGTTAAGTTGGAACTACTTCATAAATTTCACCGATTTCACACATGCGACGAGATTCGATAAATCGTCATTCTCAACTGCCGAAGCCACAAATTCTAAGTAGGTGTTCCCGGTTTCAAATGCGAAAACACTCTGGTGAATTGAAACCCCATCTGTTATTGAAATAATATCTAAATGGGTTGCAGTTCGATCGCCGATGTTGACCGGCTTTGGCCACTGGTCAACAACAAAAGGCCGGGGAACTTTTGAGATCATCTCCGAGAAACCAAGGAGATTGCTAACACTATGTCTTTCTAACATCAATCGCTTGTCATTCGCATTTATCACCAAGGATGGGTTGTAATCCTCGGTTTCGGGCAAGTGCTTCAATATGGCGGCCAGGGTATCAATCCCATCAATGTGTTCGGGGATCCAATTCGTCAAATTCGTCAAGACAGCTTTTTTGCCCCCAAAAGAGCTCAATTGGAAAGTCGCCCGCAATTTTTTCCGTTCAAACGTAGCCCAACTGGCCTTGTTCCAACCGGCGGGCACTTGAAAATAAAAACCATAGGAATTGTTCTCATACTGTCCGTTTCTTACCTGCCCTGTTTCATAAACAGCGCGACGAACTCGTTCAATCTGAACCATTGAGACCATTTGTGCAAAGGTTGGTGCATGATAGACATTAATAGCGGCATAAAATAAAAAAGCTGATAAACAGAAAAGACCAGCCAGGTTCTCAAACGACGCAGAAAATAGCTTTCCAGCTCTGATACTTTTTTTTCCAAAAAACTGAAGCAATGCCAGTCAAAATGCAGAACGTTATGGAAATCCCGGGAATCAGCAGAATCCCCTGCGCATAGGTAAGGTCAAATTTATTGATAAAATTGTCGAAAATTCTAACCCATAATCCCGTTGCATAAACAGCCGACAAAGCATTTGCCCATGCCAGCCCACCGAGAATGAGTAATGTGATTTTGAGTCTCATTCGTAAAACTTGAACCAAGAGATAAGTTCAAACCATCAGAGTCAAACAATTATCTTCCGGGGAAGGTTTATCCAGCATTTTTGATCCTGGTCTTTGCCCAGTTGCGGGCCTGTAGCGGCGTTTTCAATTCATCCTGCAATTGCTTCTCGCGGATTTCATTCAGCAGCGCGCCCATGGCCGGACCGGGCTTCATTCCGAGTTTGATCAAATCCTTTCCCGCGAGCAAGGGCGGACGGATGGTCGGCTTCGTTTTTAACTCGGCCGCCTGCTCGACTAAAAATTCATAATGTCCCAGATCGCCGTGCGAGCCAAGGCAGTCGAGCCGGTGCAGTTCCAGTTCCAATGGAAATGTCTCGCGCATCAACAACCGCCGCAACGTTGCCGTCCGCATTTGCTTCACGTCCTTGAATTGCATGTGTTGCCGCACGCACGCGACGATTTCTCCGATTTGTTTCTTCGGAAACCGCAGCCGCTGCAAAATCTTTTCCGCCATCGCCGCGCCGATTCTTTCATGGCCGTAAAAATGGATTGCGCCGGTTGCGGCGTCGCGCTCGGCGGTCGCCGGCTTGGCAATGTCATGCAAGATGACCGCCCACGGCAGCGAGGCGGGCGCATTCACCGGCATTTTTTCCAGCATCAATCGGATGTGCTCGAACACGGTGCCTTCGGGATGATACTCCGGCGATTGCTCACACGAAACCGCCGCCGCCAGTTCCGGCAAAATTTGCTCCAGCAAACCGCTGTCGCGCAGCAAGACCAAGCCGCGCGCAGCGTGCGGTGGAGAAAACAGCTTGATAAGTTCGTCGCGGATCCGTTCGGCGCTGATGAGCTTGATTTTCGGCGCAAGCGTTTTGACGGCGGCGAAGGTCTGCGGCTCGATTTCAAAATTCAACTGGGCGGCAAACCGCACCGCGCGCAACAGGCGCAAATGATCCTCTGCAAACCGTTCTTCCGGTTTGCCAATCGTGCGAATGGTTTTCGCGCGCAAATCGCTTTGGCCGCCGACCCAGTCGTGGATTTTTTTTGTGAGCGGATTGTAAAACAGCCCGTTGACGGTGAAATCACGGCGCTGCGCATCAGCCTCGGCACTGCTGAAAACGACCTTGGCCGGGCGGCGACCGTCCCGGTAATCAGCCTCGGCACGGAACGTGGCAACCTGAAACTGCCGTTTGCCTTCGACCACAATCATCACGCCGAATTTGCGCCCGACGGCGCGCGTACGTTTGAAGAGTTTCTCGACCTGCTCCGGCCTGGCGTCCGTGGCGATGTCGTAATCCTGCGGTTCGCGTCCGAGCAGAAAATCGCGCACGCAGCCGCCGACCCAGAAGGCGGCAAAGCCCGCGTGCTGCAGGCGCTCGACAATGCTTGCAGCCAATTCCCGCATTGAAATGGCGGCCGTAGTGGTCATTTGCGATTTACGATTTACGATTTACGCGCGAATTGCCAGTCAACTCGTCAATCGCAAATCGCAAATCGTAAATCATTCGTCGCCCCAGATTTTTTTGACGTGCGCGACGCCGCGTTTGACGGCTTCGATGGGCAGCGACGGGCTGAGTTCAAAAACCTTGATGTGCCCCGGCTTCACGAACGGCTTGAGTTTCGCGTAATCAATCGTACCGGTGCCGGGCGCGGCGTGGTCGTCGTCGGGAAATTTCACGTCATGAACGTGAAAGCCGGCCAGGCGGGCGGCCAGCGACTCAAGCTGCTGCGCGTGCTGAATGAAACCGAGGTTTTCCTTGATTTGCGCGTGGCCGGTGTCATGCCAGTAAACGACGTTCGGACTGTCAAAGTCGCGGAAGAAATTTTCGAAGTCGCCGTCCAGCGGAATTTCCTCGAGCGCCTGGCGGTTCTCGATGCCGAGCTTGAGGCCGCGTTTTTCGGCTTCGGGCAGAACTTTCCGCAGCGTGGCATAAACCCGTTCAACGAAAGGTTTCTTCTTCGCCTCGCGCCGGGCGGCGGCTTCGTCGCGGAGTTTCCGGTAGGGGGGCGAATCCTTTCCGCCGCTTTTCAGCATCTCGCACAACCTGCCGGTGTAATCCTTCAACTCAAGGCTGCCGAGATGCAACACCACGACCGGCGCCTTGACGCGCCCGGCGAACTCCAGTGTTCTGAGCGTGTGCTTCAGCGCCAATTCGTGTTCGCGCGCGTTCTCGGCGGAAAACTGGTAGAGATTGGGCGACGCGCGCGTGACCCCCATCGGCAACGGACAAAAATTGTGCAGGCTGGAAATTTTGATTTCGCCCGCATCCACCACTTCGAGGATGCCGGGCATGAGGCCGAGGCGGGTGCCATGGCTCAACTCGGCGTATTCAAAGCCGAGGTCCCGGATTTCGCGCAGCAGGGCGCGCCCATCCGTGTGACGATGGGAATTCCAGCAGGTGGAAAATGAATACATAAGAAACCGGGCGCATCGTAATCGGACGCACCCGGTTTTGGAAATTGCAAATTACAGGTCGGCGTAGCGGGCGCTGAGCATCGCGGAAAAGCGCGCGGCCTTTTCCTTGCGGCGGCGCTTTTCACTCGGCTTTTCAAAATGCCGGTGATTGCGCACGACCTTCAAGGTCCCTTCGCGGTCAACTTTTTTCTTCAGTCGCCGCAACGCGCGTTCCACAGGCTCGCCTTTTTTTAATCTTATTTCGGTCAACGCAACTCACTTCCTTTCCGGGGCGAGAAATCCGCTCAGGGGCGGGGCTCGCAATCTGGGCGCAAAGCATGGTTTTTGGGGAAACCATTGTCAATGCGTAAAACAGCACCCGTTCTTAATCCTGATCTTAATCGCGATCTTAACCTTTTTCTTAACCTTTTTCGTCCGCGATTAAGATTATGAGCAAGATTAAGATAAAATTGCTGCGCGATTAAACCCGTTCGCGCTATCCTGATAACGTGAACAGACCGAACGACAAAAAACCGGCCGCCGACCCGGAATTGGAACGGCGGATTCAGGAACTCATCAAATTCAAGGGCGGCGGCTACAATGAAACCGAGGTGGCCGACATCATCACCAATGCGCTCAAGCTGTTGACTGATGTCAAGGACACCGGCGATGTGCGTGTCATCCAGACCGCGCTGCGTGAGCTGCGTTACGCTTTCCGGCTCTTCGCGCCGTATGCGCGCGTCCGCAAGGTCACGATTTTCGGCTCGGCGCGGACGCAACCGGACAAAGTGGAATATCAGCAGGCCGTCGAGTTCGGGCGCAAAATTGCGAAGGCCGGTTTCATGGTCATCACCGGCGCCGGACCGGGCATCATGCAGGCCGGGCATGAAGGCGCCGGGCCGGAAAACAGTTTCGGCGCGAACATCCGCCTGCCGTGGGAGCAGGCCGCCAACCCCGTCATTCGCGAGGACAAAAAACTCATCTCGTTCAAATACTTTTTCACGCGCAAACTCATTTTCATCCGGCATTCGGACGCCATCGTGCTGTTTCCCGGCGGGTTCGGCACGCTGGACGAGGGGTACGAGGCGATTACCCTCATGCAAACCGGCAAGAGCCAGCTCATGCCGCTCGTGCTCGTGGACCGACCCGGCGGCACCTACTGGAAAACCTGGGACCGAAATGTCCGCGAACATCTGCTCCGCGGCCAATTGATTTCGCCCGATGACCTGAATCTGTACCACATCACCGACGACACCGACCGGGCGGTGAAAATCATCACGCGCTTTTACCGGAATTTTCAGTCCACCCGGTTCGTGAAGGATTTGCTCGTCATCCGGCTCAAAAACGCGCCGCCGGCGTCCGCCATCCCGAGGTTGAACAAGAATTTTACCGACATCATCAACGGCACGCCCATCAAAGTCATCAAACCCACACCGGAAGAAGTCGAGGACAACGACAATCTGGACAAGGCGCGCATCGCCTTCGGTTTCAACCGCCGCGACTACGGCCGCCTGCGCCAGTTGATTGACGCGCTGAATGAAGTGTGAATGGAAGGGATGCCGCACTGCGGCGTCCGAAGTAGAAGCGCCGTAGGCGCGACATATTTGTAGCAATTTACGTCCAATTAATTCTAAGCTCCGTCAGGAGCGACATCTTCTGGATATGCCGCGCCTACGGAGCTATTTCATTTGCGACCGACAAACTACAGAGATGCCGCGCCTACGGCGCTGCACTTGCTGAACTCCTTGAGCAAGACTAGAGCTAACATGAGGATAGGCTGCAAATTTCCTGCACACTCGACAGCCCGCGTTCCGATTGTTAGCGTTCGGCCATGAATTTTCTGGTCACCGGCGGCGCGGGTTTCATCGGCTCGCATGTTTGCGAACGGCTCCTGCGCGACGGCCATGCCGTCTGGGCCTTCGACGACCTCAATAATTTTTATGACCCGCAATTCAAGCAACGCAACCTGAAAGAAATTCAAGCCATTGCCGGCGGGTACGGCGCGACCGCGGCGCACCGGCGGCGCGGCAGCGCCGCCGCCACCCAATCAGAAAAGCCGTTTGAATTCGTCCACGCTGACATCACCGAGCGCGCCGCGCTCGAAGAGATTTTTTCCT
Organism: uncultured Verrucomicrobiae bacterium; assembly: GCA_963827205.1. Classification (GTDB taxonomy): domain Bacteria; phylum Verrucomicrobiota; class Verrucomicrobiia; order Limisphaerales; family UBA11358; genus UBA11358. The sequence goes on from CAWHAH010000020.1 coordinate 54,463, forward strand.
CCGTCCAATTTGACCAAGTCATCCATCTGGCGGCGCGCGCCGGGGTGCGGCCCAGCCTCGCCGACCCCGCGCTTTACCAGCGCGTCAACGTCGAAGGCACGGTCAACGTGCTCGAAGCCGCGCGCACGCATCGCGTCAAAAAAATCACCCTCGCCTCGTCGTCATCGGTTTATGGCGTGAATTCCAAAACGCCGTTTTCCGAAAGCGACCCGATTTTCTCCGCCGTGTCGCCTTACGCGGCGAGCAAGCTGGCCTGCGAAGCGCTCGGCCACGTCTGGCATCACATCTACGGCCTGGACGTGGCGGTGCTGCGTTTTTTCACCGTCTATGGCCCGCGCCAGCGGCCCGACCTGGTCATCTACAAATTTGCGAAACTCATCAGCGCCGGTAAACCGATCCCCGTTTTCGGCGACGGGACCGCTGCGCGTGATTACACGTTCATCACCGACACGCTCGACGGCATCATGGCCTGCACGCAAAAGGAATTCGGTTACGAGCTTTTCAACCTCGGCGAATCGCAGACGGTGAAGTTGAATGATTTGATCGCCCTGCTCGAAAAATTGCTCGGCAAAAAGGCCGTGATTGACCGCCAGCCGGAGCAGCCCGGCGACGTGCCCATCACGTTCGCCGACATTTCCAAGGCGCACGCAAAGCTGGGCTACCACCCGCAGGTGAAAATCGAGCAGGGCCTCCCGAAATTTGTGGATTGGTTTTTGAAAAACAATGTATAAACTTTCTTCATGACTGTCGCCAACCCGTTTACGCGCCCGACCCTGGGGGAAGCACTCGAGGCCTGGAAAAAGCTGCTGGCCGAGCGCCGGCTCCCGACGAACCTGCTCTGGCTGTTCGAAGAAAACCTGTGCCTGGAAAAATCGCAGGTGGCGCCCGGCGGTTTTCATTTCGCCTTTCAAACCCGGTTCACGCCGCCGCCGGATGACGCGCTGGAAATCGCGTTTGATCATTTCTCCGGAACGAAGGCGCGCATGGTTTTTTACCAGGCTGGCGTCTGTCGCGGCCAATCCCTCTGCCTTTTGTTGTGTGATCCGTGGTTTGACAGCAAGAGCGAGAGAGACGGTTTTCTGCGCCGCGACGAATGGCACATGTCGCTTCATCCCGGCAGTGATGATGAAATCGAGGAAATCACCGAGTTGAGCCGCTGGCTGCGGCGGGTCAAACGCGGGCGCAGCTTTCACGACCTCGATTTTTGCATGTCGCTGACGGCGATTGACGAAATTAAAACCTACGGCCGTCCGCTCGTTCCCTACGAACGTTTTGCCCAGACCATGCTCAGCCGTCTGCGCCGCTTTTTAGGACAGCCTGCGTGAAATTCGCGCGGTCCGGCCGCGTTTGTGTCAAATCCCCGGACTGTTTTGGTCCAAAGCGGGTCGCCCGGCTCCACGGCGGAAGTTGGCCCAAACGATGCTGAACTTCCGGCATGGCCAAAATTGCCTTCAACGTGAACAGAAAGGGCAGTTTGAATATCGTTCATCCCACGCTCGTCCCGGCCAATCGCTCAGAACAGGCGCGGTTCGGTTTGCTCGACGGCACGGTCATCGCCTTTTTTGTGCTCCTGTGCACCACGGGGCTGGTCCTCCTGCTCAGGCAGTGATCCACCCGCTGTTGCCGTGAGTCGGCACATCGCGGTTTTTCGGAATGAAAAACCGCGCGCCAACGCACTACACCCCCAACCACTCGTTCGTCGCCGGCAGCATAGTCCCCCTTGCTTTCCTTTTGATTCACGTGCAGCTAGACTTTCCGCGTGACACGAGCAGACGGCAAAAAACACAATGCGCAATCCGCCGACGAAATTCGCCGGCATGACCAGGCCTATTACGTCAAAGGCCGGCAGCTCATCACCGACCGCGAATACGACCAGCTTTTCAAGGAACTGCAGGACTTGGAGAAACAATTTCCCGACCTGGTCACGCCCGAATCGCCCACGCAACGCGTCGGCGGCGCGCCCAGTGGGAAATTCGCCCGCGTCAGGCATCTCGTGCCGATGCTCTCGCTCGACAAGATTGAAGCAGCAGAACAGCCGGATGAAAAAAAGGAACCAGACTGGTTCAAACGCAGTTGTGCACAGGACGAAAATACCTTGGCCAAGCTCTACTCGTCCGACCCAAAAGCCACCACCTTTGACTCAACGCTGCGAAAACAACTCGGCCGTGACCACATTGAATACGTCATGGAACCCAAGGTGGACGGCGTGTCCATCAGCGTCCATTACCGCCACGGCAAACTCGCGCTCGGCGTCACTCGCGGTGACGGTGCGGAAGGCGACGATATTACGGCGAATCTCAAAACCGTCCGCGCAATTCCGCTGGAGTTGAACCTCAAGCATCCGCCCGCCTTGCTCGAAGTGCGCGGCGAAGCTTACATGGCCACCGATGATTTCGACGCGATCAACAAGAAGCTTGCCGCCGCCGGTGAAAAGCCGTTTCCCAACGCCCGCAACGCCACCGCCGGCACGCTCAAACAACTCGACCCGAAGCTCGTGGCGCAACGTCCGATTCGCGCCGTGTTTTACGCCACCGGCAAGGTTGACGGCATCGAATTCAAGAAACATTCCGAAATGCTCGAAGCGCTCGCGCAGTACGGCGTGCCCACGCAAAAACTCTGGTGGGTTTGCAACGGCATCGAGGAGGTCCTGAAAATTTACGCGGACAAGGTGGTCGCGCATTACGACGAAGACCGCGACCTGCGCCGGCAGTTGCCTTACGAGATTGACGGCGTCGTGCTCAAGGTGAACACGCTCGCCGACTGGCCGCGCATTCCCGGCCGCGCCCGTGCGCCGGGCTACGCCATCGTCCACAAACCCGTCCCGTGGATTACGCCCGCGGAAACCGTGCTGCGCGACATTACCGTACAGGTCGGGCGGACCGGCGTGCTCACGCCCGTGGCCGAACTCGAACCCGTCTTCGTGCAAGGCTCGACGATTTCGCGCGCCACGCTGCACAACGAAGACGAAATCCGACGCAAAGACATCCGCATCGGCGACACCGTGGTCATCCGCAAGGCCGGCATGGTCATCCCGGAAATTTTCGAGGTGGTGAAAACCAAACGTCCGCCCGGCGCGAAGGAATTTGATTTATTCGATTTCGTCAAAGGGAAATGTCCCGTCTGCAAGGGGCCGATTGCGAAGGAGAAATTAAAATCGTCGCGCGGTCCGGATTTCGGAGGGGCGAGTTACACGAGTCTCAAATCAAAACAAACTGAAAGTCAGGGACTCGCAGAGCTCGCCCCTCCGACCGATGAGGAAGTCGCATGGCGTTGCCAGAACATTGCTGGTTGCCCGGCACAACAGACCCGACGTGTCGAGTATTTCGCGCACCGCAAGGCGCTTGATATTGAATCGCTCGGCGGCATTGTGGCCGAAAAACTCGTCGAACGCGGCTTGGTCAAGGAACCGCTCGACCTGTTCGATTTGAAACTGGAACAACTGGCGAAACTGAATCTCGGCACCGACGACGAACCGCGCGTGTTCGGCGCAAAAAACGCGACCAAAGTTTTGGAAGCGCTCCAACGCGCCAAGACCACGCCGCTCTCCCGCTGGATTCAAGCGCTGGCCATTTCCGATGTGGGCGAGGCCACCGCGAAACAACTTGCCGCCACGCACCAGTCGCTGGAAGCGCTGGCGCATTCCGAAGTCTTGCGCGATATCCGCGACTTGGGCGCGAAGGAAACCGAACGCGCCGAAATCAGTCCGCGCTCCCGCAAGAATCCACCAAAGAGTGGCGCCGAAAAAGCCGTGCGCGAGCAGCGTGACGCCGAACTCAAGACCGAGATTGCGGCGATTGAAGCGCGACTGGATGCTGGCGGTTTGAAAGCGAACATGGTTGAAGTTGGCCCGGTGGCGGCGGCGAGCGTGCTGGATTATTTTGTGTCGCCCGCCGGGAAAAGAGTGCTCGTCCGCATCCGTGAATTAAAAATCAAACCCGAATCCGAAGTCGTCAAAGCTGCTGCCGCCTCAAGGTCGGGAATTTTTGCCGGAAAAACGTTCGTGTTGACCGGCACGCTGCCGACACTGACGCGCGAGGAAGCCAAGGCGAAAATCGAATCGCTCGGCGGCAAAGTGACCGGCAGCGTCAGCAAGAAAACCGATTTCGTTCTCGCGGGTGAAGAAGCCGGTTCCAAACTTACCAAAGCGCAGGAGCTTGGAATCAGGATTTTGTACGAGCCGGAGTTTTTGCAGATGTGTTGATTTCGATATTAGGGTCAAATTTGGCTAGCCAGCGCCATTTACTTTCCTTCGCTTCACTGCTAAAACTTCCGCGTGCTCAACGATGCTGCCATCTGGAAAGCTCTCAACTCACCGCGCCGGTTGTTTCTCATTGCCGGACCGTGCGTGATTGAAAACGAAAAGCTGTGCCTGCAAGTTGCCGCTTCGCTCAAGAAAATCTGCGCCCAGCTCGGCATCTTCTATGTCTTCAAGGCCAGCTTCGACAAGGCCAACCGCACGTCGGCCAAATCCTTTCGCGGGCCGGGCCTCGACGAAGGCTTGCGCGCGCTCGCCAAAGTGCGCGAGCAAACCGGCGTACCAGTGCTCACAGACATCCACACCGAAACCCAGGCCGCCGTCGCCGGCGAGGTCGTGGATATTCTTCAGATTCCCGCGTTCCTCTGCCGCCAGACGGATTTGATTGAAGCCGCCGTGACGACCGGCCAAATTGTGAACCTGAAAAAAGGACAATTCCTGTCGCCGGCCGAAATGGGACAGGTCGTGGAGAAGGCCCGGCGCGCGGGCGCAAAAAAACTCCTGCTCACCGAGCGCGGCACGACGTTCGGCTACAACAATCTCGTGGCCGACCTGCGCTCGGTTCCTTTGATGCAGCGCTTCGGCTTCCCGGTGGTCTTCGATGCCACGCATTCGGTGCAACTGCCGGGCGGCGGCGGCGACAAATCGTCCGGCCAGCGTGAATTTGCGCCCGTGCTGGCCCGCGCCGCGCTCGCCGCCGGCGCGAATGGGCTCTTCATTGAAACGCATCCGAACCCGGACCGTGCCTTGAGCGACGGGCCGAACATGATTCCGCTGGCGGAGATGCCGGGGTTGCTGCGTTCATTGCTGAAAGTGTTCAAAGCTGTGAAATGAAAAACACCAAGCACCAACATCCAACATCCCGAGAAGTGCCAAGCCACAAACTTCAAAGAGCGGTGTGTGGACCGGGTTTGGAATCTGAGATTTGGAGCCGCTCTGGAGCTTGGGGCCTGGAATTTGGAGCTTAAAATCGTCGTGGCAAAAACCTCCAAACAACTCGCAGCGCGGCTTAAACGGATAAAATTATTCCTTTGCGACGTGGACGGCGTGATGACCGACGGCGCGGTGTTCATCGGCGGCGCGCGGGAAATCAAACGCTTCAACATCCGGGATGGTCTCGGCCTGATATTTTTGCGCCGGGCCGGCTTCAGGGTTGGCTGGGTTTCGGCGCGGCCATCGCCGGTGACGGAAGCGCGCGCCGCCGAGTTGGGAATTGATTTTCTCGTCCAGCAAGGCGACCGGATTGGCAAGACGGGCGCGGTCGAAAAGCTTTTACGGCGGACCAGGCTGGATTGGGACGCCGTCTGTTTTGTGGGCGACGACGTGGTGGATTTGGGGCCGTTGCGGCGCGCCGGTTTCGCGGTGGCGGTGGCGGATGCGCGACCCGAAGTGAAGGCGGCGGCGGATTACGTGACACGCGCGCCGGGCGGCCACGGCGCGATCCGCGAAGTGGCGGAAATGATTTTGCAGGCGCAGGGGAAGTGGGATTCAATCGTCGCGCATTACCAAAAGTGACAGGTGACGAGTGACAAGTGACAAGAAAAGGACCGGTGCGCGGTACAGGACAATTCGTGTCACCTGTCACTTGTCACCTGCCACACGGCTGTTGATCGCCGGCACGATTTTGTTTATTGCCGTTCCGACCGGGCGCCCGCAGCCGAATGGCGGCCAGCACGCGAGCGATTTCACGTCGGTCGAATACTTCGAGCCGCCGCATCAACAGCAAATGAAATCGCGGTTGTCGGGCGCGGAAGCGCAGCCGCAGGCCGGCGAACTGCTCGTCATCCGGCAGCTCAAGCTCGAAACGTTCAACCTGGACGGCAAACCGGAAATGATCGTGAACGCCCCGGAATGTGTTTATGACACCTTCAACCACGTGGCGAGTTCGCCGGGACATTTGAAAGCGCAGACCGGCGACGGAAAGTTCCGCGTGGAAGGCGACGGTTTTTTGTGGCGGCAAAACGATTCCTTCCTCACCATCTCAAACAACGTGCACACGGTGATTGAAAATGCGATGAAATGAAACACCGGCCCGCAAAAATTTTTTGCCTTTTCGTGTTCCTGGCCATGGCGAACAGCGCGAGGCTGTGCGCCCAAACGGGCACGAATGCCATCGCGGCAGAGGCAACGAACGCCGCCGTCAAAGTTTCCCTGCCGGCAGCCACGAACACCACCCTGGTTGCCCCGCCGCCAAAGCCACGCCCGGCGACGATAATTGAAGCGGCCGGCCCCGCGGATTTCGATTTGTCCAGGCACAGGGTGGTTTATCACGATCACGTGCGCGTGGACGACCCGGCCATGAAGCTCACGTGCGAAAGACTGACGGCCGATTTGCCTGACTCAGGCGGGCGCATGACCAACATTGTCGCCGAGACGAATGTGGTCATAGATTTCACAGATGACAAAGGCCAGACCAATCACGTGACGGGCGAAAAGGCGGTTTATGCTTATGATGTCCAGAATGGCGTGACGAATGAAACGGTGACGCTGACGGGCCAACCCGAATTGGACAACGCGCAGGGCAAAGCCACCGGCGACGTGATTGTCTGGAATCGCACGAGCAATCACCTTAACATTTCGAATCCGAAAATGGTTTTCCGCCAAAACTTGAACGGGGCAGCGGCCGGTACGAATTCGCCGCCGGCAACCAACCGGCCGGCGGCAGATACAAATTTTCCGCCGGGGAAATTGGACCTGGTTCCCGAACACCATGCCCCTCCTTTAAATCACTGATTGCGAATGGAAGAAACCGCACCATCCTCAAACAGCCTGCTGCTGGCCACGGAAAGACTGGTGAAGGAATACCACCACCGCCGGGTGGTGGACGACGTTTCGGTGAACGTGGGCGCAGGTGAAATCGTCGGCTTGCTCGGCCCGAACGGCGCCGGCAAGACGACCACCTTCAACATGGTCGTCGGCATTGTGAAGCCGGATGCGGGCGCGGTGAAATTCACCCTGCGCAACGTCACGCGGCTGCCGATGCACCGGCGCGCACGGCTGGGCATCGGGTATTTGACGCAGGAGCCGTCGGTCTTCCGCAAACTGACGGTCGAGGAAAACATTCTGGCGATTCTCGAAACGTGCAAACTGTCGCCCGACGAGCGCGCGGTGCGCTTGAAGTATCTGCTCGAGGAACTGGACTTGACGCCGATTGCCAAAAGCAAGGCGTATCAAATCAGCGGCGGCGAGAAGCGGCGGCTGGAGATCACCCGTGCCCTGGTGACCAGCCCGAAACTGATGCTGCTGGACGAGCCGTTCAGCGGCATTGATCCCATCGCCGTTTATGAGGTCCAAAAGATCATCCGGCGTTTGAAGGAGCGCGGGCTGGGCATTCTGGTGACCGACCACAACGTGCGCGAGACCTTGAAATTGATTGACCGCGGCTACATCATTCACAAAGGACAGGTGCTCGTGGAAGGCTCGTCCGAATTTCTGGCGAACGACCCGAAGGCGCGCGAAATTTACCTCGGGCCGGAGTTTAATTTATGAAATTGAGCGCAGGATTATGATCAAGATTATGATGAAGAAATTGCCAAAGGCAGCCGCCTCCCTTTTCCGATCTTAATCCCAACTTCCCATGAGCATGCAACACGAAACGGTCACCGTCGAACAATTTTACGAGGAACACGCCGACGCGCTGCAGATGAAGCTCGTCGCCGGCGCGGCGAATTTGAAGCGCGTCATCCGCGAGCCGACCGTCAACCGCCCCGGTCTCGCGTTGAGCGGATTTACGCAATACTTCGCCTACAAACGCGTGCAGGTCATGGGCAACGCGGAGGTGTATTACCTGCGCTCCCTCTCAAAAAAGCAACGCGAGGCGCGTTACGCCTATTTGTTCGCCTACAAAATCCCGTGCGTCGTCTTCAGCCGCGGTTTCCGTCCCGACGCGGAATTTCTGAAGGCGGCGGAGGACGCGAAGGTGCCGATTTTCCAAAGCCCGCTGGTGACGATGAAATTCATTAATGCCGCGACGCTGAACCTCGAATCCATGTTCGCGCCGCGCGGCACCGAATTGGGCAGCATGGTGGACATCCTCGGCGTGGGCGTCATCATCCGCGGCGAGAGCGGCATCGGCAAAAGCGAGGCCGTCCTCGCCCTCATTGAACGCGGTTACAGCCTCGTGGCCGATGACGTCATCAAGGTGGTGCTGGTGGACGGGCACGAGGTGGTTTGCACCAGCGCGGAACTCACCCGCAACCACATGGAAGTGCGCGGGATTGGCATCATCAACGTGGCCGCCATGTTCGGCGTCAAAAGCATTCGCACGGAAAAAAATCTTAACCTGATCATCACCCTCAAGCCGTGGGACGAAGTCCAGGAGGTGGACCGTGTCGGCATGGAACAGGAATTCGTGAAGGTCCTGGGCGTGGACATTCCGCACGTGGTCATTCCCGTCCGGCCTGGACGCGACCTCGCACGGCTCATCGAGGTTGCCGCGTTCCAGGTCAAATTAAAGATGTCCGGCCAGAATGCCGCGCAGGAGTTGAACCAGCGCCTCATCGCGCAAATGTCGCCCGGCACGCCGCCGCCGGAGTAATGGCAAATTTAAGTGGCGCAATCCCGCAGCGGCAATTAAAGTCGCCCGGAGCAAACCGATGAGCGCGAAAAAACCGCCGGAGGGCGGGGCCATCACCAAAGAGCTGACCATTGTGAACAAGCTGGGCATTCACGCCCGGCCAGCGGCGCTTTTCGTCAAGACCGCCAACCGGTTTGCCTGCGACATCTTCGTTGAAAAGGACGGCGAAAAAATCAACGGCAAAAGCATCATGGGTTTGATGATGCTCGCCGCCGGCCCCGGGAGCCGGTTGATCATCCACGCCCACGGTGCGGACGCAACGCAAGCCCTCGCCGAACTCGAAGCCCTCGTCAAACGGAAGTTTGATGAGGAGTGATGGGGATCGCGTGCTTGCAGCCAATGTCAGTGATTTTCCGGGATTCTATACGCCGTATTTTTCGCTGGTGATGTTTCCCGTTGCGGGCATAGCCGCCATTGCCACGAAATTCTTTTGCTATCGCCGCTGTTCAGATAACCCGAATCGCCCCGATTTGACCGACGTTATTTTCGCAATTTGCGCTGCTTTTTTGACCGGCTTTCTGTTCATAATGGCAACCGGCAATATTATTGAAACGCTGCCGGTGATTAATTCTTTCAGTCTGACCATTGGACAATTTATATCGCGTCAAAATTTCGCGGTTTTTATGGCCATTACATTTTCAGCGGCTTGTTTATTAAGCATCGTCGCCGAGTTCATTGCACTGCGATTTCTTACCCGGGATGATGATGTGGAAAACCTTTTTCAACTTTCGTCAGTTGCCAACCTCGCCGGTTATCTTGTTCAAGGATTTATTGTCTGGGCTTGGGTTAGATGGATTTGGTGATCGCCGGTGCCTCGACTTTGGGCTTTCAACTTCGGAATTTGGACTTTAGGCTTCGCGCATGGCTGCCGTTGAAATTGACGTGAAATACGTTGCGCACCTCGCAAGGCTCGCGCTCACGCCCGACGAAGAAGAAAAACTCGCCGCCCAGCTCGGCAACATCCTGGGCTACGTCGGGAAGCTGAAGGAGCTTGATGTCACTAGCGTCGAGCCGACCGCCCACGCCGTGCCGATGGTCAATGTGACGCGCCCCGACGAAATCCGCCCGCCACTCCCGCACGACGACGCCTTGCGCAATGCGCCCGCCAAGGCCAACGGCCTGTTCATCGTGCCCAAGATTGTCGAGTAAAGATTCCCGCGTTGCCATGACACACGCCAAACATCCAACATCGAACGCCGAACGTCGAACATCCAATCAAAGACAATCCTGGCCGGGCATTGGACGTTGGACGTTGGATGTTGGGTGTTCGATGTTTGTTTTTCCGGGTTGAAAAATCAGATGCTGAATCAACTCACCATTTCCGACCTCGCCGCCCGGCTCGCCCAACGCGAAGTCTCCGCGCGCGAGGTGATGCAATCGTGCCTCGACCAAATCGCCCGGGTGGATGGAAAAATTCACGCCTTCATCAGTTACAGCCCTGATGATGCGCTCGCCCAGGCCGAAGCTGCCGACAAATTGCTTGCCCGAGCCGGCCGCGATGCAAGCCGCCCGCTCCTTGGCGTGCCGGTGGCCATCAAAGACGTCATCGCGGTCAAAAACCAGCCGCTCAATTGCGGCTCGAAAATCCTCGGCAAATTCATCTCGCCTTACGATGCAACGGTCATTGAAAAACTGAAGGCGGCGGGCGCAATCGTATTTGGCCGTTTGAACATGGACGAGTTTGCGATGGGCAGTTCCACGGAAAATTCCGCGTTCGGCATTACCCGCAATCCTTGGGACCCGGCACGGATTCCGGGCGGTTCCTCCGGCGGCTCGGCCGCGGCGGTCGCGGCGGACGAGACGATTGCCGCACTGGGCTCGGATACCGGCGGTTCAATCCGCCAGCCGGCGGCGCTGTGCGGTTGCGTCGGCTTGAAACCGACCTACGGTCGCGTCTCGCGTTACGGCCTCGTCGCCTTCGCGTCGTCGCTCGATCAAATCGGCACATTCACCAAAAGCATTCAAGACGCGGCCACGATGCTCAATGTGATCAGCGGCCAGGACTCGCGTGATTCGACGTGCGTGCCGCAGCCGGTTCCGAATTACGCCGCCGCGCTCGATGGAAAAATCAAAGGGCTGAAACTGGGCCTGCCGAAGGAATATCTGGTCGGGGGTCTCGACGCGGAGGTGAAAGCGGCGATGGACGCGGCGGTACAACAGTTGGGAAAACTGGGGGCGGAGATCGTGGAAATATCCCTGCCGCACACGGATTATGCCGTGGCGACGTATTACATCATCGCCACCGCGGAAGCGTCGGCAAATCTGGCGCGGTTCGACGGCATCCGTTATGGCGCACGGGTGGACGGCGCCGACCCGATCGAGCTTTACGGCCGGACGCGTGGCGCGGGTTTCGGCGCGGAAGTGAAGCGGCGCATCATCCTGGGCACTTACGTCTTAAGCAGCGGCTATTACGACGCGTATTATTTGCGCGCCCAAAAAGTCCGCACGCTCATCCGCAACGATTTTTTGAAGGCGTTTGAAAAGGTGGATGCCGTCGTCACGCCGACTTCGCCGACGGCGGCCTTCAAAATCGGCGAGAAATCGGACGACCCGTTGCAGATGTATCTGAGCGACATTTTTACGATTTCATGCAACCTGGCGGGCATCTGCGGCGTCAGCCTTCCGTGCGGGTTCACAAAACCCCCGAAACTGCCCATTGGACTGCAATTGCTCGGCAAGCCGTTCGGTGAGGAAATCATTTTGCGCCTCGGCCGCGCCTACGAACAAAGCACACCCTGGCACCAGCAGAAACCGCCACTCTAATCTGCAAATAATCGTGCTTGCTTTTTAAGTAACTCGATGGTTACTTATCTGACGCATGTTAAAATCTGCACGGTTGAACGACGGCACGGCCGGGCGAAATCCCGAACGCACGCGCGGACGCATCCTGTCCGCCGCGCTCAAGGAATTCGCCGCCAACGGCTTTGCCGGTGCGCGCGTGGATACGATCGCACGGCGTGCGGTCATTAACAAGCGGATGCTCTACCATTATTTCGGCAACAAGAAACATTTGTTCCGCGAGGTGTTGCGCCTGAAAATGGCCGAGCGGCAGGCATTGGCCGAAACGCTGTCCGGCGACCCGGCGGAAAGCCTCACCTTTTGGTTCGAAGCCTCGTGCAAGGACACGGCCTGGGTCCGCCTGCTGGAATGGGAGGCGTTGCAGGAGGCCGACAAAAGGTTGATTGACGAAAAAAAACGGCGCGCGGCGACGGCACGCGGCCTGCAACGCATCCGGCAGCGGCAGGTGCGCGGTCAAATCTCCACCGCACTCGACCCGCGCCACGTGATGCTGGCCATGCGGTCGTTGACGATGTTTCCGGCGGCGTTTCCCCAACTGACCCGGCTCATCATGGGGCGGCCGATTTCCGATCCCCGGTTCCAGAAGGAACGCGCGGTTTTTTTGCGGAAATTCGCGGCGGCTTTTCAGCCGGTGAAGAAACAGCAGGTCAAAATCCGCATCGTGAAATAACCCGCCATGAAAAAACTCCTTTTGCTTTCCACCTTCGCGCTCGCGCTGGCCATTCTGGCCGGCGGCTGTTCGGGCGGCGCAAAAAAGAGCGCGGGCGGCGCGCCGGTGCTGGTGGCGCAGGCATACACCACCAATGTGCCGGTGCAAATTGACCCGCCCCCGGTCGGCCACGTGATGGCGTATTCGACGGTGACGGTCCACTCGCAAATCCAGGGAATGATCAGCCAGATTCATTTCCGGGAAGGGCAGGAAGTGAGGAAAGGCGACCCGCTGTTCACGATTGATCCGCGCCCCTCGCAGGCGGCGCTGGATCAGGCGCGCGCGAATTTGGAGCGCGATTCCGGACAGTTGGAATATCAAAAGGCCAATTATACGCGCGATCAAAAATTGTTTACGTCAAAAATCATCTCGCAAGATCAATTGGACACTGACAAGGCCAGTCTCGACGCGTCCACCGGCACGGTGGCGGCGGACAAGGCGGCCATTACCAACGCGCTTTTGAACCTGGAATTTTGCCACATTGATGCGCCGGTGGACGGTGTGACGGGCGGCCTGCAATCTTATGTGGGCAACGTCGTCAAAGCCCCCGATGACACATTGCTGACGATCAACCAGATTCATCCGATTTACGTCCAGTTCGGCGTGCCGGAACAGTATCTGCCGGAAATCCAGCGAGAGAAGCGCGACAAAACCTTGAAAGTGGCCGTGGCATTCGAGAACATGAACGAGCCGCCGCCACAGGGCGAACTGACGTTCATCGACAACACGGTGGACCCCACGACGGGCATGATTCAACTCAGAGCGACGTTCCCGAACCGGCGCAGCGTATTGTGGCCGGGACAATTTGTGAATGTGACGCTGACGTTGTCGGAGTTGACCAACGTCGTCGTCGTGCCGTCGCAGGCGGTACAAACCGGGCAGAACGGCGAATACCTTTACGTGCTCAAATCCAATCAGACCGATCAGACCGTCGAGGAGCGACCGATTGTCATCGGCGTCACTTACCAGGGCGTGACCGTCATCAAAAGTGGAGTGCAGGCGGGAGAAACCGTCGTCACCGATGGCCAGTTGCGGCTCGCGCCGGGAGTGACGGTGAGCGTCAATGCCGCCGAAGCCACCGGCTCCTCCACGAATTCACCGGCAAATCCAAAATGATTGGCGATGAGCGTTCCTGAACTTTTCATCCGCCGGCCCGTAATGACCACGCTGGTCATGTCCGGCATCCTGCTGGTTGGCCTGATCGGTTTCCTCCAGTTGCCGGTGAGCGATCTGCCTAGCGTGGATTATCCGACCATCAACGTTTCCGTCAGTTTGCCGGGCGCCAGTCCGGAAACCATGGCTTCGTCGGTCGCCACGCCGCTGGAAAAACAATTTTCCACGATTCCCGGTGTGGATTCGATGTCGTCCATCAGTGCGCAGGGCGTTTCGCAGATCACGATTCAATTTTCGCTGGACCGCGACATTGACGCGGCGGCGCAGGACGTGAACGCGGCCATTGCGCGCGCGGCGAAGCAATTGCCGCCAAACCTGCCGACGCCGCCGAGCTACCGGAAGGTCAATCCGGCCGACGCGCCGATTCTTTATATCGCCATGTCGTCGCCGACGCTGCCGATTTCGACGGTGGATAATTACGCGGAAAACCTGCTGGCGCAGGAAATTTCGATGATCAACGGCGTCGCACAAGTGAGCGTCTTTGGTTCCCAGCAATACGCCGTGCGGATTCAGGTGGACCCGGACAAGCTGGCGGCTTACGGCCTGGGCATTGACCAAGTCGAGCAGGCGGTCATAGCGGGCAGCGTGGACCAGCCACTCGGCACCCTTTACGGAAAGAATCAGGCGTTCGTCGTGCAGGCCAACGGCCAGCTTGAGGACGCGGCGGCATTTCGTCCGATGATTGTCGCGTATCGCAATGGGAATCCCGTGCGGCTGGAGCAGTTGGGCCACGTGCTCGACAGCGTGCAAAATGACAAGGTTGCCGCGTGGTATAACACGCACGGCTCCAGCGCGCGCGCCATCGTGCTGGCCATCCAGCGCCAGCCGGGCGCGAATACCGTTCAGGTCGTGGACAACATCAAAAAACTGCTGCCGCAGTTCCGCGAGGTCGTTCCCGCCGCGGTGAAGCTGGACATCCTCTTCGACCGTTCGCAGTCCATCCGCAAGTCGGTGTCGGACGTGGAATTCACGCTCTTCCTGGCCGTCTGCCTCGTCGTCATGGTCATCTTCATTTTCCTGCGGAACCTGTCGGCCACGCTGATTCCGAGCCTGGCGCTGCCGATGTCCATCATCGGCACCTTCGCCGCGATGGCGCTGCTGGGGTACAGCCTCGATAACCTGTCGCTCATGGCGCTGACGCTGTGCGTCGGGTTCGTGGTGGACGACGCGATTGTGATGCTCGAAAACATCGTGCGGCACATGGAAAACGGCGAGCCGCCGATGCAGGCGGCGCTGAACGGCTCGAAGGAAATCGGCTTCACCATCATTTCGATGACGCTTTCGCTGGTGGCGGTGTTCATTCCGGTTTTGTTCATGAGCGGATTGCTCGGCCGTTTGCTGCACGAATTCGCCGTGACCATCATCGTGGCCGTGCTGGTGTCCGGACTCGTTTCGCTGACGCTGACGCCGATGATGTGCAGCCGGTTCGTGCATTCGGAGCACGAACGGCGGCACGGGAAAGTTTACAACGCCTTCGAGCGCTTCTTCGACCGGATGCGCGGCGCTTACGACCGCACGCTGCAAGCGGTGATGCGCCATCGGCGCGCGACGATGATCGTGTTTACGGCGGTTTTGTTTGCGACCGCCTTCCTGTTCAAAGTGATTCCCGCCGGATTTTTCCCGGATCAAGACACTGGCCAGATTTTTGCCATCACCGAGGCGGCACAGGACATTTCGTTCGATGCAATGCGCGCCCATCAGCAGGCGGCGGCGAAAGTCGTCGCCGCCGACCCGAACGTGGACGGCTTCATGTCGGCCATTGGCGCCTCCGGCGCGTCTGCCACACTGAACCAGGGCAGCATGTTCATGCGGCTGAAGGACCGCTCGGAACGCAAATTGGATGCGAATCAAGTCATCCAGGAGCTGCGCGTAAAGCTCGCGCAGGTGCTGGGCATCAATGTGTATATGCAAAACCCCCCGCTCATCCGCGTCGGCGGGCATCTGACCAAATCGCTCTATCAATACAGCCTCCAGGACACGGACGTGAACGAACTGTTTCACTGGGCGCCGATTTTGATGAACAAAATCGCCGAAAACAAAGCCGTGTTTCAGGACGTGACGAGCGATTTGCTCATTGCCACTCCGCAGGTGAACGTGGAGATTGACCGCGACAAGGCTTCGGCGCTCGGCGTCACGGCGGAGCAGATTGAAAACGCACTCTACGACGCCTTCGGCGAAATGCAGGCTTCCACCATTTACACCGACGTAGCCGAATACTGGGTCGTCTTCGAGGTCGAACCGCAATTTCAACTAGACCCCAGCGCGCTGGCGCGGCTGTACATCACCAGTTCGTTCGTCAGTTCCAACAATGCGCCGCCGACGCTGGTTCCCTTGAGCGCCGTCGCCAAACTTACGCGCAGCCTCGGTCCGGCGACCATCTCGCACGTCGGCCAGTTGCCGGCGGTCACCATTTCCTTCAATCTTCCGCCGGGCGTTTCGCTGGGCACCGCCGTCGGACAACTGCAAAAGATCGAAAGCAATTTGCACCTGCCGGCGACCATCACTGGCAGCTTTCAAGGTTCGGCGGCGGTCTTTCAATCATCTGAAAAGGGACTGGGTGTGTTGCTCATCGCTGCCATCCTCGTCATCTACATCATCCTTGGCTGCCTTTACGAAAGCTTCATCCATCCGCTGACGATTTTGTCCGGTTTGCCGTCGGCAGGATTCGGCGCGCTGCTGACGCTGCTGCTCTTCCGGCTTGATTTGAACATCTACGGCTTCGTCGGCCTCATCATGCTGGTCGGCATCGTGAAAAAGAACGCCATCATGATGATTGACTTCGCCATCGCCGCGCAGCGCGAGCGCGGCAAATCGCCCGCGGAGGCGATTCACGAAGGCTGCCTGCTGCGGTTCCGGCCCATCATGATGACGACTATGTCTGCGCTGATGGCCACGCTGCCCATCGCGCTCGGCCTCGGCGCGGGCGGCGAAGCGCGCCGCGCGCTCGGCCTGGCCGTCGTCGGCGGGTTGGTCGTGTCGCAATGCCTGACGCTTTACATCACACCGGTGATTTATCTTTACCTGGAATCGTTCCACCAATGGTTCCTGCGCAAACGCGCCCGGCGCGCGGCGATTCAAACCGGCGCACATCCGGCCACGGCATGACCAGATCGGCTGCCAAAATTTTCTCGCGCAACAGCAGATTTTGGCAAAGATGGTTTCATGATGAACGTCCGACGCATTCTGTGCGGGCTGGCCTTGCTGGTTTCGGCCTCGGAATTGTCGGCGGCGACGAACGCCGCGGGCTGCCTGCTCGCGGACGGCGGCATCATCCGCGGGCCGGTCGGGGAAAAGCGCATCGCACTGGTGTTCACGGGACATTCCTTTGCCGAGGGCGGCGAGATAATTTTGAACGCGTTGGCGCGGCATGACGCACGGGCCTCGTTTTTCCTCACGGGCGATTTTCGGACGAACCGCCAGTTCGCGCCACTCGTCCGCCGGATGGTGGCGGCGGGAAATTATGTCGGCCCGCACTCGGACAAGCACTTGCTTTACTGCGATCAGGACAGGCCGGAGAAAACACTGGTGACACGCGCGGCATTTTACGCCGACCTGGCCGAAAATCTGGAAAAACTCGCGCGTTGCGGGGTGAACCGCGCGGAAGCGCGCTATTTTCTGCCGCCGTTCGAACAGTTCAACGGAGATATTGTCCGGTGGAGTGCGGAGCGGGGTTTGACCGTGGTGAACTTCACACCGGGCACGCGTGCCAATGCGGATTACACGGGCGAGGCAGACAGAAATTTCGTTTCGTCCCAGGCCATTTTCGACAGCATCGTAAAGCACGAGCGCGAAGACCCGCATGGGCTGAATGGATTCATTTTACTGCTGCACCTCGGCAGCGGGCCGGGCCGCACGGACAAGTTTGCGAACCGCTTCGGCGAACTGCTGGATTTTCTGGCGGGCAGGGGCTACGCCTTCGTGCGCGTGGATGAATTGCTGGAAAACCGCGAGCCAGTCCACATCCGCGCGAATCAGGTCGGCTACGGCGCGCGCGAGCCAAAGCTGGCGCTGGCGTTTTCAAAATCCACGCTGCCGGCGAAATTTTCAGTCGTGGAAGCGGCGTCGCTAAAAGTTGTGTTTACGGGGCGGACAAAACCGATATCCGGCGTGGCTTGGGGGCAGTTCACGAATCACGCGGACCTGGATTTTTCGTCGTTACAGCAGGCGGGAAATTATTTCATCCGCTGCGGCACCGCGGTTTCGCTGCCATTCGCCATCGGCCCGCGCCCGCTGGCAGCGTTGCCGGATGAATTGCTGGAGTTTATGCGCGAGCAGCGCTGCGGCTACAATCCTTGGCTCGGCACGAACTGTCATCAACTCGACGGCCGCACGGCCTATGGGCCGTTGACCAACGGCACACCGTTGGACGTCACCGGCGGCTGGCACGACGCGGGGGATTTGCTGAAATACCTGCTGACGTCCGGCAACGCGACCGCGCAGATGCTGCTGGCTTACGAATTAATTTCAGACCTCACAAATCGCGCATCGCTGTTCGCCGACCGCACGGATGCGCTGGGAAATCCCGGCACGAACGGCGTTCCGGACGTTCTCGACGAAGCGCGCTGGGGACTCGACTGGATGCTCAAGCTGCATCCCGCGCCCGATCAGCTTTATCATCAGGTTGCGGATGACCGTGATCACGCGGGCTGGCGCTTGCCGCAGGACGATCAGGCGGATTACGGCTGGGGCAAAGGCGGGGCGCGCGTCGTCTATTTCGCGGACGGCCAGCCGCAAGGCTTGCGGCAATACAAAAGCGCGTCCACCGGCGTCGCGAATCTCGCGGGCCGTTACGCCGCGGCGATGGCGTTGGCGTATCAGATTTGGAAAGACGATCCGCCGCAAAAAGATTTTGCGAAGAAATGCCTGCAAGCCGGAATTGAAGTCTATGCGCTTGGCCGCGCAAAGGAAGGCGTGCAACAGGGCAATTCCTACGGCTCGCCGTATCGTTACGAAGAAACCACCTGGACCGACGACATGGAATGGGGCGCGGCGGAACTGTTCCGCGCGACGGGCGAACGCAAATTCCTGGAAGACGCAAAGCATTACGCGAAACTCGCGGCAGATGAAAGCTGGATGGGCAAGGAACAAACCGGACATTATCAATACTATCCATTCGTCAACGTCGGCCACTTCCGGCTTTACGACCTCGTGGACGATGATTTCAAAAAAATTCTTGCCGGTTATTACCGCGCCGGCATCGAACGCTGCGTCCGCGCCGGCGAAAAAAATCCGTATCGCGCCGGCGTGCCGTTCATCTGGTGCTCGGATAATCTCGTCGTGGCGCTGGTCACGCAATGCCAGCTCTACGAGCGCATGACCGGCGACACGCGATACCAGGGGTTCGCCGCGAAACAGCGCGACTGGCTGCTGGGCCGCAATCCGTGGGGCACGACGATGTTCACCGGAATCGGCGCCGTGTTCCCGCGCGATGTTCATTTGATGACGACGCATTTGACCGGGCGCAGCGTGCGCGGCGCGCTGGTGGATGGGCCGGTATATGAACGCATTTTCAAATCGCTGAAAGGCGTGACCATCCACGAGCCGGACCCGCTGGCGGCGTTTCAGGGTCCGGCAGTTTATCACGACGACTGGCAGGATTACTCGTCCAACGAGCCGACGATGGACGGCACGGCCTCGGCCATTTTGATGTTCGGGCTTTGCGACGCAGCCAATGAATAATACTACCTTGAGCATGTAATTGCATCATTCTCGGTTGCGGTAGCGTTTGCTTGTTCAACCAGCCAAGGGTGAGAAACCAACCTCCGCACGGCTTCGGCATTTTCACATAGTGGCCGCAGTTCCTCGCTGATAGCTTCCTCCAAATCGGTCATCGCCTGCCACAACGCATTGCCGATCCGATCCTTGATTAGGTCACCGATGGCCTCCGTCGGATTGAGTTCCGGACTATACGCCGGCAACGCCACCAGATGCACCCGCGCTGGCACGGCGTGCAACTCCGGTTTAGGATGAAACCCGGCTTGATCCCAGATGACAATGTGTTCGGCTTCGGGGTCACTCGCTGCCAGATGGTTCAGAAACAAGCCGCTCATCTCCAGGCTCACTTCCGGGAGACACAAAAACTCCGCCGCATTTTCCCCGTCCACTTCCAGCGCCGAGTAAAGATAACCCCATTCATATTGGGTCCGATACGGCACCGTCGGACGCACGCCTCGCAGCGTCCAGCACTTGCGCACCACCGGGATCAATCCGTAACGGTGTTCATCGGCCACCCACAGGCGCACCCGCCTTCCACCAGCCACGTTCAAGCTCGCCAACCGTTCGCAGAGCGTGCGCTGAAACTCCTCGGCCGCCGCCGCGTCTTTTTGCGCGTGGGTCTTGCGCGGCACTTTCAAGACCCCGCCCAATTTTCCCAGCCAATAATAAATCCCGGGCAACTTTAATCGTATCCCATGTCGCACCCGCAGCCACTGCTGAATCTCCTTGGCCCGCTTCCACTGACCGGATTGCAACCCCGCCAGCAGTTCCGTGCGAGCCGGGCCATGGACTTGGGGCACGGCCCCACCACCGTGCTGGCGCTTCAGCAGTCCCGCTACGCCGCCAGCTTTGAGGGCGCTCATCCAGTCGAAAAACCGCCGCTGGCTCATGCCCAACTGCTCGGCAATCTGCGCACTGGTAAACTGCCCGCTGGCCGCCAGTCGCGCGGCCAGCAACCGTTGTTGACTCTTCACCTCCTGACAGGTCCGCAACGCAATGGCCACGTCCGCCGCCAAATCAGGCCGGTTCAAATGGTATCGTTTTGGCATACCCATCGAGTTTGCCAGCATCCTCAGAATAACGCAATCTCAAACTATAATTGGTATAAGTGGCCGCAGGTCTAGCGGGCGTTTCCGACCAGCAGTGGCGGATTAGTGGTTGGGGTCAATTCCACGCTGTATTCGACGTTGAGCAACAACACCCGGTTTCCGGCGAAACGGCAGGTGAGCGTGATGGCCAGCGGTGTTTCATAGTAGGCAAGTTTCAACGTGTAGGTGTCGTCCGCCGTCCAGGCGCCGCTGGCGGCAACCGGCTGTTCGACTGGCGCCGCAACCCACTCCTCCGCCCCGGCTGCAAAGGCCGTCCGCCCCTTTTTCCAAACGCCCGAACCGCAGGCGATGCGATGTTCCCGGCCCAAGCTGCGCACGACGAGGGTCGCATCCGGTCCTTTGAAATCAAACGTCACGGCGTCAATGTTCTGGGCGTTGGTCGGG
Organism: uncultured Verrucomicrobiae bacterium; assembly: GCA_963827205.1. GTDB lineage: Bacteria > Verrucomicrobiota > Verrucomicrobiia > Limisphaerales > UBA11358 > UBA11358. Next base: position 75,183 of record CAWHAH010000020.1, read on the forward strand.
AACAGATAAGTCCGGCCCGACATTTGCGCGGCGACGGCGGACGTGGCGGCGCCCGCCGGCAGGTGCAACGTCAGACCGGCCAGCTCGCGTTCGAGTTTTTGGTCTGATTCGGCATTGGCCGGCAGCGGCATCGGCTGCATCGCCGGGAGCAGTTTGTCCCACACCAGGTTCATGATCGCTGGCATATTTCTGGTCCCGCTGGTGATGGCGACAACGGCGTCCTGGTCCGGCATCACGATGCAATACTGGCCGAACGCGCCATCGCCGCGGTAAAAGCCGTGCCGGCAGCGCCAGAATTGATAGCCGTAGCCCTGGTCCCAATCGCTCGTCGGGTCGCTGCCGTTGGAAGTCTGCCGCGCCGTGGCCGTTTCCACCCACGAAGCGGGCAACAGTTGTTTTCCATTCCACTGGCCTTTCTGCAAATAAAGCTGTCCGAACCGCGCAATATCTTCCGTCCGGATGTTCAATCCGACGCCACCAAAAGTAATGCCCTGCGGACTCGCGTCCCAGGTCGGGTTTTCGATGCCGAGCGGGTCGAAAAGTCGTGGCCGGAGATAATTCAACACGGTTTCGCCCGTCACCTTTTGCACGATGGCGGACAACATGTAAGTGCCCGGCGTGTTATAAACGAACAACGTGCCTGGCTTGTATTCCACCGGCGCAGCGAGGAACGCCCTGGTTATGATTTCGCCTGACTGCGCGGAATTTCTCATCACCTCGCCCAACCGGGTCACGGTACTCAAATTCTGGCCGCTGGACATGATCAGCAGGTCGCGCACCCGCATGGCCTTCAAATACGGGCTGGGACTGGCCGGGGCATCCTCCGGAAAGAAGGAAAGCACCGGGTCATCCAGACTGAGTTTCCCTTCGGCAATCGCCAGCCCGACGGCGGTGGACGTGAAGCTTTTGCTCAACGAAAACATCTTGTGCGGAACCTCCGCGGCGTAGGGCGACCACCAGCCTTCGGCCACAACGTGCCCGTGCCGCACCAGCATGAAACTCTGAATGGCGTCGGTCGTGACCGACTGTTGGTCGGCGGCTTCAACAAAAGCGAGAATGGTGGCGGATGAAACGCCCTGTGCTTCCGGCGTGCTGCGCGGCAAAGCGCCCGAAGCATTTTCGGCCGGAAGCGAAACACCCGTGCAAGCCAGTAATGACATAACGATGAGTTTTTTCATGGTTGCGAAACATGCCTACGATATTTGTTTATTTCGACGTGGCAAGCGCGTTCGTCTGTGGTTAAATTTTCTGCGCGAATATGGACTACGAAGCGGTCATCGGACTGGAAACGCACGTCCAGCTCAAGACGAAGTCGAAGATGTGGTGCGGTTGCGCCAACGCCTTTGGCGCGCCGCCGAATACCAATGTCTGTCCCGTCTGCCTTGGCCTGCCCGGCGTGCTCCCCGTCGCCAACGAGGAGGCGTTAAGGCTCACCGTGCTCACCGGCCTGCTGCTGAATTGCCAGATTCCGGCGCGCGCGAAGTTTGACCGGAAGAATTATTTCTATCCGGACATGCCGAAGAATTATCAGATTACGCAATACGACCAGCCCTCGACCACGAACGGCTACGTCGAGTTTGAGTTCAACGGCGGCGTTGCGCGCGTCCGCATCACCCGCGCGCACCTGGAGGAGGACGTGGGCAAGAGTTTCCATTTTGAGCGCAACAGCGGCGTGGACTTCAACCGCGCCGGCGTGCCGCTCATGGAAATCGTTTCCGAACCGGACCTCACCAGCGCGGACATGGCTTACGAATATCTTAACGCGCTCAAGGACATCCTCGTTTACGGCGGCGTGAGCGATTGCGACATGGAGAAGGGCATGGTGCGCTGTGACGTGAACGTGAGTGTGCGGCCGGCCGGTTCAAAGGAGCTCGGCGCGAAGATTGAAATCAAGAACATGAACAGCTTTTCCGGCGTGCGCCGCGCGCTCGAATACGAAATCCAGCGCCAGATTGAAGTGCTGATAAAGGGCGGCAAGCTGATTCAATCCACGCGCCGTTGGGACGACGACGCGGGCATTACGGACGAGATGCGCACCAAAGAGCACGCGCACGATTACCGCTATTTTCCCGAACCGGATTTGATGCCGTTTGAGCCGACGGAAAAATGGCTCGCGGAAGTGAAGTCGCGCGTCGTCGAATTGCCACTGGCGCGCAAGCAACGGTTCATGTGCGATTACGGTTTGCCCGCGGCCGACGCGCAAACTTTCGTGTGGGACGTGCCGCTTGGAAATTATTTCGAGCCAATTGCCAGAAAATCGAAAAATCCGAAAGCGGTGGCCAACTGGGTCATCAACAATCTACGGGCGAAATTGGCGGAAGCGCCCCTCACCCCGTCCCTCTCCCCATCGGATGGGGAGAGGGTGGCGAAGCCGGGTGAGGGGTTGACCAATCTGAAATTCAAACCGGAAGCCTTGCTCGAACTCGTTGGGCTGGTCGAGGCCAAAACCATCAGCAGTTCCGTTGCACAGCAAGTGTTCGCCGAAATGTTCGCGACCGGCAAATCACCGGCGGCCATCGTCCAGGAAAAAGGCCTGGCGCAGGTGAGCGATACCGGCGCGATTGAAAAGTTCTGCGACGAAGCCATTGCCACGAACCCCGGCCCGGTGGCCGATTTCAAATCCGGCAAGGCCGCCGCGCTGAATTTTCTCAAAGGCCGGGTGATGAAATTAAGCAAGGGCAAAGCCAACCCCGCGCTCGTCGGCGAAATTCTGGAGCGGAAATTGAAGGGGTAGTATGAACCCCAAGAGAATTTTCCGCCTCCTCCTTGTTGCGCTCATTTTCTTGTCGTTTGCATTTCCCACCGCGGCGGACGAAAACCGTTGGTGGCCGACGCAAACGTTTCCGAAGGCGGTAATCCGAACGACAAACCAGCAGGAGTTTCCCGAACCCCGCGTTGCGCTCCAGATGATGGTGCAGTCCGTGGCGGGATTGGCCGCCAAGGCGGTGAACGAAGGCCGCGTGGATGAGCTGGTCTGGGTCAATAACGGTGATGGCGACCTGGAGAAATGGTATGCGCGCCTGCTCGCCCGGCATCCGGAGTTGGCGACGCCGGGCGCCTTTGCACCCTGGGAATTGGTGGATCGTTACACGAGGCAAGGGATCATTAAAGGTTACATCCTTTACCGGCGCGACCAATCCAAGGGTGAAAACAATACGGATCGTCCGGGTATGAATTGCACCGTCAACGTCGCCACGAGTCTGGCTGGATTGCTCGACGGCATTATCGTGGACGAAGAATTGGAGCGAGACGCGAAGGCGCGCGGCCTCAGGCTGCTGTTGGATGTCCGCGAGAAATCACAACTCTGGTGTTTTCAAACCTACAAAAACCAGTTCAACCGCCGGGCGCTCTGCTTTCAAGACCCGCGAGCACCTCACGTTCGCGACCTGGCCATCGCACAAAAGGTGTTCACCGCTTATGGCAACGGCGAGCCGGCTTCACTGGCGATGGCATGGCTGGAACCGTTATCGCCCATTCTCGGTTGGAACTGCGGCGATGAATTCGAAAATACCGATTTGTCCACGCGCTTTGGCGACATCCAAACCGCCAGTAATTGGAGCCTGAATCTGCCGGTGCTCATGGCCGGCACCGAGAAGACCGCGTCGCCCAAGGTCAAGTGCCTTGACCCGCGAACGATTGACTGGACGGACCAGCGCAGCGCCGTGGCTTTTGTTGATACCGACGGCGACAATGTGCAGTGGCTGGAGGGGAATTTCTTTGGCAACGACAGTTACTGGGGCAATCCCGCACGTGGGAAAATTCCGTTCGGCTGGTCGTGCTGTTTTGCCCACTTGGCGCAGTTGTGCCCCGAAGCAATCGAATTCGCGCAGGCGACTCAATCGCCAAACGACAGCTTCATTGAATGGGGTGGCGGCTATTATTATCCCGACCACTTCGGCCTCAATCGCTCGAACAGGTGGGAATTGCTGGCGCAACATGCCCGGCGCACTTGGGCGATGATGAAGCAGACCAACACGCGGATCGTCGGTTTCAATTTTACCCGGCACGATTCTGCTGATGCTCTTAAGGCCTGCGAAGTTTTCGCCAGCCAAACTGACGGCCTGCTGGCGATCCTGGCTTTTCAATACGATCGTTACGAAGCTGGCGCAGGAAAAATATTCTGGGTCAAGGACCGCAACGGCATTGAGGTGCCGGTCATCACCGCGCGCTATTCAATTTGGGAACATGAGAATGGACGGGAGCGTTCGGGTACTCCGGCCAAGGTCGCGCGCGAAATCCGGCAAACGGTGGAAAATACACCATCCGCCGATTTGCCGCGCTACGACTGGGTGATCGCGCACGCCTGGTCGTGGTTTAAGAAGTCATCCGGCGACGACGAAAACGCCGAGGACATGCCCCAGGAAAATGCCGCTGCACAAGGCGGCGAGCGCGGCTACGCGCCTGTCATGTGGTGCGCTCAACGGCTTCCTGCCGACATTCGCATCGTCGGTCCCGAAGAACTGATCTGGCGGATCCGCATGAAGCATAATCCGCAGCAAACCAAGGAGCTGACCGAGGATTGGCCGCGTTGAATTTCCTCGAAGGCCGGGTGATGACGTTGAGCAAAGGCAAGGCGAACCCGGCGCTCGCCGGCGAAATTTTGGAGCGGAAGCTGAAAGGTTGACGCTGGATTATTTTTTGTCCGCCTTCTTCAATTCGACGGCATAAACCTGGTCCGCGCCGCTCATGTTCGAGCGGAAGATGAGCCATTTCATGTCCGGCGAAAACATCGCGTTTGGTTCGAGGGCGTAATCCTGTTTCGCCATGTTCACCAGCCGCTCGGAATGAAACACGCCGGGCCTGATCAGCCTGCTTGTGTCAATGCTGCCTGCGGATCTGTCCACCACGAGTTCGGGGCGAAAAAGATAAATCCACTTTCCATTGTCCGCGTGCGCGACCATGTCTTTGTCGCCGCCATCGCCGGAAAAGAGTTTCCCATCGGGCGACACATTAAAATGCACCGACCATTCATTGCGCTGGAGATGATACCAGGTCCGCGCGCCGGTATGGACGTGGTAGCCGGCCACCCAGAAATCCTCGCCGCGCGGAGTCTGGAGGTCATACCAGATCGTCTGGCCGTCCGCGCTCCAGAATTCGTGCCCGGCGATTTCCATGGCCATCGTGCGCTGGTGAATCAGCTTCAAGTCGGTGCCGTCGGTACGGATGGTCCAGATGCGGTCCACCTTGTGCCACGGACCTTCATGGCAAAACATCAGCAGGGTTGGATCGGTCGGTGAAAATTGCAAATGATTCAGCCAGTCGGTGCAGCGGTTGAACGTTTTTGTCTCGCCGGTCCGGAGGTTGTAGAAAAAAAGCTCCATCGGATAATGTCTGGCAAAGCGGTCTTCCATCATCCGGCCCCTTCTGCTGCGACTGCCACCCGCGGTGGCGATGTCATTCCGCCGGTTTGGCCCGCCGTTGGGAAAATCATTGGTCACCGAATCGTCTTGTTCGGTAATGGTGCCGGCCAGCAACGTTTCGTCGGCGTTCACCGCGGAAACTTCCCACCCGCGCGTCAATTTCATGATTTCGCGAACCGCCTTGGTGTTCGGATCAATCGCGCAGACAAAACGGTTCGTCGCGCCATTTTCGATTTTGCTGCTGACGTAATAAATCCGGCCCGTTTTGTGTCCGACCATGATGATCCGGATATGACCGTCCACGATGTTATCAATTTCGCGCGTTTTGAGGTTGATCATCGAAATGCCGCCTGGCGTCGTGAAAATCATTTGTCTGCCGTCCGGCGTGAACGGGTTCAAGTTGAAATAGAGACTCTGACTGCCCGGCGCGCGCGAAAGCTGGACGACCCGATGGCCGGTGTCCGGGTCAATCCATTCGGTCGGTGGATTGGTGGTCACGTCCGCCCGCCCGCACAGGGCAAGCGCGCAAATGCCGGCCATCAGAATGGAGCAAAGTCGTTTTGGAAGCGGCTGGTTCAACTTTATTTGTGAGTTCATTTATCCCAGCTTCGACAGGGGGAAGCAACCCAAGGTTAAGCGTAAAAAACTTTGCGCCCCAATTCATTAACTATTGTTCAATTTACTCGCTCGGGCGCACGGCGTGCCGGTGACGATTCTCAAGACATCGTTGCGATTGGGTTCTTTCTGGACTGGCCGGGAAACCCGGATGCTTTCGTGTCTATGACCCTGCTTTTGAGACTTACGGCAGCACGGCCTGATAAAAGCGATAGGGAAAATCAGTCGCGTCTGGGTCGGTGAACATAAACGAACCACTATTGGTGTAAACCGGCACCCAATTAACGAGGTTCGTTGAAGACTCAATAATATAAGTCTGCCCGGCCAAACCTGTCACCGAGACCTGTGCCGCGCCGCCGGCGGAAAATTGAGGCACGCCTAATTGCGGCTGCGCCTGCGAGAGCACCACCGCCTGGTAAAAATCGTTCGTGGAAGTATCCACAAACTGCCCCACCCCGTTTGTCAATGTCACCTCCGTCAAGGTGAACCAATTCACAAGGTCCGTCGAATACTCGATAAGATACGTCTGTCCGGCCAATCCCGTCATCGAGACTTGAACCGAACCGTCGGGCAGCACCGTTATCGGCCCCAGTTGTACAGCGTTGATATCCAGTGAAGCCCCGAAAGCATCCTGCACACGATTCAAATCGCCGGGCACCAGGCCGGAACCCAGGTCCAAGAAGGCAACCGTGGCGCCGTCATCGCTGATCACGGGTCGGGACACCCACAGCATGGGGCTGGACCCGGCCTGCCCGACGGTCAGCACCGTGTTGGATCCCGTCACGCGGTCCAGGAAGAACACGTTCGGGGGCGCGGTATTGTCTCCAATGACCGTATTGGTCACGACGCTGCGGTACGCCACGAACTGTCCGCTGCCACTTATCACCGGCGCATCAGACAAGGCGTCCCAACTGCCGGTGCCCGGGCCGGCAAGGCCAATCAGGGAAAGCGTGCCGGTCTGGAAATCGAGCAGGTAAACCCTGTTGGTGCCGTCGTCTGCGGCACCCAGGTTGGTGGTGGAAACAAAGGTCAACCAGCGGCCGTCATCGCTCCAGCCGGTGGCATTCCGAATCGGAGCCGTGCCCGTGGTTTCGATTGAGAACAGGTTTGACTCGGGTGGCGATGTTGTCCACGTAGAGGGCGTTGGCAATCCGATAAAGGATTTTGGTCCCGGTCGGATCAATGGCTGCCGAGGTCACATTTCCCGCGTTGGTGTAGATGTCGGTTCCGAGTTGGGTGTCCCGAATCTGCAATTTGGAGGTAGCCGTGCCGTAAGCAACGTAGCGACCGTTACTGCTCAGAGAAGGGTCAAAAATATAATAACTGGCTCCTTTCAGTCCTACGGTTTGCCCCAGATTCATGTCCCGCCAGTAAGTGTTCACCCCGCTGGTTAGTCCCGCAGCCAGATTTATCGCCGAGCTCAGGAAGGCAACATACCGTCCATCCGGGCTGATCACCGGATCGAAAGCAGTGTCATTCCCGGGGCTGACACCATCGGTTCCCACACTGACCAGGACGGTGGTTCCCGTCTGAAGGTCGCGGCGAAACACATTGCCATAGGTGTTGACCGGGCCTGCGACCAGGTTGGTTGCCGCGCTGATAAACACCACGTAACGGCCGTTCGTGCTGATGACCGGGCTTTCGGAGCCGCCGCCCAAAGCCGGCCCCCCGGCGAATCCGACGCTCACCAGAAAGTTGGTGCCGTTCACCAGGTCGCGCATAAAAACGTCCGGCTCCTGGTTCGTATCGTTGGGAACCAGATCATCCGCGGAACTGGCGAAAGCCACCCACCGGCCATCCGCACTGACCGATGACGGGGACAGTGTGCTGAACGCATCCGCCGCTAGCGGAATCACTGTTGCATCCCTTTGCGAAACCATTTCCGTGGTCCCCGCGACCAGGTCCCGCACGAAAACATCTTCGGCGTGATTATTGTCCAGGCTGACCAGGCTGCCATCTGGACTGCTGAAGGCGACAAATTGCCCATCCGCACTCAGGCTCAAGGTCGTCATCGTGTCGCTGGTCGAGCCAATGCCATTGGTGTCCACGTCCACCAATTGCGTGGTGCTGGACGGCAGGTTGCGCAGGTAAACATGAGAGCCGTTGGACACGGCATTGGCGACCAGGTTGGTAGCGTTGCTCAGGAACGCCACGAACTGGCCATCGGGACTGATTACCGGCGCACACGAGGTCGTATTGGTCGGGACGCCGCTGCCATCATCACTGACAAGCGTGTCCAGGGTTAGTTGCGTATCCCAAACGTGAACACTGGCATAGCCCGAACCCAGTGAACCTTCCTGCTTGGCAAAAGCGATAAAGCGACCGTCCGGTGTCATCTCGGGACCGTAACTGTCATCCAGAGCAGTGGACCAGCCAATGCCATTCGTGTTGATCACCGCGGTCGTCGCCAAGGTTGAATCATATTGCAGAATCACGACGGCGCCCGTCGTTGACGTCGCGCCGGCTTTGAACGCGATGTAGCGCCCGTCATCACTCAACCGCGGATGATAAGCCGGCATGCCGCTTAATCCGAGCGTGGCGGACACAATCGCCGCGGCATTGGTGCTGGCCCAGGTCGTGGTGCCCATGAGCCGATCTCGCACATACACCTCGCCGGTGGAAGTGCCAGGGACGGCCGGTACCAGATTTGTCGCCATGCTGAAAAACGCCACGTACCGGCCGTCCGGGGTAATGACCGGCGTGCCCATAATCGAGCTGGGGCCGCCCGAGGCAAGGAACGCCCCCACGCTCACCAGATCGTTTGTCCCGGCAACCAGATCGCGCACAAAAACGTCCGCAATGCCGTTGGTGTCGCCCGGAACCAGGTTCGACGCGCTGCTGATGAAAGCCACATACCGGCCGTCCGGTGTGATGACCGGATCGGTTGAGGCTCCGTTCGCCGGCCCGCCATTCGTTGACACGCTCACCAGTGTGGTTGTCCCCGCCACCAGATCGCTGACAAAAATGTCCGTGACTCCATTTGTATCGTTCGGCGCCAGATTGCTGGCGTCGCTTTGAAAAACAACAAACTGTCCGTTGGTGGAAACCTGGCCGAGCATCGAATTGCCGTTGCCGCCGCCGGTGCCGCTCAAGTTGCCGCTGACCAGCACCGTGGTGTTGCTGGCGCGGTCGCGCAGGAACACGTTCAAGGCATACACACTGTTGCCACCGGGCACGAGGTCGTTGGCTGCGCTGGTGAATACCACAAAACGGCCATCGGGACTGAGGACGGGAGCGGCGGAATTGCCGTCGCCGCCCGCTGGCAGGGGCACGGAAGGATTTCGCGCCGAAAGCAATTGCACCGGCACCGCATTGGCCAGCGGAACAAATATCGTCATGGCCAGAAACCAGACTGCCACCGCAAAGCGGCCACTGAAAACCTTCGGGGCCGCAGGCCTCGTCCGCGGGTTTTGATTCGCGGATTCACCGCCGTCAACAATTTTTGTTTTCATGATTCCGGGAAGTTGAAGGTCCTATTTTTGTTCATCGCGCCTTGGAGATGATTGAGAGAATTACATTGTGAGACCTCTGCAAAACCGGAGCGCGGACAGCTTTGTCCGCGAATTCGGGCGGCGTGTGCGCTGGCGGACATGGCTGTCCGCGCTCCACGACAACGTTCGTCATAAGTTTTGCAGAGGTCTCATTGTTTCAGTCGCCGGTCACCACCGTCCACATGCCTTTTGGCGCCGTCAATGTGCCGGAGCCGACGGTCTGCTGGATCGAGAGCGCCGCCACATGGCCATCATGAAAAGCGTAGTTGAACCGGTTCCAGTGCGCCTGATATATCAGGATGCCTTGGTTGACCGAAGAGGCGGAGTTGGGATTCTGGATCGGATTGGTAGTGGTATCAATCTGAACCAGATCACTGCCACTTCCTTGCGGGCCGATGCAACAACACGTCCAGATGTTGCCGGCAATCTGTTGTCCGTGGGTATTTTCGCACAGCAGAATGGTTCCTGCCGGATCGCACACCACGGAAGTCTTGTAGCCACGGGCATCCCAGTCGAGCGTGGAACCAGTGTCGGTCCAGTAAATGCCCACGCCATGCATGCCGGGTTTGGTAAGGTCTGGCAACGGGTAGGTCCGGCTCTGGTCACTCACTTGGTAACCTGTCAGTACGTTTGGCCCCACTGCATTCATGGCGTAAGACCGGAGGGCGTACCATGGAGTATTGCCGCCTATCCAATTTACTTTGGGGAACGTATCCGCTGGGCAAACCTCAATCGAGAGCGCTTGGTTGCCTTGCGATACAAACACAGCGCCCACATCCAAATCTGCATCAGGCAAATTGCCGCCGATGTATTTGTTGATCCAACAGTCCCATGTTATTTGGTAACTAGGGCCAGTACTAGGACCACTGGACCAGCCCGCCGGTGGATACATATCGCCATGGTCCTGTGCAAAAAGCTGGAAACCCACCTGGAGCTGTTTGAGATTGTTTTGGCATTGGATACGCCAAGTGTCTATTTTGGTGCCCGCGAGTGCCGGCACCAGCAACAGTGCCAGCAACGCGAGCGTTCCAAGCACTACGAGCAGTTCGGTCAGGGTAAAGGCCTGGTCTGGTTGTACCGGGACCGACGGCACCCGGTTTAAACGGTCTGAATGGATTGATGGCTTCATAGACATTTTGATCTTATCATAATACTACTCGTCAGCACATGGCTGATTCTTTCAAAAAATCTTTCAAAAAGTTAATTAGGTTTAAGTTACTTGTTGAGAAGGACTTGCCCGAAGAGTCCCATCTGCCAATCACGCGAACGCTCACTCCATCATGACTGGTCGCGTCAAATTTGCAACCAGCGCCCAGCCCTCGTCCATCGCTCGCAGAACTGGTTTTAAATCTGGCACCATTGGCACAAATCTGGTGCGCACCGGCGTCATCGGTTTGCGTTCGATATAGCCGCGTGTTTACAAGCAGATACATGATGGTTACGGCGCGGAGCGGACGCGCCAGAAGTTGTTCGTGGCTGCGTTCGGCGTATTGGTGGACACCAGCACGCCGCCCGCACCGGCGGGATTGGTCGCCAGCGGCACCCAGTTGGCCGGTGACAGGCTGAAGGAACGATCCAGCGCGTATTTCGTTCCGGCGATGCCCACATAGGACAAACGCACATTGCCGCCGCTCAAAAGCTGGATCGAGATTTGATCGTAGCCAGGGGGAACACCAGCCACAATCTGCTCGGGACGGTTCGTGCTGTTGTAAGTGCCGTCGCCCAACCCGCCAAACCCGTTGTAGCCCATGGCCCATAGACTGCCGTCGCTCTTGAGAAACAGACTGTGGGTCTCTCCTCCAGCAATCGCCGTGACGTTGCTGGCCACAATCTGTTCGGGGCGGTTGGTGTTGTTGTAAGTGCCGTCGCCCAACTGGCCCCAATTGTTGTCGCCCATGGCCCACAGACTGCCGTCGCTCTTGAGAAAAAGACTGTGTGCATATCCCGCGGCAATCGCCGTGACGCCATAGGCCACAATCTGCTCGGGAAGGTTGTTGTCATAGTTGTTAGTACCGTTGCCCAACTGGCCATACTCGTTTTCGCCCATGGCCCACAGACTGCCGTCGCTCTTGAGAAACAGGCTGAACGAGGCTCCTGCGGCAATCGCCGTGACGTTGGTGGCCACAATCTGCTCGGGACGGTTGGTCTGGTTGTCAGTGCCGTCGCCCAAGTCGCCAAATTCGTTGTCGCCCATGGCCCACAGGCTGCCGTCGCTCTTGAGAAACAGGCTGTGGTATTCTCCTGAGGCAATCGCAGTGACGCCGCTGGCTACAATCTGCTCGGGTTGGTTGGTGCTGTTGTAAGTGCCGTCACCCAATCCGCCATCTGCGTTTCCACCCATGGCCCACAGACTGCCGTCGCTCTTGAGAAACAGGCTCCAACTGTCTGCTGCAGCAATCATCGTGACATCACTGGCCACAATCTGCTCGGGTTGGTTGGTGTTGTTGTAAGTGCCGTCGCCCAACTGGCCATCATAGTTGGCGCCCATGGCCCACAGACTGCCGTCGCTCTTGAGAAGCAGACTGTGATAGGCTCCTCCAGCAACCTTGGTCACAGGTTGTGCTCCGCTGGTGACCGCTTGCAGTACTGCTGCACACAGCAGCCCAATTTGAATCAGATTTCCTTTGGTTTTCATAGGTTTGTACCATTTTATGTTCAGCCGCTTGTTTTTTCCCATAAAACAACTCATCCACACATACCTCGTAAGAACAAGGACGGTTCTTTCAAAAATCTTCCAAAAATTTGTTAAGTTTTAAGTCGCTAATTTGAAATGAGTTGCAATAGAAATCCAGGAAACCATTCACTGGGACTGCTTGATGGGCCAAATCAAAAAGAGAAGACGCCAATCACAACACAAATACTGCCGATTCAATCAGTTTTATCGGCAGCTCCACGGGCCTTCTCTTCTTTGTGCTGTCGTGCCGGCAGAAAGCGGTCATTGGCCGTGCAGTAAAAGCCAGATAATCCGCCAGAGAAAAATGGCGAAGACGCCAATCGCAACGCAAATACCGCCGACCGCAATCAACTTTGTCAGCAGGTCACGGGTTTTTTCCCTGCGCGGGTCGTGCCGGCAGAATTGGAACGCCAGCAAATCCGTCATCATTTCGTCGGCGGATTTATACCGCTGCGACGGGTTCGCCCGGCAGGCTTTGACGACGATTTTGTTGAATTGAATCAAATCCCGGCCTTCCCGGTTGTCCTTCAGGTTCGCCGGCAGTTCCGGGTAGGCGTTCCGGTCGCGGCCGGTGCTGATTTCGTAAAGGACTTTTCCCAGCGAATAAATGTCCGCCTGGATTGTGCCGGGGCCTTCCGGCGCAATGAAGCCTTCCGTGCCGACATACGAACTGGGTTCAAACATTCCGGCCACCAACCCAGTGTCCGCCAGCTTGGGAAAACCGTTCACGAAAATGATGTTGGAAGGCTTGATGTCGCGGTGGATCAAACCATGCCGGTGGAGGAACCCCAGGGCGGACGCGATGACCGCCCCCAGCCGGATGCATTCGCCAATGGGCAGGTGTTTGCGTTCAGCCAGGTCGTGCGCGAGGGTCCGGGGCCGGTAATGTTCGGGATTGATATTTTGACCGGTGCTGATGTCATCCGCCAGTTCCATCACACAATAAAAACATCCCGCCGCCTCGCCGCCGCCGACGTGGAGGATGTCCACCAATCCGTCGTGCTGGCGGGAGATCGGCTCGAATTTCATGACGCCGTCCAGTTCTCCTCCAAACGGGCGTTTATGCCCGGGTGTTTCATAGACGATTTTGACGGCGCGATAAGTTCCCAGAACATTCCTGGCCAGCCACACCTGGCCGCTGCCGCCGCCGCCAATGACCCGGATGAGTTCATGATCGGGAACGACCGGCGGGGCCGTGGGCGGGGTGGCCGCGGCTGAGGCTTCACGAGCCGGATTGGCTGGTTCAGTCATGACGTTGGCTTCAGTTCCACATCAATGTCCATTCCATTTTTCCTCCAGTCGGCGCACTTCCTTTTTGAGCAATGCCGAAATGCGATATTTGACCAGGTAAACCAGTCCCACATTGACCCCCAACGCTCGGGCCACGTTCTTCACCGGCCATTGCTTGATCACGTATAAATCGAAGATTTGACAGTGTTCTTCCTTGATGCGGGGTTTGATTCTTTCCATCGCTGCTTTCATTAGATTTGCCTGCCACTCCTCCTCCCAGATAGATTCCGCACCTTCGCCGGCCGGGTCGGGAATTTCCGCCAAATCCGGCCGCGGCAGGTCCACTCCGGTTTGGGGAGCGTTCCCCCAACTGGCGCGAGTGCGTTTTCCCAACTGGTCGGCAATCCGCCAGCGGATGATGTTTCGCAACCAGCCTTTAAACGAACCCAGCGTGCGGTCGCGCTTGAATTTGTGGATGTCCCGGGCCACGGAAATGATGGTTTCCTGAACCACCTCCTGGGCCTCGGCTTCCGTCAGCCCGGACTTGATGGCGACCGAATAGATCAACCGCCAGTAGGTATCGAAGAAATCCCGCCAACTGTCCTGGTCCCCACGGTCTT
>CAWHAH010000021.1:0-7866 GCA_963827205.1 uncultured Verrucomicrobiae bacterium
GGTACGTTTGCTACTGAGCAGCAGCTATCCGTATCAGGCGATTTTCCGTCAGGTGGTTGCGGCGCTGGATAGCGGTTGAGTCGCGGTGAGTGCTGTCCCCGGCACGCCGACAAACAACGGGGGTAAGGGGGCGTGTGCCTACGTGTTGAAAAACTGGCTGTTTAGACCGTCATCGGCATCTCTTTGCCAACTTTTGCCGCCGCAAAATTCAACTCGTCAGTCTGATGAAATATGCGGGCTAATTCCAAACGAACAATCCGCCAAAGGATTGACAGCAGGGACGGCGCTTCCATTCCCGCCTGTCTGTCGGTGTCGGACTACTTCAGCGCCGCATAGACGCGATGCACGTCGTCGTGATCGTCGAGGGCATTGAGGAAATTTTCAACGTCCTTGCGGTCGGCGGCCCTGACTTCGACAAAATTCTTGGCCAGATAACGGATTTCCGAGGCGATGACGTTCCAACCGGCGGCCTTCAACGCCTTGGCCACGTGGTCGAGGTCCTTGATTTCCGTGAGAAAGCGCGCGCCCTTCTGGCCAGCGGGGACTTCCTCGGCTTCGAGCGGCTCGATTTCCTGCGCGCCGGCTTCGATGGCATCAGCTTCGGCGTCGCGCTGGGCGTCGGGATGCGTGGCTTCGACGACGCCAAGGTGATTGAAGAAAAAGCTGACGCTGCCGGGCTGGCCGAGCGAACCGGCCTTGAACAGATTGCGGATTTCCGGCGCGGTGCGGTTGCGACTGTCGGTGAGGCACTCAACGATGACCGGCACCTTGTGCGGCGCGAAACCTTCATAGACGATGGTCTCGTAATTAACCTTTTCCGTGTCCAGCCCGGCGCCCTTTCTGATGGCGCGCTCGATGGTATCGCGATACACCGAGGCTTTCCGGGCTTTTTCGACGGCGACAAAGAGCCGCGGATTGAGGTCGGGATCAGGCCCGCCGAGCTTAGCCGCGACCATGATTTCGCGGACCAGTTTGGCGGTCATCTGGCCCTTTTTCTGCGCGTTGATTTCGCGTCCGGCCTGTTTCCATTGCGCGCCCATTGGGTCCGGCCAGTGTGGAAGGACGGTCACGCCGGTTCAATGCAAAATGCGCGGCTTGATAATCAATTTTTAGTCCGTTGACAGCTTGTGCTTTTTCCGACTTTCGCGTATTCGTCGCACATGCTTGTGATTCACGTTCATGTTCATGTCAAACCGGACTGTGTGGAGGCGTTCAAGGAGGCGACATGCCTCAACGCGCGCTTGAGTCTGCTGGAGTTGGGCGTCCTGCACTTCGACGTCCTGCAACAGCAGGACGACCCGACACGGTTCGTGCTGGTGGAGGTTTATCGCGACGCCGAGGCCGTTGCCGAGCACAAGAAAACGCAACATTATCCCGTCTGGCGCGATGCGGTGGCGCCGATGATGGCCGAGCCGCGTTTCAGCGTGAAGTTCGACAAAATTTTCCCGGATGAAAACTGGTAGGGAAAGCGCGGCGCACTGTCCGGACACCGCAGGGCAGCGTCCCTGCCAGGCTTTGTATGCGCTTTGAATTTGCAACGGCGACAAAAATCGTTTTCGGCGCGGGCACGCTGCGCGAGGCGGGTGCGATTGCCAAAGAATTTGGCAAACGCGCACTGGTCGTGACGGGGCGCGATACCAAACGCGCCGGGCCATTGCTGAAAATTCTTCACGAAGCCGGTGTGGGCGCGGCAACATTCGCCGTCGCGGGCGAGCCGGAAATTGCCGCGGTTGAACAAGGCGCGGCCCTTGCCAGAAAGGAGAATTGCGATTTTGTCATCGGCATCGGCGGTGGCAGCGCGTTGGATGCGGCGAAGGCAATGGCTGTGATGTTGGCGAACGACGGCGAGTTGCTGGATTACGTCGAAATCATTGGACGCGGCCAGGCGTTGACAAGGCCGTCCGTGCCTTTCATCGCGATTCCAACGACAGCGGGTACCGGCTCGGAAGTCACGCGCAACGCGGTGCTGGCGTCACCGGAACACAAACTGAAGGTGAGCCTGCGCAGTCCGTTGATGCTCGCGAAAATGGCGGTGGTGGACCCCGAGCTGACTTACGATCTGCCGCCCGCGCTCACCGCCAGCACGGGCCTCGACGCGCTCACGCAACTCATTGAACCATTCGTTTGCAGCCGCGCAAACCCCATGACCGACGGATTATGCGTCGAGGGCCTCCGCCGCGCCGCACGATCCCTGCGCGCGGCTTTCACCGATGGCCAGAATAAATCGGCGCGCGAGGACATGGCCGTGGCGAGTTTGTTTAGCGGATTGGCGCTGGCCAACGCGGGCTTGGGCGCGGTGCATGGATTTGCCGGACCGATCGGCGGCAGTTTTCCCGCGCCGCACGGCGCGATTTGCGCGGCGCTGTTGCCGCCCGTGATGAACGCGAACGTCCAGGCTCTCCGGCAACGCGCGTCCGGCGGTGAAGCGTTGCGGCGTTACGACGAAGTGGCGCGTCTGTTGACCGGCAACGCACAGGCCGCGGCGGATGATGGCGTGGCATGGGTCCGCAAACTTGTCAGTGACATGCAAATTCCGCGGCTTGGCACTTACGGCATCAAATCGGAACACATTGCCGAACTGGTGCGGAAATCCGCGCAAGCCAGCAGCATGAAGGCAAATCCCAGCGCGCTCACTCCGGAGGAATTGGCTGAAACACTGCGGCAGGCATTGTGAACGGCCAACGCGAGTTTGATCTGGCGGACAGCCGATGGCCTCCGGTGAATTTGCGCATCGGTCTTTTCAACGCTCCTGTGCCTCCGTAGAGTAGGTGGCCTGTGCCGGCCACGTTATATGATCTGATTCCAAGGGATGAGAAGCCCGGCAATGATGTCTTGCTGGGGCGTTTTCTGGATTACGTGGAGGGACGGCGGCTGCAACTTTATCCCGCCCAGGAATCGGCCATCCTGGAGTTGTTCGAGGAGAAGAACGTCATCCTGAACACGCCCACCGGGTCGGGTAAATCGCTCGTGGCCACGGCGCTGCACTTCCAGGCCATCGCCCGGGGCCGACGCTCCGTTTACACCTGCCCGATCAAGGCGCTGGTGAATGAAAAGTTCATGGCCCTCTGCCGCGAGTTCGGCCCCGACAACGTCGGCCTCAGCACCGGCGACGCTTCGGTCAATCGTGAGGCGCCCATCCTTTGCTGCACCGCCGAAATCCTTGCCAACATCGCGTTGCGCGAGGGCGCGGCGGCCAACGTGCAGGAGGTCGTCATGGATGAATTCCATTACTACGCCGATCGCGAGCGCGGTGTGGCGTGGCAGGTGCCGCTGTTGACACTGCCGCAGGCGCGGTTCCTTTTGATGTCCGCAACGCTGGGCGACACGGCGTTTTTCGAGGAGGAACTCACGCGGCTCAACGGACGGCCAACGGTGGCCGTTTCGTCCACGGACCGGCCGGTTCCGCTGGAACATGCCTATTCGGAATTGCCGCTGGCCAAAACGCTGGAAAGTCTCGTCGCCGACCGCAAGGCCCCGGTGTATGTGGTCCATTTCACGCAACTGGAGGCGGCACAGAGCGCGCAGGATTTCACGAGCATCAACGTCTGCACCCGCGAGGAAAAAGCCGCGCTGGCCGATGCGATCGAAGGCTTCAAGTTCAGCAGTCCGTACGGTCCCGACATCAAAAAGTGGTTGCGGCACGGCATCGGTTTGCATCATGCCGGTTTGCTGCCGAAGTATCGCGTGCTGATCGAGCAGCTCGCGCAGCGGGGTTTGCTGAAAATCATCTGCGGCACGGACACGCTCGGTGTGGGCATCAACGTGCCGATCCGCACCGTGCTGTTCACGCGGTTGTGCAAGTTCGACGGCCAAAAGACCGGCATTCTGAGCGCGCGCGACTTTCACCAGATTGCCGGCCGGGCCGGGCGCAAGGGATTTGATGAGCGTGGCTGGGTGGTGGCGCAGGCGCCGGAACACGTGATTGAAAACCTGAAGCTCGCCGAAAAATCCGCGCGCGACGGGAAGAAAACCGTGAAGCGCAAACCACCGGAGAAGAATTTCGTCAACTGGGACAAAAACACTTTTATGCGTTTGATTGCCGCACAACCGGAACGCCTCGCCTCGCGTTTCCAGGTGACGCACGGAATGGTGCTGAATGTGCTGAACCGGAAGGGCGACGGTTGCCGCGCGATGCAGCAGCTCATTGCGCGTTGTCATGAGACGCCGCGGCAGAAGCAGACGCACATCAAACGCGCCTGGCAATTGTTCCGTTCGCTGCTGGACCGGAAGATTGTGGAGTTTATTAAGCCTCGTAGCAGCCGAGGTAACGAGGCTCATTCTTCCAATGCTGAATGCGGAGTGCGAAGTGCGGAATCAAGTCAGAGCCCCCTCACGTCGGCTGCTACGGGGAAAAAGATTCGCGTGAACGTCGAATTGCAGGAGGATTTTTCGATGGACCAGGCGCTGTCGCTCTATCTGCTCGACACGATTCCGCTGGTGGATCCGCAACAGCCGGATTACGCGCTCGTCCTGCTGACCCTCGTGGAATCCATTCTCGAAGACCCCGACATCATCCTGCGCAAACAGCTTGACCGGGTGAAGGACCGGAAAATGGCGGAGATGAAAATGGAAGGGCTCGACTACGACCAGCGGATGGAAGAACTGGAAAAGCTCGAATATCCGAAGCCAAACCGGGAATTCATTTATTCCACCTTCAACGCCTTTGCCGACCGGCATCCGTGGGTGGGCCAGGAAAACATCCGTCCGAAATCCATCGCGCGGGAGATGTTCGAATCGTTCCGCTCGTTTTCCGATTACATCCGGGACTACGAATTGCAGCGGGCTGAAGGTGTTCTGCTCCGGCACTTGAACCGGGTTTACAAGGTCCTCGCCCAGAACGTTCCTGATGCCGCCAAGAACGACCAGATCCGCGAGATGGAATTGTATCTAGGCTCGATGATCCGGCAGGTGGATTCGAGCCTGCTTGATGAATGGGAGAAAATGCGCGACCCGAATTTCCAGCGCGCCGAAACAAAGGAAGTGCGTCCGCCCGGCGCGGAGGAAGAAGACATCACGCGCGACACCAAGACCTTCACGGCGGCGATTCGGAATCGGATTTTTGTTTTTCTGCGCGGGCTGGTGATTGCGGATTACGAAGCGGCGCTGGCCAATCTTTTCGCCGATGCCGGTAGGGCTGATCCCGCCTTGCGGGACCAGGACGCGCAGCAGCGCGTCCCGACCGATACCGATGGCCAGCCTTGGACCGCCGAGCGTTTGCGGGCGGCCATGGAAGCTTACGAAGTCGAACACGAGCGCATTTGCCTCGACCCGAACGCGCGTAACGCGCGCCACACGTACGTCGTTCCTTCCGAAGACAAGAAGAACTGGCGCGTCCAGCAGATGCTGGTTGACCCCGAGGAAGCCAACGACTGGGTGGCGGAATTTGAGGTGGATTTGACCCAATCCCGCGCCTTGGGCGAGCCGTCTCTCCAGTTGCGGCGCATCGGCAGTCTGGTATGAACTAAAACTGCCAAAATGCGCAGTCCGGTGATAAGCCTTCCTGAACACGGCCAGATAATGATTGGAGTTTAAAGCCCGCCTTCTTAGAATTTGGCGCGTAATCCATTATGAAATTCTGTTCCATTCTGCTCTTTGCGTCGCTCGTCTCCACCGCCTGCGCGGAAAATGTCGCGATCACCGGCAAGGACATCATCCCCGATTGTCCTGCCTGGGTAAATCACGCCGTTGTTTATCAGGTTTATCCACAGACGTTCTATGATTCCAACGGCGACGGCATCGGCGACCTGCCGGGCCTCATCCAGAAGCTGGATTACATCAAAAGCCTCGGCGTGGACGCCATCTGGATCAACCCGTTTTTCGATTCGCCGTTCAACGACGCCGGTTATGACATCCGCAATTACTACAAGATCGCGCCGCGCTACGGCAGCAACGACGACGCCCGCCGACTGTTTGCCGAGGCGCACAAACGCGGCCTCAAAGTCCTGTTCGATTACGTCATCACCTACACCTCGATTGACAATCCATGGTTCATCGCCTCGTGCGAACAACAAACCAATCGCTATTCCAACTGGTATATCTGGACGGACAACGTCTGGAAAAACGAGCCGGGCAACCAGTGGGTCCACGGTTATGGTCATCGCAACGGCAATTTCCTGAGCAATTTTTTCTGGTCCGAGCCGGCGTTGAACTGGGGTTACGGCAATCCTGACCCGGAGAAAAAATGGCAGTTGCCCACCGATCATCCCGACGTGCTGGCCCTGCGGGCGGAGATGAAGAAAGTTCTGCGTTTCTGGATGGACATGGGCGCCGACGGATTTCGCGCCGACATGGCGGGAGCGTTGGTCAAGGGCGACGATCCCCGCCACGAGACCCTGGGCTACTGGCGCGAGGTGCGGCAAATCCTCAACACGAATTACCCGCAGGCCTTCACCGTTTCGGAATGGTCCGGCCCGCGGGATGCGCTGGACGGGGCGTTTCACGCCGATTTCTATCATTGGGTCGGGGGCTTCAATGATATTTACCAGAAAGAGAGCTGGCGCATCGGAAACGGAATGTCCGACGGCCACAGTTTTTTCGACCGCGAAGGCAAGGGGAACATCAAGAATTTCCTGGATGGCTACTTTTCGGCCTGGCAGGACACGCGGTCCAAAGGTTACATCTGTCTGCCGCTGGGCAACCACGACATCGCGCGGCTGAACAACCGGCGGAGCGTGGACGACCTGGAAATGATCATCGCGTGGGGCATGACGATGCCCGGCGTGCCCTTCCTTTACTACGGCAATGAAATTGGCATGCGCCAGTTGGAGAACCTGCCGCAGATCGAAGGTTGTTACAAACCGCGCGCCGGGGCCCGCACGCCGATGCAATGGACCGGCGGAAAGAATCTCGGCTTCTCGACCGCCGACCCTGCAAAGCTGTATCTGCCTGTGGATCCGGCCCCCGATGCTCCGAATGTGGCCGCGGAAGAAAACGATCCAGGCTCGCTGTTGAACCGGGTGCGGAAACTCATCCGGCTCAAGCACACCGAGCCGGCGCTGGCAGCCTATGCGGAATTTGTCCCGCTTTATGCGAAGGAAAACACCTATCCATTCGTTTATGCCCGGGCCAGTGGCGGGGAGACCCTGTTGCTGATCTTCAATCCCGCGGCCCGGGATTCGACCGCCGAGTTCAACTTTCCCGTCCGCTACCGCGCGTTGACACTGTTGGCGGGAAAGGAAATTCATGAGACCCGGGAAGGTCCGACACTCAAAATCGAAGTCCCCGGCCAGACCTATGCCATTTATCGGGCGGCAAAATAGCCGCGCGGCGAAAGCCCGTGCCTTGGAACTTACGGCATCAAATCGGAACACATTGCCGAATTGGTGAAGAAATCCAAGCAAGTCTGCAGCACGAAGGCGAACCCAATCGCGCTCACGCCGGAAGAATCGGCCAAAACGCTGCACCTTTCCTTGTCGGCTGTTTAAGAATCAGCCGACCAGCCTTGGACTATTTGTTGACGGTGCGCGTCCTCTACTGGTTCTACAACTATGAACGTTGATGCGTGGAAGTAAACGTAGATGGCAAGCGCGACCGCCACCAAACCGGCAGCGGCGGCCGGCAACCAGAGCCGGCTGCGTTTCTTCGTGCGGCCGAACGAATAATACCTTTTGAATCGTCGGCCTTTTCCCCTTCGAGCGGGTCAAATCAACTGGAGGGCTTCTGACTTCTTCAAGGCAGCGTCACAGCCCGATAGAACCGCTGGTTTAAACCAGCCAGATTGTCGTCTTGAAATGGCAGGAGATTGCTGGGCGCCAGGACGGTCGTGAGATCCAGCCAATCGAGCAAGTTTGCGGACGCCTGAACCTGGTAACGCCGATCCGGTTCGCCGTTGATGGTGAATTGGACTGACCCGTTCGGAGACGCGCT
>CAWHAH010000022.1:0-31727 GCA_963827205.1 uncultured Verrucomicrobiae bacterium
GGTTAGCAGGGAAAACGCTCGCGGTAATGTCTCGGCGGTCGTCCTGTAAGGCATCAGCGAACATTAATGTCGTGGCGTATGGCAGGTCCTCAAACGAAATTGGTGGCACTTCATTCTCAACCAGCGTAGAGCGCGAATGGGAGTCATGGAACATCATGCTTAATGCGGCGATGACACACGCTTTTAACGCTTTTTCACTGTCGTAATTTCGAGCTGGGACAGCTTTTGATTTCCTGCACCGTTTTATAAGGGTGAGACCGGACACAAGGCTGTGACCACATTTCTGACCATCAAAGTATGCACGCCGGAGAGCCGGCTTAAATTTTTGAACTGGGGTAGAGCCAACACTCCCAGATAACTCCCATAAGCCAGCAACTCTCGAAAATAATGCGACTAAATCATTTTGGGCTTCAAGAAGCTCGCTGTCCCAAACATTATTGATGCGGGCGACGACGGGATCGGGCATGGTGTCTTCCTCATCAACTTTTACGTCTGCCCCTAGTCCAAGAACTGCGAAGGTGCTCAAGTAATTTTCCCCCATGTAACCCGGATCGTGAAACAAACAGGTCAGCGCCCACAAACTTTCCCACAATTTAAGCACTGGCTGTGGCTGATTCCTCGTTGGAGCGATGAAGCGGTCGGGAATTGCATTGTGCTTTCGGGAAGCGGCCAAAATGTTCAGAATCAGCAAACCGAGAAAGAGGTTGTTGAATGTATGGAAAAAATGGTCGCGCGCTCCGGGATTTCCACCAGCATGTTCAAACTCTTTTAACACCGTCAGTAAATCGACCGGGCAAAACAAACGTGTGTCTCCCTTTCTTAACGCGTGGGCGAACGCCATTAGCAACTGGCATTCGTCATCATAACTGATATGGTTTTGAGCGGCTGCTTTCTCGTACCCTTTATTTAGCCTGGACAACGCCCTTCTCACATGGTCGCTAAGGTTACCAGCGTCCAGGAGGCTGTGCCGAAGCCAACTTGGCACATGACCCACCTCTTTCGCGCATCGACGAGAGGCGGGTATTTTATAAGATGGCGGAAAGACCATGAAACAGCCGTCCATTGACTCGACCGCTAACCCATATCCAAGTTTGATACATTGTTCGGCAACTTTTCCGGCATTTTTGTAGCCAACCGCTGTTGCAGTATTAATCGCCAGAACCGTGACGTTTGTATTCGTAAATCGCTTCAACTTACTGCTTGCCTTAACCACCCACTTGGGCAGCTCGTCAGTTCCAAGGGCATATATCAAGTGACATTGCTTTTTACCGGCAAGGCAAAGATCAGGGCCAAACGGCAGTTTCTTCGGCACGAATTTCGTGCCTTTTAGTTTTGCGATCGAAACTTCAGTTAGCGGCGATGAAGTTTGAAGTTGCCTGCGAAGTGCTGCGACCGTCTTAGGAATAAGGTCCATGGAAGGTCAAAGTTTTGATCGAAGATTCTTTGCGGCTGCAATGAGATTTTCCAATGCATCAGCCAATTCGCTTTTAAACTTTCGGCGTTTTGTTTCCGTTTTCGTCGAGGCATCTATGAATCCAACCTCGTAATTTTTCAATGTGCGTGTCAAAGCGGCGATCGCGGCGATTACTCGCTGCGGCTTCGCGGGTTTTTCCTCAAGTAACTCCGGCAATTGCGTCGTAATTCCGGCTCGGATATCTTCAAATTGAGCACTCCGCTGATTCACAAAATCGCGAAACAGTCCAAGCGCTATTTTCTTTTGCTCTGGCTTTAACGTTGGTGAAAAAATAGGCGATACACTTCTGATTTGCTCGCGGCTGCCTAATGCTCCGGTCTCAATACCTTCAATCGTTTTGGTTAACAAGATATCCCGCACAGCGTTCGCCGCTACGTCCGTGGTTCTCTTGCCATTATAAAATTCCGGAAAGGAGATTCGCGAAGGCTCGATAATGCTCGCTTCCAATGCCAAAATGTAGGTGTAAATCTTTCTTTCTGGCTGTTCGTGATCAAACTCAAAAAAACGGTCTTTAAGCGCGCGTGGCCATGAAAGCACGTGAATCCGATCACGCGCCGTTACTGGTGGCACGCCTGCCTCTTCCGCCAGCTTTTTGACCCAGGCAGCTTTCTCGTCGAATCTGAGACCGTCATGAAGCTCAGGAAATGCTTCAACCAAAGATCGGCATTGGGCCATAGCTCCCCACTGTTCCCGTGTCATGTGCAAATGAAACATGAGCATTCGGAGGTCGCGTGAAACCGTATGTCCGCGGAGAACATGTGCTGGCACGGTTTTTCTTCCAAGCTCGCGCGCGGCGCGAAAACGTCGTTCACCGTCCACAAGCTCGTATTTGATAACGCCTCGAGCTTTCGGAAGCTCTGAAACCACTAACGGAACCAAAATACCGACGCGATCTATCGAAGCTACAAGCCTCCCAAAGCTATCATCTTTTTCTACTTCGCCTCTCGGATTGTGCGCGCTTGGTTGAATCTCGTCTGTTGGAATTTGTGTGACATCCCGGATGAATTCTTTGGTCTTCATGAAATCAACTTTTTTGTAAAACGAGGACAGTTTCAGATAAACTGCCTCGGCAATTGCGCCGAACGCGTCGAATATCCGGAATGGAATCAGTATATTTGTGTTGAAGCGAAAATCCTCCAACCTCATCTAGGGCTATTACCGTGATGGCATCAGCCAATGGCATTTTGTATATGCGACTCATTCTGTCACCCAACACGAGCACGCATTTTCCGTTTGATTCTAAAAATCCTTGCCAGTGAGCGAGACAGCGTCGCATCAATGCCATGAAATCAGTTCCCGACGGTGAAATGGTTTTATCCAAAGTTTTCCAATTTGCTTCCCCAAGAAACCACAGGCGAAGACGGTTGTCTCGCCCGTAGTCCAATTGCCTCATGTATGGCGGGCTGGTGATAATCGCATCAACCTGTCCGCCGGGAATAAACGAGGCGGCATCTTTTGAGCAGCAGCGTCGAGATAAAGAAAAATCCAACGCCGGTGTCCGTTTCAATGCACGTTTTACCTTTGCTTCCAGCCGGTCGCGCACAGAGCGGTAGGCATACAGTTTCGGGAATCGGTATCGCGGGAAATTTTTCAACCTCAAATACGGCACCGTGTGACTGCTGGGATAAGACAGAAACCCGGGCCGCTGGTGATGGAGAATTCCCAAAAGGCAGCTTAACAGAAAATCTTTCCGCTGATTTTTCAATACCGTCACCCAGGCCAGTATTTCGCGCAGGGTTTCGGGATGAAAAAACTGTCTAACCCATTTGGGGACGGATCGCAGATCAACTTGCCTAGCGGCACGGTCCACTGCCTTGGAGGCCTCTTCGATGTCAGCAAATGCCTTTTCGGCAGAGACGTAGGGGAAAAGTTTTGCTTTCGAGAGCAATGCGGCATATGGACTCAAATCGTTCGCGATGACACGGCGACCAGCGGCCCACGCTTCCAGGGCAACGGTGCCAGAACCTGAAAACGGATCGTAAACCAATTCACCCTTCTGCGTGAATTGCCCGACGAGTGATGCGGCCATTGAGGATTTGATTTTGCCGATGTAAGGCGAAAGCTGATGAAGGGTGGATTCCGATTTTAGCGCGCTTCCCCTCCAATTGTGGAGCAAACGCCCACGCTGCGCGAAAGACTCTTCGGGTTGAACAGACTTGATCGCCATTGGCTTGAATCTAATCGCGATTCAAAAATCCGTCGATAAAAAATTGCTTAAATGTATTTTCGTCGCCGCTCGGGGCTTTCACTCCTCGAAGCAGGAGCGGCCTGGAACGCAGGCGGTCTTGTGCACCGGCTGATCGTCCACGCCGACGACGGTTTGCGTGCGGTTGCACCAGAAATGACAGGGTGTCACGTGTTCGTCTTCCTTGTCGGCAAAGGCTTCCTGCGGCGTCGCGCCGACGAACATTGATTTCGTCCGCAGATGCTTGCAGAAAGTCGGGTTCATGGCGTCAACCTTTCAGTTTGAGCAGGGTGCGCCGGATGAGCGCGTGCGCCATCGGTACCTTGTACGCATTGTGCTCCAGCGGCTTAGCGTCCTTTAAAATCAGGTCCGCCGCCTGCGACGCGATGTCGTCGTCCAGCGTTTTACCGTCGAGAAAATTGTTGGCGGCCTCGACCTGATGCGGCACGGGCGAGATGCTGCCGAGCGCGACGCGCGGCTGGCTCAGTTTTCCATCGTTCACGTTCGCCGCTGCGGCGCAACTGACCAGCGCCCAGTCGAATGTGTGCTTGTCGCTCACCTGCAAATACGCGCTGCGATTGAGTGTGGTCGGAATCTCGACGCGCACAATCAGGTCGCCCGGCGCGAGCGAATTATGCGCAGCCGGTTCCGTGAACGCCTTCTGGTAAAGGTCGGCCATGCTCAGGCGCGTTTCCTTGCCGTCGCGCAACACGATAGCGATGGCGTCGAGCGCGGCAAACGTGGTGCCCAGGCTGGAGACGACCGGGCTGATGCAATCGTTGCCGCTGAACAAACTATGGTAGCGGTTCTCGCCATGGCGCGCGTAGCAGAGGTCGCCGCCTTTCTTGAGACAGAGCACGTCGCGTTGGCGGTAATACCAGCAACGCGAATGCTGCGCGAGATTGCCGCCGACGGTGGCGACGTTGCGGATTTGCGGCGAGGCGATTTCCGCCGCGGCGTCGTGCAGGCCGGGGAACATTTTCTCAATTTCCGCGTCATGCTCGAGTTCCGCGACGGTGACAAGCGCGCCGATGGTCCAATTTGTTTTGCCGCGCCCGATTTTGTTCAAGCCCGGCAGCGACTTGATGTTGACGAGCATGTCCGGGCCGGGGATGAGATAATCCTTGAGCAAGCCAAGCAAATCGTTGCCACCGGCGAGGTAGGCGCCGTGGTCGGTGACAAGCTGGCGGGCGCTATCGGTCGAGTGCGCGGTGGCGTAGGCAAAGGCTTTCATGCGGGTGATGCGGTTGGGGATGGCACTTTGCCGAGCGCGGCCAGAACTTTCGCCGGCGTGATGGGCAGACTGCCGACGCGGACACCGATGGCGTTGGCGACGGCGTTGGCAATCGCCGCGGCGGTCGGCACCGTGGCCGGCTCGCCGATGCCGATGACGCCGCGTTCGGGCATGTTCAATAGGACGACCTTGATGTCCGGCACGTCGGCGATGCCGGGCAGTTTGTAGGTTTCAAAATTCGGGTTCAGCACCACGCCGGACAAATCATCCATCACGCGCTCCTCGTAAAGCGCGTAGCCCATCCCCATGATAATGCCGCCGTTGACCTGGCTTTCAAGTGTGAGTGTGTCAATGATGAGGCCACAATCGTGAACCGCGACGACTTTCTTGACCGTGACGAGGCCGGTCTCGGTATCCACGGCGACTTCGGCGAATTGCACGCCGTAAGCCGGGTTGGATGAAAGCCCTTCAATCCAGTTTCCGTGAACGACCAGCGGAGTCACGCCGAGTTTTTTGCACGCGGCGAACCAGTTTTCCCCGCGGGCATCCGCAATGCCCGTCTGGGTCTGCAATTGCTGCAATGCCCTGGTGCAAATGTCATAGACGGTCGGCGAAATCGAAGCGCACGTGGTGCTGCCGCCGCTGCCGGGGCCGGGCGGAAAACCCGTGTCGCCAACTTTGACCGTGATCTGCTCCGGTTTAAGGCCGAGCATTTCCGCCGCGACGACGGCGATGACAGTTTTCGTGCCGGTACCGATGTCTTGAACACCGAGGCGAAATTCGACACTGCCGTCGGGATTGATTTGCGCCTCGCCTTGGGTTTGCCGGCTCGGGCCGCCGGCGGGCCACGCGGCGCCGGCGCAGCCGATGCCGATTTTCACGACGCCGGGCGAACTGCCGGGCTTCTGATATTTTTCCTTCCAGCCGAATTTTTCCGCGCCGATTTGGAATTCGCGCCGGCGGATTTCAACCGGATCATTTTTCAGCCGGAATTCGACCGGGTCCATGCCGAGTTTTACCGCGAGGTCGTCCATGGCGGATTCCATGCCGTAGGACGCGGGCGGATTTCCCGGCGCACGAAAGGCGCGAGCGGAGCCGGCATTGACAGCGACCGACGACTGCTTCACCCGGGTGTTGGGAACCCGGTAAAGGTAAGGCATGGTAAGGTCCGCGCCGCCGCCGCCGCCGCCGGAATCGCCGCCCGCACCGATGCCGGCGGTGCCATAATTTTCCGCATCGAAGGCGTGCAACGTGCCGTCGGCGAGCGCGCCCATTTTGATTTTTTGGAAACTGGACGGCCGGTTGCCGACGGCGAGCGCATTATCGAACCGGGTGAGCATCAGCCGGACAGGCGCTTTTGCCTGGCGCGACAATCGCGCCGCCAGCACGCCTTCCACCCCGGCGCCGAATTTCGCGCCGAAGCCGCCGCCCATGAAGTCGGTGATGACGCGCACTTTGCTCTGATCCAATTGCAACGCGCCGGCCAGCCCGTCGCGCACGCTGGAAATGCCCTGCGTGGATGTCCAGGCCGTCACGCCGTCGTCCGTCCAGGAAACGGTGTTGCCGTGCGTCTCCATCGGATGATGAATCTGCACTGGCGTCGTGTAAAAACCTTCGATGACGGCGGCGCATTCGCCGAACGCCTGGTCCACGTTGCCGTGTTCGCGTGGTCGGCCCGGCGAAGCATTGGGCCTGCCCTCCCAGACTTGCGGGGCGTCATCCTTCCGGGCTTCGTTTTCGTTGACGACAAATTCATTGTCGAGGCTCGGCTTTGACTTCAATAGTGCGCAAGGCATCGAGACAAGCCTGTTTGGTCGTGCCCGCGACCGCGGCAATTTCCTCGCCGTAAAAGCGCACGGTGAATTCGCCATCGCGCGCCTTGATGGCGGCCTTGATGCCGGGAACTTGCAGCGCCTTGTCCAGATTGATTTCCAATATTTTTGCCGCTGGCCATTTTGACCGGAGAATCATGCCGTAGAGCCAGCCGTCGGCCTGGATGTCGGATGAATAACGCGCCTTGCCCGTCACCTTGGCCACCGCGTCCACGCGCGGCGTGGATTGGCTGATGTACTTGGTTTCTGTCGGCCAGCTAGGCATGGATGACCTCCGTTTTGTTGGTGGCGTTGACGCCCGCCGCCTGCAACGCCGCCTGCACAATGTGCGGATGGGTGCCGCAGCGGCAAAGATTGCCGGCGCAGGCGTGCTTGACCTCGTCAGCGGTCGGATGTGGATTTTTTTTCAGCAGCGCCGTCACGCTCATGATGAAACCCGGCGTGCAGTAGCCGCATTGCAAAGCGTCCTTGTCCCAAAACGCCTGCTGGACCTTCGTCAACTTCCCGTTTTTCGCCAGTCCCTCGACCGTCGTGATTTCGCAGCCTTGCGCTTCGATGGCCAATTTCTGGCAGGCATAAACCGGCAGGTCATCCAGCAACACCGTGCAGGCGCCGCAAGCCGCGCGGTCGCAACCTTCCTTCGCCCCGGTCAGGCTGGAATAATTCCGCAGCGCGTCGAGCAGCGTCACGCGCGGTTCGAGCTTCAGCTTGAGCGTCTCGCCATTGACCTTGAGCGTGACGGGCACCGCGCCGGGGCCGAGAGGTTTTTTCCGCGTTGGCTTTTTCGAGTTCCGCCGCGACCGATTGGGCGCGCGCGGCGGCGGCGGTGACGGCGGCAGTGCCGAGGCTTTTAAGAAACGTTCGCCGCGAATGAGCGCCAAATTTTTCCGGTTCGGGATTTTTCATGTGCCGCCTAAGCAAATCTTCGCCTGTTTGTAATCCTCGGGCGTGTCCAAGTCAAGCGCCAGACCCGGGTCCGCAATCGGGCATTTGACCAGCGGACATGAAGTTTGTTTCAAGAAAGTCTTCAACGTTTTGGCGTGCGTCTGCTTCAGTTCCCCGAAAGCCCGGCGCGGCAGCAAAACCGGGTGACGCGCATGGCCGCCAAATTCCGGCTGGTAAACCGCCGCCGGGTGGCGGGCGTGAAATTCCAGCACGGTTCGCAGCGTTTCCAACTGCAAATGCGGCTGGTCGCCGAGAACAATCGCCCAAACGGCGATTTCGTTGTTCCAGCCGGTCCAGTTTGCCGCGCATAGAATCGAGCTGAACATCCCGCGCTCCGGCTGTGGGTTGGCGATGCGGTTTTGCGCCGGAAAATTCAGGCGATCCAGTTCCGCGCCCAATTTCAGGTCTGACGGCTGGCAAACCACCGCGATCTGACCTGCGCCCAGGGCCTGCCATTGCCGGATGAGGTGGCCGATGACAGAAGTGGCGCCCCACGACAGCAACAGCTTGGGACGCCCCATGCGGGAAGATGCCCCCGCACCGAGAATGATGACGCCGATGGCCGGGACTTTTCGCACGGCGCTCATTGGGAACTTTTTGGTCCCACGACTTTTTCGGTGAAAGGCAACGAGTGAATGACGAATGCCGAAACCCTGATGACTAAAGAATGACGAAGCACAAATGGCAAAACCGATTCGTCCGTGGGACTGGACAACTCGGGATTGGTCATTGGGAATTCTTTCGTCATTCGGATTCAGGATTTAGTCATTATTTCGGCGCGTTTTTGAATGAACTGGGCCAGGATGCTGACGGCGATTTCCTGCGTACTTTGGGCGCGGATATCCAGGCCGACCGGGCAGGCGATTTGGTCGAACCGTTCCGCCGTCGCAATTTTTTGTTTCAAAAACTGCTCGCGCATGATGCGCGCCTTGCGGCGGCTGCCGATCATGCCCAGAAAAAGGAATGGCAGATGAATCCATTCGGACAGCACCAACGCGTCATGCTGGTGGCCGCGCGTGACGATGAGGCCGAACGCGGGCGATTCCGGCAGCGGCACTTTCAGGAGTTCGTGCCAGCCGCCGACCTGCAGCCGCACGTCAGGTGGAAAAAACTGGTGGTTCGCCAGTTCCGGCCGGTCATCGAAAATGGTCACCGCAAAATCGAGCTTCAGGGCGAGCGGCGCGACGGCCTGCGCGACGTGACCTGAACCGGCAATCCACAAGTCGGACGGCGACGCGACGGTTTCCTGGTAAAGCCATTCGCCATGGTCGTCGCGTTCGACGGGCGCGATGGAAAAATCTTTTTTCACGCCCCAGCGGACCGGTCCGGTGACGACGGCGAGTTTGTGCCAGAGGGCCGCCGCCTCCGCCGCGCGCGGCAGAATCAGACCACTCACGCTGCCGCCGCAAATCAATCCGTCGTCCCAGCCGAAATTGTGGTCGAGCACCATCTCGAACGTGGCCGGCTGGCCGGACTTCATGGCTTTTCGGGCGCGGGCATGGACTTCGGCTTCGAGACAACCGCCGCCCAGCGTGCCGACGATTTTGCCGTCGGGAAAAAACAGCGCCTTGGCACCAATGCGCTGCGGGCTGGAACCTTTCGTGCCGGAAATCAGCGCGAGCACGAACGGCTGGTTGCCGGCCAGCGCCGCGACAAGTTGTTCATAAAATCGGGCCATGTAAATTTTTGTTGGTCGCTGGTTCTGAATGGTTGAATTGTGCTCCATCGGGCCGGACCGGCAGGGCCTTGACGCTTTTGCCGGTGGCAATGGTTCGGGGCTTCCCATTCAAAGTGAAGTTGATCATGGTTTTCATAAACACCGCGCTAAATCACCAGCTTCATGCAATTACAATGCGGCGCTTCTGAAAACGGTCAACAAGAATTTGACCGGACAGAATGCCCTCGCGGGAGATTTTAGCAGTGCAACTTGACACTGGCACCATCGCCAAGAGAAATTAAATATCGGGTTGGCTTCTCCGAGCCGCGCGGGACATGCCCAACACGGCAGGGAATGAAAAGCCCAGCGGATATCCTTCGCGCAGGAAGCGTGAACATTTTTGCGCGGAAACTGTCTTTTTGTTGAGCAAAATGGGCAATGGCGAGCAGACAATTTGAAATCAGAGGCGGGCCGCAGGATTTTCCCTTTGCGGCCCGCCGGGATGCGCCTTCGACAAAAAGCTTTCTTCGTTTGCGCGGTGCCCGGGTGATTACCTTTTGCCTCGCCGCGTTTTTTTGGCTTGGCGCGCCCGGTTTAAGCGCGGTCGCGGCCCATGCGGCGAACTTTACCGCGTCTCTGGATCGCGACACCATCGCGCTCGGCGAAAGTGCCACGCTGGCGCTGACGTTCGAGGGAGGACAGTCGAAAAATGTTCCGACACCGAACGTCCCCGGTTTGCAAATCTCCCAGATCGGCACTTCCCAAAGTGTCAACATCGTCAACGGCGCGATGAGTTCGACGGTCACCGTCACCTTTTCCGTCACGCCGCAACACGACGGCAAATTTGTCATCCCGGCCATGACCGCCGACGTGAATGGTCAGGTTTTAACCAGCCAGCCGCTCGAATTGACCGTGCAAAAAACCGCCGCCCCCGCGGCGGCTGCCATCGCTTCCGGCAACGAGGTGGCATTCATGAAATTGCAGTTGCCGCAAAATAAAGTTTATGTCGGGCAGGTGCTCGCCGCGCAACTGCAGATTTATTTGCGCGATGACGTGCAAAATTTTGGCAATTTCCAGTTCACCGCCACCTCGACCGATGGATTCATCGTCGGCAAGAGCGCACAAGGCGGAAGATATCGCACCCAGATCGGCAACCACAGCTACACCGTCATACCGCTTTCCATCGCATTGACGGTTTTGAAAGCCGGCGACTTGAATCTCGGTCCGTTCACGGCCCAGATGACGGTGGTGTTGCCGTCCGATGAGCAGGGCGGCGACCCATTCTTTCGGCGGTTCTTCAACACCGGCGAACAAAGACAAGTCTCCCTCGCCACGGATTCAATCGAAGTCCAATCGTTGCCGTTGCCGGCGGAGGGCCGGCCGGCGGATTTCAATGGAGCGGTCGGTCATTACACGATGACCGTTTCCGCCGGGCCGACGAATGTTGCCGTGGGCGATCCCATCACCGTGCACATCCAGATTTCCGGCCGCGGTGCGCTGGATTCACTGACGCTGCCCAGCCAGCCGGAATGGCGTGATTTCAAAGTCTATCCTCCCGCGTCAAAGGTGGAAACCAGTGATCAGCTTGGTCTGGAAGGCGCCAAAACGTTTGAAGAAATCGTCACGCCGCAAAACACGGACGTCCATCAATTGCCGCAATTTTCCTTTTCATTTTTCGATCCCAACGACGGGAATTACCACACGCTCACCCAACCATCCGTGCAACTCGCCGTCCAGCCCGCCGGGATGGCGCCCGCGCCCACCATTGCCGCCGCCAAATCCGGCGGCGCCGAAAACCCGTCTTCGCCCCAGGACATTCTGCCCATCAAACAGGAATTCGGCGCGCTGGCGCCAGCGGCTCCTCCGTTTGTGACCCGACCGGTGTTCCTGGCGTTGCAAAGTTTGCCGCTCCTAGCATGGCTGGCGGCGGTCGTGTGGCGCAAGCGCACCGACAACCTGGCGAACAATCCGCGACTGCGACGCCAACGGCAGGTCGCGCAACTGGTCCGCGACGGGTTGAACGATTTGCGCCGGCTGGCTGCGGAAAACAAAGCCGACGAATTTTTCGTCACGCTGTTTCGCCTGTTGCAGGAACAGCTCGGCGAACGGTTGGATTGCCCGGCTTCGTCCATCACGGAAGCCGTGATTGAGGAACGGTTGGCGCCCCTCGGCGCGCCAGAATCGGCGCTGAACGGCTTGCGTGAACTGTTCCAGCTCTGTAATCAGGCGCGTTACGCGCCGGTCCGCGGCAGTGGCGAATTGAATTCGATCGTCGCACAATTTGAAAATATCGTCGGCGAACTTCGGGAGTTGAAGGTATGAAAAACTGTTTTCAAATTCAATCTTGCCGTGTCGAAAAGCGGTGGAGGGCCACCGCACTCCAGGACGCTGGCGCGTTCGAAAACACTCGTGTTGCTCGCGAAGCGTCCTGGACTGCGCCAGCCCTCTGGCGCTTTGGGATTTTGTTGTTCGCGCTGCTTTCCGCTGGAAACGTTTTCGCGGCGGACAGTGCCGCGAATTTTTCGGCGGCCAACGAACTTTACGCCAAAGGGAAGTTCCCGGAGGCGGCGCGCCTTTATGAAAACATTCTGCAAACCGGCGCGCAATCGCCCGCATTGCTGTTCAATTATGCCAACGCGGAATTCAAATCCGGCCATCCCGGCGAAGCCATCGCCGCGTATCGGCGGGCGGCGTTGCTCTCGCCACGCGACGCGGAAATACGCGCGAATCTCGCATTCGTCCGCGGTCAGGTCCAGGGCGCAACGCTGCGCGAAAGCCGCTGGCAAGGATGGCTCGGCCAGTTGACACTCAACGAGTGGACGCTGCTGGCCGCAATCGCCTTCTGGCTGACGTTTATTTTGCTCGCGGCGCGACAAATCCGTCCGGCGGTTGCGGCGAAGCTGAAGGGCACAACCTCACTTTGCGCGATCCTGACCATTTCATTTGGCGCGGCACTGGGCTTGCAGGCGACCGAACATTTTTCCCGACAAACCGCCGTGGTGATTTTACCGGAGGCGACGGCGCGCAGCGGGCCGTTCGACGAGGCGCAAAGCGCCTTCACCGCCCACGACGGCGAAGAACTGGCGGTCATGGACCGGCATGGCGACTGGCTGCAGGTCAATGACGGCGCGGGGAAAATCGGCTGGCTACAAACGAAACAGGTTGAAATATTGCCGGGCGCATGACGGAAAATATGCTTGAACGCAGCCACGGCTTTTTTGTCCATCAAAAAAATAATCAACAAAAATGAGCACAGGAATCAATGCCATCAACGACGCGGTAAAAGCAGCGAGCGCATTTACACATCCACTATTCAACGAAATCGGCAAGGTCATCGTCGGCCAGAATTATCTGACCGAGCGGCTGGTCATCGGGCTGCTCGCCAACGGCCACGTGCTGCTCGAAGGCGTGCCCGGCCTGGCGAAAACGCTCGCCGTCAAATCACTGGCGAACTGCATTCACGTCAAGTTCTCGCGCCTGCAATTCACGCCCGATATGCTGCCGGCGGATGTCATCGGCACGCAGATTTACAATCCGCAATCCGGCGGCTTCAGCACGCGCAAAGGGCCGATTTTCGCCAACCTGATCCTCGCCGACGAAATCAATCGCGCGCCGGCCAAGGTCCAAAGTGCGTTGCTCGAAGCGATGCAGGAAAAACAGGTCACCATCGGCGACCAGACCTTCAAGCTCGAGGAACCGTTCCTCGTGCTGGCCACGCAAAATCCCATCGAACAGGAGGGAACGTATCCGTTGCCCGAAGCACAGGTGGACCGTTTCATGCTGAAATTGAAAATCGGTTACCCGTCGCGCGAAGAAGAGCGGCAGATTCTTGAACTCATGGCGAAGACTTCCGGCACGCCCGTGACGAGCGCCGTGGTTGACCCGAAGGACGTTCTCAAGGCGCGCGAAGTCATCAACGACATCTACGTGGACGACAAGGTGAAGGATTACATCGTGGACCTCGTCTGCGCGACGCGCGACCCGGACCACTACAAAATCCAGGTCAAGGACTTCATCCAGCTTGGCGCGTCGCCGCGCGCGACCATCAACCTGACGCTCGCCGCGAAGGCTTACGCGTTCCTGAAAGGCCGTGGCTACGTGACGCCGCAGGACGTAAAGAGCATCGGCATGGACGTGCTGCGCCACCGCGTGGGCATCACCTACGAAGCCGAGGCAGAAGAAAAAACCAGCGAAACGGTCATCCAGAAAATCTTTGATGAATTGCCGGTGCCGTAAAACACGATGTGTGACGCGTGAAAGGCGTTTCGTCGGCTCACGCGTCACGTTTCACGTATCACGTTTGATTCATGATTCCCCGCGAGATTCTCAAAAAAATCCGGCAGATCGAGTTGCGCACGAACCGGCTCGTCACCGAAACGCTCGCAGGCCAGTACCATTCCGTTTTCAAAGGGCAGGGGATGAATTTCGACGAGGTGCGCGAATACCAGCCCGGCGACGACGTGCGCGCTATTGACTGGAACGTCACCGCGCGAATGAACCATCCCTTCATCAAGAAGTTCGTCGAGGAACGCGAACTCACGCTCGTGCTCGTCGTGGACGTGAGCGGTTCCGGGTTGTTCGGCTCGCGCGACCAATCCAAACGCGAACTCGCCGCCGAGATCGCGTCCGTGCTGGCCTTCTCCGCCATCCGCAACAACGACAAGGTTAGTCTGTTGCTGTTCACGGACCAGGTGGAAAAATTCATTCCGCCGCGCAAGGGCCGCGGCCACGTGTTGCGGGTGATTCGGGAAGTGCTTTTCTCCGAGCCAAAGCGACGCGGAACGGATTTGGTCCACGCGCTGGAATTCATGGGCCGCGTTTTGCCGCACAAGGCCATCGCGGTCGTCCTTTCGGATTTCATTTCACCGGATGGCGGCGGTGTGTTGACGGCGCAAACGCAGACCGCTTTGCGCATGGCCAACCGGCGCCACGACGTCGTGGCCGTGCAAATCACGGACCGTTACGAACTCGAACTGCCGGCCTTGGGACGTTTAACGCTGGAGGATGCCGAGACCGGCGAAATTGTGGAGCTCAATACCGGCTACGCCAGTGGTCGCGATGCGTTCGCACTACGCCAGCGAAGGCAGAATGAAGATTTGGCGCGACAATTCCGTTCTTCCGGCATTGACACCATTCAGCTTCATACGGACGAAGCCTACTCGGTGGCGTTGGGACGATTCTTTGAGAACCGGGTGAAACGGAGGTTGAGAGGGTGAATTCAAAGTTCAAAGTTCAAGGTTCAAAGTTAATCGCGCGAAATGCCGCAAGATTGTGGAGTGCGCCGGCCCTCTCGTACTTTTCAGAACTTGATTGCACTGCCCAAAGCGGCAGGGGGCTGCCGCAGTCCAAGACGCTTCGGGACAAAGCATGAACCGCTGATCATGATTTCAAACGCAACATCTCAAGCTGCCGCTGCAATGGCGAATGACATCCGCGACATCAAGCCGCCGGTGGCAATTCCGAACGGCTGGGAATGGCTCTGGGTGGCGCTTGGCGTGCTCGCCGGCGCGGCGGTTTTATTTGTGCTCTGGAAGTGGTGGCAAAAACGCCAGGCGAATCTGCCGGTCGAGCCACCGGTTCCCGCGCATATTCGCGCAAAACAGAAATTGGATGAAGCGCTGGCGTTGATTTCACAGCCCAAGGCGTTCTGCATCCTGGTTTCGGACACAATCCGGTTTTATTTCGAAGAGCGTTTCGATTTTCACGCGCCGGAACGAACGACCGAGGAATTTCTGTATGAATTGCAGACCACGGATTTGCTGGCGGCGGAACAGAAGGAAAAGCTGGGCGACTTCCTCGAGAGCTGCGACCTCGTGAAGTTCGCCAAATACGAACCGGGCGAACCGGAGTTGCGCGAGTTGCACGCCTCCGCCGTGCGGCTGGTCGAAGAAACCGAGCCGGTGGAAGTCCAAAGTCCCGAGTCCAAAGTCCAAAGTCAGATGGTGTCCGCATGACCTTCGCGCATCCATATTTTTTGTTGCTGCTGCTGTTGCTGCCGTTGCTGGCCTGGCTCAAGGGCCGGCGTGGCCAGCCGCCGGCGTTTTTGTATTCCTCGGTGCGGCTGTTGGAGGGTTTGATCAATGTCCGGCGTTCACGGGGGGGCGCTTTTCTGGCGGCGCTGCGCTGGCTGGTGTTGGCACTTTTCATCGTCGCCCTGGCGCAACCGCGTTTGATGAAAAGCCAGACGACCGTCAAGGCCAGCGGCATAGACATCGTGTGCGCGCTGGATTTGTCGGGCAGCATGAACACCCCGGATTATGTCATCAATGGCCGGCAAATCAGCCGGATAAACATGGCCAAGCCCGTTCTGGAGCAGTTTATCGAGGGCCGGCCCAATGACCGCATCGGCCTGGTGGTTTTTGCCGCGCAGGCTTTCATTGCCGCGCCGCTGACGCTCGACCACGATTATCTGCTCGAAAACATTGACCGGCTGGGAATCGGCTCGATCAATTCCGACGCGACCGCGATTGGCGACGGAATAACGACGGCCCTGAACCGGTTGCGCGATTTGAAGGCGAAAAGCAAAATCATCGTTTTGATGACCGACGGTGGAAATAATTCCGGCAAAATTGACCCGATTACGGCGACAGAAGCAGCGCGGGCGTTGGGCGTAAAAATTTACACCATCGGCCTCGGCAACCGCGAAATCGTCCAGCAGATGGGTCTGCCACCCGGCTATCTGCCGGACGAGACCACGTTGCAGCAAATTTCGCAAATGACGGGCGGCAAATATTACCGCGCGGACAACGCGGAAAAATTCAAGGCCATCTACGCCGAAATTGACAAGCTGGAAAAGACCGAGGCCGTCATCAACAAATACACGCAGTTCAAGGAATTGTTTCCCTGGATCGTGACTTGCGGTCTCGGGCTGCTGTTGATTGAACTGGCTTTGGGACAAACCGTTTTCCGGAGGCTGCCATGAACCGATTGCCGATTGCCGATTGCCCATTGCCGATTAAAAAATCACTTGCCGGACGCCGTTTTGCGCGACGCGGCCATGATGGCGGTAAGCTCGTTGGCTTCTTCGAGCAGTGCGGACAATTTTTTTGTGGGCATGATGCCGGTTTCGGCGAGCAATTCGAGCCACAAAGCGGTTTCGTCGGATTCCTCCTCGACGGTGCCGATTTTGGAAATGAATTCCGCCTGACTCCGAGCGCGGCAACTGGCGCGGTAATTCGCCGCCACGGAAGTTCCGCTGCGCAAAATCTGTTTGGCAATGACGCGCCCGGCATCGTCATTTTTGGGAATTGCCCGGCTCATTTTGATGATTCGCAAGGCAAACGTTTTGGTTCTGGATTTCAATTCGATCGGGTTCATGCGCCGAAATTACAAACCCAATCGGCAATCGGCAATCGGCAATTGGCAATACAAAAATGAGGTTTGCTCACCCACAATTGC
Organism: uncultured Verrucomicrobiae bacterium; assembly: GCA_963827205.1. Taxonomy (GTDB): domain Bacteria; phylum Verrucomicrobiota; class Verrucomicrobiia; order Limisphaerales; family UBA11358; genus UBA11358. Next base: position 16,726 of record CAWHAH010000022.1, read on the forward strand.
TCTGGCTGCTGCTGGTGATTCCACCGGCGCTGCTGGTATTTTTCTGGTGGACCTGGCGCCAACGGCAAAGGCTGCTGACGCAATTCATCCAGGCGCGATTGTTGTCCGCCCTGACGGTTGGTATTTCTCCGGCACGCCGAAAAATCCGGCTGGGCTGTCTGATTTTGGCTGTGGCCTTGCTGATTCTCGCGCTGGCCCGGCCGCAATACGGGTATGATTTGCAAAAGATTGAACAACGCGGTCTGGACGTCGTGGTGGCCATTGACACGTCCAAAAGCATGTTGGCCCAGGACATTGCGCCCGACCGCCTGGAGCGCGCCAAGCTTGCCGCGCTGGATTTGATGCAGCAGGCGAAGGCCGACCGGCTCGGCCTGGTGGCGTTTGCCGGCGACGCGTTCCTGGAATGTCCGCTGACGATTGACGACACGGCGTTTCGTCAGAGCGTTGAGGCGCTGGACGTGAACACGATTCCGCAGGGCGGCACCGCCATCGCCCCGGCCATCAGCGCCGCCCTGGCCGCCTTCAAGGAAGGCGATCATTATAAGGTTCTGGTACTGCTCACCGACGGCGAGGACAACGTCAACGAAGCCGACGCACTCGAAGCCGCGCGAAACGCGGCCAAGGACGGCCTTAAAATTTTCACCGTGGGCGTTGGCACTGCGGAAGGCACTTTGTTGCGGATCACAGACGCGAACGGCAACTCGGATTACATCCGTGACCCGGATGGCAATGTGGTGAAGTCGCACTTGAACGAGGCGCTCCTCCGGAAAATCGCCGGCGCAACCGGCGGGTTTTATTTGCCGCTGCGACCCAACACGATGGACACACTGTACCAACAGGGCATCGCACCGCTGCCGGAATCGGAGTCGCAGGAACGGCTGGTGCGACGCTATCACGAGCAATTCCAATGGCCGCTGTTGGCGGCGATGGTTTTGCTGCTGGCGGAAATGTTTTTGCCGGAACGGAAACGGGAAAGGGTAAATCGTGGTGGGGCCGACCTGCCGGTCGGCCAGGACGCGCCGCAGCGCGTCCCTACCGGTGCATTGGTTGTGGCGGGACTTCTAATTTTGCCACTGGCCAGCTCCGCTTCGCCAGCGAGCGCGTTGCGCGAATACAAGGCGGGCAATTACACGAACGCGCTGCAGGAATTTGAGCAACTGGCACAAGCGAATACGAACGATTTGCGCCTGATCTTCAACGCGGGCACGGCGGCGTATCGCGCGACAAATTTCGACGCGGCATTGAACGATTTTAGAGCGGTGACCCTGGCGCCGGATTTGAAATTGCAACAGGAGGCGTATTACAATTTGGGCAACACGTTGTATCGCCAGGGCGAACTGAAATTCGAGCCGGACACGGAAGGCCTGGACGCAATGGAGCAAACCTGGCAACAAGCAGTCAGGAGTTATGAGCACGCGGCCGAATTGAACACGAACGACGTGGATGCCAGTTACAATCTGACTTTCGTGAAGAGGCAGATTGGATTGATCGCGCAGCTTCGCGAAGCGATGCGGAGAGCCAAGCAGGCGGCGGACGACGCGGTCCGGCGCAATGAGTATCACCGCGCGCTGGAAATCATGGAAAGCCTGAACAATCCGATTGCGGCCAAAAAATTTCAGGATTACGTCAAAAAATTGAAGGACATTGATGCGATTGTTACTCCCAATCAGCGTTAGCCTGCTGCTGGCAGGGCAGGCAGCCCGCGCCCAGTCTGCTGATGATTTTTTCAACAGCGGCGCGCATTTCTACATTTCCAACAACATTCCCCAGGCCCTGGTGCCGGTGGAAGAGGGATTGAAACAGTACCCGGATGATGTGAAGCTTAAAAAGTTGTATGAATTGCTGAAACAGCAACAACAGCAACAGCAACAGCCGCAGCAGTCGCAACAAAACCAGCAAAACCAATCGCAACAGCAAAAATCAAACAGTCAGCAGAATCAAAAGCAGCAAAACCAGCAGTCCCAGCAAAATTCGCAGCAGCAAAAGCAGGACGAACAGAAAAACGCCGGGCAGCAAAAACAGCAGCAGCAAAAATCGGGCGAAAAACAGGAAAATCAAAACGAACAGGGCCAACCGGTTGCCGCGGGGCAGATGACGCCGGAAGAGGCGAAGCGGTTGTTGGACGCACAAAAGGGAGATGAGCAGTTGCTGCAACTGAAGCCGCAAGGAAAACCGGAAAACCTGAACCAGCCTATCAAGGATTGGTGACCGGGATTTCCCGATTTTCCCCTGACGCGGGCAATTCGGCGGCGAGCTCGCCCGCCTGAAGTTGCGCTTGATTGGCCGGCAGAATCAGGCATTTTCGGGCTGCACGTCCGACATCGTGAAAACGCTGCACAAATACCTGGTCCGCGAAATCCTCGTCTCGTTGCTGATGACGGTGGCGGTGTTCGTCTTCATTGTGCTGCTCATGAACGTGCTCAAGGAAATTCTCCAGTTTCTGGTCAACGGCGAGGTGAGCCTGTGGCTGGTGTTGGAAGCCGTCGGACTGTTGATTCCCTTCGCGTGCGTTTATGCCCTGCCCATGGGATTTATCACCGCGGCCTTGCTGGTGTTTGGCAGGTTCAGCGCTGATCAGGAGTTGACGGCGGCCCGCGCGAGCGGCATCAGTCTTTTCTCGCTGATTTCGCCGGTGTTATTGCTCAGCCTGTTTTGCTGCGGCATCAGCGCGTGGTTCAACATGGAGCTTGGCCCGCGTTCCCGGGTCGCCTACATCAACTTGAAAGACCGGTTCCGCTCTGAGCTGGCAAATATGCAGTTGCCCGAAGGCAAGCTCATCAACGACTTTCCGGGGTATGTTTTTTACGCGGCAAAAAACCGCGGCGGAAATTTGGAGGACGTGAGGATCTTGAAACTGGGGAATGAGACCAATGCGGAAACAACGTTATGCGCGCCGCGCGGTCGGATTGAAACGGACCTGCCCAACAAGCAGCTCATTCTGCATTTGTTTGATGCGCGGACGGTCACTTTCAGCGGAGCGCACTTTATCGTCAGTTCGTTCATGGAACTGCCCGTGAGTTTCGACCTCAGCGTGGCGACGAACCGGACTTACAAACCCAAGATCAGTGACATGACTTTCTGGCAGTTGCGTGATGAGTTGAAGGAATTGGAGGCCCAATTGGGTTCCCCGCCGGTCCTGCAGGGGACTTCTTCGGAGGAATTGCGCGCGCAGCTTCGCGAGGCGAAAAACCAGCGGGACGATTTGACCGAGCCGGTGCTCGTGGAAATGAACCGGCAAATCGCGTTTTCGTTCGCGTGCTTCGGGTTCACGCTCATCGGGATTCCGTTGGGCATTCGCATGCATCGGCGCGAGACCAATATCGGGGTTGCCATCGCGCTGATGCTGGTGCTGGTTTATTACACCTTTATCATGCTGGGCGAATCGTTGTCGGCCCGGCCTGAATTTGTGCCGCACCTGATTCTCTGGCTGCCAAATTTTATTTTTCAAGCCGTCGGCATGGTGCTGCTCTGGCGCGCCAACCGGGGGATCTGAAAATCGGATGAATGGATTATTGGGTTGATGGATTATTGGAAAAAAGCCGTATCCATGTATCCACCAGTCCGTCAATCCTGTTACATTTTCGTTCTCCGATACACTTTCACCACCTCCACCTGATCAACCGGTTTCACAATCAACTCGTCAATGTTCACATGCGGCGGGCGGCTGGCTACCCAAACCAAAATCTCGGCAACGTCCGCGGCGTTCAGCGGATGGGTGCCTTCGTAAAGTTTTTTCGCGCGAGTGGCATCACCCTTGAAACGCACGAGGGAAAACTCCGTCTCCGCGAGGCCGGGATCCACCGTGCCAACGCGAATGCCCGCGCCGAACAATTCATGGCGAAGCGTGCGGGTGATTTGCAATTCGCCCGCCTTTGCCGCGCAATAAGCTGCTCCGCCCTCATAAACCGTGTGGCCGGCTGCCGAGCCAATGTTGATAATGCTCGCTCCGGCATCACGCGGTATGAGCGGTAGCGCCGCGCGCGTCATGCGCAATACACCGAGCACGTTCGATTGAATCATTGCCTCCCAGTCCGCGTCCTTACCCTCGGCGATGGTGTCCAGGCCGTGCGCGCCGCCGGCGTTGTTGATCAGGACATGCAGGCGCGCCGGGTTTGGCGTCGGGCGTCCGGGAGACTGGATTTTGGATTTTGCCCAAGAGATGAATGCTTCGACGCTCGGCGTTTTTGTCACATCCAGTTCGTGGACATGCGCCTCCCTCGCTCCGGCTTTGCGCGCCTCGACGGCAACTTTTTCCAGACGGTCAACGCGCCGCGCGCCGAGCAGGAGTTTTGCCCCCTCAGCCCCGAAGGCGCGTGCCGCGGCCGCGCCAAATCCGCTCGATGCGCCGGTGATTAAAATCCATTTGTTTTTTAATGACGATTGGTTTTGGTGGTTCATTGGAGAATGTAAACCTGAAAAATTGCATTGGCGGTCGCCCGGCTTCGCTTTGCTTGGGCGCGGCAGTCTTCGCTCTCCGCGTTGCTCCGAGCGAAGGCTAATCAAAGTCGTTTCTTTGCGAAAGTGCGGCCGGATGACGATTTCAAATAGCGTTCAAATTCAATGGCTCGCTCTTGCTCTGTAAAGGCAATTGCGGTTTTGATTCGCCACGGACGAGACTTCACCATGTGCGGAACTTCGCCAGCGTTATGCTTCTTCAAGCGTGCCTGCAAATCCTCAGTGAATCCGACATAGAAACCGCCGGCCTTGGCATTGCTTTGCAGTATGTAAACGTAAAAGAACTTCATTTTACTGGCTTGCCGAGCCGTAGCCCGCTGGCAGTGCGTCGTACCGGCCCGCCTTCGCACTTCGCGCTTCCGCGTCGCCAAGGCTGGTGGACGGGCGGCGCGGCAGCCTTCGTCCTCGCTACGCTTGAGAAAGCTGGCCTGCCGGGTCGTAGCTCGGAGCATCTTGTTCGTAGTCGTTTCTCTATGGCCCGCCTTCGCTTCGCTCCGGCGCGGCAGTCTTCGCCCTCCGCGTTGCTCCGAGCGAAGACTGGTGGAGCCGAGGGGATTCGAACCCCTGACCTGCTGATTGCGAACCAGCCGCTCTACCAACTGAGCTACGACCCCAGTCCATCCTGCCCGTTCCTCAACGATGATTTCTTACTATGCTGCTTTGCCCCTCCGACGACAAGTTTATTGCGGATGGTAAAAAAATCAGCGGGTCCGGCGATCACACACGATTTTCATCGCCGAAACCCGCCGAAGCCCGCTTTTTAAATGCGGAGCACCCAGTTCTCATTGGGCAAGATAAACCTAGCGCATCATGCGGGCATGGCAAGCGATTTCTTAAAAAATATTTTCATCTTGGCCCCGGGATTCGTATCTTCCCCCAAACATCTTTACAATCCACTTGGGCTCGTTCGAAAAATTGGGCCGGCCAACGTCCGGCCGGGCGCTGTTGTTTGCCGCGTTGCTGTTGGGCGGATTTGTTTCCGCCCTTTCGGCCACCGCCGACGTGGCAGATCAACCCGGCTCGCGCTTCATTGTGGATTCCTGGGGCGCCAAGGACGGTCTGCCGGACGGCGAAGTCATCTCGGTCATCCAGACGCACGACGGTTATCTCTGGCTGGGAACGCTGAATGGACTGGTCCGCTTCGACGGGAACCGTTTCACAGTTTTCGACGAGGAAAACACACCCGGCCTGAACAGCGACCGGATCATTTATTTGTTTGAAGACAGCCACACCAATCTGTGGATCGGGACCGACAAGACGGGTGTGGGATTGCTCCAGAATGGAAAAATCAAAAATTTTGAAATCGGGCGAGCGGGTCAGGAAGGCAAATTGACATCGGTCTGCGAAGATGCCACCGGCGCCGTTTGGTTCTACACTTCCGACTCGCATCTGGGCCACTATCAAAAGGGAAAAATGGAGGCGTTGAATTTGAATTTTCCCACCCCTCCGATTTGCCGCATGATTGCGGCTGAAAAATCCGGCGCGTTCTGGATCGCCGATGTCAGCGGAATGTTCTCAATCCGCCCTGAACATTTTAATCCGCAGGCGATTGTGGTTGATGAATCGGTTCGGGCCGCAAGGTTGGATTTCATTCTGGCCAGTCGGAACGGTGGCATCTGGCGGATGATGAACGGCCGGGTCCAAAAGTGGAGATCGGGTGGACAGGAAAAGGACCTCGGGCTGTATCCTTGGGGCAGTTCTATCATCAAAGCCGCCTGCGAAGACAAGGACGGCAACCTGATTGTCGGCACGCTGGGGGCTGGCGTTTTTTGGTACGACGCCGATGGAAAATTCCAGCAAATCTCAGAAGGCCAGGGGTTATCCTCCGCGTTTGTCCTGTCGTTGTGGATGGATCACGAGGGAAATCTCTGGGTGGGGACGGACGGTGACGGGTTGAACCGGGTCAAAAGAAACATTTTCGACTCGCCGGTGGAACTCCATCCCTGGGCGGCGCAGTCTTTGTCCGAGGACGCGCAGGGAGGGTTATGGATGACCTTTGGGGCACTGGGCGCATCTTATTGGCAGACAAATTCCCTGCAAGATTTTCACTTGGGCCGGTCTCAAAATGCTTGGACCGCACTCGTGGATCACGAGCAACACGTCTGGATTGGGACCTGGGAAGAAGGACTGTTTGAATTTCAATCCAATCATTTCCAGCCGGTGCCGGGCGCCGAAATCCTTGGCCAACGGATTTTCGCGTTGTTCCAGGATCACAACGGACAATTGTGGGCCGGCACCCAAAATGGTCTGGCGCGCTGGGACGGGCAGGATTGGAAAATGTTCACGACGCGGGATGGTTTGTCCGACAATGCCGTTCGCGCCATCGCCGAAGACGCCGGAGGGAATCTTTGGGTGGGGACGGAAAACGGGGGCTTGAACTTTTACAAGGACAAAAGATTCATTTCTTATCAGCAGACGGAAGACGGCCCGCCCGGCAACGACATCTCCGCGCTTTATCTGGATAAAGATGGCGTGCTGTGGGTCGGAACGTTCGGTCATGGTTTGGGGCGGTTTCAGGATGGAAAATGGACGCGCTTTTCCACCGCCCGCGGTGGTCTCGCCAGCAACAGCATCGGTTACATCATTGAAGATGACGAGGGTAATTTATGGATTGGCTCCAACATGGGCTTGATGCGAATCCCCAAAAAATCGCTGAGTGATTTTGCCTTGGGAACGACCAACTCCATTTCCTGCCGGACCTATGGCGAGGCTGACGGATTGCCGACCCGCGAATGTTCCATCGGCGCCCAGCCCGCCGCCATCCGCACCCGCGATGGCCAATTGTGGTTCCCCACCGTCAAAGGATTGGTCTCCGTGAACCCGGCGGAACTCAAACCCAATCGGCGGCCCCCGCCGGTCATGATTGAATCCGTGCGCGTGGACGGGCGCGAGCAAAGGACCAATCTGCTGGCTTCAACGTGGTCGCAATCCATCACCATTGCGCCCGGCAGAAAGCAGTTGATGGCTCAATTGGAAATTCATTACACGGCGCTGAATTTTACCGCGCCGGACGAAGTGCGATTCAAATACCGCCTGGAAGGCCGCGAGACCGCGTGGACGGAGGTTGCCAACACGCGGACCGCCTATTACAGCCAGGTGCCGCCCGGGCATTATCGTTTTCACGTCGTTGCCTGCAATGAAGACGGCGTGTGGAACGAAAACGGCAGTTCCCTTGACATTACCGTTCAACCGCAATTCTGGCAGACGGGTTGGTTTCGGATTACTGCCATTGCTTGCTTTCTCGGATTAATCATTGCCGTGGTGCGCTATCTTTCCACACAAAAATTGCAGCGCCAGTTGCAGGCGCTCAAGCAGCGGGAAGCGCTCGAAAGGGAACGTTCCCGCATTGCCCGCGACCTGCACGACCAGCTCGGCGCCAATCTGACTCAAGTGGCGTTGTTGGGCGAAATGGCGGAAGCGGACAAAGATGAGCCTGGGGAGATTGAAGCGCACGCGCAGCAGATTTCTCAAACCGCGCGTGAAACAACGCGCGCACTCGACGAAATCGTCTGGGCGGTCAATCCGGCCAACGACACCCTGGACGGCCTGGTTAACTATGCCTGTAAATACGCGCAGGAATATTTCGCGCTGGCGGGGTTGCGTTACCGGGCGGACGTGCCGGCCCAGTTGCCGGCCATCGCGATCCCGCCGGAGGTGCGCCACAATGTTTTTCTCGCCTTCAAGGAGGCCGTCAACAACGTGGTCAAACATGCCCAGGCGTCCGAAGCCCGGATTCGATTGCGGTTGGCGCCGGGCGAGTTTACCCTGGAAATCGAAGACAATGGGCGCGGCCTGGGCAGCCCGGATGCCGGCGCGGCAACGACGCGAAACGGCCTGCGCAACATGCGCAAGCGAATGGAAGGCCTTCAGGGCGAATTCTCAATCGGCCCCGGAACCGACGGGGGAACACTGGTGCGCCTGACCATTCCCATTTCAATGCTTTCTTAATCTGAATCCCGATCGTAAGCTTAAACGTATTGGCGGCCGGGATTACGATTAAGATCAAGCACAGGACCGAGATTAAGATTCGAAAACATGCCCATTTCCGTTTCCATCGTGGAAGACAACGACAAGCTGCGCGCGACACTCGCCCGTGTGCTCGACCGCGCCGATGGCTTTTGCTGCGCCAGCCAATATGCCAATGCCGAGGACGCATTGAAGGATTTGCCGCAAGTTCGTCCGGAAGTTGTGCTGATGGACATCAACCTGCCCGGCATGAATGGTGTGGAATGTGTCCGGCAGTTGAAAACACTGCTGCCCGAGGTGCAGGTTATGATGCTGACGGTTTATGAGGACACGGAAAACATTTTCAATGCGCTGGCAGCGGGCGCCAGCGGTTACCTGCTCAAACGCACCTCGAGCAAGGAATTGCTGGAAGCCATCCGGGATGTGTGCCGGGGTGGTTCGCCGATGACCATGCACATCGCCCGCAAGGTGGTGCAATCCTTTCGGAAAAGCGCCGCCATGGCACAAAACACGGAAAATCTTTCCGAACGCGAACAGCAGGTACTCGACCTGTTGAGTCAGGGCCTGATTTACAAGGAAATTGCCGACAAACTCGGCATCAGCTACGAAACCGTCCATACCTACATCCGCCGCGTTTACGAAAAACTGCAGGTTCGCACCCGAACCGAAGCCGTGGCCAAATTCCTGCGCCGTTGACCAGTTTTTGGCGTTTTCCCTTGTTTTTCGAAGGTTTCAACGGAATTATGTACTTGACAAACGCAAGGCTGTTTGCGATATTTGAACCATGACAACGAACAAAGCAGAAAACGAACCAGATGAATTGAATCTGTTTTCGCTGGCGCAAGAATACGCCGATGAAGACAAGGCGCGTGGACTTTTGGAGCGGTTGCTGTGGCCAAACGGCGCAATCTGTCCGCATTGCAAAAATGACGGCAAGAAAAAGCCAAACTCCAAACTCACGCCGAAAGAAGGCAGCAAGCGTGCCGTCCGCAAGGGTGTTTATTTCTGTGGCGCGTGCCGCCAGCAATTCAGCGTGACCGTGAACACGGTTTTTGAAGGCTCGCACATTCCGATTTCAAAATGGGTCATGGCGATGTTCGGCATTTGCTCCAGCAAGAAATCAATCAGCGCGAACCAATTGAGCCGCATGTTGAAAATCACCTACAAGACAGCTTGGTTCATGGCTCATCGGATTCGCTTCGCAATGGGTGAGGATGACCCAAAACAGCTTTCCGGCACAGTGGAAGTTGACGAGACTTACATCGGCGGCAAGGGGGAGTTGCGGAACAAGCTAACCCAAAAAACGCCAGTTGTCGCATTGATTGAGCGCGGCGGGAAAATGAAGGCGCGAGTTATGGAAACTGTCACCTATAAAAACATTGGCCATGTTTTGCATGAGTGCATCAGCAAGGAAGCAACGGTGAACACAGACCAAGCCACCGTTTATAAATATCAATTGAAACCGTGGAAGCGGCATGACACAGTGAACCACTCCAAACTCGAATACGCCCGCCATAACGCAGACGGGACGGTTTCAGGCGTGAACCATTGCGAAAGCTTTTTCAGCCTGTTAAAGCGCGGTGTCATTGGCAGTTGGCATCACATTTCACGCGCACATCTTCCGAAATACGCCAATGAGTTTGCTTTCCGTTGGGACACCCGCAAAGACACGGACGGCGAGCGCATGGAGAAATTCGTGCCAAAGATTGAAGGCAAACGCCTCATGTATCGCCGCCCCAAGAACTGGGCATCACTGAGGATACAACCGTCCGGTTTATTGGCTGGTTAAACGGCGACTGAAGCGGGAACGATGGGGAAGAAAGCGGATTCGGCGGCAAAAGGCATGAACATTGCTTTTTTTCCTGTGTCAAAAGGCCAATGAACAGTGACTAATAGTGACAAATTGTGCGTTTTGATGTAAATTTGCTTGACAGCAAAGAGGCTGTTTGGACAATGCGATGTATCGAACCGAATACCGAAGACCGAAGCAGTCAACCGGCAATCATATGGACACTCACGTTTACAATATTCAAATTCGCGTCCTGATTTATCAGGAAGACGGAGAATTTGTTGCGCGGGCATTGGAAATGGATTTGCTTGGTTATGGCAAATCCGAAACCGAAGCCGTCGAAGAACTGAAACAGTGCATCGAATGTCAATTGACTTTTGCCCACCAGATGAACGACGAAAGCCTTCTTGAATTCAAGGCTGAAGGGGAATTCTTTGAGCAATGGGAACAAGCACAACAAAAGGCGCTAAAGGGCATGATATTAAGCGACAAGCCGGTAAAGCTTTCGGCAAAAGCCTGTGTTATTTCATTTACTCCGAGCGAACTTCGGTTGTTGAAAGAGCGTGAGTTTAAGAAGTCAGAGCTAGTCTGTGCCTAGACCTAAAACGGCTGATGATGTTGCACGAATCTTGCACACTTACGATGCAAGATTTACTTTATACAATAGGGGAAAAGGTTCTCATCGGATGATTCATCACCCCGACATTGGCGGAAAGCCAAGAGCGTTTGCAATTCCCTACCATAAAGGCCGCGACTTACAAAAGGGTTATCTCAAATCGTTAATCCGCCGATTTGAACTCCCCAGCGACATATTCGGGTGATTGCTTTCAATGATTATGCCCAAAGCAGTAGCCATTTCAGCACACGGTTTGAAATTTGAGGATGCACTGCGGAAAATGCTCAATACGCCGCCGCCGCCAACCTCACGGAAGGCAAAACAATCGCCCAAAGCCAAGCGGAAGAACCATCGTTAGCCGAAAGTTCTTGCCAGACCCCCAAAGCCATGCTAGGCTTTTGCTGCTCTTTGGAGCCAGTTGGAGTTGAACCAACCGCCGGTGGATAGGAAGCCCCGGGCGGCAAACCTGCTGGCCCCGATGTTGCCTTCGGCGGATGAGACGAACTTTGTTAGGGCAAGTCTCATCCGCCGTTTTCTTTTCTGGGCGATTCGTTACGGCGTCACGAACCCCCGCGAACCAACCTCATATAAAAAATCACCGTATCCGGCTGGGGGAGTACGTCTAGTTTCTCGCGCTGGATTATGAAACCATGTGGGCATGGATTCTTCAAAAACTGGATCAGGCCGGCGGCGTTGGACCTGTAAACAGCGGCAACGGTTGCTGGCGCGTTTCCACGAAAACAAAATGACTCAACGGGACTTTGCCACTCGCTACGGGGTCGGGTTGTCCACCTTGAGCAAATGGTTGCGCTGCGAAGACAAAGTGACTTTGCCGCCCGTGAGGTTTAAGGAAGTCGTGCTGCCCAATATGCCGCTGCTTTACGCGGTGGAAGTCGTGAGTCCGCAAGGGTGGACTGTCCGGTTGCAAAATACTTCTGAGATTCAGAGGCTGCCCCAACTATTGCAGGCGCTGCCATGCTGAACGTGTCGGGCACGACGCGGGTGCTGGTGGCCACCACCCCGGTGGATTTGCGCGGCAGTTTTAATCGGCTTTATAGTCTGGTCGTCGAGCAGCTCAAAGCCGATCCCCTTTCTGGAAATTTGTTTCTATTCACTAACCGGCGTCGTAATCGGATCAAAATTTTAACCTGGGATGGGTCGGGCATTTGGATTTGCGCCAAGCGATTGGAACAGGGAAGGTTCACTTGGCCAGTGAGTGAACAAGGGCAAGTAAGTTTGCGCGGCGAAGAGTTCAATGCGTTGATTCACGGAATGGAAGTGCGGTTGAAAAAGAACTGGTATCGTCGCTGAAAAATAATTGAGGGAAGTTTGAACAAAAGTTTCAAGCTCGCATCTGAGTAACGTGACCGACACCACGCTGCTCAAAAAGGTTGAAGACCTGAGTGCGCGTGTCGTGACGTTGGAAGCGGAGAATCGGCTGCTCCGTCAGAAGCTCGACCAGTATATCCGCCGTTACTTCGGTGGTCAGCGCAACGAAGGTTTGGATAAACACCAACTGGAACTGTTGCTGCAAGGCCTGTCCAATGTCATCACGTTACCAGCATCAGAGGCCAAAACCACCACTGCAATACGCAATGGCGCTGCACATCCGGTGCGGCGGATGCTTTTAGAAGATAAATTGGAGACGCAGGAGATCGTGATTGAGCCGGCGGAGGTGCAAGCGCAACCCGAAGGCTGGAAAAAGATCAGCGAGGAACGCACGATCCAACTGGACTGGGTCGCACCCAAAATCATCAAACGAGTTTACATCCGTCCGCGTTATGTGAAGCAGGAAAGATTTGCCCTGGCACCACTGCCACCCCAACCGATTGAACAAGGCATGGTCGGGCCGGGCTTGCTGGCGCAAATTTTGGTCAGCAAATATGAATATCATCAACCGCTCTACCGGCAGGAGAAGATGTTCCGCCAACAGTTCGGGGTGGAACTGAGCCGCAAGACGATGGGCTGTTGGGTCGAACAAGCCGCCGAGTTGTTGAAACCGGTATATCGGGCGATTCGGGAAGATTTGCTGGCGGGCAATTATCTGCAAGCCGACGAGACGCCGATCCGATATTTGGATCCGGATGTGAAAGGCAAAAGCCAGCAAGGTTATCTTTGGGTTTACAGCCGGCCTAAAAGTGATGTGCTGTTTGAATGGCGGGTGAGCCGAGCGCGGGCAGGACCGGAGGAATTTCTGAAAAACTTCCGGGGCAAACTCCAGACCGATGGCTATGGGGCATACGAATCTTTGGCAAAATCACGTGGTGATCTGACTTTGGTTGGCTGCTGGGCCCATGTTCGTCGAGGTTTTCACGAAGCGTTGGCGGAGACCAAACTGGCGGCGTGGTTTGTGGGGCAGATTGGACAGCTTTACGCGGTGGAAAAGCAATTGCGCGAGCAAAAGGCTGGGCCGCCATTGCGGCAGGCGATGCGGGTTTGGCAATCACAGCCGGTATTGACTCGGCTGCACCGCGCCATGGAGTTGACACGGAGAAAAACTTTACCGCAAGGATTGCTTGGCCAGGCGATTGATTACACCCTGAAACGGTGGGAAGCGCTGAATCGGTTCGTGGAAGACGGCACTCTGGAGATCGACAACAACCTGATCGAGAACTCGATTCGGCCCAGTGCACTTGGAAAGAAAAACTGGTTGTTCGTTGGGCATCCTGAAGCTGGGGAACGCAGTGCGGTGATTTACACGTTGTTGGGCAGTTGTCGGCGGCATGGGATCAACCCGTTTGATTATTTGAAAGATTTGTTCACCCGATTGCCAGCGGCCAAAATCACCCAGATCAAAGAGTTCACGCCAGCGGCGTGGGCCAAGGCCAACGGGAAGGATAAAGCTCTCTCGAAGGCTGCTTGAACAAGTTGGTCGCCGATCACACTTAACTGCCCAGAGTTGCACACATTTCGACGCTGCCAGTCGTAGGAAATGAAAATCTTCTTTGTCCTTTTGAGCTGTTTATTTCGCATTAAAGGGTGAATGATCGAATTTGCCTATGCCTCAGCTCTCAGAACACGAAATTGAGGTGTTCAACATTGCGCTGGAATTGCCCGCCGGGGAGCGTTCAGCGTATCTTGACCGGGCCTGTGCCGGCGACGCCGCCTTGCATCAGCGCATCAAAAAATTTCTTAAGGCCAACGAAGAATCTTGCGCCTGCCTTGATGACCTGCCCGCCGTTTCACCCGGACGGGTGGGAGCGTTCGTCTATCACCCGTTCCCGACCCCAAACCTGGCGACAGGATCGGCCGCTACAAACTGATCCAGCAGATTGGCGAAGGCGGCTGTGGCGTGGTGTACCTGGCCGAGCAGGAGGAACCGGTGCGGCGGCGCGTGGCGCTCAAGGTCATCAAGCTGGGCATGGACACCAAGCACGTCATCGCCCGTTTTGAAGCCGAACGGCAGGCGCTGGCCCTGATGGACCATCCGAACATTGCCAAGGTGCTGGAGGCCGGCGCGACGGAAACGGGCCGGCCTTATTTCGTCATGGAATTGGTGCGCGGCGTCAAGATCACGGATTACTGTGACCAGAACAACCTCTCCACCCAGGAACGGCTGGATCTGTTCATTCAAGTTTGCCAGGCCATCCAACACGCCCACCAAAAAGGCGTCATTCACCGGGACATCAAGCCCTCGAACATTCTGGTGACGATCACAACGGCGTGCCCGTTCCCAAGGTGATTGATTTTGGCATCGCCAAGGCGACGGACGGCAAGTTGACGGACAAACCATCTTTACCGCCTTCGAGCAATTCATCGGCACACCCGCTTACATGAGTCCGGAACAGGCGGAAATAAGCGGGCGGATGTAGACACCCGCAGCGACATCTACAGCCTGGGGGTATTGCTTTACGAATTGCTGACGGGCAAGTACCCCGTTCGACACGGGGAAAGCTGTTGCAAGCCGGACTGGATGAAATCCGCCGCACGATTCGGGGGGCGGAAGCGCCGCGTCCCTCGACCTGCTTGAGCACGATGCTGGGAGCGGATCTAACGACGATCGCCAATCATCGCCAGATTGAGCCGCCGAAGTTGATTCGTTTGGTGAAGGGGGACTTGGATTGGATCGTGATGAAATGTCTGGAGAAAGACCGTGCGCGCCGATACGAAACGGCTAACGGGGTGGCCATGGACATCACAAGGCATCTTCAGCTGCGAGCCGGTGCTGGCCCGTCC
>CAWHAH010000023.1:0-7315 GCA_963827205.1 uncultured Verrucomicrobiae bacterium
GGTTAACGGCTGGCCAGTGCGGATCATCTCCTGATCAAAGGCCTGATAGACGGACGCCAGCTCCGGTGGGTAGAAGTCGAAGTCCGTCTTGCCGAGGACTTCCGCTTCGGAGGTTGCACCTAAATATTCGAGTTCCAGCCGATTCGCCAGGGTTTTTCGCCCGGCAATATCCTTCAGATAAACGGCCAACGGCAAGTGATCCACCAAGGTGCGCAAGAGCGCCCGCTCGTTGGCCAGGGCTTCATCCGCCCGCTTGCGCTCGATGATGTCGTTGAAAAGGAGGAGCAGATGCGGTTCGTTGCCGCGGACAAAGAAACTGAAGTGACAAGCCAGCCATGCCTCTTTGCCGAATGTGCTGGTGAAATGGAATTCCCCGTGCCTCGGGCTTCGGGTGGCCAAAGTTTCCTCTGCAATCTTGAGCATGCCCGAAACCCGCCAGGACTCGATCTGCCGGAAATCCTGGTTCAAAAGTTGGGACACCGTGGCGTTGAGCGTCCGTCCGGCGGCCTCGTTGGCAAGCACACACCGACCAGACGCTTTGAACACCACCATCCCCACCGGAGCGTTCGAGATGATTTTCTGGTTAAAATCGAGCGTCTCAGCCAATTCCTGCTCCGCCTGTTTGCGTCCAGTAATGTCGCGCGAAATGCCCATGATGCCGACAGTCTTTCCGGTGTCGTCGCGCAACGGCATCTTCGTGCTGGACACCCAAGTGACCCGCCCATCCCTCCAGTCTTCCCGCTCTTCCTGGTTAATCAGCGGCTCGCCCGTGGCGATGATTCGCTGTTCGTCTTCGTAGGCCTGGCGTGCGTGTTGTTCCCCGAACATGTCAAAATCGGTTTTCCCCAGCACGGCGCGGGTTTCGGGCAATCCATGTTTCCGGACAAATGCCGCGTTGATTCTGATGAAGCGGCATTCCCGGTCCTTGAAATAAATCACGTCGGGCATGGCCGTGATCAAACTGTTCAACAACCGCTGTTCTGTCGCCAAGGTTTCCTCCGCCTGCTTGCGTTCGGTGATGTCTTCCTTGATCGCCAGAAAGTGGGTGATGTTTCCGGTGCTGTCAAAGATCGGAGCAATGGAGGCTTGTTCCCAATACAGTTCGCCGTTCTTCTTTCGATTATGAAATTTTCCGCGCCATTCCCTGCCGGCAGTGATGGTTTCCCACATTTGCTTGTATTCCCCTGGCGGAGTTTCGCCAGACTTCAAAATACGGGGATTTTTGCCGATCACTTCCTTCGAGGAATAACCCGTCAACGCCATGAACTTCGAGTTGACATATTCGATGTTGCCCGCCCGGTCGGTGATGACGATGGAAGCCGGACTATGTTCAGTGGCGAGCAATAACTTGTGCGCTTCTTCCTCCGCCCGCTTACGTTGGCAAATCACGAACGCCATCAGCCACAGCACGCAAATACCCATGAGACGGCTCATCAATGCCAAATGAGGATCAATCCCCGACGGTGAAAGAAAGAATCCGACCAGCGTCAGCAGCGATAAAACAGCCGCGAGCACATAGGGCAAAGACCGGCCGCCGACATAAATGGATAAAAGCAGAGGAACAAAATACCAGACCCAATCGGCGACGCCCAACGGCATAAAAAAATCCAAGACGACTCCTCCGGCGGCAAGAAAAGGAATTACCGCATAAACAACCGTCTTATGTTGTCTGGTGGTCATGACCGTACCACGGCACCTCTGCATTAGTCATTAGAAGGGAAGCATTTAAGATGCCCAAACCGACGGGTACTCACCATCTTAACTTGTTCGTATTTAGCTAATTATATCAGAAGATGATACTCGGAAGCGCGCCCTTTCCATTGTGTGGGCAGGCTGCCATTAGTTCTTGCGCTTGAATGGCTTGAACAAATTTTGCGCCAGTCGCGCCTGACGACCTCCAAACGAGACGGCTCAACCAGTCCGCAAAGTCGAAGAAATCATCACAGCCCCTTTCAATGCAAAAGCCATGTAAGATTTTTTCCACACTTACCGGCACGCTTTCCCGGAGGCCAATCAAAAGTGAGTTGCCGAATGAAATAACCGATAGCACTTGCCAATTCTGTTAATTTGCCTAAAGTGTCCGACCACTTTTTAATTATGCATTTGAATGGTTTGAACGTGTTTTTGGCGCAGGCTCCCGCTTCGACGCCGGCCCAGCCGCCACAACCGGTCGGTCTGCAGTCACTCTTTGCCAGCCCCATCATGCTGCTGGTGTTGATGGGGATAATGATGTATTTTCTCCTGTTCCGCCCGCAGCAGCAGCGCGCCAAGCAGCAGGCCCGAATGCTCGCCAACCTCAAGTCCGGCGACAAGGTCGTCACGTCCGGCGGCATCATCGGCGTCGTGATTACGGTGAAGGACAAGACCGTTTCGCTCCGTTCCGCCGACGCCAAAATGGAAGTCACCAAATCTTCCGTGACGGAAATCCTCGAAAGCAGCGACACCTCCGCATCCTGAACCGGCCATGAGAAGAAACAATTTTGGGAGATTCATCCTCGTCATCTGCATCATCCTCTGGTCGCTTTATGAGGTTTATCCGCCCACCTCGCGCGATTTAATGCAGGAATTTTCGCGGCGCGCGGAAAACAAGGATGCCACGTTCACGAACATCATGGCGCGGGCCGAACTGTTCCAAAAAACCGGGACGAATACCGAGTTTGCCTGCTTGCAGATGGCCGCTGCCACGAACGATCTCCAGCCCTATTTCCAGTTCGTCAACGCGAAGGACCAGTTGTACCCAAACACATTCATCTTGAACCAACTTCAGCGCGACGCCTCGGGCCGGATCAAGCTCGGCCTCGATTTGCAGGGCGGCACGTCATTCCTCGTTGAGATGGACACAAACGTTCTTTACGCGGACACCAACAACGTGCAGGCGCGGTCGGCTTTGACGAGCGCGGCGTTGTCCCAGGCGGTGGAGGTGCTGCGGAAGCGCATTGACCGTTTCGGCGTGGCCGAGCCGGTCATCCAATCCGCCGGCGGCAACAAAATCCTGATTCAGTTGCCGGGCCTGTCGCCGTCCGACAAGGAAAGCGCCAAGACCCAGATTCAAAAGACCGCCTACCTTGAGTTTCGGATGGTGAGGGATGACAGCGAAGACATCATCGCGAACCATCAGCCGATTCCGCCGGGATACGTATTGCTCAAACACATTGAACCGCAACCCGGCGGCGCACCGCCGAAAACCGAACAGGTCATCGTGAGCAAAAAGCCGGTGAACGGACTGGCTGGCGACATCGTTAAAAGCTCGATGGTCGTGCGCGGCAACCTGGGCGAACCGCAGATTGAATTCACACTGACCGACGATGGCGCCAAGAAATTTGCCAAAACCACGCGGGAATATGTGGGTCACCGGATGGCGATTATCTTGGACGGTGAGTTGTATTCGGCCCCGAACATCCAAAGCCCGATTGAAGGTGGCAACGGCGAAATCACCGGGTCCTTCACCATCGAAGAGGCGCAGCAGCTGGCGAATGTCCTGCAAAATCCGCTCAAAGCGCCGTTGCACATTATTTATTCCAGCGACGTTGATCCTACGCTCGGCAAAGATTCCATCCGGAGCGGTATCCATGCGTCCATCTACGGCGTCATTTTTGTGTCCGCGTTCATGCTGGTCTATTACTTCATTGCCGGACTGGCGGCCAATGTCGCGCTCATCACCAACATCATCATTTTGCTCGGGGTCATGTGTTCCGTCGGCGCGACGTTCACGCTGCCGGGCATCGCGGGCGGCGTGCTCACCGTCGGCATGGCGGTGGACGCCAACGTGCTGATTTACGAGCGCATCCGCGAGGAGCTGGCCAAGGGCAAATCGCTGCGCGGCGCAATTGACGCCGGTTACGCTCGCGCCTTTGGCACGATTCTGGACTCGCACGTCACGACGCTCATCTCGTCCATCATTCTGATTTTCATGGGCACCGGCGAAATCAAAGGGTTCGGTGTCACGCTCACCATCGGTGTGGCGGCCAGCCTGTTCACCGCGCTGGTGGTCACGCGATTGATTTTCAACTGGCTGCTCGACCGCAACTGGTTGAAGTCACTCCCGATGCTCCACATCATCCGAAGCGCCAAAATCAATTTCATGGGCGCCGCCACGCCGTTGTTCATCGCCACGTGGGCATTTGTCTTTTTGTCGCTCGGTTACGGCTTTATTGGCCGGGGCGAAAAGGTGTTCGGCGTGGACTTTTTGGGCGGTGACAGCACGACCTTCAACTTCGCCCAAAAAATCGGCGTGGATCAAATCCGTTCGGCCATTACGGCCGTTGGCGAGAAGGACGCGCAAATCCAGTACCAAAGAGATGTCAGCGGCGGTGCGGAAACGCTGCGCGTGACAACTTCCAGCGGTTCCGAGCAGAAGGTTGAGCAGGCATTGGCTCAGGATTTTCCACAGGCGCAGTTCAAGGCCATTAGCCGCCAGCAGGTCGGCGCGACCGTGGGCAGGGAAATCCAGAAATCAGCCGTTCTCGCCTGCCTGCTGGCCATGTTTGGCATTCTGGTCTATGTCGCGTTCCGCTACGAATTTTCCTTCGCCGTTGGCGCGATTGTCGGGGTGGTCCACGATGTGTTGCTGGCCATTGGCTGTTATTGCATTGCCAATGCCGTTTCGGGGCGCGAATTCAATGCCACGGTGGTCGCGGCGTTGCTGACCATCATCGGCTTTTCGCTCAACGACAAGGTCGTCATCTTCGACCGTATCCGGGAGAATTTGAAACTCGGCGTGCGCGGCACATTCCGTGAAGTCATCAACCAGGCGCTGAACCAGACGTTGAGCCGCACCATCATCACCAGCGGCACGGTGCTGATTGCCACGCTCTGCCTGTTTATCTGGGGCGGCGGCGTCATCAACGACTTCGCCTTCACTTTTCTCGTCGGCATCCTCACCGGCACGTATTCCAGCGTTTTCATTTCCAGCGCCTTTGTGCTGTGGTGGCACAAAGGTGAGCGCCCGAACATCGGCGGTTCACAGGTGACGATGCAAAACGTCGCGACGGCCAAGATCTGAAGCATTTGCGATTTGCGATTTGCGATGGACGAATCCATTTGCAGTTGGCGCGTAAATCGTAAATCGTAAATCGTAAATGACGGAAATTACACCCCGGTACTGGATCGGTTTCATCGTCTGCGTGCTTTTCTTTCTGGCGCTGGACCTGGGTTTGTTTCACCGGCGCGCGCGTGCCGTCAAATTCAAGGAAGCGCTGGCGTGGAGCACGGTTTGGATTGCGCTATCGCTCCTGTTTGCCGTGGCGTTGGGCCACTGGCGCGGGCGGGAGGAAGCGGTTGAATTTGTCACCGGCTATGTCATCGAATTCTCGTTGTCGCTGGACAACATCTTTGTCATGGCGCTGCTCTTTGCCTATTTCCGCGTGCCGGAGGAAGCCCGGCACCGGCTGCTTTTCTGGGGCATCCTTGGCGCGCTGGTCATGCGTGGCGCAATGATTGCGCTCGGCGTGACGCTCATCCAGAGTTTTCATTGGGTTCTTTACGTCCTCGGCGCATTTCTCATTTTCACCGGCGGGAGAATGCTCCTGGCCGGCAATGAGAAAGTGCAGCCTGAAAAAAACTTCACCATCCGCCTCGCCCGCAAGATTTTTCCTGCGGCAACCGTTGCCGACGGCCAAAATCACGCGGCTTCGCCCGGCGGGATTGAGCGGTTCGCGCCCGCCCCGCTGCTGCTCGTGCTGGCGCTGGTGGAAATCACGGACCTGATTTTCGCGCTGGATTCCATCCCGGCGGTCTTCGCCGTGACGACCAAGCCCTTCATTGTCTTCACGTCAAACGTCTTTGCCATTCTGGGCCTGCGCTCGTTGTATTTCGTGCTCGTCGGCGCCATCAACTATTTTCGCCATTTGAAGGCCGGCCTCTCCATTGTGCTGGTCTTCGTCGGCGCGAAAATGCTGCTCGATCCGCACGGGCATGAACCGAAATGGTTCCAAATCGAAATTCCCACGGGCGTTTCGCTGCTGGTCGTGGCCGGAATTTTTCTGATTGCCATCGCCCTGTCCGTCACCGCTGTTCAGCGCGAAAAAACGTTGAAGCGTTAAAAGCGTGATTGGTTAAATGAGTTAAATGGGATAAACAATTCGTGAAAAGTTTCAACAATTCGGCGAGTAATTCATTTAACTCATTTAACCTGCTGCCATGAACTTTCGCTGGTCGCTCGCGCCGTCGCAACCCCTGCTTGCCGGCCAATTGGCGTCACAACTCAAAATTTCGCCGCTGCTTGCCCAATGCCTGCTCAACCGCGGTTTCAGCGAACCGGCTGCGATCTCCCGGTTTCTCCAGGTGCGGCTCAAGCATCTCGCCGACCCGTTCTTATTGCCAAACATGGCCGCCGCCGTTGACCGGCTCCTGCTCGCGCGCGAGCGGAAGGACCCGCTCGTCATTTTCGGCGATTACGACGTGGACGGCGTGACCTCCACCGCGTTGCTCCTTGAGGTCTTGCGTCCGCTTGGCTGGCAGGCGGATTTTTATCTGCCGCATCGCATGGACGAAGGCTATGGTCTCAGCCAGGACGCCGCCGAAAATTGCCTCCGGAAATTTCCGGCTGCGCAAAATTCCGGCGCGAAAGATTCGGCCGGACTTCTGCTGGCCGTGGACTGCGGTTCGACGGCCGTTGAAACCATCCGCTGGCTGCGCGAACGCGGCTTGGATGTCATCGTGCTCGACCATCACCAGGTATCGTCGCCCGCGCCGGAAGCCGTCGCGCTCGTCAATCCGCAGGTTGGAGTTCAAGCTTCAGCTTGTTCGGAGCGGCCTAAAGGCTGGACTCCAACGTCCACCGAACTGTGCTCGGTTGGCCTTGCCTTCAAACTCGCTCACGCTTTGATCAAGCGTGGACGCCAAACCGGTCTGCCCGGCGCCCTGGAATTCGATTTGAAGCCGCTGCTCGATCTGGTCGCGCTGGGCACGATTGCTGATCTCGTGCCGCTCACCGGTGAAAATCGCATCCTCGTTTCGGTCGGTCTGGAGCGATTGGACAAAACCCAACGGCCCGGGCTGGTCGCGTTGAAGAAGGTCGCTGAATCATCCGCGCCCGTCGGCACGTATGAAGTCGGCTACCAGCTTGCGCCGCGCCTGAACGCGGCCGGTCGGCTCGAAACGGCCGAAGCATCGTTGCAGCTTTTGCTCGCGGCCGATTTTGCTGAAGCCATGCCGCTGGCGCAAAAGCTCGACGCGCGAAACCGCGAACGGCAAAAAATCGAGCGCGGCATTTTGGAAGAGGTCATCGGCGCGGTACGGGCGAAGTTCAATCCGCAAACGGATTTTGTGATCGTCGAGGCCGAGGAGACAATACGCCGAACCAGTAGGTTACATA
>CAWHAH010000024.1:0-161009 GCA_963827205.1 uncultured Verrucomicrobiae bacterium
CCGCTCCGCGCCCGGCTGGATCAACTGAGCGGTGATGATGAGGCGGTGGTTGAGTTCGGCATCGAATACGCCACGCAGCAATGCGATGAATTGCTGCGCGCCGGCGTGCCGGGGTTGCATTTCTACACGCTCAATAAATCGCGCTCAACCGTGCAGGTTTTGAAAAATCTTGGCCTGGCCTGACAATTTATGATTTACGATATACGATTCGCGCACCGCCCGAATTTTTCGGCGAGCCGCGATTTGTCTATCGTATGTCGTAAATGCTCAGAACAGTTGGTTCGCGATGATGCCGAGGACGCTTAACGGCCCCTGGTCTTCCAGACTGTCGGTGGCCTTGTCCACCTTTTGGAGCGTGAGTTTGGCGTTTTTGTAAAATTCCTGGTCGTTGACGAGCTTGCCAATCGTGCCTTGGCCCTGATTCACCTTCAGCAAAATCTGGTTGAGGTTGGTCATCGAAGCTGTCGTCGAGTTGTACAGCGTCTCATCCGTCACCAGTTTGCCCAGCGTGCCCTGGCCGCCGCTGACGCCTTTGACAACCTGTCGGACCTCGGTCACGGCGTCCTGCAGGTTGGTGACGGTGACGAGCGCCGAATCGTAGAGCTGTTCCGTGTAAATCAGCTTGCCGACCGTGCCCTGCCCGCTGGCGATCTGGCCGGAAATGTTTTCGATGTTGGAAATGGCGCCGCCGAGGTGGCTGCTGTTTTGTTTGACGAAATCAACCAACGGGCCCATCAAATTGTTGATGGTGTCGGGCGTGAAGCTCTTTCCAAAATTCTCAATGCCCGTGGCCGCCTCGTCGAGTTTGGCCATGACGACGTTGAGGTCGGGCTGCTCTTCGGTCGCGAGCACCGTGCCGTCGGCCGCCGGTGGCGCCCCCGGCGTCCCAAAGTCAATGGAAACAAAATACTGCCCCATCAAACCGGTGAATTTGATGGTGGCCTTGCTGTCCGTCCGCACCACGGCATCGGAGTGCAGCTTCATCGTGACGC
Organism: uncultured Verrucomicrobiae bacterium; assembly: GCA_963827205.1. Classification (GTDB taxonomy): domain Bacteria; phylum Verrucomicrobiota; class Verrucomicrobiia; order Limisphaerales; family UBA11358; genus UBA11358. The sequence goes on from CAWHAH010000024.1 coordinate 993, forward strand.
GGACCTTGTTGTCGGCCAGCGCAATGTTCTCGACGCGGCCGATTTCCACGCCGGCCAGCTTGACGCTGTTGCCCACCTTCAAATCCTGCACCGTGTCGAAGAGCGCGTTGATGCGGTAGCCGCCGCGGAACATTTCCACGCCGCCGAGGGTTTCAACGATGATCCACGCGGCGAAGACGGCGAGGACGACAAAATAACCGAGCTTGGTTTCGAGTGAGTTTCTCATAATCATTTGGGTTGAGGTTCGCGTTTGAAATCTGCGTGCAAAAAATTCTGGACGAGCGGATCTTTAAACCGTTTCACCTCGTCCGGCGTGCCGATGGTGAGGATGCGGCCTTCGTTGATGACGGCCATGCGGTCGGCCACGCCGAACGCCAGGTCGCGGTCGTGCGACACCACCAGCGTGGTGACGTGAATGCGCTTTTTGAGGCGCAAAATTTCCTCGCCGATGACGATGGCCGAAAGCGGGTCGAGTTCGCTGGTCGGCTCGTCGTAAAGAATCAACTGCGGTTCGATGACCAGGGCGCGCGCGATGGCCACCCGCTTTTTCATGCCGCCGGAAAGTTCGCTGGGCAATTTGTCGGTGACATCCTTGAGGCCGACATCCTCGAGTTTTTCCGCGACGATGCGCGCGATTTCTTCGGGTGGTTTCAGGCGATGTTCGCTCAGGTAAAGCCCGACATTCTCGCCGACGGTGAGCGAATTGAGGAGCGCGCCGGATTGGAAAACGAGCGCCATGCGGTATTTGGCGCCGATTTCCGGCGTTTGGATGGATTCGCCGTTGATGAAAATTTCGCCGGCGTCGGGAGGTTCCAGCCCGATGAGATGCCTGAGCAAAACACTTTTGCCGCTGCCGCTCGGCCCCATGATGACAAACACTTCGCCGGGCTTAACGTCGAAATCAATGCCCCGGAGCACTTCCTGGCCATTAAAACTCTTGCGCAAGCCGCGGACCTGCAGACTGACACCGGAATTATGGTTTGTCGGCTGGCTCATTATTTCAAGAGGATACGCGTCAGGAAGTAATCAAAAATGACTATCAGCACGATGGAGTTCACGACGGCCTTGGTGACGGAGCGGCCAATGCCGCGCGGCCCGCCGATGGTCGTCAGCCCCTGGTGGCACGAAACGACGCCGATGATCAGCGCGAAGCAAAAACTTTTGAAGACGCCGTTGACCACATCCTTGACTTCGACGATGTCGCGCAAGTCCGAATAAAACGCCTGAAACGGAATGGCGATGTGATTGTTCGCCTCCGCCACGACGGCGCCGCCGAACCAGCCGACCAGAATCGCAAAAACCACCAGCATCGGCAGCGCCAGCGCGATCGCCACCAGCCGCGGCAGCACGAGGTAGTGGATCGGGTTGATGTTCATCGTGCGCAGCGCGTCAAGCTCCTGATAGACGCGCATCGAGCCGATTTCCGCCGCCATTGCCGAACCGATGCGTCCGGCAATCAGAATGGCCATCATCACAGGTGCCAACTCCTTGGCCATAGAGATGCCCACGATGCCGCCCACGGCGCTGGCCAGGCTGCGGTCCACCAAAACCGGGCCCGTTTGCAGCGCGATGACCGCGCCGATGAAAAACGACAGCACACAGACCATCAGCAAACTCGCATTGCCGATTTCAAAAAACTGGTCGAAGACCTTCTGTCGCTGCCGCCACGCGAGCGGCACGGCCAGCAGCGTGCGCCAAAACAAAAGGACAATTTCGCCGATGCTTTCAAACATAGTTCGGGCACATGCTTATTTTGCGGAATGGCCTGCCGGTTGGCGCGTATTGACCAACGGAATATAGAGCAGGCTCAATTTCTTGCTCTCCGCATTGGATTGATACTGAAAAAGACCGAAAAGGAGCGAGCATTTTTTCGCGCCGGCCTTCGTGTCATAACGATATAAATTCCAGAGCAACGATTGGCTCGTCGCGCCGGTCCCGGGATTGTCCTCGGCCCGCCACAAGGACCACAAGGGCGACCAGTTGCGCTCGAGGCCGCCGCTGCCGGGCAGCACCGGTTCAATCGGCGCGAAAATTTGCAGGCGGCTGTTGCCGTCGAAATCGCGATGCCAGGTGAACAGTGGCAACAGGTCAACGCGCCGCCTTGCCCTGCCGGTTTCGATGTTCTTTTCCACCAAGTCCCCAAACAAAAAAAACAGAAGGCGCGTGCGTTCCTGATCCAGCGCGCCGGCGTGGAGGCGGTTGTATTTGTACACCGGCCAGAGATAAAAATCACTCTCCAGCGTGTCGTTGTGCGACCGGCCGAACAGCGGCAGCACGCGCGTGGTGGTTTTGCCGGGGCCACGTGCGATCACCACAAACGGCCACGGCCCTTCCCATTCGCGGTACTTTTTTTCGCGGTCGTCAATCCAGTTGAAGAACGGCCACAGCACCATCGTTGAATCGCGCCCGGGTGAGCGAGCCGCGGCATAAAGCGGAATCGTGGCGCGGAATTTCCCGGGATTGTCCGTGCCAATGCCGGTGTCCTGCCGCAGATAAAGCGGCCAGAGGAAAAAGTTTTCGTCGTGTCCGCCGATGATTTCCGTTTCGCCAAAGGTGTTGGTGTGTGTCGTCACGTCCTTGTGTTCCCGGCCAACAACCGGCCAGAATTGCCAGCCGCGCAATCCGTCACCGTGACGCAGATCGAAAAAGGGGTATAGATAATTGTCGGTGACCACATCGTGCTTCCTCGTCTCGCTGTAAATTGGAAACATCACGAAGAAAATTTCGTCCCGAAACAGCCGGTCTTTAAGATGGCCGTAGAAGGGAACGAGCGCCGTGTAATTTTCGTTTGTGTCCAGCGAACGCTGCTGAAAATACAGTGGATAAAGCGAGAAACGATTCCGGCCAATCCTTGTTTGATCCGGACCGCCGGCCAAACTGAGCAATTGGCAGAACTGCCAGCGGTATTGCCTCCCGTATATTTCGTACGTCAACAGCGGATAAAACAGGTCATAGGCTTCGGATTCGGTGCCGGGATCTGTCAGGCGCGAAAATATCGGGGGCACGCCCCACAATTTTTCTGTGTCCCTTTCTTGTTGGAAAAAGAATGGCCCGACGGCTTCGGTCCGATGCCCGGATTCCAGCGTCAACGGAAATTGGTTATAGAGCGGACCGGCACTAAGCCCCCCTTGAGCGAACGCCGTCATGGGAAGACACAGCCCCCAACCCAGCCGCCCCAATCGGAGCAGCCGGGTGAAGTTTCCAAGTCTTTTGGCCGTCATTTTTTTGACAGTTAATGAACAAATACCCCGTGAATCAAGTTTCCAACGCCATGGATTATCGTTAACTTAGCAGGCGTTTTGACACTTTTTCGTTATCAGCTATTGGGTTTAACATAGAGATTGACTTTGAACGATTTTCAATTATTTTTCCTCTGCACTTGAGGTTTTTGACCTCGGTTCCTCCTGACCCAGTGCTGATGACGGATTATCGGCACTGGGTTGTTTTATCAACGGGCGCCACCGGCCAAGCAAATTCAGCAGCGCCGGTAAAAATGTCAGTCCCGTAATCATGCAGGTTGCAATGCCGGTGGCCATGACACATCCCAGACTGTGAATGCCGCGATCCTTGGCGATGATCAAGCTGCCAAAACCGGCGATGGCCGTCAAACCGGAGACCAGCACGGCCTTGCCGGTGCTGCGGGCCAGAATGTTGGGGGTGCGCTCCTCGGCGAAGCGATTGAGAATTTGAACGCCGTTCGTGACGCCGATGCCGACAACCAGCGGTAATGTCATGATGTTCGCTACATTGAATGGAATTCCGAACCAGCCCATCAATCCGGCCAGCCAAAGCGTGCCGATGCCGACCGGCAGCAGCGACAAAATTACCGAGCCAATGCTGCGGAAATGGAACAAGACCAAAAGCGCAATCGCTGCCAGGGAATACCAGGCCGCCTGAATGTAACTGTTCTTGAGCAGTTCCTCAAATTCATAAAGCTGCACCGGCGTGCCCGTGACGTTGGGGTCCACCGTGCGCAGGTCGGTAATGAATTTTTCCTGATTGTCGCGCTGCCAGACGTCGATTTTCGGAAAAACCTGCAGGAGATACTTTCCGGTCACACCCACAAATTGGTCGCGGAATGCCTGGGGCAAATCTTCCACGTGCAATGGCGCGCGATCATCCTGATTTTGCAGCAACTGGAATATTGTGCGCATATCGGTGAAGAGCGCCTGCTGGAATTTTGCCAGTTTGTCCGCGTGTTCCGCGAGTGTCTTGGCGTCGCCTTGCAACATTGCCTGGCGCAAATTCTCAATTGCCTGGCGCAGTGCGACAAACTGTTTTGTCAATGCCGGGTCGCTGTCGCCAACTTCGTCCAACGCCGCGCCCAGATAACCGTAAAGTCCATACAACGTCCGGCTGAAGGCATAAACATCTGCCGGGCTTGTGTCCGGCACGCCAAACTCCAGCGGCGCAAGCTCTTGCTTGATCTGAGCGATCAGGCGGAGCTTTTCCCTGCTGCTCGGGTTGAGAAGATGGTCCAGCAAACTGGAGGGCGGTTCGACATCGGCAACGGTTGGCAGCTTTTGGATCGTTCCCTCCAGGTCAATCGCGTTGGTCAGCGAATCGGCAACGACCGCCCCGTACAACAGGGATTTGTCCGCCGCGGCAAACAGCTTCTCTTCGAATATCACCGACGGCAATCCAGCCGCCTGCAATTTCTGCATGTTGTAATCAAAGCGGATCTTGCGGGCCTGTCCCAGCGCCAGTCCACACAAGGCGACCGTGAGCGTCACCACGAGCACGGGGCGTTGCAGCCAGATGTTTTCAATGCGCGCACGGGCGGCGTCTTCTGTCGTATGGTGATCCATGACATTCTGCCGGCCGCGCAGCAGCAGCAGCGGCAGCAGCGTCATCATCGGCACAAGACAGAGCAGCAAACCGCCACCACAAATGATGCCCATTTCCTGGATGCCCTTGAAATGCGTGAACGCCATCGCCAGAAACGCGCCGGCGGTGGTCAATGCGCCGGTGAAAATGCCCTGTCCGGTGAAGACCATCGCCCGGGTCATCGCGGCTTCTTCCGTCTTGCCGTGTCGCAATTCCTCCTCGTAGCGTGTGATCAAATGCACGCCAAAATCAATGGACAGGCCGATGAGCATGGGCGCAAACGTGACGGTTAAAATGTTCAAATGCCCGATGGTCAGCGTGGTAAACGCCAGCGTGTAAGCCAGGCCGACCACCAGACAAATCATCGCCTTGAAGGGCCGTCCGGTCTCATTGTAGCCGTAAATAAAAATCAACGCGCAGAGAACCAGCGACAGGAGACTGGCCAGAGTCATATCCTTTTTTGCCTGGGTCATTTCGTCATAATCCAGCACCGGTTCGCCTATCAGTCCCACATTGAGGCCGGGCACCTCGGTTTGCGTCTCCCGGATCAGTTCGCGCAGGCGTTCGATGGCTTCGTTGTTGAGTGAGCTGGCTGGCGCATGCGCCGTAACCAGAAAAATCCGTCCATGATCGAAGGTGACGTAGATGTTTGTTTCGCTGCCGGCATTGAAAAGCGACGTGACGCTGGGTGCCGGCGGTGTCCCCGGCCGCCCCAGGCAATCGGTGGCTTGCGTCACGATGCGCGTCAGCGCCGGTATGGCCTGAATCAGGGATTCGGTCTGGGCATTCGTTTCACGCGGCGCGGTTCGAAAATCCGTGTTGACCTGCTCGAAAAATGTGATGAGGTTGGTCGTGCGCGTGAACTGGCGAAGAAACGGCAGGGCATCGTCGAGTTTCTCTTTCAGCTCAACCAAATCATCCTCGTCCGCGAACAGCAATGCCTTTGCCCCCATGACCGACAAACTCTGTTCGTAAAAAACGTCGCGAAATAGATTGGTTTCCGCCTCCATTTTTGCGGCGATACGTTCGACAAATTGCCGGTTTTTCTCGAGGTTTTCGCTTTCCACGACCACCTCCAGATCGTTGCCCTGTTGTGGAAACTCCGTTTGCAGGCGGAGATAATTCTCGTGATTCTTATGGTTGGGGCCGACCAGGTTATCCCGGTTCATGTCGGTTTTCAGGGAGCCGGCCGTGTAAACAACGCATGCCAGAAACAACACCGCCTGCGGGTACAAAAACCACCGGGGATGACGGCATACCGCCGTCGTCAATCGGGACAGCAATCGCGCCAGAAGTGTGTCAGCGCTCAATGCCTTCATACCTCGTCGCGCCACTCACGGTTCAGGGAACTCGGCATTGGAAAAAACTTCCTTCACGTCGTCATGCTCCTCCAAGGCCTCGATCAATTTGCCGACAGCCGCTGCCGCCGGCGTATCCGCAAGGGGCACGGTAATGGTCGGCAGCGACGTGATCTCCGCCGCTTCGCATTTGATGTTTCTGGCCTCGACCTGCTTGTGCACCATCTCGAATTTTGCGGGTTCGGTGATGATTTCATAACCCAGCGGTTCGGATTTGAAATCCTCCGCGCCCGCTTCGAGCGCCAATTCCATCAATTGATCCTCGCCCGCCGTCGCCCGTGAGACAATAATCTGCCCCTTGCGTTGAAACAATCGGCTCACCGATCCGGGCGTGGCGATGCTGCCGCCGCTCTTGGTCACGATGCTGCGAATATCGGACGCCGTGCGGTTGCGATTGTCCGTGCTCACCTCCACGAGCAGCGCTACGCCGTGCGGCCCGTAAATTTCGTAGGTCAAATCTTCGTAGTTCGTCCCTTCGCCGCCACCAACGCCCTTTTTAACGGCGCGCTCGACATTGTCTTTTGGCATGTTCGCGGTGCGGCACTTGAGCAGGACCATGCGCAGCCGCGGGTTCATGTCCGGATCGCCACCGCCGATTTTGGCGGCCATGGTGATTTCCCGCCCCAGCTTGGAAAAAATCTTCCCGCGCTTGGCGTCAATCGCGCCTTTGAAGTGCTTGACCTTCGCCCATTTGCTGTGACCAGCCATTGTTCGTTGAGCGTTGAGCGTTGATGGTTGATGGAACTTTCGGCGGCTGACGGTTGAACCTGGCAACTATCAACCACCAGCTATCAACTTAACCTGCCGCCTCCACATAGACCGCTGTGCCGTAGCACAACACCTCGGTGATGCCCGCCGCGATTTCCGTGGCGTCGTAGCGCACGCCGATGACCGCGTTGGCCCCGAGCTGGCCGGCGTGGGTGAGCATCAAATTGAAGGCGTCTTCGCGGGCGCGCTCGCAAAGATTGGTGTAAAGCGAAATGTTCCCGCCGAATATCGCCTGGATGCTCGCGCCCAAGTTGCCGATAACCGAGCGCGACCGCACGATGATGCCGCGCACAACCCCGAACGATTTGGTCACGCGATAGCCGGGCAGATCAAATGTCGTGGTTGTCAATGGATGTGTCAGACTCATAGGTCAACGATTGAACACGAGAACGCGCGGACGCAAAAGCGAAAAGTTCCTGCGCATTCCTGCGCGTTCAAGGCGAGAGAAATGAAAACGCCGGTAAATTCCGCAACACACTGAAAACAACGGCGACCACCAGGAATGCCCACAACGTTTTTGGCGGCACGGCCAGCGTGGCGGGCTGGTGGCGGATTCTCCGTGCGATAAACCACAAGCCGCGCAGGGTCAGCGCCGCAACCGTGAGAATAAACAGCGCGTTGTCCCGCAGCGCCAGCAGAAGATGTCCGTGCAGCAATTGATACGCCGCCCGGGTCCCGCCGCACCCCGGACAGTTCAAACCGGTCAGCTCGTGAAACAAACAAACCGGATAAAATCCGTGTGTGCCAGGATTGAAAAAAAACAAAACCGCGCCTGAACCCAGCACCGTCGCCACGAGCACGATCCCCGCGAAAAAGGCGAGCGACGGAGTGGCGGTGGTCCTTGGCGGCACGGGCTGCGGTTCTGTATTCATATCCCTCGTTTAGAACCTTCGGAAATGCCACAGGATGCTCGGCGGCCGGAGGGCCAGGTTGAGCAGGAGCAATCCAAATGACAGAATGAAGCTCGCCGCCGAAAGAATCACTCCCGCAATCGCAAGCCCGCGGCCTTCGTAACGTTCAGGATGCCGGTTGATTTGCGACAGGCCGACCAGTGAAAAGACCAGTCCCAAAATATTGAATGGAAATCCGCAGCAGCACGTCCACGACAAAACGCCGAAAACCAATCCTGTCGTCGCATACGAATTGGTTTTGGGCCATTGCCCCGCCCCTGATGTTCCCAGCGGCAGCGGCTGGATCACCGGTGGCGTTGGCGGCGCGAAATGCCCCGCAAATTCCGGCAGCGTGGCGAGCGGTCTCCATTCCGCGGCACCGTCGGCGAGCGTCTGGGTCTGCGCATTGGCGCGGCCTTCGGCGAGCCATTGCCGCAGTTGTTCGACGCTGGCCGGGCCGTAGATTTTGCCGTCTGCCCCGATAATTTTATACATGATGCAAATGTTAGCGCATCGAACGTCGGTGGACAATCCCGGCGATCACCACCAGCGCCATCAACGCCAAATATCCGAAACCGAACAAACCGCCTAAAACAATTCCAATCCACGCATGGACGCTGCCGCCCGCCTCCGGGTTCTGGCGTCGGAAACGCAACCCTGAAATCCCCATAACCAAGGCCGGAATGCCGAGCAGCGCGCCAAGGGGTGGGATCACGGAAAAGACGCCGAGGTAATATGCCGCCAATGCCCGCGCATTTTTATATGGAATGATTGCGTTGAGTCCATCGGTGGATTTTGGCGCCCTGGCGGATGAAGGAATTGGTGGAGGGCGTGATGCGGGTGGCTGGACCGCTGGCGGCGACCCGAATGCCGCGGCAAATTCCGGCAGGGATTGGAGAAAAACCCAATCCGGCGCGCCTTCCGGTATCACCGGCGTTTTCTTTTCAACCCGGTTTTCTGCAATCCATTTTTTTACCTGCTCGGCGGAAACCGGGCCGTATTCGTGCCCATCTGAACCGAGAATTTTATACATGGCCGCATCCTACCCGTCTTCGCCTTCGCCAAGGTCGTGTCCAACGTCGGCACACACACCGCGTCTGGCTTCGGCAACAAATTCCAGCATATTCGTTGCCGGTGCGCTGGTGAATTTTTCCCGCGCCTCGGCTGCGGCTGCGCGCAGACTTTTCCCGCTTCGAAACAGCAGGTGATAAAGCCGTTTCAATTCCGTCCGCTGTTCCGGCGTGAATCCCGCCCGGCGCAGGCCGACGACATTCAGCCCGCGAATTTCATTTACTCGCAGCGCCACCGTAAACGGCGGCACGTCTTGGCTGACGCCTGAGCCGCCCTGCATCATGGCCAGCGTGCCGACGCGCGTAAATTGATGCACGAGGCAGTTGCCGGAGATGAACGCGCGATCCTGCACCACCGCATACCCGCCCAGCAATGCGCCGTTGGCCAGAATTGCGCGATCGCCCACCACGCAATTGTGAGCCACGTGTGCGTTGGCCATGAAAAAAGTGTGGGAGCCGATGATCGTCTCCGCATCCAGCTTGGTCGAGCGATGAACGGTGACATGCTCGCGAAAAACGTTGTGGTCGCCGATGCGCAGCCGTGTCGGTACGCCATTGTATTTCAAATCCTGCGGCGCGTCGCCGATGACGCAGCCGGCGTGAAATTGGTTGCGCGCGCCAATCGTCGTGAGTCCCGTGAGATAAACGTGCGGGCCGACGACGCAATCTGCGCCCAGCTCCACGCCTTCGTCAATCACGGCGAACGGTCCGACCTGGACCGTCGAATCCAGCTTCGCCTTTGGATGAATGATGGCGGTTGGGTGAATCATTTTTGCCGGCACAGGGTCACATAGATTCGCGCGGATTCAAACCGATTTTGTTCGATGCACAAGGGGGTCTGCTGCGTGAGGAGTGAAACGTGACAAACCCGATTCACGTTTCACGCATCACGTTTCACGAATAAAAATATCCCTAATGCCGAGCTCGGCATAAAGGTTTTTGTGCCGCGTGACGAATAATGCCGAGTTGAGCGGGGCGATTTCTTAAAATCTGAAGGAAATCGCCCCTTTTTAATCTTCGCGTCTCGGCATTATCAGAGACTCTGGAGAGAAACCTTATTGTATACGCCTGATGGAGTACGTCTGAATTCGGGTGCCAAGTTACTGTCTGATTGCTTCACAGCCCGATGGCAGGTAAAACAAAACCGGCCGTTTGGACACGTGGTAAACTGGGATTGACAAGATTCTCCTGCTGGAATTGATGCAGTCCCGGTTCTGAGTCCGATCCGACCGCGATAAAACATGACTGAAGCGTCAAAATCCGATCTATTGAGACCTCCGGGTTCATCCGAGGAGGACAACGCCCCGGTCAATGTTGATGCCATCCTGCAATCGATACTCGGCAGGGGAGGCGAACGTTTCGGCATGGCCGCCGCCGTTCTGCGGGGCGAGCGCATCATCGCCCAAGGTGTCGCCGGGGTTCGAAAGAGAGGGACCGCAGAGCGCATCACGCTCGATGATCGATTTCACCTTGGTTCCTGCGCCAAAGCCATGACCGCGACGCTCGTCGCGATGCTCGTCGAGGAAGGCAGGCTAAATTGGACCACCACATTGGGCGAACTTTTTGCCGACACGGTGAAGCCCATGCACCCGGCGTGGGAGCAAGTGACATTGCGGCAGGTTCTCGCACACCGCTCCGGCTTGCCCTTGGACCCGGACGGTCTAGGTTGGGTGTTTAACCACCTGTTCCTCGCACCCTACGCCAGCTTGCGCAGCCGCCCCGAGTCGATGCGTTCTTCCGAGGAAACTGTGCCGCAGCAACGCCTGGAAATCGCGAGGCAGGCCCTTTCGCGCCCGCCGAAAATCCCTCCGGGCACCAAATACTGGTATTCCAATGTCGGCTACATTCTCGCGGGGGCAGTGCTGGAACACCTCACCGGTCGTGCGTGGGAAGACCTGATGCGCGAACGACTGTTTCAGCCACTGGGCATCAGCACGGGCGGATTCGGGCCGCCGGGCACCGCTGGTAAAACCGATCAACCCTGGGGCCACTCCTCGGTCGTTGGCAAACCGCTTGACCCGGGCAGCCCTGCCGCGCAATTCCCATTGTACTACGCCCCTGCCGGCATGGCACACATGACAATTACAGATTACGCAAAATTTATCGGGCTCCATTTGCGCGGAGATCTGGCCAATCCGCATCGCCAGGCCGCGCTGCTCAAGCTGGATACATTTGCGGAATTGCACGCGGTCGCACCCGCCACAACTTCTAAGGGGTGGGTAATGCGCGGGACAACCTTCCTGTGCACTGGTGATGCCGCACCCGCCGTAACTTACTGTGCCGGATGGTTTATCAGCCCAGCCGGTTGGGCAAAAGGCACCCAGCCTGGAGACACCGGCCGCCGTTTCTGGACCGGCGGAAGCAACGGACAGTGGCTCTGCGCCGCGTTCATCGCACCCGAAATTGACTTTGCCGTGCTCGTCGCGTGCAACCGCGGCCTGGACATCGCTATCTGGAAAACCCGCCAGGCGGCCAAGGCGTTGATTTGGGCATTTGCGCCCAAACGGACCTCATGATACTGGTCCGGCTCAGAAGTTGAAAACTGAAGCCCAAGTTTGAGCGGATGCTGATTTGTTCAAGCTGCTTGAGGTTGCTCAGATGCGTCCGGAATAATGCCGAGTAGAAAAATGAAAAAAGGGCGATTCCTTCGGTTTTCGATGGAATCGCCCTTTGAACTCGGCATTATCAATTACACGGCAAAATATCCCAACTCGCGCAAGGAAACATAATCTTTTGGCCGTTCCGGCGTCGCGCGACCGGTAATGACGTGATCGAGCACGTCAATCTTCAACAATTGCCCGGCGCGGATTAAATCGCGCGTCACTTTGATGTCCGCCTCGCTCGGGGTCGGGTCGCCGCTCGGATGATTGTGCGCCAGCACCACGGCGGCGGCATTGGCGGCAATCGCTTTCCGGAAAACCTCACGCGGATGCACCAGCAATGTGTCGAGCGTGCCATCCGTGATTTCGTCCAGTCGGATGAACCGCCGCCGTGTGTTGAGTGACAATACCTGCATTGTCTCCACGTCCTTGAGCAGGTTCCGGGTGCGCAATAGCCGCACCACGGCTTCCGGATGATCCAATGGCTCCGATTCGTTGCACAATTCCTTTGCCATCCGCTGGGCCAGCTCGAACGCCGCGATGAGCGTCACCGCCTTGTCGCGTCCGATGCCCTTCACCTGCCGCAAATCGTCCACTGACGCCAGCGCCATCGCCTGGAGCGAGTTGCCGTATTTTTTAATCAATTGCGCGCCAATTTCGACGGCGTTGGCGCCTTTCAAACCGGTCCGTAGCAGGATTGCGATCAATTCGGCGTGACTCAAGGCGTCCGCACCGTGCTCAGCCAGCCGTTCGCGTGGACGCTGGCTGATGGGTTGATCCTTGATACGAAAGCTTTGGGACATGAGGCAACTTTATCTAATGCGCCCGTAAAATCACGAGAAAAATTGAAGTGCGACCCAGGCTCAGGGCCTTGGTTTTGGTTTCACAGGCAGGGACGCCTGTGCCACTTTAACCTGCGTGCGCAACCTGCAATCGCCTGCCAGAATCGACGACGGCCTGACGCCGTCGCAAGGCCGCGCCGTCACCGCGCGCGGCAACGTGCTGGTCATGGCCGGCGCCGGCACGGGCAAAACCCGCACGCTCGTTGAGCGCTGCCTCGACTGCCTGGACCGCGAACGCGCATCGCTCGACGAGCTGCTCATCGTCACCTTCACCGAAGCCGCCGCGGCGGAAATGCGCCGGCGGCTCCGCGAACGGATCGAGAAAAAAATTCGCGACGGCCACGAGGAACCGCACTGGGCCGCACAACTGGCGCTTTTCGACGCCGGGCACATCGGCACGCTGCACAGCTTTTGCCTCAAGCTCGTGCGTGAACATTTTTACGAACTCGGCCTCGACCCGCAACCGGGGGTGCTCGACGAAGGCGAAGCGCGGTTGCTGGCCAACGAGGCGCTGGAAGAGGAATTGCAAACCCACTATGCCGGGGAAGATGCACTGGCTGCCGCCGTCCAAAAATTGATTCAAATCCACGGCGGCGGGCGCGATGAAAAAATCCGCTCGCTCGTCCTGCGTCTGCACGATTACACCCAAACCCGGCCCGAGGCCGAAGGCTGGCTGACGCGGCAACTGGAAAATTTTTCACTGCCCGAACCGGACGAATGGCGGGTGTGGTTGGATGATGCCATCCACGCCTGGCGTGATGAGTGGTTGCCGTTTTTGGGCAATCTCAAGGCCGAAAACGAAAAAGCTGCCGAATTGACGGACATCTTTCAGAGATTGCCAAAGAGCTTTTCCCGCGAAGCCGCCGCCGAAATGCTGGCGCAAGTCATTTCCGCCGATGGCGCCTGGCCGGCGAAACGAAAAACTGCTCTTCGCAAACCACTCGAAGATTTATTTGCCGCCGCTGCGTTTTTGCACCCGCTCGCAGCCGTCAAGAACGGGAACGATCCGCTGTCGGAAGACTGGAATTGGGTGCGCGGCGACATGATCGCCTTGTTGCGGCTGACTCAAAATTTCTCCGCCCGCTTCGCCGCGCGCAAACGCGACGATGGCGTCCTGGATTTCCACGACCTGGAGCAATTTGCACTGAAGCTGCTTTGGGATTTTGTGGCGGACAAACCGACGCCGGTTGCGGAGCGCTGGCGCGAAAAAATCCGGTTTGTGTTCGTGGACGAATACCAGGACATCAACGCCGCCCAGGACAAAATACTCCAGGCCTTGAGCCGCGACGAAAGGTGGGGAGGGTCTCCCGGCAGGCCGACGCAGACGACCGGGTTTGAATCCACTGACAGATCGCGAGAACGCTCGCCCCGGCGGGCCAACCGTTTCCTGGTCGGCGACGTAAAACAGAGCATTTACCGATTCCGGCTGGCCGATCCGAAAATCTTCCGTGATTACGCCGGGGCCTGGCGCGGCAAAGACGAGCAAACGATTCCGCTGGCGGAAAACTTCCGCAGCCGCGAGGCGCTGCTTCATTTCGTGAACTCCGTTTTCGGACTGCTCATGCGCGAGGAAGTCGGCGGCGTGCGTTACGACGCCGAAGCGCGACTGCAATTCGGTTCGCCAGAAACGCGCGGCGCGCTCGGCTGCGCCAAAGATTCAACTTCGCGCGCCGAATTGCTGTTGCGGCTCAAAAACAGCGGGCGTGCGGAGGCGAATTCCGAAAACGAAACCGGCGCGGACGAACTGACCGATTTGGAGGAATCCGAAAAGGAAGCGCGGCTGCTCGCCTTGCGTCTGAGGGAATTGAAAAACGCGCAGCACGCAATCTGGGATGAGAAGCAAAAAACGTTCTTCCCGGTCGAATGGCGCGACATGGCCGTGCTGCTGCGCTCGCCGGCGAACAAGGCGGAAGCCTACGCAAAGGAATTCGAGCGGGTTGGTGTGCCGCTGGTAGTCGAACGCGGCGGGTTTTACGAAAGCGCGGAAATTCTGGACTGGTTGAGCCTGTTGGAGCTGCTCGACAACCCCCTGCAGGACGGTCCGTGCATCGCGGTACTGCGCTCGCCGCTGGCGGGGTTGAGGCTTGATGAACTGGCGGAAATCCGGCTGGCGGCAAAGGATGTTCATTTCTGGACGGCGCTGAACCGGGTTCACGGTTCAAAGTCCAAAGTTCAAAGCCCTTTGAAGGCAAAAATCGCGGCGTTTCTGGAACGTTTTTCACGCTGGCGGAAAATGGCGAGGCAGGCCTCGCTCTCGCAATGCCTCGAAGAAATCCTGGCGGAAACGCACTACGCCGAATGGCTGCGGTCGCGTCCGCGCGGCGCGTTGCGCCAGGCGAACATCGAACGGTTCCTCAACCTGGCCCGGCGATTCGACCAATTCCAACGACACGGATTGTTCCGCTTCCTGAGATTCATCGAGGCCCAGCGCGAAGCCGGAGTGGAACCGGAGGTCACCAGTACCGCGGACGAAAACGCCGTGCGGCTGATGAGCATTCACCAGAGCAAGGGCCTGGAATTCCCGGTGGTCGCCGTGGCCGATTTGGCGAAGCCGTTCAACCTGCAGGATTTGCGCGCGGAAATCATTTTGGACGAACGGTTCGGCTTGTGTCCGCGCGTCAAACCGCCGCACACGGGCCGGCGTTATCCGAGCCTGCCGCACTGGCTGGCGCAACGGCGCGAACGCCGCGAGTTGTTGGGTGAGGAATTGCGGCTGCTTTACGTCGCCATGACGCGAGCGCGGGACACGTTGATATTGAGCGGTGCTGTCACGCAAAAAAAATGGGCCGAACTCTGGACAAGGACTGAAACCATCACAGCCCGGACGATCCTTGCGGCAAAAAGTTGCGCGGACTGGCTGGGCTTGTGGTTTGGAGTTCAAAGATCAAAGTTCAAAGTTCAAATCGCCACCGAAGGTGAATTGCCAAATCTCCGCTGGCGGATTGCGGCCGCTGGAGAATTGGCTGAAAGGCTGGGTGAGACTCCCGCCGGGCCGTTCCCTGCGGAAGGCGGGTTTCACCAGCCGGACACGCTTGACGACGCCACCTTGAAGAGGTTGCGCACCATGCTGTTGTGGAAATATCCCTTCGTGGCAGCGACGAAACGCGCAGCGAAATCGTCCGTCACCGCGCTGCGGCGCCAGGCGGCGGATGAACTGGACGATGAAGCCGAGCCGCCGTTCGCTCCCCCTCGATTCGCGCGCCCAATCAAATCGGCGCGCGGGAAACTGTCGGCAGCCGAAACCGGCTCGGCGCATCACAAATTTCTCCAGCACCTGGCGCTCGAAAATGCGAATGACGCTGCCGTGCTGCAATCCGAAGCCGCGCGCCTGAAACGGGATGGGGTTTTGTCCGCGGACGAGTGCGCGGTGCTGGATTTGGATGCTGTCGCCGCATTCTGGCAGTCCGATCCGGGCCTTCGCATTCGGGCCAACGCCGCCAACGTGCGGCGCGAGCTGGCTTTTACAGCCCGGTTCAGCCCGCAAGAACTGGGCGAAATCATCGGGGCAAAACCGGAGGCGGGGCTTGAAAATGAATTTGTCGTCGTGCAAGGCGTGGCAGACCTGGCCGTCGTATTGCCGGAAGAAATCTGGCTGGTGGACTTCAAAACGGACGACGTTCGCCCCGCTGAATTGCCGGCCAAAATAAAAATTTACACACCGCAGTTGAATCTTTACGCGCGTGCCCTGGCCAAAATTTATTCGCGGCCCGTTTCCGCCTGCTGGCTGCATTTTTTTTTGCAGAACCGCTCGGCGCTCATTGGCTGACCGGTGAAGGAGACCACCATCCGTCAGGAATGCTCGCATCTACCGGGTTGATGGTGGTGGGCGGAAGTTCGGCGGCGACGCGCTGGAGCTGGCCGGCATGTTTTTGCAGGGCCATGAGCGCGGAATGCCCTTCGGTAATCCAGATCAAGACGTAGCCACGGTCCAATAAATCCGCCGGGCGCAATCGCTCCTGGGTGAATTCAAGAATGACGTAATCCACCGGGTAATCCCGGATGAGCCGGTCCCAGTTGGCGCCGTGTTTTTCGTAAAAATCGTCGTTCATTTCAAAAGTGGATTCGGGGAAGGTGGTTTCGTAACGACCGTCCATGGAGATTTTGATGCGCGGATAAAGCCGCCACGAGCAATAGCCGCCCCAGCCGAAGGGCGTTGCCAGGTTTCCGGTGGCTCCGGCACGGGAAAGAATATCCACTTCACGCACCGGATCGTGCCCCACCGGCGAGAGCAGCACGAATGAGGCGTTGGGAAGCGAAACTGCGGCAACAAAAATAGCGATGCCGCCATAAAGCGTCACCAAGGCGAGCGAGGGTTTGAAAGCCGCCCGCAAATTTTGCCGCAGGCTCGCGGCGAAATCAGCGAGCAGGGTCTGCAAAAATGGGCCGGCAAAAGCCAGAGCCGTGACCCCGAAGAACGGTGCATGCCGCCGGCTGTGCCACGCCAGTGCCGCCGTCAGCGCCAATAACGTCAGGCCCGGCCAGCTTTTCTTCTCCGTGCGCCGCCAAGCGGCCAGCAACAGCAAAGCCACCAGTAAAAAAAGAATCCGGAAACTAAGAAACGCATCGTTGGCAAACAGCGGCAGCGGTTGCCATTCGGCGATTCTCGGCCGCGGATTGAGCAGCGCCGGGATCAGGTACGCCCAGAATTTGAGGCCGTAAATGTTGACCAGGGTGGCTGCGCCACAAGCGAACGCCGTAAACAGCATGAGTTTGATTTGCCGGCGCGCGAACAAGGAGAACGCCGTGTAAACCGCGATGGCGCCCAACCCGGCGACAAATCCGCCGTGGATGTTTGACCAGGCAACCATCATTGCCGGCAGGATAAAGACCGGCCACTTTCTGCCGGCGCGGATTTCTTCGAGGCCGAGCAGTGTGATCGCGAAAAAACAATAGGTGAACGTGTGGCTTCGCAACACGGGAATGTAGCCGAGCAACAAACACGCCGACGCGGGAATGGCCAGCACCAGCAGCGTTTCCCGGGCGCAGCCGATTTTTCTGCCGGTGGCCAGCGCCGCCCCCAAGGCGCCGAAGGCGAGCAGGATTTTAAGCGTCATCAACCCCGCCGGCCCGAAAACCTTTAACACGCCAAAGAAAATCGTGCCGGCGCCCCATTCGTGTTCGATATAGCGCGGCAACACAGGCGTGAAGGCAAAGGTGTCGCGCTCCGGCACGGTGCCGAATTTCCAAACATGCGCCCCGATGGCGAGTTTGTTCCAGAGATCTCCGTCGGTAATGTGGTGGGCCGCGAGTACGACCCCGAAGGAAAAAATCCCGAGAGCGACCGCCAACCGGCGTATGAACCGATCCGGTGCTGTTTGAGAATTCGCGCGGTCTGGACTGGAATCGGGCGGGATGGCCATTCAGATGGACTCAGTGGCTTCGAGCGGCAATGGTTTCTCCTCGGACTTTCCCTCGCCGTTTTCCTTGAGCCGGACAAGGGCGGGGCGCAGCAGCCTGCCCTGGAACGTGTACCCCACGCCGACCGTTTCTGCGACAGCTGCGTCTGCCGCCGGTTTTGATTTCGCGTCCAGGGCTTGATGGCGTTCGGGGTTGAACGGCTCATCCGGCTCGGCCACGAAGGGCGTCACGCCGACGCGGCGCGCGACGCCGCGGCAGGCGTTTTGGAACTGCGTGATTTGCTCGGCGAGTTGCGGCTGGTTGGAATGGACGGCGGCGGCATGCAGCGCAAAAACGTGGTCGAGGATGCGCACCAGCACTTGCAGCCATTCGGCTTCGCCGCGATGGAATTTCTCGACTTCGAGGCGGAGCGCGGCCTTCTCGCCATCGTTCATCTTTTGCATGAACTCGGAGAATTGGCGGACCTCCTCTGCCATCCGGTCGGCAATTTCCCTTGCGCCGGTGGAAATTTTCTCGGCCTGCGTCTGGACGTTCGTCCATTCGTTGGTGGCCGCGCCAATCCGGGTCGCAAGCTGTTCAAGGTCCTGAATTTTCCCCGCCACCTCGCCAAGGGCGTTGGCCTCCACGAGCCGGAGAACCGCCCGATAATCCAGAATGAAAGGCGCGACCCCGAGCAACGCGCCAACCGCGGCGGAGGCCAGGCACGCAACGGTTTCCCATTGGGTAATCGGGTGCGGCGATTGCCAGATGATAAAAAACGCGAATCCCAGCAGCATCGCGTCGCCGAGCAGAAATGGCCACTTCGGAATTTTCCAATTTGTTGCTCCGCTCACCGTGCCAGTTTCGGGGAAAGGCCCCGTGAACGCAAGCAAACGCCGCGCTTTCTGCTCGACTAACCACGCCCGCCGCTAAAATCATTCGGCGAGTGCGCACCTGCGTGATTTTCAATCCGGCGGCCCGCGGCGAAAAGGCCCGGCGCTTTCGCCATCAACTCGACGCCATTGGCTCGCAGTGCGCGCTGAAGGCCACCACGGCGCCCGATGACGCGCGCCGGCTGGCCGCGGAGGCGGTGGCCGACGGGTTCGAACTCGTCGTGGCCGCCGGTGGTGATGGGACGGTCAATGAAGTGCTCAACGGGCTTGGCGACGCGCCGGACGGTTTTGCGCGGGCGCGCCTCGGTGTGTTGCCGCTGGGCACGATCAATGTTTTCGCGCGCGAACTTAAAATCCCGCTGCGCCTCGACCGCGCCTGGGAAACCCTGCGGCGGGGGCGTGAATTGCGGATTGACCTGCCGCGCGTGGAATTTTCGGCAAACGGCGTCCGCCAAAAACGTTACTTCGCCCAACTCGCCGGGGCAGGCTGGGACGCGCGTGCGATTGCGCTGGTGGATTGGTCGCATAAGAAAAAGGTCGGGCCGCTGGCCTATGTCCTCGCCGGATTGAAAGCGTTGTACGAGCCAAAACCCAAAATCACCGCGCGCGCGGACGGACAAAACCTCACGGGCGAACTGGTTCTGGTCGGTAACGGGCGTTTTTACGGCGGGCCGTTTGCCCTTTTTCCACAGGCGGACCTGCGCAGCGGTTCGCTGGAAGTTTGTGTTTTCCCGCGCGTCAACTGGCCGACACTGCTCCGTTGTGCCCCGGGTCTGCTGATACGGCGAAAACTGCCGGAAGGCGTGGTGCGCCGTTTTCGCACTGAAGCATTTGAATTGACGAGTGAAACAACGGCGGCCTTTGAATTGGACGGCGAATGGATCGGCCATTTGCCTGCAGTGTTTTCAATCGAGCGCGAACGCCTGCGCGTCGTCTGCTGACGTTGGCGAGCAATTCACTTTTCTTCCAAAAGAAATACCTTCGACGATTTCCGGCTCAAGGCGGATTCGACCTTCACTATCGCCTGATAATTCTCAGGACTGATGATGGCCGGTGTGGTTTCAAATTCATCAGTGACAACGCATCCGCCGAACGTTTTTTTTGCCGTGATGCGCGCTTTTTCATCGCCGGCCACGGTCAGGTCTTCACTCCCCGGCACCACTACAATTCTGCGAAACTCCGGAGGCAGTTCGATCTCGGTGCGGACGGTGTTTTTGTCGCCGTGCGAAATCAACAAGGGTAGGGCGCGTTGCTCGGCTCCCACCGGGATCAGTGACGGCGTAAAGGGCAGGTTGAAGTAGAAATATTTGCCGGCCGTGACCCCGTAGTTGTCAATGATCACCGAGAACTGTTCACGGCCCGGATAGGTGTCAAACGCGGTTGTTAAATCGCCCACCGCCCGCGCGCCTTGGGCCACCGCTGAAACGGTTTCCTGAAAGTACCGTTTCCGTTCCTCGGGCGGCAGCTCGGAGAAAAACCGCCGCTTTTCGTTGTATTTCGCGCCGTAGTACGACCGCGAAACCCCGATCCGCGTCCTGCCGCTCTCGTCCAACAGGAGGGTATAGGTTGTTCTCGTCCCGTCCTCGCACTGTTTGGCGGCGCGTACGACTTCCCACGCCCGGGTGGAAAGCACGATCCCCAATTTGTCATCGCTGCTGGTCGAACCCAGTTGTGCGTATTGGTCCGTATCGTTCAGATAATAGTTCTCGCCGTCCAGTGTGATTCTGACGAGCGGGGTCTTGAAATGCCGGGGCAGAGGAAATGTCATCGCGACGTTCGTGATACCTGCAATCGCCGGCAAATCCGAGACCAGCACAAACTCCGGTTGAAAACCCGCCGCGCTCAACATCGCATGAAGCAAAATGGTGCGGTCCGCCGCGTGGCCATACCCGTCCGCCAGCGTCGTGTCGGCATCGGACAATTCGGTCAACGGCAGGTCGGTGAAGGATGGGCCGGCCTCGCGGATGGATTTGGCGACAAAATCGCGGATGGCTTTCACTGCTTGCATTTTGCTCCCCGCCTTCGCGGTCAATTGCCGCGCCAATTCCGCCGCTTTGGTGGATTGCTGCGCCCGTTCCAGCATCGTTTCGTTCAATTCCTTCAGGTAGTCCGCCACATCACCGATAAAATATCCCACACCGGCACTGTAAACCCATTCCGGCGGAAGGTTCGGCTCGGCCGGCAAAGCCGCAACTTTCCCTGACTGCCACTCAAACTCCTGCCGCCCGCCAGCCCTCTTGTCTTGCTCACGAATGATGCCGCGTATGCCACTGACCAACCGTTGAACTTTGACGTTTGCCGGCGCGGTCAACGTGAATGATTTTTGTTCCAGCTCATCGGGCAATTGAAACGACTCGAATCCAGCCAGGAACGGCTTGTTGGTGCAGACGATCTCAAATTCGACCTCGAGGGTGGACCCGACCTCCACGCCCGGCAGGCTCGCAACCAGTATCTTGCCGCCCGTGTATCGCTTTGCCGACGCGTTCCAGCCTTCATCCATCACATTGATTTCGTCCTTGGAAATTTCCTGGCGCTCGCCGGTCGGGGAAGTCACGACCGCGCTGACGAGCCGGGCTTCTTCGCAGGCGGGATTGTAGGGAACTTTCACCTCGGACTCCCGGATCTTGCCGCTGTAAGTCAGGATGCGCTTTGCGTATTTCACCCGATAAACCGCCGTGTGCCGGCTGGTCACATCGAGTTCCTTCCGGCTTTCCAGAATCTGCGCGTTGGATTCCACCGGCGGCGTGGGGAGATTTTCGGCGGCGGGCTGACCGTTCGCAGCGGGCTTTCCGGCCAAAGCGAGGATCGGCGCCTCGCGTCCATCATCCTCCAGCAGCTTCAATGTCTTTTTCAATGCCAGATATTGCGCGGGCGAGAACTCGACCGTCTTCAACTTAAATGTCCGGGCGCATTCAAGCGCGCCTTCCTTCGTATCAAAGGATTGCTGATAACTCACGCACTCATCGTCCACCGACGACGGCGACGGCAGGGTTGCCCCACCCGTAAAGCTGCCCGCGAGTTTGAGCGATATGTCCTCCTGCACACCACAAGTCACCTCGGTTTCCAGCGGATATTTCCGTTTCTCCAGGCCGGTGCCGTCGAGGATGAAATTGACCACCCCCACCCGCTTGCCAATCCAGGGCACGCTCACGACCGACTCACCACCGCCGTTTGCCGTCATGCCGTCCACCGAAAATTCTAACTCCGCCCGCAGCCCGGTGGACACATCGCGCATGTCGGCCGGCGTGAGTTTCAACGACTTGAGCCGCAGGCCCGGCACCGCTTGCTGGAGGCGTTGCTCGAAGAACCGCCGCTCATCATCCGGTTTCATGTGCGAAAACGCGTTCCGATACGCGTCGTCATTGACGCCCTGAAAAGATAATTCCGATTTCGCTTCAATGACGCCGTCGGCATTCAAGACGCCGGTGGTTTTTATCCGCAGCAGGTTTTCGTCCGGCGGTTGAATTGGACTGAGACGGATGGTGTCGCCGCCCGGCCGGCACACGAGGTAGCTTTGATTGCGATCCTGAGCCGGCAACAGTTCCCGCGTATTTTCGTCGGTCGGGTCCATCAACACGATTTGTCCCTTTTCCAGTTCAACGCCCGCGATGGCGTGGTTGAAAAACGGATCGGGCACCTCGGCGTCCTTGTGGGTTCCGACGCTGACGAGCACCGGATAGGCGTTCAAACCGGCCAGGCGCAGCATGGAAACCAGCAGGGCCGCCTTGTCCCGGCAAACGCCGTATTTTTTGTCGAACGTCATACACACGTCATGCGGCTCGAAACCGGGCCGGTCTTTTTCCGGCGTGATGCCCGAGTAACGGATCTTGTTCGACACGAAATAAAACAGTGCCTTGATCTTGTCCATGTCCGTCCTCGCCCCGGCGGTAAGTTCCTTGACCGTCTGTTTCATCTCCGGCGTTGTCGCGTCGAGATGCGGCTGGCTGAGGTTCCAGTACCATTTCGAGACGGCCGCCCAATCCGTCAGGGTGCTCACAAAGAGCCGCTGCAACACCTCCTCGTAAGGTGGCATGGACGGTTCGTCAAACATGCGGGGTACGTCATTTACTTCCCAGCGATACACAATCGTGTTATTCGTGCCTGGTTGGGTTGAAGCGGTGACCGTTCCCGAAACCTCGTCCCGCAACGCGATGCACTTCAGCGGCCGATTGACGGGGGCATGAACCTCATAGGTGATGTGCCGGATGAAACCCGGACCTTCAAAGACGTTTTCTTCGGCATACTCACCGGCAATGAATGGGCGCTCGATGGTTTCGCGCTCCACCGAATGGACCATATCACCGACGTTCAAACTCGGGAGGTTCACCCGCAACACCCGCAGGTTCGGGTCGTAGATATTCTCTGCCATCTGGCTGTCATCAATGGACTCCTTCGAATTCGCCGCCACGTCCACCGGAACCGTTTCGCCATCGGGTTTGATCACCTCCAGCCTGGGTACTGCGACCGTCGTGTAGGGCAGCATGAAATTCATCGTCAGCGTGCGGTTGTCGCGTTTGCCCTTTTCCGTGAGCACCTTGACGAATGTTTCATCCTGGCACTCGCCGGTGCCGTCCGCCCGATAGACCCGGACTGACTTCTGTTCAACGGTCGCCTCGTCACAATTCGGAAATTTCGCCGGGGTGATTTCCGCTGCTGCCGTCATGACCTTTTTTGCATCCACGAGGGCAAAGTCGCTCCCGGCGTACTGATTGGTGTCGCCGCGCGCGGGCGGCTCCGCCGGCGCAACGACGGCCAA
The DNA here is from genome assembly GCA_963827205.1 of uncultured Verrucomicrobiae bacterium. Lineage (GTDB taxonomy): Bacteria > Verrucomicrobiota > Verrucomicrobiia > Limisphaerales > UBA11358 > UBA11358. The sequence continues at coordinate 24,334 of CAWHAH010000024.1, forward strand.
AACCAGTCCATAACCCGCCAACAAAAATCCTGTCTTCATAAAATCGAAAGGTGACTCATCATGCTTCAATCCGGCCAACCCTCAAGCCATTTTGATGGTGCGACCGGGGGTGATGTTCAAGGTGGTGGTGCCGTTTGAACAAAACTCGACCTGCCGCGGACTGAATTTGGCCGTATGCAGGCGGCTACAACCCGAGGCGCCGTTTTGAAAACGCGTGGCCGGAGCCGCTTTTCAAGTATTGTTTGAACCCTTGCGCAAGCCTTGAAGTCTCGAAGGCCGCGTAGAACTTGATTTTCCATGGCGCGTATTTGGACGTGTGTATGCATTTGCCGGCATTGTGTTCCACCAGCCGCTGTTTCAAATCGGAGGTATGCCCGCGATAAAGTTGCGCCGGATGGTTGATACTTCGAAGAATATAGGCATAGAACATGTGACTCGTTTAAATTGTTAGCGGAAAAGTGAAAAGCAGAAAATGGTCCTCTGCTGCCGAACCTATGAGGACTGGCCTGCGTTTCTTCGTTGAGACGACGAAGGGCCTGCCATCCGTAGCTCGGAACTCAAGGGGTTGAAAAGTCCTCCTTCGCCAAGGCTACGGAGGACACCATCCTTCGCTCGTCACATTCGTTCCGAGCGAAGGATGGTGGAGGCGGCGGGAGTTGAACCCGCGTCCCCGGCAAACAAACCAGCCGCGACTACATGCTTAGTCCGGAAAATTTTTTCTGCTGTGCGATGGCGTCCGGACTCGAATCGCACTGCCTAGTCCGCATGGAATTTTCTCGGCCAACAGCGCGCGGTCTCCGCCGCCGACCATGCCTGCTATGGCGTTCGTCCGGCGTAGCAGGTGTCCCCCGGCGAACGTCGCGGACAATTAGGCCGCGAGAGCTAATTCATCGTTAGCTGTTTTGTTTGATGCGATGATTAACGAGGCCAACGCATCGTCCTCGGCATGCCGCCTCTGGCGCATCTCCCGGATCGAAACCGGTACGCCCCCAAAATTTTTCTCGGCGACAATATATTCCGTCAATTGGCCGCTGCGGTCAAGCCAGCATCAGCCCCTCATCACATCGACGGAAGCCATGCGGCGAATTTCCAATTCGTCGTAGCGCCTTTGAATTGAGTGGAGGTTTAAGGAGAAAACCAGAATGAGGATGACTCCTGGAAGGAGCAACGCATACCAAATGGCGTAGGGTTGCTTGAACACGACCGCGACAAGTCCGGCAATCGTCAAAAGAATTCCCAGCGCGATAAAACATTTGACTGCGGCTAGGACGGAATTTCTCGCCCGGCCTCTTGAGACAAGCAAACCAATCAGTCCACCAAAGCAACCAATCAAAGCGCCGCCAATTCCGCCGATCAAGCCGCTTTGTTGTGGCGTCCACCAACTGTTAAAATTGCTTACTATTCCCAAAAGTTTTATCGGACGAAGAAAAACGGTTCCGGTTGCTGGCAAAGAAGAAAGTTTAAGCCGTAGTTCATTAGGATGAGTCTCATTATCATACGGCGCGAGCTGAATGTAAAAATCATACTTGTCCCAATTCCTTGTGCCGGAAAAGTAGCTGCCTTGATAATTGGTGAGATTGTCCCCACCGATGGCTTGTGGAGGAAATTTTTCAAACAATTCCCGGCGGCTTCCAAATGAAACATTTTTATATTTCATTTCCCATTCAATTATATGCGCCTTTTGAATCAATGGTGAATTTGTGATTGTTAAAAGCAAGACATCCAACGGCACATTGTTCGTATTTTCGATTTTCAAAACGGATATGCCGTCCATCGAAACGATCTGGCAGTTGGTAAATCGCGCTGACAAATCCTTCCAACCATAAACGTGCAAAACCTTGATCGAACTATGCGCGGGCGCTTCTTGCGCAACGGCGGGCGTAGCGAACAAGAACAACAGACCAATTTGAAATAATTTTTTCATTTTGTGCCTTTCTTTTGATTTTGATAAGCGGTCAGCAGCCGCTTAAAGACCTGCGAATCCAGTTTGCCGTCGGCAAAGTGCGCCCGGAGCTGGCGCTCGAAATCATCGTCAATTTTCTGGCTGTCGAGGATTTTGATTTTGTCAATCAGCCGGTCCAGGCGCAACCGGAGCGTCGGGTAGGAAACATTGTAGGCTTCAGCCAAATCCTTGAGCGAACCGGAAAAAAGGATGAACCGCTTGATAAACGCCAGATCCTCGTCCTCCAGAAAATCTATCCATTGTTTTTTGTCGGGATCGCTCATTTAACAAAATTGATTTGCTTTTTAGTTTTATACAACTCAATAAAGTTAAAGTCAATATCAATTTTGTGAAAAAGTTCGTCATCACCAAACGCTGCTGGATTTGTCCCCAGCCGCGCACACACAAATTGTTGCTCGAGCTTCAACCCGCCGTCTGACGGAGCCGGGCTTTGCGCTGGTCCAGTTCGGCAAGTCCGGCCCGCACCTCCGCGCGCGGCAGATTGCCCGCCGCCAATGCGTCGTCGTTTAACCCCAGCAACCGCCGGTAAAACGCCGTGCCAAATCCCAAAAGCTCAACGTTGGCCGGCTCGCTGTCCAACATCGCAAATATTGTGTCCTCGGCCCTGGCGAATTCGCCGATTCGTTCGTAATGGCGCATAAGCATCGCGTTGATCGGCAACGGCAGCGGCGCATCGCGCAAGCCGGTCAGGAACGCCTCGACGGCGGGCACAAAGTCCGGGCGTTCGGTGATTTCATTGCGCCCGAACGTGTCGAGCAGCAACTGCAACCCTTTCAGGTAATACTCACGGCTCGCTTCCAACCGGCCCTGGCCGGCCAACAGGTCGCCTCTCGTTTTAAGCAGCGTCGCCAGCATGAAAGCCTTCGATTCGACCAAGAGGGTTGGTTCGCCCTGAATCAACCGGGCCAGCAACTCCGTCTCGGACATCCGCAGCACTTCCGGGCCGTCCACGCCCGTCAGCCGTTGAAATTCCCCGGTGACCGATGCCGAGGCCTCCTGCCACTGCTCCTTTTTCGCCAGCCCGGCGATCTTCGCCAACGTGGCGACGAACTGTTCGACCTGGCGTAAAAGGTAATCGCGGCGAATCATGATTTTTTATTTCGGAAATCGCCCGTCAAATTCTTCGTGCGAACCGATCCAAAACCAGAGCCAATCATTGTCATAACGCCGGGCGACGGCGCGATAGTTTCGCGTGATACGAACCGACCACGCGCGCTCATCGGAACGCAACCGTTCCAATTGCAGGCTGGGATGCGCCGGATTCTCCAGAAATTTCCGAAATGCCTCTTGAGCCGCCTGGCGTATTTTCGGTGAAAGGGCGTGATACAACCGCCAGAAGTCGGTTGTGCCGCGCGAAGTCACTTTTTGCTCCGCAAGGATTTGTCGTTCAACGTCAGAAAGCTTCTGGGCTTCTGCCGATACCCGGCGTCCAGTTTGTCGAGCAGCGAAGTCAGCGCGGGGCGAGGCGCGGGATCGCGAAGAATGGCGTCCCAGCCGTCAGCCGGGAAGGCGTCGGGGCACAACGCAAGGATATCTTGCACTAGCTGGCGGCGCGCTTTGGCCGGCAACCTGGCAATTGCTTCCTCGATTTCCGTCAATGATTTCACAGCAGAAAAATGCGCCAACTCTACAGGTCTGTCAACGACTCCCACGCAAACAAAAACGAGGCCGGAATTGCTTCCGGCCCCGCTCGATTTTCGTTTGCAGGGTCGCGCTGCCGCGCGACCGGACGACCGGCGGGCCGTCCCTACCCGCTTAATAATCCATTCCGCCCATGCCGCCGCCGCCGCCGGGCATTGGCGCCGGCTTTTCCTTTTCCGGAATGTCGGCAATCAGGCATTCGGTCGTGAGCAGCAGACCGGCAATCGAACCGGCGTTTTGCAGCGCGGTGCGGGTGACCTTCTTCGGATCCACAATCCCGGCCTTCACAAGGTCTTCGTATTCGCCGGAGGCGACGTTGTAACCTTCGTTGCCCTTGCGCTTCTTGACTTCCTCGACCACCACCGAGCCTTCCACCCCGGCGTTGTCCGCCAGCGCGCGGGTCGGTGATTCGACGGCGCGCTTCACGATGTCCACGCCGATGCGTTCGTCGTCGTTGGCAGGCTTGACCGATTCAATGGCGGGCAGGCAGCGCAACAGCGCCACACCCCCGCCGGCCACGATGCCTTCCTCGACCGCCGCGCGGGTGGCGTGCAACGCATCCTCGACGCGCGCCTTTTTCTCCTTCATTTCGGTTTCGGTCGCGGCGCCGACGTTGATGACGGCCACGCCGCCGGCGAGTTTCGCCAGGCGTTCCTGCAACTTCTCGCGGTCGTAATCGCTGGTCGTCTCCTCGATCTGGCGGCGGATTTGATTCACACGGCCCTGGATGTCGGACGACTTCCCGTTGCCTTCGACAATGGTCGTGTTTTCCTTGTCCACCACGACCGATTTCGCGCGGCCGAGGTCATTCAGTTCAATGCTCTCGAGCTTGATGCCAAGATCTTCGCTGATGAACTTGCCGCCGGTGAGGACGGCGATGTCTTCGAGCATGGCCTTGCGGCGGTCGCCGAAGCCCGGGGCCTTGACGGCGCAGACATTCAGCGTGCCGCGCAGCTTGTTCACCACCAGCGTGGCGAGCGCCTCGCCTTCGACTTCCTCGGCGATAACCAACAACGGTTTGCCTGTACGCGCGGCCTTTTCGAGCAGCGGCAGCAAATCCTTCAGGCTGCTGATTTTTTTCTCGTAAATGAGAACATACGGCTCTTCGAGCTTGGCTTCCATCGTCTCGGCGTTGGTGACGAAGTAAGGCGACAGATAGCCCTTATCGAACTGCATGCCTTCGACCACTTCGAGCGTCGTTTCGATGGACTTGGCTTCCTCGACGGTAATGGTGCCGTCCTTGCCGACCTTGTCCATCGCCTCGGCGATTTTGTCGGCGATTTCAAAATCCCAGTTGGCCGATACGGCGCCGACCTGGCGAATTTCGTCCTTGTCCTTGACCTTCTTGGTAATTTTGTCGAGGTGGCCGACGGCGGCCTCCACGGCCTTTTGAATGCCGCGCTGAATGCCGATGGGATTGGCGCCGGACGTAACGAACTTCAGGCCCTCGCGGTAAATGGATTCCGCGAGCACCGTGGCGGTCGTCGTGCCGTCGCCCGCGGCGTCGCTGGTCTTGCTGGCGACTTCGCGGACCATTTGGGCGCCCATGTTTTCGTAGGGGTCCTCCAGTTCGATCTCCTTGGCCACGGTCACGCCGTCCTTGGTGACGGTGGGCGAGCCGTATTTCTTGTCAATGACCACGTTGCGGCCCTTGGGCCCGAGCGTGGCGGTGACGGCCTTGGAAAGTTTGGTGACGCCCCGCAGGATGGCCTGCCGCGCCGCTTCATCAAACAGTAATTGTTTTGCTGCCATATTCTTAGTTGAGAGTTGAGTGTTGAATGTTGAATGTTGAATGGTTTATTCGAGCACGGCCAGGATATCGTCCGACGACAGAATCTTGTATTCCTTGTTGTCAATTTTGATTTCGGTGCCGCCGTATTTGGAGACGAGCACGCGGTCGCCCTTTTTGACTTCAAACGGGATTTTCTTGCCGTCGTCGTTGGTTTTGCCGGTGCCGAGGGCGACGATGATGCCTTCCTGCGGCTTTTCCTTGGCGGTATCGGGAATGATGATGCCGCCCTTCTTGACTTCCTTCTCTTCGACCGGCTCGACCAGGATACGGTCGCCGATCGGTTTAACATTTAGTGCCATAGTTCGTTTTTCGTTTGTTGTTGTTTGTCTGTTGATCGTAATCAAATCCCACCGCACCCGCGACGGGAAAATTCAGTCCACTTGAAATTTCGTTTTCAACTCGGCGATGATTCGCCCGTCCTCCGCCCGTTTGGCGGCCAACTGCAAGCCTTTGCGTCTTTCTTCTTCCTTTTGTTCATCAAACATTTCATTGGCCCGCCGGAGGGCCTCCCTTAAGCGCGGATACAAGACGCCCTCGAACTCGCGCGGGTCGCCCAGCACCCGGGCATACGATTGTTCACGCTCCGTCAGCGGTATCATCAGGTCGGCCCAGAACGGCTGCTGTGTCGCCATCCGGTCACAGATTTCCCGGAAACAATGCTGCCAGTCCGGGTCCGGCCGTTCGGACAGCTTCAGCCAGAACTGATACCGGGTGCCGAGGCGACAGGTCTTGTCCTTGTCCCATTCGGTCATGCGCACATTGGCTTTGCCGGCATTCATGTTTCTGGTTCTGAACCGCTAATCGTAATCAATTCCAACCGCCCAAGCGCCGGGGAAATTGTTCGGCCACGCAACGTTAAATTACTTTTTCTCGTCCACGACCTCGGCGTCAATCACGCCTTCGTCTTTCTTTTTTTCGTCGGGCTTGGCTTCGCCCTGCGGCTCGCCGCCAGATGCGCCAGCGCCGTGCGCCTTCTCAGATTGCGCTTTCGCGGCGGCGGCCTTGTAAAGTTCGGCGCTCACCGCCTGCCACGCTTCATTCAGCTTCTCGGCGGCGGATTTGATGGCGCTTGCGTCGCTGCCTTTCAACGCTTCCTTCACGTCTGCCACGGCCTTTTCGATCTTGCTCTTGTCGTCGCCGGAAAGTTTGTCGCCGGTCTCCTTGAGCAATTTCTCGGAGCGATACACCGCGCTGTCGGCTTCGTTGCGCGTCTCGACTTCCTCGCGGTGTTTCTTGTCCTCGTCGGCGTGCGCCTCGGCGTCCTTGCGCATTTTCTCGACGTCATCCTTCGCGAGGCCGCTGCTGGCGGTGATAGTGATCTTCTGCTCTTTGCCGGTGCCGAGGTCCTTGGCGCTCACGTGCAAAATGCCGTTGGCGTCAATGTCGAACGTCACCTCGATTTGCGGCACACCGCGGGGGGCGGGCGGAATATCGGTCAGATGAAACTTGCCGATAGTCCGGTTGTCGCGGGCGAACTGGCGCTCGCCCTGGAGCACGTGGATTTCCACGCCGGGCTGGTTGTCGCTGGCGGTGGAGAAAATTTCCGATTTGCGCGTCGGGATGGTCGTGTTGCGCTCGATGAGCCGCGTGAACACGCCGCCGAGTGTCTCGATGCCGAGCGACAACGGCGTCACGTCGAGCAGGAGCACGTCCTTCACTTCGCCCTTGAGCACGCCGCCCTGAATGCCGGCGCCCACGGCGACGACTTCGTCCGGGTTCACACCCTGATGCGGCGGTTTGTTGACGAGCGTTTTCGCCGTCTCGACGACGCGCGGCATGCGAGTCATGCCGCCGACGAGCACCAACTCGTCAATCTTCGCGGCTTCGATGCCGGCGTCGTTCAAGCAGGCTTTGACCGGCTTGATGGTGCGCTCGAAAAGTTCGTCACAGAGTTGTTCCATTTTCGCCCGGGTAAGCGTTTTCTGGATGTGCTTCGGCCCGCTCGCGTCGGCGGTGATGAACGGCAGATTGATTTCGTATTGCTGCGCGGAGCTGAGGGCGATTTTGGCCTTTTCGGCTTCTTCCTTGATGCGCTGGAGAGCGTCGGGCTGCTTGCGCAGGTCCATGCCGCTGTCCTTTTTGAATTCGTCGAGGATCCAATCCATGAGGCGCCCGTCCCAGTCGTCACCGCCCAGGTGCGTGTCGCCGTTGGTGGCCTTGACCTCAAACACGCCGTCGCCGATTTCCAGCACGGAGATGTCGAACGTGCCGCCGCCGAGGTCATAGACGGCGATTTTCTCGTCCTTCTTCTTGTCGAGCCCGTAGGCGAGCGATGCGGCGGTCGGCTCGTTGATGATGCGGAGCACTTCGAGTCCGGCGATTTTGCCGGCGTCCTTCGTGGCCTGACGTTGCGAATCGTTGAAATAAGCGGGAACGGTGATGACGGCCTGGGTAATTTTCTCGCCCAGGCGCATTTCGGCGTCGGCCTTGAGTTTGCCGAGAATCATCGCGGAAATTTCCGGCGGCGAAAATTGTTTCGATTTTCCGTCCACTTCCACTTCCACCGCAGCGTCGCCGTTGGACGTTTTCACAACCTTGTAGGGCACGCGTTTGATTTCCTCCGAGACCTCGTCGAATTTGCGGCCCATGAACCGTTTGATGGAATAGACGGTGTTGCGCGAATTGGTGACCGCCTGGCGTTTGGCGGCCTCGCCGACCAACCGCTCGCCGCCCTTGGTGAACGCGACCACGGATGGCGTGGTGCGTTTGCCTTCTGAATTCTCCAAAACCAACGGCTCGCCGCCTTCCATGATCGCCATACAGGAGTTCGTCGTTCCCAAATCGATGCCTAAAACTTTTGCCATAAAATCTATGTGGTTACACTACCTCTCCAGTCTTCCAAGCAATGGCGATGCCGCGATGCTCGGGAGACTATAAACTCGTTGCAAACAAAGGACTAAGTTACGCTTTCAACCCTTTTTTGGACGACAAAAAACTGTGCCAAAAGCGTCAAAACGGCACAGTTGGGTAGGGCTGTATGGCACAATCAAATTTCTTTCGGAGGGACGGGAATATGCACTTCACAAGTGGAACCGTGACGAAATTGGAAACGATGGCACAAAGAAGGATTTTATGACGAATAATCACTTCACATGCAAGGATGTGGAATTTGACAGTCCACGGGGTTTTTTGGATGCTATGGCCAGATGTCAGGCCCGTTGCCAAACCAACCCCAACCGCTTAACCCAAAACCAGAAAAAAAGCCTTCTGTGTGGCGCGAATTCATTATCGGGTGCCATGATACATTTTGGCGCTGGTATGGGTTCGACACGCTCGCGGAAGATTTCAAAAGTTATGGGGGTGCTGTGAAAAAAGCGGCAGCATTAAGGTTTTTGTGTGGCGTTGTTATTGTCGCTGGCGGCATTTGCTTTTTCTGTCGCGGTTGCTATGACGAATCCGAAATTCGCAGTTCAGATGACAACGCCAGAAGCAATGATGACCTTGCTAAAAGTTACAAATCCCAATTAGATGCCGCGAACGCAACTGTTGTAAATTTGAAAGTGGACGCGGCGGAAATGAAACGCGAAAAAGACGCGCAGATTGCGACCCTAAACACAGAAAACGCCTCCCTTAAACAACGTGTAACTTTTCTTGAAGCGCTTCCAGCGGCGGCGTTTCTTGCGGTCAGCAATGCCGGTGTGTTAATCAAGACGGAATCAACGGCTCCGTCATACCAGTTAAAAATAAACGGTTTTGGTCTCACAAACTATATTGTCGGGAACGCCTATGTAATCCCCCTAAAAAACACACGAGACATCTCTTTGGAAGTATCGGCAGTGAAAGAGGGGGAAAAGTCGGTTGAAAAATTAAACATTAACTTTATCTCTTTATTGGCGCCGACAAATTTTGTTGTTGATACGGTTGAGGGCCATTGGAAATTCGTAGGCGGACGCCTTAGTTTTTTAGGGAAAAAGAATGCCACTTGTTTAGAAATGGTTAGCCAATATACATTAACCCCCATTTCGGTGTCACCGGTCGAATCAAAACCAGCCACGAAAGGTCGAATTGAACCAGCCACCGGCTTTTCATAGACGAAACAAGCATTTTCGTTCCAAAAAGCTCCATAGCAGAGCGTTACAGGGAGATTTTGGGAACGAAAATGCGGACTTACGCGATTTGACTGGCCGGTTCATTTCGACCCTGGCTGGCCGGTTTCAAGTGACCGCTGACAATTTCGGGCTTTGCCGCAACATCGTTCAGCATTTCAACAAATTTTCAAGAAACATATTTTCCTGCTGAGATTGATCTGTTTGCGCCAGGGACAGTCGGGGTTCAAACTGTGGTCGTGAATTTTTCTTTTCTTTAGTTGCCATGCCCCGAAAAGAAGCCAAAAACATGTGATTGGAATTGAAGCATCTCAGCAGCTACTTTCGCCGCTTTGATGGTCGTTTTTTCTTCTCCGGCTTCACCAGCACCACCCGGCGCATGAGTTCGTCAAATTTGCTCTGCTGCTTTTCTGGCTTCGTTTTCAATAATCCCGTTTTACCAAAAATCAAAAGGCATTGCCACGATTTTTTATTATTATAGGCTCAACCGTAGATGAGCCGTTACCGATTATATTTCGACGAGTCAGGCGTTCATTCGTATAACAAATTAGGGACCGTTCACGATCAGCATTTGGCCCTGTGCGGCGTCATTTTTGAGGATGCGGAATATCAGCGGTTTCAACTCAGGTGGGAAGGATTAAAGCGGAAATTTTTCAAAGGCGACCCCGATGAGCCAATTATTTTACATCGTAAGGAGATAATGAGCCGGAGCGGAATTTTTAGTCCACTCGAAGATGATGCGACACGAGACGCTTTTGATGCTGAATTTTTGGAAATCATTCAGCAGATTACATTCACTTCGTTGATTGTGTTAATTAACAAAGCAAGCCATCAAGACAGATATGCGTTTCCATTTCCCCCGTACCACTATTGTTTCGTCGCGTTGTTGCAACGTTATGGATTTTGGCTAGGAGGCAGAAAGGGGGATGTCATGGGAGAATCACGCGGAAAAGCTGAAGACCAGCAATTAAAAGCTGCGTTTGAAACGCTCTATTCTCATGGAAATTGGATTCAGCGTGCTGAATTTTATCAACAACACTTTACCAGCAAAGAAATAAAGCTGTCTCCAAAATCCAAAAACGTTGCCGGATTGCAGTTGGCCGACCTGTTGGCGCATCCCGCCAAAATGCGATGCTTAATCAATCACGGCGTTCAGGGTGTTAATGAGGCTGCATCGGCGAACTGGTGGCGGATGTTTTTTGGAAGAAAATACGCAAGCGATTTGATGGGGTAAGCATTGGGTTTGGGAAGTTTATATCTAAAGATGGAAAAGCCCCCATTGCTGGGGGTTTCCACGATATTCCGTGCGGAACATCCACCTGCCATAAGGCATTGGTGCGAGAATTGCATATTTCTAAAAACTTGTCAACAGATAATTTTGCCATTATTATGGCATAATTATGCCAAAGCCGCGAAATTGTCACCGGTCGAATCAAAACCAGCCACGAAAGGTCGAATTGAACCAGCCACCGGCTTTTCATAGACGAAACAAGCATTTTCGTTCCAAAAAGCTCCATAGCAGAGCGTTACAGGGAGATTTTGGGAACGAAAATGCGGACTTACGCGATTTGACTGGCCGGTTCATTTCGACCCTGGCTGGCCGGTTTCAAGTGACCGCTGACAGCGAAATGATGTTGAGACGGTTCAAAAGACGGTTTCGTTGGCAAAAGGCGTTTGCGTTTATCTTGACGATTTAGTTGCTCTGAACTTGTATGGGAAAAATCCGACCGAAGCCGCTGCGCGATTGGTGGACAGACAAATTGAAAGCCTTATTGAAAAAGGCATCTTGAAGAAACGTAAATTCTAAAAACTCACGTTCTGTTCCGGCTTAATCGGATTTGACCAGCCACGAAATTTTACTGTCCTTGAAGCAAGTTTTTAGGACGGCGATACATGAGGCGTTTTCCCTCTGCCCTTTTCAGTCCGGCCACAAATCGTTCGCCGCTGTTCAAATTGCGGTGATTCCATCGAAACGAAAATTCATCGCAGTAACGCGGCAGGTGTTCCTTGCTGACGTGGTGGAATGAACCATAAATGCCGCGCTTCAAAAGCGAGAAAAACGATTCGCAGGTGTTGACATGGCTCACCGTGCCGTCTGGATTGTGACGGGCGTATTCCTTTAAGCCGTGATTCACACGGTCATGCCGTTTGAAGCCGCGCAAAAAATAATAAACCTTGGATTCGTCGGTGTTGACCGTCGAATTGGGGTCGGCGTTTGCGCCGACGAACAATCGAAGATTTTTCTGTGTGACGTTCGGCGTCACTTTTGTCCGCAAGTCTCCGTCACGCTGAACAAGCGCCACGACCGGCACTTTTTCAGAACCTTCTCGAAAGCCCTTAACCGGCCTTGGCTGGTTTTCGCTTTGGCGCGGCAACGCATTCACATACGTCTCATCGCATTCCAGCGTTCCTTTCATTTGTTCGGCAACCGCCGGGTCTTTGAGCGCGTGACGGATTTTGTGCATCATCATCCACGCTGTGCGATAAGAACCCAGTCCAAGATTTTGCTGAATCCAAAGTGCGCTCGTTCCTTTTTTGGCCGATGCAACCATATACCACGCAACCAGCCATTTTGAGAGCGGGATATGACTGTCCTCGAAAATCGTGCCAACGGTCACAGTGAATTCCTTGTCGCACTCGCCACAGCGATACAAACCGGGGCGGATTTTCTTGGCGGTGTTGGCGTGGATTTTCCAGATTTTGTTTTGATCGCTGTTTTTGCAGTGTGGACACACAGGGCCATTCGGCCAGCGTATCGCTTCAAGATATTCGCGGGCTTCCACTTCACTGCTAAATCGCTTCATCACCTGTGAAAGTGTCATGTCGTTTGGTGTTGGCAACAAATCCGTTTTCATTGTTTTCATACCTCAAATATGCCACTTTGTCCAACACTTGTCAAGTGCATAATCCCGCGGAGGGACGAGTTATACGAGTCGCTGTTTCTCTTGGCGAAAATTTGGGGACTCGCAGAGCTCGTCCCTCCGAAAACGAAATCTATTTGCTGCCCGGCTTGACTGCCGGAGTTTTTGCCAGGTCTGGCGGCAGTTTGTCCGGCTCAAACGTTTCGACATGGAGTGAAAGCAAGCCGGCAAACGGCATGCCGAAATTCACCGCGCCATTCGAGCGGTCCACGATGGCCGCCACGCCGACAACGTTTCCGCCCTGCGCGCGGACAATGTCAATCGTCTCCTGCACGCGACCGCCCTTGGTCACCACGTCCTCGACCACAAGGATTTTTTCGCCGGTCGCAATCTTGAATCCGCGCCGCAAAACCAGCTTGCCGCGCTCTTTCTCCGCAAAAATGAACCTGACGGCGAGTTGTCGCGCGACCTCCTGTCCGATGACCAACCCGCCGAACGCCGGGGCCACCACGGCGGCGGCGCCCAGATTGCGGACTTTGTCCACCAGGGCGCGACCGATTCTTTCGACGACGGGCATCTGTTGAAGGGCGAGCGCGCATTGAAAGTATTGGCGGCTGTGGAAGCCGCTGCGCAGGATGAAATGGCCTTCAAGCAGCGCGCCGGTTTCGTGGAAAATTTTCAAGACTTCGTCCTGAGTCATCGCAAAGATTGTCGAGTGACAGGTGACGGGTGGCAAGTGGCAAGTTGGAGTTCACGCTTCTGCGTGGCGCCAGCACAAGCTGAGGCTTGAACTCCAACGCCGGATTCTGAATTCTGGCCGGGTGTTGAAGTGGTTCAAGTTTTTCGTTGCCTTCCTGCTGTTGCCGGTTTGCGTTGGCGCGGGGATGGCATTGTGGAAGGTGCTTGGCGCCTGCGGTGGCGTGGCTGTGGTTTGGGTGCCGTTGCTGGCGGGGGCAGCCTGCTGGCTGGTGATTTACTTGCTGTTGCCCAAACCCATGTGGATTTATGTCTTCGGTCACGAGCTGACACACGCCTTGTGGGCCTGGCTTTTTGGCGGGCAGTTGAAGAAACTCAAGGTTTCCTCCGGCGGCGGTCACGTCGTCGTCTCAAAAAGCAATTTCCTGATTGTGCTGGCGCCTTATTTTTTCCCGCTTTACGTGGCGTTGGTCGTCGCGGTGTTCGCCCTCGGCCGTTGGCTGTGGGACTGGCGGAGTTATCTGGTCTGGTTTCATCTGCTGGTTGGCGCGGCGTATGCGTTTCACGTGACGCTGACCTGGCATGTTTTGCAAACGCGGCAGTCGGACATCACATCGCAGGGCTGGGTGTTCTCGTCGGTGATCATTTTTCTCGGCAATGTGGGGATGTTGTTGCTCGGGGTCCCGTTGTTGACGGGGCGGGTCGGCCTTTTAAGCGCGCTGGGGTGGTGGTGGGAGGGCACCGGACTGGTTTTGGTTTGGTTGCAGAAGTGGCTCTAACCGGCGCGGGCTGCTTTTGTCAACATTTCTGTCTTGAATTGTCGCGCGGTTTCGTTCAAACCCTCGGTTGACGCACAGTATGGACTTGGCCGACATCTTGAATCAGGAGCAAATTGTCACCGATTTGCACGCCACCAACCGATGGGAAGCCATTGACGAGTTGATCGGCAATCTTGTCACCACGGGCAAAATTCCGGCGGAGCATCGCGACGCCATCACCGCCGCCGTCAAGAAGCGCGAAACTTCGATGAGCACGGGCATCGGGTTCGGCATCGGCATCCCGCACGCTTCGACCGATTTGATCTTCGAAGTCGTCGGCGCGCTTGGCCGTTCAAAAACCGGCGTGAACTTCGACGCGCTCGACAACCAGCCGGTGAAGCTGGTCATGCTCTTTCTGGTGCCGCAAGGCCAGTTTCAAAAGCATCTTCACACGCTGGCGAACATCGCCAAACTGTTGCACAAGGCCGACTTTCGCCAGGCGCTGGAGCTGGCGCCCGATGCCGCCGCCATGCTCGCCATCATCCGCGATTACGGGAATAAATGATCTGCCCGGCCGCGCGGCTTCCCCGCGTTGGCTTCGCAGAAAGCCGCGCCCTTTTTGCTTTCGCTTTGCTTCGGCGCGCGTTGCCGTGCTTAAATCAAGCCCGTGTTGCCGCACAAACAAATCGAATTTCGTTTGCAACAGGCCGTCCGCGCTGTCCTGCCGGAGGCGGACCTCTCGACCGTTTTGGTGCGCCCGTGTCCCGACCCGAACTTCGGCGATTACCAGACGAACGCGCTGATGTCGCTGGCCAAAGCGAGAAAGCTGAACCCGCGCCAGCTCGCGACGGACGTGCTTGCCAGGCTCCAAGTTTCGGACTTCTGCGAGAAAGTGGAAATCGCCGGGGCCGGTTTCCTGAATTTCCGGCTGAAAATTTCCGCGCTCGCGGAAACGCTTCAAGCCGCCGCGCGCGGCGAACATTTGTTTTTTGAAAAGGCTGCGCCGGCGAAAACCATAGTCATTGATTTCAGCTCGCCGAACGTGGCCAAGCCGATGCACGTGGGCCACATTCGCTCCACGATCCTCGGGGACGGCTTGGCGCGCACGCTGCGCCTGCTCGGCCACCGCGTCATCACCGACAACCATATTGGCGACTGGGGCACGCAGTTCGGGATGCTGCTGTTGGGCTGGAAGCAACACTTAAGGCCCGACGCCCTGAAAGCCGATCCCCTCGGCGAAATGGAGCGACTTTACAAGCTGGTCAGCTCCTCGGCCGAAGCCCAGGACTCCGTCCGGGACGCCGCCCGGCACGAACTCGTCAAACTCCAGGGCGGCGACGAAGAAAACCTGAACGTCTGGCGCGAGATGCTTGCGTTGTCGCAGCAACAATTCGACTCCATCTATACGCGGCTGTGCGTGAAGTTCGACCAGACGCTTGGCGAAAGTTTTTACAACCCGCGCCTCAAGCCGCTCGTGGACGAACTGCTCGCCAGAGGCATCGCGCGCGAAAGCGAAGGCGCCATCGCGATTTTCTTCGACGACAATCCCCAGCTCAAGGAGCATCCCGCGCTCATCCGCAAAAGCGACGGGGGTTTCAACTACACAACGACCGACCTCGCCACGCTCGCCTATCGGCTCGAAACCTGGCAGCCGGACGAAATCATTTACGTCACCGACGGACGGCAGCAATTGCACTTCCAGCAGGTTTTCGCCGCGTTCCGAAAATGGCAATCCGCCTTCAGCAATCCGCCTTCGGCCTTTCCGAAGCTCGCGCACGTCTGGTTCGGCTCCATCCTGGGCGAAGACGGCAGGCCGTTCAAAACCCGCTCCGGCGAAACCGTGAAATTGGCCGACTTGCTCGACGAAGCCGAGGCGCGCGCTTTTAAAATTGTTTCGGACAAAAATCCGGATTTGCCGCAGGCGCAGCGCCATGACATCGCGCGCGTGGTCGGCGTCGGTGCGGTGAAATACGCCGACCTGTTGCCGAACCGGCAGAGCGATTACGTTTTCAGTTGGGAGAAGATGCTGGCGCTCAACGGCAACACCGCGCCGTACTTGCAATACGCCTTCACCCGAGTCAGAAGTATCTTCCGGAAGGCGGGAGAAACATCCGACATCCAACATCCAACATCCAACATCGAACTGACGGCAGCGGAAGAAATTGGGCTGGCCAAGCACCTGTTGAATTTCGGGCTGACGCTGGAGGCCGTCGCGGAAGAATTTCGTCCGAACTTCTTGTGCAACTTTCTGTTCGAACTCGCCGGCAAGTTCACCGCGTTTTACGAAAATTGCCCGGTGCTCAAGGCCGACGACGCAACGCGGGCCAGCCGGCTGTCACTGTGCGATTTGACGGCGCGGGTGTTGAAACAGGGCCTGGAGGTTCTTGGCATCGAGACCGTTGAGCAGATGTGACTGCTTGTCTTTGCAAGATCAACTCAGCCGCATCGGCATCACGACGTAGAGAAAGGGGCCGTTGATTTTCAGAACCCCGGGGCTGAGTTCGTCGGTCAACTCAAAGAAAACCTCGTCTTCCGTCAGCGCGTTGAGCGGATCAATGAGGTATTGGGGATTGAACGCGATGGCGACTTCCTTGCCCTTGTAATTGACCGCCAGACTTTCGCGCGCCTCGCCAACTTCCGGCGAATTGGCCGTGATGGCCAGGTTATTCTTGCCGAAAGCGAGTTTGACAGAGTTCGCTTTTTCGCTGGTCATGATTTCGGCGCGGCGCAGCGCGTGCAGGAATTCCTCGCGTGCGAGCGGCACGCGCTCCTTGGCTTCCGACGGGATGACCTGGCGGTAATTGGGGTAATTCCCCTCAATCAGTTTTGTCACAACCAACACGGAAAGTCCCTTTTCATCCTTTAGCGCGAACGATGCCTGATTCTCGCCTAATTTGACCTCGATTTCCCCCTTGTCTTGAAGGAGGCGGCTCAATTCGTTCACCGCCTTTGCCGGGATGATGAACTCGCCTTCGCTTTTCTCCGCGATGTCCACCTCTTCGTCCACCAAGGCCAGCCGCCGGCCATCCGTCGCCACAACAGTCATCTTATGATCCTTCAGGCTGATGTAGATGCCGTTCAGCACATACCGGGATTCGTCCGTCGAAATGGCGAAGGAAGTCTTCCGCAACATGGCTTGAACGGTTTCCTGGGGAAGGGTGACTTTCTTGTCATCTTTGAACTTCGGCAGGGGGGGAATTCATCGGCTGCCAAGCCATGAATTCGATAAAAAGAAGAACCACAACGAATACTGCAGATGTTCTTGTCATCAACCTCGATGTCAATTTCGCTGCCATTCAACTCGCGGACGATACCAAACAGTTTTTTGACCGGCACGGTGGCCGAGCCACCTTTTTTCACTTTGGCTTCAACTGTGCAGGCTACAGTCACATCCAGATCCGTCGCCGTGAACTCCAGTTTTTCACCTTCGACTCGCATCAAGACGTTTGACAGAATGGGCAAGGTCGTGCGCGCACTGACGACATTTTGCACCGCCTGCAGGCCATTAAGAATCTGCTCCTTGGTTATGGTAAGGTTCATGCGCAGTTAATAGTTTCTTCTTTCTTCAAAGTTTTCTTATTATTATGGGCTGTGAATAAGGCAAACAACCTTTCCTGTCAAGGTAAACGCAGAAAAAAAGAAACAAAAGAAACCCAGGAAATTTTTTCTTTGGGGTGTAAAGATTTACCAAAGCGAACTTCTTCACACATTTAACAAAATACTCACAAGCAAAGAAGGACATCCTGGCCATGTTGTGCACGGCGGAGCACCGCCGAAAAAGAAGCTGCGGCGACTTCCACCTCTTCTTTTGTTGATTCTCGCCCGAGGGAAAAGCGAACCAGCGAGTTCGCCTGTTCCCGCCGACCGATGGCCTCAATCACATGGGAAGGCTCCAGTGACCCCGCCGAACAGGCGGAACCGCTCGACGCGCAGATTCCGTCCAAATCCAGGCCGGCCAGCAAGGAAATGCTGTCCGCGCCGCGAACAACAAAAGCGGCGGTATTGGCCAGCCGATGGTTGCGCGAACCGACGAATTCCACACCGTTGTTCTTTTCGATTTGCGCAATCAGTTGCTGGGTCAAGGGGTTCAGGAGCAACCGTGGGAAAACCGGAGGACGGACAAAACACTCCAGTGCAACAACCAACCCAACGATGGCGGCGAGATTTTCAGTCCCCGCCCGGCGTTCATTCTCGTGCCCGCCACCGAACAGGATCGGGTCGGGAAACAGGGGAGATCTGGAGAAAAGCAGCCCGGCACCCTTCGGTCCGTGGAATTTGTGGGCACAGACCGAGACCAGGTCGGCATTGAACTGGTTGATATTCTCAACCGGTTCCTTGCCGAACCACTGTACCGCGTCCGTATGGAACGCAATCCCGCGCTCGCGGCAGACCGCGCCCATTTCGGCCACCGGCAGAAGGGTGCCGATTTCGTTATTGGCCGCCATGATGGAAACCAGCACCGTGTCCGGACGGATCGCCCGTTTCAAATCATCAAC
The DNA here is from genome assembly GCA_963827205.1 of uncultured Verrucomicrobiae bacterium. GTDB lineage: Bacteria > Verrucomicrobiota > Verrucomicrobiia > Limisphaerales > UBA11358 > UBA11358. The sequence continues at coordinate 42,587 of CAWHAH010000024.1, forward strand.
CGACACAAGCCCCTCGCGGTCCACCGGCAGCCTGGAGACTTCAAAACCTTCGTTCTTTTCAAGATAATCGAAGCAAAGGAGAACGGCGTGGTGTTCAATGGCAGAGGTGATGAGGTGTTGCCCCTTCGGCTTGAGCCGGCGGGCCGCCCCGCAAATCGCCAGATTGTTGCTCTCGGTGCCGCCGCTGGTGAAAGTCAGTTCGCTGGGCTTGCAAACGAGGAACGCTGCCGCCCGGGCTCGCGCGTCGTCGAGCGCCGCCCGGGCGCGCTGTCCGATGTGATGCACGGACGAAGGGTTGCCCCAAATCCCGCCCCAATAGGGGAGCATCGCCTCGCGGACCTGCGGGTCAAGCGGGGTCGTGGCGTTGTAATCGAAATAAATCGTCGTCGGCACCAAAGTATTCTGCGGAAAGGAACAGCAACACGACGAGCCAAAAAAGCGGGAAAAATTGCGCCCAGAAGCAAATTGCAATTTTCGCTTAACGATTTACGATTCACGATTTAGGCAACAGCCGAAGAAACGGGCAGCCAACGGCAAACGAAAAAGCAAAAATGAGCACGTGGGTCAAAATTTGCGGCATCACAAATCTGGAAGACGCGCAGGTTGCCATCGAGGCGCGGGCGGACGTGCTGGGCTTTGTCTTTTATAAAACCAGCCCGCGGCACGTGACGATTGGCGCGGCCGCCGCCATCTCAAAGCAGTTGCCCGGCTTCGTCATGCGGGCCGGCGTGTTTGTAAATGCACTCAAGGCAGAAGTGCTCCGCGCCATTGGCGAGTGCGGATTGAACCTGCTGCAATTTCACGGTGACGAACCGCCGGATTATTGTTTGCAATTCGGGCTGATGAGCATGAAGGCGTTCCGAATGCGGGACGCCGGGACGCTCAAGGAGCTGAAGCCATACCAGACCAACGCCTGGCTGCTGGATGCGTATTCCCCCGAGGCGGTGGGAGGTTCGGGCGAAAGGTTCAATTGGGACCTGGCCGTCGAGGCGCAAAAATTCGGCAAACCAATCTTCCTCGCCGGCGGACTGACGCCGGAAAACGTGGCCGAGGCCGTTCGCAAAGTGCGGCCCTTTGGCGTGGATGTATCGAGCGGCGTGGAAATTTCGCCGGGTAAAAAGGAACCCGCGAAGGTGCGCGCGTTCATCAATGCGGCCAAAGCGGCCATCTAAAAAAAGCCGGAGAAAACGCCGGCCACCGGAACGCGGACGCCGTTCTAATGCAAAAAAGAGAATTTTTGAGTTCCCTCCAGCACGCGTTCTGATACATTGCGCGCCACGTTTTTTGAAGCGATGAAAATTTCCGTTCCTAAGGAAACACAACCGGGCGAAACGAGAACGCCGTTGACGCCGGACAGCGCCGCCAAACTGGTCAAACTGGGCGCGCAGGTCGAAGTCGAGGCCGGCGTGGGTGCCCGGGCCGGATTTCCGGACGAGGCCTACACCAAAGCCGGCGCAACCATCGCCGGCGACCGCAAAAAGCTTTTGTCCTCCGGCGACATGGTATTGCGCGTGCGCAAGCCGCCGCTCGGGGAAATTGCCCAGCTCAAATCCGGCTGCATCCACGCCAGCCTGCTTGATCCGTTCAACGAAAAGGATTTGGTCCAAAAGCTGGCCGAACGCGGCGCCAGCGCCATCAGCATGGAATTCATTCCGCGTACGACGCGGGCGCAGAAAATGGACGTGCTGTCGTCGCAGGCCAACCTCGGCGGCTACGAGGCCGTTATCCTCGCCGCGCGTTATTCCAACAAGATTTTTCCGATGATGACCACGGCGGCGGGAACGATCCTGCCATCCAAAGTGTTCATTATCGGCGTCGGCGTCGCGGGGTTGCAGGCGATTGCCACGGCCAAACGGCTCGGCGCGAAAGTCACCGCCTACGACACGCGGCCCGTCGTCGAAGAGCAGGTCAAATCTCTCGGCGCACAGTTTTTAAAAATTGACCTCGGCGAAACCGGCCAGACCAAGGACGGCTATGCCAAGGCGCTGACCGAGGAACAAATTCAAAAGCAGCGCGACGCCATGAAGAAAACCTGCGGCGATTCCGACATCGTCATCACCACCGCACAGGTGTTTGGGCGCCGGGCGCCGGTTCTGGTCACCGCCGAAATGCTCAACGCGATGAAGCCGGGCAGCGTGGTCGTGGACATGGCGATTGAGACCGGCGGCAATGTCGAGGGCGCGGTCCTGGACCAGGTGACCGACCGCAACGGGGTGAAAATCGTCGGCATCGCCAACCTGCCGGGACGCGTGCCGATGCACGCCAGCCAGGTTTATTCCGCGAATTTGTTGAGCCTCGTCGAGGAATTCTGGGACAAGCAGAACAAAACCTTCGTGCTCAAACTCGATGACGAAATCATCAAGGGCTGCCTCGTCACGCACGGCGGCAAGATTGTGAACGAAAAACTCACCGCCAAACCGAGTTGATTTTATGAGCCCCGAAACCTACATTTTTATCCTGACCTTTTTTATCTTCGTGCTCGCGATTTTCGTGGGCTTTGAAGAAATCTCTAAAGTGCCTTCGATGCTGCACACGCCGCTGATGTCCGGCACCAACGCCATCCACGGCATCATCCTGCTCGGCGGCATGTTGGTGCTGGCCGGCGCGGACAGCCCGTTGTGCCAGGCGCTCGGCTTCATCGCGGTGATTTTCGGTTCGGCCAACGTCTTCGGCGGGTTCATGGTCACGGACCGCATGTTGCAAATGTTCAAGAAAAAGAAAAAGCCATGAGTTCCACACTCGCGCTTATTTTCATCGGGGTCGCGATTTTATTCATCCTCGGCATCAAGTTTTTGAGTTCGCCGAAGACCGCGCGCTACGGAAATCTCCTCGCCGCCGCCGGCATGCTCGTCGCGTTTTTCGCCACCATTCCATTGATGATTTCGCAGGCTCATCTGCAGGGCTGGAATCTAAATTGCACGCTCATGGTCGTCGGCATTTTGATCGGCCTCGCGCTCGGTGCGGTTGGCGCGTATTCGGTGAAGATGACCGCGATGCCACAGATGGTCGCGGCCTTCAACGGTCTGGGCGGCGGGGCCGCGGCGTTGGTCGGGAGTTTGGATTTTCTCGGGAGGATTAGCCACCACGAGGAAATCAGGACGTTCAACATGGTTGCTATTTTGTTCGCCACGCTCATCGGTTCGCTGTCGTTCTCCGGCAGCATCATTGCCTTTCTGAAGTTGGAGGGAAAATTTGAAAAGCCGCACACCTTCCTTGGCCAGAATTTTTTGAACGGCCTCGTCCTGCTCGTCATTCTCGGTTTGTGCGGATACCTGATTGCCGGACAAACCACCAACACGACCGCGTTCATCGTAATGTTCGGGCTGGCCCTCGTTTTCGGCGTGGCGATGGTCATGCCCATCGGCGGCGCCGACATGCCGGTCGTCATCTCGTTGTTGAACTCTTTCACGGGTTTGGCCGTGGCGGCGGACGGTTTTACCATTGATAACCTTTCGATGATTGTCGCCGGAACGCTCGTCGGCTCTTCCGGCACGCTGCTGACGCTGCTCATGTGCAAGGCGATGAATCGGCCCGTGACCAATGTGTTGTTTGGGGCGTTCGGCTCCGGCGGCGGCGGGCAGGCGGCGGCTGCCGGTGTCGCCGGGACGGTCAAACCGATTCAAGCCGACGAAGCCGCGCTGCTGCTCGGTTATGCGCAGCGGGTCGTGATTGTGCCCGGTTACGGCATGGCAGTCGCGCAGGCGCAGCACCAGGTCCGCGAGCTTTCGGACGAGCTCGGCAAGCGCGGCGTCGAAGTCCAGTTCGCCATCCACCCGGTCGCCGGCCGTATGCCCGGCCACATGAACGTGCTCCTCGCCGAGGCCAATGTTCCCTACGACCAGCTCCAGGAAATGGAAGCCATCAACCCCACCATGGACCGCGTGGATGTCTGCCTCGTCATCGGCGCGAACGACGTGGTGAACCCCGCCGCGCGCGAGGAAAAGACCAGCCCGATTTACGGGATGCCCATTATTGAGGCCGATCACGCCAAGACCGTCATCGTGATGAAACGCTCGATGGCCAAGGGCTTCGCTGGTATCGAAAACCACCTCTTCTACAAAGACAACACCCGGATGCTTTTCGGCGACGCCAAAGCCTCGCTCAACGCGCTCATCGCCGCGGTGAAGGCCAATTAAGCCGATTGCAGCCGAACAAGGCGGGATCGCCTCTCTTTATCACTGTTCCGAATGAAAAAGGCGCCGGTCAAATTCCGTTGTCCGTGGGCGACGGACGAACTCTACATCCGATATCACGATACGGAATGGGGTGTGCCGCTGCATGATGACCGCCGGCTGTTCGAGTTTTTGATCCTCGAAGGCGCACAGGCCGGCTTGAGTTGGCACACTGTCCTGAAAAAGCGGGAGCACTATCGCGCCGCCTTTGATCAATTCGATCCTGAAAGAGTCGCGCGCTACAGCGCCGCGGAAATTGCCAGATTGATGAACAACGCCGGGGTCATCCGCAACCGGCTGAAAATCCAGTCGGCGATCCAGAATGCGAAGGCCTTTCTCAAAGTGCAGGAGGAATTCGGGAGTTTCGACGCCTATAGCTGGCGGTTCGTGAACGGCCGGCCCAAAATTAATTTCTGGAAAACGCTCAAACAGATTCCGGCGCGGACAGAGCAGTCAGACGCCATGAGCCGAGATTTGCAACAGCGCGGGTTCAATTTTGTCGGCTCGACGATTTGTTACGCGCACATGCAGGCGACGGGCATGGTCAACGACCACCTCGCGGCTTGTTTCCGGCACAAACAGCTCAGGTAGGACAGGCATTTCGACACAATGAAACGCGTCGCTGTCTATTGCGGTTCCAACAAAGGCGCCCGCCCGCTTATGCCGCAGGCTGCTGAAAAACTCGGCGCAACTCTGGCCCGGCACGGAATCGAGCTGGTCTATGGCGGCGGGTGCGTGGGTCTGATGGGCGTTGTGGCGGACGCCGCACTTGAAAAACGGCGGCCACGTCATCGGCGTGATTCCTGAAAAGCTCGTCATCAAGGAAGTGGTACACGAAAAACTCCCGGACTTGCGCGTGGTGAAGACCATGCACGAGCGCAAGGCGCTCATTGCCGAGCTGTCGGACGGTTTCATCGCGTTGCCGGGCGGTTACGGCACCTTCGAGGAGATCTGCGAGATTTTGGCGTGGAGCCAGCTCGGTTGGCACCAAAAACCGTTCGGCCTGCTGGACGTCGCTGGTTTCTACCGCGGCTTCTTGGAATTTTTCGATCACGCCACGCGCGAAGGCTTCATCCGCCCCAAGCACCGCGAACTGGTGATGGTGGAGGAAGACCCGGAAAAACTGCTGCACCGCTTGGAAACCTTCCAGCCGCCGACGGAAGTGAAATGGGTCAAGTAGTCGCTGATAATTTTAACCACGGATTCACACAGATTGACACGGATGAAGGCAAAACATTCAGAGGCAGGGCGCGTTTCTTCCGCGGTCGCATGGCTATGGCGGGACAAGCGGTGCGCGCCGAGCCCTTCCGCTCGGACTGACGGCGGGCAAGGACCGCCTGACCGCCAAGAGATAAATCCGTGTGCATCCGTAATACAATGACGAAAGTTCACGCATTTTTGACAAAGAGTTTAGGCGGCCAAAGCCATCAGTTTTTCCACATCTGCTTGGCGCGCAGCCAAGAGCGCGGTCACGATCTGCCGACCCTGTCGGGTGAGTTGGTACCGGTAGCTGCCGCTGACTTTTTTGATAATCCCGTGTGCCCGCAGACGTGCCAGCGCCCGCGTAACTCGTCCGCTTTGGCGATGGGCCTCAGTCGCATCGGCCTGGCCTGGATACAACGCTGCTCGCACGTCCCGGTTGCGAAAACCACTCACCGTCCATTCGCCCCGGCTGAGGACCTCCAACAGCGCTGCGTCCGGCTCCGACCACGGGTTGAGCGCGCGATGTCGCCGCCCGGCCTTCTCCACCGGCTGGCACACCGTTCGCGCCACTTCGCCCGCGCTCTGTCCGGCCCGAACGCTAGCCAGGGCTTCCAAGTAGCGGCCGTTGATCGCTTCGCAGATTTCAGCCCGCCGGTGCAGGTCGCCGATGCTCTTGCGCAACACTTGCCAACGTTTTTTGCCTTCGGGGTCACGCTCACTGGCACGAAAGACGCGAAATTGATGGGGCTGATTGAGCGTGGTTTCGACGCGCAGCACGCTGCCTTGTTTGTCGTAGAGTTTGATCGAGTTGCCGCCGGCTTGGTGTTTGAGGCGCAACCCTTCGGGCCGATGCTTGAGGCTGCTCAACACTTCGCCTTGATGATTGCCATGCACCCGTCCGTTGGCTTGGGTCTTGTGGCCCAGAAAGCGCAACACGTCGGTGCTGCCGAAGTGCCGGATGCCTTGCTGGATCAGCGCCGGATAGAGCCGGGCCAGCGTGGCGGGGCTTTTGAACATCACGTCGGTGGCGTATTCGCTTTCGGTCACGCTCCAGTAGTAGGTCAGGGCCAGCGGTTGGCAAAGCTCTGCCGCGTGAGGATGGCACTGCTCCACCAAGGGTTGCAGCAGAGTCGGCCAGCGACTTTGGAGTTGAGCACGGGCCAAAGCTTGGGCTTTGGCCACGTCTTCAATCCAAGTGAAACAGTTCTCTCGCTGCACGTAACCGATGCCCGCCTGGTCGAGTTGGCTGGCCAGCCAATGGCGGCCGTTGATACAGGCGTGGAGGGCAAAGGGAAACCAGGTTTGCAGACGCAGGTGCGACAGGCCCAGTTGTTCGTGCAGAAAATAGAAGTAATAGTGCAGACACTTGCCCGGTTCCAGGCGCAGCACCAGTTGCTTTTGTGCCCGATCCCGCCGCACGAAATAAGTCAAGCAAGGTTCGACCACGCTCCAAATACCGATGAGTCCGCTGCTCAGACCGTCGCGGCGCGCCAACGCGCGCGCCAACAGTTCCTTGCGCTGGGAACTGCCATGCAGGTAGGTCAGTGGGCGGCCCGATTGCTCCGCCAGTTGATGGGCGGCAGCACGCACCCGCTCGGTCCAACCGGCAGCAAAGGTGGCGAAATGCTTAAGCAGGATGCCAGTGCGGCTCAGATACCTCATCATGAGGCTGGGCTGATACAGTGGGCGCAAGGTGGCCATGAGACGCAGTCGGTCAAAGCCGGAAAGAACGCCGATGACATCGGCAGCGTGTTGGGTTACAAAGGGCGACGGGGCGTCGCTGGTTTTGGTAGTGACTTTGATTTTCACACCAATGTTCTATCGCACTGGCGGCGTCCTGTCTGCTCATCGTTGTGGTTGCGGCGAAAGCCGCGTTAGGTTGATCCGTGGTAAAAAATAAATTCTTTGCGTCTCTGCGTCTTTGCGCGAGATTAACAGCCGTTTTATGAGCAAAAATACCAGCGCCAGACTTCCGGATGCCCACGGTCATTTCGGTCCGTACGGCGGGCGGTTCGTGCCGGAGACGCTGATGCATCCGTTGCAGGAACTGGAGGACGAATACCGCTGCGCCCAAAAGGACCCGGCGTTCAAACGCGAGTTCGAGTATTACCTGAAAGAATTTTGCGGCCGGCCCACGCCGCTTTACTTTGCCGAGCGGCTCACCAAGGAACTTGGCGGCGCGAAAATCTACCTGAAACGCGAGGACCTGCTCCACACCGGCGCGCACAAAATCAACAATTGCATCGGGCAGATCCTGCTCGCCCGGCGCATGGGCAAGACGCGCATCATCGCCGAGACCGGCGCGGGCCAGCACGGCGTCGCCACCGCCACCGTTGCCGCGATGTTCGGACTGAAATGCGTCGTCTATATGGGTGCGGTGGATTGCCAGCGGCAGGAACTGAACGTGTATCGCATGAAAATGCTCGGCGCCGAAGTCGTGTCCGTGAAGGCCGGGCAGCAGACGCTCAAGGAAGCCATCAACGAAGCCATGCGCGACTGGGTCACCAACGTCCGCACTACGCATTACATCCTCGGCACGGTCTATGGCGCGCATCCGTATCCGGAAATGGTGCGGAATTTCCAGCGCGTCATCGGCGACGAAGCGCGCCGGCAAATTCTCGAAAAGGAAGAACGCCTGCCGGATTTGCTCGTGGCCTGCGTCGGTGGCGGCTCGAATTCGATGGGCCTGTTCTATCCGTTCCTCAAAGACAAATGCGTGAAGATGGTAGGCGTGGAGGCAGGCGGTCGGGGCATCAAACCCAACCAGCACGCGGCACGGTTTCACGGCGGTTCGTTGGGTGTGTTGCAAGGCACGCGCAGTTACATTTTGCAGGATGAATTCGGCCAGATTCAACTCACCCACAGCGTCAGCGCCGGGTTGGACTACGCCGCCGTCGGACCGGAACACGCCTGGTTGCACCAGCAAAAACGCGTGGAATACACTTACGCGAAGGACGACGCGGCGCTGGCGGCGTTCATGAAACTGGCGCGACTGGAAGGCATCATCCCCGCGCTGGAAAGCGCCCACGCTATCGCCGAAGTCATGAAACGCGCGCCGAAGATGCGGCAAGAAAAAACTCATCATCGTGAACCTGAGCGGCCGCGGCGACAAAGACGTGGCCCAAGTAGCGGCAAAAATTAAACTTTGAAGAAAGCAGGAACGGATTTAAGTTGAAACCATGAAACGCACTTTCAACGCCGTCATCAAACAGGACGAAGGCTGGTGGATCGGCTGGGTGCAGGAAATCCCCGGCGTGAATTCCCAGGGCAAAACCCGCGCGGAACTCATGAAAAATCTCCGCTCGGCTTTGAAGGAAGCATTGGGATTTAACTTCGTGGTGTGAACTTCTCTGGCTGCGGCGATAAGGACGTGGCGCAGGTGGCGGCAAAGGTGAAATTGGGAATGCCGAAGAATTTTCTGCCTCAGGATATGCCGCATGTAAATTCGATGAAAAAGAAATCTGCACTGCCCGCAGAATTCAAATTTTGCCACGACTACTGCTTTTTCCTTCACGACCAATTGCTAGAAACTTTGATTTCTGGTGAGAAAGCAAAAATTTTCCAAGTCCAGTTCAAATACAAAAACAAAAACCATGCACAAGAAATCGCAAAGCTTAAAGGAGAAGAACTCATAAATTGGATGGAAGCCAATGGCTACAAAGACGAGGTTCGGAATCTGTATTACAAACAGGTTTGCGCCGCGCTGCTTTCAGATTTTCTGCACTTTATTTACGAAGCGCTGCAATGTTCTCGCAAAGGGAAATTGACCGTGGCTTATGCGTTATTAAGAAAACCACTAAAGGATGATTTGTTTCATCTCGAATGGCTGCTGGCGAGACCTGCAGATTTTTTAAGAAGGTTTGAAGCAGAAAATCAAAATCGATTTTCGCTATTACCAAAATTCAAAGAGCAGGAACAGATTGCTATTATCCGTGAAGCAACAAAAGAAGCCAAACAGGGTGTGATTTCCGCAGAATTCCTTCACGCGCTTAGATTCAAAAAAAGTCTGCCGTATGGGTTCGAGCCAATGTGGCAGAAGGCAAATCATTTAATTACCTCACAAAGTGCCTTAGAAACAGAACCGTGCAATTTTAACTTTGTCTTTTCAAATAAGGAAAATCGTTATGCACAATGGGCAGGACTTTATTGGTTTCTTCCAATTCTACTTTTTCACGCCGCGTCTGTTTTTGAAGCGCTGATTGGCAAGTTTGCGAAGCGCGTTTGCCATGAGTTCGACATTATGCCGCTCAGATCAACCGCTGGGCTTTTGTTGTGTATGCAGCACCCGCCGATTGCTAACAAAATGGACGAACCCCAGCGGATATTGAAGGAACAGTTTGAAAGCCTCGGCCTCAAATGTCCCAAATGCGCTTCTTTGTATGTGATGAACAAAAGAAACCTAGCACAATTTTATGCGACGGGTTCAATTCGTTGTCGAAACGGTTGTGGTTCGTTAAACCTGCAGGTCGAGGCGTAACTCAAATTAACCCCCCCCGATGAATGCAACCCTTGCCGCCCGCATCGCCGCAGCGACAGGATTGCTTGCCGTGGTGCTGGGCGCGTTCGGCGCGCATGGGCTGAAGGAGTTGCTCGCGCAAAACGGCACGGCGGCCATCTGGGAAAAGGCCGTGTTTTATCATTTCATCCATGCCGCGATGCTGTTCGTGCTGGCAGAACGCAAACCGTTTCCAGCGGTCGCGTGGTGGAGTTTTCTCGTCGGCATTTTCTTTTTCTCCGGCTCGCTTTATCTGCTGTCCGTCACGAACGCGCATTGGCTCGGCGTGATCACGCCCGCTGGCGGTGTGAGTCTCCTGCTCGGCTGGGCCTGGCTGATCATTTCAGCAGGTCAGGGGAGCGCTGCCGACAAATGAGCGCCGTCAGGCGCGGCATCGTTGTAGATTGGCGGCCACCGAAAACAAAAGCTCCGTAGGAGCGATATCTTCCCTATGCCGCTCCTGACGGAGCTTGGAATGTATTTTGGTTTGGTTCTACAAAGATTCCGCGCCTGACGGGGCTGGTTGCAGAATGATTTCGGGCGCGACGCCCGAAACGACCCGCGGGATGCGGATGCTACCACCCGTTTCCCGCGGGGCCGTCCTTCCGTCCCGCTTTCAATCCAATTGTCGCCGTTCATTTTCGTCTCAATGATAACCGCCCGCGCCCTGGAAGGTTTCCCCGGTGATCCAGCCGGAATTGGCCGAGGCGCGGAATGTCGCCACCGTGGCGATGACCTGCGGCTGTAACATTTTCCTTCCCGGGTTCGTATTATTTGCATTGAACCTTTTTCATGCCGGCTCAGTCGAATAATCGCACAGAAAAGGGAATTATGAATAAACAATACGTGGCAGGAATCATCGCGCTATCATTTTGCCTCGGCGCGGCTGTGGCGCAGGCGCAATACTATTATCCACCCCCGCCCGCCGGTCCGTATCCGCCTCCGCCCGCCAGCCCCTATCCACCGCCGCCTGCCGTCCTTTATTTACCCGCGGACGTTGGGCCGTATTTTCGCATCGGCGCCGGCCCGTCCTTTTTTCAAAACGGACAGCTCACCCGGTTTGGCACGCCGGTTTCCAGCCCGGTGAAATACCGGACGGGATTGGCGGCAGAGGGTGCCTTTGGCTGGGCGTTCAATAAATATGTGGCCGCTGATTTTGAAGTTGGATATGTCGGTGCGAAAATTGACAGCGTGCCGGGCTACAACTCGGACAACTCGTATATTTACAACGTCCCGTTTCTCGCCAATGTCACGCTGTCCTACCCCATTCCCCACACCATCGTGGTTCCCTACATCGGCACCGGGGTCGGCGGCGCAGATGTGATCTTCGACTCCGACAATTTCGGCCCCAGCCCCAACAATTACGTCACCGGCAGGGAAAATGATGTCGTGTTCGCGTGGCAGGCGTTTGCCGGGTTGCGCTTCCGGCTGGCCCAGAACCTGTCGCTCGGAGTCGGGTATAAATATTTTGCCACCGCTGATCCGACCTTCACTTATCCGCCCGATAATTTTTCCGTGGGGTTCGATGGCGTGCGGACGCATTCCGTCATGGCCTCGCTGGAATGGAAATTCTGGTGAGCGCGGGCGGCTGCCTTGGTCCGGGTTGCCGCGATTGTGGACCAAGCAGGAACGCGTCCATTGCAACAGCGCGGCCCGGATTGATTTTTTTATCGTCGCGCCGGTCACGGTTTGATAGCTTGAACAGATTGTTATGCTGACGATGGAACCGGACACGGACCGAAAGGCGGAGCAGGCCCGCGAACTGTGTGAAAAAGGGTTGTGGCCGCAGGTGCTGGACTTTGCCCTGGAATGGCAGGCGGAGAATTCGGCGGAGGCCAAAGCCTTGTTTTACCAGGGCGTCGCGCTCGCGGCCGCGGGCCGGTTCGTTGAGGCCGAAACCGCCTATCGCCGGGCGCTGGAACTGGATGCGACGGATTTCAAGGCTTGGAACAATCTCGCAGGCATTTTGTTTGAAGCGCGGAAGAAGCCGGCGGAGGGCGTCCGGTGCATGCAGCAAGCGCTGAGAGTTGATCCGCAAAACAAGGTCGGCTGGGCGAACCTGACGAGCATGGTTGGCCGGCTGGGCCGGCATGACAAGGCGCTGGAGTTCGCCGAGCGCGCCCTCACGCTCGACCCGAATTTTGTCGAAGCGCATCTGCACAAAGCCACCGCTGCGAAGGCGCTCGGCAGGACGGAAATTGTCAAAGAGGTTTGCGCTGCGTTGGCCACCATCGAACCGGAAAACTTTCGGCGTGCCCGCTGAACCAGACGACGATTTCAAATAGCCGTGTCCACGACCGGCTCTGTCGGGATTTCCCGGCTGGCCACGGATCTCCCACCGGCCAGCCCCAGGATACACGTCATCAAGCTTGCGGTGGCAAACAGGCCGACACAAGCGGGCCAGCCGCCTTTCAACCAAAACCATGCCGTCAACGCCGCGCCCGCACTCCCGCCGGCATAATAAAAGGTCACGTAAAGCCCGGCGGCAGCGGAACGGGCGCGCCCGGCAACCTGTCCCATCAGCACCGTTGCCGCCGATTGCGCGACGAAAATGCCGGAGGAAAAAACCGCCAGCCCGGCAATGACCAGCGCCAGCGAAGAAGCCAGCGTCAGCAAAAGACCGCCGAGACACATGCCGAGCGACAGCAACGTTGTTTGGCGGAAGCCGTGGCGGTCGAGGAAGCGGCCCGCCAGCGGAGTCACGACGCAGCCCAGCAGATAGACAAAAAAGATGCTTCCCAGTTCGGCGGGGGTGAGATTGAACGGAGGCCGGGCGAGATAAAAATTGGCGTAGGTGAACACGCCCACCAGCGAAAACAGGACGGTGAAACCCATGCCGCTGATTGCCAACAACCGCAGGTTTCGCAGGTGCCCCCAAGTGTCGCGAGCGGACTTGAACACGTGTTTGGCAGGAACAAAATTTACCGCCAGCGGAAGCCACCGGCGCACGGCCAGGGCACCGAGCAGGTCCAAGAGGCCCAGCGTTACGAAGGCGACCCGCCAGTTCCAGTGTGTGGTCATCATGCCGGCGAGGAATCGTCCCAGGAAACCGCCGAAGACCGTGCCGGCCACATAGGGCGGCCATGACCGTGCCGACGCGACCGGCGAACTCCTCGTTGATGTAGGCCATCATGACGGCGATGACGCCCGGGACAAAGAGTCCTTGGGCAAAGCGCCAAAAGATGAGGGCGTGCAGACTTTGCGAAGAAGCGGCCAGCAGGGTCGGCACCGCCATGGCGAAGAGCGCGGGAACGATGACTTTCTTGCGTCCGATGGTTTCGGCAATCATGCCGGTGACGGGCGCCATGAGCGCCACGGCCAGCGTGACAGCGCCCACCGTCAGGCTGACCTCGATTTCAGAGGCATGGAAAAGGTGCTGGAAAAACGGCAGCAGCGGCTGCGTGCAATACACGTTCAGAAACGTGCAAGCACCCGCAACCATCGCAGCAAAGATGGCCGACTCGAATGATTTCTCCGCGCGCGCCGTCCGGGCCGCCGGAGCCGCAACTCCATTCATAAATCCCCCATTATTGGCATAACAGGAGCGGAAAGGAAATCGAAACCAGCCCGGCTTTTCCTGACCGCGGCTTGGCGGTTGTCTTGAAAACGCGGATAAGTTAGCTTTAAGCTGTGATTTATGACGCGTCATTGGACGAGTTGCTGCAGAAAGTCTGGGACGGCAAACGTATCAACCAGGCTGAGGCCCTGCGGCTTTATCATCTGCCACTGGAAGAACTTGGCGCGCTCGCCGACCGCCGCCGCCGGCTCGCCAAGGCGAGGGATTTCAACGGCCGCGGCAACGACATTGTCACCTACATCGTTGACCGCAACGTCAATTACACGAACGTCTGCAATGTTTATTGCAAGTTCTGCGCGTTTTACCGCGTGGAGAAGGACGACGACGCCTACGTCATCACCCTCGACGAGATGGACCGGAAAATCGAGGAAACGATCGCGCTGGGCGGCACGCAGATTTTGATGCAGGGCGGCCATCATCCGAAGCTGACGAAGCAGTGGTATCTCGATTTGTTGTCGCACATCAAAAACAAGTTTCCCGGCTTTAACATCCACGGCTTCAGTCCGAGCGAATTCATCCATTTCCGCGAAGTGTTCAATGAGCCGCTGGAGAAAATCATCGACGACTTCAAGGCTGCGGGACTTGGCTCAATTCCCGGCGGCGGCGGGGAAATTCTGGTGGACCGCGTGCGCCAGCGCATCTCGCCGCTCAAAGCGATGAGCGACGACTGGCTGGAAGTCATGGATGTGGCGCACGGCTTGGGACTGCATTCTTCGGCGACGATGATGTTTGGGCACGTGGAGACGATTGAAGACCGTATCGAACACTTGGAGCGATTGCGGCAACAGCAGGACAAATCGCTTCGACGTAGCGCAGCCGTCACGGCCGCACCCAAGGCTTCAGAGGAAAAGAAAACAGGCGGGACGCCTGTGCCACCCGGCCACTTCACCGCGTTCATCTGTTGGACGTTCCAAGCGGAGCACACCAAGCTCAAGGCGCCGACGGTTGGCGCCCACGAATATTTACGGACGCAGGCACTAGGCCGGATTTACCTCGACAATTTCACGAACGTGCAAAGCTCGTGGGTGACTCAAGGCCAGGAAATCGGCCAGGTCGCGCTCAAATTCGGCGCGAACGACCTGGGCAGCATCATGATCGAGGAAAATGTCGTGAGTCAGGCGGGCGCGACGTTCCGCATGACCGTCGCGGACATGCAACGCCTCATCCGCGACCTCGGCTACGAACCGCACCAGCGCGACAACTGGTATCGCCTGGTGAATTAAAACAGCCACGGGATTGGCAGAAGGATTTTCTTGCTGGCGCAGAGGGTTTGCTCAAACATTTCCGGCAATGACGAAAGTTCTCCTTTTGGGATTGGGCCGCTGGGGCGTCAATCATTTGCGCAACCTCAATTCGATGCCCATCGAGCTTTACGTGGCCGAGGTCGGCGAGAAACAGCTGGAGCCGGCCCGCAAACTCAACATTCCCGCCGCGCGACTCACGACGAATTACAAGGACTTTGCCGGCAAGGTGGAGTGCGCCGTCATTGTCACACCCGCGCAAACGCATTTTTCGTTGTGCAAGGAATTTCTCGCAGCCGGCAAGGACGTGTTCGTCGAAAAACCGATGACGCTGGACAACGACGAATCAAAGCAACTGGCCGAGCTTGCCGACAAGGCCAAACGTATTTTGCAAGTGGGCCACATTTTGCGGTTTGATCCGGCGACGTTGTGGCTCCGCGACGCAGTACAGACCGGCCAGTTCGGTCGCGTGAACATGTTGCGCGGCCACTTCGGCGGGTTCAAGCGCCCGCGCAACGACAGCGGGGTGATGTTCGCCGACGGCATCCATTTCGTTGACCTGTTCAATTTCATCCTGGGCGCGCTGCCGAAGAGTGTGCTGGCGGTTCATCACGATTTCATGGGACGCGGCATGGACGACGTTTCGCTCGTTTCGCTGGAATATGACACGCCGCGCGGCAAAACCTGGGCGACCGTTGAAAATGACTATTTCATTCCCGGAAAATTCCGCGAAGTCATCGTCTGCGGCGACAAGTTGAGCGCGGTGTGCGATTACAACGTCGCGCAGTACAAGGTCAAGACCTACGAGAACAAACACGTCCGGGACGGCAGCAATTTCAAGGCGACCGAAGGCGTGGTAACGCAAATTGAAACGCCGCCGGAAGAACCGTTGCTGGCTGAGTTGCGCGCGTTTGTGGATTCCGTGCAAACGCGCAAAGCGCCGCGCGCCGACGGCTGGGCCGGTTACGACTCCGTCCGCGTGATGAATGCCGCGCTGGAATCCGTCAAAACCGGTCGTGCAGTTGAACTGAAATAATCCGCGAATTTCGCGAATTGACGCGAAATAAAACCAAAAAAACCAGGCAGGAAAGGAACAACTATGGCCAAATTGATTCTGAAAGATGAGATTTACGCAATAGTCGGTGCCGCGATGGAAGTGCATCGTGAAAAAGGCTGCGGTTTTGCCGAGCCGTTTTATCAGGAGTGTATGGAATTTGAACTCGCTGATCGGAAAGTGCCGGCGGAGGCGCAGAAGGAAATGACAATTTTCTATAAAGGCCGGCAGCTCAGGAGAACTTACCTCGCAGACTTTGTGGCTTATGGCAAAATCATCGTCGAACTGAAGGCGCTCGACAAATTGACCTCGCGCGAGGAAGCCCAGGTCATCAATTATCTGAAATCCTCCGGCTTGGAGGTCGGTGTTCTGATTAACTTTGGCGCGCCCAGTCTCGAGTGGAAACGCATCATGCTGACCAATCGCGGTTCCGAAGTCGTTGACCTCCAGCCGAAGGCCCAAAAAAATTCGCGCAAATTCGTGTAATTCGCGGATAAAAACTTTTATGACCAAAATCCCGTTATCCAAATGTTTCGTAAACCCGGAAGTCGAGGAAGCCGCGTTGCGCGCGCTCCGCTCCGGTCAATACATCCTCGCCGCCGAGTGCAAGGCTTTTGAGGCCGAACTCGCCGCGTACACCGGCGTCAAACACGCCATCCTCGGCACATCGTGGACGATGATTGTCTATATGCTGCACCTTGCGCAGGGATTGAAGCCCGGGGACGAAGTCATCGTGCCGTCGCATACGGCGTTCCCGACGATGGAGCCGCTGATTCATTGCGGCGCGACGCCGGTGTTTTGCGACATTGACGACACGTTTTGCCTGGACGTGGAGCAGCTCGAATCGCTGATCACGCCCCGCACCGTCGGCATTATTCCAGTGCATCTGTACGGTCATCCGGTGAATCTTGACCGCGTGTTTCAAATCGCGGCGAAACACAAACTGTGGGTGCTCGAGGATTGCGCCCAGGCGCAGGGCGCAAAATACAACGGCAAAACCGTCGGCTCGATGGGCAACTTCGGTGCGTTCTCGTTTTTCCCGTCGAAAAATCTGACCGTGCTCGGCGACGGCGGCTGCCTCGTGACGAACGACGACGCGCTCGCCGAAAAAGTCCGTGCCTTGCGCAATCACGGGCGCAAGGACAAATACCATCACGACTTCGCCGGGTTCAACGTGCGTTTCAACGAAATCCAGGGCGCGATTGGCCGGGTGATGTTAAAACATCTCGACGGGTTCAACGACAATCGTCGCAAAATCGCCGCGCGCTACAACGAAAGGCTCAAAGGTATCGTCACGACACCGATCGAAAAGCCGTGGGCGCGCGCGGTGTATCACATGTATGTCATCCGTTCTCAAAAACGCGACGAACTACAAAAATTTTTGGGCGAACGGAACATCGGGACCGGCATTCACTATCCGGTGCCGAACCATCAGCAACCCGGGGTCACGAACCGGTTCAAAAACATCCTGCGCCTGCCCAAGACCGAGCAGGCCGTGAACGAAATCCTGTCGCTGCCCATCCACGGTGAGATGGCTCTCGAAGCCGCGGACAAAGTTTGCGACGCCATTGCGGAGTTTTACGGGAAGAAATAATGGCCGACGCACCTGAAATCAGCCTGGTCATTCCTTGTTACAACGAGGAAGGGAATTTGCGCGAGCTCATCAAGGCCATCCGCGAAGCGGTGGACCCGCTCAAGCTGCCTTATGAGGTCGTCGTCACCGACGATTGCAGCCAGGACAAGTCGTGGGAAATCCTCAAGGAACTGGCGGCGGGCGACCGGCGCATCCGGGTGCAGCGGTTCGCGTTCAACTGCGGCGAGAGCGCGGCGAGCTTTGCCGGCATGAAGGCCGCCCGCGGTAAATACATCGTCACCGTGGACGCCGATTTGCAAAACGACCCGAAGGAACTGCCAAAGTTTCTCGAAGCGTTGAAAAAGTTCGACTGCGTCTGTGGCACACGCGTGAAGGTGCGCGGTGAGGGCGACCATTTCATCCGCATTGCGTCGTCGCGCATTGCGAACTGGGTGCGGAACAAGATGAGCGGCGAGAATATTTCCGACGCCGGCTGCACGTATCGCGCGTTCAAGCGCGAGTGCGTCGAAAACTTGAAATTTTTCAAGGGCATGCACCGGTTCCTGCCGACGCTGTTCAAGATTGAAGGTTTTACAGTCACGGAAATCGAAGTGAGCAACCAGCCGCGGTTCGCCGGACAGGCCCATTATGGTGTGTGGAACCGGCTGTTCGCGTCGTTCTACGATTTGCTCGCGGTGCGCTGGATGAAAAAGCGGATGTTCAAATACAAGGTCGCGGAGAGAATCAATTAAGTGTGGGACGGGCTTCCAGCCTGTCCTCATCTGAATCAAAAATACAAATCGGAGACAGGCAGGGTGCTGTCCTACGCGATATGCAGCGATTTCTGATTATTGCCACGAACTGTGTGCTGCTGGCATTATTGCTGATCGGGCTGCCGGCGGCCACCCACGCACAACTGGGCGACTGGCAGATCTCCTCCGTTTCCACCGGCTGGCAATTGTTGTTTTGGGGACTGGCCGCCGGGGCGACCGGAAACAGTCTGGCCGCGCTCGCGTTCGTGAAAGGCCGCAAAGGAAAAACGCTCTGCTGGGAATGGGCGGCGGTCTTTGGCGGATTACTGCTGGCGTGCTACGGTTATCTGCACGGCTATTTCAACTTCAATTGGCTGAAGCAGACGTTGCTGTGGTTTCAGAGACATTTCTGAATTAGCGGATCACCTTTTTGGCATTACGCAGGCTTTAGCGGACCGAATTTTTATTTTTGAAAACCAAAATATTCTTATGTAAGATTCCTTGTCTGTATGGGTTGCGGAAGACGCGCGGGAAATTTTGCCGATAAAAACAACGGTCCAGAACGGAAGGATTTTTATGGGAACAATTGTCACAGAAAAGACAGCGCCGGGGTTAAACACCCTGCCCGGCGACGATATCCGCCAGATCATGTGGCGGTTCGCCGACCGCTACGAATTGCAAATGCTTGTCCAATCCGTGCGCGGGGTGGCGCGTGGGCCGGTCGCCCGCCTCGTCGCCGGTGGCGGGCGCAATTCGCATGAGTGGACGCGGGAGAAGGCCGCCTTGCTCCCGCACTTCGACGAGAGCGGCATCACCGCCGCGTTCCTTGATCCTGAATACGGCGGGTTCATCGCCGGGCCAAAAAATCTCGTACTGGCGCTGATCGCGTTCGAGTTGTCATGGGTGGATGCCGGCGCCGCCACATGCAGCCTCGCCGGCAATCTCGGGCTGGCGCCCATTCACGAACGCGGCACACCGGAGCAGAAAGCCCGATACGTTGGCGGGGCTGCGCCGGTGAAACCGGGAGAAGACCGCAAACAAATCCACGCCGCGTTTGCGCTCACCGAACCGATCCCCTTCGTCGGGGTCGAGACCGGCATGTTGGCCGGCAAGGTGCGCGTGGCCGAGTGGAAGGACGGCGCCGAGCCGGTGCTGCAAGTGGACAAGCGCGGCCGTTTCATCACGAACATGGGCTTCGCCAATATCGTCGCCGCCGCCGTGGAGTCCGATGACCCGCGCATCAAGGGCAGTTGCATGATCATTCTGGAGGAAACGGACCCCGGCAAGTTCGACCGCGGCACGCCTACCAAGAAACTCGTCCATCAGCTTTCCTCGACCAACGACCCGGTGTTCAACTTGAAAGTGCCCGCGCACCGCATCATCGGCGGGTACACAATCACGGATGGCGTCATCATTCCGAATTATTCGCACGGCGAAATCATCGAGGCGGTTTTCCGTCGCACGCGCGTCACCGTCGGCCTGATGACCGCCGCAAAACTGCTGTCCGCCGTTGAGCCGGTGATTCTTTATCATCGCCGCCGGTTTCGCGGGGGCGGGGGCGCGCCCGGCACGCCGCGTTATGAACTCGGTCTGCAACAAAAGGAAGACGCGCTGCAACGGCTGGTGGACATCTGGGCCACGGGCGAGGCGAGCGCGTCACTGGGTTTCGCCGCCGCGCGGCTGTTTGACGAACTGGATCCGCTGGAGAAGCAAAAAGACCAGTGGCTCGCGGAGAAAAAACTGACCGGTCGTGCTGCCTTCAAGGAACTGACAAAGAAGCAGCAGGACGCGCTGGAACTGTTGAAACTGACTTTGCAGCCGGTGGGGGCGCGCGAGCCGAATGACGCGGGCGCATTGCAAAGTGACCCGCTGGTGCAGTTTGTGATTCTCGATTCGTTGGCCAATGTCCTTTGCCCCGCCTGCAAATTATGGAACACCGGCCACGGCGCCACGATGATGCGCGAAGCCGTCAGCCTCATGGGCGGCTACGGCGTCACGGAGGATTGCCCCGGATTCCTCGGCCAGAAATGGATGGATGCGCAGCTCGAAGCCACCTACGAAGGCCCCGAGGCCGTGCAGCGGCTGCAGCTTTCCATCACGATGACGAACGAGTTGTTCCTCGCACAATTCCAGCAGTGGATTCTGGAGATGCGGCGCATCGCCTCCGAGCGGCCCGGCAGCGGCTCGTGTACCCTTGCCACCGCCATGCAACTCTGGCTCTGGACGCTCAATCATGTGCAAACCACCACCGATGCCGACGGCACCAGGCTCTACCACAAATCCCGCCAGGGCGTGACCTTCCCGCTGGCCGACGCGCTTTGCTGGCTGCTGGCCGCGCGTCAATTTGTCCTCGACGTGATTGAACTGGATACCAAAGGAGCCGCGAATCCGGCACTCGCCGACGGGCTGGCCGGGACGGTCGCGTTTTTCACCGACCTTTGCCACGTGCAAACTGCCCGCGCCGCCGGTGAGGTTGGCCGCGTCTGCGCCGAAATTGTCCACGGGTACAACCGCCATCCGGCCTGGGATGAGACCAGTTGCCACGCCTGTTACTGTGCCGAAGAATTGGAAATGCTCGAGGGCATCATTCCGGGCCTTGACGGTTCAGCGCGCGCCTATGCGGACGTGTCGGACGAAGGCGGCAGCCATCCGCTGAAAGCCGGCCCCTGTGTGAGATTTGACGGCCTCGAAACATTTGTCCGTTTGCGCGCCAAACTGGACGGTTGCCTCACCGGCTGCCGGCTCGCCAAAGACCGCGCCGCCGGGGCGCTGACCCACGTGATGACGCGCGAAGCGCTGGATTATCCGGCGTGAAACTTTGACATGCAAAAAAAGGAGGCTAACCTCCATTTGTTCAAAAAGAATATCGTTCTAAACTCAACAAAAGAAAATCAGTCATGAAAGCACAACGAGTGGACACATGGGCGGCTACCATCAAAGACAAACCCGGCGCGCTGGCGGCCAAGTTCAAGGCCTTGTCGGCGGCGGGCGTGAACCTCGAGTTCGTCATCGCGCGGCGGTCGCCGGAAAAGCGCGGTGCGGGGGTCGTGTTCGTCACGCCCATCAAAGGACCAAAACAGAGCGGCGCCGCAGGGGCGGCCGGGTTCAAAAAAATCAAGAGCCTGCACTCGGTCAGGCTGGAAGGCGTCAACAAACGCGGCCAGGGCGCGCGCCTCACGCAGGCGTTGGCGGACAATGGACTCAACCTGCGCGGACTGTCCGCGGCGGCCATCGGAAACAAATTTGTCTGCCACATTGCCGTGGACAGCGAGGCCGACGCCAACAAGGCCGCACGCATCCTGAGCAAACTGTAACAACGGCGTTACCGCCGTCGAGCCACGATCAAGCGCGCGAAGAACTGAAGCTGGCGGTTTTCGCACGAGCGAACGACTTGCTGTGTCTGGCGATCCGAAGGCGGATGGAAGAATGAATTTGAACATGCCACAGCCAGCACCGGAACTTTCAACCGTTGAACGCCAGCGCATGGATGCGGACATCGTCTGTGTGGGGTTTGGCCCGGCCACGGCGGGATTTCTCGCAACGCTGTCCAAACAACTCGTCAACGCCGATGGTTCGCCCGCCGTCGAGAGCGCGGTTATGCCGGGCATGCCGCCGCAGGTGCTTTGCTACGAGCGGGCCGATGATATCGGCTTTGGCGTCTCCGGGGTTGTGACGCGGGCGCGGGCGCTGCGCGCAAGCTTTCCGGAGATTGAGAAAGCCGGCATTCCAATGGCGGCGACGGTGAGCGAAGAAAAAGTGCTTTACCTGCTCGACCCGCACGGCGCGAGCCGGCGCTCGGCAACACTCCGCCTGGCGGATGCGCTGATTCGCGCCTTCAAATTCGCCCTGCCGTTTGAGCATGACGCGCTGAAACTGCCGTGGACGCCTTCATTCCTTCACAAACGTGACGGCATGGTGCTTTCGATTGGTCAGTTCATGCAATGGGCGGGAGCGCAGGTGCAGAGCACGGGCACGGTCCAAATCTGGCCCGGCACGCCGGTGTCGCAAGCGCTTATCGAAGATGACAAAGTCGTCGGTGTTCGTTTGCTCGACCAGGGCGTGGATAAGCAAGGCCGGCCGGCCGACGGGTTTACGCCCGGTTTGGACATTCGCGCCGCACTCACAGTTGTCGGCGACGGCCCGGTCGGTCCCATCGGCCAGCAATTGAACGCGCACTTCGGCCTGCCGGAAGGCCATCATACGCGCGACTGGGCCGTGGGCATGAAGTTCGTGGTGGATTTGCCCGCCGACACGACGCTCAAACCCGGCACCGTGCTGCACACGATCGGTTATCCCGAGCCGGAGATTTTCGGATTTCTCTACGTGCATCCCGACCGTGTCGCGTCGCTCGGTGTCTTTGTGCCGTCATGGTTCGACAGCCCGGTACGTACCGCCTACCGCTATCTCCAGCATTGGATGCTGCATCCGTATCTCTGGCGCCATCTCAGAGGCGGCAAGCTCCGCTCTTGGGGCGCGAAGACACTCGGCGAATCCGGCCGGCGTGGTGAACCGCATCTGGTCGGTGATGGTTATGCGCGCATCGGCGAAGGCAGCGGCACGACCAACGTCCTCACCGGCTCGGGCGTGGATGAGGCCTGGGCCACCGGCGCACAACTCGCCGAAGCCGTGATGGAATTGCTCAAGGCGAAGAAACCGTTCACGAAAGAAAACCTCGAAGCGGGTTACGTGCAACGCCGCCGCGCGAGTTGGGTTGATCAGGAATCCATCGTGGCCGAGAAATCCCGCGATGGATTTCAGAAGGGCGTCGTTCGCGGCATGATGGGCATGGCGCTCGCCGGATTGACAAACGGCCGGTTCGCATTGAACGGCGAGCCCGTGGCGCCGTGGAAACGGATTCCGCGCATCGAGGAATATTATCGCGGCCGCGTTTCGCCCAAGGAAATCGCGAAGCTCCGCGGCGAGTGCAGAGCCAAGAGCATCTCGCTGCACGGCTTGCTGATGGACCAGGCCGGCTGGCCGGCGATTCCGTTTGATGGCCAGTTGCTTATGTCACATCAGGACGCGCTGCTGATGGGCGGTAAGGTGCAGGCGCCGGCGGGATATGCCGACCACGTTGTGTTCCTGTATCCGGAATTGTGCGAGAAGTGCGGCACGAAAATTTGCATCGAGATGTGCAGCGGACAGGCCATCACACCCGGCGAAGGCGGGGTGCCGAATTTCGACCGGGAGAAATGCGTTCACTGCGGCGCGTGTCTGTGGAATTGCGCGCAACCGGTGCCCTACGACTTGGAACGCGGAAACATCGCCTTCCGCGCCGGAACAGGAGGCTTGCACTCGGCGGAGAATTGAACATCCACGTTCATCCGCAGCTTTCGACTTCAGTCACTCCGGTGCGACAGGTTACAATGCGCCATTTTTTGGCAAAGACTTTCCACGACTTGTTCTCCAACCAGTTTAGGCTTTGTTCGCGCGCCTGGAATGAATCACATTGCGATGGTGGCTGGACTTAAATTCTTTTGCGCCTTGTAGCCTTTTCGCGGCCACCCTGATTTATGAGCACTGCATACCAAATCGTCGTTTGCGCCGGCATCGTGCCGGACCCACTCCAAACCTTGGAGCCGGTGAGCGGCCCGACCGGGCCATCGCTGAAAAATGAAATGATGCTGCCCGCCGTCCTCGACCCGTGGGCGGGCCATGCGCTTTACGAGGCGGCGAATCTCGCGAAAAGTGCGCCCGGCTCCAAGGTCTGGCTGGTCAGCTTCGGCCCAAAGGCAAAACTCCAGCAAGTGATGATGACCGTCGCGCAAAAAGTGCCGTTTGAACTCATCGCGCTCGACGGTCCAGCCAGCGGGTTCACCGAGGCAGCGGAAGTCGCCGCCGCGTTGGCCGAGGCCATCCAGACAATTCCCGGGCTCGACAAATCCAAGTTGCTCGTGTTCGGCGGTTGGGAATCGGCGTCGCGCGGCGCGGGCGCGACGATGCAAATGGTCGGCGAACGCCTCGGCATTATGGATCAGTTTCAAGGTGTAGATGAATTGAAAATCGTCGCTGATGGCGCGCTGGAGATTCTGGAGCGGGTCGAAGGCGGCAAACATCAAATTTCAAGATGCGCCGGTCCGCCGGCGTTACTCGGTTGGGCGACCGGCAATCTGCCGGAGCCGAAAAACAATCCGCAAGTCGGCATGGTCAACATGCGCACCGTGATGCCGGCGCTGCAGAAGGCCAAACCGGTGAAACTCGCCGGTGAAGGATTGAGCTTCGCGAGTGTTGCACTGCCGAAGCAATTGCGTGAAACCAAAATCGTGAAGGACAAATCGCCGGAGGAAATCGCAAAGGAAATTGTCGAGTGGATTAAAAAATGAGACACGGATTACACGAATTAACACGAATTTATTGAAGCGTATGGAAACGATTTTACTCCTCGCCCACACGGAAGCTGACGGGGCGCTGCCCAAATCCGCCCGCGAAGCGCTGCACGCCGCGGCCACCCTGCACAAATCAATCGCCGGCTTGAAACTCGTCGTCGGTCTCGTCGGCGAAAACGTCCAGGCCGCCGCCAATTCCATCGCTGCCTGTCCGGCCACGAAATATTTCGGCGCGGCCGGCAAGGACTTTGCCCAGTCGCGCTACGCCACCGACGCGGCGGCGGGGGAAGCCATTTGCAAAGCGGCCCAAGCCACGCTGGTCGTCGCCCCGGCAACTTCGCGGTGGAACCGCGTGCTGCCCGGCGTCGCCCAACGGCTCGGCGGGCGCGCCGACACGCATGTGACGGGCGTCAGCGTCAGCGGCGATAAGGTGACCGTCAGCCGCTGGTATTACCGCCAGCGCCTGGAGGCGGCACTGCAACGCACGCAGCGCCCGTGGTTCATTTTGATTGATCCGGGCAGCCAGTCCGCGTGTGAGTGCGGCGCGGGGACCGCTGCGGTGGAAAATGTCACGGTCGCGCTGCCGGATTCCGCGAAGCGCACCACGGTGATTGGCATTCGCGAACCGAAAGCCGATGCCCAGACCATCCGGCCCGACGCGCAAATGCTTTTTGTGACCGGCGCAGGCTGGACGAAGAAACAGGGTGATGGCCAGACGCACGTGCCGGAGGCGGAGAAGCTCATTCGCAGTTTCCTTCAACTCAGCCGTGCGTCGCTGGGCAGCAGCAAATCGCTGGTGGACCAGAGCGGCGAGGGCCAGGCGGTCCTGCCGTTCCTTTCGCATCTCAACCAGATTGGGCAGACCGGCGCGACGCCGCGTCATCCAAAAGGCTTGAGCACCTGCTGTCACGGCGAGGAGCCGCACACGGTGGGCTGGCGGTTCATTGGCGAGCGCCGCGCGGTCAATCTCGATCCGAACTGCGGCTGGGCGCGCGGCAAGGCGGACGTGCTTTACGTCGCCGACGCATTTGCCGTGATGAGAAAAGTGAACGAATTGCTGGCAGGGAAGAAATAGCAGCAAATGTCAGCGGTTTGAGTTAGCTTCTGATTATATGCGATGGAACGGAAGGCAACGCTCTGGTCTTTATTGGGGCAACTTAGATTTGGAGCCCTCAAGTAAATCCATAGCCCGTTTCTGGAATTCATCTATTTTCGTTTGAGCATCGAGCACTCTTTGCGAAAGTTCGGCATATTTCTGCACGTTCGTTTGACTGACGAAAAATATTTTGCCGTCCTTCAGTTCATAATCTTCAAAGTTGTTATGCAAAAACCGAAGAAAATCCTCATCTGCCTTTTGAGAATTGACCCATGAGGCAAACATTTCTTTGGATTGAGGTGCTGTCTTATCAAATCCTCTTAGCGAACCCTGCAAGAATTCGTCTGAAACAATCAACAATCTTAATCTGTGTCTAAAATCGTCTAGCATCTGAACTGCATTTGTTGCAAACTGTTCAATGATGCGTTGGCCTGCGATTCGCTTTTGAATTTCGGTTTCTAAAGCAGCTTTGTTGGTTAGCAAGAGGGCATCAAAAACATCAATTTCTTGTAATGCTGCTATGTCTTGTCTTGACTTTTGTAACTCTTGGAGATACTGACCGTAAAAGTCTCTCGTAGCTCGATCGAATGCATCCGTATCCGCATCACCTGTCGGCTTGAATTGGGGAAGGTCGCCAGTGGCTCCTTGCTTAATAAATTCCAGAAGGCTGTTGATATTGTCGGTTTCTAGCCTATTTGACTCTGCTGCTTTCTCTTGAGCCTTTTGTCGTGCGTCGAAAAAATAATAGGCGGCGACCGCTGTCAATAAAGCAAACACCACAGAGAAAGCTAAAAGCTTTTCAAATTTGCCTTTCATACAGAAGGCGAGGAGAGCCGGCGCAATAAGAATTCCCATTAGACTTTTTGTCATCTGGTAGGTCGCTTCACCCTGTGCCGACGGACTTAAGTGCCCCCAATAAACAGAGGCAAAAAGAAAAAACCAAAAGAGACAGCATGATGAGAAAAGCGCTACGCTGACCGCAACGAGCGTTTTTGATGGAGTTTCCTCTTTGGTTTTCGGTTGTCCTTCTGGCGTCGGTGAATGGCAGACACGTATCGTGCTCACCTCAACACCGCGACGCTGCAGTTCCGTTTTCGCGGCATCCAGAGCTTCGGGAAGCCAATCGTCCGGCTGCTTGAACATCGCCAATAACTGGTCGCTCGTCTTGTTAGCCATCTGCGTTGCGAGATTTTCGGGTGCGTTCATGGGTAAGTGCCGCCTAACGACTCAGTTGAGTCACGGCCACCGGAGCCTGACTCTCGCTTGCAATCACGATGTTCAAGTTTCATATCTCGTTCAGAACTGTAACGGTGGTAGCTGTTGGCTCGAGCACGAGACTGTGTGAAAACTCATTTTCCGACCACCCCATCCATCTGCTCGCTTCGTCAAAATGTTTCACAACCGAAATTTGATCGTTACCGTAATTCATGTCGTCACTTTTCACACAGCCTCGCACGGTGTTAGGCCACGCTGCTTCATAGAAAACATCTCGCAATGCCAAACCAGCCGACTGCGATTCCGACAAGCCAACTGCACCACGCCTGTAGCTGCTGACTGCAAGCCCAAAGATAAAAACTCATCCATGCGGTGATGATAATCGGAATGGCAATGGTCGGAGTCGCTCCGAGGAGATGAAACATAAATGTCGCTGAAATAATGGCTCCCAAACCACTGAATACCTCCAAATAACTCAATGCGGCCAGCTGAAATTTTCCAGACTCACGCAGCAAAATGATAATGGGAAACTCGATGAGAGCGCCAAGAAGTATCCCCACCAAACAAGGAACGCCAACTATGACAAGCGCATACGCGATGACTGTCTTCATGGCAAAATCAATCTTTTGGAGGACGACCAAGCAAAGCACCGTGTCGAACGTATCGCCTACGTGCCGCAGCGTCGGGTTCAATCTCCTTGAGCCTACACCACTTCGAGAACGCAACCGGCTCAATAACTATCCTAACCACCTTGATTCCGTGTGCCTGCTCCCGACACTCCCTCTCCTCGGCATCGTCGAGCCACTCATCATAAAATTCAGGCAATGCCTGTCAGCGGTCACTTGAAACCGGCCAGCCAGGGTCGAAATGAACCGGCCAGTCAAATCGCGTAAGTCCGCATTTTCGTTCCCAAAATCTCCCTGTAACGCTCTGCTATGGAGCTTTTTGGAACGAAAATGCTTGTTTCGTCTATGAAAAGCCGGTGGCTGGTTCAATTCGACCTTTCGTGGCTGGTTTTGATTCGACCAGTGACACAATGCCGGAAAGAGTGCCCGAATTTTCGGATAATCTTTCTGGTTATACCACACCATTCCTTCTGTTCCTGTCATAATCATAACGACCCAAATCTGGACTCTCAAGTCTCATGGCTCAATCCCAAATCCAAGGGGCAATGGCCGCAGGCTCCGGTACGGTATTAGCTGGGTGTTCATACTCCCAAGTCTTTCTTCGCAAGCTTCCGAACCTCTGCAAGTGCCTTGCTGTAAGCCTCACACTCAGCATCGGAGACCTCAAACCACGCACACTTTTTCGGGTCCAATCGTGGCCGTCCCTCGAGTGCATCCAAAACCATAACGACCTCGTCAGAGATAATATAAGGCCCAACAGCCGTCGAGCTTGACCAACTCACGATAGGCCTGCTCGTAGCACTCAACTAACTCCATGCTCACGCTGCTCGCTCAACCGCTCGCCCCTCATATTTGCATCTGACTGAGCGGACCAATACTCCACAGCGTTGTACAATGCCTCCACAATACGAGAGTATGCCTCAGCCTTGCGTTCCCACCAACGCTCAGCATGGAAACGACGGAGAGCGAGTCGGACGCTGAAAATCGCCGTGCATACCCCGACGATGAGCGAAGGAAGAATGCTACTCACGATTGTTGTCAACCATTGTGGCATGATGTGAAAGCCCTAACGGATTCAGGCTGAACCACAGCCACTTTAATCCGCCGGTGACTGATTGCCAGAACATACTGCGTGCGGACGCTGCCTAACGGACAAAAGCTGCGTTAGGCGTATGGTTTATTTTTACTGACTGCCCAATAAAGAGCATAAAACGTTTTGGCAATCTTTGCACCCGTGGACTTCCTGACTGTCTTCATGGTGTTCTCAACGCTTCCTCTGCAAACATCGCCTTTGTAGTCCCTGAGAACATCGCCTTTGTCATTCCTGAGTGGCCCAAACTTGGTGACCTCCTTCTCAATCCACTCCCAATCCTTCCGACACTTTTCGGGCAACTCTTCAACTCTCAAGTGGCAACATAACGAATATGCCAACGCAACTCGCTCGCGAGCGTCGCCGGGATGAGTGGCTAAACACTCCAAGACCATAGTGAATTTTTCAATGGCATGACTGTAGTCGTTTGCGGTTGGGATGCTCATACGCCTAACCTATAAGTTAGCTGCGAAGTGGGCTCATTTCGCAGCCTAATCCCGGAATTTTGCGGCCTAATTCGGCACGGGGCTTACTCGGAAAAAGCCCGACCTGTGGAGGAGCAGAGTGGCTTGCGCCACTGAATTTGAGCCGCCATTTTTTCATCAGGTTGAGCTTTAGCACCGTGGCGCATTCGTTTTCAAGCAAATTTTGGTTTGTCTGCGGCTGGCAGAATTGCCGTAAAGGAACGCAAAGAACACAAAACGGGCGGCGGATGTGAATTTTCATGTTTGGCTTGAAGCCTGTTCCGGGTTGGCGTAGCTTGCTTCCATGAGCGTGGCGACCATCCAGAATGAGTTGTTGAACCTGCCCGCGACTGAGCGCGCCCGGTTGATTGACTTTTTGTGGGACTCGCTTTCCGAGCCGGAATTGAAGTTGCGCGAAGTGGCTTGGGCGGCGGAGTCGGAGCGGCGGATTGATGCTTACGAGTCCGGCACGCTGAAGGCGCGGGATGCCCACGCGGTGTTTGCGGAATTGAAAAAGGGGCTGGGGAAGTGAACGTGCGGTTCGCTTCGCCGGCGGAACGGGAGCTCAAGGAAGCGGTGGAGTTCTACGAATCGGTGCAGGAAGTATTGGGGGCGGATTCGCTATTTCTCGCAGGGCGGAAGGATTAGGACGAAGGCTTCGCCTTCTCAATGGCCTTGCGGTGGAAGATGAGAAATTTCTGGTCGTGTTGAAGGTTCTTCCTTCCGGGCAGCCAGCGGATGGCGCTGATTTGGTCGGTGGCATCCATGACGGCCACGAGATCGTAAAGCTCCGTCAACCGCGAGGAATCAATGAGCTGGTTGCCGGTGACTTCATCCGGGCGCAACACCATCCAGTCCGGCTTCAGCTCAAGATAGGCTTCGTTCTCCCTTTCCGGGCCGAGGCGGCGGCGGACCTCCACCATCTCCTTCGAGCCGAGGCCGGGGTAGTCCAGCATTTTCAGACCGGAGAAATAACCAATGTAACCCAGCGGCTCGACAAACACCGTGTCATGTGGCGACGCGGCGTGCGCGCGCAGCCAGAGGCCGATGGGCCGGCGGACACCGTCCTCAATCAGCCGTTGCTGCATTTGCGCCTCGCGGGCGGCACACACCGTCAACCCCAGTTGGCTGGCGACGAACACCAGCGCGACACCTTGCAGAACCACCGTCGAATGACGCAACCAGCCGCGATCCCAATTCAATTGCGGCAGCCTTTCCGCCAGACCAAGCAGTTGATCGAACATCAATCCCAGTGTGGTGTAACCCAGAAACGCGATTGTCGGCAGGTACCAGGGATAATACCTCCGCACCACGTCGGTTAAAAAATAATGCCCCACATAGACGCAGAATGACAACATGCGCGTGGAAGGCCGGCATAACGGACACAGCCAGGCCAGGGCGACCGCCCACGATGCCAGCGCAAAGAGTGCAGTTGGCAAACAATACCAGGTTTGCAACCAGGAATAGGCTGGCAGGAAAGTCCACCAGATGCTTGCGCCCGCGATTAAAAAACTGCGGAATGGGAACGACAGGAAGTCTCCCGCCAGCGCGGTGATGGCAAGCGGCGGCAGGTTCGTGTCCTTGGCCACGATGGTATGCGGCACGGGCGACCCGTAATACCACCACGCCCACAAAAACCACGGCAGGTATAACGCCGCACAAATCAACCCGGCCTTCAGCAATTTTGCACGCCAGTTTTCCGGGGAACCCGCCGGTTTGCCGCGTAAAAACAGCAGCGCGCCAACGCCCAGCGCCGCGATGTAAACGCAACTGTCCGGCCGCGTCCACATCAACCCAGCCCACCCCAGGCCGATCCGCAGGATTTGTTTCGGCCCGGATAAAAAGAACCCGTGCAAGGTCAGCGCCAGGAAAAAAATCAGCAGGCCGGTCTCCATCCCGTTGGTGGAAAAATCCAGTGTCTTGGCGTCCAGCGCCACCAGCAGGAGCGTCAGCCCGATGGCCACGGGCCTCTGGATCAGTTGTTTCAGGATGGCAAACAGCATGGCCACGCCCGCCGCCAGCGCCGCCAGGCTCACGATCCGGAACAGCCACAACACCAGTTCCTCCGGGCCATTCCCGGTCAGCCAGCTCAAACCCGCCGGCAACAACACGCCCAGCGGCGAGGTGAAACTATGGACGCGCTCGCCGGGCGTGAAGACCAGGCCTTGGCCGGTCGCCAGATTGCGGCTCACGCGAAAGGTGATCCAATAATCTTCCCATGCGCGCTGCGTGTACGCCACAAACACGAAACCGACGAGAAACATTGCCAGAAATATTTTCGTCTCCGGTTTGATCCACGAGCGCGACATTAACGGATGATGTTCGCCCATAAAGTTGCTGTCAACACACCTTTCCCGGACGGATTCGCGTTCGTTCGCATTCACGCGGTCGGGCCAGAGAGCATTTCTCCCTTTGCCTTGGCTTCCCGTTTATTGTTAACTTCGGCCATGCTTTCCAGGGTCTGTTCTGCCGCGCTCAACGGCATCGAGGCCTATCCGGTCGAAGTCGAAGTCAACGCCGGCTGGGGCGACACACTGATTGTCATCGTCGGTTTGCCGGACGCCGCGGTGAAGGAATCGCGCGACCGGGTGACCACCGCGCTGACCAATTCCGGCTACAAATTCCCGATGGGCCGCACGACGATCAATCTGGCGCCGGCCGACGTGAAGAAGGAGGGACCGACGTTCGATTTGCCGATTGCGCTGGGCATGCTGGCCGCCAGCGAACAACTCGAAACCGATCAACTCGACAACTTTGTCATCGTCGGCGAACTTGCGTTGACCGGCGCGGTGCGCCCGTCCAAAGGGGTTTTACCCGTGGCGATTCGCGCGCTGGCCGACGGCAAGACCGGGGTGCTCGTTCCGGCAGAGAATGCCGCTGAAGCCGCGGTTGTTGCCGGCTTGCAGGTTGTCCCGGTGCAAAATCTCCGCGAGGCGGCGGGTTTTCTCGAAGGCGAAATCAAAATTGCGCCAAAGAAGGTGGACATTGCCAAAATTTTCGAACAGGCACGCGACGACGATCTGGATTTCGCTGAAGTCAAGGGCCAGGAGAATGTCAAACGGGCGTTGGAAATCGCCGCCGCGGGCGGGCACAACGCGCTGTTGATCGGCCCGCCGGGCACGGGCAAATCCATGCTCGCCAAACGGCTGCCGACCATTTTGCCGCCGCTGACCCTGAACGAGGCGCTGGAAACGACGAAGATTCACAGCATCGTCGGCCTGCTGTCGCCGGGTCAGGCGCTCGTGACGCAGCGCCCCTTCCGTTCGCCGCATCACACGGCCAGTGACGCCGGGTTGCTGGGTGGCAATATCAATCCGACCCCGGGCGAGATTTCGCTGGCCCACAACGGCGTTTTGTTTCTGGACGAACTGCCGGAGTTCAAGCGGAGTGTTTTGGAGACGATGCGCCAGCCGCTCGAGGAAGGCCGCGTCACCATTTCGCGCGCGGCGGGCACGATGACGTTTCCGTCGCAATTCATGCTGGTGGCGGCGATGAACCCGACAGGTTTCGTTGCCTTTTTGTGAGTTCTTCAGAAGACGGCATATACGAGAAGGTTATGTCGATTGTGTCCCCTGAAAGGGTTATCCTTTCGACGATGCTTTCGATGATTCTGCGCTTTTCCTCTTGGCTGAATTTAGCCCGCATATTTCATCAGACTGACGAGTTGAATTTTGCGGCGGCAAAAGTTGGCAAAGAGATGCCGATGACGGTCTAACCCGAAAATTTCATTGAAAGAAGTCGCAACGGTGATCTCGGCCCAATGTCTATTGGGTTGAAATGAATACGAAATACACCGCTGCGACGGGTACAGTTTGTAACCCCGAACTCTTCCATTTTCCAGCCGTAAAAAAGCGCTCGGTCAGCGCCGGCTTCACCGGCGGGGACGTGACCAGC
Organism: uncultured Verrucomicrobiae bacterium; assembly: GCA_963827205.1. Taxonomy (GTDB): domain Bacteria; phylum Verrucomicrobiota; class Verrucomicrobiia; order Limisphaerales; family UBA11358; genus UBA11358. Next base: position 75,365 of record CAWHAH010000024.1, read on the forward strand.
GATGGCGGCATAGTGCTCTTGCGCCAGACCGACCGGCGCATCGGTCTGACCAAAGCCCTGGCCAAAGTCCTGCCCGATCCGCGCGCTCCAGAGCGCATCGAACATCCGGTCTTGAGTTTGGTGCGCCAGCGCATTTACGGGCTGGCTCAAGGTTATGAAGATCTCAACGATCACGACACGTTGCGTCACGATCTGGTTTGGCAAACGGCGGTCGAACGCGACCAACCGCTGGCCTCCAGTCCGACGTTGTGCCGGTTGGAGAACCGTGCCGACCGCCCAGTGGCTTGGGCGGTGCATCAAGTGATCGTCGATCAGTTCATCGCTTCGTTTGCGCCAGCGCCCGCGGAGTTGATCCTGGATTTTGATGCGACCGATGACCGGGTGCATGGGCAGCAGGAGGGACGTTTCTTTCACGGTTACTATGGTGATTATTGTTTCCTGCCGCTCTATGTGTTTTGCGGGGAACAGTTGCTGGTGTCCTATTTGCGGCCAGCCAACATTGACTCGGCCCGGCACGCTTGGGCGACTTTGAAGTTTCTGGTGACGCGGCTGCGGCAAGCGTGGCCGAAGGTCAAAATCATTTTCCGTGGGGATTCGGGTTTTTGCCGCTGGCGTATGCTCCGTTGGTGCGAAGGGCATGAGGTCGGTTACCTCGTGGGGCTGGCCAAGAACGCACGGGTGCTGGGTTTGGCGCAGAGTTTCAGGGAACAGGCGCAAAGTGATTTCCAGTCGCAGCAACAAAAGCAGCGGCTCTTTGGCGAGGTGAAGTATGCGGCGGACACGTGGGACAAAGAGCGGCGGGTGTTGGTCAAGGCCGAGCATACCGACCAGGGCAGCAATCCGCGTTTTGTGGTGACCAACTTGGCCGGCGACGCGCAAAAACTCTATGACGAGGTTTATTGCGCTCGCGGGGAGATGGAGAACCGGATCAAGGAGCAGCAGTTGGGACTGTTTGCGGATCGGACCAGTTGTCATGGGTGGTGGGCCAACCAGTTCCGGCTGCTCTTGAGCAGTTGCGCGTATGTGTTGATGGAGCGGCTGCGGGCGCTGGCGTTGGCGGGCACGGAACTGGCGCGGGCGCAGGTGGGCACCATCCGGCTGAAGCTTCTTAAGATCGGCGCAGTGGTTTTGCGCAATACACGGAAGGTACGTTTGCTACTGAGCAGCAGCTATCCGTATCAGGCGATTTTCCGTCAGGTGGTTGCGGCGCTGGATAGCGGTTGAGTCGCGGTGAGTGCTGTCCCCGGCACGCCGACAAACAACGGGGGTAAGGGGGCGTGTGCCTACGTGTTGAAAAACTGGCTGTTTAGACCGTCATCGGCATCTCTTTGCCAACTTTTGCCGCCGCAAAATTCAACTCGTCAGTCTGATGAAATATGCGGGCTAGCCAAAGCGAAAGCTCTTGGCATCGTCACCGCCAGGATCCCTTCCAGCTCGCTCGATAAGATCAGCGCTGAGTTTCTTGAGGAAGAGCTTCTAAAGGCGCATCCAGAATTGACTGCAAAGTTGGCGTTTCAAAAGCCTGTTGCACCAGTCACATCGCCTCTTCCCGCCAGCAAACCCGCTGTCGTCTCCGTCGAAATGAAGCATCCTCTGCCTGCAACACATCCTTCCCCCAAGCCAGACAACCGCTTCGCCAATCCCAGGATGCTTCAGCAAATCCAAGCGAAACTGCAAGGACAAGCGGTCGGAAGATCTTATTCGCCGAAAGCATTTGAGAGCGATGTCAATCGGTTGTTGGACGACCTCTTTCCGTTCTCAATCCTTCCGGGAGTGCGTCTGTTTAGTTCTGAGCCCCGTGGCAATATTGATTTCGGATTCGAGATGGACAATCTCATTCATTTGCGTCATGAGGAAATTGATTACGTAGTTGAGGTTGAGGCCAAACACCAGCCGGTTCTGGTAGATAAAGGCCGTTGGCTGGTCAAATACGATGATGGTCCCAGCTGCGCACGTGAACAGGTGAACAACCACATCCGGACCATGTGGGAATATCTCGGTCCGATAGCTCGACAAACCGAGCTGAAATTCGTTGGAATAATCGTTTCCTCAGACCTTCAAACTGGCCAACTTCGCGCGGACGGTTATCGAAATGCCGAATTATACCTCTGCTCGGTAAAGGATTTAGTACCTCTGCTCGCCAAACGATTTAATCTCCATCAACAGCCTTCACTTCCCCGCCCAGAGGTTTTGCGTGTATCACAATCGAACTTTTTGGACCTGCTTCGTTTGAGCTTGCCCGTGGAGCAATTGGGGCATCCAGAATTGGCGAGTGCAATTCGCTATGTGGACCGCTGCCGCCGCGCACTCGACGCAACGCTTTTCGAAAAATTTGACCCGACTCCTACTCGGTGGGTGATAAATGGCTCCGCTGGCATGGGCAAGAGTGTCCTGCTGGCGTACGCAGCAGCTGTTCTCAGTTCGGGTTTTGAACTTTATCGTGCATTAGGAGAAATCGGCGTAAAGCGAGCCACGGCGACGTTTGCAAAGATTGGCTTTAAGCCCGACCCTCAGCGCGGTGCAATCGCAATAATGGCAATGTCAGCCAAGCAGTTGGAGAACCTTCGTATTTGGTTCAGCCGCTTCGTCGAACAGTTCCAGCAAGCTGATCTTGTCGGGGATGTGCGTTTTCGGCCACCTGAATTCCTCCTTTGTCGGCCGGGTGGAGCGATCTTGAGCCTGGCTCAACGGTGCTCAGCCTTGCTTGTAGACGAGGCACACGATATCCCGGCCTTCGCGGCTCGGGATCTCGCCGCTCTTCATCAGAAAAACGGTCTCTACCTCGTGGTTGCCTGTGACAGGCACCAAAAGCTCCAACTTGCAGGTTCTGACGCCAAAATCATCGAAGGACTTGACTTTACCAACCGAAGCACGCGCCTGCGGCAAATTTATCGCAATCCGGCACCTGTGTACATTGCGTCCCTGGCCCTGATGTTCCGCTGGTTTGCTGACTCAGGTCCAAAGGTTATTCCTACCGCCAAACAAATGGACGAGCAATTTGGTTTCGAAACGGCAATTGTTGCTGACGGTCTTGAAGTTCAAATGCGAAGCGACGCGCATCCCGCGAATTCATGGTGTCACACGGTCGCCACCTTCCCGAGTGCCGCTACCGCATATTCCGCCTTGATTAAGGAGAGGTTGGGCCACAAGGACGTACTTTGGGTTCGCTTTTCAGAGGAAGATCCTGACTTCGATTACGAACAACTCATCCAGCATTTCACCTACCATAATTGCCTGGGCCAAGACGCGCATAACATTAGCGACAAATATATCAAAGGCCAAGACTATCCGATTGTTGTCATTGAAGGCTTTCCAGGATTCATGGATCGTTTTGAGGCTTCGCAATACCAAACCGCTGAGTCTGCGGAGGCTCGGGCGTGGGCATTCCGCCGCGAGCTTTACCTTTGCGCCAGTCGCGCGACGACGTTTCTGTATTTCATTTGCAATGTGCCCGAAACTCCCGAGGTCCTGCAGATTAGGACCGAAATTCAGAGACTCGTCGTTGCCACCGCTATACCGGAAACCTCTTACTCTGGCGGCACCAAGAGCTGGAAATTTCACATTGGAAAGACAGCGCACCTTCGCAAGGTGGAGGTGTTCATTGACACGATCTCCACTAGCATTGTCGAGCCACTCCCAAGTCGTCCCAAGAGCCCAGCAAGTGCTGGCGTTTCGCAACCTGTCAACACGCAGGGTTCTCTTGGTGTGCAGCCGACATCAGGGCAGGAGGCAAACGAAGTGATTTCAAAAACAAAGCAGGTTTCGACCCCTCCGCCTTCAGGGAAAAGTGTCCTACCATCTCTGTCAGCCCGACAAGATGCATTGGCGCAAGAGCCAACTCGTGGCGCACCTGCTGAGCTGCAACGGCCCGTTGCAACCATGCCGATCACGCCGTCCACATCTCCAAGGAAGTCTGTTCCGTCCCAACCGATCACTGCTCTTGGTGAGATAGCTACCATTTCCCAGATTGCACAATTCCTTGGAAAAGACATTTCCGAAGTCGTCAGCAAGATATCCACATCGGGCTTCCGTAACGTGCAGCCTTCGACAAAAATGAATGTGAAGTTCGTGACGGGATTATTCCAGCAGGGATCTTCACATCAGCCCAAGATAGAGCCTGGTGTAGTCCAGGATTCACCATCGGCAAGTAATATAATTTCATCTAGTGCATCTCAGACGAAAGAACGCATTGAGGACAATTCTCAAGTCGGACAATTTAAACTTTCGACATCACTCTCTAAAGAAGACTCTTCCCAGCCAACCCGGTCCGACACAGACTCAAATATATCGGGTGACGGAGGTGTCGCGGCGTCTCCGCCTGAACAATCCAAGAGGCCCCTACCGGTCGACGCTACAAAAAAACCCGTATTGCAGGTGGCTCACAATATTACCGTTCAAGAATTGGCGGCACTTTTCGGGGTAAAAGCCCACGTAGTCGTCGCCGAGCTCCTATCCATGAAGGTACTTCGTCACGCGCACCAGTCCGTTAGCGAATTGATGCTGCGCAGACTTTGTCAGCGTCATGGCTTTGACGTCACGATCATTCGAAAATAAGCTATGCCCACCCCGCCTCAATCAAAATTGAGGAAGGAACAGCCAAATGAATTTCACGCATACATTGGAAATCAAGCTCAACCCATTGCACTGCTCTCTGTTGGCCAAGATGCTGTCGGGCGAATTGAGCGTGGAAGGTCTGTCAAAATCGAAGGAAACGGTTTATGAGCGATGAGATTAAAGACGTATTCCTGTGCCATAATAAAGCGGATAAAGATTGGGCGCGGATACTCAGCGAACGGATTGAGACGGAAACAATTGATGGCCTGCCATCGTCGCGCAAATTCAGCGTATTTTTCGATGAATGGGATGTTGATTACGGGGACAATATCTTGAATCGAATCAACGAGGATTTGCCGCGAAGCCGCCACTTGGCGGTCGTGATGTCCCCGGAGTTTTTCAAATCAGGCTGGACAAATTTGGAATGGACTGACACGGTTGCCGCCGACCCTGCGGGTCTGAAAAAGAAACTGCTCCCCATTTTGCGGCGGGATGTTTCGTTCGATGGCTCGGAACGGATCACATTCCCAGCGCCGTTCAAATCACTCAAGCGATTTGATTTTCGGGACGATACAAGATTCGAGCAGGAATTTGAAAGGCTCTTGCGACGCATTCGTGGGCTTCCCCCGCAGCGCGGCGCAGTTCTTCCGGCGAAATATAGTGTGGCAGAGGCACCGACAATTGCTGTCGAGGAACAGGATTCTTGGTTGCCTGACCGTATGCGCGACGCGCTATTGGGAAACCTATTAGAAGTGCAGATTTTTCCGCCATCCATCTGGAGCGCACCAACTCAAAGGGAAAACTCACGTGCTATTTGGTCTGAATTGCCGGACGCGGAAGGTCACATTATACGCGAAAAGCGGCTTTATACCTTCGGCGACCTCACCAACGAACTCTGTCAACTCCGCAAGGTGGTGGATATTTCCGGCATAGCGAAGGCAGCAACGCGCGAGTGGCTGGTGAACTCGACCAGGGCAAATTGTTGGGTAGCGCTTCTCAATCAAGCCTTAACTAGCCATTTGAGCAAACTTGCAATCAGGAAGGAGGAAAAAGGCCGATATTTTTTCCGTCCGAATAAGGACGGCACAACACGCATTTGGCAGAATGGAAGAGACAGACCGCGTGAGGTCGCAGCCAAGAAAACCAATCCGGCGGACAATAGCACATTTTGGGTTCATCACGCGGCTAGAATCCGGTTCAAGCGGCTTGGTGATCGGTTCTTTTTGATGATTGAACCTACATATTTCTTCACAACGGATGGCGAGCAGGCGTTCGCCGGCCAGCAAATGGGGCGCATGATGGTGCTCTGGGGAGGCCGGCAAAAGAACGCCGACATACTCCGAAATTTTGTATTCTGGCCGAAAACAATCGCAAGAGGCACAGGTCGGATGCAAATTCAGACTGGAGGAGAACCCATCGTGGTTTCAGGAGTCCCAGCACTCGCGATGGCGAATGTTGGCATTGAATCAGATCATGTTCGGGTCGGTTCATTATTTGCCACCGTTGACACTGAACTCGACGAAGTGGCGCGGGATGTCGAAGTCGTGCCGGCTGACCAAATTGAAGAGGAGGATACCGATGATACCCAGGAGGAATAAGCGTTCGGGCCGTAGAGACACGCGAGGCCCGAAGCGATCAAATTCAGGTTTGCCAATTGCACGCAGGCCAAAGCGGTGGACTTCAAAAAACGTTAAACGTGAAGCAGACTTGGATGTCTTAATTGAAAAATCGCCTCCTGCGTTCGGCAGTTTGTTTATCGAAGAGCCGAAACTCGTGTTCGCCGGCAACGAGACATCCGTTGATCCCAAGACAGGCATAGACCGATACGGCCCACATCTCACGGCCAAATCCCCAATACGCATTGGCGTGATTGGCACCGGATCAGGCATTGACACGTTCAAAGCGTACTTGGAAACTGCACATGGGCGCATTCTCCCCGGCCGCAATTCGCGAGGCAAATTCTACGATTCCTTGGTGTTTCCTGATTTTCCCGGCGTCGGTCTCTCGCATTCCTTTCGCACCGAATTCGTGACGGAAACTGCAATTCAACGGCCAATCCCGGAGGAATTTTTTAAGAAAGCTGTTGAACCTGGGAATGTCTCGACAAAGTTACGCCAAGTTGTCGAACTGGTCGTGAAGGAACTGGAAGCTCTAGCGGATGCCGAACCGGGACCGGACGTTGTTGCTGTTGTGATGCCCCCGGCAGTTGAAAAAGAATGTGCAACAGTGGGGGCGGCGATCCGTAGCACTAAGCTGATCTTGACGCCGGCCAAAAAACTGGAACGTCGGTTGGAAAGGGAACGTCTAAGAACAGGACAAGAATTCTTTCCGTTCGATTTTAGGGAATCACTTGAAGAAGGCCAAAGAGGTTTTTGGAACATCCACCATGCGTTAAAAGCGCATGCGATGCGGTTTGCTCTCCCCACGCAAATTGTGTGGGAAGGCCGTCTTCGCGGCCAGGGGTTGACTCAAGACCCGGCGTCCATGGCTTGGAATTTTTTCACCGCTCTCTACTACAAAGCCGGTAATATTCCTTGGCTCCCACAACATGTACCGCCGAACACTTGCTACGTAGGTGTTTCATTTTACAAGGAAAGCCCACTGGAAAGTGCGGATATGCAAACGAGTTTGGCCCAAGTGTTTTCTGGTTCAGGTGAAGGGCTGGTTTTGAAGGGGCAGAAAGCTGTCATTGATAAGAAGCGCGATCGTAAGGCGCATTTGGATGAACGTGGGGCTGAACAACTGTTGACTCAGGCGATAGCCCTTTATGCTCAACACCACAAAGGCAAGCCCTCCCGTGTGGTTCTGCACAAAACATCCCGTTATTGGCCTGAAGAACTTGCCGGCTTCAAAAAGGCACTCGGAGACATTTACCGCTACGATTTTCTAACGCTTGAAAAATTGGATACCCGTTTCATGAGATTGGGTAAAGAACCGCCACTGAGGGGAACTGTTGTCTCGCTTGCGCCGAGGCATCACGTCGTGTTCACCGTTGGCTTCATCCCATATTTGCACGCGTATCCTGGATTCCGCATCCCGAATCCGTTGGAGATAGTTGAGCATCATGGTGAATCGCCAACAAAATTGGTCTGCCAGGAAATCATGGCGCTAACAAAGTTGAACTGGAACAGTTGTAGCTTTGCGAGCAGCGACCCTATAACTACTTTGTTTGCTCGAACCGTCGGTCGTATTCTCACAGAACTTCCAGCCGGTGTAACACCGCAAACGAAATACAAATTTTACATGTAGTAGCTTGGACAGCCTTTGTCGCACCAATTGAAACAAAATTGAGCGCATGAATTCCGATTGAACCAGCCTGATTCAAAGCAGCACCAATTGTTGTTCATTCGTATCCGGCTGGGGGAGTACGTCTAGTTTCTCGCGCTGGATTATGAAACCATGTGGGCATGGATTCTTCAAAAACTGGATCAGGCCGGCGGCGTTGGACCTGTAAACAGCGGCAACGGTTGCTGGCGCGTTTCCACGAAAACAAAATGACTCAACGGGACTTTGCCACTCGCTACGGGGTCGGGTTGTCCACCTTGAGCAAATGGTTGCGCTGCGAAGACAAAGCGACTTTGCCGCCCGTGAAGTTTAAGGAAGTCATGCTGCCCAATATGCCGCTGCTTTACGCGGTGGAAGTCGTGAGTCCGCAAGGGTGGACTGTCCGGTTGCAAAATACTTCTGAGATTCAGAGGCTGCCCCAACTATTGCAGGCGCTGCCATGCTGAACGTGTCGGGCACGACGCGGGTGCTGGTGGCCACCACCCCGGTGGATTTGCGCGGCAGTTTTAATCGGCTTTACAGTCTGGTCGTCGAGCAGCTCAAAGCCGATCCCCTTTCTGGAAATTTGTTTCTATTCACTAACCGGCGTCGTAATCGGGTCAAGATTTTAACCTGGGATGGGTCGGGCATTTGGATTTGCACAAAACGGCTTGAAACCGGCCGCTTCACTTGGCCGGTAAGTGAACAAGGGCAAGTAAGTTTGCGCGGCGAAGAGTTCAATGCGCTGATCCACGGGCTGGAAGTACGGCTGAAAAAGAACTGGTATCGTCGCTGAAAAATAATTGAGGGAAGTTTGAACAAAAGTTTCAAGCTCGCATCTGAGTAACGTGACCGACAGCACGCTGCGCAAAAAGGTTGAAGAACTGAGTGCGCGTGTCGCCGCGTTGGAGGCGGAGAATGACCGAGTGAAGCAGGAAAATGTCTGGCTGCAAAACGAGAACCGACTGCTGCGCCAGAAGCTCGACCAGTATATCCGTCACTACTTCGGTGGTCAGCGCAATGAAGGTCTGGACAAACACCAACTGGAGCTGCTGCAAGGTTTGCCCAACGTCATCGCGTTGCCAACGCCGGAACCGAAGCCCGCTTCCGTTTTACGTCAGGGCACGCCGCATCCGGTGCGAAGGATGTTGGCCGAAGATAAATTGGAGACGCAGGAGATCGTGATCGAGCCAGCGGAAGTCCAGGCGCAGCCCGAGGGCTGGAAAAAGATCAGTGAAGAACGCACCAGCCAACTGGATTGGGTCGCACCCAAAATCATCAAACGAGTTTTTATTCGTCCTCGCTATGTGAAGGCCGAACACTTTATCCTGGCACCACTGCCGCCGCAACCGATTGAGCAAGGCATGGTAGGGCCGGGCTTGCTGGCGCAGATTTTGGTCAGCAAATATGAATATCATCAACCACTCTACCGGCAGGAAAAGATGTTCCGCCAACAGTTCGGGGTGGAACTGAGCCGCAAGACGATGGGCGGTTGGGTGGAACAGGGCGCCGAGTTGTTGAAACCGGTGTATCGGGCGATTCGAGAGGATTTGCTGCGCGGCAATTACCTCCAAGCCGACGAGACGCCGATCCGCTATTTGGACCCGGATGTGAAAGGCAAAAGCCAGCAGGGTTATCTTTGGGTTTATAGTCGGCCTGGCGGGGATGTGTCACCGGTCGAATCAAAACCAGCCACGAAAGGTCGAATTGAACCAGCCACCGGCTTTTCATAGACGAAACAAGCATTTTCGTTCCAAAAAGCTCCATAGCAGAGCGTTACAGGGAGATTTTGGGAACGAAAATGCGGACTTACGCGATTTGACTGGCCGGTTCATTTCGACCCTGGCTGGCCGGTTTCAAGTGACCGCTGACAGGGGATGTGCTGTTTGAATGGCGACTAAGCCGGTCGCGGGAAGAACCCGAAGAGTTTTTGAAATATTTCAAAGGCAGGCTCCAAACAGACGGCTATTACGCCTACGAGTCGTTGGCTAAGGAACGCAAAGGCGAACTGACCCTGGTCGCTTGCTGGGCGCATTGCAGGCGGGGTTTCCACGAAGCGTTGGCCGAAAGCAGGTTGGCGGCGTGGTTTGTGCGTCAAATTGGATTGCTCTATGCGGTAGAAAAGCTCCTGCGTGAGCAGAAGGCCGGTCCTCGGTTGCGGGCGGCGATGCGGAACTGGCAAAGCCGTCCGGTCTTGGAACGATTGCGCCGGGCGATGGAGTTGGTGCGTCGTCGCACTTTGCCCCAAGGACTGTTGGGAAAGGCTATTGACTATGCGCTCAAGCGCTGGGAAGCGCTGACGCGTTTCGTGAACGACGGCGTCTTGGAGATCGATTCAAATCTCATTGAGAACATAACCCCAAGCTTTGGGTTATATTCTTTATGCCGAGTAGGAAATTATGCCGAGTTCAAGGAGCGATTCTTCAGAAAGTTCAGAAATCGCCCCTTTTTTGATTTCTACCACTCGGCATTATTCGCACCACTCACATGAACGAATATTCAAGATTGTTCGGCTCTGCACGTTCCGAACGAGATGAATTTCCGAACGATTCGGGACTTTGGATGTCCCGTCTTCTCAGAAATTCCCACAACCGCCCGGCCTAACCCTGGCAGAATAATGCCGAGTAAAGCTTTACGAAACCTCGATGGATTGCGGCTTTCCGCGAACTACTCGGCATAATTTCCTACTCGGCATAAAAAACTCGATTCGTCCGTCGGCACTCGGAAAAAAGAACTTTTTGTTCTTCGGACATCCTGAAGCTGGCGAACGCAGCGCCGTGATTTACACATTGTTGGGCAGTTGCCGGCGGCATGGTGTCAACCCGTTCGATTACCTGAAAGATTTGTTTACGCGTTTGCCAGCGGCCAAGATTACCGAGATTCAGCAGTTCACGCCGCGAGCCTGGGCGGGGAGTAAAGCCAAGGCGGAATTGGTCGCTCAGGCAGCTTGAGAGCTTTTGCTTTTTGTCAGAGCGTGACCGTGAGTTGGGTACGTCCCACGGACAAAGCGAGGAAAAACCACTCAGAATCCGCCAGAGAAGGCTCCGGTATAAAATCACCCGATTTTGCTTGTCGACGGGCAAAAAGGGTGGATTGACAGTATTTTGAAATGGTGAGTGAATCGAAAGTGCGGTGAAAGGTTTAGGGGAGAAGAAAGTAGCCAGCGTCCGTTCGAGCTTACTCCCTTTCAGAGGCATTCTCTCCCGGTGCTATGGTGGACGTGACCGACATGTTGCGGGCAAGCGAGCACGGCAAAGCGCTAGCGAGCGCCGAACTATTGCCGCTGGTTTACCAAGAGTTGCGCAAACTCGCCGCGCACAAGATGGCCCAAGAGGCGCCGGGCCAAACGCTGCAACCTACCGCTCTCGTGCACGAGGCGTGGCTTCGCCTGGGCGGAAAACCAGACGCGAAGTTTGCCAACCAGGCCCACTTCTTCGCCGCCGCCGCCGAAGCCATGCGGCGCATTCTGGTCGAGAACGCCCGCCACAAGCAGCGCCTCAAACACGGCGGTGGTCAGCAGCGTGTCGAACTCAACACACTCGACGTCGCGATCTTCAGCGATGACGATCAACTGCTGGCCGTGGACGAAGCGCTGGACAAACTCGCTGCGCGCGACGCGCCGGCGGCGGACTTGATCAAGCTGAGGTTCTTCGCGGGCCTGCCAAACGACGAAGCCGCCCGGCTGTTGGGTCTGCCGGAGCGCACCGCCAAGCGCACCTGGGCTTACGCGCGCGCCTGGCTTTACGAGGAGTTGAAGCGAACTCTTGGAAACTGAAAGATTCTTGGCCCAAACCGGTCCGGAACGTCGCATTGTCAGGTAGAAGGAACACGTGGCTTTATGGCAACGACCGACAACGCCAACCGCGAGCGGGAAATCTTCGAAGCCGCGCTGGACATTGCGTCCGCCGAAGGCAGGCTCGGTTACCTCAAGGGCGCCTGCGGCCAGGACGCGGCACTGCTGGCCCGAGTCCAGGCCTTGCTTCACGCCCACGAAGCGCCCGAAAGCTTTCTGCCCGAACAGCCCCAGGCGGGGGTGACGGTCGGCATTGTCACCGAGAAGGCTGGTGACAAGATCGGCCACTACAAGCTCCTGCAGCAAATCGGCGAAGGCGGCTGCGGGGTGGTCTATATGGCCGAACAGGAGGAGCCGATCCGCCGCCGGGTCGCCCTCAAAGTCATCAAGCTGGGGATGGACACCAAAGCCGTCATCGCCCGGTTCGAAGCCGAACGGCAGGCGTTGGCGCTCATGGACCATCCCAATATCGCCAAGGTGCTCGATGCCGGCGCGACCGACACGGGCCGGCCCTACTTCGTCATGGAACTGGTTCGCGGCATCAGGATCACCGACTACTGCGACCAGAACAATCTTTCGACCGAGCAACGGTTGGACCTGTTTGTTCAGATCTGCCATGCGGTCCAGCACGCGCACCAGAAAGGCATCATCCACCGGGACATCAAGCCTTCAAACATCCTGGTCACCGTGCATGATGGGAAGCCGCTGCCGAAGATCATTGACTTTGGCATTGCCAAGGCCACCTCGGGGCAAGTGTTGACGGACAGGACGGTTTTCACGGCGTTCGAGCAGTTCATCGGCACGCCGGCGTATATGAGTCCGGAGCAGGCGGAGATGAGCACGCTGGACATTGACACCCGCAGCGACATCTATGCGTTGGGGGTGTTGCTCTACGAACTGTTAACCGGCCAGACGCCGTTTGATGCGCAGGAGTTGGTGGCGGCGGGCCTGAACGAGATGCGGCGGATAATTCGGGAGCGGGAACCGCTTCGGCCTTCGACGCGGATCAGTACTCTGGAAGCAGCCGACCAGACCACCGTAGCCAAGCGACGTCATTCCGAGCCGCCGCAATTGATTCATATGGTACGCGGGGATTTGGATTGGATAGTGATGAAGTGTCTGGAGAAGGACCGCACGCGGCGTTACGAGACGGCGAACGGGCTGGCCCATGACATTCTGTGTCACTTGAATAACGAGCCAGTCTTGGCCCGCCCACCCAGCAAACTCTACCGGTTCCAGAAGCTGGTACGAAGAAACAAGCTGGTCTTCGCCTCAGCGGCGGTGGTGAGCGGCGTATTGGTCCTTGGCGTTATCGTGAGCACTTGGCAGGCGGTCCGGGCCACCCGCGCGAGACACGAGGCGGTTGAAGCGCGCAACCATGAGAAAGGTCTGCGGGAAGCCGCGCAACAGGCCCAGGCGAATGAAGCCCAAATGCGCCGGCGGGCGGAGAAGCAGGAGTTGGAGGCCCGTCAGCGCGCCTACGCTTCGGACATGAACGTTGCCAAGCAGGCGCTGGATGAAAACAACCTGGGTCGCGCGCAAGAGCTGCTCGACCGGCAGCGTCCGCAGCCCGGCCAAAAAGACTTGCGCGGGTGGGAATGGCGTTACCTCTGGCAGCAAACCCGCAGCGATGCCTTGTTCACGCTCTGCCAGGAATCGAGCGAGATCGAGTCGCTGGCCGTTTCTCAGGACGGGCAGTGGCTGGCGATTGGACAGTTCCGGGGCGGGCTGTCGGTATGGGACCTGCGCACGCGACAGCAGGTGTTTCAACTGGCGGAGGGTGACAATGTCCGCGCTGTCTTTTCACCCACAGGGTCTTTGTTGGCATTCACCACCAGCGGCAACTATGTTTCGGGCCAGTTACAAGCCGGTTTGCACCTCTGGAACGCGGTGACACGCCAGATGATAGCCGAACTTCCGCTGAGCGGTGTCTGCGTCGGGCTGGTGTTTTCCGAGGACGGCCAGACACTCGTCACGTGCACTGCGGACCCGAACGGCAAAGTCACCCTGTGGCAAATCCCGGAAGGCAAAGAACTGGCAGCCTATCCGGCGAATCTGACCAGCATTCCGTTAACAACTCCATTCGCTGCAACACGTGATCTGCACATGGCCGCCTACGTGGCTACCTACGCGCTGCTAGGGGAGCAGGTTCGCGTCATTGACATGCGCGACGGCAAGGAGCTTTGGACGGCAACCGCATCCCAAGAATACGTCACGGCCCTTGCATTTTCACCAGACGGCAAAACCCTGGCGTCCGCCGGCGGATTCAGCGAATCGGACATCCGTCTCTGGGATGTTGCCAGCGGCAAGGAAACCGGACGTTTGGAAAGCCATCGCAAATATGCGGCTGCGTTGATGTTCTGGCCAGACGGGAAGACCCTGGCCTCGGCCAATGCAGATCAGACCATTCGCTTGTGGGACGTGTCCGGTAAGAAGTTGCTGGATGAGTTGCGCGGCCATCACGACGAAGTGTGGCGTTTGGCCTTGTTGCCGGATCACCGCACGCTGGTCAGCGGGAGCAAAGATGGAACAGTTTGTTTTTGGGATACCTCAGTCAGCCACTCGCACGAGGCACGAATCACGTTGCCGGAGCCGATGATTGCCTGCCGCTTTGCTCCCGACAGCCAATCGCTGCTGACATCGGACCAGCAAGGTCGGGTGACGCGTTGGCGGGGCCGTGATTTTCAGCAGGCAGAGACGTTATTCGAAATCGGAACGAATCGTTACGCGTGGTACGCTCTCTTATCGAGCGATGGACGGTTACTGGCCGCCACCACCACCAATGGTGTGCTGCAGGTGTGGGATCTATCGCGGCGACGACTGTGGCGCGAGTTCCCCAGCCCGACTGGCAGCATTTACGCAGTGAGTTTTTCCGACGACGAGAACAAGCTGCTGGCGTTGTCGGATGACCGCAAATTTCTTCATGAATGGGACCTCAATTCAGGTCGGGAGATACATTCGTGGCGTGTGCCGGCAAAGAGTGGGGTAACCACTTCTTTCCTAGACCAAAGGCTGTGCGTGGTGATCTGTTTCGACGGAGGTATCCTTTTCGAAGACCTGGCCGGCGGCGGGAGTGTGAAGCGGAACCGCGATGCTCAAGAGGTTATGGACGGCGCGTTCTCTCCCGATGGAAAGCTCTTTGCGGTCGCCAGCACCAGGGGCTATGCCCGGGTGTGGGAGACGGTCACGTGGCGGGAGGTGGCCACGCTACGGGGTTATCTTCTTGGCGCTTACTCAGTCGCTTTTTCAGGGGACGGCAAACGTCTGGCGACCGGGGGCGGCAATGAAGCGCTGAAACTCTGGGACACAGAAAGCTGGCAGCAGGTGCTGACGTTGGAAGGCCAAGGATCAATGTTCGATGGAGTGGAGTTTTCACCGGACGGCAAGGCGATTAGCGCGATGAACGCGACGGGCATCGTGCATATTTGGCTGGCGCCATCGTGGGAGGAGGTCAACGCGAAGGAAAAGACCACACCCACTTCAGGTCCCTAGCAACAAAACAAAGCCTACCCACTGAAATCTATGAACCCATTCAAATTCTCCTCTCACCACCGCGAGCCCACAGAACAGGAGGAAAAGGAAATAACGGAGATCGGAGTTGGTGGGTTCCGCATTTTAACAAAGTCTGGAGGGCTTGCCTATCCGCGAACGTTGGCCAGCCAGGAAAATCCCATTTTCGATCTGTTTTGGGCCTCTGTTTCCTCAGTTTGCTCATGTATTACTGAATCGTTCCGCCTCAGGGCCTGGATGCGGAGACGCCACCTTGTTCGCCAAGCTCCGGAAGCGTTCCTGAAGAATTTTCGATTTTTTTGGCCCAATCCCGGAAGAAATGGCGCTTATGTAATTAGGACAGAGAAATTCGTTCAAACCAACAAACTTATGAAAACGAACATTGTTTTTTCAAATCGGGCCGGACGCCTGTTCGGCACAGGATGCATGATGAATCCCAAGAGTCTTTTCCGGCGGCTGGCCGGGAATTTACCAGGCGTCCTGCTGGGGCTGGCTGTCCTGCCTCTGGCCGCGCTCGGTCAGGCCAATTACGCCACACCCTACACTTTCACCACCCTGGCCGGAGTGGCGGGTGGTGCTGGCAGCGCGAACGGGACGAATAGCGCCGCGCGGTTTTATAGGCCTGCTGGTGTGGCGGTGGACAGCGTGGGCAACCTCTACGTGGCCGACGTATACAACAACACGATCCGGAAAGGATTTCCCGCCAGCTCCGTGCCGCCGCCGACTTTACAGCCGCCGAGCCTGAGCGCGGGCCAGTTCGGTTTTGGGATCACCGGCCTTCCCGGCCTGGCGGTGAACATCGAGTCTTCGACTAATCTGTCCTCCTGGCAGGTGGTCGGCACCTATGTCCTCGTTGGCGGGACGAATTACTTTGTCAACCCCAACCCAGCCCTGGGCGCCCAATTCTACCGCGCCCAGGTGCGCTGACAATCGTCCGCGATACCGGCCCTGCGGAGGTGACGAAAGACAAGCACTCAACTAAGAAACCAAATCCGACGTAAAACGAAAGTAACTCTATGAATACGAATTCAACGCTTAGTTCAAAGTTCAACGTTCGAAGTTCAGGGTTCAAGGTTCCCCTCCCCGGAACATCCATCTTCCATCCTCCATCTGCCATCGTCCTTTTGCTGCTGCTCCTGGCGGCCACGAGCAGCGCCTTGGCCCAACCGCTCATCACCACCCAGCCAACCAACCAGTTCGTGAACGCATCAGCCGCCGCCGCTTTTTCTGTTGGGGTCAGTGGGACGGGGCCGTTTACTTACCAATGGCTGTTCGATGGGACGGCAATGCCCGGCGCCAACAACAGTTCGCTGCCGTTGTCCAATGTACAGCCCGCCTCGTCGGGTTACTACTCGGTCATCGTTTCCAATGCCTCCGGGTCCGTCACCAGCCAGGTGGCGGAACTCAAAGTCTTTGTTGCCGCGCCGCACGGCTTTAGCGGCATCCAAGTTGAATCCGACCGCACCGTCAGTTTGAGCTTCGCGGGCGAGACGACCGCGTCCTTCGCGGCGTACTACGACCTGTACCCGCTGGATGCCTCGTCGAACCTGGTCGATTGGGCGCCGCTGGTCACGTTGCAACGCACGAACACAGCGCTGGACACGCTGCGTTTCGTGGATGCCTCCGCGCCACAGTTCAGTCAGCGCTTCTACCGCACACCGACGAACCAATTAGCCACACCTGATCCTCAGCCGACCGGGCCCTACGCGGTTGGGACCTTCTCGATGCTGCTAACCAACGTAAACCGCAACAACACAAAATTCATGGTCACTTTCTGGTATCCAACGGTGCCTGAAGCCGGAGTCCTTCTGGTTAAATATGTGGAACCACAGGTTGCCGTGTCTGGACTTTACAATTTCACAAGTTCTGGGGGAGGGAACTTCAGCAGCCAAGTTGCGGTGTTTTTCTCACACTCGCTTTCAAACGCACCGCTGGCGACCAATCAAGCGACGTATCCGGTCGTGCTTTATGACCCAGGATACACTGGTCATCGTCGCGAGAACACGGACAAGGCGGAAGACTTGGCCAGTTGGGGCTATGTTGTGGTTGGACTGGATACGAGCGACACAACTGTCAGCGTGTTTCCCGATGGGACAGTAGTCAGTGGCCAGCGACTGAATACTTACATAATCGCGCAGTGGGACGCGGACATCGAAGGCCGGCTGCTGGACCTGCAGTTTGTGTTGGATGAGCTGGAGAGCTTGAACGTCAACGATCCGCGCCTGGGCGGACGGTTGGACTTGGACAACATTGGCGTGTTTGGATGGTCTCTGGGTGGAGCAACCGCGGCGCAATTGTGTCTGCGTGACCCTCGCTGCAAAGCGGGCGCTGCTTTGGATGGGAGTTTCTTTGAAACCAACGTGCTGACGCAGACGCTGCGCGTTCCTTGGTTGTTTTTTCGATCCGATGACGGCCCAGACCCGGACCCAGGGAACCTCCTGCCTGACGGCCGTCCCGATGATCGGCTGGAGGTTTATAATGAGCAGGCGACGAATGCGTATTGGGTGAAGCTGACCAGCACCGTTCACGGTGACTTTGCCGATTATAACCTCATCTTTGATTCAACGTCATTGAAGGCCGGTTGGGGCACGCCGATGAGCGGCCTGTTCCTGCCTCCTGTGAGGGTCAGCCAGATCGAACGGGCTTATTTGCGCTCCTTTTTTAACAAGTTTTTGCAAGGAGAAGACGATCATCTGCTGGATGGTCTCTCGCCGGCGTACCCCGAGATCATGCAGTTATTGAGTAAGTCCAGCTTTTCTGTCGCGCCTGCATATCCATCGGCTGCGCTGGTGCAAGGCAGCGATGGCAATGTCTATGGCACATCGGAATATGGCGGCGCGAATGGCTTTGGTACGGTGTTCCAAGTAACTCCCGTGGGTGTGTTGACGACGCTGGTCTCGTTCGGCGGTACCAATGGCAGTTATCCGTATGCCGGATTGGTGCAAGGCAGCGATGGCAACTTCTACGGAACAACGTCCGGCGGTGGCGCGAATAACGTTGGCACGGTGTTTCAAATGACCCCCGCCGGGCTGTTGACGACGCTTGTTTCGTTCAACTGTACCAATGGCACTTATCCGTATGCCGCACTTCTGCAAGGTAGTGACGGCAACTTCTACGGAACAACAGCCGCCGGTGGCACAAGTGACATTGGCACGGTGTTTCAAATGACCCCCGCCGGGGCGTTGACGACGCTCGTGTCGTTCAGCGGTACCAATGGCAGTTCTCCGTTTGCCGCACTGGTGCAAGGCAGCGATGGCAATTTTTACGGAACAACAGCCGCCGGTGGGAATCTCAACCTCAACTATGGGGCTGGCTTTGGCACGGTGTTTAAAGTGACCCCCGCCGGCGTCCTGACGAGGCTGGTCGTGTTCAGCGGCAGCAATGGTGGAAATCCCTCCGGTGGCCTGGTGCAGGGTACCAATGGCAATTTCTACGGTACGACCGAATATGGCGGCGCGAGTGGCGGCGGCGCGGTGTTTCAAATGACTCCCGCCGGGGTGTTGACGAGACTGGTCTCATTCAACCTGACCAATGGCCGCCTTTGTGTTGGCGGGTTGGTGCAAGGCAGCGACGACAATTTCTATGGCCCCACCGACGGCGGTGGCGCGGGCGGCAGTGGCACGGTATTCAAAATGACTCCCGCTGGTGGGTTGACGACGCTGCTCTCGTTCTATGGGGCCAATGGCAACAATCCACAGGCCACGCTGGTACAGGGCAGTGATGGCAATTTCTATGGCATCACAGAATATGGAGGCGCGAATGGCTTGGGCACGCTGTTCCAGGTGACGACCAACGGGACATTGACGACGCTGGTCTCGTTCTAGGGCGCCAATGGCAGGAAACTGAATGCAATGGAGCCAGACTTGAAAAGGAATAGATCATGAAAACAAAACTCAACCTTCTAGTTGTCGGGATGTTCCTGGCGGCCACGAGTAGCGCCTTGGCCACCATGCGCTACGTGAACGTCAACAGCGCCAACCCCACGCCGCCTTACACCAACTGGGTCACCGCCGCCACAAACATCCAGGACGCCGTGCACGCGGCGCTGGTCGGGGACAACATTGTGGTGACCAACGGGACCTACGCCGGTGGCAGTCAGGTGGACCCATATGGTGCGCTCAACTGTGTGGTGGTGGACAAGCCGCTGGTCTTGAGCAGCGTTAACGGCCCGGACGTCACCGTAATCGATGGCGGTGGCGCGGTGCGATGCCTTTACCTCACCAACGAAACGGTGCTGGTGGGCTTCACATTGACCAATGGTAGGAATGTTGGCAACGTCGGCGGCGGGGTGTTCTGCGAATCCACCAGCGCCGTGGTGACCAATTGCGTGCTGAGCGGAAACTTCGCTTACGAAGGCAACGGCGATGGCGGCGGCGGGGCCTATGGCGGCACGCTCAACAACTGCACGTTGACTGGCAATTCGGCGCAAGGCGGAGGTTCTAAGTCACAGGTTAACGGCGGGGGGGCCGCCGATTGCACACTCAACAACTGCACGTTGACCGGCAACTACACTCTTGGATACAGCTTTTGCGACGGCGGCGGGGCCGCCAATTGCACGCTCAACAACTGCACCCTGAGCGGCAACTCGGCGTATTACGGCGCCTGCGGCGGGGCCTATGAGTGCATGCTCAACAACTGCACGCTGACCGGTAACTCGGCTTTTGCGGAAGGAGGCGGGGCCGAGTCCAGCACGCTGAACAACTGCACACTGAGTGGCAATTCGGCGGGCGGTGGCGGCGGAGCTGAAGATTGCGAGCTGAACAATTGTATTGTGTCCGGGAATACCAACGACGGGGCTGATGACAGCACGTTGAACAACTGCACGGTTACCGGTAATTCAGGCTGGGGAGCTTCGTATGACACGCTGAACAACTGCATCGTCTATTTCAACTCGGACACCAATGGGGGCAACTATGACCCATCCAGCACGCTCAATTACTGTTGCACGACGCCCATGCCCAACAACGGTGTCGGCAACATCACCAACGCGCCGCTGTTCGTGGATTACGCTGGCGGGCAATCTGCGTCTGCAATCCAACTCCCCCTGCATCAACTCCGGCAACAACGCCTATGTCGTCGGCAGCACCGACTTGGACGGCAACCCGCGCATCGTCGGCGGCACGGTGGACATCGGCGCTTACGAATATCAAACCCCGACTTGAGCATCATTTCCTATGCCTGGCTCCAGCAATATGGCCTGCCCACCGACGGCTCGGCGGATTACGCCGACCTGGACGGCACCGGAATGAACGTTTACCAGGATTGGGTCGCCGGCTTGAATCCCACCAACGCCCTGTCGGTTTTGAAGATGCTGGCTCCCAGCTAACAACCAATAATCCGGCGGGGTTGGTTGTGACTTGGGAAAGCGTGAACACGCGGACGTATTATCTCCAAAGCAGCACCAATCTGGCGGCGCAACCGGCCTTCTCCACCATCCAAAGCAACATTGTCGGCCAAGCCGGCACGACGAGTTACACGGACACCACCGCCACGAATGCCGGCCCGTACTTCTATCGCGTGGGCGTGCAGTGAAAGCGCGGATGGCATTCACGCCGAAAACTAGACGTGGCAGCTCGGGCGCATACCCTCCAGACACAATCAGGGGTCTTCGACTGGCGCGGACTTTGACTCCGCTGTCAGCTTTACCACTGTGCGACAGCGCGGGCAGGAAACATAGATTGCGTAGTCGTCTATGGGCTTCTTTTTCCCCTGATAATTCCATTTATGGCGGCAGCGTTTGCATTCAAGCTCCATCATCTTTTCAAACAGTCGTTGCAAATCGCCGCGCCGAGAACCAATCGTGCTCTGGTAGGTTTCCCGCATCTCACACAGTCGCGCGTCTTGCCATCATAACTGAAAGATTCTTTGAGCCTGCGGAAAACCTCTCTCTCGGTGTATTGTCCAAAATCTGGCATTTTTTTCCTCCTACAATTCGGTAGGTAAGCAAGTATTTAAACCTTTCGGTGGTGCGCTCGTTACCTAAGAGTTGTGACAGTGCCGGCCTTGCACATTTTGCTGACATTTATGTGCCACTCCACCCGTTTGTCACAAAGCTTTATTTTCCGACTACAAATAATCTTGAATGTCAAAGAATATCTCACGTAATGCTTCATGTCTAAAGGACACTATTTTTATAGCTAATTCCTTGCTTATGTTCAATTCTTCTTCAAACCAATTGAAAAGCTCTTCATCGGTTGAGACTTCATCATTACACATTACGGCATTGATATACCTAAAGTCTTCACATGTTAATCTATCTTGTTCTGCTTCGTTTTCGTTATCTGATTCAAATTCAGCTAAAAGTCTTTTACCCTTTTCGCTGTCAAAATCTATAAATGCGATGCTAGCATCGTTATTGACCTTTCTAAATTGCTTTAATCGAACATCAACGGTATAGCCGTTAAATACTGGTAAAAACCTAATGCCTTCATGTGGTAAATTCTCTTGTGTTTTCATGTTGCTTACCTCCTACAATTCAGTAGGTAAGTAAGTATTTAAATCTTTCGGTCAATCGGTTACCACCGGCGAGTGACCGTTAGACCCCAGCGGAAAGCATGGCGACGATTACGTCGGCAGTCAAAATGAGCAGAGTATTTTTGCCGCGCTTGGTCTTGTCACTATCGAAGCAACGCATGGCGTGATTGTAAAGTAACAACCTCTATAATGTATTCACGTTTCGCCGCTCCGTCTGGAATTTCTGCGGCATAGTGGGAGGAATGATTTTCCCCTGCTCAACTGCGGCCAATTGAAGCACGCTGGTTTCGGCATAGAAAATCCCATAGCCTCAGGCGTTAGAAAGTAATGCGAATAACTGCCAATGGTTTCACCCGCGCCGCCAAGCTGTTCTTGGGATAGTGTTCAAGGCCCCGAGGCGGGATGTTCAACCTGCGGACCAAGGAACCCAAAAGCCGGCCACTGGGCAGCTAAATGAGGCAAGAAATAACTGATATGTTGATTCTGCTGGCTGGATTAAGAACTGGCGGAACACGTGGATGCTTAATGAGTTAAGGGGTTGGAAACATCCCCGGAATCAACCGCGGAATTTATTTCCGGGGAATTACCGGTTATTTCTCCGCCGCCATTTCTGAAACCTTCGGGGAGTTGATTCCACTGAAGGAATCATCTTGCCGACTCCTTAACTGTCCCTCTCGTAGTCCTCCTGTGGAGGCATGGTCACCCGGGACCCATTCGCCTAGGCGCGGTGAACCGCGGCCGAGTTGTGACCGAGGGTCCGCAGGGCGAAGATTGACCACCGCAACCGCCACCGGCTTGGACACGCTATAAAATTGACCCGCAAAGGGCTTGAGCACAGAATGAAGCATTGGTCGTACGACAAGCAAGCCCAGTTTGCCTATGTCACGAAACCGAATGCGTTTTTCGCCGTTTTTTTTGGACACCCGCGTGGTTCCTGTTCCGCGAAACGTCGCGGTCAAGTTGTTTGAAGAACACTTGAGAAAGCTGGGGCCCGTTCCACAAGAATCTGCAATCCCCCCTCCGGGATGTCCTCTGGAACATTTAGCCGTTAACCCACGCCCTGCCTTGGAATTGTTTAGGCAGGGTAAGCCCAAGTTAATTCGTTATTCAATTGAAGAAGAGGCACCGAGCAAAACAATTATCCGGATGCAGGTCAGCTATGGAGCTGTCTTCGAATGGGGTTTATTGGGAATTATGGTTTTTCTGGCGGCGTGGTTAAACGTCATAATTGCAATCCTGTTGCCTTTGAAAAACCGGATGAGCCCCAATGGACCGCTGACTTTTCCCGTTATTTTTGTTTGGCTTATGGTTCTCTTTGGCCTTTGGTTTCTGTCTTTGACCTGGGTGTGGTTTAGGATGGGTAATTATAAACTGTTCCCATCCAAAATTTACCGAGAGCTCTCCACGAAGGCTGGATTGCGACATATTATCATCAACCTGCCCGATGTCTCGTGGGTGCAACTTGTCTCATTCTTCATCATTGGACTCGGATATACAATAATGGCACTACAGTTTGCGTTGACGAAACCATTTGCGCGCGGCCCTTTGATTTGTTTTAGCGTGTTTTTGCTGGTTGCATTGTGTGTAGGCGTATTATTCATTGCTTCACGACATACATTTCAACGTTGGAGCATGGGACTAGCGTCGTTTATTTCCACACTGTCGGTAGTGCTGCATTGTCTGGTGCCGCTGATTACGGCTGGTTTATTAATGGATGATGCGAATCGGGTCTTCTCGAGTATCCAACACGGACACAAAATGTTTGCAAGGGCATCCTTGCTGGCACTGGGGTTTGTATTGGTCATCGTCGCTTGTGCGCTTTTTTCCTATAAGGTTATGTCATTAGCCAGGGGGATCGCCGGTAACATTGACTATTGCCGCAGCCATCCCGAAGTTCAGGTCGAGGCGCGGAGTGGTAAGAATTGGCTATTAACAATGGCCGTTATGCCAATGTGTCTTTTTACGGGATTCTTGGCGACCCTCAGCTTTTTCAACTGTGCAGTTTTTTTACAAAGTGTTTTGCTTGGCAGCCATTATTGGCTTGTGTCTTCGATGTTCGAGAACGCAGTAACGTTTTGCAATGTCATGCTGAGCATAATGTTTTCTGCATTGGGCATTACATACGCCATCTCCTGGCCAGGCAAAATCGCATTGATTCTGTTTTCACTGCCAATTTTGGTATGGGGCTTCGCCCAGGTTTGGTTCGCACTAAAAGAGATCCGTCAACATTTCGGTTTTTGGCAATGTTGTCGAAACACACCGCTTGGGAAGAATGGAAAACTAAAAGACGCTGTTGCTTCAGTAGCGGCCTTTGCCCATCTTTCCCCACCAATGGTTCGAATTGATCCGTCGAATATCATCTACGCCTATGTGGCCATTTCACCGCTGCCATTCCTGCCACGGATCATGGTTTTATCCGAAGGGACATTGACAAAATTACCGTGGCGTTGCATTCAGGCCCTTGTCGCCCATGAAATCGGCCACATCAAACGCGGCCATGCTACAATTTACGCGGTTTTGCGTTTTCTTTCGCGCGTACTATTGCTAGGACCAAGTTTCCTCACCGGATTAATCAAATCGCCAGTCGATTTGGAAACACAGGCTGATGAATTTGCGATAGGCTGGCTTGAAACACATGGTGGCTCCCGGCAGGATCTAATTGATGTGATTCGTGCCACCGAAGAACAAAAAATTATTGGCTTATTGCAAAATGTGCCGCGTCAAAGTATGGGGGTGGCCAAATGGGATGCAGGTGATTGGCTGCCGGCAGACCTGCGTGCAGATTTGAATCAGGCGGCGGAGCAGTCCTTTTTTTGGCGGATGCGAACGCAGTGGAAATTACTGCAATACATGACCATGAATAGTGATTTGGCAACCTGAGACCTCTGAAAAAGGCCATGTTGGTTGTTTGATTTGATGTCATTGCCCCTGATCAACGGAATATTTGTTCGGCGAGACTCCGCCATCGGCGGTTCCATCCCCCACGATCGGCGGTTTTGTCCGCTGGACTGCCGTTCTGAGTTGTTTGATTCATGCTCCGGTCAAAGTCGCCAGCCGTTTGAGGTTCCAACAGACGCATTTAAACTCCAGTTCCAACCGGTTGGGGTCCCGCCCTACATACCGCACCCGCCGGTAACCCGTGCAGCGTTTCCACCAGCCAAAGATTCTTTCGATCCCGCACCGCAGTCGGCTCAACAGCTGGTTGACCCGCACCGTCGCGTCCCGCAGTTTTTCCCCACGGCTGGGCTTGCGCAAAATCCCGTTGGCGATGCCGTGCTCACCGCACCATTGGCTGCGGGCTTCACTCCAGTAAGCCTTGTCCGCCACCACCATTTCCTCGTCGCCTTGGACCACCGTTTCAAACTCCCGGCTGTCATGCACGTTGGCGGCCGTCAGCGTGACCTGTCGGATCAGTGTGTGCGTTTCATCCGCCGCGACATGTGCTTTGTAGCCATAGTGCGGCTGGCCTCGCTTCACGGTGTAGCCCGCATCGCTATCACCGCCAGCTTTGTCCTCCTTGGTCGGGGCGCGACGAGCCGCCTGCAACAGCGTCGCGTCCACCAGCGTGCAGGTTTTGAGGAGGAAGCCCTTTTGTTCCAGTTGCCGGTTGACCAGCAGCAGCAGCTCTTCCTGCAAGCCATGTTCGACCAGCCGTTGCCGGAAGCGGACCAGCGTTGTTTCGTCGGGCACCTTGTCCTGCAAACCCAAACCCACAAACCGCCGCCAACTCAACCGGTCGGCCACCAGTTCCTCGCACTGCGGGTCCGAGAGGCCATAGCAATGTTGCAGCAAACTCATTTTGAAGAGGGCCAGCGGCGGACAGGGTGGGCGTCCGGTCGTCGCCGGATACATCGCCTGCAATGCCTTTTCGATGGGCTGCCAATCCAGCGTGCGGTCGAGCCGTTCGAGAAAATCGTTGCCAGGAGTCGTGATCATCAAGCTGTCCAGCAGCCCCATTTGTGCGTTGGTCGTCGTTTGCATATTCCTCTGACGCACAGTCAAATCGTCCGTTCAAAAGAGTTTTGCAGAGGTCTCGATATATCTGTATTTTGGAGTTACGCCCGCTTTGGTGCTTTTCTGGCCCTATGTCACCCTGACCGGCCATTATCTCTCGGACAAAGATGCGGTCGTGCTTTTCTTTACGGTAGGTTTCCTGGTTGCTGCGGGTCTATTACGGGCGGTCTGGCGGCGTTATTTTCCAGAAGTAAGTATTTGGGTGGCGGCGGTCGGCATACTCGCACTGGGTTTGACGACGGGCATGCTGGAAGTTTTATCGCACTGTGATGTTCATGAAGTTGCGATCAGTTGTGGGTTTGCGTTCACAATGCTGGCGTTGGCGGCGATCTGGTGCGCGTTGCATGAGCCGAAACGGCAAGTTAAATGGCTGCTGTTGGCGAGTCTGGCTTATGGACTGGCGGTGGGGTCGCGGCCATCATTGTTGTTTGAGGGAATAATCCTTTTGCTGCCGGTGGCGCGGGCGTGGCGTGCGGCGGCTGACCCGGGTCCACGTGGGCGGGTTGGCTGGTTATTAGCGGCGGCGGTCGGTCCGGCGATGCTAATAGGGTTTGGGTTGATGCTTTACAATAACCTGCGTTTCGACAGTCCATTCGAATTTGGCTGGCACTATCAGTTGACTACAGACTACCGGCAGACTCACCACCCAACTAATCAGTCTGCATTACTTCTGGTTCAACTTTCGGTTCTATTTTTTAGAACCAATGCGATGGAGTGGTCATTTCCCTTTTTTGCAAGCTGTCCCGCTGTCGCCTTTGCCATCGGGTCATGATGGGGTGGCAGACCCTTACGGTGGGATACTGAGCAACTATCCGCTGGTGTGGTTGGTCTTGGCCGCGCCGTTGGTATGGAGAAGCAGGCCAGTGGAGGTCATTTCCGTCTTACGCTGGTTTATGGCGGCTGCATTTCTACTTTTTATGACTTGTGCTTTGACCATTTGTCTCTTTTTTGCAGCCAATAGCCTCTACGAGCTGGATTTTCTGCCAGCTCTGATGCTGCTGGCCGTCGTTGGCACTCTTGGTTTAGAGCGTGCATTGGTGGATTCGCCAGTCTGGCGGCGTATAGCCCGCTGGGGTTGGTGCCTGCTGCTGGCCTATTCGGTTGTATTTAACGTATTAGCGAGTGTTGAAGCGAGTGTTGTAACCCGTGCGGGGGTCAATTACTTTAACGGCAATTCTCTTTTCCATCAAGGGCGGGTGGACGAGGCAATTATTCAATATCAAAAGGCACTGGCACTTTGGCCTGAATCTGCGGATGCCCACGCCGGTCTTGGCAGTATTTTTTACCAGAAAAGGCGCTGGGATGAGGCAATTATTCAATATCAAAAGGCTTTGGAAATCAAACCGGACTTCGCAAAAGCCCATAACAATCTCGGTTATTGTTTTCTCCAGATAGGGCGGGTGAACGAGGCGATTACTGAGTTCAAAAAAGCTTTGGAAATCAAACCGGATTTCGCGGAGGCCCATAACACTCTTGGTGACTGTCTTCTTCAGATAGGGCGATTGAATGAAGCGATCATCCAATATCAAAAAGCCTCGGAAATCAAACCGGACTTTGTAGAAGCCCATAACAATTTCGGTTATGTTCTTTTCCAGAAAGGGCGGGTAAACGAGGCAATTGCTCATTTCCAAAGAGCTTTGGAAATCAATCCAGACTTCGCCGAAGCCCATTACAATCTTGGTAATTGTCTTTTCCTAATTGGACGGGTGGATGAAGCAATTGTTCATTATCGCAAAGCCATTGAACTTCAGCCGCGTCTCCTGCAGGCATACAACAATCTCGGCGATGCTTTCCGTCAAAAAGGAATGGCAGCCGAAGCAATGGCCAATTATCAAAAAGCCATTGAACTTCAGCCTCAATTTATACCTGCACAAGCAAACCTGGCTTGGATGCTGGCGACCTGGCCGGAGCCGTCGGTTCGCAACGGAGATAAAGCAGTCGCCCTGGCCGAGAAGGCCGACCAGCTTTCGAACAATAAAGACCCGCGAATTCTTCGCACTTTAGCGGCGGCTTATGCGGAAGCAGGGCGATTTCCCGAAGCAGTATTGGAAGCAAAAAAGGCATTGGCATTGGCCGTGGCTCAACCTAACACAGGGTTGACAAATGAATTGCAGACGGAGATTGGACTTTATCAAACTAATTCCCCTTGCCGTTCCACATCCTCTTATCATTCCATAAACAAATAAATGCCCCCCCGTCTTCCGAGTTTTGAAGTAATAATGCCTTACCGACTCCACTCCAAATTTCAAAGCAAGCACTGCGCAATTTTTGGGAGGTTCAAGCCTGGAGCTTCTCGGGACGTTGGCGCCTGGAATTTGGAGCTTGAATTTGGAGCTTAAATTTTGCTCCGAATCATGCTTAATTCCCACCACATGATTTTGCCTTACAAAATCGCCACGCTGCTATATTGCTTCAGCGAGCGCGACGAAGTGCTCCTGCTGGAACGCGCGCAGGAGCCGAACCGCGGTTTTTGGAGCCCGTGCGGCGGCAAACTGAAAATGGACACCGGCGAATCACCCTACACTTGCGCCTGCCGTGAAGCCGCGGAGGAAATCGGTGTCAAAATCCGGCCGTCGGACCTCCATCTGACCGGCATCGTCAGCGAACACGGCTATCAGGGCCGGACGCATTGGCTGATGTTTTTGTTTGAAGTGAAGACGAGATTGAAGTCGTTGCCACCGGTGCATTCCGAGGGGACGTTTCAGTTTTTCCCGCGCGCGGCGCTGGCCGATCTGAAAATTCCGCAGACCGACCGTGAACAAATCTGGCCGTGGTTCTGGCAATTCCGCGGCGGCTTTTTCGCGGCGCACTGCCATTGCCATCCCGACGGGCGCAATGACTGGACGCTGGAGGAAACAAAGTGAAGAAACATCGAACATTCAACATTCAACGCCGAACATCCAACGTCTGCGTGGGTTTGTTCCGTTCGATGCCGGATGTTTTCATTTATGGATGAACCGGTCATTGATTTGCACAGCGATGATTTTTTCATGGGTGACGCGCTGCGCCAGGCCGCCAAAGCCCGTGAAGCAGGGGAGGTGCCGGTCGGCGCGGTGATCGTACGTGAAGGAAGAATCATCGCGCGGGCGTTTAATCAGGTGGAATTGCTCAAAGATGCCACCGCTCACGCCGAAATGCTCGCGCTCACGCAGGCGGAGGCAATCGTGGGCGACTGGCGACTGACCGATTGTGTGCTTTACGCGACGAAGGAACCGTGTCCGATGTGCGCCGGCGCCATGGTGCATACACGGGTGTCACGGGTCGTGTTCGGCGCAAGCGATCCGAAGGGTGGCGCGGCCGGCAGCGCAATGAATCTGCTCCAATGCCCGGCATTGAATCACCGTTGTGAAATCACCGGCGGCGTGCGTGAGGCGGAATGCCGCGCGCTGTTGCAAAATTTTTTCGCCCGGCAGCGGCTTATGAAGAAGTGAGAAACAAATGCCAACAACGCCGCTGACGTCCCGGACGGGCTTCTCCGGCTAAAACAAACCAAGGCACCCTTGCGGATGCCTTGGTTCTGTTTTTTACCGAAAATTCAATGTCCCTTAGTTCGGGAAGTTATAGTACGGGTTCGCATAAGGGGAGCCGTTCGTGGCATTCAGCATGGCGGCCCACAAGGAGGAACACGTCGTCTGCTGAACGCTCCCGTCAGCCATGCCTACGTTGCCAACCTTCAGGTGCAAATCGTTTCCTGTCCAGGCCCATGACTTGCCCGAACTCCCCGGCCAAATCTGGCCGCCAGTCATGGTGATTGCCGCGGCGTAAGTGCCGATGGTGCTGGCGGTGCCCAAATTGCGGTCGCCATCCAAAATCATTTGCGGATAAGTGTCGGCCGCATCGCCACAGACGAAATAGCTGATACAATTAGTGCCTGTGGTGGCAGTGCCGCCAGGATTTGGAGCCCCCAATTGCGGAAAATTCGTGGCGACATTGCGACTGGCGGCCGTGTCAGAGGTGCAATACAAAACCTTGGGCGTGCTCAATTCATTCGACATTACGCAAAAAACGTTGGTAATGCCAGCAGGGGGGTAGGAGACATTCTGGGAAGCGCTCATGACATCTTCCAGCGCGCCACCTTTGGTCGTGCTTACCGCCATGGGATAGCGGTCGCCGTTGTCACCTTCCCAAGTTTTGAAGGCGAGGTTAATCTGGTGCAGGTTGTTCACGCAGTTGATGCGTTGTGCCTTGCGTTTGGCGGCGGCGAGCGCCGGCAGCAACATGGCGGCCAGGATCGCGATGATGGCGATCACGACGAGCAGTTCAATAAGCGTGAAGGCCCTTTTGTGTTTGAAGAAGCTTTTCATAGGTTGACGAATTTTGTTTTTTTGTTCGGGCGACAGTTGGCACGCTTCACAGAAACGCACTCACTGTCAACACCCATTCCAAGGTTCTTTAGCACTGCCGATGCCAACCGACTTATCTGAAAAAAACCCAATGAAAACGAGGCAGAGAAAAATTTTGTTGTGCGCTATGCGTGAAATTCTCGCGCATCGCGCGTGAAGCCCACGCAGGCTGAGGTGTGCGACCTGGGGCCAAAGGTTCTGAAAAATTTGCCACAGGGAGATTAAAAAGGGGGCGCCCGAGCTCTCTGACGCCCCGCAGGTGCCTGTTCCTTTGCTTTCGAGAGAAGGTCAGGAAGGCAGATAAAGCTTCGATCTCGCGCCCGGCCGGCGCAACGCCAAAGTACAAAATCTTACTAACAACTGATTCAACGCTTATTCACATTTCCGTGCGCGGCGTCACCTTGACAGGATGGCGCGCATCGCAAACACTGTGCGACTGTGGCCGAGTCAAAAGACAATCCGTTGATGGAAAAAATCGTGTCGCTGTGCAAGCGGCGCGGTTTCATTTACCAATCCTCCGAAATTTACGGCGGCATCAACGGCTTTTGGGACTACGGCCCGCTGGGCGCGGAACTCAAGCGCAACGTCAAGGAACTCTGGTGGAACACCATGACCCGCCAGCGCGACGACGTGGTCGGCCTCGAAGCCACCATCATCATGTCGCCGCAAATCTGGAAGGCCAGCGGCCATGTGGACACGTTCAGCGATCCGATGTGCGATTGCAAAGGATGCAAAAAACGATTTCGCGCCGATCAGATTGAACCTCAAAATGGTGTCATCTATTCCTACAGTGGTGCAACTGATTGTGAAACTGTATCACCGGATGATCCGGGGGGGCATAAAGCCGGGAAACGACTGATGGAAAAAATGATGTTGATGGCTTTGGCGAATCAGCATGCAAAAAAATTACAGGAAAGCACTCAGTCAAATCTGAAAGCACTCGGTGAGAAACTTGAAAATGCTATTAATCAAGCTGCAACTTGCACTGATCCGTTTTCCGTATTATTGGCTCCTGGCAAGCCACCAGAACGCGCGAGGAAGTTGGCAGTTGAATTTTACAAAAACAAGGGCATCGGAAATCCGTATCTTTGGAATGAACATACCGAGAAAGTTGAAAATTCAATTAGCCATTGTAACGAATGTGGTAGCGAACTCACGGAGCCGCGTCCGTTCAATTTGATGTTCAAAACTTATGTCGGGCCAATTGAAAACGATGATAACGTTGCCTACCTTCGCCCGGAAACCGCGCAGGCGATTTTTGCGCAGTTCAAAAATGTGCTGGAAACCTCGCGGCAAAAGGTGCCGTTCGGCATCGCGCAGGTCGGCAAGGCGTTTCGCAACGAGGTCACGCCGCGCAATTACACCTTCCGCTCGCGCGAGTTCGAGCAGATGGAACTGGAGTTTTTCATCAAACCGGACGAGGTCATTGAAGCCATCGCCGGCCGTGTGGCAAAGGCTGGCGAGCTCACTCCGAACTCCGAACTCCGAACTCCGAACTCCGATTGGGGTTGGGAGGCCTGGCACAAATACTGGGTCGAGGAACGCGTCGCGTTTTACGAAGGCATCGGCCTGCCGCGCACGACCCTGGAGGAATACTGGCAGAAACCGGAGGAACTCGCGCATTACGCCAAAGCCTGCGTGGATATTTTGTTCAAATTCCCGTTCGGCACGCAGGAACTCGAAGGCATCGCGGCGCGCAGCGATTTCGATTTGAGCCAGCACGAGCGTTTCTCCGGCAAACCGATGGGCGTGTTTGACGAGGAACTCCGCGCCGCCTGGACCAAGCTCGACGAGGCAAAGCGAACCGAGTTATCAAAGCGCTATTACGACGCGCGGCTGAAGTATCTCACGAAAATGGGTGTCGAGCCGGCGAAGGCAGAAAAGGAGGCGAAGGACGATGCCGCCGGTCTGGCGAAAGGCCAATACATTCCGCACGTCATTGAACCTTCGGCGGGCGTGGACCGTCTAATCCTTGCCTTGATCTGCAACGCTTACAGCGAAGTCACTGAAACCGGCGACAAGGGCAAAACCGAAACGCGGGTGATTTTGAAATTTCATCCGCGCGTCGCGCCCATCAAAGTGGCCGTGCTGCCATTGCTCAAAAACAAGCCCGAACTGGTGCGCAAGGCGCAGGAAGTCCGTGACCGGCTGCGTCCGTGGATGAATGTCTTTTACGATGACGGCGGTTCAATCGGCCGCCGTTATGCGCGGCAGGACGAGGCCGGCACACCCTTCTGCGTGACGATTGATTTCGACACGCTGGGCGAGAAGCCGGAACTGAAGGACACCGTAACGATGCGCTATCGCGATGACGGCAAACAGGAGCGCCTGGCGATTGGCGAATTGTTAAACTGGTTGCTGCCCCAAATCCGCTGATGACCGGGAACGCACAAACTCCGACAACGCCGAAGCAGCGCGCGCCGACGCTGTATTTCATCGTGGCCATCAAGCTGATCAAGGGCAGCGCGCTTCTGTTGCTGGCGCTGGGCGTCTTTTCGCTGGCGAACAAGGATTTGTCGGACGTGTTTGACCAATTTCTGCGGTGGGTGCATCTCGACCCGGAGCGGCGTTTTTTTCAAGGCATCGGCGACTGGCTGGACACTATCACGCCGGCCAATGTGCGGTGGGTGGCGTCGGGTACGTTTCTTTGCGGATTGTATCTGATCGTCCTGGGACTGGGACTGGCATTTCGGGCGAAGTGGGCGATCTGGCTGGCAATTGGCGAGTCGGCGTTTTTCATCCCGGTTGAGATTTTTGAATTGGTGCGCCATCACCGCCATGAATTGACAAACAACCTGCCGCCGGAATGGTTTCAACATCCCAAAATCGGTATATTCATTGTGCTGGCGATGAATGTTTTGATCGTCTGGTACTTGCTCGAAAATCGCAAACGGCTGTTCCGGCAGCACCACTAAGTTTCCCGCGTGACCAGGGCGCTTTCCTGTGGCATCGTCAGCGCGTGACAATTACTGAAGCCATCCGCCTGCTGGAACAATTCCGCGCCGGCGGCGTGGGCCGCGACCGGGTCTTGCGGGCCTTCCAGGCCGCGCCGGTGGCCGACCTCGGTTTTGCGCAGGTGGACACCCACCGCGCGCTGCGCAAAGGTTTTCCGGAAGTCATTTTCGGCGCGGGTAAAACGCCGGAGCAGGTGGTGAAAATCGTGGCCGAGCTTTTGGAACATGAGCAGCGTGTGCTCGTAACGCGCATCAATGACAGCCACGCCCGCGCGCTGCGCAAGAAATTCAAGCGTGCCGTCCATCATGAAACCGCCCGGTGCGTCACCATCGGGAAAAAGCCTGTGCCCAAGCGCCCCGGAACCATCGGGATCATTTGCGCGGGCACCAGTGATTTGCCCGTGGCCGAGGAAGCCGCCGTCACGGCGGAAATCATGGGGAACCGTGTCGAACGGATTTACGACGTCGGCGTGGCCGGGCTGCACCGGTTGCTGGCAAAATCGGAGAACCTCCGGCGCGCCAACGTGCTGGTCGTCGTGGCCGGCATGGAAGGCGCACTGCCCAGTGTGGTGGCCGGACTGGTCTTCCGGCCGGTCATCGCCGTGCCGACCAGCGTGGGCTACGGCACGAGCTTTGGCGGCATCGCGGCGTTGCTGGCGATGTTGAACAGTTGCGCCAGCGGCGTGACCGTGGTGAACATTGACAACGGCTTCGGCGCCGGTTACGCCGCCAGCCAGATCAACACGCTGGCAGAAAAATGAAAACGCTTTATCTCGATCTCGTCAGCGGCATCAGCGGCGACATGTTTCTCGGTGCGTTGATTGATTTGGGTGTGGACGTGGTCAAGCTGGAACGTGAGTTGAAAAAACT
This sequence comes from uncultured Verrucomicrobiae bacterium, assembly GCA_963827205.1. Classification (GTDB taxonomy): domain Bacteria; phylum Verrucomicrobiota; class Verrucomicrobiia; order Limisphaerales; family UBA11358; genus UBA11358. The sequence continues at coordinate 109,141 of CAWHAH010000024.1, forward strand.
CGAACTCGACGGCTACCACCTGCACCTCGCGCGCGAACAGAAGTCCGGCGTCGCCGGCGTGAAGCTGGATGTTCATCTGGAAGAAGGTCGAAGGGCGGAAGGCGAGGGGCGGGCGAATGACCGCGTCCACAGACACTGTCACGGCCACGACCTTAACCGCAATTTTGCCGGAATAAAAAAACTCATTACCGGCAGCAAATTGTCGCCCTGGGTGAGGAAAACGGCCGTTGCCGTATTTCAACGCATCGCCGATGCCGAGGGCAAAATTCACGGTTTGCCACCAGAGCGCGTGCATTTTCACGAGGTCGGCGCGACGGATTCGATTGTGGACATTGTCGGCGCGTGCATCGCTCTGGAAATGCTCGGCAAACCGCGCGTGCTGGCATCGCCGGTCGTCGAAGGCGTCGGCTGGATTGATTGCGCGCACGGGCGATTTCCCGTTCCCGCGCCGGCAACGCTGGCGATTCTTGGCTCGCGCGGCATCGGCGTCACCCAATGCGAAGAACCGCACGAGCTGGTCACCCCCACCGGCGCGGCGTTGCTGGCCGAATTCGTCGAAAGTTTTGGACCGATGCTGGGACTGGTCGCGAGCAAAACCGGCTTTGGCCTCGGCACGCGGGAAAACCAGACGCGGCCAAATGTTCTCCGGGCAGTGCTCGGGGAGTGTGACGCGCGTCGTGTGACGGGTGGCCGGGCACTTGGCGCTGTTTCTCGTCACCCGTCACCCGCCACCCGTCACCCGTTGGATTGGGAAACCGATCGTGTCGCGGTGCTGGAAACCAATCTCGACGACAGCAACGGGGAAATTCTCGGTCATTTTGTCGAAACCGCTCTGGCGGCAGGTGCATTGGATGCTTTTCACACGCCGGTTCAGATGAAGAAAAACCGGCCCGGCGTCGTGCTGACGGTTTTGTGCGCCGAGGCGGACGCGGACAAATTCAGCGAATTGATTTTGCGCGAAACGAGCGCCTTCGGCGTCCGGCGCACATTTGCCGAGCGACGAAAATTGCGCCGCGAGTTCACAACGGTCAAGACCCGGTTTGGCAAGGTGACTGTCAAACTTGGCAGGCTGGACGGGAAAGTGGTCCAAGTCGCGCCGGAATTCGAGTCGTGTAAAAGGCTGGCGGCGCAGGCCAGGGTTCCCTTGAAGAAAATATACGAAGCCGCCATTAAAAGCGGCAAAACCGGGCCGTAATGCCGCTTGAATTTACCACCAATTATTTGCTTGCACGTACGGCCGAACAGGCTTATAAATACGTCAGAATTTGAACTGGCCGTGCCAGTTTGATTGATGCGAATACTTACAGTTATGACCCAACCGCAGAGGGTGTCTTGAGCCGCCCTTTCCCTTCACGTCATTCTTCGCCTGATTCGTTTGTCCGGGTCAACGGCAAAATCCGTGCCCGCGAAGTCCGGGTCATTGGAGTGGACAACAAACAGCTCGGCGTCATTTCACTCAACGACGCACTGACCTTGGCGCGACAGCATGGCGTGGATCTTGTCGAAATCGCCGCCACCGCCACACCGCCGGTTTGCCGTCTGGTAAACCTGGGCAAGTTCCGTTACGAAAAAGCCAAAAAGGACAAGGAATCCAAGAAACACCAGCACGCCTCCATCGTCAAAGAAGTCCAACTCAGTCCGCGCATTGACCCGCATGACCTCGGCATCAAGGTCCAGCACGCGATTGGTTTTCTGTGCGAGGACATGAAGGTGAAGGTCGTGCTTAAATTCCGCGGACGCGAGATGGCGCATCAGGAATTTGGCTTTCAGGTGGTGAACAAATTCATTGCCGAGATTGCGCCGTACGGCCATCCCGATTTTGACCCGAAGCTCATCGGACGCGGCATCAACGTGATGATCAGCCCATTGCCGCGCAACAAGCGCGCAAAAAATCCGCTGCAGATTGAAGGCGCGACCCCGTCCCCCAACAGCCACACACTGAAAGCCCCCGTGCCGGAAAAGCCCGCGGTATCCATGCCCGGTGAACCGTCGAGAGGCGGCTTTGTGAACAACCCGTTTGCAAACCTTCAGACGTAGTTGCCGGCTTGAACCTGGGCTTCCTGGCGCGACTTGAAAGTTGCAGCTACGATTCGAACTTCCAATCACCCAACAATTCCGGGAGCCGGCAATGGTCGCAAACCGCGTTTGAATGTTCGCAAAAGTCCCGGACGATTTGCATCAAACCCTGCTGCGCGGCTGCGCCTGGCAAGGCGCGGTTTGATCGACCGGCCAGCAAACGCTGTCGTGCCAGTTTCAGGACCGAATTGTCTCCTGCGCGTGGCCAGGTGAAGTAGCGGTGCTCGATCACGTGCTGGAGCTTTTCATTTTTGCCTTCGGCGGCGCGTATCCAAAGCCAGGGCAGCACCACGTTGACCGCCAAATCCGTGATCCGCGCCTCGCCCAGCAACGGCTGCGGCTTTTTCAATCGCGCCGAACGAAACGTCCAGTGCCATGACCAGAATTCGTCGCGCTCGACCCGCAGAATTTCAAGCAATGAATCCAGCAGCGCGTTGTCCGGCAGGCCCGCAGCGCACCAGCTTTCGAGTTTGACGATCAAATTCCCTGACGCCAGCCAGTGCGCCGCCAGCGCGAGCCGGCGTTGTGGGTGATTGGCCGGACGCAACCCGTGAAACCTCCAGACCGTGCGCGGCAATATGCAGTCGCTGAATTCCTCCCGCTCGCGCCACCAGCAATCCCAGAGTTTGCGAACATAACCATCCACGCTCTGTGGCGAAGCGCGCCCCGCCGCGCCGGAGTCACGCGCGGCGGGACGAAGGCGGGTTAATTCCGCCGGCAGCAGGCCGCTGGTGCCGAGCAGCCGGGCCTGGAGGATAAACGCTGAATCCGCATCATGCGACCAACGGGGCCACGATTCGGCCAGATTTTGCATCGGCCAGATGTTGTGCTTGTAGCCGAGCGCGCGAAACAAACCTTCCCACAATGCCCGTTCCCAGCCGACGTGCCGCGCGCGGGCGTGGAATTGCGCGGACTTGGCTTGAAAACGAACCCGGGCGGCGGCATGCAGGAGTTCGGTCGCCTGCGATTCACTTAACTTGTGCAACGACGGGGAACATCGGCCGCGCAGGTTTTCGGGCAACACGCACGGTGATTCGGTTTCGAGCCACAAACCGAGTTCAGCGAGCGGCGCGTCGAGTGAATTTTTCAGGGACAAAAGCGTGGGCGCATTTCCAGTCAATTTCGGTTCATCCCAGACGACGTGTAAAATGACATTTTGAAAATTTGGATTGCGGTCGTGGCCATGCGCATGCCAGCCGCTCGCTCGCAAATCCACCTCCACATCGCCGGAACGCGGCGCAGCGTCCCCGATTTGAATGACCGCGCCGCGGAAATCCGGTCCGCCTTCGGCGCTGGCGAAACCGGGATGGAGAACGCGGACGGCCTTCTCATCGGCGGTCCTGAGTTGTTCGCGGCACAGGCGTTGGTGCTGCCAGACGGCTTGCAGCAGGCGTTCGGGCGGCGAATCACTTTCGTCGCGCAAGACATTCACCGCCCCGCAACGCAGGCGCCAGTCAGCGTAAAAATTTTCGGACAGCGGGAACACGCGCCATTGCTTTTGCGCCCGCCGTTCTGCAAAGTCAAGCTGCGGCATAAAATTTTTGAACGCATCCAACGGCAGTTTTGCCTGTTTATACAATAATGCGGCGGATTTTTTTGTTGGCCGGAGCGGGAATTTTCTGACTAAACTCTCAGCCGCGCGCAATGAATGGCAACACGATGATTGAAGTGAAGAATCTGACGAAGCGCTACGCGGGACGCACGGCGGTGGCGGATATTTCGTTCACGGTGGCGCGCGGCGAAATCGTCGGCCTGCTCGGCCCGAATGGCGCCGGCAAAAGCACGACGATGCGGGTGCTGGCCGGTTTCCTGCCAGCGTCGAGCGGCACGGCGCGCGTGGCGGGTTATGATGTCTTTCACGAATCGGACGAGGTGCGCCGGCGGATCGGTTACATGCCGGAAAACAATCCGCTTTATCCCGAAATGCGCGTGCGGGAATACCTGAAATTCCGTGCGCGGCTCAAGGGCCTCGGCTGGCGGCATTCGCGCCAGCGCGTCAACACGGTGATGGAACAATGCGGTCTGACGGACATGGGCCGCCGCGTCATCGGCCAGCTTTCCAAGGGCTACCGGCAGCGCGTCGGGCTGGCGGACGCGCTGGTGCATGAGCCGGAATTGATCATTCTGGACGAGCCGACGATTGGCCTCGACCCGCAGCAGATTCGCGCGGTGCGGCAGTTGATCAAGGGCCTCGCGGAAAAACACACGGTGCTGATTTCAACGCACATTCTTCCCGAAGCGGAAATGACGTGCAACCGGATGCTGATCATGTACGACGGCAAAATTCTGGCCGCCGACACGCCGGACAACCTGCAACGGCTCATGGCCGGCAACAGCCAGATTGTGGCTGAAATTGCCGCCTCCGCCGAGGAATTGCGCGAGCATCTGGCGCAGTTGCCTCAAGTGGCGCATTTTGATGTTTCACCGGTGGACGGCACGTTCATGCGTTGCGCGCTCACGCCGCGGGACGGATTGGATTTGCGGCCGCTGATCTGGCTGCTGGCGCGCGAACGCAGCTGGCTGGTGCGTGAACTGACGCGCAGCCGCCATTCGCTGGAAGACATCTATGTGCAAATCACCAAGCCGAGTGAGGAGGAGGAGGGCTGATGCGAATTTTTGGGGTGCTGCTTCGGCGCGAATTAACCGCGTTTTTCCTCTCCGTGACGGGTTACATCATCATCGCGGCGGTGACACTTTTGATTGGTCTGAGCTTCGTGGTGTTGATCACGAATCTGGGAACCGATCCGTCGCCGATGCCGGTGACGGAAATGTTTTACCGCACTTATTTTTTCTGGCTGATCGTGTTGCTGGCCGCACCGATCATCACGATGCGACTGTTTGCGCTGGAAAAATCCACCGGCACGTTTGAGACGCTGATGACGGCACCGGTGGGCGACTTTCAAGTTGTGGCGGCAAAATTCGCCGCGGCGATCATTTTTTATATCGTGATGTGGCTGCCGATGGCTGCGTGCCTGTTCATCGTGCGGCATTTCACGAGCCAGACCAGGGCGCTGGACGCGGGCACCATCGCGGGAATGTATCTGGGCATCTTTCTGGTCGGCTGCCTGTTTCTGGCGTTGGGCTGTTTCGCCTCCGCCATGTCGCGCAGTCAGATGGCGGCAGCCATGATCAGTTTTGTGCTGGGCGTGAGCCTGTTTGCGCTCGGTTTTCTGGCCGAGGCCATTCCTGTGGTGGTGCAGTGGCAGACCCAGGTTTTGTCGTATTTCGGCTTGTTTGAACAGATGCACGATTTCGCCCGCGGGGTGGTGGACACGCGCGCAGTGATTTTCTACGTGAGCCTGACTCTGTTCTTTTTGTTTCTGACCTTGCGCACGGTGGAAAGCCGGCGCTGGAGATAAAATGCCACATCCCTCACCAAGCCAACCCAGTTTTTCGCCGCGTCACCGGTGGAAAATCGGTTTTGACGCCGTCGTGCGCACGGCCCTGGTGCTTGCGGTCGTGGTGATGGTGAACTACCTCGGCGCGCAGTTCTTCCACCGTTTCTACCTGAGTTCGCAGACGCGTGTTGAACTCTCCTCGCGCACCGTGAGCGTGCTGCACTCGTTGACGAATCACATCGTCGTGACGCTTTATTACGACCGGCAGGACGATTTTTACCCGGACATCGTTGCGCTGCTCAACGAGTATCGCTCGGTCAACCCGAAAATTTCCGTCCGCACGGTGGATTACGTGCGCGACGCAGGCGAGGCCGAAAGGGTCAAGGCACAATACAAACTGGATTCGGCGGTGGACAAGAACCTCATAATTTTTGATGCCGGCGCTGGCCGCTACAAAATCGCCAACGGCGACGCGTTGACGCAATTCAAACTCGAAGAGGTGCCGGCCAAAAATCACGATCGGCGGCAGCTTGAATTCCGGCGCAAGCCGGTTGCCTTTCGCGGCGAAGAAATGTTCACCGGGATGCTGCTCGCGCTCGAAAGCCCCCATCCGCTCAAGGCGTATTTTCTCCAAGGCCACGGCGAACCGTCGCTTTCAGACAGCGGCAAATTTGGCTATCTGAAATTCGCCACCGCCCTGGCCCAGAATTACATCGCAGTCACAAACCTCGAATTGCTCGGTGACAACACCATCCCGATGGATTGCAACCTGCTGATCATCGCCGCACCCACGACGCCATTGCGCGAGCCGGAATTGCAAAAAATTGATCAGTACCTCACGCAAGGAGGACGGCTGTTGGCGTTCTTTAATTATGCTTCGATCAGGCAACCGACCGGACTCGAACCCATTTTGCAGCGCTGGGGCGTCAACGTCGGCTACGACTATGTGAAGGATCCGGACAACACCATCACCGGCCAGGATGTCATTGTCCGTAAATTCGGCCAGCACCCTGTCGTCAGTGCGCTGGCCCAGGTTTCATTGCAAATGGTCCTGCCCCGGCCCATCGGTCGTGTGGATTGGCCGAACCCGCCCGCCGGTGCGCCGCAAGTGGACGAACTCGCCGATTCCGGTCCCAGTTCGATCCTCGCGGGTGACCAAGCCGAGCCGCCGCGCAGTTATTCGCTCATGGTTGCCGTCGAACAAAAGCCCGTCGCCGGTGTTGCCAGCCCGCGCGGCAACACCCGCATCATTGTGGCCGGCGACTCGATCTTTCTCGACAATGAGGTGATTGAAGGTGGCGCCAACCGCGACTTCCTGAGCGCCGCCGTCAACTGGCTGCTGGACCGGCCTGCGCTCCTGCAAGGCATCGGCCCACGGCCCGTGACGGAATTTCGCCTGCTGATGACGCAAGACCAGCGCCGTGAAGTGCGCTGGTTGCTGCTCGGTGCGTTGCCGGGCGCGGTACTGCTGTTCGGCGGATTGGTCTGGCTGGTGCGAAGGAAATGATGAACTCGAAAACCACTGGGATCTGGTTCGTGATTGCCGCGGCGTTGTTCGCGTTCATCTTGTTTTGGGAACACCATGTGCATGGGCCGGCGCCCAACGCAAACATCCTCCCTGAATTGAAGCTCTCCAGCGTCACGAGCGTTGAAATCTTTCCGGCGGGCGCACTGGAAATTTCCGCTGCCCGGACGAACGGCAACTGGCAATTGACCAGGCCCGTCAGTTATCCCGCGCAGACGACCGCCATCGAAATGCTGCTGGGTGCCCTTCAGAAGCTCGTGCCCGCGACCAGGATCAGTGCGGCGGAATTGCGCGAACACCGGGTCACGGACACTGAATTCGGTTTTGACAATCCGCAGTTTTCCATCTCCGTCGAGGCGGGCGACCACAGCTGGCAACTCAAGGTGGGCAACAAAACCGCTCCCGGCGACCAGGTCTTTCTGCGCGTCGTCGGCACCGACGGCGCTTTCGTGACCGACGCCGACTGGCTCAGATTTATTCCGCACTCGGCCAACGACTGGCGCGACACCGCGCTCGTGGATACCGGCAATGCCTGCGATCGCATCGTCCTGACCAACGCCGCGAAGGCCATCGAACTCCAGTGTGACGCGACCAACCATCTCTGGCGCATGCTCCGGCCTTTGCAGGCGCGCGCCGACAGTGAACATATCACTGAGGCTTTGCAAACGCTTTACGCCGCGCAGGTCTCGCAATTTGTCACGGACGACCCCAAGGATCTGACCGCCTTCGGTTTGCAACCCGCCGACCTCGATTTGTGGCTTGGCCGCGGCTCGAATTTTGTTGCGGCCATTCACATCGGGAAGACCTGGACGAATGATTCAACACAGGTATTCGCCCGGCGCGAGGGCTGGAACACGATTTTCACCACCGCCAAAGACCCGTTGTTACCGTGGTATGGCCAGGTCAACAATTTCCGCGATCCGCACCTGCTCGAATTGACGGCGCCGGTCGCCGAGATCGAAGTGCGCGGCCAGAACAGTTTCACTCTGCAACGGCACGGTTCGAATGACTGGGTGGTGGCCGGGGAAAAATTCCCGGCCGACGCGGAAAACGTGCAGCAGTTCATCAAATTCCTGGCCGGATTCCGGATTGCTGAATTCGTCAAGGACGTTGTGACCCTCCCGGACTTGCAGGCTTACGGATTGGCCACACCGACGAACCAGATCATTTTGCGTTCGGCCGTCGGCGACACGAATGCGGTCATCGCGCAACTGCTGTTCGGCGCGACGCAGACCAACGAAATTTTCGTGCGGCGCGCGGACGAGGACTTTATCTACGGCCTGTCGCTGGCCGACTTCAGCAACCTGAATGCGCTTTACGGCGAGCGCTGGGAATTCCGGGACCGGCGCATCTGGGATTTTGACGGGACGAACGTCGCCGCCATCACCCTGCATCAAAACGGCAAAACACGGCAAATCATCCATAACGGTTTGAACCAATGGTCGCTGGCGCCCGGCTCGCAAGGCATCATCAATCCACCGGCGCTTGAGGAAACCGCGTACCGGCTCGGCAAATTAACCGCCTACTACTGGATGGGCCGCAATATCACCGACCCTGACAAGTACGGCCTCAACACCAACAACCTGCAAATCACCATCGAACTCCGGAGCGGCGGAAAGCGCACCGTGGACTTCGGCATGGAATTGCCGCGCGCGCAAACGGCCCTGGCCGCCGTCACGCTGGACGGCGAGCGCTGGGCATTCGTTTTTCCGTCGGTGCTTTACCAGTTCGTCTTGAGTTATCTCACCATTCCAGCGAACGTTCCGTAATGCGTTTCCATTCCGGTTTCTGGCGGAAATGCCGCATCGGTTTCCGCTGGTTTCGCATCGCCACGCTGCTGGCGGTGCTCGCGCTGGTTTGCGCCTTCGTCTGGTTCAACCGCGTCGGTCTGCCGGATTTCTTGAAACGGCCGCTGGTGGAAAAGCTGCGCGCCCGCGGCGTCGAATTGGAATTCACGCGGCTGCGGCTGCGTTTCGTGCGCGGACTCGTCGCCGAAAACGTCCGCCTCGGCCACGCCGCAACGCCCGGCAGCCCGACGCTTTCGTTGGCCGAAGTCCAATTGCGGCTGGATCATCGCGCCATGCTGCACCGGCGGCTGCAAATCAACGGCCTGGTTTTGCGCGAGGGAAAACTTGTCTGGCCGCTCACCGTCACCAACACGCTCACCCTTGACCACATTCAAACCGATCTGCGATTTCAGACGAACGACACCTGGTCGCTCGACCATTTTCAAGCCGCTTTCGCCGGGGTCAAACTGTCGTTGGCCGCCGACATCGCCCACGCGCCCGAAATGCGCCACTGGGAAATGTTTCACGGCAAAGGCACCGGCGTCCAGGCCGCAGTGCGGACGCAACTGCAAAAATTTTCCGACATTCTCAACCGGATTCAATTTGAAGGCGCGCCGCAACTAAGCCTTGTGGTAAATGGCGACGCCCGGGACATTCATTCGTTTGTCGTCCGGCTCGACGCCCGCGCGCCCGCGGTGCAAACCCCGTGGGGCGGCGCGCAGGACATGCAACTGGCTGCCAACCTGACCGCGCCGGCCGGCGCACCCACCAACTTTGACTCAGCGTGGGCATGGTGGACGAACCTGCAACCGTATCGGCTGGCGTGGACGATGCAACTCACGCAATTGCAATCGGAAAAGTTGAATGCCGACTCGGTCGCCTGCGGCGGTTTTTGGCAGGCACCGGAACTGGCTGTCACCAATCTGTCCGCCACGCTCGGCGGCGGGCAGCTCGACGCGCAGGCCCGGTTGAATGTGGCCACGCGTGAGTTCGCGTTCACCAACTCTTCGTGTCTTGACGTCCACGCGGTCGCCGCGTTGCTGACGGAGAAAACACGCGAGCGCCTCGCGGAATTTTCGTGGACGCAGCCGCCCTGCTTGCGGGCGGGCGGTTCGTTGATTTTGCCCGCGTGGACAAACCGCCAACCGGATTGGCACAGCGACGTGCAGCCAACGATCCGCCTGGTTGGCGACCTGGCTTTCACCAATGGCACCGCCTTCGGCGCGACAATTGATTCGGTTTGCACTCATTTCACCTATTCAAATCTGGCCTGGCAACTGCCTGATCTCGCGATCGCGCAGGCAAACACCCGGCTGCAACTGGAAGGCGGCGAGGATGACGCGACCAAAAATTATCGCTGGCACATTCGCGGCGCGTTCGACCCGGAAACCCTCCGTCCGTTTTTGACGGCGAGCGATGCCGCGCATGGCTTCAGCCACTTCAAATTCAGCGGTCCGGCAGCGGTGGATTTCGAAGCGCGCGGACGTTTGTACGATTATGACAGCATCGAGGCGGCTGGGCGCGCGGCGCTGACGAATTTCACGATTCGCGGCCAGATGGCGGACAGTGTCGTCAGCGGGTTCCAGTATTCGAATCGCGTCGTGGAATTTATCAGTCCACGCCTGTCTCGCGCCAGCGGAACGCAGACGATGACCGCCGACAGAATCACGTTGGATTTGAACGCGCAGCGGATTTGGTTCGTGAATGGTTTTGGCGCCGCCGACCCGGAGGCGGTGGCGCGCGCCATCGGTCCGAAAACGGGCCGTGCGCTGGAGCCGTATCATTTTTTGGAACCGCCGACGGTGCGCGTGAACGGTTGCGCGCCCCTGCGCGGCACGGACGGCGCGGATTTGAGCTTCGACATCATCAAAGGTGCGCCGTTTCAGTGGTTGAAACTCAGGACGCCGTTCATCGCAGGCACGGTTCATTGGCAGGGGCAGACGCTGATTTTGACGAACGTGGCCGTGGCGCTTTACGGTGGCAGTGGAAAGGGCGTTGCCAGTTTCGATTTTCACGCGCCGCACGAGGGCGCGGATTATCAAATCGCCGTCAGCGTGACGAATGTGAATCTGCACCTGCTGGCGGCGGATTTGGCGTCCTCCACAAATCATCTCGAAGGCGCGCTGAACGGACAACTCGTCGTCACACGCGCGGATTCGCGGGATTGGCGAACGTGGGACGGTTTCGGCCATGCGGACCTGCACGATGGGCTGCTCTGGGACATCCCGGTGTTTGGCATCCTGTCGCCGGTGTTGAACACCGTCTCGCCCGGTCTGGGCAACAGCCGCGCGACGGAGGCGTCCGCGAGATTTGCCATCACCAACGGCGTGATTTATTCCGACTCGCTGGAAATCCGCTCGACGATGATGATGCGGCTGCAATACACCGGCGCGGTGGATCTGAAGGAGAATGTGAACGCGCGTGTAACGGCGCAGTTGCTGCGCGACACGTGGGTGGTCGGACCGCTGGTGAGCACCGCGCTGTGGCCGGTAAGCAAATTGTTTGAATATCACGTCACCGGCACGCTGAAAAACCCGAAGCCCGAACCGGTTTACGTCCCCAAATTGCTGCTGATGCCGCTGCACCCGTTCCGGAGCCTGGAGGAACTGCTCCCCGGTGGTGATTTCTATTCCAACCCGCCGGCGGAGAAATGACCGGACGGCCGCAACCGAAATTTTCAAAACGGCCAGCTAACGCCGATGGTAAAGCAAAGCTGACCGTCTAGATTCAACCGGCCTTCCCGGCCCTGCCCGCCGATGGTGGCGTCGCTCATCGGCATGTATTGTGCGCTGACGAAAATGTCGGCGTTATCCTGAACGTGATACAACAAGGTCGCGTTCACATAGCCGCCATAAACCATCTCGGTGCCTGAAATCCGGCCGGTATTGGGAGTGCTGCCGATGATTTCGTTGTATTTGTAATCGCCGGACACAATCCCCACGGCGGGGCCGGCTCCAAGAGACATGCCGAAATGGTCCGTCAAATCCCAATAAAATGACGGCCCTAATCTGAAGGTATAGAGCATTACGTCCAGCGTGTGCGAACCGGTGACGGTTCCCGGATAGGACGTTTGGTTGGTTGCTACCGCCGTGCTGTAAATAGCCGGCGCAGAGCCAGTGCTTCCGCCCGGATACCCCGGCGGGGGCATACTCTCGATAGTGCCGGTGCTGAATGAATAAACATTCTGATTAATTTGTCCCGAGATGGGTTGATTGTCGGTGATATTGATGGGCAACAGACCGAATCCAAACTCCCACCCGACGCGCGCGTGTTTCCAATACCAAAGATTATCACCATACGTCATGTCAAATCCGGGAAATACCGAGCCGTTCTCCTCCTGGCTCGCGCTTCCAATCGGTGAGAATGAACTCGCCCCGGTCATGGTCAACGTATGCGTGGCCGCGTTATATTGCGACGCGCTGTCGTAACCCCAGTCGGTCGTGGTACCGAAGGCATTGCCCGAGGGATGCACATAGCCGTCGTCGTAAATCCCGGCGGGCCGGTTGACGTTTAACGCGCCGGCCATGTTGAAGCTGGCGCTGATGTTCATCCCGACCATGGCGCCGATGTGGAAATGGCGCGTCCAATCATCCGCGTCGCTGGGAATGCGGATAAAGGCGCTGGAATCCGGATTGCCATAAGCTTCCGGTTGGGCCGAAGCCGGAAATGCCACACCTGCCAGACAGCCGGCCAAACACCCCGCAAGCCACGGACGGAAATGCGCCCGGACAAATCGGAGCGCGGACAGCCATGTCCGCGGGTTCCGAAGCTCCGGGCAGCGGTTGATTTGGCAATGCAATGGCCGCATGGCGTCAGGGATTCAGGAACACACTATAAAGGCGCGTTGGTGTATTGGTCGGATGACTTAACGTTCCCGGCGGACCGTAATCAATCCATTCCGTGAAAGTCGTCGGCGCCAATACGGACGGTTGCGCCGTCAGCCAATTGGTGAAGGGAGGATCGCTGTAGGCCACCGTGTAGGTTTGATTGGAAACCGAAGTGAACCAAATCAGCATGCTGCCCGAAGACAGAGGGACAATACTAATGATGTTAAGGTTCGTGCTCACCGGCCCCGCGAGCGGAACCCCCCAATCGGGTGGCGGAACGGCAAACGCCTGCAACTGCGAATTGGCAAAGGGAAAGTAATTGTTCGCGGCATATTGAAGCAGTAATTCCACACTCTGACCGGCCGCCAGCGAAGAACCATAAACCACAAACGGATTTCCGTTGTTTGTGCCCACGGCATTGAACAACACATTGGCCGCCGCCAGCCCTGAAACAACAACACGGACGGCGGGAACGTCATTTGGCCCTTGATTTGTCAACAGGACACCCTGTTCCACCAAATTATTTTGCATGTTGTATTTTTGCGGAAAATTGGTGACAGCCACGAGCAGGCCGGAAAGGTAGTTGGTAACGGTGATATTGATGCTAGCCGTGTTGTTGGCGAGGTTGGTATCGAGCACGCCCGACGCGCCGATGGACGCGGACAGCGTCAGGATGCCCGCATTGGTGGGCTGAATGGTGAACTGCAGGTTTGTGTAGGCACCGTTTGTCAGCGTGCCCAGGTTGAAAATCAAATTGCTGCTGGCGACGGAATAATTCGGCGGGGAAACGCCTTTTAACAGCACACCCGGCGGCAGGGTATTGGTCAGAACGACATTGGCCGCGGCACTCGGTCCCAAGTTGGTGGCGATCACGTCATACGTCATCCAGTCGTTCGTGATGACGGCCTGGGTTGGTCTGATGATGGCCACGCCGAGATCAGCCTGGGGCGTCACCGAGTTGGTGACTTGTACAACCACGTTGGTAGCGAAGTTGGTCACGCCCAAAACAAACATGGTGACCGTGTTTGTGAAAAGGCCAGCTTGCGTCGGCGCGGCCAGCACGGTCATTTGTGCCGCATAACCGTTGTCAAGCACGACGGTGAACGAAAAACCATTGGCATTGGTGGATGTGGTGCCCGTGTTCAAAGTGAATGAAGCACCCAAGAGTTGGGCCGTGGTCGGGAACGTATTCGTTACATTAACGGCGAATGTTCCCCCTGCCAGATTGGTCACATTGATGGTGTAAGTCACTGCATTGTTCACCTGGTTGGAACTTGAAGAACTGGTGGCGGAAAATTCGAACTGCGCGCCGGCGTGCAGGCAGACGACCATCAACCCGGTCGCCAGCAGCGCCAGCCTCAGGAGATGAAGAAAGACTTTCATACCAGGAAGAGCGAACCCGCGGGGGTTCATGTCCGCGGGAAGCTTGTAAAATTTCCGCCCAAGCCACAAGTTTTCATTGTCAGTTCCATCCCGTTTGTCCGGTTATCCGCGCGAAATCTGCCGCGCCTCCCCGCGTCACGGGTTGGGCTGCGCGAGTTTGTTGGTAGCAGGCGTTGTATAGGATGGCGGCGCATAGAAAAAGCCGTTGTCCTGGCCTTGAGGTGCGTAGGAATTCGTCGCCGGCACGTTATTTTGACCTTCGACCCGCGCACGCCTCAACTCCGCCCTTTGCTCGGCTTCCACTTTTTCACGTTCGTCGGCATCATCTTCCGCCTCAGCAGCGGAAACACCGGGCAATCGGTGCTCCTCCTTGACGGCCTGGGCGGCGGCGATTTCCGGCGTCCGCAAAACCGTTGGCCGTATCATAACGATGAGTTCCGTGCGGTCCTTGCTGTCCGAACGGCTGGTGAAGAGATTGCCGAGCAGGGGAATGTCCATCAGGAGCGGCACGCCGGAGCGGCTGGTGGATTTGTCCGCGCGGATGAACCCGCCCAGCATGATGGTGTCCTTGTCTCGCACGGCGACTTCGGAGGAAAGCGTGCGCTTGTCCGTGTTGGGCACATTGCCCACCCCGCTTATGGCGGTGTAGCCGTTGATGTCGTCTATTTCCTGATTGATATCCATCACCACCAGCCCGTCGGGGTTGATGAAGGGCGTGACGTCCAGTTCGACGCCGACGGACAGTTGTGAATACGAGGCACTGTTGCCGTAGGCGCTGCCGTAAACGCTCCCGCTGACATAAGGCACGGTCTGGCCGACAAAGAATTGCGCGGGTTTCGCCTGCGAGGTCTGGATGCGCGGGCGTTGGATGATGCTCGCATGGCTGTCAGCCGCCGCCGCCGTCAACGCCACGTCCCAGTTCGGGCCGATGTTCCCGAAATAACTCAAGCCGCCAGGGAGGTTGTTCCCGAAAACGGTGCTTGTTGCGTTGGTGAGGCCACTGACACCATTCAATAATCCGAGGAACGTCTGGCCATTGTTCATGCCGCCTGCGCCAACGATTTGCGGGTTGGACGAGGTACCGGTATAACCCTGCGGACTTTGCGCCGCGGAGATGCCAAAATTAAGCGTGTTGGGGCCAAGCGAATAGTCTATGATGACCGATTCGATGAGCACCTGTGAAAGCAACACGTCCAGCTCCGTCACAATCTTCTTGATGGTGGCCATGTCCTGTCGCGTGGCAAATACGAGCAAGGAGTTGCTCCGCTGGTCGGCAATGATTTTGGTCTGGCCAAAAAGCTGGATTTGATCCTGCTGGCCGCCCTGGCCGCCGCCGGTGCGGTTGATGATGGACTGCAACCGCTGCTGAAAAGTGCTCCCCGTCGTCGGCGTGCCGCTGGGATTGGCCTGCCCGCCCATCGTGCTGCCCGGATAGCCGCCGCCCGCTCCGGTGGTGCCCGCCATGCCGCCGGATCGCACGCCGCTGATAGGCGTGTTCCCAGCCGAAGCGCCAATACTGACTGAGCCCCCGCCGGTGCCGCCCAGGCTGCTCAAGGCGTTGGCAATATCACCGGCCATCGCGTATTTGATGAAAATGACTTCGGAGATGTATTCCGCCGGCACACTCACGTCAATCTGGTCAATCATTTCCAGCATCCGTTTCACATTTTCGGCATAGTCGCGGAGGACGAGAATACCGTTGCCGTCAATCGCAAAGACGGAATTCTGCAGCTTGCCAAAAGGCTGAATGATTTGCGCCATCACGCTGGGCTTGACGTATTTCAACTGGACGATGTGCGTTACGTAGGACCCCAGTTCCGGCAAATTGGTCGCGGCCGAGTAATCCAACGGTGCGGCTGCGGTATTCGCGTCGGTTGACGGCAACGCCTTCACAAATTTGTCGCCAATGTTGATGAGGGAGATGCCGTTGAGCGCCAGCACCGCCTGCAACGCCTGAATGGCCTCGCTGCGGGTCAATAACGACTGGGTGTGCAATATAATGGACACCTGCGGCAGGCCCGCGCGCAAAACCGTGCGCCCGACCAAATCCGCGTAAAGGTCCAGCACCTGATTGACATCCACTCCCTGAAAATTGTAGCTGTAAGCGGGAATTTCGGCTCCCGCCGACGCTTTGCTGATCAGGGCGGGCGCCGCCATGTTATTCGACGCTGCGGTGGCGGGTGGCACCGCGGGCGTCGCCGGAGTAGTCGGCGCCGGCAGCACCGGGAGGCCGTTGGTTCCCTTGCCGAACCGGGGCATGTGGCGCTGTCGGGGCGCACCGTTGGTGGCCGGCGGCGTTTGCGCCCAAAGCTCAAAACCGGTTAAAAATAAAATCAGGGCGAGGGTGGTCGTTTTCATTTTGTTTTGGCGGTTGCGGATTTCGAATCGGCCGGGGCGGTCGGGCTCTTTTGATAGCTGGCGACCAGTCTGATGTTCGCGGTCAGATGCTGATGCGCGGCATCGGGCTGGAGTTCCAGGTCGCGCACGCGGATCATCGAAGCGCCGGAGCCGAGCTTGTAAAGGAAGTCCACCAGTTGATCGTCCGTGGCCGTCACGTTGATATTTTGAATCTGCTCGACGAAAAACGCGTCGTTCGTGCGCGTCAATTGCCGCGAGGTGTTGATGATGTTGACACGGCTGGCCGCGGATTGCGATTGGATGGCGCGCGTGAAATTGATGGCCTGGTCATCCGGCGCGACGAACTCGCCCTGGCTCTCAAAAGCTTTCACCTTCGCCTGATAATCGGGAATTTGCGCCACGGCCGCCTGGTAAAGCTTCAATTTGTCGTTGGCCGTTTTGAGCCGGTTTTTCAAATTACCCCAATCGGAAAAGTGCGGCCAGACCAGCCACCAATTCAGCACGACTATCAAAGCCACGAACCCGCCGACGGCCAGCCGGCGTTCCAACGGTCGCAGTTGCGAAAAATATTTTTTCATCACGGTTCAGCCTCCGTGCGCTGCAATTCCAGGCCAAAATTCCACGCCACCTTGTTGGCCGTCGTGTGATAGGTCAGTTGCCCGCTGCTGCTGGGATTGGGGTTGAACATCGGCTGGCCGTTCAGTTTTGCCTTTCGCACGCTGTCGTAAAAACCACCCTTCTCGGTTACCAGGCCAATTTGGTCGGAGCCACAAGTCCCGTTGAGCGAAAGTTTGCTCCCGTCCGCAAAGCTGAACCGTTGCAACGAGATGCCTTCGGGCAATTGTTCCGCGATCGCTTTCCAGCAGTCCAATGCCGCGTATTTCAACTCCTGCCGTTCCTTGAGCACCCCGTAGCGCGCCTTGAGCTGGACCGCGTTGGCGTAGCTGCCGCTCAACGCCGCCACCTGCCGCTCGACGCCCTGGGTGCGGTAGTTCAACACGCCCACGGCACAAAAATAGATTACCACCCCTACGGCATACAGCACCCCTGCGGCCCCGAGGCCGCGCAGCCACAAATGGTCAACAAATCGCTGGTGGTAGCGTGCGGAAAACTCTGTCGGCAGAAGATTCGCGCGTTCGCTGGCGGCGGCGGCCCGCCGCGCCGTGCGCCCGGCCAGATCCGCCGGCGGCAGCGGTTGTGAAACCTGCACCGGCTCGCCCAGGACTTCGCGCAATGCCGTTTCCCATTCTGCGGCGTTGACCGGATCCGCCACCAGGTGCCAGTTGGGCGGCGCGGTCAGCCAGCCTTCCAATTCGCCAGACCACGCCAGCAACGCGAGTTGTTTTTTTAATTCCGCCGTGCGGTCACCCGCCGGCGGCAGGGTGACAAAGCTCAAATTCCGCAACGTGCCGCCGCACCACCACGCCACCAGCGCCGCGTTCTGGCCGCCGAGCCACAGCGGGTAAATCCACGCGTCCGCCTCCGCGTCGCTCCCGCCTTCGTGCAACTTCGGCGCGGCAGGCTGGCGCGATGAGCCGTCCGTCTCCAATTGATCCAGGAACGGCACTTCGAGCCGGTCGGCCAGAAAACCCCGGCCTTCCAGTTTGCCGAGAAATTCCTCGACCACGTTGCGCGCGGCGATGACGATAATGATGGTCTGCAGATTGCCCGCCGGCGTTTCGCCGCCCGCCGGTTGCGGCTCGTCGCGCCGGAGCGAAGCAGAGGCGGGCAGGACGTGCATCGTCCAGACAATTTGTGTCACCGGCATCGGCGACAGTTTTTCCAGTTGCAACTCCACCATGGCCAGCGTTTCGTCGAAATTACTTTTGGGCAGCTCGATGACGCGTAGAAAAACACTTTCCGGTGGAAGCCACGCGACATTCAATTTCGGCTGCCACAACGAATTCCAGGATTTCGCCACGAACCGCGCCGGCAACGAGGGGCCTTGATGTTCGCGGTTCAGCACAAAGCCGCCCCCTTTGGCGTCAAACTGCCATAGGCGGTTCGCGTCCGGCGCAATTTGCAGAATGTTGCAGGAATTCCAGCGGGCCATTCAATAAATGGGGTGATGGATGGTTGGATGGCTGGATTGATGCAACAATCCATCAATCCAATCATCCCGTAATCCGATGCGCCTTTGGTTTTTCATTTGCGGGGGGTGATCGGTGTGCGGTCGTCGCCCCCAAGAGCGTCCATGTGTTCCTCGATTTGAGTGACGCGCAAGACCTCCTCGATGGTCGTCTCGCCGTTCTTGACCTTGGTCCAGCCGTCGGTGCGGAGGGTGCGCATGCCGTTTTCGATGGCGCGCTGCGCAATGCTCGTCGCCGGCGCGCGGTTCATCACGAGCGGGCGGATGGCCTCGGTGACGTTGAGCAATTCGTAGATGCCCTTGCGTCCCTGATAACCAAGTTGCCGGCAATCCTCGCAACCGGCGCCGTGCGAGAATTTCGCCGTGCCGATTTCTTCCGCTGGAAACCCGATTCTCCGCAAATAATCCCTTTCGACCTTCTGCTCGGTTTTGCAATGCGGACATATCGTGCGCACGAGGCGTTGCGCCATGACGGCCTCGACCGACGACGCCACCAGGAACGGCTCGATGCCCATGTCAATCAGCCGCGTGAACGCGCTCGACGCGTCGTTCGTGTGCAGCGTGCTGAACACCAAATGGCCGGTCAGCGAGGCGCGAATCGCAATTTCCGCCGTCTCCGAGTCGCGGATTTCGCCGACCATGATCACGTTCGGGTCTTGGCGCAGAATGTGGCGCAAGCCCATGGCAAACGTCAGCCCGATTTCCGGCCGCACCGCGATCTGGTTGATGCCTTTGAGTTCGTATTCAACCGGCTCCTCGACGGTGATGATGCGTTTGTGGACCGAATTGATTGCGGCCAAAAAGGCATAAAGCGAGGTGGATTTGCCGGAACCGGTCGGGCCGGTCACCAGAAAAATCCCGTGCGGCTTGACGATGATTTCGCGGATGATGGCTTCGTCCTGCGGCGCGAAACCCAGCTTGTCGAGGCTCAGAAAGATCTTGCCGCGCGTGAGCAGACGCAATGAAACGCTTTCGCCATAAACCGTCGGCACGGTGGAGACGCGGATGTCCAGTTCCTCGCCTTTGATGCGGACGTTGATGCGGCCGTCCTGGGGCAGGCGTTTTTCGGCGATGTTCATGCCGCTCATCACCTTGATACGCGAGATGAGCGCCGCCTGAAACCGTTTGAGCTGCGGCGGCATCGGCGTCTGGTGCAAGATGCCGTCAATGCGGTAGCGAATGCGCAAATCATCCTCCTCCGGCTCGAAATGAATGTCTGTCGCGCGGTCCTTGAACGCTTCCCAGATGATCTGGTTCACAAACTTGATGACACTCGCCTCTTGGTCGGCTTCGGTGATTTCCTTGTCGCTGGCGATTTCCAGCTCCATTGGTTCTTCCCCGCCCATTTCCTCCAGCGTTTCGGCGCCGACGCCGTAGTGTTTCTTCAGCGCCTTTTCGATTTCGGTTTTCGGCGCCAGCGCAAATTGCACCGGCATGCGCGCGTCGAACCGCACCGCGCTTGCCATCGCCGCATCAAAGGGATCGCTGACGGCGACCTGCAAGGTATCGTTGTTCACCGCCGCCGGCAGGACGGAGTATTGAAACGCGACCTTCGTGGAGATTTTGTTCCGTGCCTCCTGGGGAATTGTATGCTTGTGCAAATCGAGAAACGGCCAGCCGAGGGTCGTGGCCAGCTTTTGCAGAAAAACGTCCTCCGCCACGCCGCGTTCGCGCGCTACGAACGACAGCAATGGTTCCGTTGAGCCGCTGTCCGCTGCCGCGCGCCACGCCTTGCGCCAGTCGTCAAACTGGGCCGGCGTCGCTTCGGCGACCGACGCGACGAGGTTCTTTACCGAGCCAAAAGCCATTTGTTACCTTTGTTTTAACAGCCAAAACCGGGAAAAGTTTCGGAAACTCGCAGGATTTACCACACCATGCGCCAGCATGGTTTGGCCGCGAATTCCCCGAATTTGCCTGCAAAAATGGATTTCAATTCCCGCCAATTCGTGTAATTCGTGTCTCCCGTGAAACAATTCGCCACCGTCACCGTCATCGGGCGCGACAAAACCGGTGTCATCGCCCGCGTCACCAATTTCCTTTTCGAACAAAAAGCCAACATCGAGGCGCTGGAAGAACAGGTCACGCGCGGCCAGTTCAGCATGACCCTCCAGGCGTCCTGGAAGCCGGGGGCTTGCAACCCCGCCGGCTTGCGCGCCGGTTTGGAGCGGCTCGCACAACAGCTCGGCATGGAAATCAAGGTCCGGTTCACCGAGCCGAACCGCCGCCAGCGCTTCGCCATCCTGGTCACGCGGGAAACGCATTGCTTCGAGGCGCTGCTGGCCGCGAAATTGAAGGCGGATGCCGCGCTGGTCATCGGCAACCACGCCGACTTCGCGCCGCTGGCGAAAAAATTCAAGCTGCCCTTCGCGCACATCAACTGGAACGACCGCGCCAAGGCCGAGGCACAGGCCCTGTGCCTGCTGGAGGAACGGCAGATTGATTTCGTCGTGCTGGCGCGGTTTATGAAAATCCTCTCGCCGAACTTCGTGTGGCGCTACAAAAACAAGATCATCAACATTCACCCGTCGCTCCTGCCGAGTTTTCCCGGCTCGCAGGCGTATCGGCAGGCCTACGAGCAGGGCGTGAAAATTGCCGGCGTCACCGCGCACTTCGTCTCGACACGGCTGGATGAAGGGCCGATCATCGCGCAAGGCTCGTTCCAGATCCGTCCCGGCATGGCGCTCAAGGACATCGTGGCGCGCGGCCAGCAACTCGAAGCCCGCGTGCTCGTCAAGGCCGTAAGGCTTTATCTCGGCAAACGGCTGGACGTTTATTGGGGCGTGGTCAAGGAGGTTTAACCATGGGCGCTTTTGAGCCGCCACTTTACGTTTCACGGCGCTCAGGCGCGAGTTTATGGCAGGAATATCGGATTTACGGGGACAGGGTCGAGCTGCAAGCGTGGATGCTTCTTCATACCATCGTCATTCCCGTGAACGAGCTTCTGGAAATCGAGGTCCGGCCTCCTGTGGCCTTCGCAGACCTGTTCCGGCGCAGGGGAGCCCGGAACATCCTCGCGCTCAAGATTGACCTGGCGGACATCCGCCGGCACGTCGCGGTCAGGAGAAGGTCGGGCTTCATCAAATGCATCCGGTTTACGCCCGACCATCCGGAGGATTTCGTGCGCGCCTGCAAATCCATCATGCCGGCTGTTGGCAATGGCAAAACCATTTGAATTTCTCACTTCTGTCTTTTCGCCGGAAATTTTTTTGAAAAAGTTTTTCGCTTGGTTGAACTGATTTCGCGTAATGGTGTCAGAACCAAACGGGGGAGAAAGCAAGGTTGTATGAATGCCATCGCCATCCGAGACGAGAGTCTTTTTGAAATGACGCTGAAAGCCACCGTTATTTACGATGACTTCGATTTTGCGACACGGGCTGCGGCGCTGCTGGAGCGCGTGGCCATCCGCGTGCGCGAAGCCGTGAAGTGGGACGTCAGGCCGTGGCGGCTCGACGTGTTGAAAGAATCTTCGCTGGCCGAGGCCGCCGTGGCTGAAGCCGCCGATGCGGATTTGATTGTGTTCGCCTTGCGCAAGACCCCTTCGCCGCCGGCGGAATTGACGGTGTGGCTGGAGCATTGGAAGACACACCGGCAAATCGAGGATGCCGCCGTCATGGTGTTGTCCCCGGTTGAAAACACCGCCGCGACGCCGCTCTGGCTCGAACTGAAACAATTCGCCGGGCGATACGGGCTGGCCTTTTTAAGCAGCCATGATGTGCGGGAAAATGGAGACTCAATGCAGTTCGTTCACCAATTGTGGCAGCGGAAGCAACCAACGGGGCCGGCGCTCGAACTGCTGGCCGAGTCGCCGCGCCCGCCGCGTCCGCCCCGCCACTGGGGCATCAACGAATAATGCGATTTGACGTTGCGCTGTGGCCGTCGCAGGCTTAGTTTGCAAACGGCCTGAAAATGGTTTTGCGGAAGGGAAGGATTCCGGCGGCGGCAGTTTCCGTCGCCGCGGCACGGAGCGGACAAGAGACCCGCAAAACGGTTGCGCCCGCTCCGTACCCTCGGTCTGGTTGGAACCGGCTGGCCGTTCGCAGGAAGTTTTTGAAGCGCAACAATGGAGCACCAAAGCGCCGCGGTATTGGGCGCTGGAAAGGAAAATTATGGCAAAGAGAACAGACTCAAAAATTGGCAGCAATACCCGGAAGCAAACCTTCGCGTTCAGCGCGCCTGACGCATTGAGTGTGCAGTTGGTCGGCGACTTCACACAGTGGCAGGAACGTCCGATCACCCTGCATAAAGGCATGGATGGCGTGTGGCGGACGACGGTGGATTTGGAGCCGGGCACGCA
The DNA here is from genome assembly GCA_963827205.1 of uncultured Verrucomicrobiae bacterium. Lineage (GTDB taxonomy): Bacteria > Verrucomicrobiota > Verrucomicrobiia > Limisphaerales > UBA11358 > UBA11358. The sequence goes on from CAWHAH010000024.1 coordinate 131,818, forward strand.
CCATTATCGGTTCCTCGTGGATGGCGAATGGCGCGATGATCCCGAGTGCATTCTCCGCGCGCCGAATCCCTACGGCAGTGAAAACATGATGCGGCAGGTCGCGTGAGCCTGGCGGCGGTCAGCCGCCCAGATTTCGTTCCAGCAATGTTGCCAGCCGGCGGGGTGACAGCACGGTGATGGTTTTCCCGTCAACTTTGATAAGCGACTGTTCGCGGAATTTCGCCAGCGTGCGTGAAAATGTTTCGCTGATGGTTCCAAGTTCGGCGGCGAGGGTCCGCTTGGTCATGCCCAATTCGATTTTCACCGGCTGTTCGCTTTGTGGATCGGGACAACGTTTGACAAGCCAGTTGGCCAGCCGCGTCTCGACATCCTTCAAAGTGAGGTCTTCAAGCTGGCCGACCAGCACACGCAGATGGCTGCTCATCGAACCGAGCATCCGCAGCGCCAGTCCCGGCTGGCGTTTGAGCAACGCCAGAATCCCGTCCTTCTGCACCAGCAATACCTGCGTCGGCTCCAGCGCCCGCCCGTCGGCGGGATAACCGGTTGGCGACGCCACGGCAATCTCGGCGAACGAATCACCGGTGCGAAAAACATGGATGATTTGCTCCTTGCCGGCGGCATTGACGCGATGGACATTCACCGCACCACGTTGGACGATGTAAAATCCGCGCGCCGGATCGCCTTCATGAAACAGGTAATCGCCCTTTTCCCGGGATTTGACGACTGAAACTGCGGCGATGTTTTCCAGATCGGACGGCGGCAACCCGGTGAAAAGCTGACAACTTCGCAAGGTGCTGATGACGGCAATCTTCCTGAGTTCGTTCAACGCGGCGGCCATGGCACCAACATTCAAGCAGTCTCGCGCCAAAAGTAAACAATCCAGTCCGCGCCCGAGCCGCGCTCGACCTTCGACTCGAAGCCTTCGCCGCCGAGCATCTCGATGAGCGGCGACGGCAGGAACGGCGCGACGACGATCAAACCCTCGGCCGGCTTGAGCGCGTCCACACGCTTGCGGACTTCAGAGAATGGCTCGACGCCGCGCCGGATCAAACTGCGCACGTCAAAACGTTTGAATTGGTTCAACGGCGGCATGGTAATCTGGGATTTACCCATTCACTTTGAACATGGGAATCGGCGCGCAAATCGCAAGTCACTTCACAGCCTCTTCCAATAGTGGAAGAGGCCGGTTGGAAAGCCGGCCTGCCGCGATTGCAGCCAATGGCCCGATCGTTTCGTTGTTCACTTCGCTGGTATATTTGCGGATGCCGAGTTCGTGCAATTTCAGATGTTTGAAATCGGTGATGCCCGCCAGCTTCAAGCTGTTGCCGCCGCATTCCAACGGGCAACCGTCAATCATCAGCAACTCCGGCGCACAGTGAATGGTGTGGAGGATGGATTTCACGCGGCCGCCCACGCCGGCGAGGCAGCTCATTTTTGCCGCGCCAAGCTTTTCCAGGCGGCGCGCCGTCAAGTCCGCCAGTTCACCCGCACGCGAACAGCCGGAGCACGCCAGGACACAGGGCAATGGCCGTTTGGTTTCATCGTTGTTCTGCATAAGCTTCAAAAATTTTTCCACGCGATGGCCAGTGCCAGTATCATCACCGTGCCGAAGGTTGCTTCCGCAATGCCAAGGGTTTTGGCCGCCAGCCGTGGACGCCAGCCAACCAGCCAGGTTGTTCGCGCGGTCATCGCCAGTGCAAAAACCGCGGCCGGCCATGGCGCCAAACGGGTAAAAACGAGCCAAGCCGTCAGGAACAACCCTGCTCCCGCCGCGATGAGCGCGGGCGCACCCGTCGCCGTGCGGCCTTTGTTGAACCGCAAATAAGTCCGCACGAACAGCACCGTCGGCACCGAGCGCGCGAGCATCACGGCCGCCAGCGCGATGGAGGCCATCGCACCCCAGCCAGCCAGCGCTCCGAACGCCGCCGGCAAAATTCCGAACGCGATTGCACCCGCCACTTCCACGGCGCCTTCGCGCGTCTCGTTGCGCAAGTCGAACCACAGGAAGGCCATCCCCGCCAGTGCCGCCGGAAGGAGCGGCCATAGCCGCATCACGCCGTCGAATTTCACGGCGAGCGACAAACCAGCGAACGCCAGTGCCGACAAACCGGCCACGCAACCGAGCGCAAGCGGACGGCGCGAATCGGACTTGCCGTTGAATACCTGCTTCAGCGGCCGACGCAGGAAAAATCCCGACAGCGCGGCGACAGCCAGCGCGCCACCTGCCGCCGATGGCGCGACCAGCAGACCCAGCGCCAGTGGTTCCAGCGCCAGCGACCAACTGCCGTGTTCCTTCGGCAGAATTAATCTGACGGCTTGCCGCACGCGGGATTTTTTCGATTCGCAAATCATAGCTCGTCGGATTCAGACTTTCTTTCGTTCACAAAACCAGGTGAGGCCGGTTCCGTCGGCTTGAACAGGGTCAACAGCATGGAAAATTGCTTCACGGCGCGCACGGCGTGCGCGCAGTTCGGCGGCAGGTAAAGAAAGTCGCCGGCCTTCAATGCGTGCGGCTTGCCGGCAAGGGAGAATTCACATTCGCCGGACAAAATCTGGATCAGTGCGTGTTGCGTTGAGGTGTGCTCGGTCAGTTCCTGTCCCTCGGCGAAACCAAAGAGTACGACCCGCGAACTCGCCGTGCGCAGCAGCGTGCGGCTCACGATCCCGTTGGCGGCAAACCCGGTTTCTGCCGCCAGCGACAGGATTTTTTCCCGCGCCGGATCAATCAAAGGTTTCTCGCTCACACCGGAAGCTTCGCACCAGCGCTGCCGGCGTGAATTGACTCAAATCAAACAATGCGGCGAAAGGAACGTCCGGCTTTTCCCGTGTCCCCGGTCTTCAATCGCTCTTCCAGATAAGTTTTTAGAACCACGGCGCTGTTGTGCTCGGCGTCGCGGGCGCTGAACAGCTGCGTGAGATTCCCGCGACCGGCCGCTGCCAACAAGGGCCACCAGGTTTCGGGCTTGTGGTCCAGTTCGGCGCGGTAACGTCTCTGAAATTCCGGCCCCTTGGCCGGATCGTGGTTGAACCATATCCGGAGTTCATGGTTGGGCGCCGCTTCCTTGCACCAGCCGGTCAAGGACAACGCCGCTTTCTTGATACCGTGCGGCCAAAGCCGCTCGACGAGAAACCGCTGTCCATCGGACTGCGCAGCCGGCTCATAAACCCGCTTGGTTTGAATCATAACCTTTGCCTGTTTTCTCTGGTTTTCTGTGATCCCTGAAGCCTTGATTCAAGTCAAGGAAATCGTTCCGGCTTATTGTAACGTTTTAACCAACACGAATCGTCCGGCGGTCTCTTGACAAGGCGGCGATTTGAAAACAACAATCGCATATCCAATCCTGGCACAAACGGAAACTATGAATGAATCATCTGACAAAACTCCGCTGATCTCCAAAGGCTGGATTCAAGCCGTGGCGCTCGTCATGCTTTTCGGTTTTTTCACCCTGGGGTTGCTTGCGTATTACACCTACACCGACGAGCCGCCGATTCCGGCCCAAGTTGTGGATGCGAACGGCAAAGTTCTATTCACCGGCAAGGACATCATCGCCGGCCAGCAAGTTTTTCTCAAAAACGGGTTGATGGAATATGGCTCCATTTTCGGCCACGGCGCGTGGCTGGGGCCGGATTTCACGGCAGATTATTTGCATCGCGCCGCCGAACTGACGACTGATTATTACGGCGGTTCCGCTTCGGACGCAGCGCGGCAGCAAACCATCGCCGATTTCAAAACCAACCGTTACGACAGCGCGACAGGCGTTTTAACCTACAGCGCAGCGCAGGCTGACGCTTTCCAAAAAATGACCGCCTACTACGCTGATTTTTTCGGAACGCCGACGACGAAATTCGGTTTGCGTCCCAATGCGATTACCGGCCCGGAACAAATCCGGCAGCTCACGGCCTTTTTCAGTTGGTCGGCCTGGGCGGGGTCAGCCTTGCGACCGCACAAAAATTACTCCTATACGAACAACTGGCCGCCCGAATCACTCGTCGGCAATCATGCCTCGGCGGACACCATGCTTTGGAGCGTGCTCTCCCTGATCGCGCTGCTCGGCGGGATTGGCCTGTTGCTGGCCGCTTTTGGCCGGTGGAATTTTCTCGGCTGGCACGGTCGCGAGGAGCAGCGCATTTCGTTTCGTCCGCCGGATGAGGTGATGCTCACGCCGGCGCAACGGTCGTGCGCATGGTTCTTCCTCGTCATGGCGCTGCTGTTTCTAATGCAGACGCTTTTGGGCGGCGCGGGGGAACATTACCGTGCGGAGCTTTCCAACTTTTTTGGCTTCGATCTGGCGCGCGTGCTGCCGTTCAACATCGCCCGCACCTGGCATCTGCAACTGGCGATTTTCTGGGTCGCCACGTCGTATCTGGCGGCGGGCATTTTTCTCGTGCCGATGATCACCGGACGCGAACCGCGTGGCCAGGGCGTGCTTTCCTATCTGTTGCTGGGCGCGCTGGCGGTGGTCGTTTTCGGCAGTATGGGCGGCGAATATGCCGGCGTCTTCGGTTGGATACAAAAAGGCTGGTCGTGGTTTGGCAATCAGGGTTTCACCTTTCTCGACTTGGGCCGTTTCTGGCAAATTTTGCTGACGGTGGGTTTGTTCTTCTGGGTCGTGATTCTTTTCCGGGGATTACGGAACAGATTGCGGACCGAATACGCGGGCAACATGCCGTGGCTGTTTTTCTTTGCCGCGCTTGCCATCCCCGCATTTTACGCCGTCGGTCTGCTCGTGCGGACGGACTCAACTTTCACCACGACGGATTTCTGGCGGTTCTGGGTCGTGCATTTGTGGGTGGAGGATTTTCTCGAACTGTTCACGACGGTCATGGTCGCCTACATTTTCGTGCTGCTCGGCGTGGTGCATCCGCGAGTGGCCATGCGGCTGATTTATCTGGATGTCGTGCTGTATTCGGCGGGCGGCGTCATCGGCACGATGCACCACCTGTATTTCTCCGGCGAACCCGCCTTGCACATGGCGCTCGGCGCGTTCTTTTCGGCGGCGGAAGTAATTCCACTGACGTTTCTGACGGTCGAAGCCTGGAGTTTCCTCCAACTCGGCGCGCAACAAAGCTCGCAAACGCGCACGCCGTTTCCACATTTTTGGGCGGTAATGTTTCTGGCGGCCGTCGGCTTCTGGAATTTTCTCGGCGCGGGCGTCTTCGGTTTTCTCATCAACCTGCCAATTGTTTCGTATTATGAAATCGGCACCGCGCTCACGGCCAATCACGCCCACGCGGCGATGATGGGCGTTTACGGAATGCTGGCGGTCGGCCTCGCGTTGTTCTGCCTGCGTTATCTGGTTCCCGAAAAACTGTGGAGCGACCGCGCGGCGAAGATCAGCTTCTGGTCGCTGAATCTCGGACTGGCCTGGATGGTTTTTGCCACGCTGTTTCCACTCGGATTGATTCAACTCTATCACTCGCTGAACGTGAGCTATTTCGACGCCCGTTCGTTGAAATTTATTTCCGGCCACACCCTCTCTCTGCTGGAATGGATGCGGCTGCCCGGCGACGCGCTGTTCATTCTGGGCGGCACGCTGCCGGTCTTTTATCTTTGTTGGCTCGGCGTGAGCCGCATGAAAAAGCAGCCCCCGCGCGAAGAGCCGGACGGCGTGCTGTTCACGGAAATTCAGGAAAAGAAGTTCGGCGAATGATTCACGGCATTCACATCGAAGTGGTTTTGGTCTGCGGTTACGCGCTGTTGCTCGTGGGCGTCGCGGCGATTTTGGAGTGGGTGGCCCGCCATTCGCATCGCCGCTCGGAGCACTACCGAAATTCCGGTTTCGTCTATAAACAGAAACTCGACGTGTGGGAATGTCCGACCGGCCATCACCTGACGCGCGAACAAACGGACTTCGAGCGCAAAATTGCGCGGTATCGCGCGCCCGCGCATAAGTGCAATGCCTGCCACTGCAAGAAGGATTGCACCGATTCCGACGATGGCCGCGTTTTGGAAAGCCGATTGGATGCCTGGCTTCAATCCGAGTTACGCCGGTTTCACCGCGGCGTTTCCCTGACGCTGCTGCTGCTGGCGGTGTTTCTGCTGGCGGCGGAAACGTTCCGGCATCATGAATCGCGCGATTGGATTCCGCTCGCATTTTTACTGGCGGTCATTGGTTATGCCTGCTCAAAACTAACCGTTTCATTTTACGAACGTGAACGGAACAGTTGAACGCGCGGCAGACCTCTCCCAAACTGCGACGCGGCCGCACGCCGGTGGCAAAGTTTGATTTCGACTCGTCACGCGAAGGTGATACTCTGGCCGCGTGAACGAACTTCTCATTGGGTTGGTGGGCGCGTTGGTGGCAACCAATCAGCCGCTGGCCGTCAGCAATTTGATCCAGCAAAACGCCGGCGTTTCGGTTTCCCTTCCGAATCCAAACGACCCGGCGGAAAGGGAATTACATCAGTTGATGGTCGAGGACGACACGGCCATGGCGGAGGTGGACAAATGGATTCGCGACAACGATGCCTTCGCGGCGCAGGGCGCCGGTGAATCGAAGCAGGAATTGGCCCGGCGCATTCAAGCGCGGCTCGACGTGGTCCGCAACAAATACAAGGACTTTCTAAAGCGTTATCCGAATTTTGCGCGCGGGCATCTGGCTTATGGGACTTTTCTAAACGACATCAACGAAGAAGAATCAGCGGCGAATGAATTCAAACTCGCGGCGCAGCTTGATCCACAAAATCCGGCCGCCTGGAACAATCTCGCCAACTATTACAGCGAGCATGGTCCGATAACCAACGCCTTTGCCTGCCTTGACCGGGCCATTGCGCAGGACCCCAACGAACCGATTTATTATCAAAATCTCGCCCTCGTCGTTTATCTGTATCGCCGGGACGCGACGGCATTTTACCATATCAACGCGCAGCAGGTCTTTGACAAGGCGCTCGCGCTGTACCAAAAGGCCATCCGGCTCGATCCGGGCAATTTCCCGCTCGCGACCGATTACGCGGAAAGCTATTACGGCATCCGCCCGCTGCGCACCAACGACGCGCTGACCGCGTGGACGAACGCGCTCCAGACCGCCCATAACGAGGCCGAACGCGAAGGCGTTTATATCCATCTGGCGCGGGTAGAAATCGCCGCCGGGCGCTTCGAGGAAGCGCGTGCCCATCTCGCCGCCGTGACCAATGCGATCTATGCCGATCTCAAAGAACGGGGCGAACGCAATCTCGCCGAACGCGAAAACGCCGCGACCAACCGGGCCGCCGCCGGCATTTCCACAAATGTTTCAGGTATCCCGACCAACCACGTTATCACGCCGACTCCTGCCCCGACAACCGCCAGTAATGCCATTCCCGGCAAAACCCGCCCGCCCCTCATCCTGACCAACGGCGTGCCGGCTCTCACTAATCCACCGGTCTTTTCGCCAAAGATCGTCACTCCTTTGACGAATGTCCCGCCCGTTCCGCCAAGGCCATCCGAGTTGTCGCAGCCTTGAGAAGCCCGGCAAATTCGACTTTTGCCCCGACCGCCTTGTGCTAAAATGACCTTCGCATGAGCTTTTACGACCAGTTGAAATTCGACGCCAACGGCCTGATCCCCGCGATTGTCCAGGAGCAAAAAACCGGCCGCGTGCTGATGATGGCGTGGATGAACCGTGCGGCGCTGGACAAGACCCTCGCGACCGGCCGGACGCATTTCTGGAGCCGCTCCCGCCGGAAACTCTGGATGAAAGGCGAAACCAGCGGCCATGTGCAGCGGGTCAAGGACATCGCGTTCGATTGCGACGGCGACGTGCTGCTGATTCAGGTTGCGCAAACCGGCGCGGCCTGCCACGAAGGCTACCGGTCCTGCTTCTTCCGTTCGGTGGCAAAAGACGGAAAATCGTTTAAAATAACGGAGGCCCAGCTCGAAACGCCGGAACAGATTTACAGAAAGAAATAGCTAATTTCTAAATCCGAATGCCGAAGGAATGTCAAATGACGAATGTTGAATTCTCCGCCACACAGAAGTTCCCTGTTTGTCATTTGGGCTTTGTCATTCTTTAGTCATTAGGGTTTAGTCATTCGTCATTAAATTTATGGACGACCCGGTCTCATTTGGCAGTCGCGAGTATTTTTTGATGTTCGCGCTGCTGGTATTTTCACGCGGCATGGATTTTCTCAGCACGTGGATTGCCACGCCGAATCTCGTGCTGGAAGGCAATCCGCTCGCCAAAAAACTCGGCTGGCGATGGGGCTTGGTGCTGAACGTGGTGATGGTCGTGGCGCTGGCATGGTGGCCGCTCTCGGCGATTGTCGTGGCCACGGCCAGCGTGTTGGTCGCCGCGCGCAATTTTCAGTCCGCGTGGCTCATGCATTCGCTGGGCGAAGACGCGTACCGCGAGTGGCATGTGCAGCGCATTCGGGAAACGCGCGTGACGCTCTACCTGTTTTGCCTCGCCGGCAATACGTTGCTGACCGCCGGCGTGGGCGCAGCGCTGATTTATTTCAGCCGGATGCGGCTCGTGCCGTTCGGCGTCGGCATGGGCATGGTGGCTTATGCCATTGCCGTGGCGTTTTACACGTTGCTGGCCGTCTGGCGGATCCATCGCGCCGCGAAACGGGAAGCGCGGCGCTTGCGGAGGGAACAGAACCTGCCGGGGAACGGCCGGGCTTTGGTGGTTGAAACTTGCTCGCATCCGCCCGACCGGATGGTTTAAGCTGTTGGCCGCATGTATTCGCCAACACCGGAAGAATTTCTGAAGCTCGCCGCCAAGGGGAACCTGATCCCTGTCACGCGCCGCATTCTAGCTGACATTGAAACACCGCTTTCGGCCTACCGTAAAATCCGCGGGCAGGGCGAATCGTTTTTGTTCGAATCCGTCGAAGGCGGCGAGCATTTGGGGCGTTATTCGTTCGTCGGTTGTAATCCGCGTGCGGTCATCAAACAGACCGCCGGCCGTGTTGAGGTCATCGAAAATGGCAAGGTGGTCGAAAGTTTTGAGGTCGGCCGAAAACCCCTCACCCGTCCTTCGGACACCCTCTCCCCGCCTGGCGGGGAGAGGGCTGGGGTGAGGGGCACGACAGTTCGTGACGGCCTCGCAGTCGTCGAGCGCGTGATGAAAAAATACCGCGCCGTACCGGCGCCGGGTTTGCCCCGGTTCACCGGAGGCGCCATCGGGTTCATCGGCTACGAATTCATTCACGACGTCGAACCGGTTGTGCCGCGCCCGCCGCACGACGAATTGCAGACGCCGGTGATGTATTTTCTCATTGCCGATCAATTGCTGATTTTCGACCGTGTGGCACAAACCATCACGATTCTCGTCAACGCGATCCTCGAGGACGCCGAAAATCCGGCCGAAGCCTACGAAAACGCCGTGGGCGAAATCGAACGCCTCGTCTCATTGCTGGAACAGCCAAGTGAACACAACGCGGTCACCTTGACCGATGAAATTCCTCCGGTCGCGTTCGAGTCGAACATGACGAAGGAGAAATTCGGCGCCGACGTCCTCAAGGCGAAGGAATACATCACTGGCGGCGACATCATCCAAGTCGTCGGCTCGCAGCGATTTTCCGCGCCGGTCAAGGCGTCGCCAATTGACATTTATCGGGCGGCGCGTTCGGTCAATCCGTCGCCGTACATGTTTTTGCTGGAGTTGGAAGGCTTATCACTCGTCGGCGCGTCACCGGAAATTCATGTGCGTTGCGAAGACGGCAAGGTTGAAATTCGTCCGATTGCCGGCACGCGCCGCCGCGGAAAAACGGAAAACGAAGACAAAGCGTTGGAGAAGGAGCTTCTGGCTGACCCGAAGGAACGTGCCGAGCACGTCATGCTCGTGGATCTGGCGCGCAACGACATCGGGCGCGTGTGCGATTTCGGTAGTGTGCAGGTGAAGGAACTGATGACCATCGAGCGTTATAGCCACGTCATGCACATCGTGACGCAGGTGGACGGGAAATTGTCCGCCGACAAAACGCTTTATGATTTGATGCGCGCCACCTTTCCGGCGGGCACCGTGAGCGGCGCGCCGAAAATCCGCGCCATGCAGATCATTTCCGAACTCGAACAGACTGCGCGCGGGCCGTATGCCGGGTGCGTCGGCTATTTTTCCTTCAACGGCAATTTGGATACCTGTATCACCATCCGCACCGCGCTCATCAAGGACGGCAAGGTTTATGTGCAGGCCGGCGGGGGCTGGGTGAACGACTCGACGCCCGACGGCGAATTTCAGGAGACGGTGAACAAATCCATGGCCATGCGCAAAGCCGTGGCGATGGCGGAAGGGTTTGCGAAGAGTTGATTTCGACCGCGAAACACCCGGGCTGAGTGGCGCTTGGATTATTCGCCGTAAAGAATTTGCGGAAGATTTTCAGCGGATGCCTTCGAGGCGGTCGAAATAGACGTTCACCAGCTTGTGGGATTTGAGCAACGTTTCGATCTGCGGCCAGACACGGGCGAGCAACCTGTGAAATTCACTCTTGCGGAGATTGCCAAATCGCAGATGCACCACCCGCGGCGGCGGTGAGTTCGTGATAATCCGGTCTGAAAAATCGGCGTCCTTGCTGACGATGACCAGACATGTTTCCGGGCAAATTCCCAAATCTGCGAATTGGTTGGATTCCGGTCGGCCTTGGAGGTGGGAACGATGGGGAGCTTCGGCGAAAACAGCAGCCGCGTGGGCAGGTTTTCATCGAAGACAAAGCCCTTCATGCCGTCTGCACCACGGAGAAATGATTGCCCATCACACGCGAGGCGTAATCCAGGCACGCCTGCACGTCAGCGCGGGTGAGCCGGGGATATTCCTCCAGCACGTCCTCGACCGGATCGCCGGCGGCGAGGAATTCCAACACCGTCTGCACCGTGATGCGCGTGCCGCGAATAACCGGTCGCCCGTTGCAAACATCCGGCTTGATTGAGATGCGCTCCGACATGCCGTTACGCTAACACAACCACGCGGGAATCCAAGGGGAAATCATTTTGGGGTGGACGCCTGGGTCGAATAGCACCTGAGTTTCTGCCGTGCAAGGCGCTGGCAAAAGTTTCGCTTTCCCAAGCCAGATTTTGAGTGGCCGGAGGATTGTCTCTATTGATTCTCCTGACAAGCTGGTTAACCGAAGGCGTCCAACTCGGCGTCGTGCCGGACAAAAATTTCCATCCGGTTCACGCGGCGAGGGCGCGACGACCGCTGCGGGTGGCCAGCGCGGCGAAGTGGCCGCGTTTGTATTTCTTCAGCGGACTGCGGAGAGAATGACGCAACGCCGCTTCCAGCCGCGGATCGTTGTCCTCCTGCTCGACCAGTTCATACACCCGCAATGCCTCGCGGACCACCTCGTCTTCGGAAAGGTAGCCGCCGCCCTTCATCTTTTGGCCGACGAATTTCCGCTGATGCGGCGTGAGCAAAACTTTCATGGCTCAAAGTTAAAGGCTGATCTCCATGGTGTCAAAAAGTTTTGCCAACGTGCCGTTCGGAGCGCGGAATATATTCCGCTTCAATGTGCAATGTTCCTGGGCGCCGGAAAAAAACAGGGGGCGGTTCGCGGTTCGGACGGTGAAGCGGTCCCGGGAAGCGGGACCGCGCGCCGACATGGGCGCGCTCATGATTCTCCCTGGAAGGCTTTGGCCAGCAGCGCGGGCGTGAACGACGCCGACCGGGTCTATGACAGCCGAGGATGATTCCGGGCACGTTCAAAATCCTCGTGTATGGAATGGAAAAATAGCCGGTTGGTCCGCGTGCCGGTCTAGCGGTTAGCCTGAATAAGATTTACCGCGCGCCGGTTTCTGGTTTAATGTCCGGCGCCGCAGCGGAAGGGTGGCTGAGTGGTTGAAGGCACCTGACTCGAAATCAGGCTTAGGGGTGACCCTAACGTGGGTTCGAATCCCACCCCTTCCGCCAGTTTGATTATCTTATACTTATGAAAAACCTGCGCCGCATCGCCGTGGTTGTCGTTGCCGCCTTTTGGGCAACGGCAATTTTTGCCGAAAACACCGCCATCATTCCCGTGCCCCGCACATTCCCGACCAACTGGATGTCGAGCCACGAAGCCTTCGTGGCGCAGGCGAAAAAAGGCCACGTTGACCTGTTATTCCTCGGGGATTCAATCACCGCCGGCTGGCTTTGGGGAAAGGGCGGAATAAACATCTGGAACAAGAATTACGCGCCACTGCATGCTGCCGACTTCGGCATCGGTTACGATCGCACCCAGAATGTGCTCTGGCGGATCGAGCACGGCGAACTCAAACACATCAAACCTAAAGTCGTCGTCCTTCTCATCGGCACGAACAATGCAGGCAATGAAGACAACGGCAAACCTCGCAACACGACCCCGGAAATCGTTGAGGGGGTGACAACCATCGTCAAGGAATTGCGCGTCCGGCTGCCGAAAAGCAAGGTGTTGTTGCTCGGCCTGTTCCCGCGCGGAGACAAAAACGATCCGGTTCGCGAGCAAGTCAAGGAAATCAATTTGCAACTCGCCCGCCTCGACGATGGAAAGATGGTGAAGTTTCTCGACATCGGTTCCAGGTTCCTCGAAGCGGACGGCACGCTTTCCAGAGACATCATGCCGGATCTGCTTCATCCGAGTGAACAGGGTTACCAGATTTGGGCTGACGCCATGGAAGACACGCTTGCCAGGATGATGAAGTGAACTGCGGCGTAAACGCTGACGCATGTCCTCAAAACTAAGAACGAAGATTGCGCTCGAACAGTAGGATTGAACATGGCAGGCATAAAACAATGCATTCGTCGTTCTGCTCAACTAATGCCATTGTCCTGACCGCTGGAAATGCCAAAAAATTCCCGATCAAATAAACAAGGTGGCACACACTGCCTAGAGAAAAACATGAAACGAACTATTCTATACCTGACAATGATGTTGGCGGTTTCCACCACCATCCCGCTGCGCGCGGAGTCCGCATTGCGCGATTTCATCACTGCGCGCGGTGACCAGTTGCTGGAAGGCGACAAACCGTTTCGTTTCATTTCCTTTGACCTCCCCAATCTTCAAATGATTGAAGACAACATGCCGTTCACGGAGACCAATCCCTGGCGTTTGCCTGACGAATTTGAAATCAGGGACGGGCTGATGACGGTGCGCCAAATGGGCGGGACGGTGGTGCGCACCTACGTGCTCTCCGTTGTGCGCACCAACGATGCGCCGGGGACGCCGCGTCACGTCCTGGGGCCGGGCAAGTTTAACGAGGAAGCTTTCCGCGAACTCGACCTCGTGCTTAAGATCGCCAACGAACAAGGTGATCCGCCTGATTATTCCCCTGGTGGACAACTGGAAATGGCAGGGCGGCCGCGCGGAATACGCCGGCTTTCGTGGGAAATCAAAAGATGACTTCTGGAGCGATCCGCAGCTCATCGCGGATTTTAAGGAGACCATCCGGTTTCTCTTGACGCGCACCAACACATTCACGGGAGTGCGTTATTGCGATGACAAGGCCATCCTGTGCTGGGAAACCGGCAATGAACTATCCGCGACCACCGAGTGGACCCGCGAGATCGCGCGCTACATCAAGAGCCTGGACAGGAACCATCTGGTTATGGACGGCCGGGCCGGGCAATTGCAGCCGGAATTGCTGGCCCTGCCGGAGATTGATATCGTCACGACGCACCATTATCCGAATTCGAGGCGGACAACGCCGTTTGCCCAGCTCATCCGGGAGAATGCGGCCATGGCGAAAGGCAGGAAGCCTTATGTCGTGGGTGAATTCGGATTCGTTCCCACCGAACAGATGAACGCGGCCATGCAGGCCATCATTGATACCGGCATTTCCGGCGGCCTGCTCTGGAGCCTGCGTTTCCGCGACCGGGATGGCGGGTTCTACTGGCACAGCGAACCGGCCGGCGGCAACCTTTACAAAGGGTTTCACTGGCCCGGTTCAACCTTGGGAGCGGCGTATGACGAAATCAATTTGATGGCGTCGGTCCGGCGATACGCCTTTGCCATCCGTGGATTGACTCCGCCGCCGATTCCCGTTCCGGCACCGCCGGGATTACTGCCGATCGCCGACGCGGCGGCAATTTCCTGGCAAGGCTCTGTGGGTGCCGTCAGCTACACCGTCGAACGCGCCTCGAAAGCGGATGGTCCGTGGACGGTTGCCGGCGCAAATATTGACGAAAGCTTCGTGCAATACCGTCCGCTGTTCAACGACGAGTCCGCGCTCAAAGGCAATTGGTATTACCGGGTCCGGGCAAAAAATAAAGCTGGTCTTTCACAACCCTCCAACGTCGTCGGGCCGGTCGCCGTCACGCACGCAACCCTGGTGGATGAACTCGCTGACTTTTCAAAAGTCCACGCCCGGCAGGGTCAAATCAGAATCACCACGCGCGACTGCCGCAACGCGAAGGAAGACGCGCACCGCGCCGCCGGCAATGCCGGGGACGCGCTCATTTACGAGCTGCCGGCTCCGATTGAGGGATTTCGCGTCTTCACGTTCTTTCCCCACGAGGTTGCGGACTTGAAGTGTTCGATCTCCGACGATGGTCAGACGTATCATGACATCCCCACCAGCAAAAACGAGTATTTTAGCGGCGCCGGCGATTACGATTATTGGAAACCTGCACTGTATCACGCCGAAGATGTTGGCGGCGATGCGAAGTTCCTGAAAATCGAACTGACCGGTGAGACCCAGATTGGCCGCGTGGAAATCACACACGCGCTGGAGAAACCTTAAAACGCTGGATTTTGAATGGACGCGACCAAACTAAAAGCCTTTTCGCAAGGCATCAAAGATCAATTATTCGGAAACATCTTGCCCTTCTGGTGCGGGCCGGCCGTGGATCACGAGCAAGGCGGCTGGATGGGCTGGTTGTCCAACGACCTCAAGCCCGACCGGACGCAACCGAAGGATCTCATTGTCAACAGCCGCATCCTGTGGGCTTTCTCGGCGGTTCACCAGGCGCAGCCTGAAAAGCTCTTCCGGCAAATGGCCGATCGCGCGTTTGATTACGTGATGAACCGGTTCTGGGACCCGCAATATGGCGGCGCGTTTTGGCGATTGGCTGATGCCGGACACGTCGTTGACGATTTCAAGAAGATCTATGGCCAGGCGTTTTATATCTACGCGCTCACGGAATATCACCGGGCCTTTGGCGTGCCAGCGGCCCTGGTACGCGCCCGGGAACTGTTCGAGTTGATTGAGCGGCACGCGCATGATTCCAGGCACGGCGGTTACATTGAGGTGTGCCGACGCGATTGGTCCGAGGCCGGCGCGGAAGCAAGGTTGAGCGACAAGGACATGAACGAGAAGAAGTCCATGAACAATCACCTTCACATTCTGGAGGCCTACACCAATCTTTACCGGGCCTGGAAGGAACCGCGCGTCGCCCGACGCCTGCACGAACTCATCGGGCTTTTCGAGCAACGCATCCTTGACTCCCGCACGCAACACCTGAATCACTTCTTCAATGAAGCCTGGCAGGTCCGTTCGAATAACTACTCCTTCGGCCATGACATCGAAGCGACCTGGCTGGCGTGCGAAGCGGCCGAGGTCTTGGGCGACACCGCGCTGCTTGAACGTGTGCGCGGCATTGCCCTGCGCATGGCTGAGGTCACCTTGAAGGAGGGCGTCGAAGCCGACGGCGGACTCTGTTACGAAGGCAAGGGCGGAAAAATCATTGATCGCGGCAAGGAATGCTGGCCGCAAGCCGAGGCCGTGATCGGGTTCCTCAACGCCTTTCAAATCTCCCGTGACGGGAAGTATCTCAATGCCGCGCTTCGCGTCTGGGATTTTGTTGAAAAGCATCTCGTGGATCGCGTCCACGGCGAATGGTTCTGGCGCATCACACCCGAAGGCCAGGTGGACACCACGCTGCCAAAAGTGAGCGAGTGGAAAGGCCCGTACCACGGGTCCCGGATGTGCCTGGAAACACTCCACCGATTGCGCGCCATCAACGGCTGACGCGTTTTTTCTGGAAAACCATCCGCCCGAAGCTAATATGGCCGGGATGCAAGTCCGAATCCCGGCATCGCTCCGAAACTGGAAATCACGTTCCATTACGCCGGCCATCATCATTGCCGTCCTGATATTTCTCGCCCTTGATGGCGCCGCTGCTGATACCGCCGGCGTCTTCAACGTGTTCGACTACGGCGCCAGGGGCAATGGCACCAACAACGACACTGACGCAATTCAGAAGGCGATAGACGCCTGCGCCGCTCAAGGTGGAGGTCAGGTGCTCCTGCCCGCGGGGACTTTTCTCACGGGCGCGCTGACACTGCACAGTGGAATTGATTTTCACCTGGCGAACGGCGCGGTGCTCAAGGGCAGCGCAAACTGGCGCGACTACGGACATCCCGGCGCGTTGCTGTTTGCGAAGGATGCCATCAATATCACGGTTTCCGGCAATGGCGTCATTGACGGCAATGACCGCGCGGTCTGGCAGGAACTGGCCAACGAAGAAGCCGGCGGAGACGTGAGCAAGGACGGCTGGTGGCCCGAATCCTTCACCGGCGACTGGTGGCCGTTTGACAAGCTACCCGACGAACCGCAAACGCACGGCGGACGACCGATGATGGTAATCTTCATCGGCTGCCGGGAGGTTCATCTGCACGACTTTAACTTGCGCAACGCCCCGAGTTGGACGGTACATCTCGTCGGGTGCGAAGACGTGGCCATTGATTCCATCAGCATTCACAACGCCTGGGACGTGGCCAATAACGACGGGATTGACATCGACCATTCCCGCGGCGTGCGCATTGCCAATTGTTTTATCAGCGCGGCCGACGACGGCATTGTGATCAAGGACACCCCGAACTTTGCCGCCTACGGCGGCTCCGCCCGTATCACGGTGACAGGTTGCGTGATTGAATCGCGGAGCAGCGCGCTGAAAATTGACGAGACTTACACCTCGCCGGGCGCGCGTGACATCGTATTTGCCGACTGCGTCGTGGCGCACAGCAACCGCGGACTTTCGATCCAGAGCCTCGATGAAGGCGACATCGAGAACGTGCTCTTTGCCAACATTACGGTCGAAACCGGTTTTCAGCCGCATAAATGGTGGGGCGCGGCGGAACCGATTCATATCAGCCATTTTCCGCGCACGGCAAAAACCAAACTGGGGCACGTCCGCAACATCCGTTTCAGCAACATCCTTTGCCACAGTGAAAACGGAATCTTCCTGATGGGTTGGACAAACTCCCCGCTGGAAAACATCGTGCTGGACAATGTCCGCGTGGAAATCGCGAAAACCAGCGATGTGCCGGGCGGCTTCTACGATGAGAGACCCAAAGGCCTGTTCAAGGGACTGTTCGATAGCAAGCTGGCGGGGATTTACGCGCGTGACATCAATGGCCTGACGTTGAACCACACCGAGGTCGTTTGGGGCCAACCCTCGGACAAAGCTTACGGCAAAGGACTGGTTGAAAAGAACGTAAAGAATCTTGAGTTGGACCACGTCTCTCTCAGTCCGTCGCCGAACGCTTCGTCAACGCCCGGCAAATAGGCTTACTTTTTGTCTCCCGATGCGGCCTGCCGCCACTTAACAGCAAAAATTCCTGGTACATAACGTCTCAAGCTCCGCCGGAACGGCATATTCTTCAATAATCATCCCGCTCCGACGGAGCCTGGTCCATTTTTAATTCCAATTTTACAAGGATGCCGCGCTTACGGCGCTCCCCAATGCCGCCGCAGGATTTGAAAAACGTCCGTTGATTCAATCTGCTTCGCGCCCAGCAGTTCCGGCCGTTCGGTGATGAACACCGGCCAGTCCTTTTTGTCTGCCGGTCGCCGGCCATGCGAACCTTTCACCAGCGTTGCGTCGAGTGGAACCACATCCATCAACATCCGGAACCCAAGTTTCTTTTGCAGCCGCCGCCAGGCGATTTTCAATTTCGGCAATGGAATTTTCGGGTCGAGAAACAATTCCACCGGGTCGTAGCCCGGCTTGCGATGGATGTCCACCGTCCGCGCGAAATCCGGCGCACGCGCGTCGTCGAGCCAGTAATAATACGTGAACCACGCATTTTCCGCGGCGACGGCAATCAAGTCGCCAGCGCGTAGATGGTCAATGCCTGCTGCGATCTTTTTCGTCTTGCCCAACACGCTGTCCACTCCGTCGGTTTTTTCCAGCAATTCGCGCACAGATTTTTCCAGCGACGCATCATTGAGATAAATGTGCGCGACCTGATGGTCCGCTACGGCAAAGACCTTGCTCGCGCCCGCGTCGAGAATTTCCAAGCCGAGTTCGTCCTTCACCGTCAGCCAGCCTTGCTCGCGGAAAAGCCGGTTGAGATGAACCGGTGCGTCCACGTTCGTGATGCCGTATTCGGAAAGCAGCACGACCCGCACGCCGCGTTGGCCGAAAAATTGGATGAGGTCGCCTACGATGGCGTCAGCCTCATGCAAGTCGCGGTGAATAACGGGATTGATTTTGTAGGAGCCGACGTGAGGAGGCTCTGACCAGTTCGGAGTTCGGAGTTCGGAGTTCGGAGTTGAAGAATGGAGACTCGTCACCTCGTCTCCTACAATAAACGGTCCATACCGCTGCAAATTGTAATCGAGGTGCGGCAGGTAAACCAGGTTCAGCGCCGGCGAATATTTGTTTTCAATCCATTTCGCGGACTCGGCAATCCAGCGCGACGCAGCATCCGCTTTGCCTTGTGGGGTGTCCACGCCCGCCGCCGGCCCCCAAAAGCCGAAGAATGGAAACTCGCCCAATTCTCTTTTGATTTCCGTGCGGATGGAATACGGCCAGGTGTAAACGTCGAAAATCTTCCGGCCATCGGCGGGATACATCGGACGCGGCGTGATGGAATAATCCGCAGTGGAATACAGGTTGAACCACCAAAACAGATTTGCGATTGATGATTTACGATTTACGATTTCAGACTGTTTTCGGAGGTCGTCCCAAATTTTTGGGCTGTGGACAAGGCGGTTGGATTGCTTCCAGAACTGGACTTCGGCAAGTTCGCGGTTGTACCAGCCGTTGCCGACGATGCCGTGCTGCGACGGCGCTGTGCCGGTGAGATAATTCGACTGCGCCGTGCAGGTGACGGCGGGAAACGCGGGCGCAATGTCGGCCAGCGCGCCGCGTTGGCAAAATTCCGCGATGCGCGGCGTATGTTCGCCGATGAGCGCTTCAGTCAGGCCAGCGATGTTGATGACGGCAAGGCTTTGCACGGGGGAATTGCCGCAAAAAAACGCAAAAGGCGCAAAGGAATTTTTGACCAGGGAAGGACAAAGAAATGAAGTTGTGCGCGGCAAATCCACGTTTGCGAGCGTTTATCCGCGGTTTCAGCGGTGCCCGTGTTGAAGCTCGTGAATTCCCTGGACGACGGTGGCCGGATTCATTTCGTGGACTTCCACGGCTTGCCCGATTTCCTTCAAGAGCGTGACGCTCAGTTCGCCGCCGAGGTGTTCGCGGAATTCTTCAAGGCCGTTCAAAATTTGCAGGTGGTTCAAGGCGTCGGCGCTCAACAATTCGTTGGCGAACAATTTGAAACCGAGCTGTTCGAGCAATTTCAGAATCCGTTGGGCGGATTCCGCGTCGAGCAGGCCGATGTTGCGCGAGTAAAGCACGTCGAGCGCGAGGCCGACGGCGACGGCGTCCCCGTGGCAGATTTGGAAACCGGAAAGCTGCTCCAGTTTGTGGGCCGCCCAATGGCCGAAGTCCAGTGGCCGCGCCGAGCCGCGTTCAAACGGGTCGCCGCTCGTGGCAATGTGGTCGAGGTGCAATTCGGCGCAGCGATGAATCAACTGTTTCATGGCCGCCGGTTCGAAAGCTGCCAGCCGGTCCGCCTCGCGTTCGATTTCCTCAAAGAAGCCGCGCTCGCGAATGCAGGCGACCTTGACGGCTTCGGCGTAACCGGCGCGTTTGTCGCGCGGTTCCAGCGTGGCGAGCAAACTGAAATCGTTGAAGACAGCGAATGGGGGCGCAAACGTGCCAACGAAATTTTTCTTGCCGAAGGCGTTGATGGCATTTTTCACGCCGATGCCGGAATCGGCCTGGCTCAGGGTCGTCGTCGGGATACGCACGAGGCGCAAGCCGCGATGTGCGGTGGTGGCGGCAAAACCGGCGACATCCAGCAGGGCGCCGCCGCCGACGGCAATCAGATACGAATGGCGGTCAACGTGATGGCGGTCAATCTGGGAAAGGATGTCGGTGACGAGGGTCAGGGAATTTTTGGCGCTTTCGCCGCCGCAGACGAAAAGCGGCGGGCGGACAAGCTGCAGGCGGTCGGCGTGAGCGGAGAAATAACTTTTGATCCGGCTTTCAAGTCCGGGCGACGCCAAGGCGAGCGAGTCTTCGAGTACGACCAGGACCTTGCGTGGCGGGGCATCAGCCAGTGCGTCCTTCAAAATCGGATTGGCCGGATCGAAAACGTCCTCGGTGAAAAAAACGCGCAATTGCCAACCGACCTGAATTTGACGCTGAATCAAGTCCATCACCTCCAATCTGGAACCTTGAACAGCACTTTTCTAGCTTTATTTGGCAGGAACAAAAAACCCTCCCGGTGCGAACCGGGAGGGCGTTTTGAAATTCAACGGTCATTTTTTCAACTGCTGGTCCACAGGAATCCGCATGCAATAAAACGAGCGATAGACGAACGTGAGCGCCACCAGGAAGAAGAACGCGGCAATCGCGGTTTTCAACCCGTGGCTTTGCATCGTCACAGCGATTTGCGCCGCGAGCAAGCCGAACAGCGTGGTGAATTTGATCACGGGGTTCATCGCCACCGAACTGGTGTCCTTGAACGGATCGCCCACGGTGTCGCCGACAACGGTGGCGGCGTGCAGTTCGGTGCCTTTTTGCTTCAACTCCACCTCGACAATTTTCTTGGCGTTGTCCCACGCCCCGCCGGCGTTGGCCATGAAGATGGCCTGGAACAGGCCGAAGAACGCGATGCCCACGAGATAACCGACGAAGAAATAGGGGTTGAAAAATGAGAGTGCCAGCGCCATGCAGAAAACCACAATGAAGATGTTGCGCAGGCCTTTTTGCGCGTAAATGGTGCAGATTTCGACGACCCGTTTGCTGTCGGCGATGGAGGCTTCCGCCTTGTCGAGCTTGAGATGTTCTTTGATGAACACGACCGCGCGATACGCGCCCGTGGCCACCGCCTGCGTGCTTGCGCCGGTGAACCAATAAATCACCGCGCCGCCCATCAACAGGCCGAGGATGACCTGGGGACGGACGAGGCTTAACATGGCTTTGATGTCGAAGCTGGGGTCTTTTTGCAGGCCGATATTTTGCAGCAATATGATGATGCCGAAAATCATCGTGGTCGCGCCGACGACGGCCGTGCCGATGAGCACGGGCTTGGCCGTAGCCTTGAAGGTATTGCCCGCGCCGTCGCCCTTTTCGAGTTCGAGCTTGGCGTTCTCGAAATCGGGTTTGAACCCGAAATCTTTTTCGATTTCCGCGCGGACGTTCGGCACGGCTTCGATGCGGCTCAATTCATAAATGGACTGGGCGTTGTCGGTCACGGGGCCGAAACTGTCCACGGCAATGATGACCGGGCCCATGGCCAGGAAACCGAAGGCCACGAGGCCGAAGGCGAAGATGGGCGCAGCCCACACGAATTGTTGCGGCATCAGAACGAGCAGGGCCGGATTCTGCGAGAGCTTGTAGGCCGTGCCCATCAGCGTGATGATCACCAGCCCCATCCAGAACGCGCAGAAATTGCCCGCGACAAAGCCGGACAAAATGTTCAGGGACGCGCCGCCCTGGCCGGACGCGGTGGTGATTTCGCGCACGTGTCGTGAGTGGGTGCTGACGAAGATTTTGGTAAATTCCATAATGAGCGGTCCGGCCAGCGTGCCGCACGAAATGATGCCGGCCAGCACCCACCAGAGATGCGGGTTGTCCATGCCGGGGAACGTCTCGCGTGCGGGCAGCAGCAGCCAACTGGCTGCAAAAGTGGCTACGATGGAAACGATGGAGGTCAGCCACACCAGATTCGTCAGCGGCTGTTCCCAGTTGAAATCTTTTTTGCCCTCGAAAATCGAGTCACTGGCAAATTTGTTCACGTAAAAGGAGACGAGCGAGGTGATGACCATCATGCTTTGAATGGCGAAAATCCAGACGATGAGCTTGGCACTGACCGCCGGCGCCGACGCCAGGGCAAGCCCCAGAAAGGCAATCAGGGCCACACCCGTCACGCCGTAGGTTTCAAAACCGTCCGCCGTGGGGCCGACGGAATCGCCGGCGTTGTCACCGGTGCAATCGGCGATGACGCCGGGATTTTTCGGATCATCCTCGGGCAGGTTGAAAACGATTTTCATCAGGTCGGAGCCGATGTCGGCAATTTTGGTGAAGATGCCGCCACCGATGCGCAGCGCCGCCGCGCCAAGCGATTCGCCGATGGCAAAGCCGATGAAACAAGGCCCGGCCAGATTGTGCGGCACCCACAGCAGAATGCCAATCATGCAAATCAGTTCCACGCAAATCAACAGCAGGCCGATGCTCATGCCCGAACGCAGCGGGATCATGAGCGTCTGGAGCGCACTGCCCCGGAGCGATGCGAACGCGGCGCGGCTGTTGGCGGTCGTATTGATTCGGATGCCGAACCACGCCACGCCGTAGCTGCCAAGGATGCCCAGCACCGAGCAGCCCAGGATGACGATGCCGCTGCGAATCAATTCGCCATGGGTCTTGGCGGGATCATTCCACGGCAGACCGATGAAGTAATAGACCATGCACACGGCAATCACCGCCCAAAGCACCACGAGGAATTTTCCCTGTTGCGCCAGATACGTTTTGCACGTTTCCCAAATCATGTGGGAGACGTCGCCCATGGATTTGTGCACCGGCAACGCGCGACAGCGTTTGTATTCATAGAAGCCGAACAACACGCCAATCACGCAGACGGCCAATCCCAGATACAAAAGGACCGGGCCGCTCAGACTGCCGCCCAGAAATGTCACACCTGTCAAGTCAGGTAATTTGATGTCGGCGTCTCCCGCAAAGGCGTTGGCTCCTAAAGTCATCAGCGCCAACAACATTGCGCCGCGAATAAGTGATTTGGTTTTCAGCATAAGATGGGTAAAGCTACCGGAATGCCGTAAGGCGGCCAACCATTTTTTGGCAAAGACTTCGCTTGAAATTGCCCTGAAAACAAGGGTTCTGACGACTTTTTGCCCGGAAAACCTTCCGCGCCTCCTTTCTTTGACCTTGCCGCTGATTTTGAGTTTCCCCATGCTGGCACGCGATGGCGGAACGTCCCATCTCCACCTTGAACAAACCGGACGCCGCGTTGGAACTGACGCTGCGACCATCGCTATTTTCCGAATTCACCGGCCAGCCCAAGGTCAAGGAACGGCTCGAAATCGCCGTCGCCGCGGCCAAAAAACGGAAGGAAGCGCTCGACCACATTTTGTTGAGCGGCCCGCCCGGCCTCGGCAAAACCACGCTCGCCTACATCCTCGCCAAGGCCATGGGCACTAACATCAAAAGCACCAGCGGCCCGACCATCGAGAAGGCCGGTGACCTCGCCGGCCTGCTGACGAACCTCGAAGAAGGCGACGTGCTGTTCATTGACGAAATCCATCGCCTGCAAAAAACCATTGAGGAATACCTCTATCCGGCGATGGAGGACTTCAAGCTCGACATCATCATTGATCAGGGGCCGAACGCCCGCAGCGTGCGCCTGAATCTCCCGCGCTTTACGCTCATCGGTGCGACCACGCGCAGCGGCTTGCTCACCGCGCCGTTGCTCACGCGCTTTCCCATTCGCGAGCGGCTCGATTATTACGTCACCGAAGATTTGGAAACCATCACCGTCCGCTCGGCGCGGCTGCTGAATGTCGAGATCGAACCCGCCGGCGCGCACGAAATCGCCCGGCGCAGCCGCGGCACGCCGCGCATCGCCAACAACCTGCTCCGCCGCGTGCGCGATTACGCCCAGGTCAAACACGAAGGCCGCATCACCGCCGCCATCGCCGACAAGGCGCTGGCGATGCTGGAAATTGACCAGAACGGCCTCGACGAAATGGACAAGCGCCTGCTCGAAGCGGTCATCACGAAATTCGGCGGCGGCCCGGTCGGCATCAGTTCACTGGCCGTGGCCGTGGGCGAAGAGCCGGACACGCTGGAAGAAGTCTATGAGCCGTATCTCATCATGGAAGGCTATCTCAAGCGCACGCCTCAGGGCCGTGTGGCGACGGAATTAAGTTACAAAAAGCTGGGATTGAAGCCGGCGGCGGGAAATCAGGCGAAACTTTTTTGAATTGGATAGCGAACCAATCAAACAGGATGAGCACAGCGAGGTGAAGAAACCATCGTCGCTCAAAATTTTATCGCTGACGTTGGCTCCTGTCTTGGTCGGATTGCTTTTGTTGTTGGTTGTTCCCAAAGGCCCTGACGAAATAGGGTATTTTTATTTTCCTGCAAGCGGTGTTTGTTTGTTCGCTGCCGGATATCAAATCGCAAAACCGCACAAATTGAGTCGTTTGGCTCGTGTACTATTTGTGGTTGTCGTTGGCGCGGTTCTGTTTGTTATTAATGCGGCCATTATTATTTTTGCAGGCATCATATTTTTCGGTTGAAGATGCAAACTGTCTGTTCAATTTGTTTTATCTTTTAATCTGCGTTCAATCCGTGTTTCATCTGTGGCCGTTTGAAGATGCCAAATCGTCAATCGTCATTCATAAATCATAAATCGCGAGATGCCCAAGCGCACTGACATTCACAGCGTCCTCATCATCGGCGCCGGCCCGATCATCATCGGTCAGGCGTGCGAGTTTGATTATTCCGGCACGCAGGCTTGCAAGGCGCTCAAGGAGGAAGGCTTCCGCGTCGTGCTCGTGAACTCCAACCCGGCCACCATCATGACCGACCCGGAGTTCGCCGACCGCACCTACATCGAACCGATCACGCCCGAATGCATCGAGAAAATCATCGTCCGCGAGCTGGACGAGATGAAGAAAATGGGCGTGCCTGCCAGTTCCAGTGTAGCCGCGTCTCGTAAGAGCGCGGACAAATCCGCGAATCACGTTCGCGACAAGTCCCGCACAAACTTGTGCTGTTACCCACGCTCGGCGGCCAGACGGCGCTCAACACGGCCATGGCCCTGTTCCGCAGCGGCGTGCTGGAGAAATACGGCGTCGAAATGATCGGCGCCAACGCCCAGGCCATCGAACGCGGCGAAGACCGGCAGGTCTTCAAGGACCTCATGATTTCCATCGGCCTCGACGTGCCCGTCAGCGGCACCGCGCACAACCTGGAGGAAGCCCGCGCCGTGACGGAAAAGATTGGCCGTTTTCCCGTCATCATCCGGCCCGCGTTCACGCTCGGCGGCACCGGCGGCGGCATCGCCTACAACCGCGACGAGTTCGACGACCTGGCCAAGCGCGGCATGGAGCTTTCGCCCGTCTCGGAAATCCTCATCGAAGAATCCCTGCTCGGCTGGAAGGAATTCGAGATGGAAGTCATGCGCGACAAGGCCGACAACTGCGTCGTCATCTGCTCCATCGAAAATGTTCGATCCCATGGGCGTCCACACCGGCGATTCCATCACCGTCGCGCCCATCCAGACGCTCACGGACAAGGAATTTCAGATCATGCGCGACCAGAGCTTTGCCGTGATTCGCGCCGTGGGCGTGGAGACCGGCGGCTCGAACATCCAGTTCGCCGTCAACCCGGACAACGGCCGCATGGTCATCATCGAGATGAACCCGCGCGTGAGCCGCAGCTCGGCGCTGGCGTCCAAGGCCACCGGCTTTCCCATCGCGAAGATTGCCGCCAAACTCGCCGTCGGCTATCTGCTCGACGAAATCAAGAACGACATCACGCGCGAGACGCCGGCGAGCTTCGAGCCGACGATTGATTACGTCGTCACCAAGATACCGCGGTTCGCCTTCGAGAAATTTGCGCAAGCCGACCCGACGCTCACCACGCAGATGAAGAGTGTAGGTGAAGCGATGGCGATTGGGCGCACGTTCAAAGAAAGCCTGCAAAAATGCCTGCGTTCGCTGGAGATTGACCGCTACGGTCTGGGTGGCGACGGCAAACCCTGGCGCATCGGCAACGAAGTTTACGGTGACCGCGACATCCTGCCGCGCGACGTCATCACCCGCAAACTGAGTGTGCCCAACGCCGAACGGATTTTCTTCATCCGCCACGCCCTGCGCGCCGGCTTCACCATCGAAGAAATTTACAACCTCACAAAAATTGACCGCTGGTTCCTGGTGCAGATCAAAGAGATCGTGGATTTCGAGGAAGAACTGGCGGCAACGAAGAACTAAATTGTCACGATGGCAAAGCCTTTCCCAAAATTCGGGCCTTACAACATCATCGCAGACACCAATGCGCTGCGTGCCCAAGATTCGCGAAAACTTGTGTCAACCGGTTTCGAGACAGCTTTGGCAGAACTGCGTAAGCTCACTACCATTCAGCTTTATATTCCGGATGTGGTAATTGGCGAACTCGCTTATCAGAAATTTGAGATGGCTGTTGCGGCAATCGAAAGCATAAACAGTAAGCTGAATCTCTTAGTTGAGATCACAGGTGTCCGGAGAACCGCTGTTTGTTCAGTTGAGCAGGCAAAGAAAATAATTCAGAAAAGATACAGTGCTTGGTGCAAATTAGCCAATGCTCGCCGGTTCGTACCGAAGGTCCAGCAAGCAGTTTGGAATAAAATCGTCGAAGATGCGGTCTGGCGGGTTTTGCCGTTTGAGCGCCCCTCAGAGGACAGGAAACATGAAAAAGGCTTCCGTGACCGGGTTGTGCTCGAAGCGGTCGTTCAGCTGTGTTCAAACGCCTCCAATGAAACTGTTTTGCTAACTGAAGATGGCTTGTTGAGCAAGGCAGTGAGCGGTTGCGGCGCGAAGAACCTGACGATTGTGCCGCGGTTAGAGGATTTCACTTCCCGAGTTCGCCTGCTTAAGGAAAAGGAAACAAAGGAGTGGGTTGAGGCCTTCTTTACGGAGGCAACACAGGCATTTTACACGAAAGACAGGCCGGATTGCCTCTATTGGAAAGAAAAGATTCACGAACGTATAACTACACGCATCGAAGATTTGCAGCCGCCACCCGGCGACCCGCTGTTGGCGATTCTTGAGCCGAAGACATGGGAGCGGCAAACGGAAGAGCGTATCACTCTGGGCACGACCCAATTTGAAAAGCGCGATGCTGGTCGAATCCAGTGGAAAACGGATGTAAAGTCGGTCGCTGCATTTTCGGGCAAGGCACTGCTGGATACGCTACAGGAGAATATCCGCATTTCTACCTTTGCGGTGCGTTGGTCATCGCAAGTCAATACAGATGCAGAGATCAAAGATGCCAAGTTTGAAAGTATAGCTTTGGCTGGTCGGCAAATGATTCCGGATACGGCTGAAGCGAGAGCTAAATGGACATTACCAGTCAAACCTGCGCCCACTCCGCCAACATTGTCTCCACTTGAAGAGCTTCTGAAGGGTTTACCGAGCACGGCTGCAAAGTGAAGGGCTTGTGCCCGGCCACCGGCACTCGCAGGTGCGCTCAACCTTTCCCCCCGTCTTCGGCTTTCCCCGCTTTACTTCGCCACCGGCTGGTAGTCCTGCCACAGCCATTCCAGAGCTTCGGGCAGGGTTTGTTGTTTCACCCTGCCGTCCACATGCCCGGCGTTGCGGGCAAAAACAAACTGGTAATGATAGCCCTTGGCCGCCAGAGCCTTTGCCATGTTCTCATTGGCGACGACCCAATCGTGCATGTTGTCGCGCATGGCATTCGGATTCAAAAGGTCCCGGTCGCCAACTTCCAGCCAGATGCGCAGCGGCTTGGCCGGATTGCCCGGAATGAGATGTTCATGAAATTCCCACGCGCCGTGCGGGGTATCGGCGCTTGGCGGCCATTGCTGGTTTACATAGGTGCCTGAATACGTCAGCACGCGGTGGTAAAGTTCCGGATGATACCACGCCATAATCAACGCGCACGAGCCGCCGGAACTGCCGCCCATCGTCGCGCGGCCCTCGGGATTTTTTGTCAAGGTTACGTGGCATTGTTTTTCCACGAGCGGCAGCACCTCTTTCTCGACGAACTCCGCATACCTGCCGGACATGGCGTCGTATTCCAAGCCGCGCTCACTGCCTTGGGCGTCACCGCTGCCATTGCCGATGGAGATGGCAATCGTCACCGGCACCTTGTGTTCGGCGATGAGATTATCCAAGGCCGTGAACAACGTGCGATCGGGTCCGTCCGCCCCGACAATGAAGGGCGCGACCGTGCCGGGCACGTATTGTTTGGGAACATAAACCGCCACGTGGCGGGTGTAGGGAGCCGGATGGCTGGTGGTCACGATGAGTTTGGCGGGGTCGGCGGGGTCCATCGTGCCAAAAGTACCCGGTTCGCGCGCGATGCCGGGATAAATTTTGCTGTCAGCCGAATTCATGGTGAAATCATATACCGTTCCTTGCGGCACGTTGGTCTGCACCATCATTTCAGGTGCGCGATTGTGAGTCGGGCCGATGATGAAGTTTCCGTCGGCATCCGCCGGCGGATTGGTACCGTCAGGCAACTCCCTGGCCGTGACATATCCTGGCGTGTTCGGATCGCGGGTGGGCGGCGCAGCCAGCGCGGGATTTACGCCAGCCATCAAATTCAACATCGCGCCGAGCGACGCGGCATCTCGGATCATTTTGGCAATCTTCGTTTTTTATCCTTTCCCGGGCCGGAGGAATCATGTTCAACCAGCCAAAAAACTGTTTGCTGGGATTACGAAATTACAACTGGCAGGGAATTTTGATGGCCGAAGCGTAACCATCCAAAGCTGCCTGATGCGAGAAAAAACCGGACGCCTTTGCGAGCATCCGGTTGTGTTTTTTATTCCGGTGGCCGGAGGATGGGGCTTTCGGCGGGCTGCGTTTCGTAACTCCGTCAGGAGCAAAATCTCTGTAGCCAGACCATCCATTTAAATCTAAAGCCGCGTCGGGGCGAAATATGCCGCTCCTGACGGAGCTTGAATTCATTTCTATTGCACAACTACAAAGATGTCGCCCCGCCGGGGCTGCTGCGGTTGATCCGGCCTTGCCGGATACAGCCGCGCTCCATTTAAGGTCGCAAATTGTGACCTTAAAAGCGGTCGCAATCTGCGACCACCTCAAATCGCGCCCAACCTTTCCAGCCTTCTCCCGTTTTTCCCGTGTCTGGCCGACATTTTCTTTGCCTGCATCTTACTCATTATCTAGCATCGTTGCATCTATGGGATTGCATTCATTGTTCACCGGCTCCAAGACAACCCGGCTCATGGTTGCCGCTTTATTCGGCTCGTGTCTCAACTTCCACGCCGCCGAACCGCCAACGGTCGCCGCCACCACCAATGCCGCCGCCACCTCCGGCGCCGGT
>CAWHAH010000025.1:0-24013 GCA_963827205.1 uncultured Verrucomicrobiae bacterium
GGTTAACGATAATCCATGGCGTTGGAAACTTGATTCACGGGGTATTTGTTCATTAACTGTCAAAAAAATGACGGCCAAAAGACTTGGAAACTTCACCCGGCTGCTCCGATTGGGGCGGCTGGGTTGGGGGCTGTGTCTTCCCATGACGGCGTTCGCTCAAGGGGGGCTTAGTGCCGGTCCGCTCTATAACCAATTTCCGTTGACGCTGGAATCCGGGCATCGGACCGAAGCCGTCGGGCCATTCTTTTTCCAACAAGAAAGGGACACAGAAAAATTGTGGGGCGTGCCCCCGATATTTTCGCGCCTGACAGATCCCGGCACTGAATCCGAAGCCTACGACCTGTTTTATCCGCTGTTGACGTACGAAATATACGGGAGGCAATACCGCTGGCAGTTCTGCCAATTGCTCAGTTTGGCCGGCGGTCCAGATCAAACAGGGATTGGCAGGAATCGTTTCTCGCTTTATCCACTGTATTTTCAGCAGCGTTCGCTGGACACAAACGAAAATTACACGGCGCTCGTTCCCTTCTACGGCCATCTTAAAGACCGGCTGTTTCGGGACGAAATTTTCTTCGTGATGTTTCCAATTTACAGCGAGACGAGGAAGCACGATGTGGTCACCGACAATTATCTATACCCCTTTTTCGATCTGCGTCACGGTGACGGATTGCGCGGCTGGCAATTCTGGCCGGTTGTTGGCCGGGAACACAAGGACGTGACGACACACACCAACACCTTTGGCGAAACGGAAATCATCGGCGGACACGACGAAACCTTTTTCCTCTGGCCGCTTTATCTGCGGGAGGACACCGGCATTGGCACGGACAATCCCGGGAAATTCCGCGCCACGATTCCGCTTTATGCCGCGGCTCGCTCACCCGGGCGCGATTCAACGATGGTGCTGTGGCCGTTCTTCAACTGGATTGACGACCGCGAAAAGAAGTACCGCGAATGGGAAGGGCCGTGGCCGTTTGTGGTGATCGCACGTGGCCCCGGCAAAACCACCACGCGCGTGCTGCCGCTGTTCGGCCGGTCGCACAACGACACCTTGGAGAGCGATTTTTATCTCTGGCCGGTGTACAAACACAACCGCCTCCACGCCGGCGCGCTGGATCAGGAACGCACGCGCCTTCTGTTTTTTTTGTTTGGGGACTTGGTGGAAAAGAACATCGAAACCGGCAGGGCAAGGCGGCGCGTTGACCTGTTGCCACTGTTCACCTGGCATCGCGATTTCGACGGCAACAGCCGCCTGCAAATTTTCGCGCCGATTGAACCGGTGCTGCCCGGCAGCGGCGGCCTCGAGCGCAACTGGTCGCCCTTGTGGTCCTTGTGGCGGGCCGAGGACAATCCCGGGACCGGCGCGACGAGCCAATCGTTGCTCTGGAATTTATATCGTTATGACACGAAGGCCGGCGCGAAAAAATGCTCGCTCCTTTTCGGTCTTTTTCAGTATCAATCCAATGCGGAGAGCAAGAAATTGAGCCTGCTCTATATTCCGTTGGTCAATACGCGCCAACCGGCAGGCCATTCCGCAAAATAAGCATGTGCCCGAACTATGTTTGAAAGCATCGGCGAAATTGTCCTTTTGTTTTGGCGCACGCTGCTGGCCGTGCCGCTCGCGTGGCGGCAGCGACAGAAGGTCTTCGACCAGTTTTTTGAAATCGGCAATGCGAGTTTGCTGATGGTCTGTGTGCTGTCGTTTTTCATCGGCGCGGTCATCGCGCTGCAAACGGGCCCGGTTTTGGTGGACCGCAGCCTGGCCAGCGCCGTGGGCGGCATCGTGGGCATCTCTATGGCCAAGGAGTTGGCACCTGTGATGATGGCCATTCTGATTGCCGGACGCATCGGTTCGGCAATGGCGGCGGAAATCGGCTCGATGCGCGTCTATCAGGAGCTTGACGCGCTGCGCACGATGAACATCAACCCGATCCACTACCTCGTGCTGCCGCGGCTGGTGGCGATCGCGCTGGCGCTGCCGATGCTGGTGGTTTTTGCGATTCTGGTCGGCTGGTTCGGCGGCGCCGTCGTGGCGGAGGCGAACAATCACATCGCCATTCCGTTTCAGGCGTTTTATTCGGACTTGCGCGACATCGTCGAAGTCAAGGACGTGGTCAACGGCGTCTTCAAAAGTTTTTGCTTCGCGCTGATCATCGGCGTCGTTTCATGCCACCAGGGGCTGACGACCATCGGCGGGCCGCGCGGCATTGGCCGCTCCGTCACCAAGGCCGTCGTGAACTCCATCGTGCTGATTGTCATTTTTGATTACTTCCTGACGCGTATCCTCTTGAAATAATGAGCCAGCCGACAAACCATAATTCCGGTGTCAGCCTGCAGGTCCGCGGCTTGCGCAAGAGTTTTAATGGCCAGGAAGTGCTCCGGGGCATTGATTTCGACGTCAAGCCCGGCGAAGTGTTTGTCATCATGGGGCCGAGCGGCAGCGGCAAAAGTGTTTTGCTCAGGCATCTCATCGGGCTGGAACCTCCCGACGCCGGCGAAATTTTCATCAACGGCGAATCCATCCAAACGCCGGAAATCGGCGCCAAATACCGCATGGCGCTCGTTTTCCAATCCGGCGCGCTCCTCAATTCGCTCACCGTCGGCGAGAATGTCGGGCTTTACCTGAGCGAACATCGCCTGAAACCACCCGAAGAAATCGCGCGCATCGTCGCGGAAAAACTCGAGGATGTCGGCCTCAAGGATGTCACCGACAAATTGCCCAGCGAACTTTCCGGCGGCATGAAAAAGCGGGTGGCCATCGCGCGCGCCCTGGTCATCGAACCGCAGTTGATTCTTTACGACGAGCCGACCAGCGAACTCGACCCGCTTTCGGCCATCGTCATCGGCGAGGAAATTTTGCGCCTCAAAAAGCGCATTCACGTCACCACGCTGGTGGTGTCGCACGACCGCGACCTGGCGTTCGGCGTGGCCGACCGCATGGCCGTCATCAACGAAGGCCGCATCCTCACCATCGGCACGCCGGACGAGGTGAAACGGTTTAAAGACCCGCTCGTCCAGAATTTTTTGCACGCAGATTTCAAACGCGAACCTCAACCCAAATGATTATGAGAAACTCACTCGAAACCAAGCTCGGTTATTTTGTCGTCCTCGCCGTCTTCGCCGCGTGGATCATCGTTGAAACCCTCGGCGGCGTGGAAATGTTCCGCGGCGGCTACCGCATCAACGCGCTCTTCGACACGGTGCAGGATTTGAAGGTGGGCAACAGCGTCAAGCTGGCCGGCGTGGAAATCGGCCGCGTCGAGAACATTGCGCTGGCCGACAACAAGGTCCGCGTCACGATGAAGCTGCACTCCGATGCCGTGGTGCGGACGGACAGCAAGGCCACCATCAAATTCACCGGTTTGATGGGGCAGTATTTTGTTTCCATTGACTTTGGGACGCCGGGGGCGCCACCGGCGGCCGACGGCACGGTGCTCGCGACCGAAGAGCAGCCCGACCTCAACGTCGTCATGGCCAAACTCGACGAGGCGGCCACGGGCATTGAGAATTTTGGAAAGAGCTTCACGCCCGACACCATCAACAATTTGATGGGCCCGTTGGTTGATTTCGTCAAACAAAACAGCAGCCACCTCGGCGGCGCCATTTCCAACATCGAAAACATTTCCGGCCAGATCGCCAGCGGGCAGGGCACGGTCGGCAAGCTGATTTACACGGAACAGCTCTACGATTCGGCGCTCGTCACCGTCACCAACCTGCAGGACGCCGTGACCGAGGTCCGACAGGTTGTCAAAGGCGTCAGCGGCGGCCAGGGCACGCTGGGCAAACTGGTGACGGATGAGACGCTGTACAACTCGACGACAGCTTCGATGACCAACCTCAACCAGATTTTGCTGAAGGTGAATCAGGGCCAAGGCACGATTGGCAAGCTCGTCAACGACCAGGAATTTTACAAAAACGCCAAACTCACCCTCCAAAAGGTGGACAAGGCCACCGACAGTCTGGAAGACCAGGGGCCGTTAAGCGTCCTCGGCATCATCGCGAACCAACTGTTCTGAGCATTTACGACATACGATAGACAAATCGCGGCTCGCCGAAAAATTCGGGCGGTGCGCGAATCGTATATCGTAAATCATAAATTGTCAGGCCAGGCCAAGATTTTTCAAAACCTGCACGGTTGAGCGCGATTTATTGAGCGTGTAGAAATGCAACCCCGGCACGCCGGCGCGCAGCAATTCATCGCATTGCTGCGTGGCGTATTCGATGCCGAACTCAACCACCGCCTCATCATCACCGCTCAGTTGATCCAGCCGGGCGCGGAGCGGTGGCGGGATTTTCGCCCCGCAAAGCTGCGTAAATTTCGTGATTTGCGCCGCGCTCAGGATCGGAACGATGCCCGGCACAAGCGGCACGCGCACCCCAAGCTTGCCGGCGACAAAATCGCGGAAGTCAAAGAAGTCCGCGTTGTCAAAAAACAACTGTGAAATGACAAAATCCGCGCCCGCGTTTACCTTTTCCCGCAGATGCCGCCAATCGGCGTGTTTGCCCTCCTTGCATGCGATGTGGCCTTCGGGAAATCCGGCGACCCCAATGGAAAAATTGCCCGACTCGCGGATGAATCGGACGAGTTGTGCGGCAAATTCAAAACCGCCGGGCACGGGCCGGAACTCGCCGCCGCCGGGCGGGTCGCCGCGCAAGGCCAAGATGTTTTTGCAACCGAGCGTGCGGATGTTTTCGAGCAGAGCGCGCACCTCGTCGCGGGTATGGTTGACGCAGGTGAGGTGCGCCAGCGTGGTCAGGTTGTGTTGCCGCTGGAGGCGGTCCACGATCATCAGCGTTTTGTCGCGCGTGCTGCCGCCCGCGCCGTAGGTGACGGAGCAAAAATCGGGCTCGGCCTGCGCCAGCGCGGGGATTTGTTTGTCCAGCAGGATGCGCTCGCCCTCGTCAGTTTTCGGGGGGAAAAATTCAAAGGAGATGACGGGCCTTCGCTGCGCTGGAGTGTTTGGGCCCATTGCGCCGGCCTCTAACTTGGTTGCGGCTGCAATGTCAGGATCGGAACCGGCTCCGGTCCTGCAGGCGGGCCTTCGCCTCTCTGGAGTGTTTGGACCCATTGCGTCGGCCTCTAACTTGGTTGCGGCTGCAATGTCAGGATCGGAATCAGCTCCGGCCCCGCAGGCGGGCCTTCGCCGCGCCGGAGTGTTCGCCGTTTCGATTTCGGATTTGCGGTCAGGGGCGGCTCTGCTGGCGTCTGCCAGGTTTGAGGCTCTTGCCTCGGCGTAGCCTCCGGCGCAGCCGGGGTCGGCCACGCAGGCGGGCTGTTTCGCCGACATCCTGGCCGCATAAATCTCACGGATGAATCGCATTGGAACAGCGAATTATGGCGGAACAGCGAAGGAAGCCAAGTTTTGTTGTGTAGCAGCCGAGGTAACGAGGCTCAAATGCCTCTGGCAAAACTCTCTGGTGTCGGAAAAGGAAGAGTGAGCCTCCTTACGTCGGCTCCTACGAAGAATTGGGAAACAAAAAGCCCCTCCCGGTTTTGCCGGAAGGGGCCAAAGGTTCCAAATCAGGTTAGAACTTGTAGATGATGTTCGCGTAGAAACCCACGGCATCCCTGTTGGCAAGGGAGCCAGAGTCGTCATTAATCGAATACGGAGTGTTGACACTCCCGAAACGATCCCAGCGGATTTCAAGCCGGCTGACCACATTGGCCCACAGGTCGTATTCCACCGTGCCAGTGAGTTCCATCCCTTCGCTGCTGTAGTCGTACCCATGGTAGCCATAGTCATCTTCATTATATTGGCCGTGAATATACTCAGCACGACCGTTGAGGCTCAGCTTATCTGTGGCTTTGTAGGTGGCATATAGCCCCAGAACGGTGACATCGTTACCCCATGTGTCGCCGTAGTCAGTGCCACCACCGAGGTAGTTCTGCACATAATCAAAGGCGATGCCGGTGGTTAATTGTTTCCACGGTGTATTCAAGGTTGCCCCGGCATAGACGTTGGCCTGATCGCCGTTCGCGTAGTAGCCGGTGTAACCATAATCACCCCCGCCGTTGAATCCATACTCAATGCCAGCATAGAACGACGAACCGGCCGCCCAACCCCAGGAACTAGGAGCGGTATAGGTTATTGAACCTATGTAGGCCTTGTTCCAGTCGCGTGTCACATAATTGTAGTCATATTTATAGTCATAAGCGCGCTGATTGATGCCCGCCATCAAGGTGTTGGCAATGCCGGCCGACACCGACCACTCGTCGTTAATCTTGTAAGTGGCCAGCACGCCCGTGAGTTCGGTCGGCTCCACGGCATAACCCCAGGAACGGGTATAATTCGGGTTGCTGCCGGCGTCGAATACTTCGTAGCCGATGATGGAATCAAACACACCAATCTTCCAGTCAATCCCGTTGCCAATCGGTGTCCGCAGACTTACATAGGCCTGCTTGATGGCAAAATCCTCTCCGCTGCCGTAGTAATAGTAACGACCATTGGCCGACGGATTGTAGCCGACGGCATCCGGGCCGAAGAGCAGGTCAACCTGATAACCCGAGGCCCACGGTGACTCATCCTCGGGCTTGGCGATGGATAGCTTTACCACATCCAAATTGAAACCGTTTTCCTTGTTGATACCTTGGAAGGGAATGTACTGCGCCGGTGAATTCTGGTAATTGCCCGGGTAAATTGCCCAGTTAAACGAGGCGCTGACATAACCACTGATGGTGGTGTTCGAAAGCGCCGTTTGCAACGCACTCAGTTTTTCGTCCGCACGCGCCGCCGAGGCGAGGCTGACCACCCCGACCGCCGCCAGACCCAGTGTCCATTTATTAAACTTCATCTTGTTCCTCCGATGTTGTTTGTTTTAATTGTTTTTGTTTCGCTGTCTGC
The DNA here is from genome assembly GCA_963827205.1 of uncultured Verrucomicrobiae bacterium. Taxonomy (GTDB): domain Bacteria; phylum Verrucomicrobiota; class Verrucomicrobiia; order Limisphaerales; family UBA11358; genus UBA11358. Next base: position 6,840 of record CAWHAH010000025.1, read on the forward strand.
ATTTTCGGGGCAAATCCCGTTTGTCCCGGCACCGCGTGGTGCGATTACCGATGACCCTAATAAAATCCTGGCGGCGAAGCAACAAATTTTTTAAGCAATTTTTCACCGCTAACACGTTGATAAAAAACAACTTGCGCTCAGGACGGCGAAAGGCGTCTGTTTTTTTGTGCGCAAATTGCATCAAATCGAGGCACAAAACAGCCTTTTTAGAGGCTTAAGTTGTTTCCTTGGCGGGTGTTCCGCCGGACATATTGGAACAAATCGTGCTTTGGTTCGGGGCGGCAAAGATGCCAATTGCCGGCAGACAGTTTGGGTTCACAGTTGCATTAAACAATCAAAGATATGCCATCATTTGCTTACACAGCGCGTGAGACGGCCACCGGCCGCGAAATCCGCAACAGCGTGGAGGCGGCGACCGAACAAGCCGCCATCGCCGCGTTACTCAACCGCAATTTACTGGTCGTTTCCATCCAGGAAAAGGTTTCCCGCAAGGGTAGAACCCAAGGCGGCAAGGTTTCGCTGGCCGATCTGGTGATGTTCACCCGCCAGTTGGCGACGATGGTGGACGCGGGCATTGCCATTGTGCAATCGCTGCAGGCGCTCGCCGATCAAACCGCCAACAAAGTCATGCGCGACACGATTCGCGATGTGTGTACGCGTGTGGAGGGCGGCGAAAGTTTTTCCGAGGCGCTGCAGAAACATCCCAAGGCGTTCAACCGCCTTTACATTTCCATGGTGGCCGCGGGTGAAAAGGGCGGGTTGCTGGCGGAAATTCTGGCGCGGCTGGCGACTTACCTCGAAAACTCCGATCGCCTCCGCAAAAAAGTCAAAACGGCCATGATGTATCCCTCGGCGGTGACCGTGGTGGCCATCTGCATCACCACTTTTCTTTTGGTGAAAGTGATCCCCACCTTCAAGGAAATTTACTCCGGTTTCGGCGCGCAATTGCCCGGGCCGACGCAGATCATGATGGATTTGAGCGACATCGTAAAACAATATCTGCTTGTGCTTATCGCGGGCGCAATCCTGATGGTTTGGGGATGGCTTTATTTCATCAAAACCAAACCCGGCCGGGAGTTCTGGGATGCACGCCGGATAAAACTGCCTGTCTTTGGCGTCATTGCGCATAAAATTTGTCTGGCGCGTTTTACCCGGACGCTCGCCTCGCTCATCCGCAGCGGCGTGCCCATTCTGGAAGTGCTGCAAATCGTTTCCCAAACGGTTGGCAACGTCGTCATGGAAAAAGCCATCAAGACTGCCGCCACCGACATCGAACGCGGTGAAGGCATATCGGCCGCGCTCGGCAAAAACCCGATTTTCCCGAGCATGGTCATCCGCATGTTGAGCGCCGGCGAACAGACCGGCAACATTGACAGCATGCTTGAACGTGTGGCGAACTTTCTCGACGAGGAGATTGAATCCACACTTTCGGGCCTCATGTCGCTCATCGAGCCGATGCTGATCGTTTTCCTGGGCGTGGTCATCGGCGGCATGGTCATCTGCATGTTTCTGCCGATTTTCAACCTCGCCAACATTGTCAACGCCAGCGGGCATTAAATTTGGAAAACACCACGGGCAGACCGCCGGCGAATTTTCGGCCGGCGGTTTTGCTTTTCACACGGAAATCATCCGTCCCGGCTGCGGCTGAAGGATTTTGATTTTCGGCCAGCGGGCGCGGATTTGCTCCTCGAACCACGCGCGCGATTCATCGCCGCCATGACCCGGCAGAATCGCGCGCGGCGCGACCTGTCCGGCGAAATCCAGCAGGTCCTCGCGGTTCGCGTGCGCCGTCAAGTCAAAATCCCGCACCTCGCAACGCCGCGTCACCCGGCCGGCGCCGGGACTGAACACAAACGATTCGCCGGGCTTCGCCCGTTTCAACCGTCCGCCCGGCGTGTCCGGGTCGGCATAACCGACGAAGAAAATGGACTGCCGTTCGTCGCCGATCATCCGCACCGCCAGATCGTGCGCCGCCGTGTTCTCGCTCATCATGCCGGCGGTCAGGACAAAGATTTTTCCGCCGGTGAGTTTCATTTTTTCGGCCTGCTTTTTCTCGAGCACGATGAGTTCCAGGGCCTCGTGTAACTGCAAATTCGTGTGCTGCCGGTGCGTCCGGTGCGCCTCCAGATCGTAAATTTCCGTGAACACCCGGCCCAGCCCGCCGATGTAAACCGGCTGTGCCTTCAATTTTCCCGCGCGCATCAGCAACGCCAGCAGCGCCAGCATCTCCTGCGTTCGGCCCAGCGCGAACGACGGAATGAGCACACAGCCCTTGCGTTTGAGCGCGTCGTGAATCGCGGTTTCGAGCCGTTTGATTTCGCTTTCGCGCGAAAAACCGGGCGGCACGGCGCGATTGCCGCGCGTGGTTTCCATGATCATTACGTCGGCCTCGACGTCCTCAAACCGCGCCGCGCGCGAAAGGGTCTGGTCGTGAAAGCAGACATCCCCGGTATAAAACAGCGTTTCTTTCTTGCCGCGAATCAGGATGCCCGCCGAACCGAGCGTGTGGCCGGCGTCGAAAAACTCCAGCGTCGGGGACGGTCGCCCCGCCCGGGTCTTGTGGAATGCCGCCCATTCGATTTCGCGATTGTATTTGAAGCCTTGGAACTGCGGCGCGAGATCGTCCACCTCGTCGTGCGTGTAGAGGGGATATTCGCGGATACCCAATTCGTCGCGCTGGCGAGTCATCACGTTTACCGAATTGTGCAGCACGCGCTCGGCGATGAAATAGCTCAACTCGCTCATCAGCACGTGCGCCCTGGGAAAATGCCGGCACGCCACCGGCAGCGCGCCCACGTGATCGTGGTGGCAATGCGAAATCGCAATCGCATCCACCTCGGCGTGCCCGGCCTTGCCGAACAGCGGCAATCCGGCGCGGCCTTCGCGTTTCGGGTGCATCCCGGCGTCCAGCAAAAGGCGGTGGTCGTCCAACTCAACCAGCCACGCGCTCGCGCCGATGTCCGTGTCCGGATTCAGGTTCGTGATGTTCACGCGAAAAATTTAACCACAGATGGACAGGATTAACACGGGTAAAAATTGATGGGTTTGCGGTGGCTGGTGGGGCCGAGCTGCTGCTCGGCCCAAGCTTGAGTCAGCGCAGCGCAGCGGCGCCCGCTCTACCAAAGAATTATTTTGATGGATACCGCCAGACCCGGTCGCCCGTGTTCCTGTCCACGGTGTCATTTTTTGTGCGGCCAAACGTTCCGCCGGCATCCGTTTCATGCCAGCCGACTGGATAAAAAATTATCCGTTTCGCGCGCGGCGATGATGCCGTGGCCGCTAACAGACAGATGACAGGCGTTTGGCGCAACGTTGCCGCAATGCGCTATTCGTAGCCAAATGCTTTCGAGAAAGGTTCCAGTTTTTTCAGGAAAGGCGCGAGGTATTTTTGATAATTGCGCCAGCGGCCGACGGCGGTTTTGAAAATCGGCCTGGTAACATCCGTTGCCGTGGGTGATCGCACAACTTTATTTCGCGCATGTTCGTTGAAGCGCAACACACGTTCGTCCCAGTCCACGCCCAGAAAATTCAACACGCGGCGCGAAGCAGCTTCCGGGTCATTCACCAGTTCTTCGTAACGGATTTCGATGGCCGGGTTTTTCAAGCGCGGTTGCATCGCGCGCCAAAAGCCCATCGCCGAGGCATATTGTGTCACCGTGCCTTCCAGGCTCAAGTAAGCAGAGCTGGTGGGATTAAGGTCCAGCGGTTGCATGAAACAACTCAGGCATACATCGCGCGGGTCGCGGATGGCCACGAGAAATTTGGCCTCGGGAAATATGCGAACCACCGCCGGAATGGCCGGATTCAGCGCCGGATTCTTGTCCAGCAACAACCGGTCGCCGACCGCTTCACCCAATATTTTCTCCGCGAAATGAAAATAGTCCGCGCGAGACTGGCGCAAACGGTCCGCCGTCACGGATGCCAACACGGTCAAAACCGGCGTTTCCTCCGGAAGATTCCGGCGTAACGGCTGGCTCGCTTCCTCCTCGAAGACGAACGATTCCTCGAGCGAAATGATATCGCCATGGGAATCCAATATCTGTTCCAACAACGTGGTGCCGGAACGGGGATGCCCGCATAAAAGCGCGAACCGCCGCGCCGGCTGGAGTTGCGCGCCGAAATCAAACCACTGATGCAAAAGGTCCGCGGAAATCATGTTTTCCGTTTCCAATGTTCTGGCCTGAATGCGCTGTAAGCGCTCGATTTCGCGGCTGGCATACGGACGCAACAGGCTTTTGGCTTCGAGCCATGCCCCCATCGCCTCGTCATATCGCTTTTGCACGTCAAGAATTCCGCCAAGCTCGTACCAGCCGCGCGCCCGTGATTCCACATCCACCCCGGATTTGGACAAGAACCGCCGCAAGATTTTTTCGGCACCTTCCCAATGACCGGCCAGACGTTCGAGCCGGGCCTGGACAAACAGCGCCGCGACATTCGAAGCATCAGAGCGCAAAACGCGGGCGACGAGTTCCGCCGCTTTTTCTGGACGGCGTTGACGCTCGTAAATCCGCGCCAATTTTATCAAAGCCACGCCGGGCACTTTTTCCCGCTCCAGGCTGCGTTTTAAATAGTGTTCGGCCATTTCGTCTTTCCGGAAATTGACGCAATGCAATCCCGCCGCGAGAAAGGCTTCCGCTTTCCAGCCCGAAACCCGAATCGCTTTTTCAAAAAACTCTTCCGCGGCCGCAAAATCGTAGCGCCGCCCGTGCGCATTTCCCAACTCGAGCAGAATCGTGGGGTCATTGGGGCTTAAACGGGAGGCGCGCTCCAGAAGGTCAAAGTTGTGCTGATAATTCTGACGTTCCCAGGCCGACGTCGCGTCCCGGAGCATTTTGAAAATTAAATTTTGCGGCGCAGGCGGCGGTCGGTTCACAATGAAGAAAATAAACGTTGTGAGCCTTCGCGCAAGCGGACATTCTGCGATTAAATTCGATTTGCCGCACGCACTGTCGGTCTGCCGCGCGAAAATCGTATCGCGTCAATCAAAGCTTCACCTGGCCGGATACCGCCAGACCCAATCGCCTTTGTTGATGTCCACCGCGCCGTCCTTTTTGAGGCTAACCGTTCCGCCGTCATCCGTTTCATTCCAGCCAACGGAGTAGAGCACGAATTGACCATCCGAAGTGCGGCGATAATGCAGCGGCTGGCCGTTGATGATGTCATGCGGAATTGTGGCGATGAATTGCGGTGACAGGGCGTCGGGCGATTCAGGATATTCACCGTGCGCGAGCCGGTAACGCTCCAGCGCAATGGCGACGCGCGCCAGGTCTGCCGATTCCTGTCCGTAGGCGAATTTTTTCACTGCGGCGCCGATTGCAGGAAGAAACATGACTTCAAGCCGGTTATAAGGAGTTACATGCCTGAATTCCAAATCCAGCGCGGCCTCGGCGTGACGAAGGGACACCGGCGGAGCGATCCGGTGCTCCAAATCGGCCAATGGCAAATACTGTTGAACCGTAAACCGGCAGCAGCGAAGCTGGTTTTGGTAAAACCAGCCGCTGGGAATCAAACGACAAATGATTTGTCCCGCAACTGGCAGCGAAGCGTTGCCCTCTTCGCTTGGGCCGGACAGATTTGACAGTTGCTCCGGGTGACGCCTCAAATAATCAATTACTCCTTCCTGGCACAGCACCATTTCTCCGCGCATGGACAGTTTGTAATCGGAAAGAAAATCCAGCCTAACCAGTTCCCGGTCGAGTTCGACGAGTTGTGCGTCCGACCATTTGTGCTCCGCCAAACCTTCCCAAACCGGTTGCAACGCGAGATTCACAATGGCAATGCGAACCAGATGCGAAATCAAAATCGGCTCGGTGTGAATTGAATCCGCCAGCCGCAACATGAGTTTGACGTCTGCCAGCGCCTTTTCGCTTTGGCCGTTTTGTAACTCGGCAATGGCCCGCAGTTGCAACACTTGCGCACAGTATTTCAAGTCAGCCAGATGCGGAAGTAAAATGGCGCCAGGGAAATCGGAATCATAATTGAGTGGAAACCGCGAATAAGGCAAATGACTCGCCTGACGTAATTCTTCGATGGCTGGATCGTATTTGCTCAACGCCAGCAACACGTCGGCGGCAGGCGACTGCGGCTGCGGTGCGACGGGAAACCTGTTTGTCGTTGTTGCCAGCGCGCGGTAGTATTGTTGCCAGACTTTCAGGTCACTCACAGTTGATTTCTGCCAATTGCCAGTACCGTTGGTCGGCCATTCATCGTTGTGAACGACGCTCATTTTCAACCGGTCAACAAAATTTTTGTCACGCTGTTTATACGGAATGCCCTTCCCATCGCGGGTCAACATCGAGCCGTAACTCGTGAAAACAATCGGCGCGAGCGCAAAATTTTGGTCGTCCGGCACGGCCGGTGGAATGACGCTTGCCACATCGAATCGTTCGCCTTTGGCTTGCCATTCGTGTCTGAAATTGTTCCAGGCGTGCCAGCCGCGCCAGTCCTCCTCGGTATAAAACAGCGCAACCAGCGTGACGAAACAGGCGAGGCCGAAAAGAAAACGTTTGAAGTTGCGCCAGCAACACAGCCAGCGAATGAAAAGCCACAGGCAAAAGAACAGCGTTGCGATGACGACGCCAAGGATGAGAGTGAACGCAACGTCATCCCGCCATTCCGCTGACCTTCTTGGCCATCTGATGGCCAGCGTCGTGATGAAGAAGATGAGAAAAGTCGCGACCAATAAAATTAGCCAGGCGCGGAGCCAGCGGATCCCCGACCCCGATTTTTTCCAGATGCTTTTGGGTTTGTCGTTCATTATTTTTCATTTTCCCGGGGAGCGCACGCGCCTCGCGTGCGGTCAACGACGCCTCGTCGTTGACCGTTCGGCGCGAGGCGTGCCGAACCGCAGCCGGGGCGGCTGCGCTCCCCATTTTCACACTATCAAAATTTCCACGCGCTCGCTGCGCGGCCGCGGGACTAACGGTATAGACCGGTCGGCGTCGCTTGTGTCATGCGCGCCAATCAATTCTGCCAGCATCCGCCGCTGCTGTTTCAATTCCGCGACCAATTCCCGCGACGGCGGCGCTGATTTTCCGGCCACTCCCGGCGTTTTGTCGCGCAGAGAAAAATCCACGGCGAAAATCAATATCCAGACCGCCGCCAACCCGGCCCAGGCCTTGGGATGAGGCCACAGGAGGGTTGAGAGTTGATGGCTGAGGGTTGAGAGCCAATGCCGTTCCGGCACTCGACGCGCGGGGCTTGACTCTTGCCCGGCGACCGCAAGGATTTCCTCACGCCAGCCGGCGGGGATTTGGCGCAGCGGTTGGCGCTGCAATTTCTGTTCAAAATCGTCAGGTTTCATTTCATTATTTCGTAGGAGCCGAGGTGACGAGGCTCAAATTCATCTTTTTAATCAGAGACTCCTCACGTCGTCTCCTACTTCATCTCTTCGTAAAGTGGACGCAGCCGGTCGCGCAATTTGTCTAAGCCATAGCGGTAGCGACTCGCCGCCGTGTTCGGAGGAAGGTCCAGCGCATCAGCGATTTGCTCAAAGGTCAATTGCTCCCACAATTTCAAATGAATGACGGCGCGCTGTTCCGGCGGCAATCCGGCCAGCGCGTCAGCCAGCGCGGCGCGAAAGGTTTGTTCGTCCGGGTCGCGGGTCGGCGCAAACGGGGAGAGGCTTTCGGCGGCGAATTGTTCGCGGGTTTTGTCGCGCACGGCACGCCGGCGGATCAAATCAATCGCCGCATTGTGCGCCAGCCGGATGAGAAAGGCGCGTTCGTCGCGCACGCCGGCCAGCAAATCCGGGTCGCGGGCGAGTTTGATGAAAATGTCCTGGAGCAGATCGTGCGTGTCGGCTTGATTGCGGGTCAGATTCAGGAGGAAGGCAAAAAGCGACTGAGCATGCTCGTCGTAGAGCCGTCTGAGTTCGGACTCGCGGCGCATCTTGCCTTAATGACGCGCCTGCCGGGCAAATTTGTCTAGCCCGAAAAAGTTGTTCTACGGGATGATTTTTGACTTTTCCCAAAGAAACGCTGCCAAATCGTCAGAATGATTGCGGCAATAATCAACACGGGAACCAGAATGACGAATGCCAGATAGAGCAAGATATAAACGACCGCCAGAAAGGCGGAAAGGTTCCAGCCCAAGGTCAGCGAGCCAATCGTCCCGTTCAACACGCCGGTAAACTCGCGAAAGCCGGCCAGATGCACCGCCAGAAACAACACGCTCATGGCGCCGGCGCGTTGCAACAGATCATTGGCTGACAAAAATTCAGCCCGTTGGAAAATCGTCGATTTCCAAAGAGGTTTATTCATGGTTTAACTCCGGTTTTCACTTTTTGCCAGAGCGGGCCGAGCGTCGCCGCGTAAAGCAAGGCCGCGTCGCCGACCTGATTGCTCGCGCAGTATTTCAAACGACCGCCCGTTTGTGAGGGGAACGCGGCAAAATCCAGCGTGGCCGTGAGCGACGTGAGAAACTTCCCGTCGTCGAACGCGCTGGCGCCGATGAATGCCATGCCGCTCGAACCGGCGCTGATTTCAAAAAATGGAATGATCGGGCCGGAATCAATATCCGCCTCGCCCTTCCACGATTTTGGCCATTCATGCGCGTAACCGAAACCCAGCGTGATGGCGCCGAGTTCCTTCCGGGCACGCTGATACTGGTCGCGGGCGAAATCCTCGTCCAGCAATTGCAGGCTGTGCGCCACCATCCAAATCGTCGAACCCTCGGGACCGTACAACGGCGTGCCGTCCGTCATAAAACTGGAAATCAACAACCCCGATTCCCGGTCAACGAGTTTTTGTTTCGCCATCGCAATCCAACCACGAATCAAGGCCGAATGATCGCTGCCATCGAGATAATCGGCCATTTTGATGGCGTCCAAAGCGACGCAATGATCGAACGTCCAGCATTCATCGGGATAACTTTCCAGCAGCATTCGCGGACTTTTCTGGAAACGTTCAACCATGGCGTTCACGCGCCCGGTCAGCAACAGCTTGTACTCCGGCTTCTCCTCAACCACCCGGCGCGAGGCGAGCATCAAGGCAATCTCGCCGTCCAGAAACAGACTATGCGCCGGCTGCATGACATAATGCCCGTCTTTGGCGTAAGGCATCAGAAAGAAATACATCCCCTCCTGTTGTTCCAGCCGCAGGGTTTCATCAATGATTTGGTCCATCGTCTGGAGGTAAAGCGATTTGGACGCCGGGTCGCGCAAAGCCATGTTGGCGAGTGACCAGACAAGGTAACTTCGCCCCATGAAATCCCATTCCGCATTGCTGACACGCATCTTGTTCAGTTCCTGTTCGCGCAGGGCGGGTTCGGTCCAGAGTTGCAGTTGCCGGGCCGCCAGTTGGCGCGCTTTGGGGGAAAGCCCTTGATTTTGGCGAAAGTCCGAAAGCGGGCGGGTGAAGACAAGATGCAGGCACGGCAGCCAGATAGCCGCCGCAATCACGAGGGCCACCAGTCCGGTCAAAATTCTTCTCACTCGCGATTTCATGAGAGGGTTGTTTTCCGGGTTGGGGCCCGCAATGTTTGTCGCCAGCTAGTTATGCGAACTGGATTTAGAAACGCCACCCGGCGCTTTCAAACAATCACTCCAGTGCGCCACGAAGAATTTCTTCTCCGTTGGCAGGAATGTTTCCGCCGTTCCCAAAATCGGTCGCAAGGCGGTCGTCATTTGCAGCGCAACCAGCAGGAAGATGACCGCCCAGAGGCGGAAGCCGGCCAGCGATCTGGCGTTCGAATGCGAAAATCCGGCTTCCAGAAATCGCAGCCCAAAGATCGTGGCGATGAACCAGAAAAGCAGATGCAGCGTGCCCATCCAGGCGAGGGATTCCGTGGATTGTGAGAAAATCCACGCCACCGGCGCGAACCCAATCAACAAAATCGTCATCAGCATCAACAGTCCTGCGAGCAATCCGAAAACCTCGATCAGCCGCGCCTGTGAACCGCCCAGGCAGGTGAAAATGTAAAGGCTCGGCAGACAAATCAGCGCCGAAATCATCAACCCCGCCGCGACTTTGACGGGCGCTGCCCAGAGCTGCGTGCCGCCGGAAAATGTGCCGACCACGACGCCGTAAATCAAACTGCACACGACCGACACAAAAATCATTCCGGCAATCAGCCGCCCCGCGCCCGGCTGGCGCAATTGGAATATCACGCGCCGCGGGTGTCGCAGAATCGCTTCGATGGCGACGATGACGTTCGGGATCGCGATGCGCTCGGATGGATCCTCGCCCAGCGGTCGCGAACCGCCGGCAGCCACGACGGGCGGACATTGCGGTGGAATTTGGGGTGGGATTGGATTTTGGTCGTTCATAAGACGCTGATGTTTTGGTTTAGTCGAATTGCTGGAGAATTTGCAGCAGCGAATGAAAAACGTTTTCGTAGAAATTCCCATGCAAAGCTGTCGCGCGGAAAAATTCCACCGGCAGCGACGGTGAGCCGATGAACGGGCGCAAGATCCAGGAAAGCTGGCTGCCGAGAAACAGGTTGCCCACCAGCCAGGCGAACAGCACGCGCCGCGCAACCGCGCGACGGCTCCCCAGCCGCGCGAGCAACTGGAACAGCCGCACGTTGCCAGTGACCCCGGCGAACGCGATGACCGCAACTTGTGTGAGCTTGATGAAGTTATAGGTGGGCTCCGCTGCCGTTGCCGATGACATCGGCGGCGCATTCCAAATCATGAAGGCTGTCAACGGACTGAATGCGCCCAGAACCGCCGCCGCAACGGCGAAGCTCATCAGAATTGCGGAAAAGGACTGGCGAAAGGGGATGTTCAAACCCAACAACGGCGCGAGCATGGCGTTGAGCAGCGCATTGCCCAACGTCGTGAGCAGGATGATGAGCGGAAATTTGCTGGCCGTAAAAAGCGCCTGTTGCGGATCACGCCACCAACCCATCGCCGCGCCGTAAAGTCCCGCGCCGGCGATGATCACGGCAATATGCAGGGCGAATCGCCGCGTGCTCCATCGCCCGATCCAGGCCGTGATGGGTTCCAGTTCACCGCGCAGCAACACGCTGATTTCGCGCGGACTTAGTTTTCCGGATTGCGCGTACATGCAAATTCTTCGGTCCCTTCGATGATTACGGTTTTTGCAGATCGCCGCATCAAAAGCCGCCGGCCACTCTGCATCACAGGCGCGGACATCAGCATCAGCGCCAGGCAAAACAGCGGCCAGTTAAATCTTTCAGGCAACACCATGCGAACGGCGTTCAAGCCCCGGGGGAGAACGGCGATTGCGTTCGCCATGAATACGTAAAGCGCGAGGGCAACGCCGATGAAGCTCAAAACCCACACACGCCAATTAGACAGTGTGGCGTGTGGAGCGCGTTCAAACTGGCTGGCGAACGTGCCCCCCAAAACCAGCAGCAGCGAAATCAGACCCGGTGCGAGCACCGGCCCCCACCATGGCACCGGCAACAGAAATAAAACGTCCCAATCCAGCAACGAATGCGGCCAGCCGCACATGATTTTCAGGAAGACGTAATAAAAAATGTCCCACACGCCGAAGGCAATGGCGGTGCAGCCCAAACGCGCCCGCCAGGTCCGGCCCGCGAGCATGCCAACCGCGAGCAGCATGACCAGCGTGGCAAACTCGCGCACAAGTTCCACCGAAGCAAAACCACCGATGACCGGCAACGGATCCGGTTGATGCGGCACAATCCGGTCAATCATGGAGCGCAGATAAAAAACCACGGCGGCTTCCACCCATGCCATGGCCATGGCAAAAACGACCACCACCCACCACCGGGCAAGACTGGCTGGTTCCGTTTTCATGGTTAGGCGCCAGCTTCGGTTTAATCCGATTTGCGACTGCTCCTTCCGGCTATCCAATCAAACAACAGGAAGGCACAGGCAAAAAACGGAAACACAGCGTACAGCGTGTCGCTGCCCGAATGCGACTTTCGATCAACCGCCGGAAACACTTGGGCGCAAAATGCCAGCGCCGCCAGGGTGATGACCAATCCTGGCAATGAAACCGGGAGATAAAACCAACCCAATCGCTTGAACCATTGGATTTTCATTTTTCCTTTTGTTTTGGGTTAACCGTAAGTTGGCTGTGAGAATTCTTTGACGACCAGGGCACAAATGGCTTCTTCAACTGTGGCAATGATGGCCTCCGGCGTTGAAGTGCCTGCGGTGATGCCGACAATGTCACTGGCTAAAAACCAGTCCTCGCGCAATTCCAGCGCCGTCTGCACGTGATGCACTCGGGCGCAAAACCGCGAACAGGTTTTGACCAGCTCATGCGTGTTGTTGCTGTGCGCGCCGCCGATGACGATGACCACGTCGCATTTCTGCGCCAGTTCAGTGGCCGCGTTCTGCCGTTGTTTTGTCGGTTGACAGACTGTGTCAACGAAGTGCACTGCCGATTTGGGAAAGCGGTCCCGAATCAGCCCCACGAGCCGGCGGACCTTGTCAATCGGCTGCGTGGTTTGGGCCACGACGCCGAAACGCGGCCGTTCGCCGAGCTTAACCACGTCCTCGTCACCAAGCACCACGTCAAACCTATCGAGATCACCGGTCATGCCGCGCACTTCGACGTGGTCGCGTTTGCCGATGATGACCGGATGAAAGCCTTCGCGCACCAGCCGCGCCACCGCGCGGTGCGCCAAATGCACCAACGGGCAGGTTGCCTCGATCACGTTCAGGCCGCGTCCACGCGTTTCGTTCATCGCGCGTTCCGAAGCGCCGTGCGCCGTGACCATCACCGTCGGCGTGCTTACGTCGGCGGGCTGTTGCGCCACGCGAATGCCCTTCGCCCGCAAGTCCGCCACCACCGTTTCGTTGTGGACGAGATCGCTCAGAATGGTCAGCGGTTCGCGGCGCGCGGTTTCCAAGGCCAGAGCGACGGCGTCTTTCACCCCGAAACACATGCCTAGATGTTCAGCACGGATGATTTTCATCTTTTATCTTGGTAGGGCGCGATGTCTCCATCGCGCCGCCGGGCGTTTGCCACGTCCTACGGCGCGCTCGGAGAGCGCGCCCTACCTGCATTGTCGGTTATTCACTTTGTGATACAAAGTAAAAGACCACGGCGGTTTGGGTTTGTTCAAACATTTTTTACTTGGACTTGGTTTGACGGACGATCTGCTCCAGCAGGTTGATGTATTCAGCAAACGCTTTGCGGCCCGCCGCCGTGAGCGAGCAGGTCGTGAGCGGACGGCGGTTTTGGTACGACTTGGCCACGGCCACGTAGCCTTCCTGCTGCAGCGCGCGGATGTGGGTGGTGAGATTGCCGTCGGTCATGGCCAGCGCGTCGCGAAGTTCGGTAAACGACAATTCCGGCGAGGCGGCGAGCATGGACATGATGACCAGCCGCCCTCTCTCGTGAATGACGCGATCGAGCTGTAGAAAAGGTTCCGGATTCACACTGCATTCTTTCCCTTTTCGGTCAGGTACAAATACGCACCATAGGCCAAATGCAGGACACCGAAGAAAAAGCCCATGAGCCAGTGCGCGCTCAACACAAGATCCGTATTTGTGAAAGCCAGAAATAAAAGAGCGCCACAAGCAATACCAATGTAAATCCAGCCAAACACCTTCATACCTCGTGTCATGAAAAACCCCGCCGCGTGGAGGGCGCAACCGTAGAAGATTGCCCACAAAAATGCCAGGACTCTGACGAATCCCCCCTCGAAGCCGGCCAGCGTGAAAATCAGCACAACTGACATTCCAGCAGTCAGAGGCGGGAGGAGGGCTTGGGCGACCCGGCGGGTGGGGGGCGACCAGAATGGCTCGTTGTCCTTAAGCGCCTGGCGGCGCGCAATCAGGAATGCGCCGGCAACTACCACAATGGCGGCGCCGAACCACAATCCAGTAAACGCCCGCCCCGAATCAAGATGAAACACCAGTCCGGCGGCGGCAGTGATGATGCCTAGCGATCCGGCGAAAAGCATGATTGGAGCGAGCGCACGCCGATAAAGCGCGGAGCGCTCCATTAAGGTTCGGATGGTTTGCAGGTTTTCTTCGGCCCAGTTTGGATTCATGTGACTACTTTGCACCACAAAGTCGTGTTTGGCAAGCGGATATTCTGGACTGCGCTGGCAGAGCATAGCGATGACAGCGCTTTCGGAAAACGGCGGGTGTGAATTCCAAAGCGGCGTCGCGCTTCGCTTGCCGCCGCAGTCCAAGACCCGAAACCGAAATTATCTGTGTCCAGCTGTTTCCATCTGTGGTTAATTATTGGCCAATGCCATTGCCAAAAAATATTTCCGCCCGCCAGCGCGTCCTGGCGCAATGGCGCGGCGTGGATTTGTCGCCGCTGGAAGCCGCGCAAGCCGTGCGCGCCCGGCGGGTCGGCGATGTGCTGCCGAAAGTGGCGGCGGAACTGCATCTGGACACCCGCCGGGCCGAAGCCGAGGTCGTCAAGGTGTGGAACTCGCTGCTCGACCCGAATATCGTCGCGCACGCCCAACCGGTTGGGTTGCGCAAAGGCACTTTGTTTGTGAACGTGGACAGCAATGTGTGGCTTGCCGAAATCGTCCGCTATCGCCGGAAGGAAATTCTCGACCGGTTGCAGCACAGTTTCGGACGGAACTTGATTCAACGCATTTCGTTCCGCGTCGGGTGAAAATATTTTTGCTCGTGGCAGCCGACGTGAGTCAGCTCCAATTTGGGGAGGAGAAGGAGCGGACTCACGTCCGCTGCTACAAAACTTAGCCCATCAATTTCATCTGCCGCGGCGTGAGCAGCCACGCGAGCGTTGCGCAACGGTCGTAACTGAGCTTCTCCATTTCCAATTTGCACAGGCCGCCTTTTTTGAAATCCATCGCGAGCTCCATATCGCCAGTCGTCAGCAATGAAATCAGCCGGCTTAAATAGGGTTCGTGGCCGACCAGCAATACGTTTTCCGGCTCGGGTTTTAATGCGTTCAATTGTCCGACCAGGTTTTTCGGGCTGCCATCCGGTGCAAGTTCATCCGAAAATTTAAGTCGCCTTTTCAATTTCAAGGATTCAGCAACGATCTCCGCGGTTTGCTTCGCCCGTAAATACGGGCTGGAAAGAATCAGGTCGAAGCGCAGGCCCAATGTCTTCATGGCGGCGACAGCCTGTCGGAGCTGGCGTTTGCCCTTGGGTGTGAGTTGGCGTTTGGAGTCGTTTTCGACATCCAGATCGTCGCGCATTACGGCGATTCCGTGGCGTAAAACATGGATTTTCATGACGGGAACATACACGTCGTGGCGTCCGGCGCAATGGCTGGAAAACGTAACATTTTTCGGTTGGGCTTCCACGCCGGTGCTCTGTAGCTTTCCGCCCGCATGGAACCCGTTCGCCGCGCCGTCATCGATGTCGGCACCAACTCGATCAAGTTGCTGGTCGCCAACGTCTCGGGACGCGACGTGCGGCCGGTGCACGAGGAAAGCCGCCAGACGCGGCTCGGCCGGGGCTTCTACGAAACACACCGGCTTCAGCCAGAAGCCATCGCCTGCACCGCCGAAGCCGTCTGGGAGTTCGCCCAGATTGCGCGTGAAAGGAATTCCGATTCCATCCGCGTCATTGCCACCAGCGCCGCGCGCGACGCGGTGAATCCCGGCGATCTCACCTCAGCCATCCGGCGCGCGGCCGAGCTCAAAGTCGAAATCATCTCCGGGGAACGGGAGGCCGAATGGGTGTTTCAAGGTGTGACGACCGACGCGGCACTGGCGAAGGCGCCGTTGCTGTTGCTGGATGTGGGCGGCGGGAGCACGGAATTCATTCTCGGCCAGGGCGAGCACAAACATTTTGCGCGCAGTTTTCCGCTGGGCACCGTGCGGCTCATGGAAAAATATCCGCACAGCGACCCGCCCACACGCGGCGAATTCAACGCCTGCCGCAAGTGGATGAGGGATTTTCTGAAAAATGAAGTACGCCCCAAACTGGACCCCGCCTTGCGGCGCGAGGCCCGTTCATCCTCCGGAGAGATTCAGCTCGTCGGCACCGGCGGCACGACGAGCATCCTGGCGCGCATTGAGGCGAAACTCGACCGCTATGACAGAGAACGAATTGAAGCCACGCGCCTCAGTTTGGAACGAATAAAATTGCATCGGCGGCGCCTGTGGCGCCTGCCGCTGGCCAAGCGCAAGGAAATCGTCGGCCTGCCGAAATTGCGGGCGGACGTGATTCTTACCGGCGTTGTGATTTACGAGATGGTGATGGTGGAATTCGGTTTCAACGAACTTCGCGTCAGCACGCGCGGCCTGCGCTTCGCCGCGGTGATGGATTGAAGGCATTTACGATTTGTGATTTACGATTTACGATTGCTGTGCAGATTTGCGACGCGGTACAAATCTCAAATCATCAATCATAGATCATAAATGAAATGTTTGATTGTCGGCTGCGGTTACGTTGGGCTGCCCCTCGGCGTGGAGTTGATTCGGCAAGGACACGAAGTTGTCGGCCTGCGCCGAAGCACGTCGGCGGAAAATGAATTGAAAGCGTCGGGCATCAAACCGCTCGTTGCCGACATCACCAAGCCGGACGAATTGGCCCGGTTACCGCGCGAGTTTGATTGGGTCATTCATTGCGTTTCCTCCACCGGCGGCGACGTGGAAGATTACCGGCAGGCTTATCTCCAAGGCACACGTAATTTGATTGGATGGCTTGCTACCAGCCCGCCGAAAAAGTTCGTCTATACCGGCAGCACGAGCGTCTATGGCCAGACCGACGGCTCGCAGGTCAAGGAAACCAGCCCCACCGAACCGGTGGCGGAAACCGGGAAAATTTTGCTCGAGACGGAAAAAGTTTTGCTCGGAAACAGCGGCTCACGTCTTCGCGGCGAAGACGCCGCTACGACGGTGCAGGCGCGGGGACTCTCGCCCCACCAAAAGGTCCCTGCGGTGATTTTGCGAGTGGCTGGCATTTACGGTCCTGGCCGTGGCCATTGGTTCAAGCAATTCCTGAAAAACGAGGCGCGCATCGAAGGCGATGGCTCCCGTTTCCGGAATATGATTCACCGTGACGATTTGATTGGCTGCATCATCGCGGCGCTGAAGAATGGCCGCCCCGGCGAGATTCACAATGCCGTGAACGACCAGCCGGTGAGCCTGGCGAATTTTTTCCAGTGGCTTACGGCAACCGTCGGGAAATACCCGCCGCCGTCCGTGCCGGAGAATGTGCAAAAAAACCGCAAGCGCAGCATCACGAACAAGCGGGTTTTGAACCGTGGTTGAAGAAGTGGAACTTGGTTATCGGTTCAAGCATGTGAACTTTCGCAAAGGCTACACACTGAAATTCTGCGGTT
>CAWHAH010000026.1:0-103966 GCA_963827205.1 uncultured Verrucomicrobiae bacterium
GCAGGAGTGGTTCACTGTGGGCACAAACGCGGAACAGTCTGCCGCCGAGTCCTTCCGCCGCGCCCGTCCGTACCATCGCCGCGCCCAGCACAAACATGGCGGTGACCATGATGACGGCGACGCTGCCGAAGCCGGAGAACCCTTCTTGGTAAGTCAGAATGCATCGCCAATGCCCATCCGGATGCGGCCAGGGAATAATGAGAGCAAGTGTAACCAGCAGGGCCGTAATATCCGTCCGCAATTTTTGCGTCCAGAAGAAGAAGAGCGCTACCGCCAGGATTACGCCCAGCGCGACATAATCGAAATTGAGCGCCTGCATCGCCGTCAAGTTAGCGGGTGATGTCGAAAGTGGCCAGCTTCGCGTGAGGTCAGTAGCAAATCATTCTCCGGAACCTAAGAACCGGAACATCACTTCCATCGGGAGGATTGCAGAACTAGCTTTCGCTGTCGGCAGCAAAGTGGTATCCAAGCACTCATACAAACAATGGCCTGGCTGCCATCAGACTAACGGGGAGGAGACTGATTATGAACGAGACATTGGATCACTGGTGGGCGGAGATTCAAACCATTTTCAACCAACCGCTGATTGAACTGGGCGACAGTAACCTGACGTTGAACAGCATCTTCAAACTGCTGCTTGTTATGTTGTTGGTGGTGGTGTCGGAACGGTATTTGCGGAGAATCTTGCGCAAGCGGATACTAGCTCGTACCCACATGGAGCCTGACCTGCAATATGCTGTCAGCCGTTTCGTGGGTTACTGCTTCATCGCCGTGGGCTTCTTCTTCGCGTTCAGGGTGATTCACCTGGATTTGAGTTCGCTGGCGGTCATTGTGGGCGGTTTGGGTATCGGTATCGGCTTCGGCCTGCAAAACATCGTCAGCAATTTCGTCAGCGGCCTGATCATCCTGGCGGAACGGCCCATCGCCATTGGCCATCGCGTTGAAGTCGGCGGCGTGGCTGGCCAGGTCACCAAAATCAGCCTGCGCAGCACGGTCGTCGTGACCAATGACAACATCACCATCATCGTCCCCAATTCGAACTTCATCACCAACCCGGTGACCAACTGGAGTTACGGCGATCCCAAGGTGCGGTTGCGCCTGTCGGTCGGTGTCGCTTACGGCAGCAATGTCGAGAAGTTGCGGCAGGTATTGATGGAGATTGCGGCGGAAAATCCGGCCGTGCTCAAGGATCCTGCGCCCATGGTGCGGTTCCTCGAATTCGGCGACAGTTCGCTGAACTTCGAACTGGCCGTGTGGACCATTGAGATGGCGCACCGTCCGACACGCTTTCGCAGCGATTTGTATTTTGCCATCGAACGCAAGTTGCGCGAAAACAACATTGAAGTTCCTTTCCCGCAGCGCGACCTGCATTTGCGCTCCGGCAAAATCACGCTCGAGGCCAAGGGCGGCGGCCGGTTCGAGGCGGGCTTGCAACCGGATTGAGAACCGGGTGCTCCACCCCATAAATCCACGCCGAAGACGGTCGCGATCGGCGGCGCTGGCCGGAGCATCCGTACGTTGCGGCCATCAAGGTGTGCGATCGAAGAACTTCCGGACCGAGTGCAGCGCTGAAAGCGTGCCGCCAAGCCGGCCCAGCCAGCCCAGCACCTGACGCGGCCGGCGCAAGGCCTGCACGGCGACCACGCCTGCTCCCACACCCAACGCCGCCGTCAGCCAGGGATGCCGCCGCGCGGTCTGCCCGGCTTCATCGAGCCAAAAATTCAGCGACCGCAACCGCCGCCATTCCGAAATCAGCAGCAGACGCCGGGCGTCGCATTCCAGCACCAGCAATTCCTTCCGCAAACGCAGCTCTTCTAGTTCTTCGTTTCCAAACATGCGCGGTCCTTTTTGATTTGTTCGAGCGAAGCGGCAAACGCCTGCCACCGGCGCAACCGGCGGCGCAAGGAGACAAACGCGCCGACGGCCCCGGCCGCATACGCGACGCTGAGCAGCACAAGCGCGGGAATCCGGTATTCATCCCAGAACACGACCACAATCGTAAACGTGAGCAGCACCAGCGTCATCAGCGCGCAAACCCCGCCCGCCAACGCCAACAGCAGCGCGGCCACGAGCCGCAGGCGTTCCTCTTTCAGCTCCAGCAGAAACAGTTCCACCCGGTTCTCGAGCAACTGGCTCGCCGTCTGCAGCATCTGCTTCAACGATCCCAGCAGGCCGCCTTCCGTCTGTTGAGTTTCACTCACGCGTTCAACGACGGGTTACCAATACGCCGATCAGCAATCCGACGCCAAAGGCGACCCCCATGGATTCATAGGGATGTTCGCGGATGGTTTTGTCTGCGACCTTCGCTCCGGCAACGGCCTTTTCTTGCAGCCGCGCGCAGGTGGCTTTGGCCGAATCGAGGGCCGAAGACAAACGCGCCCGCAATTCAACCATCTTTTCCCCGGCCTGGCCGGTGGTGGCCTGAAGGATTGCCTCCGCATCACGGGTGACTGTCTTCAAGTCCGTCATCAGTTTTTCCATGTTGGCTTCATTTGTCATGGCTTGTCCTTTCTCTTTTACAGGTTTTCAATTCCGGAGTCTGCCTTTTCCAAAACCCCGGCTGAAACAATATAACTCATGTCCCGGAAGCGTGCCGCGATTTTTTGCATTTGAAAGAAAAAATTAATCTGCTGAAGTCGGCTCATCTCCTGGTCGCGTCGTGGCCGGCGCATGAGGATCAACTCTCAACCCTCAATCCTTTTGGTTGGAGAACGGCCGCCGCCGGCTTACAAATTTGTAATCTGCCAGACAGCTTCCTGTCATGGTGGATAGCTCCAATCTCCTAAAAACACAACTCGTACCAATTGAATATGAAAACCTTCGTGCATTCCCTGCGAATGCGCCTGGCAGTTCTCGGCCTGACCGGCAGCCTGGTGCTGGCCGGCGCCGTCTTCGCCCTGGCGCAATCTTCGAAAAACAAAATCAATCCGGCGGACTTGAACGTGCCCGTGGACCAGACGGCGGTGCCGCGGGATGGCCTGCCGCGCGGCAGCTTCGCGCCCATCGTGGACAAGGTCGCGCCGGCCGTGGTCAAGATCGAAACCACCGCCACCATCCGGAACACGGCGATGGAGGAATTTCCCGGGCTGAACAATCCCTTCTGGCGGCAGTTTTTCGGCAACCAGTTCGGCGAGGTTTTCCCGCCCCACTCCCTGGGCCCGCAAATTGAACACGGCGTCGGCTCCGGCGTGGTCATCACCCGGGACGGCTATATCCTGACCAACAACCACGTCGTGGACGGGGCCAAAGAGGTGAAAGTCACGCTGAATGACGGGCGTGAGTTCACCGCCAAAGTCATCGGGCGCGATCCCAAAACCGACATCGCGGTCGTGAAAATTGACGCAGACAATCTGCCCGTCGTCCCGATCGCCGACAGCAGCAAGGTGAAGGTCGGCGATGTCGTGCTGGCCGTGGGCAACCCCTTTGGCGTCGGACAGACGGTCACCGAAGGCATTGTCAGCGCGAAGGACCGCGGCAACGTGGGCCTCGAAGATTACGAGGATTTCATCCAGACCGACGCGGCCATCAACCCCGGAAATTCCGGCGGCGCGCTGGTAGATATTGACGGCCGGTTGATCGGCATCAACACCGCCATCCTGAGCCATTCGGGCGGCAGCCAGGGCGTCGGGTTCGCCGTCCCGTCCGATCTGGCCCGCACCGTGATGGAAAGCCTCATCAAAAACGGCCACGTCACCCGCGGTTATCTGGGCGTCATGATTCAAAAAGTCACGCCGGCGCTCGCGCAGGAATTCAACCTCAAAACGCCCACCGGCGCGCTCGTTGGCGACGTGGTTCCGAAAGGGCCGGCGGACCGGGCCGGGTTCAAGGACGGCGACGTGGTGGTGGAGTTCAATGGCCAGAAAATCGCCGACAGCCGGCAACTGCAACTCATTGTGGCCGAGACCGCGCCCGGTTCAAAAGTGCCGGTCGAGATTCTGCGCAGCGGCGACAAAAAGACACTCGAAGTCACCATCAAACAACAGCCGGGAACCGAATCGTTGGCCGAGGCCGGCTCGCCAACCGGAAATGATACCGGCACGCTCAACGGCGTCGGCGTGGGCGACCTCGATTCGCAGGCCCGCGAACAATTCCACATTCCAGACACCGTTCATGGCGCCGTGGTGACGCAGGTGGATCCCGGCTCCGCCGCCGCTGAAGCCGGGCTGAAACCCGGTGACGTGATTGAGAGCATCAACCGGCATCCGGTGAAAAATGCTGATGACGCGGTCCAGTTGACCACGAATGCCACCAGCAAGAAGACACTCGTCAGGGTTTGGGAAAACGGCGGCAGCCACTACGTTGTGGTGGACGAGAGCAACACCGAGGGTTGATTTTCCCTTCCCTTGAGATCCTCCCGCGCCTCAACTTGCCGGTGCGGGAGGGTTTCTGTTTTGGTCGTCTCCGGGCGGGAAAGCCCGCCGGGCGAGGACCGGTGTTTTCCCGTTGAACGATCAATCCACGCAGCGATTTGAAATTGTAACCACCCTGCCAACACGGCATCATGGACGAAAACGTGCGCATACTGGTTGTCGAGGATGACGAGAAAATCGCCTCGTTCGTCGTCAAGGGCCTGAAACAAAATGGTTTTGCCGTGGACCACAGTGCCGACGGTGAACAGGCATTTGCCTTGGCCAAAGCCGTTGCCTATGACGCAGCGGTCGTGGATCTGATGTTGCCCAAACTCGATGGCCTGAGCCTCATCCGGCAATTGCGCGCCAACGGCGTCCGGGTGCCCGTGCTCATTCTGAGCGCCCGGGCCTCGGTGGACGACCGCGTCAAGGGGCTGCAAGCCGGGGGCGATGATTATCTGACCAAGCCATTTGCCTTTTCCGAGCTGTTGGCGCGCGTTCAGGCGCTCATCCGGCGCGCAACGCAAACCACCGGGCCGACGCAATTGACCGCCGGTGAACTGACGCTGGACCTGTTGACGCGCGAGGTGCGGCGCGGCGGCCAGCCGGTCGAATTGCAGCCGCGCGAGTTTGCGCTGCTCGAATATTTCCTGCGCCACCCCAACCGCGTCGTGACCAAGACCATGATTCTGGAGCACATTTTTGATTTCAGTTTCGATCCGCAAACCAACGTCGTGGACGTGCTGGTGCACCGGTTGCGCAGCAAGGCCGATCCTGACAAACAGATGATCCATACCATCCGGGGAGTGGGCTATGTCCTTCGGCCTGCTTAAAACCGCCCGCCGGAACATCGGCGTCCGGCTCAGCCTTTGGTACGCGTTCGTGTTCGCGTTCAGCAGCATTGCCTTGTTGATGCTCGCTTATTACCTGTTGGCCGGGGCCATCGGCCGCAAGGATCGGGAGGTGCTCGAGGCGCGGCTGCAAGAGTATGCGGCCATTTACGATGACGGGGGATTGCCGGCGTTGCGCGACGCCCTGCAACAGGAGACCGGCAACCATAAAACCTTTTTCGTGCGCCTGGTCAGCGCTTGGAATACCGCCACCCTGGTCAATGTTCCCGACGACTGGATCACATTTCAGGACATTCCCGGCGGCCTGGCCGGCTATCGCCGGCGCGTGGGGGTCATCCGCATCCCGAAAAACGCGGAGCAGGATTTTGTCATCGCCTCCGCCGTGCTGCCCGATAATTCCCTGTTGCAGGTCGGGCGCAGCACGGACAGCCGCACGGCCTTGCTGGATCCGGTGCGCAGAAATTTCATCATGTTCGGCAGCGCGGCGATTCTGCTGGGTTTCCTGGCCGGCGCGTTTTTTGCCCACCGCGCCCTGCAACCTATCCGCCAGGTCGTCGCCACCGCCCGGTCCATCATTCAAACCGGCCAGCTCGACGCGCGCGTGCCGGTGCGCAAGTCGAACGATGAACTGGACGAACTGGTCCGGCTGTTCAACAGCCTGTTGGACAAAAACGAGGCGTTGATTCGCGCCATGCGCGAATCCCTCGACAACGTGGCGCACGATTTGCGCACGCCGTTGACCCGTCTGCGCGGCACGGCGGAGCTGGCGCTCCAGCCCCAGGCCGCCCCGGCCGCCGCGCAGGAGGCGCTGGCCGATTGCGTCGAGGAATCCGAACGCGTGCTGAACATGCTCAACACGCTGTTGGACATCACCGAAGCCGAGGCCGGCATGATGAAACTGCAGCGCGAACGCGTTGACCTTTGCCGGGTGGTCCGTGAAGTCGTCGCGCTTTACGAATATGTTGCCGACGAGCGAAAGGTGACGGTGCGGACAGAGCTGCCGGCGGTTTGCGAAGCGCCGGTGGACTGCAACCGGATGCGCCAGGTGTTCGCCAACCTCCTCGACAACGCCATCAAATACACGCCGGAAAACGGCCAGGTCACCATTTCGATCCGTGACGAACCGAACCAAGCGGTCGTGGTGTTCCAGGACACCGGCATCGGCATTGCGCCGGAGGAACAGGCCAAAATCTGGGAACGCCTCTATCGCGGCGACAAAAGCCGGTCCCGGCGGGGTCTGGGTCTCGGATTGAGTCTGGTCAAGGCCGTGGTCGAGGCGCATCAGGGACAGGTGGCGGTCACGAGCCGACCGGGGACCGGATCCGAATTCACCGTCCGACTGTCGAAGCAACCCCGCCTTGCGGCGGTGTGATTTTCAGCCGCGGGTCGGATTCCGAATCGCATCCATTCCGACCGCTCAACTTTTGCGTACAGGAGGTCGCAGTCGCGGCGGTTGGCCGAAGGTCGTTCCACTTTCAGTTATTGCCGCAATGGACTTTCCCCATTGCTCCATGCCAGTCATGCCGGCGCGAGCGGTAACGAACCTGGGCGATCGGGCTACCGGCGCGTTCATGGTTGCCGGTTACCTGCCATGCGACCGGTTTTGCCTTCAATTCATGGCCCATTACACTTCGCCGGCGGCGGTTTCATCTCCCGCAGATCCGCGAGCCAGGCGGGCGAAAGTAATTTCATGCCCACCTCAAATGACGCGTTCATCCAGCCGAAACCCTCCGGCGCGATGTAGGAAAATTTCGTGCCCGCGTTGCCGTATTCCACAAAGACCTCGTGCGAGCCGGTGACGACGTTGTATTTTTCCGGGATCACGCCGTTGTAATCGTGCGCGTTTTTGGCGATGCAATACAGCCAGCGATACGCCAACCGCCCGGCGTCGGCGTCGAGGCCGTAATTCTTGAATCCCTGCCACGCGAGCATCTGGTGCGGCGCCCAGCCGTAGGGATAATCCCATTGCCGCGCATCGTGTCGGCGCGCAGACTCGACGGATTCCCTGGCCGTCGCCGAAAGCCCGGCGTTTTGCTCCAGCTTCTCACAGGCATAAGCGGCGATGCGTCTGGCTCGTTTCATTTCTTCTGGATTGTTTGTGAAGAGCATCCTCGCCCAGAGCGGCCACAGACCGGTGGCGCTGATGTAGGTCGAACGCCGGTGATTGACGAAGTCGTAGTCAAAGAAATAACCGCGCTGGTCGTCCCACATCAACGCCATCATCGCCGTCTTGCGTTTGGCGGCCTGTTGACGCCAGAACTTCGCCTCCGCCTGCTCGCCGCTCACGCCCGGCAGTTTGCCGCCGAACTGCGATTCAATCAGCTCCGCGAAATCCGTTTCGTATTTGTAGAGCAGCGAGTTCAAGTCCACGGACACAAAATCTGCCGTGCGGTCGTCGAAGCGGTGCGTCGTGTCATGGCCGGATTCGCGGACGGCGCGGTCGTTCTGGAAAAATTCGTCGAGCGTCTGGCCGTCCGCCTTCAAATCCGCATAGTCGCCGCAATACAGGTATTCGTTCAAAAAGCGGAACGGGGTCAAAGGCTCGCTGTCCCGGGAGCGCCGGCTTCCAGCCGGCGAATTGCGATCCTCCATATCGCGGAACTCGCCAGCAAGATGCTGGCGCTCCCGGGTTGCCTGCGCGAGCCACGGCTGCATTTGTTCGTCGTAATGGCCGGGCTCGACTTCCGGACAAGGGCCATTGCCGCTGTCGTAATAGCGGCTCAGTTCATATGGCCCGATTTTCACCAGGCGATCCGGACCGAGCCACACGGTCTGGTATTCGGTCATCGCGGTTTTCAGCGCGGACGCCAGCCACGTTTTATCCGCCGCGCTATGTTCCATTTTTGACTCCCTCTCCCCGCCCAAGCGGGGAGAGGGCTGGGGTGAGGGGATTTTAGATGGAAAGGTTGGGGCCTCCCCACCCCGACCCACTCCTCCCTCGGGGGAGGAGAGGGAGAAAACGCGGTCGGTGTCACTCTGTGCTCCCTTTTCCGCCGCGCCGGATTCATAGACCGCGCGGATGATGCTCGTCAGAAACGGCGGCTGCGAGCGCGTGAGATAATAGGTGCGGTTGGCGTTGGGGACTTTTCCGTAATGTCCGACCTCGTAGAGCAGATTGTCCGCCATGCCGCGCGCGAGGTCGGTCCGCCCGTCCTGCAACAAGCCGAGCGTGATGAAATTGCTGTCCCAGTCATACAATTCGTTGAACCGTCCGCCGGGAACGACATACGGCACGCCAACGATTCTTCCTTCTGCGTTCGTCTCCAGCGCGAGCGACAAAAGGCCGTGCGCGCCATCCAGATTGCGGACGAACGCGCCGGTGATTTTGTCCGGCGACGGCAGCACGACGACTTTCAGCGCCGGCGAACGGTTTTGCGCCGCGGCGGTTTCTTCCAATCCCTGGAAATATTTGACCGCCACCGGGTCCGAACCGGGCACGTAAATGTAATCGCACTTCGACGCCACCTTGGGATCGTGGACGACCTGGTCCAGATGGTCCGTGTCAATGCGCCGGGTCAGCGCGTCCCAATAGACCGTTTTGATGAGTCGGTGCGTGCGATCCACGATGTCTTCGTTGAGCCGGAGGTCGTTTAAGGAAATCTTAGGCGTGTGTTGGTTGTCTGCCTGCTTGAGGTCCTGCAACAGCACGGACAATTGATATTCATTGGTGACGACGCGCACATCGGCACCGTTTTGGTCGCGGATTGCAAACGGCGTCGTGCGGTCGTGAACGGTGATTTTCTGGTCGTGATCCGTGTCCTCCTGCGCAACGAGCCGCCAGAAGTTTTCTGGCACGGGAATGGTCTGGGCGGGGGCAGCCTCGACGACCATCAACAGCGCCAGCGCGGTTCCGATACAAAACAGGATTGGTTTCATGTTGAAATCATAACGGCCCCGGCTTGAGCTGGCCAAGCCGGGAAATCGGTTCCTGCCCGGGACAGAAATGATTCTTAACCGCGGAGGGACTTAGATGGACACGGGTGTGGCTGGCGAAGAGCGGCTCGCTGGGGACAGCGATCCCTACCCACCGCCGGTAGGGCGCGTTGTCCTCAACGCGCCGTCGGGCGGGGAGGGGCCATCGCTCTCAGGGCTTCACCGACGCTCCGGACTTTTCGCCTCCGATTTCCGCGCGGACCCTGGGCAGGCTTTGCGGATGGTGTTTCTGGATGTAGGCGATGAGTTTTTCGCGGATGTCGCAGCGCAAATCCCAGCCCTTGGAGGAATCGGCCGACGTGGCCAGCACGCGGATTTGCATGGTTTTTTCGGTGGCATCGGTCACCTGCAAATTCCAAAAGCGTTTGTCCCAAAGTGGATTCGGTTCGATGATTTCCTTGAGCGCTTTGCGGAGTTCATCCAGCGGCATCGTGTAATCCACCCAGACAAAAACCGAGCCGAGCAACTGCGCCGAAATCCGCGTCCAGTTTTGGAACGGTTTTTCGATGAAATAACCCAGTGGCACGACGAGCCGGCGGTCGTCCCAAATGTGAATGATCACGTAGGTCAATGTGATTTCCTCGACCCGGCCCCATTCGCCCTCGACGATGACCACGTCGTCCAGCCGGATCGGCTGGGTCATGGCCAGTTGAAAGCCGGCGAAGAGGTTGGCGATGGTCTTCTGCGCGGCGAACCCGGCAATGATGCCAATGACGCCCGCCGAAGCCAGCAGGCTGGTGCCGAACCGGCGCACCTCCTCGAACAACATCAGGACCGAGGCCACGGTGAAGATGCCGATGACGACGTAGAGCGTCTTGGCCAGCACGTGCGTCTGGGTATAGACCTTGCGCGCGTGGAGATTGTCGCTGGCGTTGATGTCAAACTCGGCCAGCACGGCCTTCTCGCCGAGGTTGACCGCTTGAATCAATACCCACGCCACCGTTACGATCAAGAGGATGCTGCTGCCCTTGCCGAGCACGCCGGCGTATTCCGGGGACAGGCCGATAACGGGCAGGGCAAAAATGATGCCCACCACCGGCACGATCACGCGCAAACTCCGCCCTACCAGCGGCACCAGCAGGTCGTCGAGCTTGCTTTCGGTTTTGGCGGCCCAAGCCATCAATCGCGTTTCCAGCACGTGGGTGAGCCGGAAGAACAGCCAGAACAGCACCACGAACACGCCCAGGCCAAACAGCTTGTCAAAAATTTCACGGACCGGTTGCAGTTCTTCGGCGGAGGGAAGTTTCATGAGCAACGGCAGCGCGGCAAAATAGACACCGTAAACCCAGATCAGGAGGTAAAGCGGCTTGCCCACGACGCTCAAAAAATGATGGTGCCAGCCCTGCGCGTCCGGCTGGGCCGCGGCCTTGCGGATTTTGTGTCTCAGGAAGGAAGCGGCCAGGCCGTTGACCAGCAGGACGAACAGCAGGAAACACAGCGTCACGCCCAGGTCGGCCCAGGTGACGGAGCCAAACACCGGGCTGTGGACCCCGGGACCAAAGAGCCGTTCCAGTCCATTGGACAAGAGCGCCGTCAACCCGGCGGCCAGTTCATCGAGAAAATCTTTTCCGCTCATCGTCGCTTTCATAACCGGTCATCCAATTCGTTTTGGGGCGCGCGTCGCCAGCGTCACCCGGTTGGAAACAATAACGAACCACATAAAATATTTCTGCTTTTTGCGACACGCCTTGTCAAGCCAACGGTCCAAAAATCTCAGAAAACCGGCTCGGCAATCAAATCGTAGTCCGTGTGTCCGACAACTTTGACCTCGGCAAATTCACCGATGGGAAGCTTGCCGCGGATGTAAACCCGTCCGTCAATGTCTGGGGCGTCGGCTTCGCCGCGGGCGACCAGAAAGTGACGAGTGACGAGTGACGGGTGACAAGATTTAGCATTGCGCAGCAGGCCGTGTTCCCAGGAACTGACATTGGCGTCCCGCAATTGCTTCGCGTCGGCCCTGCCTTCGACGAGGACCTTGATTTCGCGGCCGACGAAGGATTTGGAAATTTGCCGGGCAATTTTATGCTGTTCGGCCATCGCCAGCTTCCGGCGCTGCTGTTTCAACTTGTCGGGAATTTGTCCGTTCATAGCGCCAGCGCGCGTGCCGTCTTCCTTGGAGTAGGTGAATACGCCGAGGCGCTCGAATTTAGTTTCGCGGATGAAGTCGAGCAGTTCCTCAAAGCACGCTTCGGTTTCGCCGGGAAAACCGACGATGAGGGTCGTGCGCAACGCGATGCCGGGCACGCCGGTCCGGATTTTTCGGATGAGGTCAACGATGTATTGCTGCGAGGTTTCGCGGCGCATCCGTTCGAGCATGTTTTCGTGGATGTGCTGGAGCGGCATGTCCACGTAGCGCGCGACCTTTCGGCAACTCGCCATCGTCTCAATCAATTCGTCCGTCCAATGCGCCGGATGGGTGTAAAGCAGGCGGATCCAGAAATCACCCTTCAGAGAATTGAGTTCGTGCAGCAGGGTGCAGATGGTCGTCGAATTCGCCGGCAATGATTTCACGGCGGCGGAGAACTTTTCCGGTGACGAAATGGCGCGCGAGGGGCGTAGGGGCACAGGCGTCTCGCCTGTGTGTTTCTGTTGTGACAGATCGCTGTCGGAACTCACAGGCGAGACGCCTGTGCCACTATCAGCCGGGCGCAAATCCAAGCCGTAATAAGTCGAGTCCTGCGAAATCAGGTTGATTTCCTTCACACCGTCGGCAATGAGCGCCTTCGCTTCGGCCACGATGTCCGCCGGCTGCCGGCTGCGATGCGAGCCGCGCATCCGGGGAATGATGCAAAAGCTGCACGGATGATTGCAGCCTTCGGCGATTTTGACGTAGGCGAAATGGCGCGGCGTCAGGCGGAACCGCGGCGTGCCGAAATCGGGGATGTAGGTCGGACGCGGGGTGACGTCAATGAAAGGCGAAGATGGCGGATGGCGAATGGAGGATGGCCTTGCCGGTTCAACGATGGTTTTGGTTTTGCCAAATTTGTCTGTGCCGCGGATGGATTTCTCCTTGGGGTGTTCGGAAGTGGAACGGTCCTTTTCCAATTCTGTCAACCGCCCTGCGATTTTTTCCTTCGATGTTCGGCGTTCGATGTTGGAGGTTCGGTGTTTCCCAAACCGTTCCGCTCGCCTTGCCATTGCTTGTTTTACGATTTCCGAGACTTGCGCAACCTGGTCAATACCCATGAACGCGTCCACTTCGGGCAGAAGCCTGGGGAGTTCGTCGCGGAAACGCTGCGGCAGGCAACCGGAAACAATAAGGCTCTGGCCGCGGTTTTTCACAGCGCGGACCTCGTCGGATTCGAGGATGGTGTCCACGCTTTCCTCCTGCGCGGCGTCAATGAACGAACAGGTGTTGATGATGACGGCATCGGCCATCGCCGCGTCATTGGTGATTTCCACGCCGTCCTTGAGCAACGCGCCGAGCATGATTTCGGCGTCCACCAGATTTTTGGCACAGCCGAGCGAAATCAACCCGACACGCACAGGGCGTTTGCTGGAATTCTTTCCGGTCACAGACAAGAAAGGTTAGCAGGGTTTTGGCGCGAGACAATCTTCACAATACTCCAGGCACCAACATCCAAATTCCGGAGAAGCGGCAAACATTAAAACTTCAATGGCCGCTGTCCCGCCGCAAATTGGGAAATTTGACATCGGGAGCCGTTCATCGTGGGGGCGCGTTGGTGGGCACGGGCGCAACCGGAGCCGGCGCGTTGGTCGAAATGGCAGTGGCCGGCGGCGCGTTCGTTTCCGCCGGCATACCAAGTTGCGAGTGTATCACGGCGCGCATGGCGTAAGGGAGTCCCTTTTTCGGGTCGAGCAGTTGGTTGAGCACGGTGTGGTTGATTTCCGCCAACGGCGGCAGACCGATGCGCGACAGATTGCTTTTCATGTCGGAAATTTGAGCCTGGTAATGTTCATGAACCTTGGCGGCCATCAGTTTGTAACCGGCATAACGGTCATCCTGGCCGAGGGCCAGCGCGACATAGGCCCGGGCGAGCAGCCCCTGAACGTCCGCAGTCGTGCGCTCTTGCGACGTGTCGCCAAGGTCTTCCTGCACCCGCCCGACGGCGAATTCGTCAAGCGTGAGATTTCGCGGAAATGAATTGGTGTCACGCTCGAGGAGGGTTTTGTCTGGAAATTCCTTGCCCAGGTAACGATACCATTTTGCCGCCTCGGCTACGCGATTGTGGTCATAAAGAAAATAAACCGCGTCGCACAGGAAATACCGGCGCGCTCGTTGGATGGTTTCGCGTTGCCCTGGATTGGGTTCCTCGGCATACTCTTTTTGGTAGGATTCATTCACCTTGGGGATGAGGTCGAGATTCGGGCCGAGGGCATAACCGCCGCCGAATGGATTGGCGATATAACGCCCGTGACGGAACGCCTGTTGCATGGACTGGTAAATGACCCGGCGTAACTGCGGCAAATCGTTCGTTTTTACGTCGTCGGGATTTTCCTTCGCCTTTTTCAAACCGATCGAAGCCCAGTAAATCGCGTGCGCCTCCGGCAGACGCCAGTCGAGCGGACCCCATTCCGCGTCCACCTTTTGGATGAACGCCGGGTCCATCTTGTATTTTTCGCGGAGCACGAGCGCGTTGGTTCTGTCCTCGGCGGTTTGCGGTTGAATGAGGGCGGCAAAATTGGTCCCGTTCGGGCCGAAGAGCGGGTTCATTTCCCGCGCCCATTCCTGTTTGTAATATAAATTCGCGTCGTCAAGGTTGTTGCCCATCTTGAACTGGAAGAACCAGGCCAGATTCTGGTAGATCATCACCGCGTCCGGATTGTACCGCAACGCCCGGTCACGCAGCAGTTCGATCCCCTGGTCCACCCAGCGCCAACGGTCGGAAGGATCCTTGAATTTCACCGAGATGTTGAAGGCCATGTTCCACGCTTCAAAAATCCAGACCTGCTCGAAGTGCGGCTCCAAATCCGTGATCCAATCCGCGAGCTGGGCCGCCTCAAAAAATTTGTCGTCCAACTGCAAATCGTTCGACCGGATCCAGAGATAATTGGAAATCAACCCCCGGAAGCCGCCGAGGGCGACGGTCGTGAACGCCAGCAAGGGCGGCGCGTTCTGCAACACGGACGCGCGCGTCAATCCAAGCTGGTCGCGGTCGCGGTTCAGGGATTTTTGCACCTGACCGGCGCTGAAAAGCAGCACGGCCGCCAGCAGCAGCAAAACGATTTTTTTTGAACGACCGTTCATTTCAGTTCCGTCACCGCTTTCATTGGTTTCCCTGGGCGGTCGCCAATTCACGCCGGCTGAACAATCCCATCCCGATGACGCCGGTGATTCCGCCGAGCAACAAAACGATTTGCCCGAAGGCCGTGCCCAGTTCCGTCCACGAAATGCTCCGCCCGCTGCTCAAGGAATCAATCGGCGAAAAACTTTTGACCAGGTTGATGGCCACCAGAAGGCCCTTGAACGTCGGAATCAACACCGCGTCCACGACGGAATGTCCCATCGCGCCCGTTTCGCCGTTGCCACCCACGACGGTGCCCGATTCCACCGCGTCCGCCAGCGTGCCGCTGGAAAGCCCGACCACCAGGATGGCCATGGAAAAAAATGCCGCCACCGGAAACGACAGAAAACTGGCGGCGGTCAGGCCCAACGCCGCCACGAATCCCATCCAACAGAAAATGATTCCCAGCCCGCGCGCGAAATTCAGCGCGAACCCGCCCTCGGGATACAATACCTCCATCCCGTCATCGAGGGGGAACAACAGCGAGGTGTCGTTCGGGTTTAGAAAGATGACCGTCAACACCCCCTGGCGGTCGAACAGATTCGGCGGAATTTGAAATTCATGAAACGTGTCCGGCGCCAGGCTCATCGGCTCCTCCGTCTGCCAGAGCGGGGTGACATTGGGTTCGCCCACCTGCCACAGGGCGAGGAAGGTGCCGCTGGCGCTTTTCTGCGCGGCGTTGAATTTCACGCGCAATTGCAGCGGTTTGTCACGCAGAAAATTTTTGGCAAAACCGAGATTAATCTGCCACTCTTTCTGATAGGCTGGCGGCACGAGTTGATATTGGGCCTTCATCTGCTCGCGAATTTGTTTGCGCACCTCCGTCAAATCCGCCGAGTGACCCAATTCCGGATTGGCTTTCAACCGCTCCTGCAAAGTCTGCTCCGTTTCGGCCTCAATCGCCGCAGCATAATTTTGCGGCTTCGCTGAACCGCGCGCCACGAGCACCTGTTCGCGCAAAGCCTCTTGTTCCGCCGCCGGCAACCGGGCCGCGCGCCAGTACAATAACCCGTAAACACACGCGCCGGACAGTGCCAGCAAAGCCGCATTCAGCAACATGATACCGAGCCATTTGCCCAGCCAGATCTGCCAGCGGGCGATGGGCTTGGTGGCAACGACTTGGATCTGGCATTCCTCAATGTCGCGTGCGAGTGTGCCGCAGGAAAGCCAGAGCGTGGACAAACCCAGCAAGCCGGTGATGGCGGTCAACGTGTACGTCAGCAGAATCTGCGTGAAACCCTGCGGTGTGCCATCGTCCTTGACCAAAAGCGGCAGGCCAATCACCGACACGAGCAACAACACCGCGATGACCAGGAACAGCCGGAACCGGAACGCCGCCTTCCAAGTCAACCAAGCGATGGCCAAAAGTCTTTGCATGACTCAAATCTCTGACACGGATCTCACGGATTTGTGCGGATGGAATCGGTGACAATCCGTGCCATCCATGTCTCATTTTGGTTTTCCGAGAAGCGCCGACAATTTTTCGTCCGCCTTCGACAAATCCGCCGGTTTTTGCTCCGCCGCCGCCGGTTTTGCCGGAGTTGGCGCGGCGGCCTTGGTCAACGCCTCCAGTTTATCGGCATCCACAGCCGGTACAGCGACCGGCGGCGCCGCTTTTGGCCCGGCAACAGGTTGGGCGGTCTGCGGCAAAGCCAGACGCTCAAGAATTTTCTCCGCCGGCGGCCGTTCTTCGGCCCCGGCGCGCAGGTAAGCCGCCACGCGGGCGCCGGAAATGGCACCGCTGGTTTCCGCTGCCGCCTGACGCGCCTTTTGCACCACGTCGAGAAAATAACTTTCGAGATTTTGCGTCGGATTGTCCACGCGCACCTGGTCGGCGGCCACGTCGTGGCGAATCACTTCGAGCACGCGGGTCAGCGTTTCGCGCGGCAACACCGGCGTCGTGATGCGCAGCGTGTCCGGCTCGGACAACAATTCTTTCAGTGTCCCCATCGCCTGCACCCTGCCGCCGTAAAGGATTATGACCCGGTCACACACGTCTTCGACATCCGCCAGCAGATGGCTGCTCAAAATCACCGTTTTGCCGCGACGTGACAGCGCCAGAATGAGGTCTTTCATTTCACGGCAGCCGATGGGATCGAGGCCGGAAGTTGGTTCGTCGAGAAGGATGAGGTCAGGATCGTTGATGAGCGCCTGGGCCAGCCCGATGCGGCGCTGCATGCCCTTGGAAAACTCGCCCACGGCGCGCGTATGTACCTGGCTCAAGCCGACCATTTCCAGCAATTGCCCGGCCCGATTGTTGCGTTCGCCTTTCGACAGATGGAAAAGATTTCCAAAAAAATCGAGCGTCTCGCTCGAGTTGAGGAAGCGGTAGAGATACGATTCCTCCGGCAAATAGCCGATGCGCGACTTGGTCTGCACGTGCCGCGGTGAATGGCCGAAGACTTCGATGTGCCCGCGCGTCGGATTCAGCAACCCGAGCAGCAGCTTGACGGTGGTTGACTTGCCGGAGCCGTTCGGACCGAGCAGGCCAAAAACTTCACCGCGCCGGACTTCAAAATCCACGTTGTCCACCGCGCGCGCCTTGGGCCGGTTCCAGAAATCCTTGAACACTTTCGTCAGCCCGCGCACGGACACGATCACTTCATCGGATTTATGATTTACGATTTCCGATTTATGATTTGGTTCGGCGACGGGCATAAAATCAATTTTCTAAAAAATCACGAATCAATTGCCAATTGTCTTTGTAAAATTCCAATTTGGATTTTGGAATTTTATTTAAGCGAACCTTGCTCCATCCGCCGCTTTTTCTCAGCGCCTTCTTTGCCTCCTCGATTGGTAGAACATAAAAAGCAGGGGGCTCTGGACTAATTTTTGTTGCGCGTTTTCCGAATGAGTTGCCACG
The DNA here is from genome assembly GCA_963827205.1 of uncultured Verrucomicrobiae bacterium. Classification (GTDB taxonomy): domain Bacteria; phylum Verrucomicrobiota; class Verrucomicrobiia; order Limisphaerales; family UBA11358; genus UBA11358. The sequence goes on from CAWHAH010000026.1 coordinate 17,243, forward strand.
GTTTAGAGCGACATGAACTACAAAATTACAGCTAAAGTTCTTGAGCGGAAAACTTTTGTCGTAATCCGTTGCCCACCGGCTTTTCACCTGTATTTTGGCGGTTTTTCCGGTCGTCGGATTGACTGCGGTTAAATCGTAGCCGGGGAAATTCACGTAAGCTTTGTAGCAATGAACACCTTCAATGAGCAAATGGCCGAGAACTAAAAATTCTGCGCCTTCAGACTCCAATTTTGTGTCCTTGCGTTTCGACATACCAAACTTTTACGCCAGCTTTGGCGTCAATTGGCCGGTCGCCCGGCGCGGCGGTTCCTCCGTTTCCGGATGGAAATGTTCCAGTTCCTCGCCTTTGCGCACGAGGCGCGCGCTGTTGAAAATCACAATCAGCGAGCCGACATTGTGTAAAATGGCCGCCGGAATCGGGCCGATGTAACCGAGCGACGTCACCGTCATACCGACAATGATGAACAGTCCGCCGAACATGAAATTCTGGTTGATGACGGCGCGCGTGCTGCGCGAGAGCTTCACCAAAAACGGCAGCCGTTGCAGGTCGTTGTTCATGAGCGCAATGGTCGCGCTGTGGATGGCCACTTCGCTGCCCGCCGCGCCCATCGCGATGCCAATGTCGCCTGCCGCGAGCGCCGGCGCGTCGTTCACGCCGTCGCCCACCACCGCCACGCGATAGCCTTTCGCCTTCACGCTGCGCACGAACTCGACCTTGTTCTGCGGCAAGCAATCGCCTTTCGCTTCCTCACAACCAATGTCCGCCGCGACCCGGGTGGCCACCAGTTGGCGGTCGCCGGAAATCATCGCAATGCGCCGCACCCCGGCCTCCTTCAGTTCGGCCAGCGACGCCTTCGCCCCGGCGCGCGTCTGGTCCTGCAAACCCACCCAGCCGATGCAACGGCCGTCGCGCGCGACAAAAATCAGACTCCAGCCTTCGGTTTCGTTGAGGTCCACCGATTTCTCAAAGTTGTGGTCCACGCCGTTGTCCTTGAGCCATTGCGCCCGCCCAACCAAAACTTTCGCCCCGCCCACGTCCGCCTTGACGCCGCGACCGGCGATCTCCGAAAAATCCTTGGGTTCGGACAGGGGCACCCCGGCTTCACCGGCCAGTTGCCCGAGCGCCCTGGCCGTCGGGTGATTGCTGTATTTTTCCGCCGAGGCGGCGATGCGCAACAATTCGGCAGGCTTGGTTTCGCCGAGTGGCGTGAGGCGGCTGACGGCGAGCTGGCCGGTCGTGAGCGTGCCGGTCTTGTCAAAGATGAACGCGTTGATTTTGGCCGCCGCTTCGATGTCGGCAACATTTTTGATCAAAATACCGAGGCGCGCGGCGGCGGACAGCGCGGCGACCATCGCCGTCGGCGTCGCGAGGATGAACGCGCACGGGCACGAGACGACGAACACGGCAATGACGCGATTCAAATCGTGCGTGAAGGCCCAGACCAGCGCGCCGATGACCAGCACGAGCGGCGTGTAAAAGCCCATGTACTGGTCCACGATTTTCATGATGGGCAGCTTGGTTTTTTCCGCCGCCAGAATCAGTTCGCGCACGCGACCGAGTGTTGTGTCCTCGCCGGCCCGGCTGACTTTGATTTCCAGAAGGCCGGTCAAATTTTGTGTTCCGGCAAAAACCTCGTCGCCGACCTTTTTGTCCGCCGGCAACGATTCGCCCGTGATGGTCGCCTGATTGAACGAACCCTGGCCGCTCAGGATGACGCCGTCCGCCGCAACATTGTCACCGGGGCGGATGCGGATGATGTCGCCAATTGCGAGGTCGCTGGCGGCGACTTCCTCCTCCCCGCCGTCCTTTTTGATGCGGCGGGCTTTTGTGGGGGTGAGTTTGATGAGCGATTCGATGGATTTGCGCGCGCCCTCGGCCGTGCGGGTTTCGATGATTTCGCCGGTGAGCATGAAGAAAGCGACGACGCCGGCGGCCTTGTAATTGCCGGACGCAAACGCCGCGAGCACGGCGATGGCGACGAGTTCGTTGATGCTCAGGCGGCCGATGCGCAAATCCTTGATGGCGGTGATGACGATGGGATAGATGAGAATGATTGCGCCGATCATGGCGCTGGCGCTGGCCACGGCGCCGCCCTGTTGAAACAACCAATCCACCACGTAGGCGTTGAGGACGAGAATGACACCGGCGACAGCCTGCCACAAATGCACCACCGAGTGCTCGTGGTCGTGACCACAGCCGCATTCCGCGTCGTGTTCGTGACGGCTCAAAAGTGAAGTGACTTGCATAAATTCAAACGTTCCATGTTGCAACGGCCCAACGGCCGCGGTTACTGCGTCCCGATCTTCGGCCCCGGCGGTTCACGGTTTAACATTAACCTCAATTCCACGGGTTCGCCATTGGCCGTGGTCGGCAAATAGGCCTTGAAATTCGCATTGGTCAGCGCCTGTCCCATCGTCTGCACCAACAGTTGCTGTTCAAACAGACCCGGATTGACCAGGTAATTGGGTAGCAGGTCGCTGAACGCCTTCGCGTCGGCTTGGACAGTCGCGACATAATTCGAGCTTTCAGATATGGCTTCGTAGATAATGGCCGCCGCCTGCGCGTCGGCACTGTTGGTTTTTTGAAATTCGGAGGTGTGCGCGTCGTTGAGAACTTTGTCGCGGTTTTGGCGCGCCTCGGTGACTTGGTTGAAAATGTCTTGCAACTGCCGCGGTGGAATGCTTTCCACGCTGCATTGTTGGATGGTGATGCCGAGATCCTCTTGGTCGGCCAGTTGGGTGACGCGTAGTTGCACGGCGTCCTGAAATCCGGCCACGTCGTTGTACAGCATCCCGTCCGCGCCGAAATGCGCGGCGGCGTTGAGCAGGGCGTTGTTCAAGGCGTTCTGCACGATGTTGGAAACGCCGGCCAGGTTTAACGCCGAGTTGGTGCCGCTGGAAAAATGGAACACGGCGCGGATCGGATCGTTCACCTGGTAATAAATCGCGGCGCGCGTGTGAATGATGTTGCGGTCCGCGGTAATTACATAGCCATCCACCGCCGGATTGAGCGACGGACCGGCGGGCAATTCTTCGCCGCTCAATTCCTGTTCCGGCGTGGTGGCATACCAGCCGACCGTGGAGGTGACTTTCTGGACTTCCGTGATTGGGATTCTCACGACTTCGTCAATCGGATACGGAAACGACCAGTGCAAGCCCGAGCCGAGCAAGGCCTTCTCGCCTTCGCCAACGGGTTTGCCGAAACGCAGGATCACCGCCCTTTCCTGCGGCCCGACCTGAAAGAGGCCGGAAACGAAGAAAAGCGCTACGAGCAGGACCATGATGAATTTGACAATCCCAAAGCTGCTGCGCATCGCCTCGGCCAAGGCCTGCGAACTGGCGTCGTCCGGCGTCACCGGCGGCGTGGGCGCGGAGTGTTCGTGCGCGTGAGCAGAATGATCGTGTTCGTGTTCGTCGCTCATGGTCAATGACTCGGCATATTGGTAAGCGCACCTTGGAATAAATCGAATGGCGGGGTGCGCTGGTCAAAAATCAGGATCGCCTTTTGGTTGAGCGATGCCTGTAGCGCCTTGATGCGCAACATAAAGACAGCCAAATCGGGATTTTCCTGGAAGATGGGCAGCGTTTTAGCGGCTTCCGCCACACCCTGGCCCTCAATCCGTCTGGCTTGGGCCTGGGCATCGGCCAGCGTTATGTTGGCCTGGCGGTCGGCGTTGGCCCTGATTTTAATGGCTTCGGCCTGGCCATTATTTTGCGCCTGGCTGATGAGGATGTTGCGCTCCGATTTCATGCGGGTGAACACCGATTCGGTCACGCTTTCCGGCAGGCCGATTTTTTTGAGCCCCAGAAACTCGATTTGAATGCCGTAGCTATTGGTCTGCAATTCGTCCTGGACCGTCTGTTCGATTTCGTTTTGAATGTCGTCGAACTTCAGTTGCTTCGGATCCGCGTTCACAAAATCGGCCAGCGGGTGTTTGCTCACCACGGTCATGTTGGCGCTGCGCAACAGGCTTTCGAGCTGGCTCTGGGCGGCGGCCACCGAGCCGTCCTTGAAGCTGTTGAGAAAACTTGACGGGTTGGAAATCTGCCAGCCGACATAAACGCTCGTGATGAGCATGAATTGATCCGCCGTGAGGGTTTCGCTGAACTTGTCCTCGAAATTCTGGATACGCTCGTCGAATTTATACACCTGCTGAATCGGCCAGGGCCACCGGACGTGCAGGCCGGGCTGATAGATTCCGGTTGTCTTGCCGAACGTCGTGACGACGGCCACTTCAGAGTAGCGGACTTGAAAGGTGAAGAGCAGCAGCGCAAAAATCACGACCAGCACCGCCGCGGTGATGATGGTTATCAGATTTCGTTTCATGGCGAATTGGTTGGGTTCGGGTTCAGGTTTAAAAGATCTTCGCGGATTTTGTCCTCCAGATCGAAAATGAGCACGTCGTGCGTATTGGTCACGAGCAGGATGTATTTGCGCGCATTCGCCGTGGCTTCGGGGAACATCTGGTAATACGCGCGTTGCCGATAGACCGAAGGCGCGGCGTCATACGCGGCAATCTGGTTGGTGAACAGCGCAGCGCGCGACCACGCGAAAACCTCCGTCTGCTGCCGCGACGCCTCCGCCTCGTTCACGTCGGCAAACGCCAGCGCGCCGGACAGCGAGTTGGTTTGGATGGCGTCGGCCACCGCGTTGTTGGTGTCCGCAATCCGCTGCTGGCCGGCGGCGACGACTTTTTCGTAGTCGCCCGCCACCTTCACCGGCGGATGGATGTCCTGCACGCCGACAAAAAGGATTTTCACGCCGAGCCGGTGTTTGTTCGCGTCGGCCTGGATCTGGCTTTTCAGTTGCCGGGCGGCCTCGAGGCGCAGGTGCGAGAGGACCGCGTTCAAATCCACGCCTGCCAGGTAACGCACCACGTCGCGGGTGGCCAAGTCCTGGAGCAGGTTGCTCTGACCGGAGTTCTGGTAGGCCCAATCCAGCACGTTGGTGATTTGAAACTGCACCGGCAAGCTCACATCCATCAGGCCCACCGGGGCCACCTTCGTCACGGTGGTGTTGTCAGCGGCGCCGTCAATTGAATTGGCCAGCCGGTTGGTGATGGTCGCCGGTTCCACGTAGCCAACGAGGAAATTGACTTCCTTGGTGTGAACGACCGTCCACAAAATCGTCTGCTCCTTCTCGCTTTCCGCGGTGGGCACAAAACCGATGTCGAACATCTGAATCTGGCCCGTGCGGTAGCGATAGACCTTGTCAATCGGCCACGGCCAGATCAAATGCCCGCCCGGATTCAAAATCGAACGCGCCTGGTCCACCTTGTTTAAACGACCGAAGTGCTCCAGAACGCCCTGCTCGCCCGGCTCAATAAACACCACGCAGGTGGACAACAGCAACGCCGCCAGTTGCGCCAGGAACAGCACGGGCAGGCTCTTGCGCAGCAATTGAAAAAACCACGTTTCCGAAACCTTGAACCCGAATTGATAATCCAGCGCCTGCGCGGCCGTCGTGAACAAACTTTCCGGTTGGGCGAGCAGGCCGACGAGCCGGCTGTCGTAGATGGGCCGCGCGACCTTGCCCTTCACCCGGGGCCGGTAAATCTCCAGCAGCAGGGTGACGAGCATTTCCACCGCCATCAAGCCAAGCAGCACGCACAATACCCGCGCGAGATAAAAGTCAGCCCTCGGAAACTTCGCCTCAACGCCGGCGCTGCCGAGCGCGGTGACGAAGCAAATATACGCGCCCGCCAGCAGAAAACTGGCTCCCGGCCGCAACAGCCGGTGGTTTTCCAGCCGCGCGATGGTCACGGAAAATCGCCCCAGCAGAAACAGCAGCAGCGCAAAAATGCCGAAGAGCGCCAGCGACTTCATCGCGAGGTCGGGCGCCACGGCGTTGGTGGTTTTGGCGACCCAGCGCCAGAGCAACCACGCGCCGCCGGCTTCGAGCAGGAACAGCAGCACGGCAAACCCGGGCACGAAAAACTTCTCGAACTGCTCGCGCGCGCGCCGCGCCGGGAAAACCTCCGCCTCCTTGGATTCAAACAACGTGGTATCGCCCCGGGCGCGGGCGAGTTCCTCGACCTCCAGTTTTTCCAGCCGTTCATTTTCCTCCAGCCGCATCTGGAACCAGCTCGCGAACGCCACCAGCGCGCCGAGGCCGAGGAATATCGAGCACCCCTGCCCGGCCAGCGAATTCACGTAACAGGTGACGACGAACGCAGCGATGAAAATCACCACCGCCGCGACCAGATTCACCAGCCCGTTTTTTTGAACATTGCGGTCCATCTGTTTTTCGACCATCGGCTCGTTAAATTGTTGAATCATGGCGCCGGTTGAAACGATGTAACGACGCAACGATGCGCGTTTCAACCCAGCTCACGTTCCTCAAACAGCGCCGTCCCGACGGCCAGCGCCGCGCCCGCGTATGCCACCGCATAGACAAACGCCTTGCCGACATAGGCCCAATGAAACGTGTCTTTGCCCATGCTCAAGGCATCCGCGAGCCAGAAAAGTTGCCAGTTTGGAATGACCGTGTAAAGCGCCGAAGCCCACCACGGTCCGCCGCCATCAGGATTCCCGCCCGCCCGCCAGTAAAAATAATCCGACATCAGCCCAATCAAAAAAAACGCCGAGCAGACCGCCAGAGTGGGAATCGTGTCCAGCCGTGTCGAACACGCCAGCGCCAGCGCCGCCAGAACCCACAACGCAAACAGAACCATAATTCCCGCCGGCACCAGCCGCCAATCCACGTGCGCCGCAGTGTAAAGACTTTGTTTCTGTTGGGTGAATTGAAAGATCACAAACGCCGCGAGCGTCGCGAATACCACCAGCGCCAGCACTGCGTCGCTCACGAATGGCCGCCGCAGAAAAAAATTGCTGAAGCCCGCCAGCCCGTAGGCCAGCACCACCGCGGCCCCGAAAATTCCCAGCGCCGGCAAATCCGTTTTGCCGTAGGCGTCGAACGACATCCAGCTCGCCAGCAGCACGCCGATGAGGTTTACATACGCCAGCACCGTTAACGCCGCCGCCAGCCCGGCGTATTTCGCCAGCAAAAATTGCGCGCGCCCGACCGGCTTGGACAGCACCGCCAACGCCGTGCCGGTGCGGATTTCCCGCGCCAGCGACGCCGAGGCGCTCAACACCGCGCCGAACAGCCCGGCCAGCAGCATCACCGCCAGCGCGCTGTTTTCCACCAGCTTTGGCTCGTCGCCAAACGCGAAGTAATACGGCACCGCCAGGAAAATTTCAAACAGCACCGACGCCGTCATCAGCAGCAAAAAAACCGGCTGCCGGATCAACTCCATGAAGGCGTTGGTAGCGATGGTCAAAAACTGTCGCATGTCAAATGTATCGGAAAGGTTACTAGTTCGGCGGCAAATTGCCAGCAGTGAATCCGTCCAAAAAACAGGTCATACTTGAAATTCCAAGGAAATTGAGCGTCTGGCGAACGATTATGTTCAAAGGAAATTGCAGTTCAGGCCATTACTCGCGCGATGGCGTTCCACCAGGCGTCGTGCAATTCCGTCACCGGCGCGGCAAATTCACCGGCCCCGGTTTTGATAACAAGTTTATCGCCGCCGACTTTGCCGATTTGAACCGCTGGAACACCCATCAGTTTCGCGCGCTCAACCACCTTCACTGCGTCCAGCGGCTGGCACGTAATGACCACGCGCGATTGCGCTTCACCGAAGAGCAATGCGTCCAAACGGTGAGGCGAGGCTACTGACGAGCCGTCATCCACTTGTCCATCGGCTCGCGAGGACGCTCGCCCCACCAGTGAAAGATCCACATTCGCGCCAATCAGCCGCGGTGTTTCGCGCGCCACCAATTGGCTGACGCAGCTTTCGGCCAAGCACACGGCCAGGCCGCCTTCGCTGCAATCGTGCGCGCTTTTTACCAAGCCACTTTGGATGAGTCCCAGCAGCGTGGTGTGCAGTGTCTTGGCGGTTTCCAAATCGCACCGTGGTGGTGAGCCGGTTTTCCGGTCGTGAACCGCCTGCAGATAAGCCGAGCCGCCGAGACCGAGCAGTGGATCGTTCGTGTCCACCGCGTCACCGAGCAAAATAATTGCGTCCCCTTCGTCCTTGAACCATTGCGTCGTCACGTGCTCCGGCTTTTCAATCAGGCCGACCACGACAACTGTCGGCGTCGGGTCAATCGGGCCGTTCGGGCTTTGGTTGTAAAGCGAGCAATTGCCGCCGGTCACGGGCGCGTTGAACGCCCGGCACGCTTCGGCGAGGCCGCGCACGGATTCCTTGATTTGCCAGAACAACTCTGGCTTCGTCGGGCTGGGCATGTTCAGGTTGTCGGTCGTGCCGAGTGGCACTGCGCCGGAACAGGCCAGATTACGGCAGGCTTCGGTCATTACAATCTTCGCGCCTTCGTAAGGATCGAGATAAACGTAGGTCCCATTGCCATCCGCAGTCAGTGCGATGAGTTTTTCGGGGAGCGTACGCGCCTCGCGTGCGGTTGTTGGCGCCCCGCCAACAACACTCGGTGCCGGCGATTCGTTCGGCGAGGCGCCGAACGATGCAGCCGAGACGGCTGCGCTCCCCAAATCTGGAAGACTGTCCGCTTTGATGCGCAGCACTGCCGCGTCGCTGCCGGGGCAGACCACCGACCCGTCGCGCACCATGTGGTCGTATTGGCGGTAAACCCAGTTCTTCGACGCAATCGTCGGCCAAGCCAGCAGAGTCAGGAGATCGCGTCTGGGGTCTGGGGTCTCGGGTATTTGGTCTAAACGAAATGCCCGGACTTCCTTCAAATACTCCGGCTCCTTTGCCTCACGCTGATAAACCGGCGATTCGTCGGCAATTTTTTTTGCCGGAATGTCGGCCACAATTTTGCCATGATGCTTTACAATCATGCGGCCGGTATCGGTCACAACGCCGATTTCCGACCACGGCAAATCCCACTTGTCGAAAACCTTCTTCACTTCCTCCTCGCGGCCTTTGTGGACGACGATGAGCATGCGCTCCTGCGATTCCGAAAGCATGATTTCGTAGCTGCTCATGTTCGGAGCGCGTTGCGGGACCTTGTCCAACTCGATCTCGATGCCGGTACCGGCGCGCGCGGCGGTCTCGCAAGTCGAGCAGGTCAGGCCCGCCGCGCCCATGTCCTGCATCCCGGCGACCGCGCCGGTGGCGAGCAATTCGAGGCACGCTTCGCACACGAGTTTTTCCATGAACGGATCGCCCACCTGCACCGCGCCGCGCTGTTGCTCGGCGGATTCCTCGGTCAAATCCTGCGACGCGAACGCCGCGCCGGCCAGACCGTCGCGGCCCGTGGCCGGCCCGACGTAAAACACCGGGTTGCCAACGCCTTTGGCCGCGCCGCGGGTGATTTGTTCGTGACGCAGCACGCCGAGGCAAAAGGCGTTCACGAGTGGGTTGCCTTCGTAGGATTTGTCGAAATAGACCTCGCCCGCGATGGTCGGGATGCCGAAGCAATTGCCGTAATGCGCAATGCCCGCCACGACGCCGGCGAACAAACGCTTGTTATTTGCGATTTGCGATTTGCGATTTGCGATTTCAGAGTCAGCGCCTTTGGCGAAAGCTGGCTCGCCCTCACCCCGGCCCTCTCCCCCGGGGAGAGGGAGGACAGTTGCGGCCGTCGCTGGCGAAATCGTGCGGTCTGGCCCGTTGCCACCGCCTGCTTCTCCCTCTCCGCCCGGAGGGGGGAGAGGGCCGGGGTGAGGTGGTTGCTCTTTAATAATCGGCCCGAAACGGAGTGAATTCACCGAGCAAATCGGCCGGGCGCCCATCGTGAAAATGTCACGAACGATTCCGCCGACGCCCGTGGCCGCGCCCTGGAACGGCTCCACCGCACTCGGATGGTTGTGCGATTCCACCTTGAACGCGATGGCCAGACCGTCGCCAATGTCAATGATACCGGCGTTCTCCTCCCCTGCCCCGACGAGGATTTTCTTGGATTGGGTGGGAAAAGTTTTCAACAACGGGCGGGTGTTTTTGTAGCTGCAATGCTCGCTCCACATCACCGAGAAGATACCCAACTCGGTGTAGGTCGGTTTGCGGCCGAGGAGCGCGAGGATTTTTTGATACTCGTCCGGCGTGAGGTTGTGTTTGGCAACCAGTTCAGGAGTAATGGCAGGTTCGGTCATGGAAATCAAAATGCTTCGTCTAAATTCTTTGCTTTCATCAAACGTTCAAATGAAGTGTACCGCGGCGCTTGCAGCGCTTTAACTTTTCCGGTCGGTTTTGGAAGCAATTTAATCGGGCCAATTGCCTTTGCGGGTTCAGAAAAATTCAAAACGTATTTTGCCGTGTCTTTCCACCGCTCAATGTTTTTAACAGCCGCGATGTGCGTAATTGCCGATTCGGGAGCAACTCGATATGCCGCGATGTATTTAATCTTTGGAATCATGCTCGAATGAATCCGAATCTGATACCAACGATTCTCCCCGATGAAAGTCTCCTCAAAACCTTCGTCTTGAGCCGGAACAACAACTGTATCCAAGTTGGATGGGTCAATCGTGGAAACCGATGTTGTTCCCTGTCCTTGAACCGCATCAATCTGACCACCAATCTCGTTTAGGAACGGCTCAAAGTGATACATCCGCTCTCCGCTCGAAGTCGAGTGCCGTTGGATTGTCAAAATCTCGACCGGAAACTTGAAGCGACTCCACAAAACCTTTTTTAGCTCTTCGGATGCTTCATCAATAATGACCAGCGCATTGAAAGCATCCGGCTTGTGGATGATTTTTTCGAGCAGCAGGTCGACATTCTCATAGCCGTTGTTGACGGCATATTCCGCACATTTATCAAAAGCCGTCTTATCTTTGGCGAGGCAATCGCGGACGATGCTCTTTACCTGTTGAGGGGACTTTTCAAACGAAAGGGAGAACTTCAGAATCTGAAGCGCGATGTGTTCCAGTGGTTCATGCGTTTCCAGTTCGTTCTCGACGACGTAAAGCTTCGGCTCAACTCTGGATGAAAGGTCGAGCAAGTAGCCATCGGGAATGTTTATGACTTTTCCCTTTCCGCCGATTTTCTTTTTTACATCCAGATAGAAACGCGCATCACCAAAAAGCGGACGGGCAAGTTCAATCACTGCCTTTTCCAACTCATCTTCTTTCTCGAACGGCTCGTCGAGAAACTGTTTTGACGATGACCACAGCATATTTTTATGCCGCTTGCGCGACGGTTTTTTTGAGCACGGCAAAGATGCTTTCGAAAATCCATTTGCCGTCGTCGCTGCCCAGCGTTGATTCGCTAGCGCGTTCGGGATGCGGCATCAGGCCGGCCAATTTCTGTGCGGTCAGGCAATGCATAAATTTCATGGCAGTGTAACAATTCCGAACCCGCGGTTCAAGAAAAGCCGCCGCAGCCCAGCGCCATAGGCGCGACATCTTTGTAGAAACCAGACCCAACCAAATTTCAAGCTCCGTCAGGAGCGGCATATTCCGCAAATCATTCCTCGCCGGTTTTGAAAATGTATCGCGGGTCGTATTCCACGCCGAATTTTTCCAGCAGCGCGACATATCCCTCGCGGAAAGATTTCTGGACGTGATGTTTTTGCTGGTTCTCAATGTAACGAATGACCGCGCCAAGCTGGGAGCGCGAATACGAAAACGCGCCAAAACCTTCCTGCCAGGAAAATCTTCCAATAATCCACCGCTTCTCGTTGATGAATTTTGACGAACCGGCTTTCACATCGCGCACCAAATCCGAAAGTGATGAATCTGGTCGCAAACCGACGAGCAAATGCAAATGATCCGGCATATTGTTTGTCGCAATCAGTTTTTGTTTCTGACCGGAAACGATGCCAGTGATGTATTTTTGCAACTCTCCGTTGTGTTCGGACTTGATGAGGCTTTGTCTGCCTTCAACGGCGAACACGACGTGGATATAAACTTGCGTGTAGGTGTTGGCCCTGCGCCGAAGATGCCGCTCCTAACGGAACTTGAAAACATTTTTGTTTTGTTTCTACAAAGATGTCACGCCTACGGCGTTTCAACCGGCGAACAAAGCCAAATTTATTTTACGCCGCAGCGGCGACGGTCTTGCTTTTCAGCGCGGCGAAAATGCTTTCAAAAATCCATTTGCCGTCGTCGCAGGCGAAGATGGGTTCGCTGGCACGTTCGGGATGCGGTGCGCGCCGGGCAGGTTCCGCTGGAAATGGCTTGAACATTTCAGTTCAAGCTTTCCAGGCCGAGCAGGTGGCAGATTTCCACGCCGTCATCCAGTTGCTCCCAGTAAATCGCGTAGCCACCGGGTTCGAGCGACCAATCGGCGCGTTGCCGGGGCGTGGCTTTGGCGAGCCACTTGAGCCACGGAATTTTCTTGTAGGGCACACTCAGTTCGCGCCCGTCGGACAATGCGATGCACAGGCGGTCGCCGGCGAAGCTCACGTCGCGCGCCCGCACCGTTTCCGTCGTTTTATCGAGTAAAGTATTCATTCCAGTTTTCCAGCAAACGGGTCTGGTTTTGTCTTGTCAGCTTCAAAATATAGTTCAACTGCGCCCGATTGTAACCATGATTGTATTCGACGGAAACCGGCTGCAACCAGATTTTGGCGACCATGTCGCCGTCAATAACATGGACGTGGGGCGGTTCGCCCACGTCTGACGAGTAAAACCTGAACTTGTAACGTTCAATTTGGATTGTCGCCATATCTCAAGCCGCCTTCGCCGCCGTTTTATTTTGCAGCGCGGCAAAGATGCTTTCAAAAATCCACTTGCCGTCGTCGCTGCCCAACACAGGTTCGCTGGCGCGTTCGGGATGCGGCATCAGGCCAGCCACGTTGCGGCGTTCGTTGCAAATGCCGGCGATGTTCTGCACCGAGCCGTTGGGATTGGCTGTGTCGGTCAGGTTTCCGGTTGCGTCGCAGTATTGCCACAGGATTTGGTTGCCCAGCTTGAGCCGGGCGAGCGTTTCTTCGTCCGCGTAATAGCAGCCTTCGCCGTGGGCGATGGGAATTTTCAGCCATTTGCCCGGCGGAATTTTGTTCGTGAACGGCGAATCTGTCGTGGCGGTTTTCAGGAAAATATGTTCGCAATGGAATTGCAAATCGCGGTTGCGGATGAGCGCGCCGGGCAACAGGCCGGCCTCGGTCAACACCTGAAATCCATTGCAGATGCCGAGGACAAGCCCGCCATTGTCGGCGAACTGCTTTACGGCCTGCATCACCGGGCTGAACCGCGCGATGGCGCCGCAGCGCAAATAATCGCCGTAGCTGAATCCGCCGGGCACGATGACAACGTGAGTGTCACCAAGGGATTTCTCCTTGTGCCAGACGTAGCGCGCGGAATGGCCGAGCAACCGGATGGCGTGGATGGCGTCCTGGTCGCAGTTCTGAAGCGGGAAACTGTAAGACAGCAAAGTTCATAGTCGGTAGTCAGTAGTCAGTAGTGATGTTCGCACGCCAGTCGCTACTGACTACGAACTGCTGACTACTGACTTTGCAAAACTCATTCAATTTCCAGTTTGTAATCTTCAATGATGGGGTTGCTCAAAAATTTACGCGCCGCGTCGTTCAACGCCCGTTGCGCGGCGGCTTTGTCGGCGCCGGGAGCAAGGTCAATCTCGATGTATTTCCCGACGTGGACGGCGGCCACACCCTGGTAACCCATCTGTTCGAGGGCGTTCTGGACGGTTTTGCCCTGCGGATCGAGCACGGCTTTCTTGGGGGTGATGACAATTTTCGCTTTCATTCGCGCGCGATGGAATGTTGCAAAAAGTCCGCCGCCGGGCGAGCAATTTTTGATTTTCACGCAACAGCATTGAATTTGTCCACCGGCTGCGCCATTGTTTGGGCCATGGTTGACTCTCAACATCCCGACGAAGCGCCGGCCAGTCACATCGGCGCGGAACGCAAGGCGCTAGGACCCAGCACCATCGTCATCTTCGGCGCCAGTGGCGATCTCACGGCGCGCAAACTGATTCCGGCGTTTTATCATCTTTACAAAGACAAGCTGATGCCCCCGGCATTTCGCATTGTGGGTTTTGCGCGGCGCGAAAAGACCGACGAATCGTGGCGGACTGAATTGCGCACCGCGCTCGACCAGTTTTCGCGCACCAAGCCCGTGGATAACGCCGTCTGGCACAAGTTTGCGCAAAACCTGTCCTATTGCCAGGGTGACATCACCGACACGGCGGCTTACGCGAAGCTGGAGGAACTGCTGACCTCGTTTGGCAGCGCGCCGTTGCGCGAGAACGTGCTGTTTTATCTGGCCACCCTGCCCAGCCAGTTCGGGACGGTCATCGAAAACGTGCATCGGGCCGGCCTGCTGCACAAAGAGGGGGCGGGCTGGCAACGCGTCGTCGTCGAGAAACCGTTCGGGCACGACCTCGCCTCCGCGCACGCGCTGAACGCCGAACTGACACGCTTTGCCCGTGAACAGCAGGTCTGCCGCATTGACCATTACCTCGGCAAGGAAACGGTGGCGAACATCTTGATGTTCCGCTTTTCCAATTCGATCTTCGAGCGGCTTTGGAACCGGAACCTGATTGATCACGTGCAAATTACCGTGAGCGAAAAATTCGGTGTCGGCCAGCGCGGGGGATATTACGAGGAGGCCGGCGCGCTCCGTGACATGGTTCAGAATCACATGCTCCAGGTCCTCGCGCTCATCGCCATGGAACCGCCCGTGTCCCTCGACTCCGAATCCATCCGCGATGAAAAGGTGAAACTGCTCAAATCCATCCGAGCGCTGGGTCCCGACGATGTGGCGCGACAGGTGGTGCGCGGCCAATACTTCGCCGGGACGGTGGAGGGAAAGCCGGTGTTGGGCTACCGGCAGGAAGTGAAGGTGAAGCCGGATTCCAACGTTGAAACCTACGTTGCCCTGAAACTGTTCATAGACAACTGGCGCTGGTCCGGCGTCCCGTTTTATTTGCGCACGGGCAAATATCTGCCGCAAAGCACCAGCGAAGTGCGGGTCCAATTCCGCCCCACGCCGCACGTGTTGTTCGCCGCGCAGTTGGGGCAGAAGCTGGATCCCAATGCCATCGCGCTGCGGCTCCAGCCCAACGAAGGCATTTATCTCCGCTTCAACGGCAAGGTGCCCGGCATGAGCCTCGGTGTGCGGCCGGTGCGAATGAATTTCAGTTACGACGCGGAATTCGGCGCTTACACGCCGGAAGCGTATGAACGGCTGCTGCTCGAAGCCATCGCCGGCGACGCCACGCTGTTCATCCGCCGCGACGAAGTGGAAACGGCGTGGCAGATCGTGGACACGATCCGTGCCGGCTGGAAGGACAAACCGCTGACGAACCGGGAATTTTATGCCGCCGGCACGTGGGGACCAGTCGCGTCGGACGATTTGCTCGCCCACAGCGGCCACGCCTGGCACGAGCCATTGCCGGCGCCATGAACCATTTCGAACTGATCTCCTTCGCCACTGCCGATGAACTGGCCCGCACGGTCGCCGGCCAATGGCTGGACGAAATCGAATCGGCCAAGCGCGCAGGCAAACGGCATTGCGTCGCGCTGTCCGGCGGGCGCATCGCGCAGAAATTCTTTGCTTCGGTCGTGGAACAGGCCAAGGCGCGCGCGGTTTCGTTTGAAACCGTCCATTTTTTCTGGGCGGACGAGCGCTGCGTTCCGCCGGATGACACGGAAAGCAACTTTCGTCTGGCGAACGAACTTTTATTCGCGCCGCTGAAGATTTCCGAAAGCCAGATCCATCGCATTCGCGGCGAATTGCCACCGGAGACCGCTGCCGCTCAGGCTGCCGCAGAACTCCGCCGTTTCGCGTCGTCAAATGCCAACGGCCAGCCGGTCTTGGATCTGATTTTCCTCGGCATGGGTGAAGATGGCCATGTAGCGTCGCTGTTCCCGGACGAAATGGAAATTGCCGGTTCTGACAAGGCGGTTTACCGCGCCGTGAACAATTCGCCCAAACCCCCGCCGAATCGCATTACAATTGGCTACAGCGCCATCGCGGCGGCACGGCAGGTTTGGGTGTTGATTTCCGGCGCAGGCAAAGAGGTGGCATTGCGCGAATCCCTTTATGGTGGTGGCTGTACGCCCCTGGGACGAGTGACTAAATTTAGGACACAAACGACAATTTTTAGCGATTTTTTGACAATTTGAAGGCTCCCAAAAAAAATAAAAAGTTTTTTGAACAACTTGCGTTTTCACTCCGTCTATGTCATCGTAAGCATTGAGGATTTCGCTGTTCGTTTAGGGTTGGCATAGAGGTTTTGCTTGTGGCGCGGCTCGAACAGCGACCCCCAAGTTGGTCGCGCCACCCTTCTGAGCGCCCGGGTGAGGGCGTATAAACCTCGTCACTGCGGGGGCCGGACGCAAGTCCGGCCTTTCGCATTTATACAACCTGATTTTATTCCCGCGCCAAACCGTGATCGCGGAGAGATCCAGATTATGATTATGACGCGACCTCGAAATCCGCCCCGAAATCCGATTGATTGACCGGCGAAAAGGGTATAGTCTTCCCGACGCATGAAACACCAGCTCGATTTCGAGAAACCGATCATCGAACTGCAAACCAAGCTCGACGAACTGCGCGAACATCCGGAAAAACATTCGCTGGACGTCAGCTTTGAAGAGGAAATCCAGCTCATCGAAAAAAAGCTGGATGAAACCCGCCGACAGATTTTTTCAAATCTCACCGCTTGGGAACGGGTGCAATTGGCGCGGCATCCGAAACGTCCCTACACGCTGGACTATTTGCGGACGACGTTTGCCGATTTTCAGGAACTGCATGGCGACCGGCTCTTTGCCGAAGATCACGCGGTGGTCGGCGGTTTTGCCAGGCTCGGCGAACACCGCGTTGTCGTCATCGGCACACAGAAAGGCCGCGACACGAAGGAGAACATTTTGCGTAACTTCGGTTGTGCGCAGCCTGAAGGTTACCGCAAGGCGCTCCGCCTGATGCGGCTCGCCAGCAAATTTGGCCTGCCCATCATCACGTTGATTGACACGGCGGGCGCGTTCCCCGGCATCGGCGCAGAGGAGCGCCACATCGCCGAAGCCATCGCCGTCAATCTCCGCGAAATGATGTTGTTCGAAGTGCCCATCGTCGCCACCGTCATCGGCGAAGGCGGTTCCGGCGGCGCGCTGGGCATCGGCGTGGCCGACCGCATGTTGATTTTGGAGAACGCCTATTATTCGGTCATCAGCCCGGAGGGGTGCGCGGCGATTTTATGGAAGGACCGCGCCAACGCCGCCAAGGCCGCCGAGGCGTTGCGCATCACGGCGAAGGATCTGTTCGAACTCAAACTCGTGGACGAAATTGTACCCGAACCGCTCGGCGGCGCGCACAACGATCCGGCCGCAACCGGCGAAAATTTGAAAGCGCATTTGCTCAAACATCTCAACGAACTCCTCGCGCTGCCGGTCACCGAGCGGTTGAAAAAACGTTACGAAAAATACCGCGCGCATGGGCATTTCCTCGAAAAAGCCCCAACCCCGGCGGAACAGGCCAAGCCGGCTATAAACGGCGCCGCCACCGCCCCGCCGGCTCCAGCAGCTTGAACCCCAGTGTTTTATCCGCTCACTTTTCATCCGATTTTCAAGGAACGCGTCTGGGGCGGGCGCAATCTCGAACGGCTTTACCAAAAAAATCTGCCGCCGGGCGCGCCCATCGGCGAATCCTGGGAAATCAGCGACCGGCCGGAGGACGTGAGTGTTGTCGCCAACGGTCCGTTCGCCGGGAAAGATTTGCATTGGTTGATGGAACAACACGCGCGCGAATTGTTGGGCGACGCGAAGCCCGCCATGGGAAACCGTTTCCCTTTGCTGTGCAAAATTCTGGATACGCGGGAAAAGTTGTCGCTGCAAGTCCATCCGCCCGCGCACAAGGCCGCCGAACTCGGCGGCGAGCCGAAAACCGAAATGTGGTTTGTTGCCGACGCCGCACCGGGTGCGGAATTATTTGTGGGCCTCAAGCGCGGCGTGACGCGCCAGGAATTTGAAAAGAAAATCAAAACCGGTGAGGTGGCTGATTGTTTTCATCGGATTTCCGTGCGGACGGGTGACGCCATGTTTCTGCCCAGCGGTCGTGTTCACGCCATCGGCGCGGGGCTGGTAATTTTTGAAATCCAACAAAACTCAGACACGACGTATCGTGTTTTCGATTGGAATCGCGTCGGGCTGGACGGCAAACCGCGTGAACTGCATGTCGCGCAATCGCTCGCGAGCATAGATTTCAGCGACTTCGAGCCGGCGCCGGTGCTAAGCAAATTCGCCGGCGAGGAAATCAAAACGCGACCGCTTGTGAAGGATCCGTTGTTCAACGTCGAAGCGGTGAAAATGGATAGCGGCGCGAGACTTGAATCGAAAGCGCGCAAACTTCAAATCGTCGCGGTAGTGAGCGGCCGGTTTGAAATAAAAAGCGGTTCAACCTCCGTGAATCTGGCTGCCGGACAATTTTGCCTGATTCCGGCGGGTTTGGACCGGACGGAAATTTCGGCCACAGCGCAAACGACCCTGCTGCGGGTTGAACCCGGCTAAATTTTCGTCTGCGCTGAGTACAAGGTGTAAGCAGAAGGCTTGATTTGTTTCCACTCGCCTTGAAATTCGCGCCATATTTTGTACCGGATGCGGCGTTTCTGAAACCAGTTGGCCCCGGCAAGTTCGCCGGCGTGTCTGGCTTGTATTGACTTGCGCAAAGCCTCTTTTTTCTCCTGAAGCCCGAGTCTCAATGGGCCATCCGCCACAAAACCGTTTTTCATAAATCAACCCTTCAATTCCAGGCCAGGTTCTCCGGCATTTGCGAGAGCAGTTTGTTCCGCCAGCCGCCCTTGCGATTGAGAATTCTCGACCAAAGTTGCTCCGGCGGCGTGTCGAAGACCAGCTCAAGCGACGCGGGAAACGTCACCCATGCTTTGCGTTTGATTTCGTCTTCAAGCTGCCCGGGCGACCAGCCGGCGTAACCGGCAAACAGTTTTACCTTTTTCTGGGTGGAAAATGATTCGCCGACTTCCACCAGATCATCGAGCGAATGACCCAGAGCCAGATTCGGCAGCACGTCCGCCTCGGGAAGGAAATTGTCCGTGTGCAAAAAACTCAGCGCGGTGGGCTGGACCGGGCCGCCGAGGTACAGCGGTGATTCCCTGAGCGTGTCGGGCAAATCAGCGACGATCATTTCGCCAACTTTTTTGCCGAGCGAGCGGTTGAGCACGAGGCCGAATGCGCCCTCGGCGTCGTGCTGGCAAATCAACACCACGGTGCGCTGGAAAAAGGAGCCGCCCAGCTGCCCACTGTCCAGCAGCAACTGCCCTTTGAGGTATTTTCCCGGCGCATTCACCACCCTAATTTGCACCACCTTTGCCCGGCTGGCAAAAAGAAAACCGCCGGGATCACGGACGCAAGGAATACCGGCCATTTTCCCCTTTTTCCACAATCGCCGCGGCGGCAACACCGAAGTGCGAAGGCAGCGCCAGCCCGGCATTCTGGCACCGGGAATTTCAATTTGGCAGCAGAAGTTCCTGTTCTTTTCCGGTATCAAGGTCCTGAATCCGAACCGACTTTTCCCGGATTTCCAGGCAACGGATCATCACGTTCGTGTTCCCCAGTGGCACCTCTTGCACATCGTTGGCGAGAAAGGAATGACCATTGATGACAGCCACAGGCCGGGTCCCCCACAGAATCCCTTCGAGTTTGATGGTCGCCGGGGCGAGCGCGGGCTTGTTAACAGCATTGAAAACGGCAGGGACGCCGGCAACCGACTTTGCCAACGGCATCCTGACGTCCCGGATTTCATCCACGTGCCCCGCTTCCAATTTCGGGGCCACGCCGTATTTCATCCAATCAAGGACTTCATCGAATCCATAACGCTGTTCGGCTTCGATGAACAAAGCAATCTGGCCGCGCGTATAATGATTTTGCAGAATCCGCTTTTTTTCCAGTTCTTCATTTTGTGAATCCATCAACAAATAACCGACCAGTTCACAGAAACCTTCCTCCGCATCACGTGCCAGTCGTGCGTGACGTTCTTTGGACACATTTTCGCCCACCCAGGCATGGGAATATTCATGGGCACAAGTTTCCTTCAACTGGGCCAGCGGCATCCCGGTCAGCAGGTTCATTTTGTATCGGGTCTGGTTGTTCTCCATCCCGGGACGGATGCAACCGAGCAGGTCGGGGCTTTCAAAAGCGTTGCCTTCCATAACAAACATGGAATTCACATCTATGCGGTCAATGACCGACACATCCACATTCGTCGGAAACGAGGTGAAACGGGAAAACAACCGGTCGAGGTCATCCTTGACCTGGCCGCAAATTTGTTCGATATCGTCCGCCTTCAACACCACCGTCTTGGCGTCGCGGGCGCAAAGCCAGCGGCCGTCCGGCAATTGAGTGCCATCCTTGACCGGCAGGCCGCAGATGTAACAGGTGGGCAATTTTGCGCAGTTGGAACAAACCTCCACGGTTTCACCAGTAACCTTGTCGGTCATGAAGTAAATCGTGCCATGAATTTCCTTGCCGCAAATGGCGCAGATATTGTCCGCGTGCGCCACCCGGGTCGGGCCAAAACAAAAACACGCCGCCCAAAAGATAATCCAAAGATATCTCGCGCAGTGTTGCATGGTTTGACCTTTTTCCAAAAGCCACGGACGGCGGCACCGAGTGCTGTCTCGTCACCGCTTGCAACCAACAAGCACCTCCCGCACCAGGAATCAGCCCAGGGATTTGACCTTTTTCGCAATGGCCGCGGCGTCAATCCCAAAGTGCGAGAGCAATTCCTCGGGTTTGCCGGAACGCGGCAATGCCATCACCGCGAGCTTGTGGACTTTGATGCCGGCGGAACTGAGTTCCCCCGCCACGGCGTCGCCCAAACCGCCCTCGGCGTAATGGTCTTCAACGGTGATCACGTTATTGTTTGTCTTCTGCGCCGCGGCGCGAATCACGTCCTTGCCCAGCGGTTTGATGCTGTAAGCGTCAATCACCGTGACCCCGATGCCTTCGCTTTTGAGCGCTTCGGCGGCTTTGAGTGCTTCAAACAGGGTGACGCCGGCGGCCACGACGGTGACTTTGTCGCCCGCGTTCTGGCGCAGCACCTTGGCGCCGCCAATCGGAAATGGTTCGTCGTTTTTGTAAATCACCGGCGTTTTGGGCCGCGACGTGCGCAAATAACAAATGCCTTTGGCCAGCGCCATTTGTTCAACCAGTTTTTCTGCGCTGACCGCGTCGGCCGGATACAACACCGTGCTGCCCGCAATCGCGCGCATCATCGCCAAATCTTCCAGTCCCATCTGCGACGGGCCATCCTCGCCGATGCTCACACCGACATGCGAGCCGGCAAGTTTCAGGTTGGCCTGCGAAATGCCCGCGATGCGGATTTGATCGAACGTGCGCGTGAAGAAACAGGCGAACGTGGACGCAAACGGGACTTTGCCGCGCGCGCCGCAGCCGACGGCAACGCCGACCATGTTTTGCTCGGCAATGAAACACTCGGTGAACCGCGCCGGGAATTTCTTCATGAACTTCTCCGAGTAGGTGGAATTCTTTGTGTCACCGTCCATTGCGACGATGCGTTGGTCCGCCTCGCCGATGCGGGCGAGCGCATTGCCATAGGCCTCGCGCGTGGCGACCGCATCGCCGGGTTTGTAGCTGACCGGCGGGTAGCCGGCGGGCGCGGCGTTGTTCGGAGCCGGCAGTTGATTCGGCGCCGGAATGGCCACGCCGGCGGCCGGCCTTGCAACCGGCTGAAGTTCGGCAATGGCCTTGGCGGCTTCGTCCTTGCTCAACGGTTTGCCGTGCCAGCCCTCGCGGTCCTGCAAAAATGAAACGCCCGCGCCCTTGTAAGTTTTGGCAATAATGGCCAGCGGCTGGTCGTTCAAGCCGACGCCGCTGAGCACTTCCAGAATTTCCTCGAGGTCGTGGCCATCAATGTCCTCGACGCGCCAGCCAAATGCTTCAAATCGTTCGCGGTAAACGCCTATGTCATGGCCGAATGCCGTGGCCTGGCTCTGGCCGAGGCGATTGGCGTCCACGACGGCAATCAAATTGTTAAGCTTGTAAATGCCGGCGAATGACGCGGCTTCCCACACGGCGCCTTCGGCGAGTTCGCCGTCGCCAAGCAGGGCATAGGTATTGTAGTCGAGCTTGTCGAAACGCGCGGCCAGCGCCATGCCGGCGCCGACGCTCAAGCCCTGACCGAGCGAGCCGGTGGCCACGTCCACGAACGGCAGGCGCGGGGTCGGATGGCCTTCGAGGTCGCAGCCGTATTTGCGGAGATTCAACAAATCGGCCACGGGAAACAAACCGGTTTCCGCCCACGCGGCGTAGAGCAGCGGCGCGGCGTGTCCTTTGGAAAGAATGAAACGGTCGTTGTTGTAATAATGCGGATTTTTCGCGTCGTAACGCATGTGTCCGAAGAACAGCGCCGCCATCACATCCGCCGCTGACAGGCACGAAGTCGGATGGCCGCTGCCCGCGGTGGTGGTGGCGTTAATCGAATGAATGCGCAACTGGTTCGCAATGCCTTTTAACAATTCAATGTCTGTATCAATCATGGAACGGGGAAATTATGTGAGAAGGCGACGAAAGCCAAGAATGAAAATCACCGCGATGGGTACGCCCGGGGATTACTCAGTTGCCGCCGAAGGTGCAACGCAATTAACGAAAAGCCGGTCGCGTAATTTCTGGGGAAAGCGGATGCGGGCAGACGGCGGGCGAGCGCCTGGGTGATGGTCGCACCTCAGTGCCCAAGCCATGCCCGATTTTCGGAGGGCCGTGCGTGGCGCGTGTCCGGATCGTGGCTGCACAACCGGAGCAACCGGCTCTCCACTGGTTCGACCAGCAACTCCTGCATTGTGTTTAGAAGCTGATTCACATCGAGCGGTTTTTCCATCAGCGCGCCGACGCCCGCCGCCACCGCCATGTCGTGTTGATTGGCCTGCCCGGTGATAATAATGATCGGGAGCACTGGAGCTTCGTTGGTAATGCGCTCGAAGGCGTCCCATCCATTCCTGACCGGCAGGCTGATGTCCAACAGCAGCAAATCAACGTGCCCGCCTTCGAACCGTTCCACCGCTTCCCGGCTGTCTGCCGCCAAAGCGACTTCGTAGCCCACACCCGCCAGGACCTTGCGCAAGGATTCACGCACGCTGGCATCGTCATCCACAATCAGGACTTTTTCTTTCACAGCATGCTGGCGTTTGTCGCAACTCAACCGGCGGACGATCACGACGCCGTTTGCGGGCGCATGCTCGCAGTGGCCGGAACTTTTACGTGAGGTACCGGCTGGGCAGCCAAAGCCCAGGCGTGATTTCCGTCTTTGGTCCCATCGCAACCCCTCCGGCAAATTTCCAAGGCTTCTTTGCAGACCAGCCAATCTCCCAAGGAGGCCGGCAAACCGGAATGGTAGTTGCGCGCAGGACGGCGAGCAGAAATTCGCCCTGCCACGACCGGCTCCAATGAAACTTGCGGAGCATTGAAGCTGCCGCCATTGGCGCATTCGGATTTCCCCGCCTTGATTGGAGGCATGGGGAAAAACACGGAATCGCAGGCACCGGGAGCAATTTGCGTTTTCATCAGTTTGGAATTTGTGGTTATTATCGGTTTGGTCTATACTTGGCGCTGCTCTTGCAAAAAGGGAGTAGCGGCTGGTGTGCCAGCAAGGGCGTGAGGCGGTTTTCCTGCGAAAACCGATGATTTTATGCAGGCGCCCGCGCGCGAGTGAAACAGATGGATGGTCCAGTTCAAGCCACAGGTGCATTGCCACGAGCCAACCCGGGCCGCCCGGCGGTCAAGCTGCGGTTGGTCGGGCTGGCGCTGACCGTATTACTTGGCTCAATCCTGGTTGTCTGGGTGGGCTGCACAACTTGGGACCGGGTGGAACGCTTGCAACACGAGTTCGCCGGGCTGAATCCGGACAGTTTTTACCTGGGCGTTCGCATGAAGGGCGACATCCAGCGATTGAACGACATCCTGCTCCGCTACCGCCTGCGTGGCGAAGCCGCGGACTATGACCTCTTCCTCGGCAATGTGCGGGAACTCACCCAATGGTTTGAGGCAGACCGGACCAACGCCGTCACGCCCATGGAACACCAGTTTTTCGGGCAGATCGGAGGCGCCTACTACGATTATCTGAACGTGAGCACAAATTTGCTGAATGCCAGCAACGGCAGGCTGCAAACCAAAGTTGGCGCGTTTCCGACGAGCTACGAAAAAGTGCAACAGCAGTCCCAGCACCTCCTGGACTTGTGTGATACCTTCATCTACGGTCAAAAATTGGCTTTCAATGATTTTCTTGACGAGTCGAACAACACGTTGACCACGTTTCAGCTATTGCTCGAACTTTCAGTGGTGCTGCTGCTGGCGCTCATGGCCGCACTGGCCGTATTGGTTTATCGTGGCATGATTGCGCCGCTGCGCTTTAAGTTGACCGAAAGCCAGGCCATCATCGCACGGCAGGAAAAGCTCGCCTCGCTGGGTGTGCTGGCAGCGGGCGTCGCCCATGAAATCCGCAATCCACTCACGGCCATTAAATTCCGCCTCTACAGTTTGAGAAAGTCGTTGCCGGGCGCGGACAATGAAGACGCCTCCGTCATTGCCAGCGAAATCAGCCGCCTGGAACGGATCGTCAAGGATTTCCTCCAGTTTGCCCGCCCTTCCGAGCCGGAACTGGTCGCCGTCCCGCCCCAACGCATCCTGAAGGAGGTCCATGACCTGCTGAAGCCGCAGTTGGAAAAGGCCGCGATCGAGTTGAAGCTGGAGCCGTCCGAGGCTGGCTGGGTGCGCGCGGACACCCAACAAATCAAAGAGGTGTTGATCAACCTGATCCAGAACTCGGCGGAGAGCATCGGGCGCAAAGGAGCAATCACCTTGCGCGTCCACGATGAGGCCGATACCGCGGTTTTGGAAGTTGCCGACACCGGGAAAGGGATTCCGGCCGAGGTACAGAACCGCCTGTTTGATCCCTTCTTCACCACCAAGGAAGGCGGAACCGGACTGGGCCTTCCCATCGCCGCGCGCATCGTCGAGAAGCACGGCGGTGAACTCCGTTACCAAACCCAACTCAACCGCGGCACCACCTTCGCCATCGTCCTGCCGCACGCTGATGAACATGAACCCAAAAATTCTGCTGATTGAAGATGACGCCAGCACGGCCGCCTCCTTGAAAAAGGTGCTGTGCGCCGAGGGTTACGAAGTGGAAACCTCCGGTCGCGGGGACGCCGGTTTGGAACTGGCGCGTCAAAACGAGTACAATGTCGTCATCTCCGACCTGCGCCTGCCGGGTTTGGGCGGGCTGGATCTGGTCGCCCAACTCCACACCGCAAAGCCGAAGCAGCCGATCATCCTGATCACCGCGCACGGCACAACCGAGACGGCCATCGAAGCCACCAAACTCGGGGCGTGCGATTATCTGCTCAAACCGTTTGAAGCGGATGAATTGTTGGATCTGGTCGCTTCCGCCGTCGCCAGCAGCCGGCTCATGTCCGAACCGGTGGAAATGGGAGAGGCCCGGACGGACCAATCGGCCATCATCGGCAAAAGCCGGGCGATGCAGGCCATCTACAAGGAAATCGGACGGGTCGCGGCCACACCCGCCACGGTCCTGATCCGCGGCGCCACCGGGACCGGCAAGGAACTGATTGCCCGCGCGATTTATCAGCACAGCCTCCGCGCCGACAAACCGTTCATCGCCGTCAATTGCGCCGCCATCCCGGATGCGTTGCTGGAAAGCGAATTGTTCGGCCACGAACGCGGCGCGTTCACCGGCGCACAGGCGCGGCGCATCGGCCGTTTTGAGCAGGCGCACGGCGGGACCATCTTTCTGGATGAGATTGGTGATTTGAACGGGAACACCCAGGGCAAGCTGTTGCGCGTGCTTCAGGAACGCTGCATTCAACGGCTCGGCAGCGAAGTCAACATTCCTGTGGATGTCCGGGTGCTGGCGGCGACTCATCGCGAGCTGGAAACCGCCATCAAGGAAAAGGAATTTCGCGAAGACCTGTTCTATCGCCTGAGTGTGGTCACCATCGCGCTGCCGCCATTAAGTGAGCGCGCGGAAGACATTCCGGAACTGGCGAAATATTTCATCCGTCGCTATGGAAAGGAGCTCGGCCTCGACTCTCCCTCGGTCCAGCCCGAAGCCATATCGTTTCTGCAAAACCAGCCGTGGCCGGGTAATGTGCGCGAACTGGAAAACGTCATTCGCCAGGCGTTGTTGGCGGCGCGGCCGTTTGCCATCAGCCTGGAGCACGTGCAGCAGGTGCTGGCCAAAACCCGAAAACCCGTGGCCGTCTCCCAACAAACCCATGCCGTTTACATTGCCGAGCTGCTCAACCGTGCGCAAAGCGGCGATATCCAAGACGCCTACGCGCGCATGATCGCGGATCTGGAACCGGAATTGTTCAAGCAGGCCATTCAGTTGGCGCAAGGCAACCAATCCAAAGCCGCCCGCTGGCTGGGCATCGGCCGGATGCGGCTGCGGGAAAAGCTCATTCAATTTGGATTGACTGTCGGGCGTGACGAGCAAAACAAGTAGTTTCACCCGGGAATCGGGCTGGCTCGCCCGGATTCACCTATGCCGCCCAATGTGACAGCCGCCGGCGCCTCCAATCCCAAATTCCCTCGAAAATCTTTTATTTAGCCGGTTTTATGGCAGGTATGGAACTTGCCCATGTTATAACAGGCCGCCGGGTGGGGGCCTGCGCAATTGAGTGTCTGATGGAATTTCGACCCCATTCAGGCACGGCGCTTAAACCGCGGAAAACTGACCAAGCGCGAAATAAACGCTTGCTCAACCAAAGAAACCAAATGAAAACGTCATTAATGCAGATGTTGGCAGTGGCAGGCATGGCGTTCAACCTGACCTGTGCCAGTCCAGTCAACGGTGAGGAGTCAGCACCGGTTCAAAGGCAACAAATCTTCAAAGGCATCGTTGCTTCCATTGACCAAAAGGAAAAAACCGTGTCGGTCAAGGATTTTTGGGGCACCAAAATTTTCAACGTCGGCAGTGCGTGCACCGTCTCGTTGGAAGACCAGCCGACAGCCGCATTGGCGGATTTGCGCCCCGGCCAGAAGGTGGAGGTCAGCTACCAAAACGCGCGCGGCGTGCTGGTAGCGGACCGGATAGCGCAGCACAACCTGGTCTTCACGGGCTATATCTTCGCGCTTGATCCGGCCAAACGAACGCTCGCGGTCAAGCACGGCGCCTTCACACGCAACTTCGCCCTTGCCGACGACTGCGCCGTGGTCATCAAAGCCGACAGCACAAAAACATTGGATGACCTGAAGGTCGGGCACACGGTCAATGTCGTCTATGAATCGGTGAATGGTTCCCTGCGGGCGCGGAGAATCGAACAGAAAAGCCCGACCTTTGTGGGAACCATCAGGGCCATTGATGCCGAAACCCGAACGGTGAAGGCCAAGGATCTGCTTGCGGAGAAAACGTTCCACCTCGCTGATGGTTGCCAGATCGTCGTTGGCGACAAACCAAGCGGGAACCTGAGCGACTTGCGCATTGGCGACCGATTCGCCTTCACCTACGAAGACATGGACGGCGTGCTGGTAGCCAATCGGATTGGCCGGGAACCGACCTCATCCGGCATGGAAAACGCACAGACTTTGAAAGCCAACGATGCATCTCGTTAGCGCCGTTTCCCGCATTGGCCTGTCCAGCCCAGCCATAGGTGGCACAACGGGCTATTGTGGCAGGGCGTGGCCGGGAACCGAGCAGGTCGGCGGCAGGCCAACGGCATTAATTGTGTAACTGCCGCCACCGGGACACACCGGGAAAACCCCGCCTTTCAAATAGGGCAGCAAATCCGCCGCAGCCGGAACCGCTTCATCGTTTTTGTTGTTTACCAACGCCCACTGCTGCTTGGCCGCGTCAATCTGCCTGAGGTTGTTGATGCAGGCGTTACGCTGGGCGGCTTCAGCCTGCGCCTGTTGCTGGGCTTGCTGTTGCGCCGCCAACGCAGCGGCACGTTGGGCCTGCTGCACCGCAACAGCATCCTCCTGCCACGCCTGCAACTGCTCCTGCTGCTGTTGCACGAGGACGCGTGCGGCCTTCAACTGCTGGACTAACTGCTGATTTGTTTCGGTCAACTCGCGGACGGCGTTACGCAGGCGGAGCAGGTCCTGATTTTCACTGCGCAGGCGGGCGAGCTCCGCGTTTTGCGTTTCGACGTTGGAGCTTTTGCCCTGGTTCATTTCGGCGCGCAATTGCTCGATCTGTTGTTTGGCGTCACGCACTTCGGCCTGGGCCGCGTTCTTCTGCTGATTGGCCGAAAAGAGGAGAAGTTCGCTGATGACCAGCGCGACGATACACAACCAGAGAACCCAGCGTTTTAGTGTCATGGTCCAGCTTCTTTTCGCTCTTTTGGCCGCCGCCGTCAAATCGGAAATCAGCATGCGCGCGAACAGTTGATTTTCCGCCAGCGCGGCGGCAGCGCCGCCACCACCGAATCAAGGTGCCGCCAGAATTAAATCGGAGGCCCGCGCCGAGGGTTTGACCGGCGGACAGCACAAACATGCGGGCATAAAGCCTTGAACTTTCCGGCCCGCAGTGTTATCGCAAGCCCGAAATTTCAAACCAAAAAACCCCGTCATGCAAAAACCTCGCCTTTCTTTCTGGCAAATCTGGAACATGAGCTTCGGCTTTCTCGGCATCCAGTTCGGCTGGGGCCTGCAGATGGCCAACATGAGTTCGATTTACAGCTACCTTGGCGCGGATCCCGACCGGCTCGCGATTTTGTGGCTGGCCGCGCCTGTCACGGGTGTCATCATCCAGCCGTTAATCGGGCACTACAGCGACCGCATCTGGACGCGGCTGGGCCGGCGGCGTCCGTTCATTCTTATCGGCGCGATTCTGGCGTCCTTCGCCCTGATTTTGATGCCGAATTGCCCGTCGGTTTGGATGGCCGCGGGACTGCTCTGGGTGCTGGACGGAACCATCAACGCCAGCATGCAGCCGTTCCGGGCCTTGGTGGCGGACAATCTTCCCGAAGAACAGAACGCCCAAGGTTTCGCCATTCAATCCCTGTTCATTGGTCTGGGCGGCACTATTGCGTCAGCCTTGCCTTGGATGATGACCAACTGGTTTGGCGTCGCCTCCGAAGGCGCGGGGCAGGGACATATACCGGCCTCCGTGCGGCTCTCATTTTACATCGGCGCCGCGGCGTTCCTGGGCGCAGTGCTCTGGACGGTCTTTAGCGCCAAGGAATACCCGCCTTCTGACTCCGAACTGGCCGCCATCCGCGCGCGGAAGTTGGATTGGACGCTCGGCTTGGGCACCATCTTCGCGCTGATATTTCATCTGCCCCGGCGGATGCGGGAACTTGGCCTGGTTCAATCCTTCATGATGTTTGCGCAGTGGGTCTATCATCTGCCCGGTCGTCTGCCCCGGCGGATGTGGGAACTTGGCCTCGTTCAATTCTTCACCTGGATCGGGATGTTCGCGATGTGGGTTTATTTTTCTCCGGCCGTCGCGAAAAACATATTTCATGCGGCGCCCGGCTCGGTGGAAATGGAAGCCTCCGGTTCCTGGTCGGGCTTCTGTTTTGCCGCGTATAATGCCGTTTGCTTCGTTTTTTCATTCGTGCTGCTATGGGGCACGAAATACACCGGCCCCAAGCGGATGCACATTCTCTGTCTGGCAGTGGGTGCGCTGGGACTGGCGTCGGTTCCGCTGGCTTCAGACAAATATCACCTGTTGATTACCATGACCGCCGTCGGCATCGCGTGGGCAAGCATCCTCTCCATGCCCTACGCCATGCTCGCGCCCTCACTGCCGAAGGAAAAAGTCGGGGTCATGATGGGATTGTTCAATCTGTTCATCGTGCTGCCACAGATTACTGCTTCCAGCCTGCTCGGTTACGTCCTGAAACATTATCTGCACAACGAACCCGTGAATGCGCTCGTCGTGGGCGGCGCGAGCATGGGACTGGCCGCCCTGCTGACGCTGTTGGTGGTGACCTTCAAGAAAACCGTCGGGGAACCTGCTGCGCCCGGCATGGCCGGCACGCATTAAACCAGCACCGGATTCACGACACCACGGTTGCGGCGCAATGGCAACGTTCGATTTCGCGCAACCAATTCATTGCGGTTTTATTTCGGCGCGGCGCGATGGTAAATGCGCCACTCAAAGCCGTTCAGGTGAAACATCGGCAGCGGGCCGCCATTGGAACTCTGCACGCCGGAAATTTCCACCGGCATAAAGCCATCCACGTTTTTCAAGTCCACTTTGCCGGTGAGCGGGCGGTTGGAAAAATTGATGATGATGAGCAGTTCATCCTTGTCGTCGGCGCGCAGGAAGGTGACGAGTTTGGTCTCGTCCGAGTTGCGCAGCCAGTCCACGCGTGAATTGCAAAGCGCGGCGTATTGATTGCGGAGTTGAATCAGGTCGTGGTAGATGCTGCGCAACGGCGGGCGTTCCTTCGGGTGCCAGAAAATATTCAACTTCTCAAAGAGCGCGGGATCGCCGGATTCGGTGGCATCGCCAACCTCCATGCCGTTGTAAATGAGCGGCACGCCGTCGAGCGTGAACATGAGCGCGGACGCGGCGAGCGCGCCTTTCAGGCCGTAGCGGGCCACGGCGCGCGCTTCATCATGGTCGTCGGAGACGCGCATGTGCAACGCGTCCTTGGGAAATCGCAGCCGGCTGTCCTCCCACGAACGCTGGAGGTCCGACGCGGGCGCGTCGTCAATCAAAACCTTGTCCATGGCGTGGAGCAGCGGCCAGTCGTAATCAATGTCGAACGCCTTCAACAGCAGTTCCGGTTCATTGGCTTCGGCGAGCATCACAATGTCCGGCTTGACCTGGGTGAGTTCCTCGCGGGCTTGTTCCCAGAAATCCGTCGGCACCATGTACGCCACGTCGCAGCGGAACCCGTCCACGTCGGCTTCCTTGATCCAATATTTCATCATGGTAATCATGTATTCGCGGAGTGCCGGGCTGGTGTAGTTCAAACCGGCAACGTCCGTCCATTCCGGCGCGGGCGGGATGATGCGGCCCTGGGCATTCCGCTTGTAAAAATCCGGGTGCGCCATCAATACGCTGTCCCACGCGGTGTGATTGGCGACCAGATCCATGATGACTTTCATGCCACGTTGATGAGCTCCGGCAACCAGTTTCTTGAAATCATCCAGCGTGCCGTAGTTCGGGTCAACGGCGTAGTAATCCTTGATGGAATACGGACTGCCGAATTCACCCTTGCGGAATTTTTCACCGATGGGATGAATCGGCATCAGCCACAGGATGTTCACGCCCAGGTGGTGCAACTCGTCGAGCCGTGCGGTGACGCTGTTGAGGTTGCCAGCCACGGAAAAATCGCGCGGGAAAATTTCATAAATGGTGCCGGCGCGGAGCCAGTCGGGCGAAGGGCGGGCGGTGGCGGTGGAAACATCTGCATCAGCCCAGACACGCGGTGAAACCAAAACCAGCGCGGCGGCAAGCCGGACCAAAAAGTTTCTCAAATGCTGAAAGCTCATGGATATTAGTTAACAGTTCACCCAGGTTTGGCGCAACCGCACAAACATGCGGCGGACTGATTTGCGAGACAAACCCTGCGATTAAAGACTAGTTTTACGGCGTTTGCTGTGCAAGATAAAACATATCCGGGTGGCGTCCTCATTTGAATTTGGCGGGTGCGCCGCTGCGGCGGCGCACAGCGCTACGGCAGCGCCGCCACTACCAAGTCAGAACACTTTTATTTGCCCCGCCCCGCCAGCACGACCCTTTATCGGTGCGCCAACCATGATCCATCCGGGCGCGTCCCACGAAATCAGCGGCCGCACACGGCTTAACGCTCAATGACAAACTGCATCGGCTTGAAGCTGTCCTCGTCCTTCACGGTGAGCAACCCGTTGGCGAAGGACCACCCCTGCGGCGACTGTGCCAACGCACCCGCGTCCAAATGCGGCAATAAAACCCTGTCAACGGCCGCGCCCCTGGTTGGCCTGAAAATATTTTTCGGTTCATGGCCGGTCCACGTCTCCAGAACCAAATCGCGCGCAGCGGGACGATAGGTCCCTTCCGGCCCGGATACGTCAACGACTATTCTCTGATCGTTGCAGGTCTGATGAAACCGGCGTTTCATAAAGGCCCCTTTGCAATAATCCAACGTTTCGCCATCGTCTTCGTAGAGTGAGGATTCAGACTCGCTTGCTGGAGCGATGAGGACACGCAGCGGTTTTCCGGGCATTTCTCCGGTGTTCTGGATGACTGGTTGACGGAAGATAAAACCACCGCCGCGCACGAACAGGGGTATCGAATCGAGCGTGACCGTCAGATGAATGGTCTGGCCCCCCGCAAAGCGGCGGCCGGTCCAGTAATCGAACCATTCCCCTTGCGGCAGGTAAACTTCGCGTTCGTTCGCGCCTTCATACAGAACCGGCGCCACGAGCAGGTCATGGCCAAAAAGGAATTCATCATCAAGCCCGGTGACCTTTGCATCATCGGGATATTCGAGGAACAACGGGCGCAGGGCCGGCACGCCGGTCTGGCTGGCCCGCTGCATCGCATTATAAATGTAGGGCAGCAATTCATAGCGCAGTTCGATGGCATGCTTATTGATGATTTCATGGTTGTAATCGAAGGCCCACGGTTCCTTGTCGGGCGAACCCCATGTGGAATGCGACCGCATGAACGGATAAAAAACACCCACTTGCAGCCAACGGCTGTAAAGTTCGCCCGACGGCGCGCCGTCAAAGCCGCCGATGTCAGCGCCAACGAAGGAAAAGCCCGACAGCCCAAAGCCCAGCAAGGTGGAAATGGACTGCCGCAACGAAGACCAGTCGGAGGTGTTATCGCCCGTCCAGACCGCAGCGTAGCGTTGGCCGCCCGCGAAACTGGCCCGCGTGAGCACAAACGGACGCTCGTTGGGCCGCAGGCGCGACAATCCTTCAAACGTCGCCCGGGTCAACAACTGGCCATACACATTGTGGATTTCGCGATGCGTGGTCGGCTGGCCCTCGTTGTCGAAAACAACATCCAAAGGCATGGTCCCGCTGACCGTGTTGAAAACCGCCGGTTCGTCCATGTCGTTCCAGATGCCGGCCACGCCGATGTCCAGGAAACTCTGGTAAAGCGATCCCCACCATTTGCGCGCCGCCGGATTGCTGAAATCCGGGAACACACTCGGCCCGGGATTTTTATCCGCACATGACGGCCAAACCGGAGCTTCATACAACGAACCGTCGGGATTTTTCACGAAGTAATTTCCCGCGATGCCCTCATCGTAAGGCGCATAACCCTTTTCAACCTTCGGATGCGCGTCCACAATGCAGACGACGCGGAAACCTTGCGCGCGCAAATCCGCAATCATTTTCTTCGGATCAGGAAAACGCTCATGATCCCAGGTGAATGGCTTGTAGTTGTCTTGATAATGAATGTCCAGCCAGATGACATCGGCGGGGATTTCCTTCAAGCGGAACGTGTCCGCAATCCAGCGCACCTTCGCCTCGGGATAATAGCTGTAACGACATTGATTAAAGCCGAGCGACCACCGCGGCGGCAATGGCATTCGCCCGGTCAGGGCGGTGTAACGTTCGATGACTTTTTTCGGATCGGGCCCGTTGATGAAATAATAATCCAGATCGCCGCCTTCCGCGCCAAACGTCAACAAGTCCTGCCGTTCGCGGCCCACGTCAAACGTGCTGCGCCAGGTGTCATCCAAAAAGATCCCATGGGCCTGGCCGCGGCGGACGACCAGGTAGAATGGCACGGAAACATAAATCGGGTCCGTGCCCGCATCGTGGGCGAAAGTGTCTGTGTCCCACATGACATAATTGGAGCCGCCCAGTTTCCAACCGCGCTTGTCGAGCTTGCCATTTTTTTCGCCGAAGCCATAAACATGCTCGTCATCACGCAATTGTTTGGCGACGCGGAACGCCGGGCCGGCAAACGCGATTCCGCGCCCCGGATCGTCGGCGTCCAGAATTTCACCGGCGGAATTCGCAAACGAAATTCGCAATGGAGACTGTTGCACGATCACTTTAATCGAAGCCGTTGCCAGCGTGGTGGAATTGGAACCGACCTCAATTTTTGCCGACACCGTGCCCAAATCGTGATTGACGACGGCGTAAGAATGATCGCGGCCAAAGGATTTTGCGGTGGTAAAACGAACGCGGATGACATCGTCCGACAAAGGTGTGAGGCTGAGTAGGCCCTGGTCGCTTTGAAAAAGCAGCACCTTGCCATCCCAAGTCGGAGCGGGCATCGCGCCGAGCGATGACCAACCTCCATTTCCAAAATCACGCTGAATTGGAGTCGGCGGCGGCAAGTCCGCAGCCTGCCCCCCCTGCTCCGCCGCGCGCAGGAGAAAACCAAATATGATTGCCAAAACGATGGTATTTCTCACCCGCGTTTAATAGTCAATTTTGTATCAAGGCACGACTTTAATTTTGTGGAATTTTTGCAGTGCCGGCGGTCTGGAATGATAATTGGTAAGGCGCATACATGGGTTTACCCGATACCGCGTCGAATGCCGAGTTGGTCAGATTCACCGTGACATTTGCCAAACCCGGCAGACCTGCACCGCTTGCCGTAAACGTCATCGTATCATGCGCTGGCGACCAGGCAAATGAACCGTCTGTGGTCGGCGCAGTGGAAAACGCGGCCTGAGCACTATTGGTGTCCATCGGTTTGCTGAATTGAAGCACGATGGGCGACCCGGTCGGCACATTGGTCGTCCAGTGCGCGGGCGAGTTGCTGATTACCACCGGGTCCAGCGGCTGCCACTGCGGTTGCGCAATAAAGATTTTCGCCGTTGTGCCGGGCACGGTTATCGCCGGCGTTTGCGAACCCGTGGTCAGGGTGTAGGTTTCGTTGGTGTTCAGTAAATTCACCAGCACCGTGCCCGCCGGATAAGTCAGCGTGCTCGCGGGCAACGTTTGGCTCGAACTGGCCGTGTTGAAAACCACAAACACTTCCTGCGTGTTCAGCACGCGCGAATAGGCAAACAATCCCGGCCCGGTGGAATTGCTGGCCCGATTGACGTACGCGCCGAGCGTGAGCGCCGGATACAACCGGCGGAAATTGTTCAATTGGGCCACCCACAGGAACAGCGGATGGGTCATGTTGAAATTATCAATGCCTGGCGAACTGAGCTGTGAAACAGAGCCCCCCGGCCCATCCTTGAATTCCCCGGCAAACATGTCCTCGCGGTCATTCGGGTCGGTCGTGCCATCAAATCCCTGTTCCGTGCCGTAATACAGACACGGGATGCCGCGCGAGGTGTAAAGAAAGGCCAGCGCCACTTCCAGCCGATTGGTGTTGTTGTTCGATTCGCTGGTGCTCAAAAAACGCGGATTATCATGGTTATCCAGAAAGGTGACCAGTTGCATCCGCGACGCGGGATCATACAAGGCGTCCACAGAGTTGTAATGATTTTGAATCAATGCCGTCGCTCCGCTGGCCGTGGCGAATACGCCGTTGAGCGTGAAATAAAGCGGATAATCCAAAACGGAATCAAATTTAAACGGACCACCACCTTCTGTCCCGGTATAAGAACCAACTCTGGATTCAGAACTGTCAAAAGTCTCGCCAAACATAAAGAAGTTGGTATTGCCGTTGGTTGCCGCGCAGGCATGAATCGCCGGACAGAAATATTGCCAGCAGCCCATATCCACCTCCAGTGCCGTATCCACCCGGAATCCATCAAAGCCAATTTGATTGATCCAATATTCGTAGATCGCGGCCATGTTCGAGCGAACGTAGGGCGTTTCCGTCCGGAAATCATTCAGGCCGTCCAACCAACCCAAGACAACCTGGTTGCTGTCGTTGAAATTCTGAATGTTCCCATAGTTGTGGAATAAATTGGTGAGGGACGAATTGGTGGCTGTCAGATTGAAAGGCGCCGGGTATGTTTTTGAATTGTTCCTATAGCTAAGAACGTGGCCCGTCGGATAGTTGAAAGTGGAACCGCTGCTGCGGACGAGGTTGCCGGCGTGGTTCACCACGATATCATCAATCACCAGCAAGCCGCGCGCGTGCGCCGCCTGCACCATGTGCTGAAGATTGGAGAGGGAGCCCCAATGCGGAGCCACCTGGTAAAAATTCCACGCCGAGTAGCCATGATACTGGCCTTCCGTGTTCAAAACGATCGGCGAAATCCAAATGGCGGTTGCGCCCAACGCTTTGATGTAATCAAGCTTTTGCTCGATGCCTTTGAAATCGCCACCATGCACCCCTCTCGGGGCGCGGGGAGCATAGGTTCCTTCCGCATTGTCGTTGTTCGTGTCCCCGTCGTAAAAACGGTCGGTGATAATCTGGTAGATGCTTTGCGCCTGCCAGAACTTATTGGATTGCGCACGCGAGTCAGTTGCCGCGAGACCAAGCGCGGCCAGAAGATAAAGTGCCTGGGCATAAAGACGCCTTGGACAAATAGCGGGGGGCAATGTCATTTGGCGTCATCGTCTGTCAAATTTTGCTGATGCAGGGCAATGGCACAAATGGTCGCCCATTCATTTGCTTAAAAGCCGGGTTGCCGACGGGCAAATAGCATTAACCAGAGATTTAATGTGCCGGCGTGTGCTGGGCCAGCCAAGTTAGATCGTTCTGACTGGCAGGATCGCCACTGACATTGACCGACTGTAAATAGCTGGTGCGTTTGGGGTCAAAGGGTTGAGTTGTCAGGCCCCCCATCCATTTATGGATTTCCGAATGTCCATCGGCAAAAGCTATTCCCGCGGCCTTGCCATGCAAACTTCCCGGAAGCTCCGTGAAACTGGTTGGCGTTCCATTCGCATCCGCAGGGTTAACGTAAAAAGTGACATCATCGTCACTGTTGGGATGTTCATCCATAACCACCCAGCAATCCGAGGGGCCGGGGCTGTGCATGTCAGTGAATCTTATCACGTTGTAGAACGCCGGCCAGTTCCCGCCTTGGCCAGGCGCGAACCATTTTGAACCGTCGCCCATCGCCCCGTCCATGGCGCAGGTGCGAATGCGGTTCTCCCAACCTGCTTGGCTTTGGGCTGTTGAAAGATCGTGGTCCGCCGGACAGACGAATATATTTAACTCATTGGCGACATAGGGTGCAATCAGCGCAGTTGACCTCTGTCCCAGAACGACCGTATCAATTGTTAAAAACACAGTATTGGTGTTGTTTTTGCTGGTGGTCCAATCCAGCAGAACTGCCGACCCGGCTACCGCCGGGCAGGTCCAGTTTATCGGAGTCGGAGGGCTGTTGTTTCGATCGGAATTGCTCACCAGTCTATCTTGGTTGTCCTGACCATATATGAACCACGCCATCCCCAGTTGCTTGTAGTTGTTCATGCAGGAAAGGGACACCGCCCGCAGCTTGGCTGCATTCAACGCTGGCAGCAACATGGCAGCCAGGACGGCAATGATGGCGATTACCACCAGCAACTCGATCAAAGTAAAGGCCCCCTTCAGTGACGTATTGCGCGTGAGCTTTTTCATGATCATCAGATTCAATTTAACTTTTATTTAATACGTGTCAACTGCAATGGTTGGACCGACCGGCTGCCTAAAATTTTCCCCGGCTGGGGCCTGGGCTTTTGCCCGCTATGCCCAGCCGGGGATTACCAAACTTTTTGTTTGTTCAACTAGTTCATCTTCAATACGTAGAATACTTCAACAGGCGGAAGAATTGATCGCCGCTGTTGGGCCAGTTGATGGACTGGGTGCCATCGGTTGCGGTGTTGGTATTCCAGATGCCACTCGTCAAACTGGACGAATTCTCCAACACCACTCCCGGACGGCCAAGCCAAGTGATGGGGATATTGCCGCCTGACGGAGCACCGGCCGCCAAGTATCCAAAGCTCGGTTCCACAATGTTCGTGCTTGTGATTCCCGGGTTAGGGTAGGCCAATGGCTGTATAGTCCAAGACCAGACATCCTGCGGAAACACGTAGTTCGTCCCATAGGTACGAATATACCGGATATGGTTGGTATTCGATCCGTTCTCATTGTCAGCGCCATCAAAGCTGTATTTGTACGTGACAGCAACCGACTGACCCCGCGGGACAACGAGGGAATTTGTGTAAACGTCAGAGTCGCCAACTTCCATCATCTGTTGGTTCGCAGGCAATGCATCATACCCCCAAGTATCGTTGTTCCAATTCAGCCAAGCGCCGTTGATCCAAATAGTATCAGAGCCTTTTGTAAAGTAGAGGCCGTTTGTTGAAAGCGCCGGCGTCCCATTCGTGACGTAGATGGAAAAAGTCACCACGGTGTCAGTAAGCACCAGGTCGCCCGCGCCGATGTCATCATAAAATATTACTGGCAAGACTGTGTTTTGATTGGTGAGGATTGTCACACGATTGCCATCTGAGGTGGACAATGGGTTTTCGTAACCACCGTCGAGATTGTTGACGCGGAACTTCCAGTCGATCGTTATAGGTAGAAATTGTTGAATCGAGAATCCTCCGATGTAAAGGTTGGTTTTGAGACCCGGATTAAGATCGCCCGGGTTTAGAATCGTGTAATTGGTCAATGTGTTGTCCGTGCCCCAGTCGCCATTAACGCCGCCTACCGCGACGGAATTGACTGGCAGACCGTAGTTGACATCATTGGTGTTCAGATCGGTGTTGGTGAAATTGCCAGCCTCAACCTCATAGGTCATATCAAGTTGAAACGTGACGTAATTGGTCGGCGGCGGGATCGGGGCCAGAACATAAAAACGGCCATTCGGCAAATCCAAAACGACCGGCACGTTTTGCGGATTATTGGTGGTCACATACGAGCCGTTGCCGTCGCCGTTGGCAAAATCCGGACTGCCAAAATTGATGTCAGACCAACTGTTCTGCGGCGACTGAAACTTGTAAAACCCGGTGCCCGGCCCGTTGGTATCAACAATAGTGTTGGTATAAACTCCGTTGCCGATGCCGATTAGATTGGCCGCCGTGCCCCAACCGTTGAAGGAGCCGGCGATTGACCAACCGGGATCATTGTCGGGGTCGTCGTAGCCGACCCGGTTGGCAATCGGCAGCCACCCGTCTTGAGAAGTTCCGGGCCAAAAATGGATGGTGGCCGTGCCGTTGGTGTCATACAAAATCATCATATTGCCACTTGGCCAGGAAGAGGCAAAGTTGAGAGTGGCTACTTTGATCTGGTCGTAATTGCCAGCCGTCTGGTTGGTAATCGTAGCGGTATATTCGCCGGCATTAGGTCCGGCAGTCATCAGGAGCGAACTGGCGTCCCCACTGGCGTCCCACGAGTTAAAACCGCCAGCCACATAGTATGGTTGCGCCTGTGAGACGAACACCGAGGCGGCTAACAGTCCGGCCACTGCGAATAATTTTGTAAGTTGATATCTCATATACGTTTGTTGGTTATCCATGCCTCGCACCGGTCACGGTGTTGCAACACGGCATGTTGGCTTTTTGGTTTACAAGGTCAGTCTAACAGAGGCAGGCGAACTGGCTACCGCATGTTTGTGCGGTGACGGGTGGCCGCGAAAAAACGGCGTTTTCAGCGCTTCTGGGCTTTTTGGGCAAGAACCGAAGCGAGGTATTCCTGGGCAATCTGGTTGTCCGGCTCGATTTTCAGTGCATTTTGGAAACAGGCGATGGCATCGTCCAGCCGGTTGAAACGGACGAACAGCAGCCCCAGTTTGATGTGGCTGGGAACATGACGAGGATTGATTTTGAGCACTTCGTTGTATTCATGAGCGGCCTCGTCGAGACGAT
Source organism: uncultured Verrucomicrobiae bacterium (assembly GCA_963827205.1). GTDB lineage: Bacteria > Verrucomicrobiota > Verrucomicrobiia > Limisphaerales > UBA11358 > UBA11358. Next base: position 56,735 of record CAWHAH010000026.1, read on the forward strand.
TGGCGTCGGCCAGTTCGTCCGCCAGTTCAAAATGCGCCTGCCAATAACCCGGATCGAGTTGGATGGACCGCCGGAAATCGGCCATCGCCTCGGCGTGCCGGTTGAGTTTGGCCAGCATCCGGCCGGCGGAACAAACGTAGGACGGATCCTGCGGGCGGAGGCGCATTGCGCGCTTGAGGCAATCCAGGGCCGCCGCATATTTCTGCTGGGCCAACAGGACCGAGCCCAGTTCGAGCCAGCCAGAGGGGAGGGAGGGACGCAGGTGCGCGGCCTCTTCGAGAAACGGTTCGCCCTGCGCCGGCTGCCCTTGCTCGCCGAGCAGCCGGCCCAGTTGCAGGCAGGCGTAAAAGTCCGCCGGCATCACTTCGGTCATCCGCCGGTAAGCGGCGAGGGCGCCCTGCCAGTCATGGTTCGCCTCGCAAAAATTCGCCAGCCCTTCATAAAGGTATTTATCCGACGGCGCGCGCGCCAACGCGGCGATCAAATCCTCGCGCGCGCGCTGGGCGGCGCCGGGTTGCGCCTCGAGCCGGCGGAGTTGCAATTCTTCATCCTGCAACTTCCGGGTCCGCTCGGGATTGTTGAACTGCGTGCTTAACGGGGGATCTCCTAACCGCTGGATCTTCGCCAGCAACCCGAACTGCCGGTTCCAAATCGTCAAGCCCAGAGCGTGGTCGCAGGCTTCCGGCGAAAGCCAGTTGGTCCCGGCGGACCTGACGCCTGCCGCCGCCAGGCTTTGGGCGATCTGCTCCGCCCAGAGTTTTCCCAGACGGTAATTGCCGTCGAAGTTGAAATGCACGTGCTCATAAAAGATGTCTTCTCCGGCAATGCCGGCGGGGCTGGCGGCGGCCAATTCACGCTCGGCATCGCATAACGCCAGCCGTTCGCCAGCGTATCGTTGCGCGACCTGCCGGATAATGGCGTTGATCCGCGAATCGGCGCGGAACGGCAGTGCGTCGTCGTCACACGCGATTTGAAATTGCTCCCGCGCCGTGGAATTCGTCATTGCCAGTTCGCACTGGGCGAGGCGGAAATGCGCTTCGGCAAATTGCGGGTCCAGTTTCACCGCCTGCATAAATTTTTCGGCGGCGGCGGGGAAATTGCTTTGTGACTGCAATGATTTTCCCGCGGCAAAATCCTGGTCGAATTGCGCGCGGTCCGCCGCCGGCAAATTGCCGTTGGCAAGCGAGGCAAACGGCGGACTGTCTTTGAGGTTCACCGACACTGTGCTCAAAATGACTTTTGCGCCGGAACCCACTCCAGCCCGGACGATATCGCGCAAATTGGCCTCGAAATTCCGATAGACCGTTTCCTTGCGCCGATCATCGGGCGCGACGCGGTTGCCGAGGAACATTTCCATGCCACCCCAGGACGTGTTTTTCGAATTGCCACCCGATTGGCGCAAGGCGGCCACCAGCAGTTGTCCGAGGCGCGTCCGCTGAAGCTCGAGATTCAACTGCACCACCCGGCGCGGCAGCGCCTGCGCGCCGAACACCGTCGCGGTGCCGAACGGGCCGACCATTTCGTTGTTGCCCATATAAACAACCCAGAAATCGCCGTCGTGCCGGGCTGCCTCGCGCGCGATGGGCAGGATGACGTGCGAGTTGATGGCGGTGATGCCAAAGTTGACCACTTCGAATTTTTTTCCGGGGAACCGCTCGCGCAGCATCACCTCCAGGTAACGGCTCGCGCCGTAGGCCGGCTGCAGGTCGCCCATCGCGGCGGACTCGCCGAAAACAAAAATACGGATGGTGTCCGGCGATTTAACCGCCGGAATCAAAAACGGGTCCGGCCAGCGCGCGAGTTGCGGCGGGAAAAAGCGAAAGGTGAAATTTTCGTTGTTGATGAAATAATCCTTTCCGTCGCGGTGAATTTTTTTGAAGAAGCCGGTGGGATAGCCGTAACCCGCCAGCCGCAAAGCCACTTCCAGTCCGCCCAACAGGACCAACGGCACGACCAGCAGCGCAAACAGCCGGAACAACCATTTGCGGCGCGGTGACAAAATGACCGCCGGGTCACGGCGCTGACCTGGCACCGGCGGTTTATTTGGCTTGCCAGCGGGTTTTGTTTTTTTGGTTTGGGGTTTCAATTATAAATTTCAAAAAGGCCGGTCCAACGGACTGGAGCTTTTGGCTGGACGCCAATAGGTCGCAGTGTCGCGCGGACGTTGGAGCTGCAAAGCATTCTCGGTAATGACGACAATGACCGCCGCGACCCAATCAAGGAAAAAGCGTCGGGATACGGTTTACCGCGGGTCAGCTTTTTCATGTTGATCGAATCTGCATGTCTGTTGGTCTGCCTGAGTCATTTCCTTGGCGTGCGCTGAATTGTTGATCAAGCCCGGCGGGGGAATACTCCAACACTTATTGCTTCTTCATCAGGCGGAAGAATTGGGCGGAGCCGGAGTTTGGCCAATTGGTGGACATGGCGGCATCGGTTCCATTGTTGGTATTCCAAATGCCACCCGTCAAACTGGCATTGTTCTGCAACACAACTCCCGGACGGCCAAGCCAGGTTATGGGAAAATTGCCCCCCGCAGGAGCTCCTATCGCCAGGTATCCAAAGTCCGGTTCCACTATGTTCGTGGATGTAATGCCAGGATTAGGGTATGGGTTGCCGTTTCCTGGTTGAAGAACGGTCCAGGACCAAATGTCCTGCGGGAACACATAAGTCGGCCCGTAGGAGCGTATTTCGCGGATATGGTTGGTCTGAGAGCCATTCTCGTCGTTGAAACCATCCAAACTATATTGGTAATTTACATAGATTGAATTACCCCGCGGGATGACGAAAGAATTCGTGTAAACGTCGGAGTCTCCAACTTCAACCATCTGATCCGCCGCCGGGCCGCTCCCCAAGCCCCAACTCCACCAACCCAGGAAATCGCCGTTGATGTAAATCACGTCAACGCCCTTTTGAAAGGCATAGTCGCCATCGTCCAGCGTCCCATTCGTCATAAACAAGGAAAAGGTCACCGTGATGGGTGTTTGCACCAGGTCATAGATGCTGAGGTCATTGTAATCCACTGACGGCAAAATCTGACTGGTGTTGGTAATTGCCGCCTGACGATTGGTGCCACCAGTGGACGCCGGACTTTCCAAACCGCCGTTCATGCGGAATTTGTATTGGATGGTGGTCGAACCCGGAAAGCCCACAACCGGAAAGGTTCCGCTGTAAATGTTCGATGAGGCGTCGCCCGCCATGGGGTTGTTGGTCAAAACCAATCCGTTGTCCCATTGACCCGCGGTTAAACCGCCCAGGGAAGTGCCATCCCAAGGACCCTCAAAGTCGCCAGCTATGGTAATGGAGCCGTTAGGGTCTCCGTTGGTGAAGGCTCCCAGGAATACCTGCGCGGTCATATTAACCTGGAAAGTCACTTGGTTGGTGGGGGCGGGCCAATCATTGACGTTCCAAGTTTCCAAGGGCAGCACTTGCGTGCTCGTGCCTAGTTTGAATTGCCGGTTGGGGATACTTTCGTAATTGCCATCGGCAACAAATTTGCATTGTTCAACCGTGCCGGGAGGGTCGGTGATGATAACCGTGTTGCTCCAAATGTTTCCAGTGACGTTGACCAGCGGATTGGCATCGGTGCTCCAACCGTTGAAAGTGCCAGCAATGGCGACGCTTGCCGGGGTTCCGTAAGGAGTCATGTCCACCTGGAAGGCAACCTGGGTTTGACCCTGGGCGGCGACGGCCGCAACAAACGCTATTCCCATGCCGTGCCAGTGGCGGGAGAAGCCATGAGGAATCATCAGTTTCATTTTATGTTTAGGCTGCGAGTTAATCGGCTGTTGGTAAATATTTCGGTGAACATTTGCATTTTCTTCCAGCTTGCATTTTTGGCGGTTCGGGAAACCTCCCGGTACTGCCTGGAACACTTCTGGAGTTTAACTCAACCGCCCGGTCGCCGCCAGAAAATTGCTTCGCGGCTACAGCGATTTCGCCTCGGCAAAAGTCTGATAAAACCGCTGCCGGTCCGCCGAGGGCGGATCGCCATCGGCCATTGAAGCCAACGGAGGACAGCACTTTAAATCCACTGCAACCGTGTTCAAATGACTTTCGCGCCGGAATTTACTTCGGCTTCGACCACGTCACACAAGTTGGCCTCGAAATTCCAGTAGACCGTGTTCTTTGAGCGGATGCCCAGGCGTGGCACGCTTTGCCTGATTTTCCGCCGGGCCTCGATTTGTTTTGGCTTGGTTTCAGGTTTTGATTCTCAAAAAAGTCTATCCAACGGACCGGAGTTTTTGGCCGGATGCCAGCAGGTCACCGCGTCGCGCGGGCGTTTGAGCTGCAAAGGATCCTTGCCCGCCAGCCGCAAGACAAGTCCCAGCGGCGTCAGGATGAAAATAAAAAGCAGCGCCAGCACGCCGCGCCCGATGAGCTGGCTGGAATAAAATCCCAGCCGCAACGAGAGCCGGTACCAGCCCCGGCACCAGCGCGGTTGCAATAGCGCGCAAAACGCCACGACCGCGAGCACGGCCAGCAGCGCACGCCAGACGTTCACCGGCAGATGCCGCCGCCAGCCCAGGAGCGAACTTAAAATGGCCAGCCCCAGCACGGTCAGCAGCGCGGACTTGCGCCATTCCTTCGGGTCTTCTTTGAAGTTTAATTTCATTTCAATCCGCCTGCGGCGCAATCCGCCGCTCAATTTTTTGCCGCGGTTGCGCGGTGCGCTCGATCACAAAACCGCCCATGATGAGATAATCCATCTCCGTGTTCACAAAACAGCGGTAGGCATCGTCGGGCGTGCAGACAATCGGCTCACCGCGCACGTTGAACGACGTGTTGACCAGCACACCGCAGCCGGTCGCCCGCTCGAAGCGCAGCAGCAAATCGTAAATGAGCGGATTGGCTTCCGGTGCCAGCGTTTGAATGCGTGCCGAATAATCCAGATGTGTGATGGCGGGAAGTGTGGAGCGGATTTCCTTGAGCCGGTCGAGTCCCTTCAGTTCGTGTGAAACCTCACGGCACAACTCCTTTTTGACCGGCGCCACCAGCAGCATGTAAGGCGATTCCACGGCCAGTTCAAAATAATCCGCCACGCGTTCGCGGCGCACGATGGGAGCAAAGGGACGGAACGATTCCCGAAACTTCACCTTCAAGTTCATCACCGACTGCATTTTCGCGGAGCGCGCATCGCCCAGAATCGAGCGGTTGCCCAGCGCGCGCGGCCCGAATTCCATCCGGCCTTGAAACCAGCCGACAACTTTTTCCGCTTTCAAAAGTTCCACGGTCAAATCCAGCAACGCATCCCTTTCCAATTTTTGAAAGACGGCGTGGTAAGAGCGCAGCACCGTTTCAATTTCGTCGTCTGTGAATCCGGGGCCGAGCAGCGACGATTGCATTGAATCCGCGGGCGCGGCGACCCGCGCATTTTCCGCCCCCGCATACCACGCCGCGAGCGCTGCACCCAGCGCGCCGCCGGCGTCCCCGGCGGCAGGCTGGATCCAGATGCGCTCAAATATTTTCTCACGGAGGATAAGCCCGTTTGCGACGCAGTTGAGCGCGACGCCGCCGGCCAGGCAGAGATTTTTCAGGCCGGTCACTTCGCGGGCGTGCCGGGCGAGCCGCAACATGATTTCCTCCGTGACCAATTGGATCGAGCGCGCCACGTCCATGTGCCGTTGCTCGATTTTTTCCTCCGGCCCGCGCGGCGGCCCGCCGAACAGCCGGTAAAATTTTTCATTCGCCATCCTCGTGCCGCGCAGAAAGTCAAAGTAATCGAGATTCAACCAGAACGAACCGTCGGGTCTGAGGTCGAGCAATTCGCGGCGAATGGCGTCGGCATATTTCGGTTCGCCGTACGGCGCCAGCCCCATGAGCTTATACTCGCCGGAATTGATGCGGAAACCGCAGTAGTCGGTGAAGGCGGAATAGACCAGACCGAGTGAGTGCGGAAAGCGCAGCTCCTTCAGTATTTTGGTTTCCTGTCCACGCCCGTAGCCGATGGTTGTGGTGGCCCATTCACCCACGCCATCAATGGTCAGAATTGCCGCCTCGTCAAACGGCGACGGATAGAACGCGCTGGCCGCGTGGGATTGGTGGTGTTCGGTGAAGAGAATCGGGCAATCCGGCCGCAACTCCGGCAGTTCCGCGCGGATCGTTTTGCGCAAATCCAGTTTCCCGCCGAGCCAGTTGGCCAGCACCGTCGGAAACGTACGCCAGCCGCCGGGTGCGACCGCCAGATACGTTTCCAGCAGGCGCGTGAATTTCAGCACCGGCTTGTCGTAAAAAACCACGGCGTCCAGTTGCGCCGGCGTCAGGTTGGCGTAGCGGAGACAAAATTGCATCGCCTGCGCGGGAAAATCGGCGTCGTTTTTTTTGCGGGTGAAACGTTCCTCCTGGGCGGCGCAGATGATTTTGCCATCGCAGACCAGCGCGGCGGCGGCATCGTGGTAAAACGCCGAAATGCCGAGGACGTGGCGCGGCGCGGGCATGGCTCACAGAAACGGGTAGAGCGCCCAGGCGATGCCGGAACTGGCGGTGAACAACAGAATGGCGCCCAGCAGCAGCAGCACAACGATGAGCGGGATGAGCCACCATTTTTTCTCCTGTCTGGCGAATTTTAGAAATTCTTTGAGCAATGACCACATGAGCGGCTGTGAATTTAGGATTTGTTGCGGCGCTGGCAAGAGAAATCACGGCGCGCGCTTTTTCAACATTTGTATTTGAGCGAGATATTCCCGGGCCCTGGCGTAGGTGGGTTCAAGCCGGAGGGTTTCTTCGAACTCGCGCTGCGCGTCATCGAGCCGGTTTTGTTTCGCGAGCAAGACTCCATAATTAAAATGTGTCCGCGCGTTGTTGGGATTTAGCCGCACCGCCTCGCCAAACTCATTTCTGGCGCCGTCGAGCTGGCCGGCCGTATCCAGTTCGCCGCCGAGTTCAAAATGCGTTCCGGGATATTTTTTGCGGAGCAATATTTCGAGATAACGGCCGGTGCCGGGCGGACGGGAAGCGGGTTCAATTTGGGACGGCGTGATTTCAATCCGCAGAGTTTTTGCTCTTCCAACGACGGTTCATCCCCGCAGGTATTTGACTACGGCCTCGGTGCGCGAGTGGACATGCAGTTTTTCATAAACTGTCCGTACATAGCTGCGCACCGTATCAATGCTGATCTTCATGCGGTCGGCGATTTCCTTGTAGGCATAGCCCTTGGCGAGCTGGTCGAGAAATTCGCGTTCGGCCGGTGTGAGTTTGGCGAGCGACGCGGCTTGGGGCGTGGGCCGGGAAAAAAATTGCACGACGCGCCGGGCGAGTTGCGGCGTCATCGGCGAACCGCCGTCGAACACATCACGGACCGCCTCCAGCAAACGTGCCGAGGCCGTGCGCTTGAGCAGGTAGCCGCTGGCGCCGGCGCGCAGTGAATTGAACAGCGAATCGCTGTCCTCGTAAACCGTCAGCATCAAAAACTGGATCGCCGGCTGCCCTTCCTTCAACCGCCGCACGCATTCATACCCTTTCATGTCCGGCAGGTTGATGTCCATCAACACCACATCCGGCAGGTGCTGCGGAATTTCCTTCAGCGCCGTTTCGCCGTTGGCATATTCGCCGACGAGCTTGTAGCCGGGCGCGCGTTTGATCAACGCCGACAGGCTGCTGCGGATGCCCTCATCATCATCCACGATGGCGACTTTGATTTGCATAAAATTTTGGTGCGAGGGTTTGAAAATAAACCGCCTGGGCGGTTGGTCAACTGGGAAAACCGATGGAGAATTCGATTCGCGTACCCTGGCCGGGCGTACTCGTCAAACTAAGTTTGCCGCCGACCGCCCCGGCACGGCGTTTCATGTTGCCGAGACCGTTGCGCTTCCCGTCCGTCGCGGCGGGGTTGGTGTCAAAACCCTTGCCGTTATCGGCAATGACGATTTCCAAAGTTTGCCGCGTGATTTTGATTTGCAATTGAACCTCGTCTGCGCCGGAGTGCTTGAGCGCATTGGTCAGCCCCTCCTTGACGATGAGAAAGATGTTGTGGCGCACATCCGGCGGCAATGGCCGCGCGGGCAACTCGTCCGGCACATCCAGCCGGCAGCGCGTCGGGCTGCCCTCAAATAATTCGGTCGCAAAATGCGTGATGTAATCCACGAGGCTTTGCAGCGTGTCGCTGCCGGGTCGCACCGCCCAGACGATTTCTTCCAGGGACCGCACCGTCTGGTCGGCAGACTCAGCCAGTTTGCCAGCGTGCGCCTCCAGCTGTTCCGGGTTGTCCTTGTCCGCCTTGATCAGGCCGCTCAGCAGCGACAGCCGCGTCAGTGACGAGCCGAGGTCGTCGTGCAAATCCTGGGCGATGCGCGCCCGTTCCCGTTCCAGCGCGCTCTGCTGCTCGGCACGCTGCAGTTGCAGTTGGAATTTCCTTTTTTCGATGAGGCGAACCGCCGTGCCCACCGCGACGAGCAGCGCCACTGCCACGAGCGTGTTGAACCACCACGTCTGCCAGAAACGAACCATTACGAAGTCGTCGAACGAAGTCGCAATCGCCATGTCACTGAAGATCCAGCCGTTGCCGCCGCTTTTGGGGTCGGACGGGTTGCCGGAGCCCTGGCGCAATCGGATTTGGTCGAAGGTGGCCCGCGCCTTGAACTTCGTAGTGAGGTTCTCGGGCTGGTTTTTGTCCGTCGCGCCGCGCTCGAGATTCGGGTTCAGCCACACGGTGACGAGGTCCTCGCCCCCGGGGACGTATTGAACCTTGAAAATGATGGTCCGTTCAACGCCGTGGCGCACCAATTCGTAAGGCCAGGACATGCCCAGCCGGAACGTTTCGGGATGCGCGGTTTTCAAGTTGAATTCGCCGGAGGCCGGTGCGTTCGACGGACCGGTTTCCGCCGTGTTGAATGCCGAGTAACCCCAGGCTTCCATCGCATTCCCCACCCCCAGCCGCTCTTCGTCGCCTTCAAACAATTGAAAGCCTGCGAAGTAAGGCTCGGTGGTCGCATCCGAAATCGGCTCAACGTGAAACCGGAAATAGAGCGCGTCACTGTTGGTGGCGGTCCGTTTGACCGCACCACCGAGAATGTCCACGCCCATGCCGGTGTTGTGGACGGCCCGCGCGGCGGGGTCGCTCCACAATATCGTCGCCCGCGCCGACGAGCCGCACACGGCTGCCAGAACTGTCAGCGCAAGAATTGCGGTGGAACGGGCCATGTGGAAATTATGCCGCCGCGCCGCTTCCGGCACAAGCAGGCAGGAAAAATATCCGCCGCACATTTATGCGGTTGCCAACCGCCCCGCGTTTTGGCACTCAGTCCGAGTGATTGAGCCATTTTGCACACGCGCCTTGCGGAAGGTCTCTGGCGTGGTGCCTCCCGCCACTGCATTGATTGGTCTGATCATTTTCGCCCTTCTGCAAACGGTCAGCGCCGCGCCGCCAAGTGTTGTGACCGGCAATGTCCGCGTACAGTTGCTTTCGGATTCACTCGTCCGGATTGAACTGAGAGGGCCGGCTGGTTTTGAAGATCGGAAAACGTTTCATGTCGTCAACCGCGACTGGCCGGGCACGGCGTTCCTGGTGGAAACGAATTCCGGCGTCGTTGGCATCAAAACCGCGAATTACTTCGTTGCCCTTCCGCAAAATGCCGCGACGCTGGAAGGCGTCCGCGTCGAGTCCGCCGGCGGACAGGCGCTTTATGCTTACGACGGGAAACTGGAAAACAGCCGGTGGCTGCCCGGCCCGGCCGACCAGCCACAGGCGTGGTGGTTCGCTGACACGCCACGAATCGTCCCGCCGCCGTGGGGTCTTACGCCGCCACCCCAGAACCCAAACCCCAGACGCCAGACCCCAAACGGCGGCTGGGATTTGAGCAATAACGCGCCGGACATTTACGTTTTCCTTCCGCAGGGTGATTATCGGCAGCTCCGGAGGGATTTTCTCAAGCTGACCGGTCCGACCGAAATGCCGCCGCTGTTCATGTTCGGCGCGTTCGACAGCCGCTGGTATGATTACAGCGAGGCGACCGCATTGAAACAGATTGATGATTATCGCGCGCACGAGATTCCGCTCGACGTGCTGGTGGTGGACACCGGCTGGCGGGCAGGCGCTTCGACGGGTTATCAGCCGAACACCAATCTGTTCCCCAATCTGCCACGATTTTTTCAGGAAGCGCATGCAAAGAACGTCCGCGTTATGTTCAATGACCATCCCCAACCGCTGAACACCAATGTGACCGGGTTGGACGCGAAGGAATTGAACTATCGTTTCAATGGTCTGGCCGGTCTCTTGAAAGAAGGTCTCGACATCTGGTGGTATGACCGCAATTGGTGGGTGGCGCTCGTCCCCGCCGCGCCGGAGCGCAGCGAAGGCGGGCCGCCCGAGCCGAACTTGCACAAGGAGGTCTGGGGCATGCGGCTGTACCACGACACGACGGCACGCGTCCGGCCGGAGCAGCGCCCGCTCATCATGGCCAATGTGGATGGCATTGACAACGGCATCCGCAAACGTCCGATGGATGCGGCCGCGCACCGGTTTCCATTCCAGTGGACCGGCGACATCGGGCCGGGTTTTGATTTCCTGCGACGTGCCGTGGAAAACGCGGTCTATTCGGGCATGCAATCGCTTTTCCCCTACGAGAGCGACGATTTGGGCGGGCACGTCGCCAACCCGACGTCCGAACAATACATCCGCTGGATTGAATACGGCGCGTTGTCGCCGGTGTATCGCCCGCACTGCACGCATAATCTGGAGCGGATGCCATGGGTCTTTGGGCCGGTGGCTGAAAACGTCGCGCGCCGGTTCCTGGACCTGCGGTACCGGCTGCTGCCGGTGTTTTATGCCGCCGCGCACGAAAATTACGAAACCGGCGAACCGCTGCTGCGCCGGCTCGACCTCGATTATCCGCAATTGGCCGAGGCCAGCCGCGATGATGAATATCTGCTCGGCAAAAACATTCTCGTCGCGCCGGTGCTACAAGGCTCGATGCAAATGGTTCCGGGCGACTGGTTGAAGACTTCGGACGGCCAGCCGGGATTGAAGGCGGAATTTTTCACCAACGAAGATCTGTCCGGCGCGCCGGCGTTCACGCGGACGGATGCGGCCATTGATTTCAACTGGAGCCAAACCAGTCCCGCGCCGGATTTTCCACGCACGCATTTTTCGGCGCGCTGGAGCGGCACGATTGAAGTGCCGGCGTCGGTGGGCGACGTAACGCTGTCCACGGTGGAGGATGACGGCGCGCGGGTTTGGATTGACGGTCGGCTGGTGATTGACGCATGGGGGCCGCACGCCGCGACCACGTCGGAAGCCGACGCCGTGCTGACCGCCGGGCAGCCGCACCAGTTGCGCCTTGAGTATTTGCAACTGGAGTTCGATGCGCTTTTGAAATTGCAGTGGCATTCCGTGAACGGCAACTCCACAACCCGCGACGCGTGGATACCGCCGGGCGATTGGATTGACGCCTGGACGGGCGAAACCATTTCCGGCCCGGCGACCGTGACGAACCTGGTGCCGCTCGACGAGATTCCGATTTATGTCCGGTCAGGCGCGATTCTGCCGCTCGCGCCGGAAATGCAGTTCACCGGAGAAAAGCCGTGGAATCCCATCACCCTGGATTTGTATCCGCGCGCGGCGGAAACGAACTCTGCGAATTTGTACGAAGACGATACACTGACAACGGCCTACCAGCGCGGCGAATTTCGCAATACGGCTATCACGGCGTCAGCCGACGGCGCGGAGCGGACGGTTCACGTGACCATCGGCGCGGCGAAAGGCGCCTTCAAAAACGCGCTGAAACAACGGGCTTGGCTGTTGCGAATCCATCCGCCGGTGGACTGGCCGAAAAACCTGGCGCCGACGGACGTCCGGGTGAACGGCGAAAAAATCAACTCGCTAATCCGTCCGCTCAACCGCGACGCGGCGGCGATGCCGTTCGGTGACAAATCCGGCGCGCCGGATGGAGACGTTTTCGAAGTCAGTCTGCCCGCCACGCCGGTTTCCCAAAGCCAGTCGGTCGAAGTACATTTCAAGTAGGACAGGTGTCGCGCCTGTCTGTGACTTCAGAGATTCAATCCTGCAAAATGCGGACACGCGCGCCTTTGGGTTTGGCCAGGAAGGAATCCTTGCGGCGGAGGCGGAATTTGCAAAGATAAGTCGCCAAATGAAACTGCCGAATGTGGAGCGCGCTGTCGTGCCGGCAGGAAAATCACGCATTATACCAATTACAGTTTGAGATTGCACTATTTTGGGGATGCAGGCAAAGAAGGACATGCCGAAACGATATCACTTGAAGCGGCCTGATTTGGCGCAGGCTGTGGCGGTTGCGTTGCGGACCTGCCAGGACATCAAAGGCCAGCAGCGACTGCTGGCGGCGCGACTGGCGGCTAGCGGACAGATGACCGCGGCCCAGATCGCCGAGCAGTTGGGGATCAGCCGCCGCCATTTTTTCGATTGGATGAGCGCGCTCAAGGCGGGCGGGTTGGCCGGATTGCTGGAACGCCAACACGGCGGCGGGGCCGTGCCGCAAGTGCAAGGCGCCGCCCTCCAAGAGTTGCAGGCGGGACTGCGTTCGGGTCGTTGGAAACGGGCCAAGGAGATACAGCATTGGTTGCGGGAACGGCACGCGGTGGGTCTAAAACTGCCCGGGGTGTATTACTGGCTGGGAAAATTGGGCGGGGTCTTGAAAGTGCCGCGCAAGACCCACGCGCAAAAAGACGCGGCGGCGGTCGAGGAGTTTCAGCGCACGCTCTGCGAACGGTTGGCGAGCTTGAACGTGGCTGGTGGAAAGCCGGTGCGGCTGTGGGTGGCCGATGAACATCGTTACGGTCTGATTCCGGTGGTGCGCAAATGCTGGACGCAGCGGGGTGTGCGTCCGACGGTGCCGTATCGAACGAAGTATGAATGGGGCTATCTGTACTCGGCCTTGGAAGTGGACGGACAAAATGCGGCAGAGTTTCTATGTTTGCCGGGAGTGAGCTTGGAATGAGCGGCTTGTTTCTGCGACATCTGGCGGCGAGCGACCCCGAGGCTGAACACATCGTGATCTGGGATCAGGCGGGTTTTCATCCCAAGCCGGAAATCCACGTCGTGCCCGATCGGGTGCATCTGGTGGCGTTACCGCCGTACAGTCCGGAACTCAACCCGGCGGAAGCCATCGGCGACGTGATCAAGGATCGGATTGGCAATGTGCTGTGGGACCGCTTCGCCGATTTGGAGCAGGCCATCGGCGAGGAACTGCGTCCGCTGTATGAAAGCGCCGACGCCGTGCGGAGGCTGGTTTCTCATCCTTGGCTCATCGAACAAGCAAACGCTACCGCAGCCTAGAATAGTGCAATTACATGCTCAAAGTGGTATTACCTGCTTTTAACCACGCACCGCGATGGGCGGCACAAGGCGGAATTTTTTCGCGTTTTTGGATTCAAACTTGAAGCGTGGGAAACACTTGCCTCGGCTTTGCTGAAGCATGCGCGCAATCATGAAATTGTCGAAACCGTGCCGACGCCGTTCGGACGTAATTTTGTAGTTGAGGGCGTGCTGCCCGCGCCGGATGGTCGTGCGCCGAAAGTGCGGGCCGTCTGGTTTATTGCCAATGGCCAGGAAACTGCTACATTAGCCACGGCCTATCCATTGGATGCCTGACGCGATGATCAAAGAACTCGACAGCGTGGTGTTGACGACCGACTTGCCGGAACACGGCTTGAGTGCGGGCGATCTTGGCACGGTCGTGCTCGTTCACGAAGGCGGCAAGGGCTGCACGGTGGAATTTATGACGCTCGCCGGCAAAACCATTGCCGTTGTCACGCTGCTGGCCCATCAGATTCGGCAGATTGCCAAGGACGAAATCGCCCACGCCCGGCACGTGGCGGTGGCGGCCTGACTCGAACGCACTTGCCAGCGCACGGCAACGAACTTAAATTACAACCATGAGCAGAGCGGAAATCATTTCTGAAATCCCGAAATTGTCGCACGCCGACCGTCGGGAAATCATGCGCCGCATCATCGAGGCCGAGGAAGACGCCCGGACGCTCGCCGATTGCGACCAACGGGCGCTGGAGCGGTTCCAAATGCTCGACGCGATGGAAGCCGAGAATGAAAAGAACGCTGCCCGGTGAAATCTGGCGCGTAGATTTCGGCCTCGCCGCCAAAGTCCGGCCGGCGCTGGTATTGAGCGATTATCCCCGCGACGAAGAATTGGCTTTACTCGTCGTCATTCCCCATACGACCGCCATGCGCGGCCGCCATGCGCGGCAATCGTTGGGAATTGAACATTCCCAAACCGTTTCTGAAATCCGGCGTTTTTCATCTTCAACAAATCCAGCCGATTTTGCTGGCACGATTTGATGTCCGGCTCGGTGTCCTGACGACGGAAGAATTCAAGAAAGTGAAGGAAACCTTGATTCGGCTGCTAAATTTACAGGCATAGTCAGGCGTGCTGCGCGGCGGCTTTGAATTGATGGCGCATGGGCGAAGGCCGATTTCCCACCACGCGCCTTTGGGTTTGGCCAGGAAGGAATCCTTGCATGGCGGTGGAATTTGCAAAGGCGCGGAGTTTTTTTGACACGACTTGAGCCGCTTGGGAAGCGGCGAAAGGAATTTGGTGAAACCGAAGGCCCGCGAGCGAGTCCATTTTACGGATTTACCCGAATTTCCAAGCCCGTCAGGGCTGGCATATTTGTAGAAAATTGGAATCAAAAAATTCCAAGCTCCATCAGGAGCGTCATCATCTGATTTGGTGGGGCGAGCGTCCTCGCGAGCCGGCTCGTCGGTAGCCTCGCCTCACCGAATATGCCGCTCCTGACGGAGCTTGATTTTTTTGTGGTTTGTGGTTCTACAAATATGTCGCGCCTACGGCGCTGGACAAGCGGGCGCACGGGCGAAGGCCGATTTCCCACCACGCGCCTTTGGGTTTGGCCAGGAGGGATTCCTTGCACGGCGGCGGAATTGGCAAAGGCATGGAGGCTTTGACACGAATTGCACGGATTAACCCGAATTCCCAAGCCCGTCAGGGCTGGCATCGTTGTAGAAAACACAATTCTAAAAATCTAAAGCTCCGTCAGGAGCGAAATCATCGGGAGATGCCGCTCGCCCAATTTCCTGATACCATGACTCTATTCCTGACGAAAGCCGTGGGCTATTTTCGGTCGCCTTGTCGGGGCTTCAATTCGTGCGGATTCGTGCAATTCGTGTCATGATTTTTTCACGCGATGCAGGCGGCGTTGTTCCGGCGATTGCGCGAGCATTACCAGAAACGCGACCGGCTGCGATTGATTTTGGATTACCGGAAGAAATATCTGGATTCGCTGGTGCGCGGCGGCGAGGAGGAGGCGAAACAGGCCGAGGAGAATTTCGCGAAGGCCAAGGCGCAGACGGACCGGGATTACGAGGAAACAGCGGCGGCGGTGGCGGAAAAGAAGGCCTTGACGGCGGACGAGGAGGCGGAATTGAATGGCCTCTGGCGCAAGCTGGTGAAGTTGTATCATCCCGACCGTTTCGCGAACGAACCGGACAAGCTGGCGACTTACGAAAAGCTGACCGCCGCCGTCAACCCCGAACGCTTTCGGGGTCAACCGCGCGAAAGAGGCTGGTGACATCAAAACGCTGCGCGAAATCGCCGAGGACCCGGCGTCAGAAATGTTTTCCCACTTACAACCCTCATCCGGCCTGCGGCCACCTTCTCCCCTTCCCGCGGGCGAAAGAATGTGCGGCAGGGCTGGACGGGCCTGGATTTCAGCGACGAGGTGGAACTGGCGGAGTTGCGGCGCCTGCACGAATCGCTGCAATTGGAAATCATCGCCGTCATCGAGTCGCTGGAGCAGTTGAGAGAGAGCGCGGAATACGAGCTTTGCGGCATCATCGTCCAAAGGGCGGGCGTGCTGGATGAATTGGCGGCGGAACGGGTCAAGTTGTTGGAAAAGGAAAGCGCTGAATTGCAGCAACAGGCGGAAAAGCTCGCGGATGAAATCAAGGAATTGAAAGGAGAGATGGCAAGCCGGATCGGGTAGCCGAACATACTTCAATTTTCCGCAATTCCCACCGCACAAAAATGTGATGGAATGTTTTTGCCGCTGGTGGATATTGTGCCGTGTATTCCAACTCCCATCTCCGCCGCCATTGCGCAGCCTTGCCGGATTTGACAACGGCCATGAAGAATTGGAATTTAGAATTGCAGCCAAATTAATTGACATGGCCGTTGTGAAATTGACATTGCCCGCTTCTTTCCGCGCTCTGGCGCGAATTGCGTTTCACAGTCTTTTTTTTCTGTTGTTGCTGGTTGCCGGCGTCCGCCCGGTCCGGGCCGAGGCGATGCTGGAGTTGTTCCAGATGAGTTGGCCCCAGATTACGCAGAAAATGCCGGAGATTGCCGAAGCGGGCTACGACAGCTTGTGGCTGCCGAACCCGGCCAAAGGAAACAGCGGCGCGTATTCGGTCGGCTATGACCAGTTTGATCCGTTTGATCTGGGCAGCACCAACCAGCAGGGGACGATTGGCACGATGTATGGAACCCAGGACCAACTGATTCAGATGGTGCAGACGGCGCATCGGTTCGGCATCCGCGTTTATTTCGACAACATCATGAACCACCGCTCCAGCGTCGTGCCGGGCTATCCCAATTCCGGCACGCCGACGAATTATTATCCGGGCCTGATTCCGCAGGACTTTCATCTGCAAGTCGTCGCCGGCGGCTATGAAAACTGGCCGTCCGTTGGCGATCCCTACTGGTGTACCACTTCAGTGGTGGAAAATCAGCCGTTGTTGGGTTTGTGCGACCTGGCGCAGGAACCGGGCACGGTCAACTGGAACTTTGGCAGTAACATCGGCGATACGACGAACAAGCCGGTGTTTGTCCGGTTCCCGGGTCGGCAGGATTTGTATATGGACACCAATGGACCTTTGCTGGGCATCGGTTGGGGGGGCGCGGGCTGGCGGCCCTTCGACGGTCATGGCCAGCCTGTGCCTGAAGATGTGTCAACTTATCTCTGCCGCGCGGTGGCGTGGACGCTTTACATGACCAAATGCGACGGTTTCCGGCTGGACGCGGTAAAGCACGTGCCGGTGGACTTTTTCGGCAATGAAACCGGCCAGACGGACGACCCGTCATTCGCCGGCTACACCGGCATCATCCAGGCAATGTATGATTACGTTCACGGCTATGGCAGCAACGACCTCGGCAATGGCTATATTGAGACGGACGGCAACCGCAACAGCCTGTTCGACACCGAGGCGCCGCGCAACGACGCGATGCTCTTCGGCGAATACGAGCCGTCAGCGCTGAGTGCGGGCAATGACTTTTATGACTATCTCAATTCGGGCATGCGCCTGTGCAACTTTCCGCTTTTCAGCCAGTTCAACTCCGCCATCGGCAATTACGGGGGCAGTCCGGGACTTTACGGCATGGATGGCCGCGATTACATCCCCCGGGGGGGCAATTGCGACGCCAACGGCAATTTCAGCGCGGCGCAGGCTGTCAATATGCCACAAACGCAGGACGGCGGCACCTGTTGCCCGGCGGATGAAACGCTGGAGAATTCTTACTTCTTCCTGCACGAAGGGCTGCCGATGGTTTATTCCGATGGGTTCAATCACAATTTGGCCAGCCTGACCAACGGCAGCACGCCGATTGTTTCCTACGCCAATTACCTCGGCGAATTCGGCGACAACTCGATGCCGAACACGATGTACACGCACAACCAACTTTCGCGCGGCGGCACCCGGTCGCGTTGGAGCGACCAGAACATCATCGCCTTCGAGCGCTACGACTATCGCGACGTGGACCCGCCGTCGCTTTACGGAAACGCCTACACCAATCCGGCGGCCACCGTGGTGTTCTACGCCATGAATGACGACTTTGGCGATCCCGGCGACATCGCCTTCGACGACGGCGTCAGCCGGACGAGCGACGGCTATTACCTGGTCATCACCAACACGGCGGATGGGTCCTCGAACGCGGACATTTACGTCTCGAATTCCCGCGGTTATGGAATGGTCGTCGGTTTTCCGCCGGGCACACTCCTGACGCAATTGTCCAGTTCCGGCGATGTCGCGGGTGGAGACCGCGCCTTCCACCGGCTACTGGTGCATGGCGCAACCACAAGTCTCAGCCAGGCCCAGTCAACTGCCAATGACCCGAACCCTACCAATCGCCTGATTTACGTCAACACGACCCCACCTGCGGGCGGCGGTGCCATTGAATTGGTGGTCCCGAGCGGCGGCTGGGTGATGTATGGAGAACAGTGGCCGGAACCGAGTCGAGCCAATACTGCCACCAACGCCATCATCTTCCGCCAAGGCGGTGCCCAAGTGCCGCGCATCACGGTTTATCGCACCGATGGCATTAATGGTGATCCGAACTATGATCCGATTTTCCCCTTCAAAATGCGCGGCGGCGTGGAGCCTTACACCGGGCAACCAGTCCTCGCTCCCGGCGAAGGCAATGTTTCGAATCTTACCTACGCCATTGAAATCCCGGTGGTGACCAACGCGCCGTTTGACATCCTCGTCCGCAGCGACGCCTCGTCCGCCAACACGCTGGTGAAGCTCGACGGCGGCATGGATTTGAACAGCCAGATGGGGCTTGGCCCGACGAATTTCCAGCCGGGCATCGCACCGACAAACTTTCTGGACCTGCGCGACAATCCGCCCGGTTATGCCGACGATGTTTTCCTCGGTTACGAACAGACGGCGTTCCAGTTCCGCAACGGGCCGGAGAAATTCGCCGCGCGCGACACCGCCAGCAACAACATCGTCTCGCTCGGCGCGGAAACATATTATTACACCGTTGGCGGAACGAACACGGTCGTTCCCGGCGCCGGTTTTGGTGCGGACATCGTCAATCAGACGGCGAGCTGGGTTTATCACGATCCCGCCGCGCCCGTCACGGTCCTGACCAACACCAATGTGCCCGTGGCACCGGCCACCCAGATGGTGCCGACCAATCCGGCGCCCAGCCAGTCCGTGGACATCTGGGTCAAGGTCGGCTACCAGTTCCAAATCAATACCTGCTACATTTATTACACCACTGACGGCTCGAACCCCGAAGGCGCATTCGGCGTCGGCACGGGCACGACCCAAGTGGTGCAGGCGCAGTGGGTGAATCACGACAGCGGGCAGAGCAACATTGACTGGTGGAAAGGCACGATTCCCGGCCAAGCCGGCGGCACGCAGATGCGTTACAAAGTCGCGCTGTTCAACGGCGGCAGCTACGGTTTCTCCGTCGGTGACACCACAGATTGGCCGAGCATCCAGCCGGTTTCCTACGCCGAGCCTTCCGGTTCCAAGCTCTTCGGCCTGACCGAGGCAGCCATCACGAATTTCAACCCGGCCACCGCCGTGGTCTGGCTCCACGACGACCTGAACCCGAACAACACTACCATCGGTTTACAGTCCGGTTTCCATATCCTCCGCGCCCGGACTTTCCTGCCGGTGATCAATTACACCAATCAAAATTACGTCTATGCGAACCAGGCGCAGGTGTACAACACCTTCGCGCAAACCTTTTACTACGACGGCGGGCCGCCCACCGGCTTGATCGCCTTCCCGCCGAACGACGGGTATTCGATCACCAGCAGTTCCTACACGGTGGTCGTCCGCGGCGACGGCACGGTGACGGGCGTTCAATACAACATCCAGAACAGCGTCACCAACAACTGGGACATTTACACCGGCCAGGCCAACGGCATTGGCAACGACACCAACGGCAACCCTGTTTTTATCAGCGCCACGCAGGTTACGCCCAACCAAAGTCTGAATTTGCAATACCCGAACGATCCGGAGGAGTTCCGGTTTAATTACACCAACGTGCTCGCCAGCGGCACGGCCACCATCAGCGTGCGCCTGCGGGATTATACCACCAGCATTTATACCAACGAACTCACGACGCTGACGCGCACGGTCAATACGCTGGCTCCAATGCAGGTGGTGGATATTGTCAACCCGGCCACCGATGGCACCGTGTTGAACTACAGCAGCAACCTGACGTACCTTGTGCGGGCGTGCTTCAGTTCTTCGCTGGCCCCGGCAACGAACAATTTCAACGTGCTCATCAATGGCGTCCTCCAGCCGCAGGCAAACTACATCTTGGCGCCGTTGGGCCGCCTCATTCCTTGCTCTGATATGCAAGGACTGCTTTACAACTGGAACAATCCGCCAATCGGCACGAACGTTATCCAAGTCATCTATACCAACGCCATCCCGCCCATCAGCGACACCCGCAGCGTCATTGTCGCGCCGCCGCTCGTGATTTCGGGCCTCGGCGGCAATAACCAACTCGTCTTGTGGGACAGCACGCCGGGCGTGAATTACGAGGTGCTTGCCACCACCAATCTCACCCAGCCCTTTCAGCCCATCAGCGGCATTATTCCCAGCCAGGGCACGACGACCTCCTTCTACGACGCCAACCCGGCACCGCAAAAGTTCTACGAAATCGAGATGGTGCAGTGATGCCGTCGCCGGCGAACGGCTTTGTTATTGGCCGCGCCTACCGACAGGGTTTATCAGGCCTGATTCACGGCCAATCCGTCTCTTCCCTTTGCCGCTTTCAGCGATATCGTTACCGCCTTCAGTTCGACCCCCAGCCTTGCGAACGCCCCGGTCGAAGTGGCTTGGTTCACTGGATCCATTTTTTCCTTGACATCACAGGTTTTTTTTGCTTATATCGCATCGCATCAACATGCGGTAGCTTTTCTAGGCGTAAGAATGATAAACTCGGTAATCGGAATAAAACAGTAGTAATGCAGTACAAAATTAGCTTTATGAAAACCATCATCAGAACGCTTGTCACCGCAACCTTCGTCTGTGGGTTTGCCATGTATGCACAAGCCCAATACCTGAACGGAACCTTGCAATCCAGCTTCTACGGCAGTCCGCTGGAGGTCCAGACCGCCAACACCGGCTTTGGTTATGCCGGTGGCGGCGCAGATTCGGCCGGCGGTTCCGAGTTGGATGCCGCTTATGGTACGATCTCCGGTGGGGATCTGTGGCTGTTCCTGGCGGGCAATTTCGAATCCAACGGCAACCACCTGAATTTATTCATTGCTGGCGGCGCGGCCGGTCAAAACACCTTGAGCACTTCCGGTGGCACCTTGGCAGCCATGAACGGCTCCGTTTTTAGTCCGGGCTTTCAAGCGACCTTCGCCCTCGACATGAACGATTACTCGCCGAGCGAGGGCGTCACCCCGGGCACCTTGTACACCGAAGAATACAACCTTGTGCTAAACACCGGTGGTTACGTCGGGGTCTCCCTGAGTCCTCCCTGGGAATTGCAGCCGGAAGCGACGGCGGCGTATCCAGCCTTTACCTCAACAACAACCACGCCAGCACAATGGGTGCTGCCGGTACAGCCTTGAGTGGCGCCACCAGTGGTGCCAACACGACCACCGGACTTGAACTGGCTATTCCACTCTCCGTGCTGGGCTGGACGGGCGGGAACATTGAAGTCCTTGCTGACATCAATGGTACCGGCGACGCCTATCTCTCGAACCAGTTCCTTCCGGGCTTGCCGGATGGAACAGGCAATTTGGGCGGTGGTGGACCTTATAGCGGGCCAAGTGCCGGTGCGTTTAACTTCGCCAACACTCCCGGTGAATATTTTACCGTGGTTGTTCCCGAGCCGTCCACTCTGGCACTGTTCGGATTGTCTGGCCTGATGACGCTGCGCATCTTTCGCCGGCGAAAGTAAATCTTTCAGGATATTTTCAAGCCCCGCGGAAGCGGGGCTTTTTCTTTTGAAACTCAACGCCCGTTCTCGCGAAGCAACTGCGCCAGACGAAGATTGAATGTTTCCTCCCGCTGTAATTTTCCCAGCGTCAGGTGCAGCCGGTAGCGCCAGTAGAAATTCGGGATCGCCGGCACGTTGATCCGCTCGGCCTCCACGTCGGCGCGGCGCAGGTGCGCGTCCAAGCCCAGCAAATCCTGCATCTGGAAAATGCTCCACATCGCCGGTGACGCGAGATGTTGCCGCACGACCGCCTCGACGATATCCGGTTCACCTTCCAGCGGCGCTTCGCCGGGCAGACCCAGTTCGCGGTTGAAAAATGTCTGCGTCAACGCGCGGTCTTCCAGCCACCAGCCGCGGATCGTGTTCATGTCGTGGGTGGACGGCGTGACCACGCTCAAATACGGTGCGTCCGCCGGACGCGAAAATTCCCGGCCCGGAATTTTCGGCATCCGCTGGATTTCGAGGCCCAAAAATCCGAGGTCGCGCATCACCTCCGGCACGCACGCGGGCACCATGCCAAGGTCTTCGCCGCAGATGAGCATGTTGGTCACCCGCTTGAGCGCAGGCAGTTTCTGCATGGCCTCGTGCCTCCAGAAATCGTCCTGCCGCCGGAAAAAATAATCCACGTAAAGTTCTCGCAGCTTCGCCTGTGTGTCCGGCGGCAGGTATTTGAACGAAGTCGTCTGCTCCATCGCGAAACGGAAATGATATTTTCCATCCACTTCCAGCAGAATCACGTTGCTGATCAAATCGAACAGGCCGGTTTTCAATTTTGCGTTGCGCCCGTTTGATTCAAGCGCGGCAAAATGTTTTTCCACCTGCTTCTGGGTCGCGAATCCGGGTTTCAACGAATAGAGGCCGCTGGCGTCCACCTTCAAAAACTCGCGCCGGACAAAATCCGCTTCGTCGCCGAAGATTTCCCGGAGCACAGCATCAGTGATGAATGGCTTCGTCAAGCGGTCGTGGTCGAGGAAAATTCCGCGCGCGGAAAGTTCGTTCGGTTCAATTGCAATCGCTGGAACGAAATAGCCGAGAATGCCTTCGACCGCGTGCGCCGGGCTGCTCCAGATGCGGAAAAATCCAAGAATGTGGTCAATGCGGAACGCGTCGAAATAATTTCCCATCTGCGCGAACCGCTGCTTCCACCACGCGAAACCGTCGGCGGCCATGCGCGGCCAGTTGTAAGTCGGGAAGCCCCAGTTCTGGCCCTTCGCGGCGAAGGCATCCGGCGGCGCGCCGGCCTGCAGGTCCATGTGAAACAGCTCCGGCTGCTGCCACGCATCCGCTCCGTGCCGATACACACCAATGGCGAGGTCGCCCTTCAAAACGAGTCCGGCGGAATGCACATGCGCCGTCGCGCTCCTGAGTTGCAAATGCAGATGATACTGAACAAAAAAGTGGAATGCGATTTCGTCGTTGCCATGGACCAGCGCGGCGATTCGGGCGGCATCGAATTCTTTGTGTTCCGGCCACCGGCTGAAATCCGGTGTGCCGAATTTGTCGCGCAAAAAACAGAACGCGGCGTAGGGCACGAGCCAATGCCGGTTTTCGGCAAAAAAAGCCTTGTATTCCCGGGTGCGAAAGGTCGCTGCTTTCTGCGACGGAAAAATCGCTTTTAGAAAGCCGAGTTTAGCCGACATCACCGCTTCGTAATCCACGGTTTCGAGGGCGTTGAGCCGCTGGCGTTCCGGTTCCAGCGCCTGGAGCGATTTTTTGTTTTGGGCGTTCGCGACCGCGGCGAGATTGAGATAAATCGGGTGGAGCGCGAACGCGGAAATCGCCGCGTAAGGATACGAATCTTTCCAGGAGTGCGTCGCGCTGGTGTCGTTGAGAGGCAGCAGTTGGATGAGTTTCAGTCCGACTTGTTTGCCCCAGTCCGCCAGCAGTTTCAAATCCGCAAATTCGCCGGCGCCGAAACTCCTTTCGCTGCGCAAAGCGAAAACAGGGATGGCCACGCCCGCGCCGCGCCAGTACTGTGGGGGCAACACCACAAAGCCGTCCTGAACGACGGTGTGTTTGTCCGGCGTGATTTCGTCTTTCAAAAGCCGGTTCGCGCCGTCCTCGTAACGCACGAAGGTTTTTTTTGCGACATCGAAAATGCCGTATTTGTAGGCGAAGGGGAAAGTCTGGCCGCGCAAATCCAGTTGCACGGAGAAATAATCCTCGCCTGGCCTGCGCCCCAGCAAAACGGGTGACCGCGTGTTCCAATGGCCGAGCGTTGCGCCTTCACCGAGCAGACAAACGGTCTGGTCTTTGGCGAGCAGCGGCGATTTGACGCGGAACGTGTGCGTGGGTTCGGGGGGCGCGGACGTTGTAACCTCGGTGTAATTTCCGGCGAGCAAAACCTGCTTGAACGGCTCGGTGTAAAAGGCGTTTTCAAAAAACCCGGCGTTGTTCCACGAGTCAATGACCAGCAGTTCTTTGCAGTTAAAACCGGCTGGAACCAGAACGCGGTCGCGGCCCCAGTCGGTCGTTTCCTCGCCTCGGGCATCGCGCAAAACGTAGGAATAATTCAGCGGCATTTTTTCCGCGCCGCCAGCCAGTGGAAATCTTGCCTGCCACGCTTCCAGGTCAAGAAATTGAAGCGGCAACTGGTCAGGCAGGGGTTTGCCGCCGGCAAGCCAGAGCGACTGGCCGGCCTGCGTGGCAAAGCGGATGCGAAACGTCAAATTCACCCGCATTACTTACCAGCCACGGCCGGTGCGCGCAAACCCGCATAAAAATGCGGACACGCTCGTTTTTCACCCGATTTTCCGCCGTTCGTTTCCCGCTCCGGAGCCGCCGGCGACAAACCAGAGATGGAATTGTTCCCAAACCACCGGAGCTGCCCGCTGTTGAATCATTGCTGAACAACGGATTAACGCGCCCGGTTTGGATAAAGCCGGGCACGAATCATCCTGAGCGCTGCCAGGGCAAGCCGCCGCACGGCAGGGTCTGCGCCGATACGGCAGGAAGTCACACCGCCCTGGATCATTGACGCGCGCATCGCATTCACCTCGTAGGTCTGCGGATTGACATGGGCAACCGCCTTGAGCCAATCGCGCGTGGTGGCGATGGAATGCCTGGCGTTGCCGGCGAAAAACAGCGGCATGTCTCCAGAATTTCATGGGGCATGGCCGGGCGGGGTTGTCCCTAAATAATTATTGATTGCAACAGTTGCATATGCTAAATATAGCGGCAGGGCAGTTCGCGTCAGGACGCCACTGTCAAGCCGGGCGGTGTTCCGGGACCAGGCAGCCAAATGGATGCCTGCCGGTCACGCAGTGCAACATGGTTTGCCATTGAGGTTGCGGTTTTGCCCGGGCGGCCTGGCCCCGGCAGATTTCGCTGTCCGTTCAGGGTTGGCATAGGGGTTTTGCCCGTGGCGCGGTCCGGACAGCGACCCCAAGGTGACTGCGCCACCCTTCTGAGCGCCTGGGTGAAGGCGTAAAAAGCCCCGTCATCAGCAGGGCCGGACGAAAGTCCGGCCCTTGTTTTTGGGGTATATGGTTTGGAAGTCTGGGGCGCGCCGGCGATGGCTAACTTGCGAGTGCGGCTTTCAGTTGTCCGGCACCGGGGTCCACGTGTCATCCGGGTCGTAGGTCGTCATGGTTTTGGCGATGGAAGGCGTTTTCGGCCCCAGATTTTTCTGATAGACCTTGCCTTGCTGGTTCACGATGAAGGTCATCACCCCCGTGTTACGCCATTCCGCCGGCCAGGCGACCAGGGCAAATCCGGCAATCATCCGGCCATTGATGATGTAATTATACCTGCCGCCCGGCGCGTGTTTGCCCTGGCGCGTCAGGATTTTGAAATAGTAGCCGTGATAAGGCGCTTGCTGATCGTTCAACATCTTCGCGCTGCGATGATAGCCTTCCACGCGGGCGGCAGCGACGAACGGTCCCAATGGACTCAACTCCTCGCCCGGTTTCGCCGGCCAAAAAAGACCGTCGTGAATGCCGGGGGTGCTACGCAGGTACTGCGCGTAGGCGAGCACTCCATCCCCCATGCGGTCCTGGCTGGCATATTCGCGTTGCGCCTCCACGTACGCGTGGCAGACATTGATCGCGCCCAGTTCGTCCCTGCCGATGCGGCGGGCGAGAATCTCTTCCCTGCCGGCTGCGGTATCGAAGAACCATCGCCCATCCTGTTTGACGAGGGGAATTGGAAATGGCCAGCCATTCGTGCCAATCTCCAGCGTGATATTGGAATCTGAATTGTTAATCAACTGCGTCTTTTCCGTCAGGTGTTGGACAAAGAGCTTGAATCCTTCAGTCGCTTGCACAACGTCGGGCGAGACTAATTCACGTCCTACCGGTCCAAAAATCGCGTGCAGGCCATTGGTGTCATTGTTTTGAGCCGCCGCCACCAAGGCGTTGACGGCATCCTGCGGCGCAGCGAAGGTCTGTTCATCCGCGGCGGAAACACAAACCGGCGATGCCAAACCCAGCCCCAACACCAGGAGACGGGCCTGACACCGCCACGTGTGTAAGTTCATTTTCATCAGCAATAAAATTTTTTGAAAATCACGGGAATAAAAAATCAGTGCCTTGACGGGCCAGAACCATGCCCACCGCCCCCGCCGCCGGAGGGCATCGCCGGCCGCGAGACCGGTGCTGAACGGGTGACCGTCTGCATGCTCTCCTGGCCGCGGTCGCTATACGTTTTTGTGTCGTGTGCGCTTTGAACACCAATAAAGGCGCCGTTCGATTCCGGCCGGCTGATGGATTCGACACGCTGAACTGGAGCCGGGGCGGGTCGGGCGACAGGCATCGAAGATCGGGTTGCCGGCGCTTCCGGACGGACCGCCGGGGCCGGTGTCCGGCGCGGCATCACCGAATCGGACACGGACCGGCTTACGGTCGCAACCACGGGTTGGTTATTGGGAGCGCCCCAGCCCCGGTCGCCACGATTCACCCCGATTGCGCCCGGACGGTTGACGGGATGCCAGACTGTCGTGTGACCCATGTTCCGCTGGCGTGGAGGCTGGTGCCACCAATTGGGCGGACGCGGATGGTCGTGGTTCCAGACAATGATGTTGTGGTTTCTCCAATCGAAATCGCAATTCAGCCAGAAGCCAATCGGAAAGCCGATGCCGAAGGTGAGGCCAAAACCGCTTTGATAATAAACCTCGCTCGGCTGATAAACCGGAACATAAATCACCTGCGGATCCGCCGGCACAATTTCAATGTCGCCGCCGTCATTCATCACCTGTTGCTGCGGTGTGGATTGCAGGTTGCCCATGTTGGAAGCCGACTGGCGCAGCCGTTGAATGGAATTCATCACGTCCTGCTGTTGATTGAGAAACGCCTGCCCCAGTTCAGTCGTCCATTCCAGGTTCTGATCCATCCATTGCAACACATTTGGGTATCGGGCCAAGGCCTGGACGCTGGCGTCCCACGGCTGCTGGTCAATCTGGTTCGGATCGCCGCCACCGCTGACATAGCGGTCGGCCAGCACGATTTGCGTGGGGAAGGTGGACGCCGGCAGGATTTCGGCTATCAACGGATCGGGATAAAGCGCAATTGGCCCCAGCAACTGGTCAAGCTGCGCGTCGGAGAGCGGCTGATAGGCGGGCATCGGGGGCGGAACCGCCATTTGGGCGCGCAGGGACGTGGCCGCGCCGGCAAGCACACACAGTAAAAAAGCGATTTTAAACAAAAACTTCATCCTGATCCTGAAAATTTGATCATCATTATCAACAGACGCGGTTGCAGCCTGACAGATTACATCAAAAAAGCAAAATACTTTTTGATGGGTCATTTGCCTGTTGACAATTCTCCTTTGAAGGCGCGGTCGCCTGTCGGGTCGAAGCCGAGCGAAGACTGAAGGATGGCGGGGAGCAAGGCGTCCAGTTCAACGATGGTCTGCTCCGTTTTAGTTACGATGCTCTCGGCTTGCATATGGACCCTTATTTATTGTTCGCTCGACATGTTCAGTGAAGGGGTACCGATGGTCCCGTCTCTCTGAACCGGACTTAACAGCGGCAGGGGGCTGGGGCGAAAATTCGCAGCCCGGCGGGTTGCCTCCTCCAATTCCTTGTCTGACAACCTTGCGGATATGTTTTTGAAATTAACATTGGCCTGCGAGATCCCCGCCTTCGACGCCAATTGAAACCACATGCATGCTTCCACCAGGTCTGTGTTATCCCCGTTTCCGGTTTCAATAGCGTATCCTAGATCATTTTGTGCCTCTGGACACCCGTGTTCCGCAGCCCAGCGCCACCACTTCACCGCCAGCGCAGGATTCTTTGGCACGCCAACGCCTTCCATCAGCCTGATGGCCAGCTTGCACTGCGCATCAAAATCGCCATGCGCCGCTGCACTCTCCAGCCATTTCTCCCCCTCTGTTTCATCCTTCGTATATGTTGGCCAGCCTGCCATCATTGCTTGCGACAGCATGAATTCGGCCTTTGGCCAGCCCCCCTCCGCCGCGCGCTCAAGCCACATCCTCGATTGCTCATCATCTCTAGGAACAACAGTCCCTCGCATACAGGCCAGGGCGTATTGAAATTGAGCCTCCCGATGTCCGAGTTGGGCCGCCTGCAACATCCAGCGCTCGGCTTCAACCTGGGACTCCCGGTTGGTCTTGTCCTGCAAATAATACAAGGCGAGATTGTAGCACGCCTCGGGATAATTATTGGTTGCCGCACTTCGAAACCACGACACGGCGAGGTCGTTGTTCGTCGGGACCCCGTCTCCGATTCGATAGGCCTCGCCCAAAAAGAACTGGGCTTCCGCGACACCTTGCGCCGCGGCTTCACCCGCCCAGAAAATATACTTCGCTTGGTCTCGCGGGACGCTTTTGCCGTAGTGATAACAGACGGCCAGCCGCCAGCAACCATATGGGTCGCCTAGCTCGGCACTTTGCTGATACCAGTTGAATGCCTTGGTCATGGAGTCGGTGCCCAACAGCCCGTTTTCTCCGAGGATACCAAGATCATACATTGCCCGCGCGTTTTTCCCCTTTTCCGCCGCCGGGGTCAACCAGAACTTGGCCATGTCAAAGTTCGTTGGCACTCCGGTGCCATGCATGTAAAGCACCCCCAGGTTCTTCATAGCGAAATAATTGGTCTGTTCGGTAGCGCGCCGATACCAGGTTGCGGCCGTGACAAAATTTGTTTCTACCCCCTGGCCATTTTGGTAGCACACTCCGAGGTTCAGTTCGGCGTCCGAATCCTTTTTATCCGCGGCCAGGTTCAACCAATGCAGGGCCTTGCCGTAGTCCTGCGGAACGAGTTTCCCGTACAAATACAAACTACCGAGTTCGGCCATGGCGTGAGCGAAACCCTGGTCGGCGGAACTCTGCAACAAGCGCAAACCCTGTTCAACATCCTGTGGAACATGAATTCCGCGCACCATAAAAGTGCCGAGGATCGCCTCAGCCACCGGGTCTCCGCGTTCACTGCCGGCACGGAGATCAGCGATGGGGGTGTTGGCGTCAAAATTGGTTGCTTCTTCTGGGACCGGTGCGGTCGTTGGAATTCCACTCACTGAATTTGATGCCGGCACGTTCGGTTTGGGGACAACTGGTATTTCATTGACCGTAGTGCGGCAGCCTGCCGCCAAGGTGCCAACTGAAATCAGAAAGACCAAAAATCTTGGTGTCTTCACAATTCTCCTTTGAAGGCGCGGTCGCCTGTCCCGTCGTAGCCAAGCGAAGACTGAAGGATGGCGGGGAGCAAGGCATCCAGCGCGGCCACGATCCGGCGGTGAGAGCATTTGTTCATATCGGGGTTCCTGCGTCCTTTTAGCTAGATATGATAGAGGAGGCTATGTGTGACGGATTCATACATATCTTTGAAGTCTGCCAACTGTTCTTTTGTGAACGTGCTGGGGTCGTAACCTTCTCTCAATGCGGCCGCAGGGTGGATCAGGTTGCGGAATTTTCTGATTTTATCGACCACATCTTTCGCGACATATTTGGGCGGCTTGTTGTCTTGACGAACGTGGGAGGGAACGTCGATTGGCGCGTTCAACACGTCTATTTCGTTGCACGCCTCGATAAGGTTCGCCATGTTCACATTATCAGGGATTTCCAGTTCACCGCCATTGTCTTCGCCGAACTCGACCAGAAGATAGGTCAAAATACCTGTCTCAAGGGCGAAAACCAAAGCGATTGCAGCCATGTAATATTGTCCCGCTTCTTCCATCTCATGAGCCTTGTCGCAATAAAAGGCGAACAGCTTGTTGGCCGCATCGCCATAGCGGGTGCCTGTCAACTTACCCATACGACGCTCCCGATAAAATGGCGCGCCTATCCCGCCTCATTACAAATTGAATTCCAGTTATCATCAGATCCATTGTTTTGTGAATTTGCAGTAATTGTATTCATCGAGGGCTTTTAACGGATTTCCCCTGAAACCTCGATATTGATTAAGCTTGGTGGACTGTTTTTGAGCGATACACATAAATTCCCGATAACGACAGGCGTTAGTACCGCTCCGCTGAAGTGAGCACCGATATTTTGCCGCAATTTTTCGGTCCCAGATTGGGAAAAACCGTGGAGCCAACAAGTGCAAAGATTTGGCCGCGCCGACTGGCCCAAGAACACGTTCAAATTTCGTAAACAATGAACCAACTGACTCGTGGTCGGTTTTGGCGAAGGTCGAGATCAACCTCTTTCGAAACGGCTCAACTTTGCGACGATTACGGTTAAGGAGTGATTCGATTTGGGAAAAGTGTTTTCGATTGAACGCATGAAAACAGTAATGGGCCTGATTCCAGGTCTGCAAGAGAACTGCCAAAGCCTCCGACAACGAAAGGGTAGTTTTCTTCTTGAACGCCAGGTGCACTAATTCCGTTGCTGCTCGATAAAAAAGATTGCGTGGTTCGTGCTCTTCAAAAACTTTCCGAGCCTTCTGTATATCTCGAACGCTTGGCATCGGAACATTCATAACTCTCCTTTGAAGGCGCGGTCGAGGATGGCGGGGAGCAAGGCGTCCAACTCGGCGGCGGTCTCGGCTTGCAGACGCTTCAGCGCGTTCGGTGTTGCGACTTTTTTCATGCTTCAACCTTTAGTCGTTGTCACCCCTTCTCTGCGAAGGTCACGGCAGAGCTTCAAAAATTCCTTTTCGAACTTGTCCGGTTTGGTCCACTCAGAGAAATCTGGAATGAAATACGCGCGAACTTCCTCGGCGATGTCCTGCCCCGAATCCGCGTCGAAGCATTCCCACGCTTTTAAGGTGTTCATGTCACAAAGACGAATCGGGAAAAGCTTTCGTTCGCCAGCTCGTTTCTCCTGTTTTCTCGCACGGCGGATTTCGGTCTGAACCCAGTTGCTTGAGATGCTCTCTTTTGAAACAACAATCAGCAGTTTGTCGTGCATGTTTATCGCCCGATCAATCTGTTCAAACAATTTTTTCCCGCCTTTCATTTCTTCGGGCGCATACCACACACGAATTCTTTCGTTCCTCATGCTATTCCAGAGTCTTCGTGCAAATGCCTCGTCGGTGTGGCTGTAGCTGATGAAACAGGAGTGAAATTGGATCGGACCCCCCGCCTCAACGAGGGACGGGAGATAATCCAACAGGATTTGTGGAAGACCAACTCTTTTGAGAAACTTAAGCGGCAGATTGCTGCCGGATCGGTAGAGACATTCGATCGCGACCGATGAATGGGCGTTGTGTTTAACGGAATCCAGACCGACGCAAGTTTCCATGTCTAGATTTGCAAAGACAGTCTGGCCCATTTGCGATTCCCGGAAGATTGTGGAAAAGACGTTAGCACCAATGAATGTAGCCCCACTTAGATTCGCCTGATAAAAATTCGCCCTCGAAAGGTTTGCGTTTGAAAAATCAACGTCGAGGCATTTTGCTCCACGAAAATTCGCCTCTGATAAATCAGTATCTGCAAAGTTCACGCCTGTCAGGTCACAATCGGTAAAATCCGCGTTGCGCAGAAACGCGCGGCGGAAATCCCGCTGATGCAAGTCGAGCTTTGCAAACACCTCGCCTGCCAAATTCTCGCCCCGAAAATCTGGAGCATCGTCGGCAATCTTCGTCGCCCAATCTGTTGTCTTGGATTTGTTCACAATTCTCCTTTGAAGGCCCGATCCAGAATGGACGGCAAAAGTGCGTCCAACTCGGCGGCGATCTCGGCTTGCAGGCGCTTCAGCGCGTCCACCTCCACCTGCAACGCGTCCATCTCGGCCACGATCCGGCGCTGCTCGGCAAGCGGCGGGACGCTGATTTCAAATGCACCGATTCGCTCTTGGTTGATGATTGGCAAGGTCGCCTGCGGAGCGGAAGCCATGAGTTTTTTCCCCAAGCCGCGCATCCACCAGAAACCAAACTCTGGCAAAATTTCATTTGCAAACTTGATGCCAGTAATTTGCTGGTTGGCCGAGCATCGTTCGTGAGTCAGCGCAACTTTTCCCAGCGAACCGCCAATTGCAACCAGCAGGACTGTGCCCGACTCAAACATTCTTGCTTTTCGTTCGGCCAACGCCAATTCCGACAAGGTGCGTGAAGAAGCGCCAAGCTGTTGCTGATATTCCAAGTCACCGGGCGTATACCACTGAATCGGGCCGCCGTAGAAATCGCTGCGCTCGCTTGGTGGAGTTGTGCCGGTGCTCATCGTCGAACATTCGGCGATTGGTTTGGATTTCGTGCCATGCGGCAGCCGAAGATGCGTCAGTGCCGAAAGAATTAGCGCCTCGGCTTCTTCGGCGGCTTGGTTGCGTAGGGTGCGAGCCTCGTGAATTTGGGCAGCAAGTGCCTCAATTCGCGCCACGGTTGAATGAATTGGTTTCAACACATCAACCGGCTTAGGCCAATCCACCTGTTGTTTGCGTGATTTGACCGACGCTAGAAATCTTGAAACATTCTCCTGAACGACTCTGGGTGGCAATGGAATGCAAAACGCAGCCAGACTTTTGAGCGAGACATTCTTCACGCTCGTCTGTGTGGCCGCATTCGCAATGTGTTCCACGATTGCGTCCGTCGCATACAACAGGAAATCTAAATCCAAGAGATCGTTCTTCGGCAGTAATTTCACTATCCGTTGATTTAGCAAAGCGTCAGGCCCAGACCATCGGCAAACTTTGAAACTGCCGCTCATACTTAAAAGGAGATCACCCGCGCGGGTTAGGAATCTCTCGTCATACTCTCCTTCCCAAAACACGAATTCTTTACTGCCATCATCACCAAGATTTTGAATTCGGATAATTGGAATACCAGATGGGCCAGGTGAGAATGCAGAAGCCGACCATGCGTAGCCGGAAAAGAAATCGACGATGTCCGACAAGGTCGCTGTCGGAAAATGCTTGCTCAATGCGGCGAAGGCTAATTCACGAGCTGCTAGATAAACTGCATCTCTTTGAAAACGTCGCTCTGCTGCGGTTTGTTGTCCAATCTCAGCCATGTAGCAATTGTTTGATGTTGCCCATGATTTCCACGATGCGCTGCTCCTTTTTCAGGATGTCGGCGGCGAGTTGCGCGGGCGGCAGATGCGCAATGTCTTCCTTGGCGCGCGGATTCTTGCGGTCGAGGTTGCAGCCGTTGGCCAGCAATTCGGCGGCAGGCACTTTCCACGCGAGGTCATTTCCTTCCCGTTTGTTCCACCAAGAAACGAGCGGCGCGAATTCCTCGAACTGGATGGGCGCGGTTTTGGTGTAGTTCTTCCGGCCTTCGGGCAGCGGTTGTTCGTAATACCAGACTTCGCGCGTCGGCCCGGAGCGGTCGAAGAACAAAATGTTCGTCGGGATGCTGGTGTAAGGCGCAAACACGCCGTTCGGCAGCCGGACGATGCTGTGCAAGTTGAATTCCTTGAGCAGTTCTTCCTTGATGCGGGCGCATACGCCATCGCCGAACAACGTTCCGTTGGGGACAACAACGGCAGCACGAGCCGGGAGCACCTCACCCTTTGTCCCTCTCCCCATCGCGGAGAGGGAATGTTTCCGCAGTTTCCGCATGATGAATTGCAGGAACAGCAGCGCGGTTTCCGACGTTTGTTTGTCTTCGGGGAAATTGCCTTGAATGCCTTTCTCCTCCTCGCCGCCGAAGGGCGGATTCGTCAGGATCACATCCACGCGGTCGCGCTCGCCGATGTCGGTGAGCTTGAAACGGAGCGAATTGCCGGGATCAATCTGCGGCGCGTCGAGGCCGTGCAACAGCAGGTTCATCTGGCAGAGCAGATACGGCAGCGTCTTGGGTTCGCAGCCGAACAGGGATTTTTCTTGCAAGATTTTGCGGTCGGCCACGGTCTTGACCTGCTGGGAAAGGTGGTTGAACGCCTCGACCAGAAAGCCGCCCGTGCCGCTGGCCGGGTCGAGCACCGTTTCGCCGAGGCGCGGGTCGGTGACAGCGACCATGAACCGCACGACGGCGCGTGGGGTGTAAAACTCGCCGGAATCGCCCGCCGCATCGCGCATCTCGCGCAGCATGGATTCGTAGAGCGCGCCCAGCGTGTGCAATTCGTCGCTGGCGGTGAAATGAATGCCGTTGAGCTTGTTGATGACATCGCGCAACAGGTAGCCGCTGACCATCCGGTTCTGCACGCCCTTGAACACGGTCGCGATGACATCTCTTCGGTCGTCACCGTTGGAACTGGTCAACGTCCGCAGGTAACGAAACAGACCGGCACCCTTCTTGCCATTCGGCAGAGTGCATTCCTCCTGATTGATGAAAGCGAGCAATTCGTCACCGGTGATACCATCGGATTTGGCGGCCCAATCACGCCAACGGTAGGGCGGTTCGATGGCAGGCTTGAAAGCGGAACGCCCTTCTCCGCGCTGGGGAGAAGGTGGCCGCAGGCCGGATGAGGTGCGCCCCGGCGTCGGGTTCACCAATTTCCACTCGCCCTCGCGCTGAATCTCCAGGTCGTCCAGAAATTTCAGGAACATGATCCAGGTGAGCATTGGCAACCGGTCAAGGTCGCCATTCAGCCCCTTATCCTTGCGCATGATGTCCCTAGCAGACTTGAGCAATGCGCCGAGCGATTGGGCGGTGGTGGGAGAAGTTGTTTGTGTCTTTGCCATTTTATTTATACTTTCAAATCAAATCCAGTGACTAAATCTACAAAATCCGTGCCTGCTGCTTTCTGAACAACCGTGTTTTCTTGCCGGAAACTGGCGATGACTTCGCTCAAACTGTGGACTGTGATTCCTGTTTCGCGGATCAGTTCCAATTCTTCGGGATGCTTGAGATTGTGAACCACCAGTTCCCTTGTCCATTTGCCATCATACAGCGCGATGCGTTGTTTTATTTTCTTGGGGTGATCGAATTTCTGCCTCACCCACGCTCGAACACACACCCGCAATTCTTCGTCGGAACGATGCTTCGCACTGCCAGCGGCTTGCCCCGGCAGGCGCTTATCTTTCGGCACTTTGGTCAAGTAACTAACCGGATTGAAGGAGGCTTGAACTTCGATGTGGCGACACTGAACACCGTTGTCCGCCGGCTTGATTGCCAGAATGTCGATTTCATCCACGCCCATCTTGATGCCGCGAATCGTGAACCATCCATCGCGGTTTAACCATTCTTCGACGATTTCTTCAGCGAGCAATGCCATACGCGTTAGTTGCTGGGCTCACGTCCCGTAATGGCTTGGTAGATGAGCGACCGAAGCGGTTGAATATCGCCGGCTTGGGCTTTAGCTAAAGCTTTCGCATGAGCTGCTCGTTCAGAAATACGCACGTCTCGCTGGGCGATTCCCAACTCTTGAGCTTGTTGCTGGACTAGAAAGCGGCTAAGTGTCCCGTTACCATCAAGAAAGGGATGAATGTTCAAGAGTTCCAAATGGAATTTTGTAATGGCATCGACTTTTTGATCCTGATTTGCCGCCTTCAGTTTCACGAACCCATCATTCCAATAGTGCAACAACGCAGCAACAAGGCCTGGAACTTTGTCGGGTGGAGGTGGCACGTATTTGGCGGTCTCTCGCGGCTCGCCAACCGCACCGATCCACACGTTGACTTTTCGGAAGCTACCACTGTGACCGCCTTTGAATCGCTCGAACATCAACGCTTGATGAAGACGACAAAGCATTTCTACATCTAGATTGCCGCTAGCTGGCTTGTCTTTGCTCTCCTGAGGAACGGCTACTTCAGCTTCTTGAGTTAGGACATCCCCAACCGTTGCCATCGTCGCAAGTACCTCGAAAGCCTTTAACTGAAGATTTGAAATCGAAGCGGATGACACTAGCAATTGGTCAACTTTACCCTCGACGCGATTGAGAGCGTCCTTAATGCCTTGATCGTGCGTTCCGCGCAGCGCCAAAACAAAAGCGATCTGTTCCTCTGGGCGCATTGGAATACCCAGAAACTCCAGTCTTGCCGCAAAGCCCAGTGGGCTGTCCAACAGGCCGATTATGCGTTCTTGGTGGTAAATGATATCCTTTGCCCCTGATTTCCCTGCTGCCTCGCTTAGTTCTTTCCTTTCGCCGGGACTCAGTTTTTGTCCCGTAATAAAGACAATCCCGTCCACCTTGTTAGTCTTAACGCCTTCCAAATCGTGAAGAAACTTGTCTTTAATCTCCTTTGTCTTTTCAAGTTTCTCAGTCGGAAAGTAAGCCGCAGCAACGTATTTCCATCCATTCTTAGTGCAGAGGATATCTTTGCGCCCATCCGGCCCGCCTAAAGGGCACTGAGGATCAAGGTCGGTGAAGCCCTCCATAGAGAGCAATTGAAGACACATCCGTTCTGCAGCTACCTGCCCCTTTCGCCAATTCTCAAGATTCCATTCTGTGCTCATGGTGTGAAAATTTATGCCGCATACAGCAGCGATTGGAGGTGATGTTGAAAAGCTAAAGGCTCAAGGCTGAAGGCTAAAGTCAGCGAAAGCCCCGAACTTACCGTTTTGTTTTTAGCGTTTAGCATTTATCATTTT
This sequence comes from uncultured Verrucomicrobiae bacterium, assembly GCA_963827205.1. GTDB lineage: Bacteria > Verrucomicrobiota > Verrucomicrobiia > Limisphaerales > UBA11358 > UBA11358. Next base: position 93,173 of record CAWHAH010000026.1, read on the forward strand.
GTCTTTGGCTTTCGACCTTTGGCGGTTCCGTTATTACCCTCTTTATTACCCTCTTTCAAGGGTAATACCCTCTTTTGCCATTTTGCGCCCGGCCCGCGGCCGAGACATTCGACGTGGCCGGTAGCCTTCAGGTCGCGCAACAAAAGACGGATCATGTCGCGGCTGACGCCGGGGCAGAGCCGCTCAAGGTCGGTGATGCCGAATTCGCCGGCAAGGTTTTCAATGGCGTGCTCAACCAGTTCGGTTTTTGCGCCGCGCGGCGATTTGAGCTGGCCGACGCGCTGCTCAAATTCCTTGCAGGCCTGGGTGAGGATGAACAGCAGGAAATTCATCGCCGGCCAAGGATCGTGTTTGCCTTCGTGCCAGCGTTGGGAACTCTGTTCCAGGACTTCGTAATACCGTTCCTTGTTTTCCTCGATGAGGCGTTCCAGGCTGATGTAGCGTCCGGCTTCGATGCCGCAGTGATAGCACGCCAGCAGAAAGAGCAGGCGCGAGACGCGGCCATTACCGTCGCGGAAGGGGTGGATGCAGAGAAAATCCAGATTCAACGCCGCCGTCAGGACGAGCGGATGGACCCATTTTTCGCGCCAGCCACGCTTCCACAGCTCAACCATTTCCGCCATCGCCGCCGGCGTTTGTTTTGCCGGGACAGATCTGAAACGGACGCGGCTGCGGCCATCGGCGTAGGTCTGGATGATGTCCACGTCCTTTTCCTTGTAACGGCCGGCATCCCAAATTTTGCCCCGGCAGAGTTTGTGGAGCCGCTTGATGGTGGTTTCAGCGATTGGCAGTTTTGCGCCGGATTCGTGGATTAGTTTTAACGCGTCGCGGTAGCCGCGCACTTCCTCCTCGTCGCGGTCGCGCAAGGCGGGTTTGCCGAAAATGAGCGTAGCGACGCGGGATTTGTCCACTTCCACGCCTTCGATGCGGTTCGATGAAATAGCGCTTTCAATCAGGGCGTGCTCGCGCAGCACCTTGAGCTTTTGCGGCGACTGGCGCGTGAACAATTCTTGTTTTCCGCGCGCCTCGGCCAGGTCGGTCAAATACCACGTCGTCCGCGTCGGCAACGCGGTTGGTTCGGCGGCGAGTTGGCGGAGGGTCATCATGGTTCAAGCCGCATACAGCAGCGATTGGAGTTGGTTGACGGCGTTGCGGAGTTGATCCGCACCGCCAAATTTGCCGATGATTGTATTCACGTTGCCACGTTCGGAAATCGGCGGGATTTTCAGCACATCGGGGAGCGTGAATTGGAGTTCGCCGTCAACGGCATATTTTTCAAGCAATTCATTCAGAATTTCGCGGGCTTCCGGGCCGTAATAATTGAAGAAGGCAACGTGTTGCCTCTTAAGGCGGTCGGCGCGCTGGCGGCGGGTGAGCATCGGTGCGTTGAAGGCCAGATGACACAGCAGGTCGAATGGGTCGGCGTCAGGTTTGCCCGCCTGCGCGGCGACTTGCGCGAAATCAATCCCGCGCTCGGCAAGCTGCTGGATGATGTCGGCGCGCTGGCCGGCATCGGCCCAGCGGGTGCGCAGTTCATCGGGGCTGGCGCAGAGCGTCCGCACTTTCTCGGCTGTGTAGTCGGTGAGCTTGACGACGCGCAGTTGTTTGCCGTCGGCATCGAGTTCGTGGACGAGTTCGGCGGCGATCTCCACCTGGCCGCCGTCGAAATAAAACTTTTTGCGCTGGTTGAGGCCGAAGTCGTCGCTGATGATTCTGCCGCCCGGCGATTCTTTGATTTCACCGGTTTCATCTTCCGGTTGTTCCGGCGTTTCGACTTCAACGGTTTTAGTTTTGCCGTATTCGTCAATTTCCTCCTGCGTGGCGAAGGCGGGGTCGCCGTCGAAGGCCGGATCGGCGAAATTGCGTGTGGCCGTGCCGGTGTAGTCGAGGATGTTGAACCAGAGCTTGCCGTAGTCGTCGCGCACGCGCGTGCCGCGCCCGATGATCTGCTTGAACTCGACCATCGAGTTGACGAGGCGCACGAGCACGACGTTGCGGCAGGTGGGCGCGTCGAGGCCGGTGGTGAGCAGTTGCGAGGTGGTGAGGATGACGGGTGTGCGCGTCTCCACGTCCTGAAACCGCTGCATGTGGCCGCGCCCAATGTCGCCCTCGTCGGCAGTCACGCGGCAGACGTAATCCGGGAATTGCTGGACGAGATCGGCGTTCAGGTTGTTGAGCGCGGTGCGCATTTCGGAGGCGTGCTCCTGGTCCACGCAAAAGACGATTGTTTTGGCGTAGCGGTCGGTTTTTTTCAGGAAATCGGTCAGGTGCTTGGCCACACATTCCGTGCGTTTGAGGAGCGCCACCTTGCGCTCAAAATCCGGTGTCCCGTAAATCTCGTCCGGGATTCGCCGGCCGTAGCGGTCGAGGTCATCCTGACTGGGCCGCCAGCCAGCAGCGTCCCATTGCGTGACGATGCGATGGACGCGGTAGGGCGCGAGGAAGCCATCGTCAATGCCTTGCTTGAGGCTGTAGGTGTAAATTGGGTTGCCGAAATAGAGGTAGGTGTCCTTGTTGTCCTGGCGCAACGGCGTGGCCGTCATGCCGAGTTGGTAGGCCGGTTCAAAGTATTCCAGAATCTCGCGCCAGTTGGAATCTTCCTTGGCGCTGCCGCGATGACACTCGTCCACGATGACGAGATCGAAGAAGTCAGGTGCGAATTCTTTGTATAGCCCGGGGCGGCGCTCGTCCTTGGCGATGGATTGGTAGGTGGCGAAATACATCTCACGGCTGAACACGGCATTCCCGCCCTCAATCTTGTGCCGGGCATCGCCGAAGGCGGAGAAAGTTTTGTCCTTGGGATCATCCACAAGGAAATTGCGGTCGGCCAAATATAATATACGCGGCTTCCGCGTCGGGTCGCCTTTCGCGTTCCACTTGGAAGACCAGAGTTTCCAGCAGATTTGAAAGGCGACATCCGTCTTGCCCGTGCCGGTGGCCATCGTCAGCAGCACGCGCTTCCTGCCTTGCAGAATGGATTGCACGGCGCGGTCAATGGCAATGCGCTGATAATAGCGCGGCTCCCTGCCGGTGGTGAGATTGGCCGGCGTGAGCAGGCGGTCGGCGACGGTGTCGTCTTTTATTTTCTCACCCACACGCAAACGTGACCAGAGTTCGTCGGGCGTGGGAAAGGTTTCGACGAACCGCTCGATGCCGGTGATGAAGTCGAACTCGATGATTTCCTTGCCGTTGGTGGCGTAGGCGAATTTCAGGCCGAGAATTTCGGCATAATCCTTGGCCTGTTGCAAACCATCGGCGGCTTTTTTGTATTCGGCCTTGGCCTCGGTGACGGCGATGGGAAAATCGCGGGTGTAACGGAGCAGATAATCAGCGCGCTTGGTCTTTTTGCGTTCGGCCTGGTTGCCACGCACGATGATCCGGCCGTCGGTGAAACTGCGCTGCTCGGCAATCGAATGGGGGGCGTTGTCCCACCCGGCAGCTTGCAGCTTCGGCACAACGAATTTGCGGCATGTATCGGCTTCGGTTGACATTGGCAATCTGATTCCAGATCAATTTTCCCGACCAAGCAGATTGGCAAGCCTCGTAAAAGGCTCTGCCTCACGTGGTGAACATCGTAAGCCGCGGCGGGTTTTAGGCAATTGCAAAACCGCGCCGCGTAAAAGACTGCGTCTCACACGGCGAGAGGACCCGCGAAGCGCGGGAAAATATTTGCTGCTTCCCAAGCAAAGCCGTCTCTGCTAGACAGACAACCATGAGCAACACGAAATCGTCCCCAGTGAAAAACCATGCCGCTTTGAGCAACAGTCTAAACCAGGTGCTCGCGGATTCCTATGCGCTGATGGCTTTGACACATCTGGCACATTGGAATGTTGAGGGTCAGGGCTTCTTCGCCCTGCACACGGCCTTCCAGACCCAATACGAAGAATTGTTCACCGCAATTGACGAAATCGCCGAGCGGGTGCGCGCCCTCGGCGCCTACGCCATTGGCGGCCTGGGCAAGCTCGCCCAGGCGGCGCAGATGAAGGAATTCGCGTCCCCGCTGTCGCAGGAGGACTACGTGCGTCTGCTCCTGACCGCCAACGCGAAACTGGTGGCCGACGCCGAACACGCCCGCGACCTTGCCGGCGAGGCCAACGACCCGGAAAGCCAGGACCTGATGATCGGGCGCATCACGCTTCATCAAAAAACTATTTGGATGCTGAAAAGCTTCCTGAAGGAATGAGGCGCTTTTCGTGCGCGGCGAGGCGGAACTGTGTCGTGGATTCACGGCCAGATGGCCAATCACCCATGACCAATGAAACTCAGCGCCGGGCTATCGCGTCTCGAAGCAATGATTTTATGGCCATGCCGGGAATAACTTTTTTCGCTTCAGCAGCCCGGTTGCCCGGTGCCGTTTTGCTGGCACTGTGCTTGGGCGGTGCTCATGCTTCCGCAACCGTGGTGTCCGCTCCGAATAATGGCTTGTTGGTGCGCGTGGATGAAACCACCGGCAACTACGAGGTTGTCACCAGGAACCCGGCGTGGAAATTCGCCGGCCATTTCGAGGTTCCGATTGAGAACGTGGCTGTGAGTCGCGGCAGCGATTCCCTCGGCGGTTTCCAGCAAATCACTTTTGAGTGGCAAAACGAGCAGTCGCCGATGAGAGGACGGATTCGTCTTTACGACCAAGCGCCGCTGGTGTTATTTGCCGACACTTGCGGCTTGGCGGTGGATGAGGCCCCGGCGCCATTTCCAACCTTCACCAGGTTGCCGGCCAAACTGCACGTTTTCAGTTACGGATTGGATAATTTTGCACCGCCGCGTTTTGCGGCCAGTGACATTTCCACGCCGTGGTTGCTCTTCGATGATCACGCCAACTCGTTCGTGGTCTCGCCCGCCTCGCATTTTATGGTGGCCAGGATGTTCGGCGACGGCCAGCATCGGGTTGCCAGCGGCTTGAATCCGAAGTTGCACCGTCTGCCGGCCGGCTTCACCCAGCAAACCCTCATGGCGTTTGGACATGGAATCAACCGCACCTGGGACCTGTGGGGTCGCAGTTTGCTGAAGATGGAAGATGCGAACCGGCCCGGTAATGAGGCCGACATTGTCCTGAAATATCTGGGTTACTGGACCGATAACGGCGCCGCCTACTATTACAATTATGACGTGGACAAGGGCTATGCCGGCACGCTCCAGGCGCTGGTGGAGCGTTACCGGCAGGAGCAAATTCCGATTCGCTACCTGCAATTGGACAGTTGGTGGTACTACAAAAGTTTTACCGGCCCCGATGGCGTGTTGGGCAAAACGAAGGCCCCGGCCTTGCCTGAAGGCGAATGGAATCGCTACGGCGGCCTGATGGAATACAAGGCCCACACCAATCTTTTCCCGAACGGACTGGGCGCATTCCAAAAATCCATCAACCTGCCGCTCGTCACTCATAATCGCTGGATGGATCCAGCCAGCCCGTATCATCAACAATACAAAATTTCCGGGCTGGCTGCCGTGGATCCGAGATGGTGGGATGATATTGCCGCTTATCTCAAGGTTTCCGGCGTTGTCACCTATGAACAAGACTGGCTTGACCGCATCTACAAATATTCGCCCGCCTTCAGCAGCAATATTGATACGGGCGCGGCATTTCTGGATAACATGGCGCGGGCGTGCAAAGAACAAGGCATCACGCTCCAATACTGCATGCCTTACCCCTGTTATTTCCTGCAAGGCAGCCGCTACGACAATCTTACCACCATTCGCACCAGCGGTGACCGGTTCAACCCTGATAAATGGAATGATTTCCTTTACACCTCCCGGCTGGCCGCCGCCATGGGAATCTGGCCCTGGGCCGATGTTTTCAGGAGCACCGAAACCAATAATCTGTTGCTCTCCACGCTTTCAGCCGGGCCGGTCGGCATTGGCGATCCCATTGGGGCTGAAGACAAAAACAACCTCCTGAAAGCCGTCCGCGCCGACGGCGTCATCGTCAAGCCCGATGTTTCCCTCCTGCCGCTTGACCAGAGTTACATTGCGGATGCGCAACACGTCGAGTCGCCCCTGGTGGCCGGCACCTATACCGATCACGATGGACTGAAAACCGGATATGTTTTTGCGTTCAACCGCTCAAAGACGGAAGATGAGAAAGTGCGGTTCTCCCCATCGGAGTTGGGTCTGAAAACCGAGGTTTATATCTATGATTATTTCACCGGCACCGCCCGGCCCTTGAATGCCGGCAAAACTTTTTCCGCCCTTCTCGCCGCCCAGGCCAGCGCGTTTTACGTGGTGGCGCCCGTGGGCCAAAGTGGAATTGCCTTCCTGGGGGACGCGGGCAAGTTTGTTTCCACCGGCAAGCAGCGTATCGTCTCGCTGCGGGACGAACCCGGCAAGCTGACCATTGACATCGTCTTCGCGAAAACCGAGGAGTCGGTCATCCTGCATGGTTACGCTGTCAGCGCACCCAAAGTTACGGTTCAATCCGGCAACGCCGGGGCGGTTCAATACGATGCCGCGACGCAACATTTCACTGTGGAATTAAAGCCCGATATGACATTGCCCACGGAGGAATTCATGGGTGAACCCGTTCACAAAATGACGGTGGCGCTTGAGACCCGGGCAAATTAGCAACCATCGGGAACCTGTTACCGCTTGAACCAACAAGTACTCGAATCTGTAAAAAACGCCAGGGACGTCAAGGTATTGTGTCATTTTCAATGGTAGGGACGCCTCGCCGAGGCGTCCGGACAGCGCGGCGCGCTGTCCCTACCTTCAAATTGATACACTACCGGCATCAAGCGCGAGTCAAAGGTGGAAATTTGGCGCAGAACGCTTTCAGCCCCTCTGAAAGCTTTGATTTCAAAACTGCTTCGGGAAGCAGGAACGGCTTTTCGGTAATGGTGATCTCGGCTTTCCCAGTCGTAAATACGAATGTCCCGGTCAGTTTCCCGATGACGTGGCCGGTAAAACCGCCACGGATGCCGCCGTTCTGCTCAAAGGTATAATTTCCTTTCACCTTGGGATGGTCCTGGTCGGGATGATGGAAGTCTCCGGCCTGTTCGTTGCCGTCGAGATGGACATCATGTTGTTTGGCCAACCCTTGAAGTTCGGGGAAAGTTGGGAGTCTTCCCAATTGATGCGTTACGGTGAAGGGCACGGTGTAATTACGGTGGTCCTGGTCGGCTGATGGTTCATGTTGTGAGGAAGGAAGTCTTAGGGGAAGGCAGCTTGATCGTCCGGCCCGGAACCACAAACACACCCTCACCCTGGTGATGAATCGTCCGTGGCCGTTTCCGAAGCGGATCAATCCACGCCTTCACCACCTCCAGGACGAAAAAGTTGTATTGGGCCACCAGTTTTCGATCAACCACCTTGCATTCCAGATTGGCATAACACTCGGCGATGAGCGGGACCACGACGACCGACGCGGCCACCGGCGTGAGGCCAAAGGTTTTGAACTTGTCCACTTGTTGGCCGGAAGCGTTGCCGCAAGCCACCACCTTTTTGGCCAATTCCACCGTCGGCACGTTGAGCACACATTCGCCGGTCGCCCGCAAAATCTCAAACGTGTAATTTTGGTTGCTGATGACGCAGCCCACGAGCGGCGGCACAAACTCCATCATCGTATGCCACGACATGGGCATGATGTTCGCCCGTCCCGCGCGAGCCGTTGTGACCAGCACCACGGGCCCTGGTTCCAACAGTCCATAGACTTGTGCCAGGGGAAATGGTCGTTTCTTCTTCACGGTCTGTAAATCCTTTCGGAGTTTACCTCACCATTTCTCCCAATGCACATATTCGCGGTTGAACCGCGTGCGCGGCTCCTTTTCCTCGCCCGGACGACCGATGGCAATGCCCGCGACGGGAATTACGGACACGGGCAGCGAAAGGATTTCTTTGAGCTTGCGAATCCGGTCTTCGCGCGGGTGAACGCCTAGCCAGCAGGCGCCCAGGCCCAGGGCGTGCGCGCACAGCAGCAGGTTCTCGATGGCCGCCGCGCAATCCTGCAGCAGATAACTCAACTGCCGATCGTGCGCCGCATCGAGATCGCCGCAGACGACGATGCCCAGCGGGGTCGTGGCGAGCTGGCCGCCGTTGGGCAAGGCGGCTGCGATAGCCGACAGGGTTTCCTTTTTGCGGACGACCACGAACCGCCAGGGATCCGTGGCCACCGCCGAAGGCGCCGCCATGGCCGCCTGCAATAGTTGGGTAATGGCCGCCTCGCCGACTTCACCGGGCGCATACACCCGGATACTCCGCCGGCCAAGGAGGAATTGGAATTTGTCGTCTGATGTCGGGCTCATATTTCCTGCAACGGTTTGTCACCTCATGGTTCTCCTTCTCGTCGCGCCGAATCCCGCCTGACGGGAGGAAACGGGTCAAAGCTTTGTCCAAAACGGCCGGAAGTAAAGCGTCGATTCCGATACGCTGTCATCTACCCGATCCCCCAGTGTCCACCTTGGGTCTGGCCCATTCCTCTCTTCGCAAGCTGGCAAGGAATAAGCTCATACCGTACTAAATGGACACAATGACATGGGAAATTTTTGCCGCAGCCCTGATGTTCGCGGCTGGCATTGTAGCTTACTTTGAAAAGGCATTGGCCAACGAAAGGAGTTCATGGCTACCCCAAGCTGTGACGAAGGAACATAATGAAAACAGAACCACTCGTGATGCAACGTAACATGGGCGCGTACATAGATGTTGTGATTCAGGATTCGCCCGTGTCCGAATCGAACATTCTGGAGGGTGATGCAACTGCGAACATAACATTTGATTGTTCGTGTGGCCAATCCATTGAGGTAAATTCGGATGCAGGTGGTCAACGCTTTAATTGTCCTTCCTGTGGAAGAGAATTGACCGTCCCACAAATAGAAAAGCAAGAAGCAAACCAGCAAGCCGCCGCAGCATCGCCGCATTTGTTTACTCGAAGCAGGAATTTCGGTGAGAGTTTGAAAGGTAAATGGGAAACCATTCTATGGTTATTTGGCGCAACGGCCACAATTATTGGAGGAATTTGTGTCATCGTAGCATTGCTGACCTGATAAAATTATTTGAATGCCTGTCGCAACTGCGGGTTTATTTACGGCGGTCTCGGTTTGCAGGCGCATGTTCATTTCTTCAAATCTTCGGTGATGGCGAGAATTGTTTCCGGACGGCCTCGAGGTCAAGCTGTGATTCATTTGGCCCATTCCGGAAAGGCGGTCATCGCGTCGAGCATGTTGTGGAGCTTGTCGGTGTGGGCGTCTTCCTGCCAGCCGCCGCGACCACTCGTCATCGCCTGGTCGCTCGGACAGCCGTCGTCGTTGACGGCATACAGACAGTAGTTCAAGTCTTGCCGGGCCACGGCCTTGAATTCATTCGATCCGGTAGCCTTGCTGTACATCGCCAGCACCGCGCCGTAGGTGGACAGGATGCCGCCCCAAGGGTCCATGTCGTTGGTCTGTTCCCCACAAACCGCAACCCCATCGCGAACGGTTATGAACCGGCGGTTGACGAATTCGATCAGCGCCCGGCTGTCTTGCTTCCAGTCCGGATCCAGTGCGTCTTGTTTCTCGATCAGGTAGCGGGCCAGGTTGAGGGGCGACCAGGCGGTGCGGTTGTCCAGTTCGTGGTGATCTTCAAAGAACTGCACCCAGAGCCGTCCGTCCTTCGTCAGGTTTGGGATCTGGAATCTCGTGATCCACGCCCACAGTTTGTCGCGGGCAGGCTTGAATTCGGGGTGACCCTGCTCAATCAGCGTGTCAAAGAGTCGGAGAATGAAAGACATGTTTCCGGAAACCTCACCCCGGGCCTCACCCGTTCGGTAATCCACACGGAACGGCCAGGGCGAATTCGTCGCTGACCCTTCCTGCATGTTGGCCGCCAGCACCCGCGCGTTTTGCAGCGCCTGCTGGAGATACTTTTTGTCCCTCGTCTCCTCGTATAACAAAAGGAGCGCGTAACCGGCAATGCCGCCTTTGTCCGGTTGGATTTCGTAAGGTTTGTCGTCCTGGGAACCGCAGTCGGGCGGTTGCGGAAATTTTTCCCGCCAACCCGTGGAGCGACTGAAGCGCGGATACTTGCCGGTGTCCGGCGTGATGGATTCCTTGACCAGATAATCGCCCATATAGCGCGCCATTTGGAGCGGTCGGGAGTCTTTCTTCCCTTTGTACGCGTAATATTTCAAGTAGGAGATGATGCCCATGCCGTCCTGCGTTGCCGGGATAAACGAGGGGCGGTCGGCGATTGCCTGATAGTTGCCGTCCATGAACGTCATATAAACAAAGCGCGGATAGCCGTGCTCGACGGGGCACTTCAAATACCAGTTCACCTCCCGGTCAATGGCGTCAGCCCACGACGTCCAAGGCAGCAGCAGGCCGCGCTCATCGTAAACCGCCGGGTGATTTCCGATGGTTGGTGCGGGCGCCGATAGTCCGGATGGAACGGGAACCATCGCCAGCAGAAGTGGCAAAGCGAATTTAACGATGGGGCGTGGCAAATATTTCACTTGTTTTTTCTCCAGCGTTTGATTTTCAGGATGCGACCAAGACGGATGGCAAATTCCTTGTATCGGCCAAGCCTCGCCCCGTGAAACCGCGGGTCTTTTACGGGGCCTTGAATCCGATACCCACGGAATTCAACCAGCATTTCCGGCGCTCTGGTGGCGTAACCGCTGCGGAATTGAATGACATCGTATTCGCGATTCTCGATCCAGCGGCGCCAGTACGGGGTGTAAGCGCGATACTCGATTGTCTTGGTTCTCGCGGCAATTTGCGCGAAGAATTCCTGGCGCAGATTCAGGTACAGGGTGCTTTTCACAATTCTCCTTTGAAGGCTTTGCCCAAAATGGCCGGAAGTAAAGCGTCGAGTTTGGCCGCGACTCCCTCC
>CAWHAH010000027.1:0-135311 GCA_963827205.1 uncultured Verrucomicrobiae bacterium
GCCGGGTAGATCGAGATTTTGTCATGGGATAGCTGTGAAAAAATCAGTGCCGTCCGACAGGAAACCGATGAAAGCCCTTGAAAATAAGGCCCTTCTGCCGTTTGGCAACGCTGTGCGACAGCGTTGAAAAGTTTCAAATTTTGATTGACAATAGTTCATTTTTTGCATAGGATTTGACCTGCGACGTAACCGAATTACCAATAACCCGAATAAAACAAGCAAATCTGTTATGAATACGAAGACCATTGTCCTTGGCGTTTGTTGTGGGATGGCGTTACTGCCTTCAGCCCTGAACGCTCAATTTTCCGACCTGACTATGACTGATTCCGGAAGCTGGAACGTCAATGCCAGTCCTCTTACTACTGGTACTCCATTCGATTATCAGGCGAATTTTGGTGTCAGTTACACCAGCGCGCTGGGCGTTCCCCAAGACCCCTACAGCACCTCAACGACGGCTCTGCAATTGAAAATCAACGAGACCTCTGGGGAGCAAGCTGGTGTCAGCGTCTCGCCCATAGCTTTGGGCCTGTCATTAACGGGTCCTTTTACGATGACGTTCGATATGTGGTGGAATTACAACAGTGGCGGATTTACCACCGGCAGCACCCAGGTTGGCGCTTACGGAGTTGCCACATCTGCAAGTCAGTCCACCTGGGCTGGTGTTGGGGCCGGGCAATTGTTTGGAGTAATAACCGACAATGGCTCTTCTACTTCCTATCGCGGCTATAACGCTGCGTCTTCAATCGGCGCGACACCCTTTGTTGCCGGCAGCCAAAGTTATACCGCCTCCTTATACCAAGGCCTATTCCCCTCCGTGAACGTGCCCGCAACAGAAACTGCGCTCGATTCAAACCAGTATGGCAGCACTGTGGCAGGAACCGTGGGGTTCCGATGGAATCAGGTTGAGGTAGCCTACGATGGCACTGATTTGTCCGAATATCTCAATGGAACTTTGATTGCCTCCTACAGCCTCGCTGCCCTTGGCAACGGCAGCGGAACGCCGGATGTCTTTCTCGGAATGTATGACATCAACAATGGCAGTGCCGGTGTCACCGGATTGGACGATCAAAACTATACGCTTTTCGACAATGTGGTAGTGACCATTCCGGAGCCGACGACTTGCGCCTTGGCAATTTTGGGCGGGGCTGGATTGTTTCTGGCCCGTCGCCGTACGCGTAAAGCTTGAATCAGAGGCTGCAAGGCCAATGGTCATTTCTATCAATTCGCCGCCGTCAGAATCTGCTTCTGACGGCGGTTGAATTTGGGAAAGCGAGAGCAGGTCCATCTTTGATGTAGCGCGGACATTCTTGTCTGCGGGTTGGCGGGACTTTCTTGTCCCGTGTTCTGTCCGCGCGAACATGGCGACAAGAAAGTCGCCCGGACTCGCAGGCTGGAAAGCCTTCGCTACGTCATGATGGGAAACTCAGTATCGCACTCAACACCGTCATCACCGAAACGATCAGCACCAAGCTCCTTTCAGGCCATCGGCACCGCATCGGATCGGACATGGTCCGGCACCCGATGGCCGAATTCAGGACAACCCGAAGACCGCCCGGCATACGATGATGGAAACGATGACGCCGATTGCATCCGCCGTCAGCCCGGCAATAACCGCGTAGCGCGTCCGCTTTACAGCCACGGAACCGAAATAAACCACCAGCACGTAAAAGGTCGTTTCGGTGCTCCCATAAATGGTGCCCGCGGTGCGCGCGATGAGGCTGTCAGGACCGAACTGCTTGACGAGTTCCGTGAACATTCCCAGCGTGCCGCTGCCGCTCAATGGACGCATCAACACCATCGGCAGCAGCTCGGTCGGAAAGCCAATCCAGTGCAAGACCGGTCCGAACCAGCGCGACAGCAAATCGATCCCGCCCGCCGCGCGGAAGATCCCGATGGCGCACAACATCGCCACCAGATACGGGATGATGCGGATGGCGACGTCGAAACCCTCCTTCGCGCCATCCACGAATTCCTCATAGACCTTGATGCCCCGCAACACCGCGTAAAGCGGAAAAACCGCGATAAGAAACGGAATGAGCAGCAGGGAGATGCTGTCCACCACGCGGATGAACGGCGACGGAACCGGGCCAGCGCCGCCGCCCGTGGCAAAAAAAACCGAGTGCAGGAAGAGCCAGCCGAAAAACAAAACGAATGCCGCCAGTATCACGACGCCCCACCAACGCAGCGGTTTCAAATCGGCGGCTTCCTTCAACGAGGATTTCTCGGCGGCGGCCGTTTCATTGTTCCCGGGAACTGCGGCCGCGGCTGCCGGGGGCGGCGTTCCCGCCACTTTGAAAAACGGCGATTTGGCGAAGAGCCGCGCGGTCAGCACGCCGGAGCCACAGGCACAGGCCGTGGCAATAAGTGACGTGCCGACGATGGCCGCCGGGTTGGCGGAATGGTTGGCGGCGAGAATCGCCATGGTCGTGACGGGGACGATTTGCACGGAACTGGTGTTAATCGCCAGAAACGTGCACATGGCATTGGTGGCCGTGCCGGGCCGCAGATTCAGCGATTCCAGATCTTTCATGGCGCGCAGTCCCAGCGGGGTGGCGGCGTTGCCGAGGCCGAGCATGTTGGCGGCGATGTTCATGACCATCGAACCCATCGCCGGATGCTCCGCCGGCACCTCGGGGAACAGCCAGCACAGGATCGGGCGCAACACCCGCGCCAGCACCGTAACCAGGCCGCCCCGTTCCGCCAGGCGCATCAGGCCCAGCCAGAAGGCCATGATGCCAATCAAGGGAAAGGCCGTCTTGATGACGGCAAACTCGGCCATCTCAAAGCTCTGGTCGGCCACCTCTTTCAGGTGCCCTTCCCAGCCGCCGATGAGCACGGCAAGAACAATCAGGCCCAGCCAGACGTAATTGAGCATGGAGCGAGGTTACACAACGGAGGACGAAAACAAGCGAAAAAATGCGCGTCCTGAATCTGATGTGGGCCGATACGCCACTTTGCGGCCTTATTTGCCGGCCAACGCCCTTCGCGCGCCGCCAATGAGCGGCGTAAACCAACCGGAGCGGGAACCCGCAAACACGGGCTCGAAACTGTTATTGTCTGCAAGACGAGTGCAATACAAGCCACGTCCAATCCGGATCGGTCAGGGCTAAGGGCTTGCCGCCCCCACCCGTTGGCCAATATGTGCCGGTGACGCCGTACGCGTAAGGAACGCCAATGATCGAACTCATCCACTTATGGGATTCCACGTGACCATCCGCAAAGGAGAAGCAATTGATACCGCCATGATAGTTGGCCGGAACATCCGGGAAAGTCGGCGAGTTAAGGCCCACTTGCAGATAGCCATCGTTGAGCGTCCACATTGATTCATCGCAGAAAACCCAGAGGTCCGCCGGCAGCGGACACTTCAAGTCACCCGACTTGAAATAGACTCTCCAACCCGGGTTATAAGCCTCCAGCGCTGTAACGTTGCCCGACAAGCCGCCGAGCATGGCGCTGTTCATGGAAATGCTGCGAATCCGGTCGCCATTATCGGAAGGTATGTTATCGGCGGGACACTTGTAAACCCCCAATTGGTTGCCAACGTAGGGCGCCAATATGTTGGTGGTATAATAGTTCGGGTCAATATTGGCCGGCGAGGTAGTCCAGTTTTCACCTTGCGAAGCACACCAGGCATTCGGGTAATTCCCTAACGGCGCATTGGGAACCAACCAGTCGTCGGACTCGTTGACATACATCGCGCAGGCGATGGCCGCCTGTCGCTTGTTGCTCAAACATTGGGCGATCAGGGCCCGGTTCTTTGCCCTGGCCAGGGCCGGCAACAGGATGGCCGCCAGGATTGCGATAATGGCAATCACGACCAGCAACTCAATCAACGTGAATGCTGCCGACCGTTCAACCTGGAGTGACGGATAACGTCGAGCGGAATCTTTCATGGTCGTTTTCATTTCAAACAATTGGTTGCTCGAAAACTTCAACCTTAACATAACACACTTTGGCGTCGGGTGAAGCGTATTTCGCCACCCGACGCCCGTTAATGCGCTTTTGCGGCATTGAGCATGGACGCTCAATTATGTAACAAGCGATAGAACATCGTGGCGCCGTTCGTCGGCACTTTTAATTGGAACAATCCGCTGCCGCCCGTCAACGTCGCGGTCGTATTCACGTAAGGCCCCTGCACGTAAGGCGAACTTTGCAGCGTGAACGAACTCGTGGTGTCATTCGGATTCGACGTGGTGAAGTTCATGACGGCGTTCGTGCCCACAATGGATATGCTGGAAAAGTCGGGCGATGGCGCGCCAACTGTCAGGGTGGCCGAGGGAGCCACACTGCCGGCGGCGTTGGTCACGGCCACCGTATAGGTCACCGCATCGCGCAACTGGACGTTGGTGATCGTGAGCGTGGCGGTCGTCACGCCGGCGTAATGGGTGCCGTTCGCCAGACTAACTCCGTTCGTCATCCATTGGTAGGAGGTCGGCGCTGACGGGCCACTCGCGATGGCCGCGAATTGAACGTTGACGCCAGAGCTCACCGTCTGGTTGGTCGGACCGAGGATGACTTCCAGACTGGCCACCGCGCCGGTGACCGAGCCAGCCAAGTCGCTAAACACGGACGCGATATTTGTGCCGGCCTGGACATTGTTCAGCGTCAGCGTACTGGTGAGGTTCGTGGCGTTGGCGGTGTCAGTGTGCACCGCGACCACCGGCAGCGAGTTGGACGGATCGGCAAAGTACCAGGTGTTGGTGATCGGCGCCGTCGCATAATTCGCCGATGAAGTGAAGGAAACATTGGCGCCCTGCGTGGCAATCAAACTGACCGGCAGAGCGTAAATGTAAGGCGAAAGCTCAACCACGCGAAGATTGGAATAATAGACAAATTGAGATGATGGATCGCCCTGGTCATTCACCGGGTCCAGATAGCCCAGCATGACATCCCCGCTGGTGTACGCTGAATTTCCGCCACCGGAGGTTGTCAGGTTGGTGAGGGTGAAGGACGGGAGCACCGCCGCACGGTTCATGTAAACGTTGACGTTGGTCTGGCCCGTGACTTCAACACTGACACTCACCCACGCGTCAACCGGCTCGCCGCCGGCCTGGGTGAGCGGCGGAATGATGCCGTCGTTGACAAAAGGCGGGCTCTTGAAGATGCCGTTGTTCTGCTGCGAGTTCTCGCTCACGTAGTCCGACGCCACGCCGCTGTTGGGCAAGGCCGGGGAGGAGAAGGCGTCGAAATCCGCCGGCGAGACGGACATGCTGGCGGCGTCAATCGCAAACCACACGCCGTCGGCGTTGGTCGGGGCGGCATAGCCGGGATTCGCGGGAATCGTAAAGGCCGTGCGCCAGTTGCAATTGGTGCCAGTATGGTTGATGCCAAAGAGGGAGAACTCCCGGGGATAAGTTCCCGCGTTGGGGTTGTTGATGGCGCCGGATTCCAACGAGAGATACATGTCGAACCGCAACGCATAGTTGCCGGCAAAAGTCTGTCCCTGCGGATAGAGGTTGACGCCGGCCTGCGAGACGCCGCCGTCTTTATTGACGGTCATTCGGAGCGCTGTGGTCCAGCCGTGGGCGGACATGGCCGCCGACTGTGGAATGCTGTCACTGCTGATCGCCTTGCCGAATTCGACGCGGAAATCGTTCGTGCCGCCGGCTGTAATGGCGGTTTCGTCATTGGTGTAATTCGGGATAACCACGGGCAGCCGCGGGAAGCCCGCCAGATTCGTCGCCGCGAAAGTGAGCGTCCAGTTCGTGCTGTCCAGTGAACTGTTCAGCGGATCCGACCAGAGAACCACTTCCGGCCCGACGGTATTATCCAGTTCGGTCAAGGTGACCGAGTTGGCGCTGACGGAATAGGCTTGACTATTTGAAGCGGTCGCGTTGGTGCCGGTCACCGCGTTGGTCAGACTGAGGATTATGGTGACATTGTTGGGCGGCAAATTCAGGTTGGCATGCGCCACGGGATTGCCAATCGCGTTGGTCATGACAACAACGCCCGGATTGATGGTGATGCCCGGCGCGCCATTACCCAGTGGGTAGGCAGCAACTTGGGCCTGGGCGGTATAATCCGCCGGGTACACAGCGGTGCCCAGATAAGTAAAGTTCGTGACGGTGTAGGCGCCCACGGAGAGATCACCCCAGCGAGTGATTACGAATTGAGCGTAATCGGTAGGAATACCGCGGCTCATCGTCGTGCCGGACGCGGCAGCGGACAAAATCAGCAGTTGCGGACCAGTATTGTTAATCGTAACCGTTCCGATATAAGGCGACCCCAACACATTATTTGCCCCGCCGCGACCCGTCATAATGGCCGTCAGGGTCGGGCCGCTAACGGGCGTCGCCGTCGGGATGATTTGGACGTTCACCGACCAATTTCCGACACCCGGGTAAGTGCCCACCGGGAAAGTGACGCTGTTGGACGAAATAGTGACGCCATTGGCATCCGTGCCCAGGTTCAGCGTATAATTCGTGAGATAACTTGCTGTGCCGCTGAGACCAAAACTAACCTGAACCGGCAAGCTCAGGGTATTGGTGCTGATACTGATGGTGAAGACGCCAGGGGTCGGACTGCCGTAGTTTTGAGAAGCCGTAGGCGTGGTAGCAACCACCGTGGCAGACAAAGGTGGCGGAATCACGTAAAAAGCGCCATTGGTGAGACTGGCATCATTGGTGGTGACGCAAGTTTCGCTGATGGCCAGAGAAAAAGCCCGCAAGAGACCCTGGCCGGAAGAGCAAACCAGAAGGTTGTTCGCTGCATCCCAACACATGCCGCGGGAATTGCCAGCGTAGGGCGAGGTCCCTAAAGTAGCCGGAAAACCGCCCGGAAAATCCGTCGCCGGCTGGGGAACACTAAATATTGTCGAGTCGTCGGGTATCCCGTTAGTCAGATTCGCCATGGTAATGCCGTTGTCCACGTCAACCGACGCGAGCAAGCGACCGTCTGGTGAAACCCGGACGCCGGCATAAGTTCCCACCTCAGCCGCGACACCGCTGTTGATGCCGTTCCAGGGATCACTCGCGCCGCCCGTATCGTTCCACGAAGTCCAAAGCACGGTCGAACCGTCGGCACTAAGAACCTGGATGTCGGGGTTGGAAAGGTTGGCCCGCCCGAAACCGCAGATGATTTTGCCATCCTGGCCAATATCCAGCTCAGTCCGCAGGTTGGCGATGCTATCCAGCCCCTCGGTGTAAGCATACTTTGGCTTGGCGGCCCAAGGCAGCGGACCGGCGCCGACATCATAGCGATAAATGCAGTTGTAAGAGGACCCGGCCGTAGTGCCCGGACCTACTACGAGACCGGGATCTGCCGCCGTAGTCGGACACTGAAGGTTCGGGTCACCAACCCAAAGCGTAAGATTCCCGGCGGCAAGCGTACCCGAAACGTATGGCGTTCCCCACTCATTGGCGTGATTGGTCGAGACACCAATATTGGCCAAGAGCAAGTTGGATGAACTCATATCAGGAGCAAATTGCCAGACCGCAGCCGTTGCGGCATTTAAATCATTCACAATGACCGTGTTATCCGGGGCTATGCGAAGCCGCCAGGGACTGTTGGCGCTACCGGTATTGAAAGTATTGGTGGCCCAGGCGTTTGTGCCCGTGCCTAACGCCTCGGTCAGGTCGGCATTGAGGGCATAAAGACCTTTTCCCTTGAAGTAGTAGCCAGATTCACCTGTTAAAGGCAGGCCAGCTGCGCTGTTGCCAATATAGGTGCGCCCAAACAAAGAGCCATTCTTGGGATTTTTATTGACGTCCACACCGCGTGGCGAAGCCCAAACGCTGAATTGATTCGTGTCCTCACTGATCAGGAAAGGGATGCCGTTGCCAATTTTTTTGACCGCAATGGAAAAGCCGTTGTGGCCGTTCAAAGCGAATGAGTGCACGCCGCTCGCCAGGTTCGTACCGGTGGTGATGCCATCGTAGTTGACGTTGGTGCTGCCGTCTTCATAGGTGACGGTTACGTTGCCTCCGCTTTCATTCAAAATAAATGAAATCGTCCCGACGTTGTTGCTCAGGCAGGACGCATAGGGTGATGCCTGCGAAAGCCTCGGGCAGAGCAAGACCACGGCTGCGCCGAGGAGCAATCGTATTGCCAACAAACCAAACGACCGGCTAATGTTCCTTTCAACGTGAATGTTTTTCATATTTCTCCTTCCAGTTAATCCGGGCCTTTACGCTTTTGCAAAAGTCCGTTTTGACATGTTTTCAGTTCTTTGAGTTATCAATCACCCTTTCAACCCCGCTGCTGCATTCGCTTCAAGTTTCGTTGATTATCCCCGTAAACAGATTTAATTCAAGATAAATAGCACCCCCTTTTTTGGGGGTGGCCGCGGTTTCAGGATTACAGGGCTCGTCTCACTGGTATTATTTTTATCACGACCCATCTCTGATGCAAGAAAAAAATGCAACAAATGCGCCAGACAATAAGGGAAAATCATTGGCATTGAAGATGTGAAACGGGCATCAACCCCGGCAGCGCCTAAGCCGGTTTCGCACAAGGAATTACATGAACCGCCCTTCGACGGCCCCGCCAAAGCCCGGGCCTTTTGCAGCCAGGTTCAATCGTTTCGCTGGCCGGCCCGGTTTTCAAAAGGCTACCTTTTGCCAGACGACGAATGGGTTGTGGGTTCGCGCGTGTGCGGCCCAAGGGGGAAATTAAAATCCGTCAGCGCCTCGGCCGCCAGCGTTCCAAGTTTGTGCCGCAGCGCGAGCACATTGCCCGCTTCCGTCGGGTGGTTCCGGTTCGACAAAAAAATCACGAAGGTCTTTGAAAGCGGATCAATCCACAGCGAGCCACCGGTCCAGCCGGTGTGGCCGTAGGAGCCGACCGGAAACAGGTCGCCGCGCGGCCCGCTGTAAGGCGAATCAATGTCCCAGCCCAGTCCGCGCTTGGCGGAAATTCCCGGCGGTGTTTGCACGCTGGTCATCAATTTCACCGTTTCGTGCTTGAATATCCGCACGCCGTCCAGTTCGCCCAGGTTCAGCATCATGCTCGCGTAGCGCGCCAGGTCGGACGCAGTCGAAAAAAGCCCGGCGTGCCCGGCCACACCGCCCATGCGCCGCGCCGTCGGATCGTGAACCACCCCTCGCCACGGTTTGCCATCCACAACTTCCGTCGGCGCAATGCGCGGCAGTTCTGATTTTGGCGGCAGAAATCCCGTATCGGTCATCTTGAGCGGCCCGTAGATTTCGCGTTGAACGAAAACCGGCAATGGCGTCTTGCTCACCAGTTGAACGATTTCGCCGAGCAGAATGAAATTGATGTCGCTGTATTTGAAAACCGTGCCCGGTTTTGACTGCAACTTTTCTGCGCACGCCTTTTGGATGGCCGTCTCATACCCGCTCCAGGCGGTGCGCGTTTCGAGGTCCGGCGGCAACCCGGAAGTGTGCGTCAGCAATTCACGCACCGTGACCAAATCCCGGTCATCGCCCGTGAATTCGGGAAGGTAAGTCCGCACCGGCGCGTCCAGCTTCACCTGGCCGCGCTGAACCAACAGCATCACGGCGGGCGTGGTGGCGAGGACTTTGGTCAGCGAGGCCATGTCGAAAATCGTGTCCTCAGTCATGGTCTCACGTCCGGGCACCAGCGCCCGATGGCCATACGCCTTGTGATAAGCCACGCCGTCGTGTTCCAGCCAGAGCACGCCGCCGGGACATTTATTGCTGGCGATGGCCGATTCAATGGCTGCGTCCATCGCTGCCAGTTTGTCCGCGCGAAAGACTGCGTGGTGCGAGACCCGCGGCGCAGCGCAACCGGCGATGAGAACGAGCGCAAGAGCGAGGCTCGAAAGAATTTTTGCTTTCATTTGGGATTTGTAGCAGCCGAGGTAACGAGGCTCAAATTTAATTGGGGAAAGTCAGAGCCTCCTCACGTCGGCTGCTACGATTGTCAATGATACAGCAAAAATGGCGCGCGCAGCTTCGCGAAGTCATCCAGGCCCGGCTGGAAGCCGGCGACGATTTTTTCCACCGGTTCGCCGCGTTCCAGCGCCTCGCGCACGCTGGACGTGCCCATCACCCTGTCGAAGTACCTGGCGTGAAATTCCAGCTTGTCGCCGTAGATTTTTTTCACGACGGACAAAATTGACAGCGTCGTGGCCACGGGCCGGAACGCCTGCCGGTCGGTTACGTGCAACTGGCAGCCGCCGCAAAGCTGGCCCGAGAATTTTGAAAACGTCGGCGTGAACCAGATTTCGCGGAATTTCACGCCGGGCAGCTTGAGCGCGTTCAACGCCTTCGCCAGCGTGAAGCCATCAATCCACGGCGCGCCGAAAATTTCAAACGGTTTGGTCGTGCCGCGCCCCTCGGACAAATCCGTGCCTTCGAGCAAAACCTGCCCCGGATACACCGTGGCGGAATCGAGCGTCGGCAGGTTCGGCGACGGAATCACCCAGGGCAGCGACGTTTCATCGAACCATTCGCCGCGCGTCCAGTTTTCCATCGGCACGACGGTCAGGTTCGCCCGGTGCGGAAGGAATTTTTCGTTGAACAGCCGTGCCAGTTCGCCAACGGTCATTCCGTGACGCAGCGGAATGGGATAAAGCCCGATGAACGAACTGTATTTTGGATATTCGAGGATCGGGCCTTCCATGGTGACGCCGCCGATGGGATTGGGCCGGTCCAGAACAATGAACGGAATGCCCGCCTCCGCGCACGCCTGCATCGCGTAAGCCATCGTGGCGATGTAGGTATAAACGCGCGTGCCGACGTCCTGCAAATCAAACACCATCACGTCCACGGATTGCAGCATCCCCGACTCCGGTTTTTTGCCGGTGTGCTGCGTATCGAAAGAGCGCATGTATTCGTCAATGTTCGTCAGCATGTCCGGCGGCGGTTTCTCGGTCTGGCCGTAAAGGCTGAAGACCGGCAGTTGGTAATCCTCATCGAAATAAAACGGCACGAACTGGCCGGCCTGGGCGTTGCCGCGCACGCCGTGCTCCGGCCCGTAAAGCGCAACCAGCTTCACCTCCGGGTGCGCGCGGAACAGTCCGACGATGCTGTCCAGGTTGTGGTCCACGCCGGTCGGATTGGTAACCAGGCCGACGCGTTTGCCGCGGATGAGATCGAGGTGCTTTTCAAAGAGGACTTCGACGCCCGGTTTCACGGGCGGGCGATGGGAGGCGGTGGTTTTCATGGGCGTGGTTTGACAGCCGGCGAGCAGCGCGGCGAAAAGGCAGAAAAATAATCGCGGGTTTTTCACTTGTTTTCCAGGCAACTGGTTTCAAGAAACTGGCGGAACGTATCGCGTTTGGCAACCACATCGTTGTGAACCAGGTCGGTGTGGAGAAACACGAGCCGGTTCGTCCGGAGATTTTCCGGCACGGCGTTGGTGTCTTCAGAGGCGAAAAAACTGACGCCGTTGGTCTTCAACGAAGCCATCAGATTTTCGCTCTCAGCCTTCGTGCCGCCGTGGTCGGTGTAAATGTCCAGCAACCGGCCGTTCTCGGTTTTTCTGCCACGCGACAAAATTTTCCGTGCCGCCGTACAGCGCGTCGAACAGCCACACCTCGCGGATTTTTTTCGGCAGCCCGCCGTGGTCCAGAATGGCGGCCATGACGTGATAGCCGCCGCTATGGCCGGACAAAATGAGGTTGCCGATTTCAGGGGCGCGGCCTTCAGGCCGCATCAACGCCGCCGCGCCGCTGGATGCTGAAGCGGACTGAAGCCCGCGCTCCGGGCACGTCAGCGCGCCGCTGGCACGAAGTTTCTCCACGGCTTCGTCCATGAAAGCCTTGAAACCGTTCGTGTCCTCGAGTTTTCCGCCGAAGGAATCCGCCGCGTTGCGCGGGCCTTCCGGCACGATGAGAATCGCGTTCCTGCCGCTGGCGCAAAGTTGCTCGACCAGCTTGAATTGTTCCAGTGTGCCGGCCACCGTGTTGCGCCAGCCGTGAAAGTGGACGACAAAATCAATCTTGTCCGCCGCGCGAAAATTTTTCGGTATGAACATCGCCACCGTGCGGTCGGAATAATGTTCCGCCGCCGAAAAGAATTCGTCGTGATACTTGTGGCCTTCGGCGCGCGCCGGATGCGGGAACGGCGCGGTCACGAATTGGGTGACGATTAATCGTCCCAGCGGCGCGAAATTTGTCTGGAGCGACGCGAGGCTCTCCGTTGCGCGCGCCGTGAAAGCCGCGTGCAGCACGACGGCGGCGCAAACACAAACCAGTCCTTTGCGCGCGGGCGTGGCCGTTTGGGAAAGCATTTTTCTCGTCATCAGGTTGCGGATTTGCCGCGCTTGGCGGACCTTATTTACGCCGGCCGTGCCGGCTGTCGAGCAAAAACGGCGCGCGGCGGGCTATCCTGTTTTGCCCGGAGCGCGGATTGTCCCCAATCCGCAGTAGTTGTCGTGATCGAACAAGCTGCGAGTTGAGACAACTCGCGCTCCACTTGAGTAATTCGATTCCCAATCTGGCAGGGGCAATTTGACACCCGCACCAAAGGACCGGGGCATCGTAGCGCAGACTTTCCGAGTCTGCGGGTTGACGGGACATTCTTGTCCCGTGGTTCTGGCGGCTGGAAAGTCGCCGGAACCCGCAGGCTCGAAAGCCTGCGCTACGGTGCGGGAGTCAAATTGCGCCCATCAGGACACCGCCCGCACAGCCGGGATTGACACGGACGGGCGGTCGTGTTAGTATCATCCAATTGGTGTAGATTAATCACTTATGAACCTTAACGTCCTCGGGAAAACCACGGAACGATGTCTTCACATGGCGTTGTCGCCCGATCTGCCCGTGGCATGAAATTTTTTTTGAGTATGACCGCTGCGCCTTGCCTTGTTTCCCGATTTCTTTCCGGAGCAGTCATTCTGGGACTGGCCCTGGCGTTTGGTCCAGCGCGAGCCTTGGCGCAGCGTCCTTTGGGCGTTGACGTTTCCCACTATGATGGAGCCATCAACTGGACGAACGTGAAAAGTTCCGGCATCGGCTTCGCGTGGGCCAAGGCGACGGAGGGGGTGAGCATTCCCGACGCGTATTTCACCATCAATGCGGTCAACGCCAAGGCCGCGGGCGTCTATATTGGCGCGTATCATTTCGCCCACCCCGAAGACAACACTCCCAGCGCCGAAGCCAACTACTTCTGGAGCGTCGCGGGCAATTACATCAAGGGCGACGGTTTGAGCATCCAGCCGGTGCTGGATTATGAGACTTTTACGGCGACGAATAGCATACCGGTGGGTGCCACCAGTTATGCCGACTGGGCCAACCAGTGGTGCAATGCCATTGTCAGCAAAGCGGCGGCGGCGGGCGTCACGGTCTTGCCAGTAATCTACACGGCGACCGGCGGCGGCGGAGCCTGCAATCTTGACGGCAGTGTCGCGCAGTGGAACTCCTGGATTGCCCAGCCCGATAATGGAAATCCGCAGACTGGCAATCCTTGGGAGGACGGTGGCTGTGAAGAATGGGGTTCGGGCGTCTGGACTGCGTGGCAATACAGTTGGACCGGCTCGGTTCCCGGCATCACGGGCGCGGTTGATCTGGACGTATTCAACGGCACTTCAAACCAGATGGTCACGGAGCTGGTCATTGTCACGAACGCGTTGCCCAACGTCACCCTGGTGCCGCAGCTTAACCGCGTCGTGGATTCGGGTGGCAGCGTGAGCTTCACTGGCGTCGTCTCAGGGACGCCGCCGCTGACTTGTCAATGGCTGCTCAACGGCGCGACCATCCCCGGCGCGACCTCTACCAACATCACCATCGCCAACGCGCAGACGACCAACGCTGGAAATTACTCGCTGGTGGTCACCAATATTTCCGGCAGCGTCACCAGCAGCATCGTGTCGCTCACGGTTTATCCGCCGCAGGCAACGGTTTTCTCCGACTCGTTTGATTCGAACTCCGCCGCAAACTGGATCGTCAACAAAAGTTCCAGCGATAACGCGGTCATTTTCAACTTCGATTATTCGACGCTCGGCATTCCGTCCGCGCCGCACTCGACCGGCGGCACGACGCTCGGCGTGCAGATGAAAGCCAACCTCACGCTCGGCGTGGTCGCCGCGCTGTCCATCTCGCCGACGAATCAAAGTTTCAGCGGCGATTACCGGCTGCATTTCGACGGCTGGATTAACGTCAATGGCCCGTTCCCCGGCGGCGGCCTGGGCTCCACGGAATTTCTTACCGCCGGCATCGGCACGGCGGGCAACCGCACTGAGTGGACCGGCAGCGGCTCGACCGCCGACGGATATTATTTTTCCGCTGACGGCGACGGCGGCGTGAGCGCCAGCTCGACCACCACCGGTGACTACTCCGGCTACGCAGGAACGGTTTGGAAAAATGCCAGCAGCGGCATTTACGCCGCCGGCTCGCTTGACAACGCCAGCCCTTATTACACCGCCACGTTTCCCACCGGCCAATCTGCGCCCGCGCTGCAACAGGCCAATTACCCGCAGCAGACCGGCGCGCTGAACCCCGGCACATTTGGTTTGGCGTGGCACGACGTGATTGTCTCGCGGCGCGGCAGCACGGTGAACTGGGCGGTGGATGGCGTTTTGTTTGCGACGATTTCCAACGCGACGTTCACCGCCAGCAACGTGTTCGTCGGTTTCTGGGACCCGTTTGCGTCGCTTTCGTCAAACAACATCATCAACTTCGGCCTCGTGGACAACGTGCGCGTGGAAGTGCCCGCCGTCGCGCCCGCCATCACGGCGCAACCGCAAAGCGTCTGGGCGGGATTCGGGAGCAACGTCACCTTCAGCGTCACCGCGAGCGGCCTGCCCGCGCCGGCGTTGCAATGGCTGTTCAACGGAACGAACCTCCCCGGCATGACGGACGCCAGCCTCACGGTGACCAACATCCAGGCCGCCAACGCGGGAAATTATTCCGTCGTCGCCACGAACGTCGCCGGTTCCCTCATCAGTTCCAACGCCCTGCTTTCCATCATTCCGACGCAACCGGCGCAATTCCAGCTCATCAGCTTGCAGCCCGGCGGCAGCTTGCAACTGGTGGCGAGCGGGCAGCCCGGCGCGACTTATGTCATTGAAACCTCCACGAATCTGGTCAACTGGACGGCGTTCACCAATCTCGTGGCGACCAACGGTGTGATGGAATTGAACATTGTTCCGCCGGCAAACGATTTGCAGCGATTCTTCCGCGCGCGCTCCGGGCCGTGAGGCTGCACGCGACAATTCTGCCGCCGGTTTTATTCCGCACCCGACCTGTCGGATTCGTGGCTGGAATCTTATGTTTGAACTCATGAGCGCGTGGAAACGAAATTGGCTCTCGGCGTTGATGGTCGCGACGCTGGCGGGAACACTGTGCGGATGCGCCCACTCGAAGGGCGACAGCCCCAGGTCGGAGCCGGATAGCCGCCTTGCCGTCCCTCGCGCGGTTCAGGAGGTTATTCAGCAGGTTAAACAGAAGTACGCGCCCGACAACCGCCTGAGAATCTTCAACGTCGGGGTGCAGCGCCGGGGCTTGGAACTCGTCCTTACGGGCGAAGTGGACTGCGCCGAGGCCGGGACTGAGACCGTCCGGGCGGTGGAACGCACCGGCGCCAAAGCCACCGACCACATCAAGGTGCTGCCCGAGGAAAGGCTGGGCGATCAGGTGTGGGGCATCTCCTGCCTGAGCGTTAACAGCGGCCGCGTGCTGCCGTCGCACAAGGCGGAGCTGGGCACCCAGGTGTTGATGGGCGATGTGGTCCGCGTGTGGAAACGATCCGCTAACGCCGGGTTTGCCTGGTATCTCACTCAGTCAGGCGATGGCTACCTTTCGTGGCTCGAGGAGGGAACGTTCGTCCGCTGCACACGCGCCCAGGTTGAGGCCTGGAACCGCGGACCGCTGCTGGTGGTGACCGCGTGCGAGGAGTGCCTTCGGGAGCGGCCCCAAGCGGACGCGCAGCCGGTGTCCGACGTGGTGCTGTGCGATCTCGTGCGAAAGACGGGCGAGGAAGGCGACTGGTACAAAGTGGAGCTGCCGGACGCGCGGGCGGGTTTTCTGCCGAAGCAGGCCGCCGCGGATTACGTCGCGTGGAAGCAGGCGCGGCAGCCCACGGCCGAGAACATCGAGCGCACGGCGCGGGAGTTCATCGGCCGCCCTTATCTGTGGGGCGGCAACTCGCCCAAAGGATTTGACTGCTCCGGCTTCACCAGGACGGTGTTCTTCCTCAACGGCATCGCGTTGATGCGCGATGCCAGCCAGCAGGCGGAGCAAGGCGTGGCCGTGCCGGTGGATTTCAGCCAGCTCAAGAAGGGCGACCTGCTGTTCTTCGGGTCGCGCGCACATCGCGGCACACCGGAACGCATCGGGCACGTGGGGATTTATCTCGGGGACAAGCTCTTCATTCACTCGTCCGAAATGGTGCATATCAGCAGCCTTGATCCCGAATCACCCATCCATGACGACAACTGGATCCGGACGCTGGTGCAGGCGAGGCGCGTCCTCCCCGGCGAGTGATGAAGAGCGGCGTCGCGCCTGCGCCTTCGCCGACGAATCAAAGGCCGCCATCCCGGAAGTGTGGCGCGAACTGGTCAAGAAAGGAAACGAAGACTTGGTGGACATGCTCGCCAGCGCCGTCGAATCAAAGTTTTATGGCGCGATCAATGCGTAGAATTGATTTCCGCTGCTGGTATTGATCGTGATCGTGTTGTTCGTTCCGTTGACGGTGATGCCGCTGGTTACCGGAATCCAAGTGATCGGCAAACTCAGGCTGGCGGTCCGGTTCAGCACAAAGGCGCTAGCGTTGGTCGGCCAGGAAAGGATCATGTTCGTCGAACTCGACAAAACGGTCAACCGTGGAAGGGTCAACCCCAGCTGCAGGACCTTGATCGTCAAGGCCGTACTACCATAGGTGGTCTGCCAGGTTGCGACGGACGGGAGGTTGATATTGTTGAAACCGCCCGTAAAGGCGCCATAAGAGAGTATCGTGAAGGCACTGCTCACGACCGGCACATAGCCGTTATTCAGGTGGGCGCCAAGCGTGCCGTTGAGCGGAGCCGTGCTGGCCAAGGTGATCTCCCCGAAACTCGCAAGACTATTGAGGCCAAAACTCAGTGTGCCGCCGGCTCCGAGCGTGTAGCTGCTATTGAGGTCTATTGTGCCGATTTCCGCATCCACGGTTCCGGTATTGTTGTTCAGAACGGTGTCAACCGTGGTCGTTCCGCTGACGTTGGTCTTGCACAACAAGCCCGCATTATTGAAAATCTCATAGCCCGTCCCATAATAAGCAGTCATATTCTGACTACATTGGATGAACCACTGCGCCCCCGTCTGGTTCCAGATCGCCCCCTTGTAACTGGCCGTATTTCCATTCACCACCTGCACTTCTCCCCCCAGCCAGTTCACCGTCCCGTTGTTGGTCAGCGGCCCTTCAATTTGAAAAACGCCAGACCCACCCAGATTCAGCACCCCGTTCGCGGCCACCGTCAAGGTGAGCGCAAGATGTAAAAGCGTGCGGGGAAGTTCGTGCTGTTAGTGTCAATGAACTGATAAAGGGTGTTTGAGAGCACAGAGGCGTTCCCTAACGAAACCCAATTTGAAAGTGGAACGGCCAGGTTTGTTGAGGCCAGTACTGTGTACTCGGCGTTCGTGCTGCCGGTAAATTGCAGCAGGAACTGCCCCGACGGATTTAAAATTGGCTTAAGAACAGGGCTTATACCTGACACCGTCGTACCCGACACCGTCAGGGTAAAAGTGGTCGGGCCGTAATTCGTCTGCCAAACGAAGCCGGATGGCAGTTCGGTATTCGTAAAAGCCCCGGTGAACGAGCCGTAGGTCAGCACCGGAAACGAGTTGCTGACGGCTGGCATAAAACCGTTAAGCAAGGTTGCAGCCACAGTGCCAGCCAGAGCGGCACTTCCTGATATTTGAATTTTTCCAAAGCTATTCGTGCTGCTCAACCCAAATTCGAGCGTCCCGCCCGCGAGATTAAAGCTCCCAGCCAGCGTCGCAGTGCCAAGAGTCGCTGCCAGCGTGCCGTTGTTTTGAAACGGCTCCGCATCCACAACAATGGTTCCCCCGCTAACATCCGCCGAGATGACCCCTTGATTGACCACCGACACGTTCTCCGGGCCGCCATAAACGCTGCTGTAGCCAATCGTCCCGTTCTGTCCCTCCACCGTCATCCCCGATCCAATCGTCAGGGTCGTGCCCCCGTCGGCCAGCCGCAGGGCGTTGTAGGTGTGCCAGACTGATTGCCGAAAACCACCGTCCCGCTGCCCCCCAGCGTCTGGCTGCCGGCAAACGTGATATTCCGGCATAATCGACTGTTGGTCGGATTGCCTACCAGCGCCGTCCCGTTCAACACCAGCCCGTTGGTCACCGTCAGGGCCGCAGCATTGACACTGTTGCCCACGTCCAATGTCCCGACCACCGTCACCCCGTTGAAAGTCCCATTGTTCACCACCAGCGTGGCTGGGACCGCCGTCGTGATCGTGCCTCCCAGCACCGTGCCCCCATCCAACACCCACGAACCGCTGGCCGCGTTCAGCGCCAGAGTCGTGCCCGTGTTGGTGAGCACCCCCGTCAGGTTGACCGTCCCGCCGCTGCGCGTGAACGCGCCCAGGTCTGCCAGCGTAAAATCGCCACCCAGGTTCACCGTTACATTGGTCGCGTTGATCGCCCCCGCGTTGGTCCAGACCCCGCTGAGGCTCAAACTGCCGGCCCCGTTCATGATCAATGTTGCGCCCGGGTTGTTTTGCAGCACGTTAATGGTCAGACTCCCGCCGTTGGTCCCTTGCGCCAGCGCCTCGTTAATGAAGGGCTGCGCCTGGATGGAAATCGTCCCCCCGCTGACATCCGCCGAGATGAGCCCCTGATTGACCACCGACACGTTCTCCGGGCCGCCATAAACGCTGCTGTAGCCAATCGTCCCGTTCTGTCCCTCCACCGTCATCCCCGATCCAATCGTCAGGGTCGTGCCCCCGTCGGCCAGCCGCAGGGCGTTGTAGGTATCGCCAGACTGATTGCCGAAAACCACCGTCCCGCTGCCCCCCAGCGTCTGGCTGCCGGCAAACGTGATATTCCCATAATCGCTGTTGGTCGGATTGCCTACCAGCGCCGTCCCGTTCAACACCAGCCCGTTGGTCACCGTCAGGGCCGCAGCATTGACGCTGTTGCCCACGTCCAAGGTCCCGACCACCGTCACCCCGTTGAAAGTCCCGCTCTGCGCAATCAGGGACGTGCCGTTGGTCAAGTTGATCATGGCGTTTGCGATTGTCCCGCCCGCTAACGTAATCGCTCCGTTTGTCGTTTGCGTCGAGATGTTTGTCGCAGTTAATGAGCCTGACGAAAGAGTGACTGTTTGGGTGCCACTGGACGAGCCCAGAAACACATTCGAAACGCCAACAACGGTCGTGACGGTTACCGTGTAAGTTCCGGAATTGGTGATGATGGCGGTGTCGGAAATGCCGGGGGCCTGATTCGGACTCCAATTGTTCGTCACACTCCAATTCCCGCCGGCGGTGTTAGTCCAAGTGATGGTGGCCGCGTGAGTGGAGAATGAGGCCCACAATGCAGCCATCAGCGCCGGCAGGAGGAACAGGGTTTTAAAGCGTGTTTTCATGGGCTAATTCCTTTGATGAGATGATTTTATCCTGCCACCTGAATAAGTCAAAGCAAAAATAATGTATCCGGCCAGGAAGTACGTACGCGACATAGCGCAGAAGTTGAAACCGGAAAGTTGAACCGGACCGGCTACTGACTTATTCAAGCTCGTATGGTCAAATAATTTATCCGTCGCATTTTGGTGCTGCCGTTCTGTCTTTGCTTTTGGCCATCTGCGCCGTTAACCTCTCGCCATGCCTTGGAAAAAGCTGCTCGTTTGGGCCACTGGGTAAATTGATGACGCCCGGTGCGAGAAACCAGATGTGGTCCGTCAGCCGAATACGCTGGATCAACGTCAAGAGCCCGTTCCCCGCCAGCGGGGCCAACTCCACCGAATCTCTCACGGCGGCATCGGCACGGCCGGCAACCGCACCGGGTGGGTGCGTAGCGGTTCGACCGCCGACGGCGACGGTGGCGAGAGCGTCAGCTCGACCACTTCCGACGACTACTCTGGCTGCGTTGGGACGGCCTGGAAAAGTGCCGCCAACGGCATTTACACCGCCGCGCGAAACTGCGGGCAGGCATGCCGGGTGTCAGAGCGAGTCGGCGAACTTCTGCATCGCCTCCTCCTGCTTCTCGATGCTTTCCATCAGGCGGAACTGTGTGCGGCAGCGGTCGAGGTTGTGCCGCGGCCGATGCACGCGGAAGTAAGTGTCGCCGCTGAGGAAATCGGTCAGGAACCGGATGCCGATGGTGAAGGTGATGAGTTTGCCGGAAAAGGCGATGAGCGCGCGCTCCGCTTTGGTCAGAAACGGCCCGGCCCCTTCGAGATAACCCCGGACCAGCGCCTTGAACATGGGCATGCCCATCTGGACCTTCGACAAGTCAAGCTCGTCCTCCAGCGTCGGGCTGGTCGCGGTGCGCACCATATCGCCGAAATCGTAGAGCACGCAGCCCGGCATGACCGTGTCGAGGTCCACCACGCACATGGCCTTGCCGGTCTCGATGTCGAGCATCACGTTGTTGAACTTGGTGTCATTGTGCGTGATGCGCTCCGGGATTTTGCCCCGGGCCAGGCCGTGAAGGATTACATCCACGATCTTCTCCTGTTTGCGGGCGAACTGGATCTCGCCTTTGGCCTCAGCCGCGCGGTTGAACTTGTCCTCCGCGACGGCCTTTTGCAGCGCGTCAAAGCGTCGGCGCGTGTTGTGAAAATGCGGAATCGTCTCCGCCAGGCGCTTTCCGGGCAGGTCCACCAGCAGGCTCTGGAACCGTCCAAAGGCTTTGCCCGCCTCATAGGCCTGGATGGGCGACTCCACCGTCTCGTAGGTGCGCGCGCGCTCGACAAACGCAAACGTGCGCCAGCACTCGCCAGCGGGCGACTTGAAATACGTCCGGCCCTCGCGCGTCGGGATGACCGTGAGCGTGCGGCGCGACACGTCCCGCACACCATGCTCCGCCAGCCGGCGACGCTGGTGGCTGGTGACGCGCTCGATGTTGTCCATCACCGCGTCCGGATGCTTGAAGACCTTGGTGTTGAGCTTCTGGTGCACGTAGCGCACGTGCACGCCGCCCTGGTTGTAGGCGGCGATATAGGTTTCGTTGATGTGCCCGATCTTGCACGGCTCAGCGTGGAGCAAGTCGCCGTAGATCTGGAACTGCCGCGAGACTTCGAGAATTTGAGCTTCCTGATAGTCGTCCATAAGGTCGGGGTCATTAAACACCAACCCGGCCAGAACTCAAGCAAATCACCAGCCAAGCAGTGTCCTCATTTCAATTGGTGGGTGCGCCGCTGCTGCGGCGCACGGCGGTGCGGCAGCACCGCCGCCACCCAATAAGGATACTACCCAATCGCCGGCCAGCCTTGCAGCAAAGACGCCGACGTTGCCGAACCGAATGTCAGACGCACCCCCGCAAGGTCGTCCGGATTAAACGCCCGTAATTCGGGAAATCGGGTCTTATTCCGCCGCCGGCCCGACGGATTCGTGGCTCGAATCTTATTCGTTCGAACGGCCGGTGAACCCGGCCAGCATCACCGCGATGTCATCCAATTCATCCGTCCGTTTGCGGTCCGGCGGCGCGCCATAGCGGTTCAACATGAGACTGAAAGCCAGTTTTTCCCCGGCCGCCGTGGTGACGTAACCCGAAAGCGCATTGGCCCAGCGCAAGGTGCCGGTCTTGGCGCGGAGGTTGCCCACGGCAGGCGCGTTGGTCATCCGGCGGCGCAACGTTCCGTCCACGCCCGCGATGGGCAGCGCGTTCTCAAAATCCTGCGCCCAACGGTTCGTCGCCATGAATTGCAACAGTGCGACAATGGAATTGGCCGTCGCCATGTTGTCACCCGAAAGGCCCGAGCCTTCGTCGAAATGAACCTCGTTGGCGCGCAAATGATTCGTGACGAGAAATTGACGAAGCGCGGCCAGCCCAAGTTTTTCGGAAGTCCGCCACGGCGGCATATCGGAAGTGCGTATCGTTTCGCCGACGTGCGCGAGCACCATGTCGTTTTCCAAATTTTGCGACGGCTTCAGGTAAAGGCGAATGATTTCGCGCAGCGGTGGAGACAAAACTTCGCCAAGCTTCACGGTTTGATTCGTGTTCAAAATGAAATTTTGCGGCCATGAGACGCTTCGCACCCGGCCGGAGATTTTAATCCCGTGCCGCGCGAGCGCATCTTTGAGCGCGACGCCAAACCACCGGGCCGGTTCCAAAGCCGGGATGTCCAGCCTTTCACTTCCGTCGCCGAGCGGCAACTGGCCGAAGACGTAAATCATCTTTTCGCCGAACGGCATGTAATATTCGATGTACGGCGCGCCATTGCTCGCCACCGTCACGGCGCAATTGCTGAGAACCAAATCGGCGTCCGGCTCAAGCCTCGTCAGTCGGCACGGTGTGCCAACGCCCGGACCGGGCGTGACGCGCACTTGCGCCCAGCCGTCGTTGATCGTGAGCGCGGAGATGTAAGGGCACTCGCCGTTTTGAAAATCGTCAATCGTCAGGCTGGACCCGGTCGGCTCGCCATGAAAAAATGTCGCGTCGGCGATGAGATCGCCGGTCACGCGACGGATGCCCGCGTTCGTGACTGCGGAAACAAAGGGTTCGAAAATGTCCCAGAAATTGGTGCCAAATCGCCGGGCATTCCACGTCGGGTCGCCGTGGCCGACGACAATCAAATCGCCATGAATTGTGCCGGAGCGATTTGGTTTGGCCGTCGCGTAAATTGGAGTGGATATTTTGTAATCGCCGCCGAAGCGGTCCAAAGCGAGCGCGCCAGTGAAAAGTTTGCAATTGGACGCCGGACTCAGCAGCCGGTCGGCATGCGATTCAAAAAGAGTTTTTCCCGTGTCGAGCGAAACAATTTTGACGCCCCAAAGCGCGCCGGAAAATCGCGGCTGC
Organism: uncultured Verrucomicrobiae bacterium; assembly: GCA_963827205.1. Taxonomy (GTDB): domain Bacteria; phylum Verrucomicrobiota; class Verrucomicrobiia; order Limisphaerales; family UBA11358; genus UBA11358. Next base: position 22,826 of record CAWHAH010000027.1, read on the forward strand.
GCGAGGTGCGCGGCGATTTTTTCCCGAAGCCGGGCGAGCGTGTCAATGCCATTGGTTCCCTGCCCCGGAACCCAATTCGTCGCGAGCCAGAAAGCAACAGCAGCCCAGGCAACAGTTTTGAAGCGGCTTTTATTTTTGTGCCAACCGATTCTTGTTTTCATGAATGATTCCGCCGCCAAAACTAACGTGCCGATGGCAGCCGGCGCAACGTTGAAACGCGCCGATGGGCGCAATGTGACACCCGCACAAAAGATTTCGGCATTGTAGCGCAGACATTCTTGTCTGCGGGTTCGGGCGACTTTCCAGTCGCCAGACCGAAACACCGGACAGGAATGTCCGCTGAACCCGCAGGCTCGAAAGCCTGCGCTACGGTGCCGGTGTCACATTGCGCGCCGACGCCCCGATCATTGAAAATTTGACTTGGCGGGCGGCCCTGATAGGGTGGCGCGGTTTATGATCATCGGCCTTCCCAAAGAAATCAAAGAACAGGAATATCGCGTCGCGTTGCTGCCCTCGGGCGCGTATCAACTCACCCGGCGCGGCCACGAAGTCGTCGTCGAGCGCGGCGCCGGCACCGGCGCGGGTTATCCGGACGCCCAATACGAGCAGGCCGGGGCGAAGCTCGTGAATTCGCCCGCGGCGGTTTTTGAAAAGGCGGACCTGATTGTGAAGGTGAAGGAGCCATTGCCGCCGGAATTCAAATTGCTCCGGCCCGGCCAGATGCTGTTCACCTACCTGCATCTCGCGGCGGACAAATCACTGACCGAAACGCTGATGAAATCCGGCGCGACCTGCATCGCCTATGAAACCCTCGAAGTGAACCGCCGCCTGCCGTTGCTGGAGCCGATGAGCGAAATCGCCGGGCGCATGAGCGTGCTGGTGGGCGGCTATTTTCTGGCGAAACATTTTGGCGGCAGCGGCATGCTCCTCGGTGGCGTGCCGGGCGTGTTGCCGGGAAAAGTGGTCGTGCTTGGCGGCGGTTCGTCGGGCATCAACGCCGCGCGGATGGCGCAGGGACTGGGCGCGGACGTGACCGTTCTGGAGGTGGATTTGGAGCGGATGCGTTTCCTCGACATCACGCTGCACACGGCGCACACGCTTTACTCAAACGAGGCGCACCTGGTGGAATTGTTGCCGGAAGTGGATTTGCTCATCGGCGCGGTGCTCGTGCCCGGAGCCAAAGCGCCGAAACTCATCACGCGCGAAATGTTGCGCCACATGCACGCCGGCAGCGTGCTGGTGGATATTGCGATTGACCAGGGCGGTTGCGCCGAAACCTCACGCCCCACGACACACCACGATCCGGTGTTCGTGGAGGAAGGCGTGACGCATTATTGCGTCGCCAACATGCCGGGTGCTTATGCGCGCACCGCGACCCAGGCGCTGACGAACGTGACGTACCGCTACATCGAAACCCTGGCGGATTTTGGGTTGGCAGAAGCGTGCCAGCACCAACCCGCGCTGGTCAGCGGCATCAATGTCATGGGCGGAAAAGTGAAACACAAGGCCGTCGCCGAGGCGCATGGCCTTCCCTTGAACTAATGCCAGGTAAAACGTTGAAACCCATTGAAAATCTGCCAGAATGCTCGCATGAAAATAATATCTCTTCCGTCACACAAGGTGGTCGCCCTCGCGGCCACGGGTCTCTCACTGCTTTGTCTGGTCGGATGCAAATCCGCAAACCCGGCGGCTTGCAAGCCCGCGGCTCCTTCCGTTTCCGTTGCTCCGGCCACGAACACCCTCTCAGGTCGCGAAACCAACCCATCGCTGCGCCGTTACACTTACACACCGCGCGTTTATCCCGTGGATGACCGGGGATTTTCGCCCGTGGACAAGGTGCTGGCGAAAGCCTACGCCCGCGAGGACATGGTTGCCAATGACGCGGAAGGTTCGCTTAATCCGTTTGTGCTGAAAGTCATTTCCGCGTATCCCACCAACGGCACGTACCATTATCATTGCAGTTGGACTCCGCGCGAATACGACATTTACAACGGCGTGACCGAAGACCTTTGGTATCGCGGCATGGTCGTGGCCAAAGCGTATCCCGACGGCTCGCGTTGCAGTTATTGCTGCGGCTTCACGTTTGAGGTTTTTGTGCGCGCGATGAAACTCCGCAACATTCAAAACGGCCTCGATCCGGACGATTTCAACGGCATGACGTTCAACGACCTCTTCAACGCGCTGCAACTCTGGTATATCGAAGGCACCGGCGACTCCGAACAGCGCGCCATCGTCAGTTACGGCCTCGGCAGCGCGGTGACCAATTTTGACGACGCGCGGCCCGGCGATTTTTTGAGTTACAGCACCACGCCTTCGGGCGGGCATTCCGTGATTTTCATGGGCTGGTTGCATGACGATGCGAACGACCCGAACAAAATCACCGGCCTGAGATACTTCTCGTCCAATCTCTCCAGCGACGGGATCGGGTTCGGACGGGCGCATTTCAGCGATTGCACCCGGAACGGGCACGGCGTTGTGCGCGATTTGGTGAAAATCGGCCACGTCGGAGCGATCAAGGATTACAAGCCGTTCAGCCGCCTGGACATTCCGCAGCGCAATGCCTATGCGCCCACACAACCCGAACGCATCATTTACCTGCCGGCGCCGGCTGACGCCGCAACGTCCGCAAAATAATTTCGGGAAGATGCGGATGACAAACAATTATAGAGGACGACCGCGAAATTCTCCCTCTCCCCGCTCCTTCGTCATGGGGCGAGGGAAACGAATTGTTTGTTGACGAGACAATTCCGAAAAATTTGAACTGCAACATGACCCGACTTGAACCGCTTCAACAAGTGGACCGCAATTTCGTCTGGTGGCGCGGCCGGAAACTTGTTTATTTTTCCGGCTGCGACTATTTCCGGCTCGCCCGCCATCCCGCCGTGCTCCAGGCCGCCGCCGCCGGCCTGAAGCGATTCGGCCTGAACGTCGCGGCGTCGCGCCTCACCACTGGGCATCACAAAATTTACGAAATGCTGGAGCGGCAACTCGCGGATTTTTTTGACGCCGAGGAGGCGCTGCTGCTGTCCAGCGGTTACCTGACCGGGACGGTCGTCGCGCAGGCGCTCGCCGGAACTTTTTCGCACGCGCTCGTGGACGAGCGCGCACATCCGGCATTGCTCGACGCCGCCAACCAGCTCAACTGCCCGGTACTCAAGTTCAAACACCGCGACGCAGACGATTTTGCGCGTGCCGTCGCCCGCTGCGGACGCGGCGCGCGGCTCGTGGTTTTGACCGACGGAATGTTTGCGCACGACGGTTCTGCCGCACCGCTCAAGGCCTACCTGAAAATGCTGCCGCCTGACGGTTTGCTGCTTGTGGACGACGCGCATGGCGCCGGCGTTTTGGGGGAAACCGGCAGAGGAACGCCGGAATATGAAGGTGTCGCCAATTTTTTGAAGGGTGGGCGTGCCGCTGCCGCGGCGCGCAGCGGCGCGGCAGCGCCGCCGCCACCGAGACGCGGTCCGCAAATCATTCAGTGCGTGACGTTGAGCAAGGCGTTTGGCGTTTATGGCGGGGCGGTTCTTGGCCCGCACGATCTGCGCGAAAAGATTTTAAAGCGAAGCCGCGCGTTTATCGGCAGCACGCCGTTGCCGCCGCCGCTGGCCAGCGCGGCGTTGCAGTCGGTCAAATTATTGGGCCGCCACGGCAAAAAATTGCGGCGTTGCCTGAATCAAAACGCCGCTTTTGTGAAAACCGCGCTGCGCACGGCCGGTTGGGAAATTCCCGAAACACCCGGACCGATCATTCCCCTTCACGCCAAAACCGAATCTGAAGCGCGGGCGCTGGAAAAGCATTTGCTGGCGGCAGAGATTTATCCGCCGTTCGTAAAATATCCCGGTGGCGACGCGAGCGGCTACTTTCGCTTCGTCATTTCCAGCGGCCACAGTCGGGCGCAATTGAACAGATTGATTGCCGCGCTGGCCGCGTTCAAACGTATGCATCTGACGGGCAGATCCCGTTTCGGCGTTGAGTTGTGAAGTCATGGTGGCATGGATAGGGCGCGTTGCCGAAAGCAAAACGGAGCGCGGACAGCCATGTCCGCGTGAGCCGCACCCGCAGAAACAGGCTGGAGTCGTAAAGTCGAGCGAACGCGCGGACTCGGCGGTCCGCGCTCCGGGCGTTTAGCTAACAAGCCCGATACATCAAGAACTGGATCAGGACGCCGAAGTTGGACTTCTAAACAGCGTCAGCGATTGCTGACGCGCTTACACCAAAGTCAGTTGACCCAAGGCGTCTCTGCCGCTCACCAACCTCCCGCCCTCAACTTCTGCGCCACGCCGGTTGCGTTCTTCCTCGCCCGATACTCTTTTGAACGCTCACGGTGTGAGCGGACGAACCGCCTCGACGCGATAAAATCGTGTCGGCGCAGTGGTATCGCTGAAACCGGCCGTCGTGGTGGAACCGGCGGAGGGCGAAACGAGTCCCAAGCCGCTGTCCACCCAAACCGGCGAAGTCAGGCTGGGCGTTTGCTGAATGTAATAGTATCGCGTCGGCACACTGTCCCAAGTAAGCGTGTTGCTCGTCCCGCCGGACGAAAACCTCTCGGCAGTGATGCGCAAAAGGCTTTCGGCGTTGGTCGGATCCGTGCCCGCCAGATAGTCCTGCCCGATGGTCATGCCTTTGCCGGTTGGGTCGGCGTTGGCGTTGACATTGGTCGTGCCGAAGTAGGTCAGCAACCAGGCAATGGGCAGGCCGTCCGAGGCGAGCGCACCGGGTGAGATGGTGTCCGTCTGCACATAGGCCACGGCATTGCTCAAGGAAATCCAGCCGCAATTGGCGCTCCAGACCGAGCCGCTCAACTGGCCGGTGAGCAAATTGACCTTCGGCTGGCCATAGGTCTGCTCGAAGGTGATCCAGCCGATGTTTGCGCCCCAGGCGTAACCGCTCAAATTGCCCAGACCATCCAGATTCACGCCGAAATCGGTGGCCGAATTGTTCTGGTATTGAATGCTATTGGCGGGCGAGCCGCTGCCGAGATTGATCCAGCCGACGTTCGCGCAATAAATGTAGCCGGAACAGACGTAAGCGCCGATGACCACGCCGTTGTTCGTGTCGGCGACCCAATTCAGCCAGCCGAGGTTCGCGCCGTAGGCATAGCGATTGACAGAGTCAATCGTCGTGGCGGCGCGGACGGGCGACGCGGCCCAACTGAACAAGACAATTAACGTGAAGGTGAGGGCTTTCATTGGGATCCCCATTAGAAATTTGCCCACGGACTCGTGGCCGTGCTGGGCGTCTGGATGGGGGCAAAGTCGGTGTTGCCGGAAGTGTTGTAGTAATTTGAGAAGTTACCAGGCGCAAAATTGCGGGTGATAATGTTGCCTGCATTCTGACTGTATTCAAGGATGCCGTAACTGCCGTTGTCACCGACTGTGTTGTTATCAATTCGATCCTTGGTGAGAGGAATCTCGATGCCAGAATCGCTATTGCTGCTGCAAGTATTCCCGGTGATCTGGGAATAGCTCCCGTTGACAAAAACGCCGTCGTAGTTGTTGTCGCTTGTGCAATCCTTGACGGTGCAGTTGTTCCCGACTTCAATGCCGTAACTCGTGTTATTTAGTGCAACGCAATCGGATACAGTGCCCGTAACCACATAAATGCCAGTCGAGGCGTTGTTCAACGCTTCGCAGCCGGACACCTCGCCGGCATTTACCTGAATGCCGATATCGGTGTTGTTATAACAATTGCAATCGCGCACCACACCGGAACTGTCGAGATAAATGCCATAATGGTTGGCGGAAACCTTCAGGCGCTCCAAAATGACGTTGTTGGCGTAACATTCAACGCCAGAGTAGGTGGAGCTGGTACCCCAGCCGCTGATGATGCCATCGCGCACGGTGACGTTGGTGTAGCCAGCGTGAATATAAACTCCAGACCAAACGCCGGAAATGCCCTGCACCGAAAAGCCGTTCAAATCCAACGTCACGTTGTTGGCGGAGATATTGATTCCGTTTTCGCCGCTTACGCCGACCACGTTCGTGGTCAAGTAGTAGGAACCGGGCTGGGTGATGAGGAATTCCGAACTGCCGCCGCTTCCGGTATGCGCGGCATCCACCGGCGTGCGCGGCTCGATCTGTGAGAGCGTCAACATCGTCGGCGCGGGCGCGCCCGGCGGCGTGAGGCTGCCCTGGGAAAACGCTGAAAACTGAAAGCTGAAAGCTGAAAGCAGCAGCGCGGTTGCGAAAGAAACGAAGGATTTGGATTTCATAATGGATTTAGGATTCATTTTTTTAACTTTCAAGACATTTATGTCTTATGCCCTTTATATGCCTCGCCCAATTCAAATGCAAGTAAATAATCTTCAACATCGAAGCGGGTAATCATGTTATCCCTCGCTCGATGGAGCGGGGAGGGGCCGTAGGCCGGGTGAGGGTCGTGGGGTTGCCACAAACCCGCTGATGCCGCAATAAACACGTTTCAATTCCTGCCACGGCACAATTTCACGCCCTGTGCCAGTTCAGACGGGTGCGCTCAAACGGAGGGGTTAAAACCGCAGGAAAATTTTCCGGCGATACAAAAAGTAGGCGAACCAGATGAATAACGCCACGCCGGTTGCCGAGATGACGAGTTCGCCGCAGCCGGCGGCAATGTGCGTGTCGAAAAAACTCTTCACCGGGCCGCCCGCCAGCCGGGTCGCCAATCTATGGAAGCCGAGGCCGCCGAGAAAATTGCTGGTCAGGTAAAGCGTGATGGGATTCATCCCGATCCAGACGAAGGGCTGGCACCACGCCCGCCATTGCTTTACGTCCACAATCCAGTAAAACGCGCCGAGCAGCATGGCGCTGTAACCGCCGGCGACGAGGACATAGGATGAGGTCCAGATTTTTTTGATGACAGGCATTTCCAATCCCCAAAGCCAGCCCACCGCCGCGCTCGCCGCGCCCGCGCCGATGAGATAAACAACCTTGTTCGCGTCCGGCACGGATTTGTTGCGCAGGAACAGGCCGGTGAAAATTCCCAGCAGCCCGGTGGCAAACGCGGGCAGCGTGCTCAAATATCCTTCGGGGTCGTAAGTGCCGTCGTATTTGCGGCCGGGCAGGTATTTTTGATCGAGGTAATCCGTCAGGTTGACGCCCTGGATGTAGGAGCCGCGCAGCAGGTTCGTGCTGGCCATGTTCAGTTGCGACACATCTTTGAACCCGCTTTCGATCGTGATCACGGAATCGCCACCGGGAACCGGCCGCACATCGGGAAACGGGACGAATTCCAGCAACGCCCAATAGCCGAGCAGCAGCGCGACCGCGACGCCGGCCATCACGCGCGAGTTGCAAAAAATAAACAGCAGCCCGCCGAACGTGTAGCAGAGCGCGATGCGGTTCAACACGCCCATCAACCGCATGTCCGGCCACGGATTCGTGAAGCCGCCGGAATAAATCAGCGCGACGGCGAACAGCAGCACACCGCGCCGCAACACGCGCTTCACGGCGGCGGCGCGGCCTTCGCGCGCGATGATTTTCTCCAGCGAAAAAACCGTCGAGACGCCCATGATGAAGACGAACAATGGAAAAATCAGGTCGTAGAAATGAAAACCGGCCCATTCCGCGTGGTCGAGTTGCGTCGCCAGAAATTTCGTCGGCGCGGTCTGGCTCACTCGGTGCAGCGCATACACGAACGAATCAGCGCCGAGAATCCAGAACATGTCGAAGCCGCGCAGCGCGTCGAGCGACATCAGCCGCCGGGATTCAGCCGCGCCGGGATCATTCCGGCGTTCCGCTGACGCGGCGGGTTGGTCTGCAGTTTCAGACATGGTGAGGCCGTAAGATTCGGGTTGGGCCGTAAATTGTCCAGACCAAATTTCAAGATTGATTTAATTTTCAAAAGCGCCTTGACTGCGCCGCGCCGGGCAAAATTGCTGCAACACGAATTTATGAATCACCGGACCATCAGGCGGCGCGATTTTCTGAAAGGCGTCGGGCTTGCCGCGTCGTTGATTTTCAGCAACCCTTTGGCAATGGCAGCGAACTTTAAACCAGGGCGAACGGTCCAAGCTGGACGACCTTACTTGATCAAACCCGGACGCCTGCAGTTCGGCGATGTGGTCGGCCTCGTCGCACCGGCCAGCCCGCCAACCGATCCCACGGACGTTGCTCATCACATGGCGGCGCTGGAAAAGCTCGGTTTCAAACCCAAGCTTGCCCCGAATGCGCGCAAGCGCCTGGGATTTCTGGCCGGCACCGATGAGGAACGTGCGGACGACCTGATGAGCATGTTTGCCGACCGCGCGGTGAAAGCCATTTTTTGTATTCGCGGCGGCTACGGTTCGGGGCGGCTGCTGCGGCTGCTGGATTACCACCTTATCAAGCGGCATCCGAAAATTCTCATTGGCTTTAGCGACATCACCTCGTTGCATTGCGCGCTGTTGACCCGCGCCCGGCTGGTTTCCTTTCACGGTCCAACCCTCAACACGAGTCTGACGAGCGACCATCCGCCCCCCTTCGTGGTCCAATCGCTTTTGCGAACGATCATGGAGCCGGCGGCGGCGGGCAGCATTTGCGAAGGTTACACGCAGGATACCATTTCGATTTTGAAAGGTGGCGTCGCCTGCGGCCAACTCATCGGCGGAAACCTGTCGGTGTTATGCACCACGCTGGGCACGCCTTTTCAGCCCCGTTTCAGGGACAACCTTCTGTTCTTTGAGGACGTGGACGAACAGCCTTACAATTACGACCGGATGCTCACGCAGTTGCTGAACGCGGGCCTGCTGCAACAAGTCGCCGGCGTGGCTGTCGGCATCAACAAAAACTGCAAAGATCCCGACGCCGCCAAAACCAAGGAATTCCGCCAGACGCTCGAAGATGTGCTGGAAGACCGGCTCAAGCCGCTGGGCGTTCCGGTCGTGACGGGCCTGCCTTTCGGCCACGTCCGTTGGAACGCGACGCTGCCCTTCGGTATTCAAGCCAGATTGGACGGCGAAAAGGGCGACCTGGTCATCACGGAAGCCGCGGTGATTTGAGGCGCACGCATTCTTGCTATCGTAGGAGCCGACGTAAGGAGGCTCATATTTTTCGGGAGCGCGGTTTGTCTCAAACCGCAGCGCGTCTGTAGGCAAAGCAAGACGCCCGTGATTTCAATGGTTCTTCCCGTAAGAACCTGCTGCGAGTTGGGACAACTCGCGCTCCTGCGGCAGTGTCAAGGTGCGCCCGAAGATAAAGAAGCTGTTTTAGGTCTTGACAAGTTTCAGGTAATGTGATAGTTCACAGTTTGTACGGATACGAGACGCTGACGCGTTTCAGCCAACGCCCCGCCCGCAGTTTTACCCAACGCTTCCAAGCGAACGAACCTGTGTTTGGTTTCCCTTTTGGGGAAGGGAAAGCCGGCATGAGGTTTTGTCCGGTCCATTGAAGGCCAGGACGCAGGGGCATTCAGCCGGAACGATGCCGTAGGACAGGCGTCGCGCCTGTCTCTTACTTTGAATGTTCGCCTTGAGGCGTGGTTTTTCAGGATGGTTTGGCTGCCACCCAAAGGTGAGGAGAAAGGTTTAAATGGAGACAGGCGCGACGCCTGTCCTACACGTGTTCGCGGCCGGCTTGAGTTCGTTTCAACTGGATCGTTCCGGTTCAGAGGAGCGACCGCAGCACTATATCGGAAACAGTGGGTTATGGTTGACGTGACCCGCATGTTGCAGGCAATCGAGCGCGGCGAAGCGCACACGAGCGCGGAACTGCTGCCGCTGGTCTATGACGAATTGCGCCGGCTGGCCGCGCACAAGCTCTCCCAGGAACGCCCCGGCCAAACCCTCCAGGCCACCTCGCTGGTTCACGAAGCCTGGCTGCGGATCGCGAGCGCGAACGACCAGCCCTGGGACGGCAAGACTCACTTCTTCGCAGCGGCAGCCGAAGCGATGAGGCGGATCCTGGTCGAAAATGCCCGGCGCAAGCAACGGCTCAAGCACGGCGGCGGGTGCCAACGGGTCGAGGTGCACGCGGTGGAATTGGCCTGCCCGTTGCCCGACGACGATTTGCTGGCTCTCGATGAAGCGCTGACCCAACTGGCGAAGGTGGACTCCGCCGCGGCAGAACTCGTCAACCTGCGCTTTTTCACCGGCCTGACGCAGGCGGAAGCCGCCGCGCAATTGGGCATCTCCCGCAGCACCGCCGACCGCACCTGGGTATTCGCCCGCGCCTGGCTCTTCCGTCGCGTTCGCCTGCCAGACGAGCCGGGCCAATAGAATCACCGAGCGCCAGCCGATTTCTTGAAGCAAACCGGCTGGCCACGTCGCATGTGTCAGTGAAGCGATGGTGGATCGGAGTCAACTCTATGAGCACAGACTGGGAACGAGTCAAACAGGTTCTGGCCGAGGCGGCGGCCCGGAACTCACCGGCAGAACGAGCAGCGTATCTGGACGGCGCCTGTCGCGGCGACGAGCGGATTGCGTGCAGAAGTCGAGAAACTTCTGCTGGCCCACGATCAAGCCGGCGCGTTTCTTGAAGACCCGGTTGCTCCACCACAGCATTCCACCATCGTCCTTTCCGCACCACTCACCGAAAAACCCGGCGACAAGATCGGCCGCTACAAACTGCTCCAGCAAATCGGCGAAGGCGGCTGTGGAGTGGTCTATATGGCCGAGCAGGAGGAACCGATCCGCCGCCGGGTTGCGCTCAAAGTCATCAAGCTGGGGATGGACACCAAAGCGGTCATCGCCCGGTTCGAAGCCGAGCGCCAGGCCCTGGCGCTGATGGACCATCCCAACATCGCCAAGGTGCTCGATGCCGGCGCGACCGACACCGGCCGGCCCTACTTCGTCATGGAACTGGTGCGCGGCATCAAGATCACCGACTACTGCGACCAGAACAACCTTTCGACCGAGGAACGGTTGGACCTGTTTGTTCAGATCTGCCATGCCATCCAGCACGCGCACCAGAAAGGGGTCATTCATCGGGACATCAAGCCTTCGAACATCCTGGTCATGTTGGCAGGATGGTGTGCCGGTGCCCAAGGTAATTGATTTTGGGATTGCCAAGGCGATCGGCGAACGGCTCACCGACAAGACGGTCTATACCCGGTTCGAGCAGTTCATCGGCACGCCGGCCTATACGAGTCCGGAACAGGCTGAGCATGAGCGGACTGGACATGGACACGCGCAGCGACATCTACAGCCTAGGGGTGCTGCTCTACGAACTGCTGACGGGCCGAACGCCTTTCGAGCCTAAAGCGCTGGCGCAGGCCGCATTGGAGGAAATCATCCGTTGCATCCGCGAGGACGAACCGCCTAAACCTTCGACACGGCTGATGCGGCTGGAGCCTAAGGAACAGACTACCACGGCCCAGCGGCGCGCCACCGAACCGCCCAAGCTGATCCGGTCGTTGCGGGGCGACCTGGATTGGATTGTGATGAAGTGCCTGGAGAAAAACCGGACGCGGCGTTACGACACAGCCAATGAGCTGGCCCGGGACATTGAGCGCCATTCGAACCATCAGCCCGTGAGCGCGGCGGCGCCGACGCTGCGCTATCGGACAGCAAAATACCTTCGCCGCCATCGCCGGGTGCTGGCGACGGCGGGGGCGCTGGTCATGATGGCGGTTTTGGGGACGGCGCTTAGCGTGTGGCAGGCCCGGCGGGCGGAGGAGGCGGAGAAAGAACGGGGAAACTTGCGGAACGTGAAGTGGGCGTTGGAAACTGCGGTGCCGGAGATCGAGCGATTGCTCGACAAGAATGACTACGCGGGTGCTTTCAAACTGGTCGAGCAGGCCCGGCCCTTCATTGCGGACGATCACCGGTTCGAGGCGCTCTCGGCGCGGGCCGTCAGTGTGATCTCGATAGAGACCACGCCCCCGGGTGCGCAGGTGTTCATCAGAGATTACAGCGACCTCAGCCCTGAATGGGAGCCGGTCAGCAAATCCCCCCTCAAGGAAATCAAGGTGCCTCAGGGCTTCAAGCGATGGAAAATAACCATGCCCGAATACGAATGTGCGGAGGGCGCCCTCTTTGCCAGTTTCAAACCCATAGAGCTCAAAGTCAAGCTGGACAAGATTGGGACCATCGCTCCGGGGATGGTGCGGATTCAGGGACAAAAGTTTAAAGCTACCCTCGGATGGCTCGATTCCCGGACACTGCCGGTGCTGAATCTGTCGGACTTTCTTCTCGACAGATACGAAGTGACAAACCGGCGGTTTAAAGAATTCGTTGAGGCTGGCGGCTACAAGAAACCGGAGTATTGGAAGCATAAGTTCGTCAAGGATGGCATCGAACTAAGCTGGCAGGTGGCGATGAAAATGTTCGTGGACCAGACCGGCCAGCCTGGTCCGGCCACCTGGAAAAATGGGGACTTCCCAAAAGGCGAGGAGGACTGCCCGGTCGGAGGCGTCAGTTGGTACGAGGCTGCCGCCTACGCCGAGTTCGCCGGCAAGCGCCTGCCCACAGTTTATCATTGGAGCCTGGCTGCCGGAGATTGGTTCAGATTGAACACGGCCCAGCAGAGTACATGGGCCATGATAGATGTCGGTTACATCATTCCCCTGAGCAACTTTGGAGGAAAGGATCCTGCACCCGTCGGAACATTCCAAGGCATGACCGCTCATGGAGTTTATGACATGGCGGGAAATGTAAAGGAGTGGTGCTTCAACGAGGCTCCTGAAGGCTATCGAGTCATCGCCGGAGGTGGCTGGAATGAACCGGAGTACATGTTTGAAGTAGCAGACAAATACCCGCCATTTTTGCGGGAAGCTAATTTCGGATTTCGCTGCATGAAACCGCTCACGGACAACGGCGTCTGGGAGCAGGCGGCATGTTCAGTTCAATATCGTATCCCTCCAGTCCTCGGCGATCAAAAGCCCTGTTCGGACGAAGTCTTTCAAGCGTATAAGAAACTGTATGACTACAATAAATCGGAATTGCAGCCCGCGATCGAGTCCGACGAAAACGTATCCATAGATACTCGGCGGGAAAAGGTTTCCTTCAATGCCGCCTATGGAAATGAAAGGATGATCGCCTATCTTTTCCTGCCCCGCACCGGCAAGCCTCCGTTCCAGACGGTGGTCTTTTGGCCTGGAAGCGGCGCCTTGATACTCCATTCCGTTGCAGAATATGGATCTACCGATTTCTTGGAAAGTCACACGAAGAACGGCCGCGCATTCATATTCCCAGTTTTGCAGGGAACTTTCGAAAGGATGACCCCTCCGGAGCTACGTGGCAGGACCACGGCAATCGAAAACTCGATCATGCGCGTAAAGAGGACTTCGAAAGGACCATTGACTACTTGGAAACGCGTCCGGAGGAGTTCGATACGAACAAACTGGCTTATGAAGGATACAGCTGGGGAGGTGAATGGGGCGGCATTTTGCCTGCCATCGAAACCCGGATTAAGGTCGCGGTCATAATTAGCGGCGACCTGAACCTCAACTTTTCCCTCGAATACAACCAAGTCAACTTTGCCCCCCGAATCAAGATTCCGATCCTCATGCAAGATGGCAAATACGATTTCATCTTTCCGGTCGAGTCGAATCAAAAACCGTTTCTGCAACTCTTTGGCACGGCGGAGAAGGACAAGCAGCTAAAAATTTACGAAACAGGCCATGCCGTCTGGACCAAGAACGAAGCACTCAAAGATGAGCTCGATTTCCTGGACAAATACCTGGGCCCCGTGAAATGAACCAACTCGTTCGCCTATGAAACCAGCCGAACCGCCGGGTACAACCCGGAATCCGGCAAGACCTGGGACACCTTTGTCCCTTCCGGGAACGTGCCACTGCTAAAGGGGATTTCGGTCGCTCGCAAGCCTGACTGGTCGGGACTGCCGAGAAATGAGCCAATTTTCTGCGGCACCACTGAAAAAACCCCGATTTTATTTGAAGCAATCCCGGAAGAAATGGCGCTTGTGTAGTTAGGCCACAAAAATTCGTTCAAACCAACAAATTTATGAAAACGAACATTGCTTTTTCAAATCGGGCCGGACGCTGTTTCGGCACTGAATACATGATGAATCCCAACCCCGAAAGTTTTCGGGGCTGGCGTAGTCTTCTCCGGCGGCTGGCCGGGAATTTGCCGGGCGTCCTGCTGTGGCTGGCCGTCCTGCCACTGGCCGCGCTCGGTCAGGCCAATTACGCCACACCCTACACCTTCATCACCCTCGCCGGAAGCACAGGCTATGGCAGCGCCGACGGGACGAATGGCACCGCGCACTTCGCGTATCCTTGCGGTGTGGCCGTGGACAGCGCGACCAACCTCTATGTGGCGGACACAGTGAACTCCACGATCCGGAAAGTGACGCCAGTCGGAACAAATTGGGTGGTGACGACGCTGGCCGGACTGGCGGGCTGCACAGGAACCAATGACGGGACGGGGAGCGCCGCGCGATTTTATTATCCTTTCGGCGTGGCGGTGGACAGCGCAGGCAATGTTTATGTTGCGGACACCGGCAACCATACGATCCGGGAAGTATCGCCGGTTGGAACGAACTGGGTGGTGACGACCCTGGCTGGACTAGCCGGCAATGCTGGCACCAATGACGGGACGGGGAACGCCGCTCGGTTTAACGGGCCCGGTGGTGTGGCGGTGGACACGAACGGCAACGTTTATGTGTCGGACACTGCCAACCACACGATCCGGGAAGTGACGCCGACGGGAACGAATTGGGTGGTGACCACCCTTGCCGGACTGCCGGGGGTTCCCGGCAACGCGAACGGCACGGGGAGCGCCGCGCGGTTTTTCTTCCCATTCGGCTTGACGGTGGCCACGAACGGCAACCTATACGTGGCCGACTATGGTAACAGCACGATTCGCAAAGTGACGCCGGTCGGAATGAATTGGTCTGTGGCGACCCTGGCGACTGGGTTTAATGGTCCTTACGGCGTGACGGTGGACAGCGCGGGCTACGTCTATGCGACAGCCACAGGTTACCATGCGATCGGCAAGGTGACGCCAGCGGGCGCGGTAACGGTCCTGGCTGGATCGGTGGGCAATCCTGGCAGCGCGGATGGGACGAACAGCGACGCGCGGTTCTCTTATCCGTGCGGGGTGGTAGTGGACAGCGGGGGCAACGTCTATGTGGCGGACACAGGTAACAACACGGTCCGCAAAGTGGCGCAGGTCGGAACGAATGGGATCGTGACGACCCTGGCTGGACTTGCTGGCAATATTGGCAGCACAGATGGGCCAGGGAGCGCTGCACAGTTTAATTTTCCACTTCGCGTGGCAGTGGACACGAACGGGAATGTCTATGTGTCGGACCTCAATAACGAGACAATCCGAAAACTGACGCCGGTTGGAGCCAATTGGGTGGTGACCACCATTGCTGGACTGGCGGGCAGTGCCGGCACCAATGACGGGACGGGGAGCGCCGCGCGGCTTAACGGTCCTGGCGGCGTAGCGATGGATAGTGCGGGCAACCTCTACGTGACGGACGGTTACAACAACACGATCCGCGAGCTCACGCCGGTCGGAACCAATTGGGTGGTGACCACCTTGGCTGGGTCCCCGGGAGTTTCCGGCTACGTGAACGGGACGAATAGCGTCGCACGATTTAATCTTCCGGTATGTCTGACGGTGGACAGTGCGGGCAACCTCTATGTGTCTGACTATAATAATTACGTCATCCGGAAAGTGACGCCGGTCGGAACCAATTGGGTGGTGACCACAATTGCCGGAAGCCCGGGCAGCAAGGGCAGCGCGGACGGGACGAACAGCGCCGCGCGATTTAACGGACCTGAAGGCCTGGCGGTGGACAGCACCGGGAATCTTTATGTGGCGGACCTTTTCAACTACACGATCCGGAAAGTGTCACCCGTTGGAACCAACTGGGTGGTGACGACGCTGGCCGGACTGGCGGGAACTTTTGGCTACATAGATGGAACGAATAGCGCCGCGCGGTTTGGCTGGCCTGAGGGGGTGGCGGTGGACTTGGCGGGAAATATCTACGAGTCGGATACGGGCTTCAACACGATCCGTGAATTAACACCAGTCGGAACCAATTGGGTGGTAACGACCCTCGCTGGATGTGCCGGCTATAATGGCGACGTCGACGGGACGGGAAGAGCCGCACGGTTTAGTGAGCAAACGGGCATCGCCGTGGACAGCGCGGGCAACCTTTATGTGGCGGACTCTGCCAACAACACGATCCGGAAAGGATTTCCGGCCAGTTCTGTACCAGCGCCGATTTTGCAGCCGCCGAGCCTGAGTGCCGGCCTGTTTGGTTTTGGGATCACGGGTCTTCCCGGGCTGGCGGTGAACATCGAGTCTTCGGGTGATTTATCCCAGTGGGAAGTCGTCGGCACCTGTCTCCTCGGGGGCGGGACGAATTCCTTTGTCAACCCCAACCCATCCCTGGGCGCCCAGTTCTACCGCGCCCAGGTGCGCTGATAATCGTCTGCGATACTGGCCCTGCGGAGGTGATGAAGGACAAGCATTCAACCGAGAAATCAATTCCAACTTAAAACATGAAAGGAGTTTTCCATGAACACTAGAACTGAATTCGGAAATCGGACGTGGCGGCAATTGAAGAATCCTCTGGCCGTACCGGCTGGCGTGCTGTTGCTGTGCCTGCTGGCAGCCAACGGCCGGGCGCAAACCTTCACGGACCTGCATAGTTTCACGGCAACGTCTGGATCTGCAGGTTATAATGGTACCAACAGCGACGGAGCTTATCCGCTTTGGGGACTGCTTTTATCCGGCAATACCTTGTATGGGGCGGCGCAAGTTGGCGGCAGTTCGGGCTGGGGCACGGTGTTTGCCCTCAACCCCGACGGCACGGGTTTTACGACCCTGTATAATTTCACGGCCATCTCGGGATCCGGAGGTTTCTTTGGCACCAACAGCGACGGCGCTTTTCCTTGTGCCGGATTCATTGTATCGGGCAACACGCTGTATGGGACGGCGCAAGCTGGCGGCAGTTCGGGCTGGGGCACGGTGTTTGCCGTCAACACCAATGGCACGGGTTTTACGAACCTGCATAGTTTCACGGCGACCTCTGGATCCAAAGGTGGTTATGGTACTAACAGTGACGGAGTTTTTCCTTTTGCCGGATTGATTTTATCGGGCAACACACTGTATGGGACGGCGCAATGTGGCGGCCCTTCGGGCTGGGGCACGGTGTTTGCCGTCAACACCGACGGCACGGGTTTTACGAACCTGCATAATTTCACGGCAACCTCTGGATCTGCCGGCGGTGAAGGTGTCAACAGCGACGGAGTTAATCCGATTGGCGTGTTGATCTTATCGGGCAACACGCTGTATGGGACGGCGGTCCAGGGCGGCACATACGGTTATGGCACGGTGTTTGCCGTCAACACGGACGGCACGGGCTTTACGAACCTGCATAGTTTCACGGCACCGTCTGGATCTGGAGGTTTTAGTGGTACCAACAGCGACGGAGCTTATCCGTGGTCCGGATTGATTCTATCGGGCAACACCTTGTATGGGACGGCGAGCAGTGGCGGCAATCCCGGCTATGGCACGGTGTTTGCCGTCAACACCGATGGCACGCGATTTACGGTCCTGCACAATTTCACCTACAACGACGGAGGTCATCCGCATTCCGGATTGATCTTATCGGGCAACACCTTGTATGGGACGACGTTTACTGGCGGCCTGTCCGGCTATGGCACGGTGTTCGCCGTCAACACCGATGGCACGGGTTTTACGGACCTGCATAGTTTCACCTACAACGACGGAGCTAATCCTTATGCCGGAGTAATTCTGTCGGGCAACACTTTGTATGGAATGGCGAGTAGTGGCGGCGGTTCGGGCAATGGCACGGTGTTCGCCCTCAGCACCAATCTTACGCTGCCGGGGCCGCAACCGACCAATGCCTACTGGCAACAGGTTTGGAACGACGAGTTCAGCGGTGATTCAATTGACCCGACCCACTGGACCTTCGACATTGGCACCGGGCCTCCGTATCCCGGTTGGGGCAATAACGAACTGGAGTACTACACCAGCCGGACCAACAACGCCTACGTTGCGGGCGGACTGCTCCACATCGTGGCGCAAAGCGAATCCTACAATGGCTCCAGCTACACCTCCGCCAAATTGAAGACCCTTGGATTGTTCAGCCAGACGTACGGTCGTTTCGAATTCAGAGCGAAATTGCCCCAAGGCCAGGGTTATTGGCCGGCGCTCTGGATGATGCCCGTCAATTCGGTGTATGGCGGATGGGCGGCCTCCGGCGAGATTGATGTGATGGAAAACATCGGCAGCGATCTCGCAGACGTATATGGCACCATCCATTATGGCGGCGTATCGCCGAATCAAGCGGGATCCTCCGGGCCAAGTTATACCTTCCCAGCGGGAGATTCGGTCACCAACTTCCATGTCTATGCGCTGGAATGGAGCAGCAACGCGATCTGCTGGTATATGGACAATCAGCTCTACGAGAGGCAGACCTACTGGTGGACTTCCGGCGGGACCTATCCGGCGCCCTTCGATCAGCCATTTTACCTAATCATGAACCTGGCGGTGGGTGGCAACTTCCCCGGCAGCCCCAATGGCAGCACGGTTTTCCCGGGCGAGATGCAAGTGGACTATGTGCGCGTCTATGTTTGGGCTCCAACGCCGCAACTGACCATCATTCCTTCGGGCGCTAATGTTATTCTGACTTGGCCGACCAATTCCACGGGGTTCACTTTGCAGTCCACCACGAACCTTGGTTCAGCGGCGAGCTGGAGTGCTGTTTCTCCAACGAATGTCGTCGTCAACGGTCAGAACACCGTGACCAATCCCATCACCGGCACACAGCAATTTTTCCGGTTAAGCCAGTAATGGCCTGAAGGCGTGTCCGTAACCGACGAAATGAAAACGACTATGAAAACGACCAACAGAAAACGGTTTGCGAGTGTTTCGCTGACCAAATTCACCCTCTTGGCGACCGGGATGTTCCTTGTGGCCACGAGCAGCGCCTTGGCCACCGTGCGCTACGTGAACGTCAACAACGCCCCGGTTGGAGGACCAATTTGAACCACAAAACCACAAAATCAAATCCTATGAAAACTAATATTGCTTTTTCAAATCGCGCCGGACGCTGGTTCGGCGCAGGGTCCAGGGCTGCCGTTTCCGGCGCGATGCTGCTCCTGTTCACCACGCCGGGCTCAGGCGTCGAGCGCCAGGTACTGCGCGGGTACGTGCCGGCAGCGGTCGCCCGGCTTAGCCTGATGCCAGTGGGCCGGCTGCCAGCCACCAACCGGCTGACCCTGGCCATTGGTCTGCCGCTGCGCAATACCAATGCCCTCAGTAAGCTGCTCCAGGACATGTACGATCCGGCGAGTCCTCAGTTCCACCGTTACCTGACACCCGAACAGTTCACCGAACAATTCGGACCGACCAGGCAGGACTATGACGCCGTCATGCAGTTTGCCAAAAGCCACGGCTTGGAGATCACTGCCACGCATTCAAACCGCGTATTGCTGGACGTCGCCGGGCAGGTTGCCGATATTGAAGAAGCATTCCAGGTCACGCTGCGGACTTATCCGCATCCGCGGGAACAGCGGGTGTTTTATGCGCCGGATGTCGAGCCATCGCTCGACCTGGCTGTGCCGGTATTGCACATCAGCGGCTTGGACAATTACGTGGTGCCGCATCCGATGTATGTAAAGAAAATACCTGTTGGCAACGCAACCGGCCCGACCCCGGCCGCCGGTTCGGGCCCCTCCGGCACCTACATGGGAAACGATTTCAGGGCCGCCTATGTTCCGGGCGCCCCGCTAAACGGCTCCGGCCAAGTGGTCGGGCTGTTGGAGTTTGACAGCTATTACACCAATGATATCACCGCTTACGAAAGCCAGGCTGGATTGCCGAATGTCCCGTTGAAGAATGTGCTGCTGGATGGGTTCGGCGGAACCCCCGGTTATAACAACGTCGAGGTGGCTCTGGACATTGATATGGCAATCTGCATGGCACCAGGATTGTCGGCGGTGATCACTTATGAAGGCTACTTGACGGACAGCATCTTGAACCGGATGGCCACCGACAACCTGGCCAAACAACTGAGCGCCTCGTGGACTTATGGCATAGACGCGTTGACGGAGCAAATCTTTCAACAATTTGCCGTGCAGGGACAGTCGTTTTTCAACGCTTCCGGGGACTACGACGCATGGGTCGGGTATATCTATCCACCGTGCGATGATCCGTATATCACGATCGTCGGCGGGACAACTTTGACGACCACTGGGCCGGGTGGTTCCTGGGTATCGGAAACCGTTTGGAATTGGGGCAACGGTACCGGCAGCGGCGGCGGGATCAGCACCACCTACCCGATTCCGACGTGGCAGCAGGGCATCGACATGACGGCCAATCATGGATCCACAGCGATGCGGAACATCCCGGATGTCGCTTTGACGGCTGATAATGTTTTTGTCATCGCTGACGATGGCTTTTCATACTCGATTGGCGGCACCAGTGCCGCGACACCATTATGGGCGGGCTTTATTGCGCTGGTCAATCAGCAGGCGGTGGCCAGCGGCAATTCGCTGGTTGGCTTTATCAACCCGGCCATCTACTTGATCGGTGTGGAACCGGATTATGCTTCTGCATTTCATGACATCACGACCGGCAATAACGTTTGGTACTACAGTTCAGATTTGTTCTATGCGGTGCCCGGCTACGATCTTTGCACCGGTTGGGGCACGCCAGCCGGAACCAACCTTATCAAGGCTCTCGCAATGCCGGAGCCTCTGCAAATCACGCCCAGAACAGGCTTTTCGGCAACCGGCGGACCTGGCGGGCCGTTCAACGTAACTTCCCAAACCTTTACCTTGACCAATGTCGGGGCGGCAACGCTCGACTGGACGCTGGCAAACACCTCGCTTTGGTTCAGTGCCTCGCCGAGTGGTGGCACACTGACGCAGGGCGGACCGGCGACCATTGTAACCGCGAGTCTGACCTCCGCCGCGTACAACCTGCCTGCGGGAGTTTATGCCGCGAGCATAAGGTTTATCAATCTGAACGATGTTTTCGTGCAAAGCCGCCAGTTTACTTTAACCGTGATCAATCCCCCGGCGATTACGACGCAACCCACCAACCAAGAGGTGTTTTGGGGGGCAACGGCGACGTTTACGGTGGCAGCTTCTGGCGGCCTGCCGTTGTCCTACCAGTGGCAAGCCAACGGAATGAATCTGACGGATGGCGGCAACGTTGCCGGTTCCGCCACCAGCACTTTGACACTCGACAATGTATCCTTGGCTGATGTCGGAACTTATTCCGTGATTGTAAGCAACGCGGTTGGTGTGATATCAAGCTCGAACGCGTTCCTCAAGGTCATCTCGTCTTCCCCGATCATTACGGAGCAACCGACCAACCAGACAGCGATGCTTGGTTCGCAGGCAAGCTTCGTTGTAGTGGCCGCTGGTAACCATCCGCTGTTTTACCGGTGGCAGTCCAACGGTACCAATTTAACCGATGCTGGCAACATTTCCGGCTCCGCCACCGCCAGCTTGACCGTCAGCAACGTATCTTCGGCCGACATGAAGACTTATTCGGTGGTTGTGAGCAACGCCCTCGGTTCGGTGACCAGCACAGGAGCCGTTCTCGCGGTAGTTGTGGCTGAATCCGGCATGCAATTGGTTCAGAACGGAGGCTTTGAAACCGGCAGCTTCTCCTCTTGGTCTCAAGCCGGGAATTTTGCTGATTGTTCAGTCAGCGCCAGTTTACCCTATGTTCACTCCGGCACGTATGGTGCTGCTCGGGACGGTCGGTTCGCTGGGCTATCTCTCGGAATCATTGCCGACGGTCGCGGGACAGGTTTACCTGCTTTCTCTTTGGTTGGACAGCCCCGACGGCCTGGGCCCCAATGAATTCCAGGTGGCATGGAATGGGACGGTGATGTTTGATCAAACGAATCTCGGCGCCATCGGCTGGAACAATCTGCAATTCGTGGTTACGGCCACCGCCACCAACACCGTCCTGCAATTGGGATTCCGGGACGACCAAAGTTTTCTGGGCTTGGATGACATCCAAGTCAGCCCGCTGGTCAGCGCCGACGGGCCGCCCATCATTGCCAGCCAACCCGCAAGCCAGTTTGTTCTGTCGGGGAGCGCCGCGACCCTTAGCGTTCTTTCGGCCGGACGATTACCGTTGTTCTACCAATGGCAGTTCGATGGCACCAACCTCGCCAATGCCACCAGTGCGACGCTGGCCTTGACCAATCTGACCAGCGGCCAAACGGGCATTTACGACGTATTGGTTTCCAACTCCCTGGGTTCGGCGACCAGTTCCAACGCGCTGCTAACGGTTCTGGTGGGAAGTTTAGTGTTAGTCACCTTTGACGACTTGACCGGCTCAGGCCTCGTGCCGGTCGGTTATAATAGCCTCACGTGGAGCAATTTTTATTATCTCGACGGCCTGACCTATGGCGAGCCGAGCGGCTATACTGCAGGCGTGGTATCGTCCCCCAATGTCGCCTATAACGCCTACGGCGCGCCTGCAGCCATCAGCTCTCCCACGCCGTTCGACCTTGTCTCCGGCTACCTCACGGCCGCCTGGGATAACAACCTGCAAGTCGAGTTGAAAGGATTCAGCGGCCCCACATTAGTTTATGATAACACCTACACCTTGAGTACGACCGTTCCGAAGCTGATCCAGTTCAATTACGTGGGCGTCACCTCAGTGCAGTTCATCTCCTTGGACGGCACCCAATTCGTGATGGACAACGTCAGCCTCATCTTCTTACTCCCGCCAAGCCAACCGGTCATTACCACGCAACCAGTCGGGCAAGTTGCTACGGTCGGCAGGGCCGCCACCTTTAGCCTGGTCGCCTCAGGTTCGCTGCCGTTGAACTATTTTTGGAGTCGCAACGGCGTGCCGATTGTTGGTGCCACCAACTCCATCTACACCACCAACAACGTCCAGTTGGCTGATTCCGGCAGCCAGTTCAGTTGCCTGGTCAGCAACGCGTATGGGACCGCTCTCAGTTCCAACGCCCTACTGACAGTCCTTCCCCCATCGCTGGTGACCGGGCCAGTTTTCCTGACCGGTAACTACCTCTACCTGCCGATACAAACCAATGGTGTGTTTCTGGCCGCCAATACGGGAGCTAAATATAATTCTGCTGGCACGGGCGGCGCTTCGGGCGTTGATTTTTGGGAGCCGGGAACGCCGGTCTATAACTTTATCGTCGGGGTGGGTGGCACCGACTACCTCAACGGCAGTGCACCCGTGGTCGGCGGTTTTGCCAGTATGACCGTCATCAGCAACCTCAGTAGCGGCGTTCTGCAACGAGCCTTGATTAAGGGGGTGGTTATTCCTGGGCTGAGTTTCACGCGCGATATTTCTTTTGCGACCAATAGCAAGATTATCCAGATTGTGGACACGCTTCAGAATACCGGGGAGACGGCACTGAACAACGTGGTCACCCTGGACACTGCCGATCCGGACCAGGATTCCGCTTCTTACGGCATCTCTGCCACCCTGAATGATATAGTTTCGGTCAACCTCAGCAATGACATGGTGGTGGCGAGCGGTCCTGACACGGGCCTGAGCGTCGGTTTCGGTTCGGATTCGGGGCTGCAGATTCCCAGTGCGGCGGGGTTCAATAACACGGATGCATATTCCTACTTGACCGTGGTTGATCCGAACGGGGCCGAGGCGGATATTGACATCAATCTCGCCCAGAACTACGGAATCCTCGCGGCAGGTCAGAGCCGGAGCGTGGTCTGGTATACCATCTTTGGGAACTCCAAAATGGAGGTGACGAATGCCTTCGCCAACTTAAGCTCGATTGTTGCCCCAAGCATAACCTCACAACCGGTCGGCGTCACTGCCTCCGTTGGCGATAATGCAACTTTCACGGTGGGAGCCAATGGCCTTGCGCCTCTGAGCTACTTCTGGCGGCGAAACGGCGCGCCGATTGCCGGCGCTACCAATTCCAGTTACACGACCAACAACGTCCAGTTGACCGATTCCGGCAGCCAGTTCAGTTGCCTGGTCAGCAACGCCTATGGAACTGCCACCAGTTCCAACGCCCTGCTCGCGGTTTTTCCTTCATCGCTTGTCCACAACGGCGGCTTTGAGACGGGTGATTTCTCTTTTTGGACCATGAGTGGAAGCCTCAATTCCGCCTATGCTTTAGTCACCACTAATTCTCCCTATGTTCACTCAGGTCAATACGGCGCCCAACTGGGCCCGGTAGGATCACTCGGCTATCTTTCTCAGACGCTCACGACATCCATTGGACAGTTGTATCTGGTTTCCCTTTGGTTGAACAGTCCCAACGGGGCGACCCCCAATGAATTCCTTGTGGCGTGGAATGGGACCAATCTCTTCGATCAAGTGAATGTTGGTGCGACCGGGTGGACAAACCTGCAGTTCCTTGCCACCGCTGCCAGAACCAGCACGGTCCTCGAATTCGGACTCCGCAATGATCCAAGTTATTTTGGCCTGGACGATATTTTTGTTTACCCGATCACACCGCCCCAGTTTCAAACAGTGACGTTGACCAAGGGCACGGTCGGCTTTGGTTGGAGCGCGCAGAAGGGCCTGCTTTATCAGGTGCAATACACGACGAATCTGGCCTCCGCAAACTGGACCAACCTCGGCAGCGCCGTCACCGCAACCGGAGCGATGCTCAACGCCACCGACTCCGTCACGAACGGCCCGCAACGGTTTTACCGGGTGATGCTCTTGCCGTAAGGATTCTATAACAGGAAACGAAGGGAACTCAGAAACGGCGGGAGCGCTGAAGCGTCCCGCCCATTTCCAAAACAAGCATCCATTGCATTAACCCATGAACCTGTTATAAATTCCCCGCCACAGGGTGGCGGTTTTGATTCGAGCCCGACTGGCTGGTTTTGAAGCGACCGGGGACACAGAAAGCGACTTCGCTTTTAGAGGAACGGTTGGACTTGAGCGGGAAAA
Source organism: uncultured Verrucomicrobiae bacterium (assembly GCA_963827205.1). Taxonomy (GTDB): domain Bacteria; phylum Verrucomicrobiota; class Verrucomicrobiia; order Limisphaerales; family UBA11358; genus UBA11358. The sequence continues at coordinate 47,604 of CAWHAH010000027.1, forward strand.
TCATTGTCCGGTTTGCGCGTCGCGGATCATCAAATCGTCCACCGCCACGGCCAGATCAACCAGGTATTCATCGCCTTTGGGATGTTGCGTCAACGCGACGAGGATGTAATGCCGCCCCGGCCCCGTGATGATCGCCGTGTCGTGCAACCAGTTTTCCCACGAACCCGATTTGCGGAGAATCTGGACGTCACGCCCACTCAGCGCCTTGACGAATTTGTTGTCGTCGTGCGGAATGTCCGGCGACGCGAAAATTTCGAGCATGGTCTTTGAAGCCGCAGGGGAGACGAGTTTTCCTTGTTCGAGCAACAGATAAAATCGCAGCAACTGGCGCACGGTCGCAGCGTGGGAATTGTCGCCCACGGGCGAGCCGACGCGTTCGGTGTCCACGCCGTAATGTTTGCCGACCCAGATGCCACCGCCGTGATTCGCGTCGTAAAAATGATACAAGTCGAGCACCTGCCGGATTTGTTTCAGGCCGAGTTCCTGCGAAAATTTCGCCGCCATCTCGTTGCTGGAAACCTTGATCATCAACCCCAGTTCATGCCGCGTCACGGCGTCCAGATTCGTGGCCGCCGCCGGGTGTAATTGAAAGTAAGCGAGAAAAATGCCAATCTTGGGGACGCTCGCGCCGTACATCTCGTGGTCGGGACGAATCATCGCCAGCCGCAAGGTTCGCAAGTCCAGCACGCCAACGTCGGTCTGTTCCGTCGTCATGCCGTATTCGGCTCGCAACGTTGAATCAATATTTTCAAGCTGCGTTTGCAACGCCGCATCAACCGGCGTGTTGTAGTCCAGCATATAGTTTTGAAATGTGGAATTCATTTTGGGCGCAACCGTCGCACAACCACCCGCCAGAAAAACGACGACCGCGAGCAAAGAAATGTTGGCGAACCGGTTCAAGCCGGTGGGATTAAACCCAACCGCCAGTCCAACGCAAGCGCGAACGAGCAGTGTCTTGATTTGAAATTCAAACTGCCGACTCGGAGCGCGAGTTGTCTCAACTCGCAGCACTCCCGACCAATCCAGCCGCTGCGGATTGAAGACAATCCGCGCTCCGGGCCGAATCAGGACATTGCCAGCGAACGGATGGATTGACAAAACCGGCCCCAAAGAATCGAACAGGAAACCCTCCGGCTCTGCCGCAGGACTGACAGGATTTGACAGTTCCGGGAATGTGCCGCTCGAGCCTGATAAGCGCAACAGGATGCTCGACTTTCTGTGCTCGGGGAAGTGGGCTTTAACAGAGCAGAAAAGTTTCTACAGAAGGAAACAAAGGAAACAATGTCTCGAAACCACCTTCACGGCTTCGTTCCCTCCGTTTGCTTCTGTTCAATTCCGCTGGGGTATTCCAGTCCCGACTTGTGCCCCGCTCGGAGCGCGGACCGCCGAGTCGGCGCGTTTGTGCGACTTCACGATTCCAGCCTGTTTTTGCACGTGCGGCTCACGCGGACATGGCTGTCCGCGCTCCTGTTTGATTTGGGCAACACGCCCTCGAGTTGCACCCGGCCAAGGCTACGGGTTGCCGGGCGGAACATCAAAATACTACAAGGCAGGGAACCGACCCCTCACGGAATGCGGCACTGAGCGCCATGCCTGCCCGCAGGATCAGGGAAGCACCAGGCGATAAAACATAGCGCCCGGTGACACGGTGTTCGTCACCATATTCGATGCCCCGACCACAACCTGGGACGTTGACACCTTGTTCCACGTTGCGCCGGCGGAGAGAGATGTGGACGAATACAAAACGTAACCGGTCCAGTTGGTGCCCCAGGATAGCACCAGATTGTTCCCGACCCTGGACGCGGTAATCGTAGGGGCGTCAAAAATGTGTATCAGATGCCACCTCCAATTTGGCAGTGAATCCTGGTACCACGTGGTCGCGGAAACGTCCAGGCAAGAAGCAGAATGAGACGCGAGCAGGCCGTTGCCGAGGTAAAGGGTGGCATGATCGAGGTTTGCGATATTGGTGTCACCTTCCCAGTTCCAGGCGATGAGATCTCCGGGGGACAGGTCGCTCAAGGAAAACACCTCGGTGGCATAGCCCGGCCCGATCAGGCAAGTGTTGACCAGGCGCGCGACGCCAGGTTCGCCGTAGGTTGGCGGCACCCGGCTGGGAATTTGAAGACCGCCACCGCGCACGTTTGGCTCGCTACCGATGCAGCAAGAGACAAAATGCGCGCAATCATCACCGAGTTCAGCGGTCGGAACCGGCGAACCTGGAGGAAAAGCGCCGTAGGGCCAACTATTCGTCCAAAAATAACCGTCGCTGCACACGTAACCGGCGTAGTTGTTCGCGTAGGAAACGGCCCGGGCACGATCGTATTGATTGGTTGAGCCGGCAGACAACACGGTGATTTGTACGGTGACATACGGACCAAAGAAGACACTGCTTGCGCTGTTGAGCTGAAAGCTGTCGGTATAGGAGCCGGCTGCCTCCGGCGCGATGAAATTCATGGTAAACGTGGCTTGTGCTCCTGGCGCGATGGATTGACCGCTGCCAATTGACGCAGAGGTATAAGAAGACACGTAAGGCTTGTCGGCAAGCGGCACGGCCCCCAGGCTGTCTTCGCCAATGATATTCAAGGTGTAACCGTGGTAGGTCGGCGACCAGGTGGTGGTCCCGGTATTTTGAAACGTCCAGGCCTGGGTGAACACCGTTCTGGGCATGATCTCCGTGCCGGGCGGGACCGAGACGGAAATCAATTCCGCGTTGTCCACGGCATAGGCGTGAAAATTCCCCATCAGCATACCCAGACAAAGAAGGAGGGCACCGCTCTGTCCTCGAAGCCTGTTTTCACGATTTTTCATGTTTGGCGTCCTGAATACTGACAATCCTGGCGATTTCCGTCGCAACCTGTGAGCGGTGCAACCGTGGAATATAACCTGCCTTTAACTATACCTGAATTCCATCGAGAAAACAGGAAAAATATTCTGGCGTTGAGCATGATTTTGACGCAGTGGAGCGCGGACTGCATGAGTCCGCGGGTTCATGCGACTTCACGATTCCAGCCTGTTTCTGCGGCAGCGGCTCACGCGGACATGGCTGTCCGCGTTCTGTGTTGCTATCGGCAATACGCCACCGATTTGTGGCCCTCGCGGAATTGAACCCGAAAACCGGAGTCCAGCAGGCGGGACGCGCTGCGCTACGGCAAACGCCGGTTTTCGGGTTTAATCTGGTTCCCGGTGTCCTATTTGGATTCCCACTGCCCCAACCGGTTCTTTGGAATTTTGGCCGACTCGGGATAGACGAGATAAACCGTGTTGTGGGAGGCCGCCCAGGCGTGGATGACATCCTGGCGTTTGTAAATGTGCCGAACGCTCTCCACCTTGAGATTGGTGGCCGGGTCGTTAATCACTACGTCGCCGTCCTTGGTGAAGCCGATGACGACGGTGAGGTGGCCGGCGCTCGCCTCATGGCGCCCCGGTTTGAGCAGTTCCCACGGCGCGGAAATGATCACGGGAATTCCGGCGGCAACCCAATCCTCCAGTTCGGAAATATCGCTGAAACGTGTGACATAAGCGCGCAGGCCTTTGAAGCTGCCGGCGAAGGCGGTGTTGAACGGCCAGTTCCCCGTACCGTTCCATTGCCGGTCATAAACCGCCCGGGCGACCTCCGGCACATCCACATCCATTTCCGGACGGTGCAACACCGCCGCCCAGCGCGACAACACCATGGACAGCGACGTGGGACTGCACCAGCCTTGCTCCTCGGGATAGGAATTTTGCGAGCGCTCCGGCGTCGAAATGATTTTCCCCCAGGTATCACGGTTGGGCGGCGGCGGCGCAGGCGCAACGTTCGGGTTGCAGAACGAAAGCCCGAGGAATTTCAATGCGGGCGACTCCCGGTTCGTCCCGCCGAGCGTCACCCGGACCTGGACGGCGTTGGCGGGGTGAGACAAAACCAGCGTGTCCGTGCACATTTCGCCGTCGGCGTCCTTCTGCTGGTCGGCGCTGTGCCGCGGATAACTTCCGTTGCCCAGCGACCACAAACCCCACGAATAAAACCTGGTCGCGTGGCCGGGAGAAACCGCGCTGGCTTCCACCGTCAAAAAGGTCCCGGCTGGCGCCGCGGCGTTCCACGAAACCACCAGTTCGTTCCAGTCAATCGGTGACGGGATGACGGGCGAGAGCAAAACAGTCCCGCCGGTTTCATTCGTTGACCGGGCAAAATTTGAGAAGTCGTCCAACCCGATGAACCGGCTGAAGCCATCGCCTCCGGCCGGGGCGCTCCCGGCGTTGAGCGATACGGCCATGACGCAGAGACAGGCCGTTCCAACTTGCACGGCGGAGATCTTCGCGAGAAAATCGCGAATCAAAAGCAGCAAATTCAGTGCAGACATGGGTGCAGTTATCCTTGGATTGGTTCGACGATGCAAGTTTCATTTTTTCGTTTTGCCGGTGCAACTTGAGGCCGTGTTGCCCAAAGGCTCGGAGCGCGGACCGCCGAGTCCGCGCGTTCGTGCGACCTCACGATTCCAGGCTGTTTCTGCAGGTGCGGCTCAGGCGGACATGGCTGTCCGCGCTCCGTTTTGCCGACGGGTTTTCTTAACACCCTGCTTTAGCGGGGTGTTCAGCCAAGCCTGGTATTTTCAACCGGGTTAGCGGTTTTTGCGCGCGGGCAAACCGCTAGAGCGGTTACGATGTCAGGTCAGCCTGAGGGCACCCCGCTAAAGCAGGGTGTTAATGAAATAGCCGTGAACACGAAGGTTTTCAATCACGCAATTCCTCTCAAATTTTGATATGCGCCCCCGCGTCGCACCGCCAAAAACCGATTTACATTTATTTTCAATCCTATCATCGTGTCGGCCGCACATGAAGTTGCCTTTGGTTTTTCTATTGCTGGTTTTTCAAACCGCCGGCCTTCGCGCCGCCACGGTTGCAGAAATCACCCAACTGGTCGGCGCCGGTCATTGGCAGCAGGCGCGGCAGGAAATCACCGAAGAACTGGCACGGTCTGGCTTAAGCTTCCAGGCGCGGCAGGATTTGCTTTTTCAAAGCGACCGGATGACGCGGATGCGCCTGGATTTTGACAAGACCCGGGCGCAGGTTTTTCAGGAGGCGCGCGCCATCGTGCCGGCGATCACCGAGGAGCAGTTTGCGGGTTGGGAAAAAGCCGGAGCGGTGGAGTTTCTGGATATTGACGGGACGCGCTGGTATTTCCACAAGGCGGCGGCAAATTTGTTTCGCATCAACCCCGAAGCCAAAGCGCTCAACGCCAAATTACATCCCGAGGCCGGCCCGCAACCGCTTTACCGCCTGGCAGACATTCGGAGCGTGATCGCGAATTATGACCAAACCGGCGAGCGGTTCAACTCGCCTCGGACCTGGCGCGTGACTTATTCTTTGAGCGTCAAGCCCGGGGCGGTTCCGCCCGGCGAAACCATCCGCGCGTGGCTGCCGTTTCCGCACGCCGGCAACCGGCAAAACAACATCCGCCTCGTTTCCGCCGACCCGCCACGATTCCTGTTGCCGGACACCAACGCGGCGCTGGCTTCGGTTTATCTCGAAAAACCGGCGGTGAGCAACGGGCCAACGGAATTCAAAATCGTTTTTGAATACACGTGCGACGCTTTCTATCAGCCGATTGATCCCGCCCGCGTGCAGCCGGTTTCCCCCAACGACCCGGCTCTTACGCCGTTCATGGGCGAGCAGCCGCCGGAAATTGTTTTTTCGGACGAAATCAAAAATCTTTCGCATGAAATCGTCAGCGGTGAAACCAATTCGTATTTGAAAGCGCGAAACATTTTTGCCTGGGTCTATCAACACATTCCGTGGACAACCGCGCGCGAATACTCGACCATCGAATGCCTGCCACAATACGCGCTGGCCTGCGGCCACGGCGATTGCGGCATCAAGACGATGACGTTCATGACGCTCTGCCGGTTCAACGGCATTCCGGCGCGCTGGGAAACCGGCTGGACCCCCGACCCGGTCAAGGACATGCACGACTGGTGCGAAATTTATCTCGCGCCCTACGGCTGGGTGCCGGCGGATGTGACTTACGGTGTGGCCGACAGCGCTGACGAGCGCGAGAAATGGTTTTACCTTGGCGGCATTGACAGCGGGCGGCTGGTGGTCAACACCGATTACGCCCAGCCGCTTTATCCGGCGAAGACCTTCTTCCGCTCCGAGATCGTGGATTTCCAGCGCGGCGAAGTCGAGTGGCGCGGCGGCAATCTTTATTTCAACCAATGGAACTACGATTTCAATGTGGAAGAAATGCCGCCTCCACATGAATGATTCATTGCAAATTGTTCATTGAGCATTGAGCATTGAAAATTAACATGACGCCGGATGACCTTTCCGAACGGCTTTGGAAATTTGCCGCGCGCGTTGGAAAAGCCGTGGATGCTTTGCCCGATACGCGGCTCGGTCGGCAGGTTGCGGGACAGTTGGTTCGTTGCGGAACCGCGCCCGGTCCGAATTATGATGAAGGTTGCGCGGCGGAAAGCCGCGCCGATTTCGCGCATAAATTGAGCATTGTTTTGAAAGAATTAAAAGAAACCCGCGGCTGGCTGCGGTTTATTGTCATTGCCGAATTGCCGCCCTGCAAACGAATTAACGGCTTGCTGGATGAATATGAGCAACTGCTTAAAATCGTTGCCAAGTCCATTGCCACGGCCAAAGGCAAACCGCGCCGCGACTTAATTGAAAAATGTCCAATGAACCATGAGAAATGAGAAATGAAGTTTTCATTGAGCACTAACCATGGTTCATTTCTCAATTATAAATAAAAAACGTAAAGACCGAATTCAATGAATTCCTCCTCCAAACCACGCATCCGTTTCGAGAAAATCCGGCTTGAACTGAAACACACCTTCACCATTTCCGGCGGCTCGGCCGCCTTCAAGGAAAACGTCCTGGTATTTTACGAACGCGACGGGCTGACCGGCGTCGGCGAGGCCTCGCATGTCACCGTCCAGGATCAGACGGCAGAGCGCACCCTCCGCGCGGTGGAACGGCTCATTCCGCTGTACGAAACTGTTGATCCCTTTGCATTTGCCGATTTGCCGGACCAGGCACGGGAGATTGCCGACGCCACTCCGCCTGCCCGCGCCGCCATCGAGATGGCGCTCATGGATTGGGTTGGCCAAAAATTGAATCTGCCGTTGTACCGGCTATTTGGCTTGAACCCCGGGCGCGCGCCGGTCACTTCGTTCACCATCGGACTGGACACGCCCGAAGTGATGCAGCAAAAAACCAGGGAAGCCGGACCGTATCACGTCATCAAAGTCAAATTGGGCCGTCCGAATGACCGGGAAATCATCGAGGCGCTGCGGGCAGTGACCGACAAACCCATTCGTGTGGACGCCAACGAAGGCTGGCCGGACAAGGAAACCGCCATCAAAAAAATCGAGTGGCTGGAAAAGCAGAACGTCGAATTTGTTGAACAACCGCTGCCGCGCCGGATGATTGAGGAAACCCGCTGGCTCAAGGAACGCACCCGCCTGCCCATCGTGGCGGACGAATCCGTGTTCACCGCGCGCGACATCCCGGTCGTCGCCGGCGCTTTTTCCGGCATCAACATCAAACTCATGAAGGCCGGCGGCTTGCTCGAGGCGCTGCGAATGTTCCAAGTCGCCCGGGTGCTCAATCTCGACGTGATGCTCGGTTGCATGATTGAAACTTCAATCGCCATCACCGCCGGAGCGCAACTCCAGTCGCTGGCGCGCTGGGCGGACCTGGACGGCAGTTTGCTTTTGAGCGACGATCCATTCCAGGGCGCGGTACTGAACGACGGCCGCTGGCAAGTGACGGACCGTGCCGGATTGGGCGTCAAACGAAGGGCGCACTGAACCGGGAAACGCCACGTCCTCACATCTTTTGCCCTTATGCAACTCACCAATCTCTTTGCAGCAGCGGAACAGGAGCCGACCGTCAAGCGTGTTGAATTTTGCCGCGAGATCGCCGGCAAGGTCAGCGACCAGACGTCCGTCCGGCCGGAGGCGTTGTCAAAGTACGTCGAACGGATCCGCAGTTTTGTGCTGTCCGACCGCACCAGCTTCATTTTCAACATCTCCGCCACCATGGAAGGCGGCCGGCTGGTCCTCACCGGCGAATCCGAGCGGCCTGAATTCAGCGACATCACGCGCGGCGTGTTCGAGCAATTGGGGTTCACCTCCGTCATGGACCGCGTCGAAATCCTCCCGGATTTGCAAAAAGACCCGGCCCCGTTCGCGGTCGTCGTCAAACCGTATGTGATGACATGGTCGCAGCCTGATTTGAAGGGCACGGCCATGGACGAGGCGCTGCTGGCCGAGCCGATCTATATTTTCAAGGAATTGCCGGACGCCTATCTGATCAAAAACTTTTCCGGTTATTGGGGTTATGCCGCCAAAAAGAATTTCCGCCGGGTTTCCAAAAAAGAATTTATTCAACTCATCAACGCACCCAAGGCCCTGCTGCTGGCGGATTACAAGCCAAAGGACGTTTTCATCCCTGCCGGCTGCCGGCTGCCGATCAAGGAATGGAGGCGCAGCCGGAACTGTGTGCTACTGGACGCGTCCGGCCGGGAATTGGAAATTCCCAAGGCAATCTGCGAACGGAACGAACGGGAAAAGGATATGGCCCGGGTGCTGGCGCAAGCGCGCTCGCTGCTGGCGCGGCCCTACAATATGGGTGGCCGTAACAGCGTCACCGGCATTGATTGCTCCGGCCTGGTGCAGACGGCCTATCGCACCGTCGGCATCAGTCTCGCCCGCGACGCCAAGCAGCAGTATCTGAACGGCAACCTCATCCTGCCTTGCGTGGCCGAGGCGCTGCAACCGGGCGACGCGATTTTCTTCATGAACCCGGCTGGTCAGGTCGGGCACACCGGGCTTTTCCTCGGCGACGGAGAAATGATGCACGCCCAGGGCGCGCAGGTGAAAATCCAAAGCATGAATCCCACGGCGAAGAACTATTTTGAACGATTCGACCGCGATTTCATCGGCGCGAAACGGTATTGGTGGTAAGTGTTGAGCCATCGGACGGTCGCGAGTCCATAACTTTTGTATCCCTTTCGATTTGGTGTTCCCTTTTCCGACTGTAAACGGCGGTTGAAAAGTGTAGCCGGTGGCGAGCCAACAGTGTCGCACCCGTGGGGGCATTAAACAGCCGGGGAACCGAGGGTCAACGGATTGAGCATCGCGCCTGTCAATCACTCGCTGCCCAACACTTTGGTGTGGTTCATTTGGAGTCAATTCGGGATAGTCGTGGGCAATCAATAGACTTGACTTCGCAGGGATGCGGAGATTCACTGTCACAACTATGACACATTTATCTGCCAGTCAGTTGCACCGTGCGGCTGAACTGAAACACAAAATCGAATCACTGCAAAAGCAGCTTGTCCGGCTGTTGGGCGGCACCGCTGTCGCTGCCGCTCCCCGTAAGCGCCGAAGGATGAGCGCCGCAGCCAGGCGGAAAATTGCCGCGGCGCAGAAGGCGCGGTGGGCAAAAGTTAAGGGGCGGAAATCAACCGCGAAGCCGGTGAAAAAAGCCAGGCGCAAAATGAGTGCCTCCGCGAGAGCCAAAATTGCGGCGGCAGCCAGGGCGCGCTGGAAAAAGGCCAAAGCTCAGGGCAAGCGCACCCTTTAAGCCGGCAGATTAAAATAGAAGCGACAGGGAAATTTCCCCGGCGGCGCCTTGAACAGGCGATCTCCTATCAGTAAAAAGACGGAAGCAACTGACATGGAATGCATCGACCTCCGTTCCGACACTATCACCCGGCCCACGCCAGCCATGCGCGAAGCAATGGCGAAAGCCCCGGTTGGGGATGACGTATATGGTGAAGACCCTACCGTAAACCGGCTGCAAGAAATGGCGGCTGAAAGGATGGGCAAGGAGGCGGGGCTTTTCGTCGCCTCGGGGACGATGGGTAACCTGACCGCCATTCTGTCTCATTGCCAGCGCGGTGACGAGGTGATCGTAGGGAACAAGGCGCACACCTTTTTATTTGAAGCTGGCGGCATTTCGGTATTAGGCGGCGTTCACTCCTGCCAGCTTCCCAACCAGCCGGATGGCTCGCTGGCGCTCGAGAACATTCGTGCCGCCATCCGACCGGACGATCCACACGAACCGATCTCCCGATTGATCTGCCTGGAAAACACACACAATCGCTGCGGCGGCACCTGCCAGTCTGCGGCCTATATCAGTGAAGTTGCCTCATTCGCACACGAACGCGGACTCAAAGTGCATCTGGACGGCGCGAGGATATTCAATGCCGCGACCGCGCTGGGTGTCCCGGCCAAAGCCCTGGCGGACCCGGTAGATTCGGTCACGTTTTGTCTGAGCAAAGCGCTGTGCGCGCCGGTCGGATCCTTGCTGTGCGGAACAAAGGAATTTATTGCCAAAGCCAGGCGCATCCGCAAAATGGCCGGCGGCGGGATGCGCCAGGCCGGCATCCTGGCAGCGGCCGGTATCGTGGCGCTTGAAACCATGGTGGACCGCCTGGGTGAGGACCATGCCCGGGCGCGGCGGTTGGCTGATGGCCTGCGCAGCGTTCCCGGACTGGCACTCGAATCGGGGACGCCGGCGACGAACATGGTTTTCGTTTCACTGTCTCCCGGCATCAAGTCCAATGCCGGGGAAATCCGTGAGGCGCTTAAGGCTCACGGTGTTCTGGTCGGCGTGAGCACCGAACGCAAGTTCCGCCTGGTGACGCATTACTGGATTGACGATTCAGCGGTAAATCAGACCATCCAAGCATTTGGTGCCGTGTTTTCGCCATAAGAAATGAAATACGCCATTAAAAAATCGCTGGTCAGTCTGGTCGTCGTCTTCCTGGCCGCTACGGCTTTTGCCGCCGACACCAACCTGCCGGCCATCGTTCCGTTGCCGCAACAATTGGAGCTTCGCGCGGGCGTGTTCCAGCTCGCGCCCGGCACGAAAATCTTCGCCAACTTCGCTTCGCGTCAAACGGCAAGGCAATTGGCCGCGCAACTTCGCCAATCCACCGGCTTTCCGCTCCAAGTGGCTGTGAAATTGGGAGCGAATCGCGCGATTCCAAACGCCATGTTACTCACGACCAGGAATGCCAATACAAACCTGGGCGCCGAAGGCTACGAATTGACCGTCACCACCAATTCCGTGGTCGTGCGCGCACCGACGCCGGCGGGTTTGTTTTACGGCGCGCAAACATTGCTCCAACTGCTGCCGCCGGAGATTTTCTCAACGAATCTGGTGGCGAACGCGGATTGGCAGATGCCGTGTGTTCAAATCGAAGACTGGCCGCGATTCAAGTGGCGTGGATTGATGCTGGATGTGAGCCGCCACTTTTTCAGCAAATCCGAAATTGAAACCATCCTCGACGCGATGGCGTTGCACAAATTGAACGTGTTCCACTGGCATTTGACCGACGACCAGGGCTGGCGGATTGAAATCAAAAAATACCCCCGGCTCACGCAAATCGGCGCGTGGCGGGCGGGCGTTGGCTTCGGGCTTGATCCAAAATCCACGACGGCTTACGGCCCGGACGGACGTTACGGGGGATTCTACACGCCGGCTGACATTCGTGACGTGGTGAAATATGCGGCCGCGCGGCACATTACCATTGTTCCGGAGATTGAAATGCCCGGCCACGCGACGGCGGCGCTGGCAGCGTATCCGCAGTTCAGTTCCACTGGCGGGCCCTTCACCGTTCCAATCACAGGCGGGGATTACCACGGCATCTACAACCCGGCCAATGACGGAACCTTCAAGTTTTTGGATGACGTGCTGGCGGAAGTGTTTCAATTGTTTCCCGGCAAATATGTTCACATTGGCGGCGATGAAGTGCCGAAAGACGCCTGGAAAAACAATCCGGCCTGCCAGGCCCTTATGCAACGGGAAGGGTTGAAGAGCAAGGAGGAGTTGCAAAACTGGTTCACGCGGCGCATCGAAAAATTCGTCAACGCCCACGGGCGCACCATGATTGGCTGGAGCGAAATTTTGCAGGGCGGGCTCCCGCAAAACGCTGCGGTCATGGATTGGATTGGGGGTGCGACGGAAGCGGCCAGCGCCGGCCACGATGTGGTGATGTCGCCTACGGCGTATTGTTATCTTGACTACTACCAGTCGAGCAATCACGTCGCCGAGCCAAAGGCCGCTGTCTGGGGCGGTCCCCTGACTTTGCGCACGGTTTATTCCTTTGACCCTATACCCACCAATTTGCCGCCGCGATTGCAATCGCACATCCTCGGCGCGCAGGCCAATTTATGGACCGAATTGGTTCCCAATTTGAAACACGCGGAATACATGATCTTCCCGCGCGAGTGCGCGCTCGCCGAAGTCGCCTGGTCCGACCAAAATTCGCGCGACTGGAATGATTTTCAATCCCGGCTCAAGGTGGACGAACAGCGGCTGGATGAACTGGGCGTGAATTATCGCCATGACATTTCCGCGCAAACGCCGGTCATTCCACCAGCGGGCGACCACTGATTTTATTGACGTAAAGATTCCGCTGATTATCCGAAGCACCCGGTTTAAAACGGGCAGACCCCATATCCAATCCAGTAACCGAAAAGTTTCGGGTATTCCAAATAAATGCGTCGCTCAAAGCGCCGGCCCGGCCAGTCGGCGCGGGCGTAGTCAACATACGACGGGCGCGAATAAAATGTTATCTCCGGCGCATAATGCCGGAAACTCTCCAGCGCCCGCCGCGAATGATACCACGAAGTAACCAGGATGACGCGGCCCGGTTTTTGTTGGCGCAGCAGCTTGACGGTCAACTCCGCATTTTCCCGGGTCGTGCGCGATTGGGTTTCAAGTGTAATCGCCTCCGCCGGCACGCCGTCCTCGATCAACAACTGCCGGTTGATTTCGCAATCGCCGCGGCCGCTGACGATGATGCGCGGCGCGGCGTGTTCCTTGAAAAGCTCTGCGGCGCGTTCCGGCCGCTCGGACGAACCGCCGCCGAGAACCACCATCACGTTCGCCTGGGCCGGCCCGCTGTCCACACACAAAAACTTCTGGGGAAAAGCCACCGCCGTCACGGCCAGCGCCAGCAGCAGCACAAAAACGATGACAACGGCTTTCCAGATTCGTTTTTTCACGCGCGAAAAAGCTAACTCAAGCACTGGGTTTCCGCCAGCCGCGAGGGATTTGTTGCCTTTGGCCCAGCGAACACGGACTTGCCATCCCTTGGCGTTGCCGCGGCTCGAGAAATTCAAACGAAATGGTGGAAATGGCGGCCGGCACGTCCACAATTTGGATAACGGCTACCGCCGTTTCAGTTCAATCTCCACCATTTCGCAGTTGCTGTCGAAGCCGGCGTCGTGCAAACCCAGCGAGCAGGTCAGGTTCATTACCCGGCCGCTCTCCCGGAACAATTCCGGGTGCAGATAGGCGCAATAGGCCATCTCCACGCGTTTCCCCTGACGATATTCGGGCACCTCGATGCGGGCCACCGGCGGACTCCAAGGGCCGTAAGGCGCATCGGCAACATGGAAACGAATCTCCCGCGGATGATCGAAGTCACTTGAGGAAGCCATCATAAATTTCTGTAGGTACGGATTCCAGGCAACCGAAACCTGACCGGGGACATTTTTGACCAGCAGCGATGCAGCCTCTTTCCGGGGCGAGAATTCCGGACCAGTACCCGTGTAAAACTCATAGGCATCGGGGTCTTCGATTTTTTCCGGGCGCACCCGGGCCAGGGTGACGCCCTGGTGCCGTTTGAATTCCCTGATTTCGTAAAGATAAATCCACCCGTCAGCCTCAAGAACTTGAGTCGCTGCGACTGGAAACCGCCAGTCTCCATGCGGTTGCAGACGTTCATAAGGTCCGAGCGCAACCCTGGACCGGCCGAGACCGGAACCAACGCCGCGGAAGTCCCACTGACCATTTCCAAAGACCTCGATCAGCGAGTAAAAAAGGTAGTATTGGCCGTTCACGTGGATTCCGCCCAGCGGCCAGATCCGGTAACGCTCGGCGGGTTGTTCATTCGGGAGGAATTCAAAAGGCGAAACGGCGTCACCGTTGCTGGACACGAGATAATTGAACGCAGGCGGATAACTTCTGGCATTGTCCGCAAGAAAAGCGATGGCACAGGATATCGCACCGCCGGCAAAATGCGGAGTCCCATTGGCGGACCGGGAACCCTTGAAAGTGTCGCCGAAAGCCCAAATCGCCCCGCCCGGGACAGTGAACGACTCCCCGCCATCCTGGGAAATAATTGAAGCCCGGGCGTGCGCCTCGTTCCAAAGTGAGCCGAGAAAATTGGTACGGACAATATCAAAGGTGCCACCCGACTGCTTCTCCGCGGTAACAGAGGAAGAACATCCCGACGCGATGACCGTCAAGCCCAATGCGGTGAAAAGCCATTTCATAATTCTGCCTTGAAGGCTTGTCCAAAATGGCCGGAAGTAAAGCGTCGAATTTGGCAGCGGTTCCAAACCCGGCTTGAACCGTTCACAAGAAAAAAGTTCCGCGCGGGACGGCGTTCAACGCGGTGATTGGAGTGCTTTTCGAGCTTCGCTGGCAGTGGCGCGGCCGGCCCCCGCATCGCTGCCGGTTCTTTCAACCAGCCCCAACATGGCGTCCGTCAACAAACCGGCATGGTAGCAGGTGATGATTTGCAACTCCAAATGCAGTCGAGGACCGAGAATTGTTGCCCATTTACTGCAAATCAAACGTTCGTCAACGGGCACACCCGCTTTGAAAGCCAGGTAAAACAAAAAAAGCGCGAACGGACAACCATTCGCGCCATGATTTCAAATCGCAGTTTACTCCTTATCCGCCTTTTCAGCCATTTCGGCGTCACGCTCGGCCATCGCGGCCTTCCGTGACAATCGCACACGGCCTTTTTCGTCTACGCCAAGACATTTGACGGTGATTTCGTCGCCGACTTTGACGATGTCCTCGGTCTTCTTGACGCGAAAGTTCGCGAGTTCGCTGATGTGGACAAGGCCGTCCTTGCCGGGCAGGAACTCGACGAACGCGCCGAATTCCTTGATGGTGACAACCTTCCCGCGATAAATCTTTCCCGGTTCAGCTTCGGCAGTCATGCCCAGAATCGCGTCGCGGGCAATTTTCATGCCTTCCTCCGTGACCGAGAAGATGTTTACCGTGCCGTCGTCTTCGATGTCAATTTCGCAGCCGGATTCCTCAACGAGCTTCTTGATGTTCTTGCCGCCGGGGCCGATGATCGCGCCAATTTTCTCCGGGTTGATCTTGATCGTTTCAATACGCGGGGCGTATTTGCTGATTTCCTTGCGGGGTTCGGCGATGGTCTTCTTCATTTCGCCGAGAATAGCCAACCGCGCCACGCGCGCCTTTTCCACCGCCTCGGTCATCACAGTGTGCGGCACACCGCGCAGCTTGAAATCCAATTGGAAGCCGGTGATGCCCTTTTCCGTGCCGGCGATTTTGCAGTCCATGTCGCAGAAATGGTCTTCCCAGCCGATGATGTCCGTGAGCAGTTTGTATTGCGCGATTTTGTCATCGGCGCCGTATTCGGTGCACAGGCCGATGCTGATGCCCGCCACCGGGCGCACCAGGGGCACGCCCGCATCCATCAACGCCAGCGAACCGCCGCACACGGTCGCCATGGAAGTGGAGCCGTTGGATTCCATGATTTCGCTCGTGACGCGCACGGAGTAGGGATAATTCGCCAGCGGCAGCATGGGTTCGAGGGAACGTTCGGCGAGCGCGCCGTGGCCGATTTCCCGCCGGCCCGGACCCGCTATGCGGCCGGTTTCGCCAACGGAGAAATTCGGGAAGTTGTAATGCAGGATGAATTTCTTCTCCGTGTCGCCGCCGGTGTAGGCGTCAAATTCCTGCACGTCTTCGCCGGTGCCGAGGGTCACCAGCGTGAGCGCCTGCGTTTCGCCGCGGCTGAACAGGGCCGAGCCATGCGCGCGTGGCAACAGGCCGACTTCGGATGAAATCGGACGAACCACATCCAGACTGCGGCCATCAAGCCGCTTGCCGTCCTTCAAAATCAAACCGCGCACGGCTTCCTTTTGGATGTAATAAAACGCGTCTTTGACGACAAAATCGGTGACTTTCTCGGCGCCGAATTTTTCGGCGAGCTTTGTGCCAACTTCATCCTGGATCGCCTTGACGGCGGTTTCCCGAGCCAGTTTTCCGGGCGTGAGCAACGCTGGCACCATGCGATCGGCGGCGAGTTTTTTCGCTTCCTGAAGAATCTCATCGGGAACGACGTTCAGCATGATTTCGCGCTTTTTCCTGCCGGCGCGTTGAACCAGTTCCTTTTGCGCCGCGATCAGCGGTTGAATGGCTTCGTGGCCAAACTTGAGGGCGGCGTTGAAGTCCTCTTCGGAAATTTCTTTGGCCGAGCCCTCGTACATCACGATGTCGGACTGATTGCCGACATAGACAAGGTCGAGATCGCTTTCCGCCATCTCATCATGCGTGGGGTTGGCAATAAACCGGCCTTTGACGCGACCGACACGCACGGCGCCGAGCGGCCCGGCCCACGGTATGTCGCTGACCATCAGCGCCGCCGACGCGCCTACGAGGGCAAGCATGTCGGGATCGTTCTGACCATCGGCGCTCAACAGGATGCTTTGCACCTGGACTTCATTATACCAGCCCTTGGGGAACAAGGGCCGGATTGGCCGGTCGGTAAGCCGGCAGGTGAGAATTTCCTTTTCGGTCGGAACGTCCTTCGCGCTTGAAGTAGCCGCCGGGGAACTTGCCCGCCGCCGCCGCCTTTTCCCGGTAATCCACGGTCAACGGGAAGAAGTCCTGGCCTTCCTTGGCCTTGGTCGCGGCCACGGCGGCCACGACGACGATGGTTTCGCCGAGCTGGACGGTGACCGCGCCGTCCGCCTGTTTGGCGAGTTTTCCGGTTTCAATGACGATTTGTTTGTCGCCCACCTGGGCGGTGATTTTTTCTGGCATAACTATTCCTGCCCGTCGCCGCCGGAGAAACTTCAGTGAACTCCGAACATTTTCGGAGTTGATTGAAATTACCCAGGGGCGACGGATTTTTCATACGCGATGTGGTTGGTTAAGGAATCAAGCCATTCGCGCTGGCTGGCTTAAATCCGATGGCGGAAGGCGGCTTGCTTAAGAAAACCGCGCCTCCGCAAAAATTCAATGGCGCAGTTTCAATTTCTTCGTGACCGCCTGATAACGGTTCAAGTCGTTGTTTTGCAGATATTCCAACAAGCGCCGGCGCTGGCCGACCATCATCAACAGGCCGCGACGGGAACTGTGATCCTTTTTATTGTTCTGCAGATGCTCGGTCAAATGATTGATTCGCTGCGTGAGCAGGGCAATTTGCACGTCCGCCGAGCCGGTGTCGCCGTCGTGCAACTTGAATGATTCAATGGTCTTCGTCTTTGCTTCCATATTCGGTTAAACGCGGCAGATTAGTTGTTCACAACCTTGGTGTAAAGCATTTTCAAGCCGCCCGCAGATGACACCAGACCAATGAATTCATTGGTCTTTCTTCATTGCAGCGCGTTGCCAATGCCAATTTAGACGGCGCCTGGTTTGCGAGGTCAGCTTGAATTTCTCGCCAATGCGCAGGCCTTCAACCCAAAAAATCTCACCCGACGCCGCCACAGCGACGACCAATTCACGGCGGCGAATGCGGGGAATCCGCTGGTTCACGAACCAATCCTGAAGCTTCAGAGCCGACTTCATGCCAATGGGCTGAAAACGGTCGCCCGGACGCCAGTGGCGCAACGTGATTTGTCCACCGACCTTGGCCGCGTCAAAAAATTCCGTCTGGTGGGGCGAGCGTCCCCGCGAGCCGGCTCGCCGGTAGCCTCGCCCCACTGCGATTCCACTCTGAAAACCCCAACGAAATTGTACGCCTTCGTAATTCAGCGTCCCTGCCCGGCCCGCCAATTTCACCACCAGCTCACTGGCATTGAATGCCACTGGCGGCCGCGCCCGCAATTTCAGCAAGCCTGCCCCGTCGCGCGCAACGGAA
This sequence comes from uncultured Verrucomicrobiae bacterium, assembly GCA_963827205.1. Taxonomy (GTDB): domain Bacteria; phylum Verrucomicrobiota; class Verrucomicrobiia; order Limisphaerales; family UBA11358; genus UBA11358. The sequence goes on from CAWHAH010000027.1 coordinate 65,470, forward strand.
GATTCCGCACCGACGCTGACAAAAACATCCGACGATTGGCGCAGCGATTCAATCAATTCAAAATCTGCCGGCACACCGAGGCCGGCCAATTGCAATTGCAAAATCCGCCGCTGAATTGCCACCGATAAATCGTTGAATAACGTCCCCTCACCCGGCTGGAAGCCACCCTCTCCCCGCCCGGCGGGGAGAGGGACGGGGCGAGGGGTTCGTTCAATTCTTCCTTTTGAGAGCAGCCACCGGCGCGCGGTTTCACCAGCCAAATCCGCTTCCGCGCCGACAATTTCCATGAGCCGCAATACGGTTTTTGTCAGGGCCGGCTGGTAACGGCGTTTCAGCAACGGCAGCAATTCATTACGGATGCGATTGCGCGGCAAGTCCAGCAATGCGTTGGTGGCATCTTCGCGGAACCGGATTTTGTTTTCGCGCGCAACTTCCTGCAATTCGGCCTTGGTCGCATCAAGCAACGGCCGAGCGAGTGTAATTTGGGAATCCATCGGCGATGGCGAACGCCATTTCATGCCGGCCAACCCTTCGCCACCCGCACCGCGCAAAAGGCGCAGGAAGAACAGTTCCACCTGGTCATCGCCGTGATGCGCCAGCGCGACGGCGCGGATGCCGCGTTTTTTTGCAACGCGCGCGAAAAATTCATGACGCAATTTTCGCGCGGCCATCTCGATGGAAAGCTTCGATTTCTCCGCGAAGCGTCTCACGTCGGCGCGCTCAACAACGACGGGCCATCCCAAGATTGCAGCGGTTTTCCCGACGAGCCTTTCGTCGGCGTCGCTGCTGCGTCCGCGGAGTTGATGATTGAAATGAGCAACGACCAGTTTCCACCGGTGCCGCGCCGAAAGCGTGTGAAGCAAATGGAGCAACACCATCGAGTCCAATCCCCCGGAAACGGCCACCAAAACCGGCTGACCCCGCTCCAGCAACCGGCGGTCCCGGTTGTTGTTCTCGACGCGCTCAAGCAAATCGCTCACGTCTTGATGCTACCGCATCGGCGGGACGGAGCAAGAGCAGCAGAATTTCAGCCGTGTCCTGATTTCAAATTAGCGGCTGCGCTGCTACTGCGGCGCACGGCGGTGCGGCTGCAACCGCCGCCACCAAATCAGGACACTGCCGGAACTTCAGGGTGACATGAGGCGATAGAACCGCTGGGGATCAGGTCCGATGACAACATTGGTGCTGACGGTGACGTCGGCGGCCGTGATAGCGCCGCCCAGATTGATCCAGTTGGGTTGCGACAGATTCGTCGTGTATTGCAACTGATAGACGGTTCCCGTCACCGCATTCCAGGAGAACGCAAAGGTATTGTCTGTAAGCGTCAACATTTGGAACACCGGAGCGGAATTTGCAGTCACGGTGACATTATCGAGGTCAAAATACTGCGGATCATCCCGGATTCCGAACTGAAGAAGCGTGTTGGTTCCGGTGGCCGAGACGTTAAACTGCATGTTTGTCCAGCCGAATGGCGGCAGGTTGACTTGGTCATATAGAGTGTTGCCGTTCCACGACACTTCGAATTCATTGGGCGTGCCGCCACCGGCGTTTTCCACCCAAAACGAAAGCAAATATGCCTGATTGGTGATGGTCGGCACCATTTGGGACAGATAATTCAGCGAGCCGATCGGACCCAGGCGGGCGGCATAATTGCCGGATTCGACGAACTGCGGATTTCCGGTGACAAACATGTTGGTGCCGTTTCCAGTGAGGTTAGGCAAGGCAGAGAGGATCCAACCCGTGAAATCACCGGTCTCGAAACCCCCATTCACGACCAGCGGTTGCACCTGCACGGTGAACTGTCGGGCCTGAACCACTCCGCTGTTGGAATTGGTGAACAAGACGGTTGCGGCATAGTTTCCTATCGGCAGTGCTGCGGCAGTGGAATTATTCAGGCTCACTATGACTATGGTCTTTCCGCCAGCCGCCAGTGTGCTGCTACCAAGAGAAACATTGAGCCAAAGTGACGTGTTAATCAGGGACCACGTGAGAGAAGCCGCGCCAATGTTGGTCAGGTCGAAGGTCTGCACTGCGCCCGACGGACTGCCGACGGGAAAGCTCCAGTTATAAACGGTTTGCGGCGTGATTTGCAGAGCGTCAGGCAACGGCGCGAGGGCATTGATGAGGTTGGTCCCGTTCGGTGTGCCCCAACCGGTACACAAGTCGTAATTAGAGACCGCAAGAAATTTGCCGGGGCTGCTGGGACTGGTGTTGTTGCCGGTTGTGATGTCATGGAAAGCCAGGTTGTAATTCGTCCCCTTGCCGATGGCGTAAATGGCGGGGTTGATAAAACCGACGGATGGTTTGCTGCTCGCTGCGCCCTGTTGATTGATCAGCGCCGTAAAACCAGCCCACAGCGGCGCGGCGCAACTGGTGCCGCCAATGTTAGTATAATCGAGACCATCCGCCCGGACGTAAATGTTATCTGCTGTCAAAGCCACATCTGGAATGTTGCGGTAAACTGTGGAGCCCCGGTTGGCGGCCATGCTGATCCCTCTTTGCCAAACCGGAATCGGGTAGTCAGTGCTGATCCCCCCGCCACTGCCAACGCCGCCACCCCAGTTCCAAACGGTTTCCGACACCCATGAGCCTCCTGGTCCGCTCGTCGTCAGCGTTGTCCCCCCAACCACTGTGAGGTCGGGTCGGTCACACGGGAACGGAATCAATCCGGTATAGGCATCATCATCGCCCGACGCTTGAAAGAATGTTTGGCCTTGCGCCGCCATCTGCTGGAAAATCCCATTGACCGTCGGATCAATTGTGCCGCCGGATATAAACCAAGAACTGCTCAGTTGTTTGGCCGCATTGTCATCGGCCATGCGGTTCAGGAGGTCTGCCCACGGACTGGGATTGGGCGCCATGTAAACCATCACCTCGGACAAATTCGTCGCCATCGAAATCGCCATTTCAATATCCAGGGAAACCTCGACCTCTCCACCATTGCCGCTGGGACCTCCACTGGCACCATCAATCAACACATTCGACAAGGTGATGCTCGGCAATCCGGCCTTGCCTTCGTAATAGGCAATGTCGCCGGGAGTGTAACCGTCAAATTGCAACAACCCTACAACCTGCCCCGAACCTGCCAGCCGGGTTCCCGGAACGTAGGCCGCCCGGAAATCCTTCCCCATGTAATTGCCAACCGGACCGGAACCGGCATTCGGCAACACGTTTTGTGCTTTGGTCGGGAGAGCCAGGTGGAAACCCGGACGCGGCAACGAGTAATTGTCCAGCCCGCTGATGTGCAATATGGGAACCGCCAAATCCAGCGACGGCTCGGCATCGGGCGCGTAAAATGTCCGATTTTCCGTCGGGTGCTGATAGACGCGCATCGTTACGTGAAATGCCTTCTGGACCTCCGCCACCGTCCCGTTCACATCCAGCAACACTCGATTGGGGTGGGTCCCGGTTACCGTCAGACCGTTTGCCTTGGCGAAGGCAATGACCGCCTGGTAATCCTGTTCCGTCGGGCCGAATTCTTCCGTGAACTGCTGAGGCGTCAGATAGTTATGATAATTGGGACTGGCGGGGTCGTAAATTTGCTGGAGTAAATTGGTCAACGCCTCGGTGTTGCGCAAGGGGAGACCGATGGCCAGTTGCAAGTGCTGCGAAGTTGGCAGAACACTGATTGGCTGCAAATGCAGACTGGCCACGGTCGGCGGGATGTGACCCTGCATCACCTGTCGTTCCGCCGCTTGAACAGGTGTTACGAGAAGGGTAAACGATGGCAGGCACGCTGCAACCGCCGCGTATCTGATCCATGACCATCGTCCCGGAGTTTGGGGGGAAAATATCTTCTTCATGACAAGTGGGCAAAAGACACAGTTTGCTCGTATAAACAACGACTGAATGACCAGCGCGAATGCACGCTGGAATTTAGGCAGATATTGCGTCGAGCGTCAAGTTCCACCAGCAATAAAAAAACGGCCTGCCGCGACAGACTCGCGCGCACGCCCATAGCGCTTGGGCCAGCCGGGGCAGTCGGGAACTTCAGGGTGAGACCGTGAGGCGATAAAACCGCTGCGGCGAGGAACTGATGGCATTGGTGTCGGACACGGTCAGAATATCGGTGGTGGCAATGAGTGGTTTGCCCAGATTAATCCAGTTGGCCTGAGCCAGATTTGTCGTGTATTGCACCTGATAAGTTAAGCCTGTCGTTGTTCCCCAGGTAAGATCGAAGGTGCTGGAAGCTATGGTTGTCGCCTTGAATGCCGGCGCTGAAATCGGCGTCACACTTATGTCATCAAGACCGAGGTAATAGGGGTCATCCCGGAACCCGAGCTGGAGAACCGTGCTGGGGCCGGTGGCCGTGACGAGGAATTCCAAATTCGTCCACCCGATGCCGCCAATGTTGACTTGATCGAAAAGTGCGCCTCCATTCCAAGAGACGCTGAATTCATTGGGCGTAGCGGGGGATACGTTGGGGCTGTCCAGCCACAAGGAGAGCAAATAGTTCTGTCCGGCATAAGTCGGCAGCGTTTGGGACAGATAACCCAGCGAACCGTAAGGCCCCAGTTCTGCGCCGTATGTGCCCGAATGTACGAACTGCGAATTGCCACTCGTCACGGAGGTATAGGAAGTGTTGCCCGACAAGGTCCAGCCGGTGAAATTGCCGGTCTCAAATCCGCCGTTCTGAACCAGCGGCTGGCCAACCAGCAAACTGAATGGCAGGGCGACAGTCCCGCCGTTCTGGTTGGTGATCACCATGTTCGTATTGTAGATTCCGGCGGCAAGACTGTCGGCGGCGGAACTCAAGCTCACCGTCAGTATGGTTTGTCCGCCAGCCGCCAGCGCGCCGCTGTTCGGTGAAGCCGCGAGCCAGGTGGCACTATTAACGCTCCAATTCAGTGAAACCGGCCCCAGGTTGGTCAACGCAAAGGTTTCCTTGGTCACGCTAAATGGACCGCCAACCGGGCCACTCGAAGTAAAACCGTACGCAGGCGAAACGGACAACGGCTGCAAGACTTGCAACGTAAACTGGCGGGGTAACGCAGCGCCTGTGGTTTGGTTGGTGAACCAGACCGTGCCGGAGTAGGTTCCAACTGCCAGGCTGGAGGCCGCCGAATTCAGGTTCGCCGTCACAGTGGTTTGGCCGCCGAACGCAAGTGTGCCGCTGCCGGGCGAGACATTGAGCCACGGCACCGTGTTGGCGAGCGTCCAGTTCATCGCAGCGCCACTTGCATTGGTCAGCGTGAATGTTTGGGGCGCGCCACTGAAAGGCCCGCCCGCGGCACCGCTTGCCGTAAAACCCGTTATTGGCGTGATGCCCAAGCTGTCGGGCGGGGCAAGGGCGTTGAGCAAGTTTTGTCCATTGGGCGTGCCCAGCCCCGTGCAAAGGTCGTAACCATTCGTGGCGTAAAACAGATTGGGGCTGCCGGACCAGGTGTTGTTGCCGATCGTGATGTCGTGAAAACAATTGGTATAGTTCGTTCCGGCGGCCAGACTGTAAATCGCAGGATTGATGAAGCCTGCCGGCGATTTTCCGTTGGCCCAGGCCTGTTCATTGACCAGCGCGGTGAAACCCGCCCACAACGGCGCGGCAAAACTCGTGCCGCCCCAGCCATCCGAACCCTGGCCGGTGCCGCCATAAACGATATACATGTCTTCATAAGCGCTCATCGCCACATCAGGAATGTTCCGAAAACTGGTCGAGCCTCCTCTTCCCGCCATGTTGCTGACGTTGGTTTGCCAGCTTGGAATCGCGTAGTAGGAACTGATGCCGCCACTGCTGCCGACACCGCTGCCTTGATTCCACACCGTTTCCGACGCGTAGGACACGCCCGTGCCAATCATCGCGAGCGCCGTCCCGCCGACCTGCGTGATATACGGGTTGCTCGACGGCGTATCCGGCAACAAGGGATTGTCAACGCCGTTGACCGAACTTGCGCCGGTCGTAAACGCGTCGCTGTCACCGGAAGCGTTGAAAAATGACTGCCCCACCCCCGCCATAGTTCTGAAGATGTTGTCCGTCGTGTTGGTTGGCCCGCCGCCCCAGCCCCAGGAACTGCTCAAGTTTTTCACCGTGTTGCTGAAGGTAAGCATGGAGTTTAAAACGGAGTTGGGCTGGTTACCCTCAAACACCACAATTTTTGCCAATCCCGGTGCCATGGACATCGCCATTTCAATATCCAGGGAGACTTCAGCGTTCGCATTTGCAATGCCGCTGTAGCCAGGAATCCCGCTGACCCCGTTTGTCAAAACAGCTTGTATGACGATGTTCGTCCGCCCGCCGCCCGCCTCCGCCGCGTAAGCCGCAATGTCGTTGGTATAAAAACCGTCCAATTCGAACAAGCCGACCATCTGGCCCGCGCCCGTCAAGGCCACGTTGGGCGCGTAGGCGTTGCGAAAGTCATCGCCGAAAAAGTCGCCGGAGCCGTCCGGGGCCGAGCCGCTTCGGGGCGTGGCCCGGACCGCAGCCTGCGCTGCGTCAAGGCGCTGGCATTTCGGATGCGGACGGGAAAAGTCGCTCAACCCTTGAATGTCCGCCACCGGCAATCCGGCATCCACCGACGGCTCCACATCCGGCGCAAAAAAATCGCGCGCCTCCGTCGGATGGCGGTAAGTCCGCAAGGTGATGTGAAACGCCTTTTCAATCGCCGATGCCGGGCCGGTCACATCCAGGACCAGCCGGTTGCCGTATGTGCCGGTGACCGCCAGGCCGTTCCGCTGCGCAAAATCAATGACCGATTGGTAATCCTGCTCCGTCGGACCGAACTGTTCTGTGAACTGCTCGAGCGTCAGAAATTTGTGGTAATTCGCGCTGCCCGGATCGTAAAGCTGTTGCAGCAAAGCATCGAGCGCCGCCCCGTTCCGCAGCGGCAGGCCGATGGTGAGTTGCAAACTTTTTGTCGCGGGCAGTTGCCCCGTTGGTTGCAAATGGTAACGCGCCACCGCCGCCGGCACATGACCGTGCAAAGCCTGTCTTTGCCCCGCGATGCCCGGAAAAATTGCACTGAAAAACAACGCGATGGCGATGCCCTTTACACCCAATAACGGCTGAAATTTCAACATAAGGCGCAGTTTTGAATCATGACAATCCCCAACGGCTGACATCCGCCGGACTTGGTCTTTGTTTTGATTCGCACAGGTTGCTAAAAGCAAACCGCATTCCACATTTAAGCAGAAACAATACGAATTTGCAGCCTAATTTATGCTCAACCAATGCCCAAAGTCAAATTCGCCTGGTCGAAAAAAATTGCCCGTTTCCGCCCGTGACTCTAACGTGCGTTTGTGGCCGCCAAACTAACCATCCTCGGCAGCGGTTCCGGCGGGAATTGCGCCTATGTCGAAACCGCTGAGGCGCGGATACTGGTGGATGCCGGGTTCAGCCCGCGCCAGATCCGCCAGCGCCTCGCCGGCATCGGGCGCGCCCCGGAGAATCTCACCGCCATCCTCGTCACCCACGAACACAGCGACCATATTCAAGGACTCACCGGCATCGCGCAAAAGCTCAACATTCCCGTTTATTGCAATCGCGCCACAAAAGACGAAACCGAGCGCCTCCTCGGAACCCGCTTCGACTGCCAGCTCTTCGACACCGGCGCAAGCTTTGAAATTGCCGACGTGGTGGTGGACACGTTCACCATTCCGCATGATGCCCAGGACCCGGTCGGATTTCTGCTGCGCACCGCTGCCGGCAACATCGGATTCGTCACCGACCTCGGCCACATGACCAGGCTGGTCATTGACCGCATGCGCGCCGCGAACGTCCTCGTGCTTGAATCCAACCATGATGTGAAGATGCTGAAGGATTGTCCGCGCCGTTCGTGGAGCCTCAAGCAACGCATCCTCGGCCGCCACGGCCATCTGTCGAACGAAGCCGCCGCTGAGGCCGTCGCGCAAATCATGTCCGCCGACCTGCGCCATCTTTACCTTGCCCATCTCAGCCGCGAATGTAATCGCCCTGAACTTGCGCACTACGTCATGGCCGAACAGCTCCATCACATCGGCGCCACGCACGTTAAGCTTCAACTCGCCGCGCAGGATGTGCCGTGCGCGACGTTAGTTCTGTAGAGCTAAACTTTCTGAACGAGATATTTGTCGTGCAGATTTTTATTCAAAGCCCTGGCAAATTGTCCCACTGCACTTGGGAGATCTGATTTTGTTAATCTTGCCCGGAAAAATTAGGCGGGCATATTCATATCCCATTATGGGCTGCAAAACGGAGCTGATCAGGCCGCCACAAATCGAACAAGCCATCCTCTTAATTCGCGGCCAACGCGTGATGCTGGATCGCGATGTATGGCGTCAGCACCGGAAACTTAAACAAGGCGGTCAGGCGCAACCTTGACCGCTTTCCGGCCGATTTCATGTTTCAACTCACTGAGGAAGAGGCAGAAGCTTCAAGATTCCAAATTGGAATCTTAGAAAAGGGCCTGCACTTTAAATACTTGCCATACGTTTTCACCACCAGGGTTCCAGCGCCGTAGGCGCGACATCTTTGTAGCAACCACGCCACACAAAACCAAAGCTCCGTAGGAGCGACATATTCCACGGATTATTTCGCTCCTACGGAGCTTGATTCATTTTTGAAATCTGATTCTACAAATATGTCGCGCCTATGGCGCTATCGTCACCCGCAAACCAGATTCATCCGATGCGCGTCGAAAATTTACCGGAATTTTCTCCTTTGCGATTCAATAACGGCAGGCAAAAATCCTCGAAATGTTCCGAGTTGAAAAAATCTCCTCGTTCGATTCGCCCGAACTCCGGCCTTATGCCACGATGAAGCGTCCGGTGGAACACGAGACGCAGGGCATCTTCGTGGCCGAAGGCGTCAAGGTCGTCCGGCGGCTGCTCGAAAGCCAGTTCGCCGTCGCCTCCGTCGTGCTGCCGGAAAAATGGTTGGACGAATTCCGCCCGTTGCTCGAAGCGCGCCCGGAACAAATCACGGCGTATCTCGCTGAGAAAAAATTCCTCGAAACACTGGTCGGCTTCTCCATGTTTCAAGGCGTCCTCGCTGTCGGGAAAATTCCCGCACCCCCTTCGCTGGACGACATTTTGCAGAACACTCCCCAGCCGCGGCTGTTCGTCGCCGTGGACGCCTTGACGAACGCGGAAAATCTCGGCGCGCTCGTCCGCAATTGCGTTGCGTTCGGTGTGCAAGCGCTGATTGTCGGCGAAACTTCCAGCAGCCCGTTCCTGCGCCGGGCCGTGCGCAATTCCATGGGCACGATCTTTCAATTGCCGGTTCTGGAATTAAGCCTCCGGAGGGGCGAGCTCCGTGAGTCCCAACCTTTTCCCGGAAATTCAGGGACTCGTGTAACTCGCCCCTCCGAAACGTTGGCAAAAACCTTGCGCGTGCTTCGCGTTCGTGGCATCCGCTGCATCGCCGCGCATCCGCATTCAAACCAAAAGCATTTGTCGCAGGCGGATTTTACAAGGAATTGCTGCATCGTCTTCGGCAGTGAAGGCGACGGAATTTCCGCGCCGGTGTTGGAAGCCTGTGATGAGGCCGTCGCCATTCCGATGCCACCGACGGTGGATTCACTCAACGTCGGCGCGGCGGCGGCGGTTTTTCTCTATGAGGTCGCGCGCCAGCGAGGGAAGGCGTGACAAATACCTGATTGTAAACTTCCCGGATTGCGCTGCGCCATTGGGCCAGTGCTTTTCTGAATTCCTCCGGCGTGATAAAGCCGCACCGTACCGAAACGCGATAATACGCCGGCGCATCGTCCGGCAAAACCGTTTCGCCCTCGTAACTCCACCGGCGTAAAATGCCTTCGACGCGGCGCAATCGCCGGTAATTCTCAATCAGCTTGTCCGCTTCCGGCAATACGCCGGCGTCACGGCCACGCTCGAGCGCCCGGAGCGTGTTGGCCTCCTGCCAGCCGTTTTCCAGGCACAATGACTGCGCGATGAATTCGGCGTCCATGAAACCGCCCTTTCCCGTTTTGATGGCCAGATCATCCTGGCCGCGCGGTGTGCGTTCTTTTTCAATGCGCATCCGCATCTCATGAACTTGTTTTTTCCAATCCGGGGTGAAACAAGCCAGCAACGCAGGGCCGGCTTCCCGCCTGACCCTCTTTTTCCTGATTGGAGACAGGCGTGACGTTTGTGCTGCTTTCGAAAAATCCGTCAACGCCACCGCCAGTTTTTGGAATCGTTCCCCCAGTTTCAAATCACCCGCCACCGGCCGCGTGCGCGTCAGCGCCTGGATTTCCCAAAGTTGTGCGCGTTTGCGATAGTATTCCTCGTAAGCAGCGAATGTGTTGACGAGCAGGCCCTTTTCACCATCCGGCCGCAGGCGCGCGTCGGTCTGAAACACCGTCCCCTGCTCCGTGCGGCGCGACAGCAAATCCATCACTTCCACCGCCAGTCGCTGAAATTTCGCCAGCCCCTTCGCTTTAGCGTCGGCGACAAACACGATATCGAGGTCGGAACCGTAATCAATTTCGCAACCCGCGAGCTTGCCGAGACCGATGATGGCAAAGGGCGGCCGTTGGATTTCATTTTTACGCATCACCACCTCGACGGCGTATTGCAGGCAGGCGTCGGCGAGCGCGGACAGCTCTTCCAGGTTCCGCTCGAAGTCGGCGAGTCCGAGGATGTCGCGCAGGCCGAGGCGCATCAATTCGGCCTCATGATAACGGCGCAGCCAGAGAAACTGATCTTCATCGGCGAGGCCGTAACGCAGGTCCTTCAAAATTTCCGCGGCGGTTTTATGCTGGCGCAGGCGGCCGCTGTTCACCAGGTCGTCCACCAAATCCGGCGTGCGAATGGCCGCCTCGGCCAGAAATTCGGAGCGATCAAACAGCAACAGCAGCAGTTCAAAGGCCGCCGGATTGCTGTTCCACAATTCAAACAACGCGGTGCGCGAGCCATAGGCCTCGATGAAACTTTCCAGGCGCGTCAACACGCGATCAGGATCGGAAAGGATTTGTGACCTGGGATCGTACCCGAGTTCACTGTGTTTCGCCGCGGGTTTCGGGCAGAGGGCCAGGAATTTCCGGATCAATTGGTGCGCCAGTTCCGCCGTGCGCGGCGAGACGTGAACGTAGCCCGGTCCTTCGGCAAATTCTTTCAACAACCGGACCGCCGTCTCCGGGTCGCGAAACGAATGGGCTGCCAGCAAATCCTTCCATGTCACCTCCGCGCCATCGAACTCTGCCGGCAGGATTTCCCCCGCCGGTTCCGGCGTTTCGGCTTTCAGGAGTTGATCATAGACCCGCCGCACATTGCCGGTGTGCGTTTTTAACGCTGTTTCAAATTCTTCCAACGACTTGCAGCCCATCAACCGCGCCAGCCGCAACCGGGCCGGTCGGTCTTCGGGCATGGTGTGGGTCTGCCGATTCTCCTCCATTTGCAGGCGATGCTCGACGTCGCGGAGAAAACGATAAGCCGCGTCGAGTTGGTGCGCCTCCTCCTCCGCGAGCAATTTGTATTGCGCGAGTTTGGCGAGGCACGGAAGCGTCTGCGCGGTTTGGAGAAATGGCAGCCGTCCGGCGTGCAGGATTTGCAGCGACTGGACGACAAATTCGATTTCGCGGATGCCACCGCGCCCCAGCTTGACGTTGCGCTCCAATTCTTCCGCGCGCACAACCTCCCGCTCAATCCGGTCCTTGACCGCGGCCACTTCGCGGAGCACGTCGGCACTCAACAAAGGCGGGAACCGGAACGACTGGATCATTTCAAGGAACTCGGCGGCCAAGCCTTCGTCGCCGGCCACCCACCGCGCCTTGATGAGCATCATGCGCTCCCACGTCTGGCCCCATTGCGCATAATAATTTTCGTAGCTTTCGAGCGAACGCGCCAGCGGTCCGGCGTCGCCCTCTGGCCGCAGCCGCAGATCAATGCGGAACAAAAAGCCCTCCGCGGTCATCCGCGAAACCTCGGCGGCAAACGCCTCCGCGAGCTTGTTGAAAAACTGGTGATTGGACAGCACCGGACGCGGCGCCTTTCCGGACGCGGGCAGCTCCTTGAAAACCTCACCTTCATCGTCGTAAAGAAACAGCACGTCCACGTCGGAACTGTAATTGAGTTCCTGCCCGCCGAGTTTGCCCATGCCCAGCACGCAAAATTCCGTCGGCTGCCAGTTGCCTTCGGCGTCCTGATGATACGGCTGGCCGAATTTCTCAAAAAATTGTTGCCGGCAAATGCGCCAGACGCTGTTGAGGCAAACGTCTGCCACATCCGAGATTTCCCGGGTGATTTCGACGGCGTTGCCGAGACGGGCGAGGTCGCGCGCGGCGATGCGCAGCATTTCGCGTTGTTTGAACCGGCGCAGTTCCATGAGCGCGCCGATGTAATCGCGCGCGGCAAGTTTCGGCTTCAACCAGCCTTCGACCTCGCGTTGAAAACCCTGCGCCCGGCGCGAAAATTTAAGCCGCCCGCTTTCAAGCAATGGCAGCCAGTCGGGATGGGCGACGAGCAACTCGCCCAGCGCCTGCGAACCGCTCAACAAGGCGACGATGATCCGGATTCGGTCGGCGGAGCATTTTGTGAGTTGCGGGCCGGCGCCGGTCGCGGCAAGCAAATCCAACAAGTGCCCCGCGCGCTTCGGGTCGGCGGCGTCTTTCACCCAATTTTGCCACATCGTTTTCTGCATACAACCAAAGCCCAGGTTGGCGTGGCGTCAGTCTTTGGCTCCGTGATAAATCTTTTCGACAAAGTCAACGGCCTTGTGACAAAGCGGTTGCCAGTCGAGTTCGGTTTTGACCCGCGTGGCCGAGTCCCGGGCGCGCGCGCGCCAGGCTTCCGCCGGTTCATCGAGCCAACTGATGATTTTCCCGCCGAAATCCGCGCCATCAAATCCGGCGAAGCGCACCATGGGATCGTTCTGAAAATAACGCTGGATGCTTTTGAGCGGCGTGCAGACCGTAGGCAATCCGCTGGCGACATATTCGACGACCTTGGCGACGAACGCGCAGTGCGTGCCGGCGGATTCCTCATACGGCACGATGCCCACGCTGGCATCCGCGAGATGCCTCGACACCTCCGCATAGGGCACAAAGCCGGTGGCTTCGAACTTGAAATTGGGAATGACCTGCGCCTGCCGCAAAAATTTCTCCAGCGCGCCCGTGCGTTGTCCCACAAACCGAAACACGGCGCCCGGCCGTTGCCGGGTCACGTGTTGAATCGCTTCAAAGGTGATGGGGCCGAGGTGATGAAAATCCAGCGAACCGTGCATGACAATTACCGGCTGGCTGCCTTGTCCCAAAGTTCGGACACAAAACGGGAAATGTTCCGCCGCGTAACCGAAATAAATCGGAAGAATCTTTTCGCGCGGATAACCGCGCCCGGCAAAATAATCGGCCAGCGTGTCGGAAATGGCCAACACGCCGTCCACGCCATAGCGCTTCGGCATGTGAATTTCGTAGCGTTCGAGTGCCTTGACGAACGGGCGCGGCGCGAGGTAGCCCGGCCAGGTTTCCATGAAGCCGGTGAGCAAATCGGGAAAATTCATCACGACCGGCAGGTTGAGCCGGCGTTTCAGGCGGCCGGCGGCGACGGCGGCAATGGCGTGTTGCGAAAGCAGCAGATCAAATTTTGTCGTACGCGCGGCGGCGGCGACCATGCGTTGCAAAAAATAGGGATAAAGCAGGTATTTGAAATTGCGCAGCGAGGCATAGCGTCCCATTTGCCACTTGTTGAACAGATGCAGGCGGATGTGAAATTTCGTTTCGACGGTTTCCGGTTCGGCAATTTGGGGGCAAAAGACGTGCACCTCGTGTCCGCGCCGGGCCATTTCTTCGACGAGATAAACCGCTTCCGCCGAACCGCCGCCGGAGGGCGGATAAAACGGTTCGTGGGTCAGAAACGCCACGCGCAGCAGCGAACGCGGTTCGGCCATGCGCCGACGCTAGGCACATTTGCCGCGCGGCTTCAATCACAATTCACGGGCCGCGAACGGCGAAAAGTTTTGACAAACGGCGGCGGGGATTTAGATTGCGTGCCGTTCCAGATGGGGTCGTAGCTCAGTTGGTAGAGCACCACAATGGCATTGTGGGGGTCAGGGGTTCGAATCCCCTCGGCTCCACCAGTCTTCGCTCGGAGCAACGCGGAGAGCGAAGACTGCCGCGCCGGAGCGAAGCGAAGGCGGGCCATAGAGACAGGGTCACGAATAAGATGCTCCGAGCTACGACTCGGCAAGCCAGCCTTCTCAAGCGTAGCGAGGACGAAGATTCTGCGCCGAAGCATAGCGCGGCCAAGCCACAACCAAAGGAGCGCGGACAGCTTTGTCCGCCCGTTTCTATCCCAATGCAGGCGTCTCGCGGACAAGACTGTCCGCGCTCCTGGAAAATCTTTGCCGGACGCGACGATGTTATGAGGTAGCACTACTACGAAGTGCGAAGGCGGGCCGGCGTAGCGCCGCATTTCTACACCGATTTTCTTTGCCATTGCCTTCTTCAATCTGCATTTTTCCACAAATTCAGCGGCGGAAAGAAGACCAATTAAGAATCATTTCCAAGGCCCAAACATGAACTGGTATTACGTTGACCAAGGACAACAAGCCGGCCCGGTAAACGACGCACAGTTTGAAGAATTGGTGCGCAGCGGGAAAATTCAGCCGGATACGCTGGTGTGGCGCGAAGGCATGGCGGCCTGGCAGCCTTATCGCGAAGTCAAGACACCCGCCCCATTGTCCGGCCCCCCACCCGCAGGCAGCGCCGATTATACACCAGGCCAGGGCGCGGAGGCCGTCTGTGCCGAGTGCGGCAACATGTTTGCCATCCAAGACATGATCCGCCACAGCGGGGTTTATATCTGCGCCAATTGCAAACCAGTCTTGATGCAGAAACTGGCCGAAGGCGCGAAGCTCAAGACCGGCGCACTGAACTACGCCGGGTTTTGGATCCGCTTCGCCGCCAAGTTTGTGGACGGGTTGATTCTGGGCGTGCCGTTCATAGTGGTGTTTTTCCTGGTGTTGATTCCCCAGATACGTTCCGGCAAACCGGACGCGTCCATCATTTTTCTCCCTTACGTGCTTCAATTTTGTTTCATTTTCATTCAAATGGCATATCAAATCTTTTTCCTGGGCAAATACGGCGCCACCCCGGGAAAGATGGCTTGCAAAATCAAGGTGGTGACGGCGGATGGCGGGCGAATCGGCTATGGCCGCGCAACCGGACGGTTCTTCGCCGAAATGCTCAGCGGCATGATTTGTTACATCGGCTACATCATGGTCGCGTTCGACGGACAGAAACGCGCTTTGCATGATCACATCTGCAACACCCGCGTGGTTTTCAATTAACGCATGAATGCGCCGCTGATTCAATGCCCCGGGTGCCAGGCCTGGCTGTTGGACGGCGCTTTCAACCAACCTGAATTGTCGCCCTGTCCGGCTTGCGGCGTGCCCCTGCAGATTGAAGTCTTCCCGGCCCTGTTTCGCGGCCGGAGCGTTGGCCAGAGCGGCGAGACCATCATGATCGAAGGCGAAGCCAGTTGTTTTTATCATCCGCAAAAGAAGGCGGTCCTGCCCTGTCAGGGATGCGGACGTTTTCTTTGCGCCTTGTGTGACTGCGAATTTAACGGACAGCATTTCTGTCCCGCCTGCTTGGAAGCCGGAAAAGCCAAGGGCAAAATCAAAAACCTTGAAAACCAGCGCACGCTTTACGACAGCATCGCCCTGTCGCTGGCGCTTCTACCGCTGCTGATTTATTACTTCACCCTGGTAACGGCGCCGATGGCCCTGTTTGTGGCCATCCGTTATTGGAATGCGCCGCGCAGCCTTGTGCGTCGGACGCGAATCCGTTTCGTCGCGGCCATTGTTCTGGCTGTGCTGCAAATCGCCGGTTGGGGTTTGCTTTTTGTCTTCCTCGCCAGGCACCACCTCTGACCCATGCCCGACAAGGAATACCAACGCTTGACCCGTGCCCGATCCCGGTCGGAGTTTGCAATCGCTTTCATCTCCCGCTCGAGCCTATGGCTGGGCAAGGATCATCTGCTCTACGTGGAGACCGGCGGGTACACGGAAACCTACAAGCGGTTTTACTTTCGCGACATCCAGGCCTTCCTCCTGGTGGCCACGAAGCGCCGGGCCATCTGGAATTGGGTGTTGGGACCCCTGAGCGCCATCTTTCTGGTGCTGCTGCTTGCGTCCCTGCCCTATACTGGTGCAGCTGGTCCAAGGTCAAACCTGGGGGAGATCGTTTTTTTCGCGTTCCTGGGATTCGTTTTTGCCGTGCCGCTCCTGATCAACAACCTCCTTGGCCCGTCGTGCATCTGTCACCTGCGCACTGCCGTGCAAATGGAGGAATTGTCCTCACTCAATCGCCTGCGCCGCGCACGCAGGGTGCTCAATCGCATCCGGCCCCTGATTGTGGCCGCGCAAGGCGAGCTTTCCCCGGGGGAAATTCCCGCCCGGTTGCGGGCTGCGGTGGAGTCGCCGGACGGCGCAACGCCGGCGCCGGGTGTTTCCGCTTCCCTGCCGCCGGCCACGGACCATCCGGACGCGCCGCCCGTCATCACCTGAACTGGAATCGCATTGCCGCATGCAAAATCTGGCTCATCAGCGTTGTTTTAATCATGCCGCCCGCGAAGCCGTGGCGCGCTGCCCGGAGTGCGGCTACTGTTTCTGCCGCGAGTGCATCACCGAACACGACGACCGCGTCGTCTGCGCTGCCTGCCTTAAAAAGCTGGCGCGGCAACCGCTCAACCGGCGCATCGCGTTCGCGCGGCTTTTCCGTCTGGCCCAGTGCATTCTCGGCGTCCTGATTGCCTGGTTTTTCTTTTTTCTGATCGGCGAAGCCTTATTGAGAATACCCACGTCATTCCACGAAGGAACGCTCTGGCAGGTCCCATGGGTTGAGAAGGAATGAGTTCAACATGAGTTCCGAGTTCAAAGTTCAAGGTTCAAAGTTGAGCCGCACAGCGGCCCTCCTGCCAACCTTGAACTTTGAACCTCGAACTTTGAACTGAAAATGAAACCGCGGCGGCGACAAGGCAAAGGCGCCTTCGACCTCATCGAAGAGGCCACGCACCGGTTGCGTACTGTGCCGATCGGGACGCTGGCGGTTTATTATCTGGGCGCGATTCCGTTTGTGCTCGGGCTGCTTTATTTTTGGGCGGACATGAGCCGCAGCCCGTTTGCCGGACAACATCTGATTGACTCGGCGCTGGGCATGGCGGGATTGTTTCTCTGGATGAAATTCTGGCAGGTCATTTTTGCCCGGCGCCTGCGGGCGCACGTCGCCGCCGAACCGGCGCCGCATTGGACTGTCCGGCGTTGGGGGCGCGTTTTCCTGACGCAAGCTTTCGTGCAGCCGTCCAGTCTGTTTGTGATTCCACTGTCGCTCGTTCCGGCGCTGCCGTTCGCCTGGGTCTATGCCTTTTATCAAAACGTCACCGCGCTGGACGACGGCGGACCGGCCGGGGTTCTGCCCTTGCTGAAAAAATCCTGGAAACAGGCGGTGCTCTGGCCAAGGCAAAATCACATCATTCTGGCCATGATGACCGCGTTCGGTTTCTATGTTTTCTTGAACTGGGTGGTGACAGGTTTGATGCTGCCGCACTTGATCAAAATGCTGTTCGGCATCGAATCGGTTTTCACCCGGAGCACGTTCAGCGTGTTGAATACGACCTTCTTTGCCGGAATGCTGGGCCTGACCTACCTGTGCGTGGACCCGATTTTGAAAACCGTCTATGTTCTGCGCTGTTTTTACGGCGAGTCGCTGGAATCGGGTGAGGATTTGCGGGCTGAACTGAACTCGGTGGTGGCAGCCTCGCAACCCATCGCCGCCATGGTTGTGCTTTTGCTGGGGCTGCTTTGCGCGTCACCGCTCAAGGCAGCGGATGCGCCCGCCGCCGCCACGTCACCAGCCAAAACTCCGGTTTCATCCGCGGTCGTACCGGCGGATC
Organism: uncultured Verrucomicrobiae bacterium; assembly: GCA_963827205.1. Taxonomy (GTDB): domain Bacteria; phylum Verrucomicrobiota; class Verrucomicrobiia; order Limisphaerales; family UBA11358; genus UBA11358. The sequence goes on from CAWHAH010000027.1 coordinate 83,269, forward strand.
TGGACCGCGCGATCAACCGGACCATCCACGAAGATAAATACACCTGGCGCATGCCACGCGAAAAAATCGTGGAACCGGCCGCGCAGGAAAGCATGATGGCGCGATTCTTTGACAAGGTTGGGGCCATGTTGCGGAAGTGGGCCCGCGCCGTTTTGGACTGGTTGGGCGATTGGTTGCGAAAACTTTTCCGGCACGTGCCAACCCACTCCGACTCCGGAACCTCCGGTTACGGCTGGATCGAAGCTCTGTACATTTTGCTTTCCGGGCTGGTGGCTGTGGCGCTGGCCGCGCTAGCCATCCTGCTGTACCGCGTCTGGCGTGACCGGCGATCACCGGCCGTCGTCGCCAGCGAACCCATCCAGCCGGTGCCGGACATCAACGATGAAAATGTGGGCGCCGACCAGTTGCCGGAGGATGGCTGGGCGAAGCTGGCCCGTGAACTTCTCGACCGGGGTGAACTGCGCCTGGCCCTGCGGGCATTTTATTTCGCCAGTCTTTCACACCTGGCGGCGCGCAATTTGATCAGCATCGCGCGGTTCAAATCCAACCGCGATTACGCGCGTGAATTGCACCGGCGCGGACATTCGTTCACCGACCTGTTATCCATGTTCGGCGACAACCTCGAATCGTTTGAGCGCATCTGGTATGGTCTGCACGAGGTCAACCGCGAACTGGTGGATCGGTTTGCGGCCAACGTGGAAAGGATGAAGGCTGCCGGATGAAAAGATATTTTCCGCTCATCCTGCTGCTGGGCTGCGCCGCGGTGTTTATCTTCGGCCTGGTCCGGCTTTTTGATCTCCGGTTCGAGGTGGGCGACGTTTACCCGGCCTATTCCTCGTTGCGTTCCGACCCGCTCGGCGCCATGGCCTTTTACGAAAGTCTCGGCAAGCTGCCGGACATTTCCACGAGCCGCGATTTCAGCACCCAAAACCGGTTGCCGGAGGAGGCGCACACGGTCTATCTGCACCTGGCCGGCGACCGTTATGAATGGGAATGGGTGCCGGCGGATTTGTCCCGCGAACTGGAAGCGTTTCTCGCCCGCGGCAACCGGCTGGTCATCACGTTCTTTCCGCAGACTTCGTCATATGAATTCCGCAATTACGATGAAGACGAAACCAATTCGGTAAAATCAGCGCAAGCCAAAGACCAGAAAATGACGCCGCCCAAGCCGGCAAAGAAGAAGAAAAAACCGGCTGACGATGAAGAACAAAGTGTGGATTTGACCGAACATTGGGGCTTCGGGACGGATTTTATAAAACTGGCGCAGGCGGATGAGGTTTACGAACCGGCGCGGGTGGTGAACAAAACCGATTTGCCGTTGCCGCGCGCGCTTGACTGGCACAGCGGCCTGGTCTTCACCAATCTGGACAGCGCGTGGCGCGTGATTTACGCGCGCGGCACCAACGCGGTGCTCATCGAACGGCACTTCGGCAAAGGCTCGGTCGTGATGGCCACCGATTCCTATTTCATCAGCAATGAGGCGATGACCCGGGACCGGCACGCGGATTTGCTGGCGTGGCTCGTCGGTGCCAACAATCAAGTCGTCTTCGACGAGGCGCATCTAGGCATCGTCAAAACTTCCGGGATCGCGATGCTGATGCGCAAATACCGGCTGCACGGATTGGCGGCCGGATTGCTGCTGCTGGCCGGGTTGTTCATCTGGAAAAATGCGAGCAGCCTCGTGCCGCCGCAGGCGGAGCGGGAACGGCAGGATTACATTGCCGGCAAGGATTCGGCGGCCGGCTTTGTCAACCTGCTCCGCCGGAGCATCGCGCCGCGCGATCTGCTGACGGTTTGCTTTGCCGAATGGAAAAAATCGGCCGGCCAATGCTCCGCCGCGCGGCGGCAACAGGCCGAGGCCGCGTTTCAAGCGGAAAATGCCCTGGCGCCCAAAAACCGGAATCCCATCGCCACCTACAAAAAAATCTGCTCCATTCTGGGAACCCGCAACGCTCCACCAAAATCATGAACACTGAAAGACTCAAGAACATCCTCGCGCAGGCACGGTCGGAAGCCGGCAAAGTCATCATCGGCCAGCAAGACGTCATCGAAAAGGCGCTCATCGCCATCTTCACCGGCAATCATGCCCTCGTCGAGGGTGTGCCCGGCGTCGCAAAAACGCTGCTCGTGCGCACGCTCGCACGCGTGCTCGGCGCCGATTTCGCGCGCATCCAGTTCACCCCCGACCTGATGCCCGCCGACATCACCGGCACGAACGTTTTCAACCTGCAACGAAACGAATTCTCGCTCATCAAAGGCCCGATCTTCACCTCGTTTTTGCTGGCGGATGAAATCAATCGCGCGCCGGCCAAGACCCAGTCGGCGCTGTTGCAGGCGATGCAGGAACGCGTGGTGACCATTGACCGTGAAACCCATCCGCTGCCGCCCAATTTCACCGTGTTCGCCACGCAAAACCCGATTGAATACGAAGGCACGTATCCGCTACCGGAGGCGCAGAAGGACCGGTTCATGCTCAAAATCACCATGCGGGCACCCGAACGCGCCGAGGAATTGTCGCTGGCGCAGCGCACGATGACGAAGGACGCGCCGGAAACGGTGCTGGCGCAGGGCGCCGTCCAGCCGGTCATCAAGACTCAAGACTTGACGGCGTTGCGTGAAGACCTCGCCGCCATCGTCATGCGCGATGAACTGGTCGCCTACCTCGTGGACCTCGTTCGGGCCTCGCGCCAGCACGAGAGCATCCTCGTTGGCGGCGGGCCGCGCGCCACCCAATCCCTCATAATGGCCGCCCGCGCCCGCGCCGCCATGTCCGGCCGCGATTTCGTCACCCCTGACGACATCAAGGACATGACGCCGCCGGTGCTGGAACATCGTTTGATCCTCCGGCCGGAATTTGAAATCGAAGGCCTGACGGTTTCTGAAGTCATCCAGCAAATTCTCCAGCAAATCGCCGTGCCGCGATGACCACAACTTCCTCCAAAATTTGTAGCAGCCAACGTGAATTGGCTCTAACTTTTTGTTTCCTCCACGCGGAAAATGAGCCGGCTCACGCCGGCTGCCACGAGATCAAACGATGATCGTTCCCCGTTTCAGATTGTTGTTCTGGGTGACTGTGGTGGTGCTGCCGTTCGCGCTGATTGGCGCGGTGTCGCCACCGGCGGCCGGCGTCTCCCTGCTGTGCATCGGCGGATTGCTGGCCGTGGCGCTGGTTGATGCCCTTGGCGCGCGCCATCGCCTGGCGGGTATCGGCGTAGCCCTGCCTCCCGTCGCCCGCATGTCCAAGGACCGCGAGGCAAAACTGGAACTGCGCATTCGCAACGAACAGCAACGGCAACGCAGCCTGCGGGTCGCGCTGGCCTGGCCGCGTGAAATCCAGACCGCCACCGAAACCCTGGACACCTTGTTGCCCGCCCACAGCGAATGGTCGCGGCTGGCCTGGCTTTGCACCCCGCTGCACCGCGGCAATTACCGGTTTGACGCAGCTTACGTTGAAGGCAGTTCTCCGCTCGGGTTTTGGGCTGTGCGCAAAACGCTGCCGGTACAGTCGGAGATCCGCGTTTATCCCAACCTGCTCAACGAACGGAAGAGCCTCGCGGCGCTGTTTCTGAACCGGGGCGCCTTTGGCGTGCACGCGCAACGACAGGTCGGCAAGGGCCGTGACTTCGAGAAGCTCCGCGAATATATCCCCGGCGACGATTATCATGAAATCCATTGGAAGGCGACCGCCCGGCGGGGAAAACCGATCACCAAGGTTTTCCAAATCGAGAAAACCCAGGAGGTTTACGTGGTCGTGGATGCGTCGCGCTTGAGCGCACGCACAGTTCAAAGTTCAAAGTTGAATGTTCAAGGTTCGAAGTTGCCGGACGGCGAGGTTTCTCAACCTGAAACGTTGAACCTGGAACCTGGAACTTCCGTCCTGGAGCGTTTCATGACGGCCGCGCTGGTGCTGGGGCTGGCGGCGGAACGGCAGGGGGATTTCTTTGGCCTGCTGACGTTCACGGATAAGGTGGAAAAATTCGTGCGCGCCAAAAACGGCAAGAACCATTACAGCACCTGCCGTGATGCGCTTTACACCCTCGAGCCGAAAATCGTCACGCCGGATTTCGATGAACTGTGCACCTTCATCCGGCTGCGGCTCCGCCGGCGCGCGTTGCTGGTGTTCCTGACCGCGCTGGATGACCCGGCGCTGGCGGAAAACTTCGTCCGCAACGTGGATTTGATCCGGCGGCAGCACCTGGTGCTGGTGAATATGCTGCAAATGCCACGAGTAAAGCCGCTCTTCACAGACCCGGACGTGGCCGGCCGGGATGATTTGTATGGCCAGCTCGGCGGTCATTTGCAGTGGCAGAAACTGCGCGAGCTGCAAAAGATCCTGCAGCGGCGCGGGGTCCAATTCTCATTGCTCGACAACGAGCGTTTGAGCGCCGAACTGGTTTCGCAATACCTGAGCGTGAAACAAAGGCAGCTTCTATGAGTTCAAGGTTCAAAGTTCAAAGTTGCCGGATGCCAGCGGATTCGACTTTGAACTTGGAACCTTGAACCTTGAACTGAATCATGATTGTTGATTTGCAACGTTTCATCACCGCCGGGCGGCCATTCTGGGCCGAACTGGAGCGGATGCTCGACCGGCTGGAATCGGAGCCGGACCTGCGGATGACGCTCCCGCAATTGCAGCTCTTCCATCATCTCTACGAGCGCACCGCCGCCGACCTCGCAAAAATCACCACGTTTTCCTCGGAACCAGAAACCCGGCGGTATCTGGAAAATCTGGTTGCCCGCGCCTATGGCGAGATTCACGAAACCCGCGAGAAACAGCGCCGGTTCTTTCCCTTGCAATGGTTTTTCCAAACGCTGCCGCAAACATTCCGCCGCCACGTCCGGACATTTTATCTTTCCGTCGCCATCACCCTGGCCGGCTGCGCGTTCGGCGGGCTGGCCATTGCTTTTGACCCGGACGCCAAACCAGTGCTGATGCCCTTTTCTCATTTGCTCGAAGACCCGGCCAAGCGCGTGGCGGAGGAGGAAAAAGCCACACGTGACCGGCTGGCGGGCTTCAAAACCACGTTTTCGGTGGAATTGATGACGCATAATACCAAGGTTTCCATCTTCACCCTGGCGCTCGGCATGACGTGGGGCGTCGGCACCATCATCATGCTGTTCTACAACGGGGTGATACTGGGTGCCGTCGCCGTGGATTACATCCGCGCGGGACAGACGAAATTCCTGCTCGGCTGGTTGATGCCGCATGGCGTGGTGGAAATCCCGGCCATCCTCATTGCCGGCCAGGCCGGCTTGATGCTGGCGCTGGCGCTCATTGGCCGAGGCAGCCGCGCGTCGCTCAGAACCCGGCTGCGCGAAATCTCGGGTGACATCGTCACGCTGATTTTCGGCGTCGCCGTGCTGCTGGTCTGGGCGGGATTCATCGAAGCGTTTCTTTCGCAATATCACGAACCGATCATTCCCTACGAAGCCAAAATCGCCTTTGGCGCCGTTGAACTGATCCTGCTGTCGCTGTTTCTGGCAAGATCGGGGAAAGGCGGTTCACAGTTCAAAGTTCAAGGTTCAAAGTTTGACCCCAAATCCAACATTCAAATTGAAAGGAAAAATCATGAGCAAAATTCTGCGGTTTGAAGAAATTGAGTCGTGGAAAAAGGCGCGGGTGTTGACGGGTGAAATTTATCAGGTGACTTCATCGGGCGAGTTCGCGCGGGACTTCGGTTTGCGTGATCAAATTCGCCGCGCATCCGTTTCGGCCATGTCCAACATCGCGGAAGGATTCGAGCGCGGCGGCAACAGGGAGTTTCTGCAATTTTTGTCGAACGCAAAGGGTTCGACCGGCGAAGTGCGTTCACAACTCTACGTCGCGCTGGACGCCGGATTTATCAATCAGGGAAAATTTGGCGATCTTTACGGGCACGCTGAAGAAACCAGCCGGCTGATCGCCGGTTTCATGCGGTATTTGCAACAGTCAAACTTTCGAGGCGAAAAGTTCGTTTGACGAAACCTTGAACCTGGAACTTTGAACTTTGAACTCAAAATCCGGACGCCCGAGGGGATCGTGTTCTCACAATTGCTGGCCGGGCCGGTGACCCGGTTCTTCGCCTGGTTCATTGACCAGCTTTGCATCAGCGTCGTGATGTCTGTCCTGGGGATCGCCCTGAATTTGCTTGAGCTGATCAATTGGAACTTCGGCGTTGCTCTCTCGGTCATCAGCTATTTTGTCATCAGCATCGGCTACGGGATATTTTTTGAATGGACCTGGCGCGGCCAGACCGTCGGCAAGAAACTGCTCCGCCTGCGGGTGATGGACGTGGAAGGGATGCGGTTGCAATTCAACCAGATTGTCGTGCGCAACCTGCTGCGGTTTGTGGACGCGTTGCCGGCGTTTTATTTTGTCGGCGGCCTCACCTGCTGGCTCAATTCCCGATGCCAGCGACTGGGCGACATCGCGGCGAACACGGTAGTCGTCCGGAACCCGCGCCTGGCCGAACCGGACCTCGACCAGTTGCTCGCCGGCAAATACAACTCGCTCCGGCAATATCCGCATCTGGCCGCCCGCCTGCGCCAGCGCGTCTCGGCGGCGGAAGCGGAGATCGCCCTGCAGGCGCTGCTGCGGCGTGAGGAATTCGATCCGGTGGCCCGGGTGGAATTTTTCGGCAATCTGGCCGGCCATTTCCGCGCCAAGGTCGAATTCCCCGCCGAGGCGACCGACGGCGTCGCCGACGAGCAATATCTTCGCAACGTGGTGGACGTGCTTTACCGGACCCGCGGGGAAAAGCCGGTTGCGACCGGACAACTTCAATGAACCTGCCGTAACTGCACAGCGCGATACCGGACGACTGTGTCGTCACTGTCGCTGAACGCGCCGAGTCCGACCAGATAGTCATTATCCGGCACCTGGACACCCGCGGGAGGCGTGGCATGGTGGAAGATTTCCACCCCGTTGACAGACGCCGTCGCCCGTCCATTTTGAAGGATGAAGTCGAACGAGTTGGTGACATCATTCAACACGACGTGCTGAACGATCTGTTGCCGTGACCAGCCACGACCGAGGCACACCACGTCACCTTCCTCATCATGCCGCTTGAGACGGAAGCCATACCAGTTGTATTCACGGAAATCCGGCACTCCCATGACCAGACCCGCCTGGAAATTTTTGTTGGATGAACGGACGGTTTCAAACCGGCCGCGCACCTCGAAATTTCCGCCCACCGGCACCCGCGAAAACAACATGTGGCCTCGGGGACCGTACTCCACCTCCAACGCGCCATCGGAGAGCCGGCGCGCCTGACCGAAGCTGAACACCCAGTCGGGGTCATGATCGTTTGCCGGCAGCAAGTCCACCCATTTGCCTTCGTGCAGGCGTCCTTCGACTGTGAGTTGGGCCAACCGGCGCTGGATGAATTCCTTCGTGCGCGCATCGGCGGTGGGCTTGGAGGCCAGATCGCCGTATTGTTTCAGGGCAAATGCCAGGTCGCCAACATTGCGGGCAGATTCAGCGGCGGAAATCTTCGCGCCGAGCGGCCCGGTGCGGGCGGCGACCTCAAGCGGCATGAGGGAAAGGTCAATTCCCCAGCCACTCAAATTTTCCGGCACCGGTTTCCAGTCCAGCGCTTCCAATTGTTCGCGGGCCGCGTCGTATTTCCCGGCGAAATAAGCGACGACCGCATACGCCGTGCGCCAGCCATCGCGGTGGGATAACTGCGCCGGTTCGGCGATGTAACCCCGATAAATCTTCTGAAATTCCGGCCAGATGTCAGCGCGACCGTAAATATGCCGGCCGGGAGGCAATTCCATCTCTGATTCCACGTCCGCAACACAATCAAAGAATTTGCGCGGAACATCGGTGTCGAAACGCCCGGTGTTGACGGCCGTCCGACCCAGCGCCAGCAGGGCGGCTTCGCTTCCATACCAGCGGGGCCGGAGTCCCCAGCGCATTTCGGACCACGCTCCGGGATAGTCCACCTGCGCCAGCACGGTCCGGTCAAACCAGGCACGCATTTCATCGGCGCCGGATTCGCCCAGCGACACCGTCATCATGAGCCGGGGCGCCAGGGGAAAGCCGGGCTGCAATTTCCACGCTTGCGTGAGGTCTGCCCGGGCTTTGGCCAGATGATCGCTAAAAGTCTGCCAGCCTTCCTTGGTAACCGTGTTGGCCCAACCGCTGCCACGCGCCCGCCAGGCCTCGTTAATCTCCCGTTCTCCATCCAACGTCAACGCGAGCCATTGGTAGGGCTGGCCGGCTTGGCGAACCATTTGACAGATCGGGTCGGCATTGCGGTAAAAGAAATTGTTGGCCCACCCGTTCACGAAAATCTCCGCGGTTTCCTGCTGGTCACCCGGCGTAAAACTGCCGTCGGCAAAACATTTTGGCAACAACTTCAAGGCTGCGGTATTGAGCGCACTTGCCCGATAGGAATCGTCGCCCAACTGATTCATGAGTTTGACGGTGGCGTAAAGTTGCGGATATGCCCGGTGGGTGGTCCCGGGATAGGTTGACAAAGCGCGCTCGTAACGGTGCACTGCGTCAAAATAGTTCAGGCTGTTGTCGGCCGCGACCGTCAGTACCAGCGGGTCGGTGCAATTCGTGTCGTTGGCGAGCCGGTCGCTCTCGGTTTCCAACGAAAGCGTGTTGGTCGCTTCCGGACCGCCGTAGTTGCGGGCGATATAGATGCGGATGAACTGCTCCGCCTCGGCGTCACAGGCCGGATTATGCCGGCCGCGCTTTTCGTAGCCGTCGAGCCATTGGCGGATTCTGAATTCACGGGCCCTTTTTTGAACATCGCGCTCGGTCAGCGTGTTGGTGGTCCAAACCACGGGTTGGCTGGCGGCCGCCACCCCTTCCGTGCTGGATTGGTCCGATGTCCGTTGCGTTCGGCTGGTTCGGATGGATGTCTGAATACCCCGTTGAACGTTGATCACCAAATAAGCGAAGAACGTGACGAAGCAGACGAAGAGAACCGCGATGCCGCCGATAATCAGCCAGAGAGCACCCGGCCTGAGACCGCTTTTTGAAACCGAAGACGGCAGCGGCGGCGGCACGACACGATAACCCTGCTGCAACACCAAATCCAGCGGCTGCCAGTCAGACCTGCCTTCCTCCTGAACGTATTCGTTGCCGCTTAATTCACCCGATTCGCGGCGACCCCGCAGTTCTTCCAGCGGAAAGACGCCCAAGTCCTCTCCCTGTCGGCGCATTCGATAGTTCATACGAACGGTTCCGTTCAAAAATGGTGGAACTGGGATTCGCCCGCAAGATTATAGCGGCGCAGACGGTTGGCAGCGAGGGCCTGCTCCCGATTTGCTCTCGCGGCAAAAAACCCGCCGCCAAGCCGATTATTTTTCCACTAATTGCCAGCCACAGCCCAAGGCTTTGATGAGGTTGACGGAAGCCGTCAGGCGCGAGCTTTGCAATTCGATCGCGCTGCGCTCCTGATTCAAGGCCTCGGTTTGCGCCGTCGCCACGTCGAGATAGGTCACCAATCCGGCCTTGTAACGATTGTCCGCAATTTCCAGAGCATGGCGCGCGGCGTTGACCGCTTCGTTTTCGGCATTCCATTCGTCGGCCAGCAAGCGTTGCGCGGCCAGTTCGTCTTCGACCTCGCCAAAAGCGCTCAACACGGTCTGGCGATAATCGGCGGTCGTTTCGTTGTAAGCGGCGTGCGCGGCGGCGAGATTCGCGCGGTTCAAGCCGCCGGTGAACAGCGGCAATTCAACGGATGGCCCGACCGACCAAAAACGGCTCGGCCAATCGAACCAGGTGCTCGAATTCACGGATTGAAAGCCGGCAAGGCCATTGATGCGAATGGCCGGAAAAAACGCGGCTTGGGCAACGCCGATGTCCGCGTTGGCGGCGGCCATGCGTCGTTCGGCCGCCGCGATGTCCGGCCGGTGTTCAAGCAGCTCACTCGGCAAACTTGGCGGAATTTCCGGAATGGCGGCGGGCGTCGGCAACCGCGTCGCCACGAAAAAATTTACCGGCGACTGGCCGCAAAGAATGGCGAGCGCGTGCAGTGTCTGCACACGGCGCAATTGAATGTCCGGCAATTGCACTTCGGCGGTGTGCAATTGCGTCGCGGCTTGCGCCACGTCCAGGTCGGAAACGATTCCGCCGCGGCGGCGGTTTTGCGTGAGCTCCAGTGAGCGGCGATAGGCCTCAATCGTGTCCGCGATCAAAGTGTATTCGTCATCCAACGCCCGGAGCGTGAAATAATCATCGGCGACCTCGGCGGCGATATCCAGTTTCGCGGATTCCCAATCATCGGCACTGGCGATGAAACGCGCGTGTGCGGCCTGCGACAATCGGCGCACGCGGCCCCACAAATCAATTTCCCAGCCAAGATAAATTGGCGCTGTCAACGTATCGTAAGTGTAGGCCGTGCCGGCGGCCTGGCCGTTTTGCGGCGCATTGATGCTCGTGCGTTGGCGCGTGACGTCGCCGCCCGGTGTGCCGCCTGCCGTCAATTGTGGAAAAAATTCCGAACGCGCGGCAGCGGCCAAAGCGCGCGCCTGCTCAAATCGGGCGGCGGCGGCGGCGAGATTCTGGTTGTTCGTCAGGGCGAGTGATTCGAGGCGGTTCAGTTCGGAATCGCCGAACAACTGCCACCAATCACCGCGCGGCAGATTTGCGGATGGCTCGGCGATCTTCCAAGCCACGCCGTTTGTGGTGGCCCCGGTAAAGGTTTTGGGCAATGGCTGGCCTGGCAAAGCCGCCGGTTGCCGGTAGCTCGGCCCGACAGCGCAACCGGCAATACTGATGACGGAAAAAATCGCGAATACACGCAAAACGACGTGGCCAACGCGGTAGCGTCCTGGACTGCGGTGGCCCTCCACCGCTTTGGGCGCTGCCTGCGCTCCGTCAAAAGCGCCAGCGGGCTGGCGCCGTCCAAAACCTGCCGGTGATTCGGAAGGTTTATGCATAACCTCCGCGATTTCTGAATCGCGATGGTTAAAAATCGCGGTTCTCATTTGATCGAATTGGTTCCCTCTGGCAACGCAATTTGCACGGTCATGCCGTCGGCGATGGAATCGGGCGGATTGTCAATGACGCGGTCACTGGCATTCAACCCGGCGAGCACTTCGACGGTGTTGCCAAAGTCGCGTCCCAGTTTGACGGAGCGCAACTGCACCTTGTTGTCGCCTCCGACGACCGCGACCTGCGTTCCTTGTGCGCGGAAAATCACCGTGTTGTCGGAAATCGTCAGGGCGCCGGGATCGGCGGCTTCGTTGAAACGCACCTGCGCGTAGCTGCCCGCGAAAAGTTCGCCGCGCGGATTGGGCACCTGCAATTCCACCTGTAACGTGCGTGTGGCCGGGTCCACCGCGCCGGCGGTGCGCGTGACGGTGGCGGCAAACGTCCGGCCGGGCAATTCCAGAAACGTCAGCTCAGCCTTCTGGCCGGGCGCGATGGCGTGGAGATATTGCTGCGGCACGCTGACATAAACGCGCAGCGGATCGGTTTGCGCCACACGAAAAAGTTCCGGTCCGCTGTCGGCGGCGATGAGCTGGCCGATATCCGTGTTGCGCATGGTGACAATGCCGTCGAACAGCGCGGTGACGCGGTCAAAATTTTTCAAATCCTGCAGCCGTTGGACGTTCGCCTGCGCGGCTTCGACGTTCGCCTGTTTCAAAACAAAGTCGGATTGTTTTTCGGCGGTTTCCTGTTCGCTCACGCTGGCGGTCTTGAGCAATTCCGTCCAGCGGTCGGCGGTAATTTTAGCGAGATCCAATGCGGCTTTGGCCTGGTCCAATTCGGCCCTGGCCTGCGCGAGTTGCTCGTCCAATTCCGGCGTGTCAATTTCGGCCAGCACCTGGCCGTTGGTCACACGGTCGCCGATGTCCACGAACCAGTCCTTCAAATAGCCGCTCGCCCGGGCGTGAATCGAAGCTTGAATGAATGCCTGAACGTCGGCGGGCAACGGCGTGCCCAAATCCGGGTTGGACGGCGTCGGCGAAACGACGGTGACGGTCCGGACCGAATCCGTGCGCGCCTCCGCCAGCAATTTGCGGTGCGCCAGCCAACGTGGCACGAAACCGATGACTAGGCCGATGATAATGAGAACGGCGGCGACTTCCGCGACGCGCCGCAAGCGGATGGGCGGCGGCGCAGGAGCCGATGGAGGCGAAGTTGAGTTCATAGCATCAATTATCGAGTTTAAAAAATGCGGCGCGTTCTCATTAACACCAGGCTTCAGCCCGGTGCCAGCTACAGTGGGTGGGAAAAACCGTTTGAACGGTTTTCCGCCGCGGCAAGCCGTTGAAACAGCTTGCGTTTTCGCGCCGGTCCTCCACCCGGCTGAAGCCGGGTGTTAATGAAACGAGCAGTTGGTTGTTCATTGTTGCGAAACTCAATTGGTTTTAGTCGGTGATTGTTTCCGGTGCATGAAGCTGAAAACGACCGGAACGAAAAACAGCGTCGCAAGGGTGGCGAAGACCAGCCCGCCGATGACCGCGCGGCCAAGCGGCGCGTTTTGTTCGCCGCCTTCGCCAAGCCCCAGGCTCATCGGCGACATGCCGATAATCATGGCCAGCGCCGTCATCAACACGGGTCGAATGCGGCTGGTTCCCGCCTCCAGCGCGGCGGCCACGGGACCAAGTCCGCGAAAGAGATTTTCGCGCGCGAACGACACGACGAGCACGGAATTGGCCGTGGCCACACCCATCGCCATGATCGCACCCATCAACGCCGGGACGCTCAAGGTCGTTTGCGTCAAAAACAATCCCCACACCACACCCGCCAGCGCGCCGGGCAGCGCAGTGATGATGATGAAGGGATCGAGCCAGCTTTGAAAATTCACCACGAGCAGGAAATAAATCAAAATAATCGCCATGGCCAAACCGAGGCCGAGGCCGATGTAGCTCGACCGCATGGTTTCGGCCTGGCCGCGCACGATGATGTCATCACCCTTCGGCAAATCCTTTTTGATTTTTTCGACGAGCGGCTGAATGTCGCTCAAAACGCCGCCGAGGTCGCGGCCATCCACACCACCGTAAATATCAATGACCGGCATCACGTCGTAATGCGAAATGGCCGGCGGAATTTCGACGCGCTTGACGCTGGCGACATTGGCGAGAATCTGGTCGCCAAACCGGCCGGCGTTGACGGGCATGGCTTCGAGTTGTTGCACCGAGTCAATCGCATACTGCGGCGCGCTGACATTGATCAGGTATTGCACGCCAACGTTGGGATTGAGCCAGTAAGCCGGCTGCACCTGGCTGCTGCCGCTCAAGCCGAGCAACACTGAATTGGCCACGTTTTGTTCCGTCAATCCCAATTCGGCGGCCTTGACGCGGTCAACGGAAATGCTGAATTGCGGCAGATTGTTCGGCTGTTGCACGCGCACATCCACCGCGCCGGGAATTTTTTGGATTTCGTCCGCGAGGCGCACGGCGAGTTCGCGGTTTCGGGTCTGGTTGCGGCCGACGATTTGCACATCGAACGGCGCGGGCAGGCTGAAATTGAGCGTCTGGCTCACAATATCCGCCGGCAGAAAATAAAACATCACGCCGGGAAACTCGCGATTCAACCGCTCGCGCAATTTGCGGACGTAATTTTCCGTGGGCGCGTGGCCGCGTTTGAGCGAAACCAGAACGTCCGCGTCGCCCGCGCCGATGACGCCGCTGGTGTTGTAGCTCAAATTAATCGAGGAATTCGGAATGCCGATATTGTCAAGAATGCCGCCGAGTTCGTCCGCCGGCACCTCGCGGCGGATGACGGCGTTGACTTCGCCGGCCAGGCGTTCGGTTTCCTCGATGCGCGTGCCGGTGGGCGCGCGCAGGTGCAGCAAAAACTGCCCGGTGTCCACGTTCGGGAAAAAACTTTCACCGAGTGCGCTCGTCAGCAACCACGAGCCGACGCAGAAGGCGAGAAAAATCATCGCAAAAGAATTGCGATGCTCAAAACAACTTGCGAGCAAAGCGCGATAGCCGTTGCGAAAACGGTCAAAGCCGGTCTCAAACGCGCGTTGAAAGCGAACGAACGGCAGAATCCAGATCGGCACGTTGGCTTCGTCAATATGTTCGCCGTGTAATTTGACGTCGCGGTAAAGCCACATCACCAGCGTCGGCACCAGCGTCCGCGAAATGAGATAGCTGGCCAGAATGGCAAACACCACCGCTTCCGCCAGCGGCACAAACAAATAATGCGCCACGCCGGTCAGAAAAAACATCGGCACAAAGACGATGCAAATGCACAAATCGGAAACCAACGCCGGCAGGACGATTTCCTGCGAGCCTTGGAGGACCGCATCGGCCAACGGCTGGCCCGAAGCCATGTGACGATGGGTGTTTTCGATGGTGACGGTGGCGTCGTCCACCAAAATACCCACCGCCAGCGCGAGGCCGCCGAGCGTCATCAAATTAATCGTCTCGCCCAGCGCGCTCAAAGCCGCGATGGAACAAAGCACGGCCAGCGGAATGGACAGCGCGATGATGAACGTGCTGCGCCAGGAACCGAGGAACAGCAAAATCATCGTGGCGGTCAACGCGGCGGCAATGATGCCCTCCTTCATTACGCCGCTGATGGCCGCCCGCACGAACAGGGATTGGTCCGCAAATTCCGCCGCGCGCAAATCTGGAAACTGCGAAGCCACCGAAGCCATCACCCGGGGCAAGGCGGTCTTGACTCCTTTGACCACATCGAGTGTCGAGGCGTTGCCCGCTTTCATAATCGTCAGCAGCGCGCCGCGCACGCCGTCCTGACGCACCGCGTTTTGCTGCGGCATGTAGCCATCATGAACCTGCGCAACGTCGCTCAAATAAATGGTGGTGCCGTTGACCACTTTGACCGGCAGATGATTCAAGTCGTCAATCAAACGCGCATTGGCATCCACCGCGACCGAATATTCGATCGGGCCGATTTTCGCCGTGCCGCTGGGGAGCACGAGATTTTGCGCGTTGATGGCGTTGATGACGTCCTGTGCCTGGATGTTCTTGGCCTTCAGCGCCGGCAAGATCAAATCCACCGCCACGACCCGGTTCTTGCCGCCATAAGGCCACGGAATCATCGCGCCCGGCACGTCGGCCAGACCGACGCGGACCTGATTGGCCGTCGCGTCGAACAGCTCCTGCTCCGACATTCTCGGGCTGCTGAAACCGTATTGCAAAATCGGCACCGTCGAAGCGTTGTATTGAATGATGAGCGGCGGCGTCATGCCGGGGGGCATTTGCCTCAGCACCGTTTGGGCGACCGCCGTGATCTGCGCCACGGCGGAATCCACGGAAGCTTTCGGCTGAAGAAAAACCTTGATGACGCCGATGCCGTTGTAGGAAGTGGACTCGATGTGCTCGATGTTGTTGACCGTCACGGTCAGCGCGCGTTCGTGAAGATAAACAATCCGCTGCTCCATTTGCTTGGCGTCGAGACCGGTGTATTGCCAGATGATGCTGACAACCGGAATGTTGATCGCCGGGAAAATATCCGTGGGCGTCCGCAACAGGATGAACGGCGTCAGAATAATAAGCAGCAGCGCGGCCACCACAAAGGTGTAGGGCCGGCGTAACGCTAAACGAACGATCCACATATTCGATTCAGAAAATCATATCTTGCCGGCGGGTCAAGCACCGGCACGGGTTGGCCACAATTTTTTACCAGACCCACCGCCAGTGTCCCGGCACTCGACGCCACTCATACGGCCCGCGTTCCCATCGGGGGCCGAACCAAATTGCATGGGGACAGGGCGGCAGGACCCGGCGCCCGCCAACGCAGTGACGGCGAGAAGTTTAATCATTTTGGATGTCTCCATGAATTTTGTTTGAAACTTTGATTTGTGCTTCGACCGAAATTGTGAAGCCAGATCATCTCGCCAGATTTGGATAAAGCCGGGCGCCGAGCGCTGTGAGCGCGGCCAAGGCAAGAGTCAAGACGCCAAAATCCGCGCCGATGCCATAGGTGGTCGCGCCGCCTTGAATCATCAGCGCGCGCAGGGCGTCCACCTCGTAGGTGAGTGGGTTGACATGGGCAATTACTTTGAGCCAGTCGGGCATGATGGCGATGGGATACATCGCATTGCTGGCGAAAAACAATGGCATGGTCAGGATTTGACCGATGCCCATGAAGCGTTCCCGCGTCTTGACGATGCAGGCGATGATCAGCGAGAACGTCGAGAACACCGCCGCGCCGAGCAGCACCGTGACCGCCACACCCGCCAGCGCCAGCGGATGCCAGTTCATCTTCACGCTCAACAACCAGGCCAGCAGATAAACGATGCACCCCTGGGAAAGTCCGCGCACCCCTGCCGACAGCGCCTTGCCCAGCACCAGCGCTGCGCGCGATGCCGGACTGACCAGCAATTTATGCACCAGACCCAGATCGCGTTCCCAGATGACCGCGATGCCGTAAAAAATCGCGATGAACAAGACACTTTGCGCCAGAACGCCCGGCGCCAGAAAATCCATGTATCGGAGGTCACCGGTGGGAATGGCGTGAAGGCGCGTAAACACTTCGCCGAAAACCAGCAGCCACAACGCCGGTTGAACGGCCCGCGTCAGCAGCTCGGTCGGGTCATGGCGCAACTTGCGCAATTCCATTTCCGCCAAAGTCAGGCATTGGCCCAGCCAACGGCCGATGGGATTAACCGAGACGGGCAAGGTTGCGTCGAGTTTGGGAGATGTCACGATAGTTCCATTCATGTTCCATTTCCAGTGAATTGCCGGTGAAATGGGCGAACACCTCGTCCAGCGTCGCGCCGGCATGGCCGATGGACCGTTTCAATTCCGCCGGGCTGCCCAAGGCTGCCACCCGCCCCAGATTCAGGACCGCCACCCGCCCGCACAAAAGGTCCGCCTCGTCCATGAAGTGGGTGGTCAGGAATATGGTCATGCCATATTCCCGCACCAGCAGCCGCATCTGCTGCCACACCACCTGCCGCGCCACCGGATCCAAACCGACGGTCGGTTCGTCCAAAAACAACACCCGTGGCCGGTGCAGCATGGCCATCGCCAGCTCCAGCCGGCGCACCATTCCGCCCGAATAACCGCGCACTTCGCGACCGGCAACCTCCGGCAATCCCGCGAAACCCAGGGCCTCTTCAATGCGGCTTCGGCGCAGCGCTCGTGGCACGCCATAAAGTTTGGCGAACATGAGCAGGTTTTCGTAACCGGTCAGCGCGCCGTCCACCGACACCAGTTGCGGCACGTAGCCAATGGAAGCGCGGACCTGCGCGGGTTGCCGTCGGATGTCGAAGCCGGCAACCGCGGCCTTCCCCGCCGACGGCCGCAACAACGTCGTCAGCATTTTGATGACGGTGGTTTTGCCGGCCCCGTTTGGTCCCAGCAAACCGAAGGTTTCGCCCTCGGCGACCTTCAAATCCAGACTGTTCACCGCCGTTAAATTTCCAAATCGCCGCGTCAGCCCGGCTGTTTCCAATATCGTCATGGTCTGACCTTGTGTGACTGTGTTGCAGCCGCCGTTTGGGAACCAAAAACCTTGTGCAACACACGCATCGAGCGTTGAATGGACTTTTGTTCGGCAACGGGGAGGGTTTTCAACGCATCGGCCAGCCGCAACCGTATCTCCTTGCGCACCTTTTCCAGCGTCGCCCGCCCCCGGACCGTGAGCGTCAGCGCGATTTGACGGCGATTGGTGGAGACGACTTGCCGCCCTACCAGTCTTCCCGTGACCAATCCATTGATCAACCGCGACATGGCCGGCAGGGAAAGTCCCAAGTGCTCGGCCACCGCCGACAACGAGGAATCTTTGGTGCGATTCAAAAAAATCAGGGTGCGGAATTGCGGCAAAGACAGCCCGGCCATCTGGCGCCGGCGGACCTGATCACGAATAAACCGCATCACCACCGGCACGGTCTCAAGCAACTCGCGGGCGCAGGTTTCAACGGCGCGGTCCATAAATAATTGCCTTATGCAACAATTGCAGCAAGTCAATAATAACACCGCGGCCACCGCTGTCAAGGCGCCGGCCCCGCAAACTGGAAAACAGGTTCCCGACCGAAGTAACCGGATGGATACTTAAATGCCTGAAGCCCGAACTACTTCGCCGCCGCCTCTTCACCCGAGCGCGGCGGAAATTCAAAGGTGACTTTGCCGGCATCGTCCATCACCAGGTAGGCCAGGAACGGCCGGCCGCCCTTGGAGATGAACTTGTCGAGCAAATCCGTCTTACGCGTGGTCAACAGCTTCTGCGCCTGCGCCCGCTCGATCGGCTGCTGCAAAATCTCCCGGCTGATCCTGAATTTGCACGGCCTTTTGTCCGCTTGTGACTTCTCGCAAAGGTAGGCGCCGTCCGTTTCAAACACCGTGCCGCCGCACCTGGGGCATTTGCCCACCGGTTCTTTGCCCGCGAAATCAACCTTCGGCTGCGGTTCCTTGGATTTGGCGCCCTTCGACCGTGACTTGCGTTCGCGCGGCAGAAATTCAAACGCGGTCCCGCCGTCCTTCAGCACCAGAAACGCTTCGAACTTGCGCCCGGTTTTTTTGGAGACAAACCCCTTGAGCAAATCGGTCCTGCCCTCGGCGAGCAGCTTCGCGACCTGCGCCGGTTCAACGTTCTGCTGCAAAATGATTTTGCCGGTGCGGAACGAGCAGGTCTTGTCCGCGCCGGTCGCCTTCTCGCAAAGGTAACTCATCCCCGCGTCGAACACCCGCGCGCCGCACTTCGGACATTTACCCAGCGGTTCCTTGCCGGTGAAATCCAGCGGCGCGGCTACTTCGCCGTTTTCGTTTCTCTGGTCGTTGCCAAAATCGAACTCAATCTTGAATTCCGGCGTCAATTTCAGCACCGCGGCGAACGGCTTGCCCATCTTGCTCCGGAATCCCTGCAACGGCCCGATTTGTCTGTCGCGGATGAGTTTCTCGACTTCTTCAATCTCAAACATCCGGCTGCACAGCGTTTTCCAAATTGCGAAATCGCACTTCACACATTGGAACTGCTTGTATTTCTCGTGGACTTCGCCGCCGCACTTCGGGCACGGCGTTTTCAACACGCCAAAGTCGCCGGGGATGGTGTCGTGCTCATATTTTTTCGCGCGCTCCACGATGTGCCGCGTCATGTCGGCAATCTCCGACATGAATTCGTCGCGGCTTTTCTGCCGGCGCTGGATCTGGTGCAGTTTGAATTCCCAATCGCCAGTCAGTTCCGGCCTGGTCAGTTCGGCGATGTCGAGGCCGTTGAGCAATTCCATCAGCGAAAACGCCTTGGCGGTGGCCTGCAACTCGCGTCCGTTCCGATGAATGTAACTCTCGTAAATCAGACCCTCGATGATGGCGGCGCGGGTGGCGGGCGTGCCAAGCCCTTTTTCATGCATCGCCTCGCGCAACTCGTCATCTTCAACCAGCTTGCCCGCTCCCTCCATCGCGCTCAGCAGCGTCGCTTCCGTGTAGCGCGGCGGCGGTTTGGTGACGTTTTGCTTCACCTCAATGTTGCTGGTGTTGACTTTTTCATTCGGCTTCACCGGCGCCAGATTCGTGTCTTCGTCCTGCGCTTCCTTGCCATAGACGGTCAGCCAGCCCGGTTTGACGATGACTTTGCCGGTGCTCTTGAACGGCTCGCCTTCGACGCGCGTGATGCGGATCGTCTCCAAAAATTCCGCCGCCGGATAGAAAATGGCGAGGAACCGCTTCGTCACCAGGTCGTAAAGTTTTTGTTCCGGCTCGCTCAAGCCCTTGGGCATTTGCGTGGTCGGGATGATGGCGAAGTGGTCGGATACCTTGGCGTTGTTGAAAATGCGCTTGTTCGGATGCACCCAATTATTTTTGAGAATCGTTTCGGCAAACGTCGCGTAGCGGGTGTCGCCGAGCATTTTCATCACGCCCTTGACGGTGCCGGGGTAATCCTCCGGCAACGCGCGCGAATCGGTGCGCGGATACGTCAGCACCTTGTGCCGTTCGTAAAGTGCCTGTGCCAGGCCGAGCGTGTTCTTCGCGCTGAACCCGAACCGCGAGTTCGCGTCGCGCTGCAAACTGGTCAAATCATAGAGCAACGGCGACAGCGACGTGCTCGGCTTGCTTTCCTCGGTGACAATGCCCGGTTTGCCGAGACATTTGTCACGAAGTGCTTGCGCACGGCCAACCTCCCAAATGCGTTCCGGCTTGAGCTGGTCGTCGTCAATAGTGGCACGGGCATCTTGCCCGTGTGATTCTGATCCCGAAATTCCGCCGCCACTGGAACTCACGGGCGGGACGCCCGTGCCACTACGCTGCCTGGCGAATTTTTCGTCGAACCAGCGACCGGTGTATTGCCCCGCCGCCGCGTCGAACGTGCCGATGACCTCCCAGAAATCGCGCGGCACGAACTTGCGGATTTTCGCCTCGCGCTCGACCACGATGGCCAGTGTTGGCGTCTGGACACGGCCGACCGTCGTTTTGAAAAAGCCGCCCAGCTTGGAGTTGAACGCCGTCATCGCGCGCGTGCCGTTGATGCCGACCAGCCAGTCCGCTTCGGACCGGCTGAACGCGGCGTCGGCCAGCGGCAGCATGTCCTTGTCGTCGCGCAACCGTTCAAACCCTTCGCGGATGGCCGCCGGCGTCATGGATTGCAGCCAGAGACGTTTGATGGGTTGCTTGGCCTTGGTGTGTTTGACGATGTTGCGGAAAATCAATTCGCCTTCGCGCCCGGCATCGCAGGCGTTCACCAGCGCGTCCACGTCGTCGCGTTTGATGAGCTTTTTCAGAACCTTCAACCGGTTCTCGGTTCTCTCAATCGGCTGCAAATCGAAATGGGGCGGGATGACCGGGAGATGCTTAAATGACCACCGGCCGCGCGCGGCCTCGACGCCTTCGGGCGGGACCAGCTCCAGCAAATGGCCGACTGCCGACGAAAGGACGTAATGATCGCTTTCGTAATAGTCGTCCACTTTCTTGAATCCGCCGAGCGCCTTGGCGATGTCGCTGGCGACGGACGGTTTCTCTGCGATGATGAGTGTTTTGCTCATTTGTTGCCCGCGCTTGTACACCGGGCGCGGCAAACATGCGAAGAAAATCTTTTTTGTCAAATCACGAATTGGAAGCGGCGTCGCGGTCTTCTTCCTCTCCGCGGTGGGGAGAGGGCCGGGGTGAGGTGCCTTCTGAACCAACGATGCACACAAATCCCGGCGGGCTCGTTTCAATGTTTCGCAGGCTTTCCGCTTTTTCTGCCAATGCGATAAGGCGCGGGTTCTTCATGGAGAGCGCCGGAGCCGGTCGCGCGTTGGCCGGACTGCCGAATGGCGAGTTCACGTTCGCGCAGAGCATCAAGCATGGCCAGCTTTTCCGCGATGGGCCGGGCGGCAAGCTCGCCGCGGAACTTGCGTTTGCTGTTCAGGATTTTAGTCAGGTCGAACGTCATGGTTGGCCGCCAAGGAATTGTTGTTCGAAACGTTGCCAGCCCGCAATCAATTCATGTCGTGCCAAGATGGCTTGAAACCGGGCCGGGTCCAGAACGCCGGTTTCGATGAATTGGAGCAGCCGGGCCTTGTCCCTGGCGCGTGCGGTCCCCTTGCGGACTGGGTCTGTTAATACAATGCCTTTCATATTTGATGATTTTCATCTTGTTTTTTTGATGGCTTTTGCCGTGCTCTTGTCTTGAAGCAATATGGCTCGCAATTGTTCGTCAGACAATTCTGCCGCTGGCGTCGTAACTAGAGCGTTTCAATAAATAGTGTAGCCATTGTAAGAGGGGTGTGTTAGGGTAGCGACATGCGAACACTCTCTTTGGATCTGCGTGAGCGAATCCTCTGTGCCTACGACAACCACGAAGGCACGCGTCCCGAAGTTGCCCATCGTTTCCGGGTTTCCCTGGGCATGGTCAAGAAACTCCTCCAGCAACGTCGGCGCACCGGCGACATCACTCCCCGGCATCGGTTCTGTGGGCGCAAGCCGATGATTGTGGGTACCCATCAGAGCCAAATGCGAGCCTTGCTGGCCAAGAAGAGTGACCTCACCTTAAGGGAATTACGGACGGCGACAGGACTGGAGTGCTCCTTGCAGGCCATCAACGTCGTGTTGGGAAAGATGGGTTTGACATATAAAAAAAGACACTCCGCGCCAGCGAGCAAGACCGTCCAGACATCGCGCGGGCGCGTCGTCTCTGGCGCCAGCGGCAGGCGGGCTTTGACCCGGCCAGGCTGATCTTTCTGGACGAATCGGGCGCGAAGACCAACCTGACCCGGCTCTGCGGGCGCGCGCTCAAGGGCGAGCGGGTTCACGCCAGCGCGCCGTGTGGCCACTGGCAAACCACCACCATGATCTCGTCCATCCGGTTGGACGGCTCGACGGCTTGCATGGCCTTGGAGGGAACCACCGACACGGAGAGCTTTCGCTCCTCCGTAAGCCAAGTGCTCGTGCCCGTGCTCAAGCTGGACGACATCGTGGTCATGGACAATCTCTCACCGCACAAGAGCGACCCGACGCTGGCCCTGATCACCAGCGTGGGAGCCCAAGTGCTCTTTCTGCCGGCCTACTCACCGGACCTCAATCCCATTGAAAAGATGTGGCGCAAGATCAAGAGCCTGCTGCGGACGGCGGAGGCTCGAACACCAGCGGATTTAATCACCGCCATCGGCCAGGCTCTGGCCAAAGTCACGCCCCAGGATGCCCTCGGTTGGTTTGTCTCTTGTGGCTATAGCTTTTGTTGAAATGCTCTAAAGCAGCTTCTGGGAATTGTTTTTCGCGTTCCTTTTTGTCATTATCAAACCAACAACATTCAACTTGGCCTTTTTCCATGTAGCCAACGACCGTCATTTGCGGTCCACCCGATTTTAATCGGACATCATCGCCTATTTTGAATTTTTTCTTTGGCATAATTTGGATGCAAGCTCGATTGATTCAAACGCCATTTGCCCCGCTCGTCCATCCCCAAAAAAATTCAGGAAAAAGTCCGTTGCCAGTGCGGAATTCGGAATGTGGAATACGGAGTGCGCGGCCAGTCCGTCCTATTTGCGGATGCGCCCTGTCCGCCTTCATCCGCTTTCATGTGATTTCAGCGCGACAAGTCTGATTTCCGTCATCGCCAAGCTTCGTGCGACGAGTCGGCGCGACCCGTTGCCCCTGCGGAATTCGGAATGCGGAGTGGGGAGCGGCGCGGGTAGGGCGCGTCACTCCGAGCGCGCCATTTCTGTTGCGTGCAGGCGGCGGGCAGAGGACTGCCCGCCCTACCGTAGTACCGTCGGCACGGTATCTTTGTAGAACTCCAATCCAAAACCATATTCAGCCCCGTCAGGGCGGCATATTCCGATGATGTCGCTCCTGAACGGAGCTTTGGAATTACTGCGATGCGTTTCTACAAAGATGCCAGTCCTACGGACTTCGCCGCCTTCGCGTCCTTCGCGCGACAAATTTATTTTCCGGCAAGCGCCTTTTCCTGGCAGCGAATGATGTGCGCGAGTGCGCGGAGGGAATCGTTCACGGCATCAGCGTTGGGGAAAACTTTGGCCACGTCCGGCTCCAGCACCACCACGTTCGCGCCGCGCTGATAGCGCCGGAAATACTTGCCGCGCACGCCGCGCGAAAAATCATATTCCGCCCGCAGGCCGTTGCCGGCTGATTTAGCTGATGGCTTCTTCATATTGTTTTCGTTCGCGCCGGCTCGCGCGCCGCGCGCTGATGATGCGGATATTATCGCCCCGTTCTGTATGCACCACAACCAGCAATTTGTCCAGATGCGAACGTCCCAAAATAATGAACCGGACTTCGGCTTGTGAGTGCGCCGGGTCGAAAATGGTCATGGAAAGCGGATCACCGAACACCGTCGCGGCTTCTTCAAAGCGAACACCATGTTTGGCCAGATTCAACCGGGCCTTGTTGGCATCCCATTCAAATGTGAGCACGCTGGAGATTCAAACGCGGTTTGCCGTTGTCGTCCATCCCAAAATGAAATCAGGAAAAGAGCCATGACAATTTCGAATTGCGAATTTTGAATTGCGGAGCGCGCGACGAGTCCGCCTGCATCCGCCTTCATCTGATTTCGGCGAGACAGGTCCGCTTTCATCTGATTTCGGCGCGACACGTCCGCCCTGCGGAATTCGGAATGCCGTGGCAACCGACGTGAGTCGGCTCAAACCTCCCCTTCGCTGGAATAATGAGCGGACTGACGTCCGCTGCTACTGCGAAAAAGGAATTTTCACGCTGCCGCCAACTCGACGCGGGCCAAGGCCGCTTCAAAGGCGCGGAGCAACTTTTCTTTTTGCCGGACAACCGCGTCCGCCGGGGCGAGCTTCTTTTCCAAAGTCAGCCCGGATTGCGGTTCGGTGAGGCGCAGGATGCGCCCGCCGCCGGCCAGCTTGATGAGGTCGAACTGAATTTTATCGCGGTCAACCATAACTTTATTGTCCGCGAAATCCGTGGAATTGCAACAGGAGATTGAGATTGGCAGGCGAGGCATTGCCCCAACGGTCATGCGCCTCGCGGGCGGCGCGCTCAAAATCCGCCTCGTTGAAATCCATCACGGTCGCGGGCGGACTGGCAATGGCGACGGAAGCGGCCTCGAGAATTTCGTGATATTACGTGATGGACAATTCCGCCTCGCTCAAATCCGCGCGGATGAGCAATCGAAATTCGCGGGCCATGGCACTCGTTTGCGCGATGGCTTCGCGCCCGATGGCATCCACGATGGGAGCGGCAGTCAATTCAATGTCCTTGATCATAAACCGGCCGTGAAGCTGGAGGTTTTTGAATTGCCGGAGGTCAATCACGGTGGAATTCAAACGCCACTTGCCCCCATCGTCCATCTCAAAATGAATTCAGGAAAAGAGTTCCCGTCCGCCTTCATCTGATTTCGGCGCGACAAGTTGCCCCTGCGGAATGCGGATTTGAAGCGCGCCGATCCGCCGCCGTTTCACTTTGGCGTGACAAGCCAGTCCGTCCCGTTTGCGGCTGCGCCTCATCCGCCTTCGTTTTGCGGTAGCAGCCGACGTGAGTCGGCTCATTATTTTGCGGGATGATTTTTAGATGGAGCGGACTCACGTCCGCTGCTACGGTCCGGATTGCTCAAGGCGCTTCGCGTCATTCGGGAGCCATAGGAACTCGCGCCAGCGGCGTGGACTGCGGTGGCCCTCCGCCGCTTTTTCCGCACGATTGCAACTGCGGCGTGAGTTTGTTTGGTGGGGCCACTGACAAACTGGCCGGTGAGGACACTCGCCCCACTGTTTGTTTAATTGATCGATCGCCCGTCTCTGCATTTTCTTGCGCGCCGCCGCAAAAATGTTACCATTGCGCCGATGAAACTTGCTTTGGCGGTTTTGGTTTATTTGCTGATTGGCCTGGTGCTGAGTTGGGGCATTCTGCTCCTGCTGGCCGGCAAGCCGTGGCTGTTCATCGTCGCCTTCCTCGCCTACATCGTCGCCTTCGGCAAAATCGGGTGCACGTCGCAGTGAGTCAGTAGTCAGCAGTCAGTAGTCAGCGGTCAGCCGTGAGCAGATTGAAATCTTGAATACGTAATCTTCCCAACCGCCATTTTCCATCCTCCATCTTCAATCCTCGCTTTTTTCACTTCACCGGCACGGGAAATTTCTGTTGCAGGGCGGACTCGATCTGCGCCCAAGTCAAGCTTGACACACTTTTGTTTCCCGCCGCGCCACCGGTCGCGTTGGCCGTCGAGACCGAGGTGCCCTGGACCAGGTAAGCCTGGTTGCCCCAATAAACCACGCTGCTGCCGGGCAACGCCAGGGAAACAAAACTTCCAAAATCCGCATACGGCGCAATCTGGCCGTTCTGCACCGCCGTCACTGCAAATACACCCGGCGTCGCCGCCGGATAAGTTGGTGTGGACACCGGCTGATTGCCCGCCGCCGCAAAGAAAACGATGCCGTCCTTTTCCGCCGACTGAATCACGTCGTCCAAAATGGAACTGTCACCACTGCTGCCCAGGCTCAGGTTCAACACGGTCGCTCCACTGTTGACCGCCGCCTGGACGCCCAGCGCCACGTCCCAGCTTGTGGTCGTTGGGTTCGGGCCGTAAACATCCACCGGCTGGATTTGCACCGAGCTGCTGCCCTGCTCCGCCGCGGCGATGGCGCCCAAAATCGTGTAGGCCATCGCCGTGCCGTGCGTGACTTCGCTGGTGTCTGCCGGCGCATCACCGGCCACGGAAAGTTGTTCGAGCAGAAAATTGTTCAACGAACCGCCGAGCGGTTGCACTGCGGTATCGAGCAGACCCACGATGAGGTGGCCGGAATCGCCCGGCGGGTTGAGTTGCAGCGAAATGGGCGGCACCGGCGCGTTCGCGAGCGCCTGTGCGGAGGGCGGCGGGTCGAAGTAATAATTGTAATCCACCTCAGCCACATCGCTGTTGTTTTGCAGGTTGCCCAGTGCGGCGTCGGCGGCAGTGCCATCATCGAATTGCAAACGGTAAATGCCCAGCTTGTCCATCCGGCCAACCACCTTTGCGCCGAGCAGCCTGGCCAGGGCGTCAATGTTCGCACCCGGTTTGAGCTTCACGAGCAGTTCATTGGGAACGTGTTTGGCGGGCGGGTTCGCCGCATGCACCAGCCGCGTGGCGTTTTGCATCACGGTGCGGAAGACATAAAGTTGCGAGACGGCGTTCGTCCGCGGCACCAGCGCGAAGTTCAAATCACCAAGAAGCATCCGCAACGCGTCACCGGACGGCAGGTTCTTGAATTTGGCGGAGGCGTTGCGCGTCGTGCCCGGTTCAACGTAAATGCGCCAGCCGGTTTCCCGTGCGATGGTTTCCAACAGCGGCCAGAGCGGTTCGCTGCGGATGTCAGCGTCCACGCGGTCGGCGGTCTTGTGCCAGACCAGGGAATTGGTGTCCGCCGCGCTTGTGCTCAAACCAAGCACGGCAAACAACAAACAAAAGACAAAACAAATCGCTGGCTTCACCATGTCGGTTTCAAAGATAGCATAGGTGTCCGCGCTCGTGAAATCCAATTATGCACAGGCCGGAGGCCCACCGTTCCTTTGTCAGTTCCATTGGCCTTTGGAAAGGCACCCGGCCAAAACGTTCAGATTTCAGACTTTTTCAACACAGCCTTGACCCACGCCTGATTGTCGAGATACCAGCGGATGGTTTCGCGGATACCGTCTTCAAATTTGTGCGCAGGCGTCCAGCCGAGTTCGCCTTTGATTTTGGCGGCGTCAATGGCGTATCGGCGGTCGTGCCCAGGACGATCTTTCACAAACGTGATGAGTTTGCGTGAATTCCCGCCGAGTTCCGGCGCGAACTGGTCAACCGTGTCGCAAATCAACTCGACGATGTGCAGGTTGGCCCATTCGTTGTGGCCGCCGATATTGTAAGTCTCGCCGTCGCGCCCGCGCGTCAGCGCCAGCCACAAGGCCTCCGCGTGGTCGCGCACGTAAAGCCAGTCCCGCACGTTCATGCCGTCGCCGTAAACCGGAACCGGTTTGCGCGCGAGGATGCTTTGGACGGCAACCGGGATGAGCTTTTCGGGGAATTGATACGGGCCGTAATTGTTCGAGCAATTCGTGATGACGGCCGGCAAACCGTAGGTGTGATGATAAGCGCGGACGAGCATGTCGCTGGCGGCCTTGCTGGCGGAATACGGCGAATTCGGCGCGTAAGGCGTCGTCTCCGTGAAATACCCGGTCGGGCCGAGTGAGCCATAAACTTCATCCGTGGACACATGATGGAAGCGGTGTCCGGAGTTCGGAGTTAACCACGCTGCGCGGCAGGCTTCGAGCAGGTTGAACGTGCCGACAACGTTGGTGTGAATGAAATCGCCCGGACCGGTGATGGAGCGATCCACGTGGGATTCCGCCGCAAGGTGCATGACGTGCGAAATGGCGTGTTTCTCAACGACGCGCAGCACGGCGGTCTTATCGCGCAAGTCCACCTTCTCAAAAACGTACTTGGGATGCCGGGAAACTTTTTCCAGATTTTCCGGATGCCCCGCGTAAGTCAGGCAATCCAGATTGACCAGTTTCTCGACCTCCGGCCGGTCAATGACGTGATGAATCACGTTCGAGCCGATGAACCCCGCGCCGCCAGTAATGAGCAGTTTCATGGTTTGTCCAGGACTTGGCGCAGGCTGGCCTCCCAATGTGGAAGCCGCAACCCAAAAGTTTTCTGCAATTTGCCGCAATCCAAAACCGAATACGCCGGGCGTCTGGCCGGCAGTGGATACTCCGACGTGGTGATCCTTTCCACCGCGCGGCATTTCCGTTCCCCGTCCGGCATCCACTCGATGATGCGGGAAGCGAATTCGTGCCAGTTCGCCTGGCCGCCAGCGGCAAGATGATATTCCCCGTTGTACGCGGAACGATCCGCGCCGGCCATGACCTGCTTGAGCGCCTGCGCGGTGGCTTCGGCGATCATCCGCGACCACGTCGGGCAGCCGAATTGGTCGCCCACCACGCGCAATGTCTCGCGTTCACGCGCCAGCCGCTGGATGGTGAGCATGAAATTCTGGCCGCGCGCGCCATAGACCCAGCATAGCCGGAAAATCAAATGGTCTGCGCCGGAAGCTTTCACCGCTTGGTCGCCTTCCAATTTTGACCGGCCGTAGGCGCCCAGCGGATTCGGCGCGTCCGATTCGGCATACGGCGATGTTTTCGTACCATCAAAAATATAGTCGGTCGAGTAATGCACCATCAACGCACCAACCTTTTTCGCCGCTTCGGCCAAAACTCCCGGCGCGACCGCGTTAATCTGCCGGCACAGTTCCTTTTCCGTCTCAGCCTTATCCACTGCGGTGTAGGCCGCCGCGTTCACCACCACGGACGGATCGTGTGCGGCCACCAATGCTCGCAGCGTCACTGTGTCGGTGAAGTTGATTTCCGGATAATCCACCGCCACCACCTCCGCCAGCGGCGCGAGCGCGCGGCGCAGTTCCCAACCGACCTGTCCATTTTTTCCGAGAAGCAATATTTTCATGGTGCGCAGAGGCCAGTCAGGCAAAGAGACGATCCTCGGGAACATCGTTCAATCGCAGGCCGTGCACGTCCTTCTCTGAAAGCTGCGGGTTGTCCAGCGGCCATCGGATGCCGATGTCGGGATCGTTCCACGCGATGGTCAACTCGTTCTGTGGTGCGTACAACTCCGTGCATTTGTATATGAACAGCGCGCTCTCGCTCAACACCGCAAACCCGTGCGCAAAACCCGGCGGGATGAAGAACTGCCGCTTGTTCTCGCCGGAAAGACGCAGGCCGTGCCACCGGCGAAACGTGGGCGAACTGCGCCGGATATCCACCGCCACGTCAAACACCTCGCCCTCCAGCACATAGACCAGCTTGCCCTGGGCGGCTGGATTCTGAAAGTGCAACCCGCGCAGGATGCCGCGCCGCGAAAACGACACGTTGTCCTGCACGAAATTCCAGTCCAGCCCCGCCTCCCGGTAACGCTGGCGGTTCCACGTTTCCATGAAAAAGCCGCGCGCGTCGCCGAAAACTTTCGGCTCGATAATCAGCAAACCCGGCAGTTCGCAAGTGATGATGTTCATTTTTGATTTACGATTGACGAATTACCATGGACGCGCCCGGCTTCGTTGGGATGGGTCCATCGCAAATCGCAAATCGTATTGACACTTTTGCCGCCGTCATCGGGATGCAGCCAGCCGCCGCGCTTCCGCCACGACCTCGGCCAGATAATCGTGGTATTCACACTTCGGCATTTGGGCCGCGAGCTTTTCCAGATCGTCAAGTTCCAAAAAACCGCGGCGAAACGCTACCTCTTCCGGGCAGCCGATTTTGATGCCGGCCCGCTTCTCAATTGCCTGCACGTAAGCCGAAGCGTCGTGCAAACTGCTGCTGGTGCCGGCGTCCAGCCACGCAAAACCCCGGCTGAGCCGGTGCACGTGCAATTGCCCGCGCCGCAGATACGCGACGTTCAAGTCGGAGATTTCCAACTCGCCGCGCGCCGAGGGCTTCAGCGATTTGGCCAGGGACACCACCTGATTGTCGTAAAGGTACAGGCCCGGCACGGCATAGTCGCTCCTTGGTTGCGCCGGCTTCTCTTCGATGGAAATCGCCCGGCCGTCGGCGTCAAATTCCACCACCCCGTAACGCTTCGGGTCGTTGACGTGATAGCCGAAAATCGTCGCGCCACTTTTGAATTCGGCCATCTTGCGGTAAAACACGTCGCTGCCATAAAAAATGTTGTCGCCGAGAATCAATGCGACGGCGTCGTTGCCGATGAACGATTCGGCAATGAGAAAGGCCTGCGCGATGCCTTCGGGGCGGGGCTGTTCGCGGTATTCGATGGACAGTCCGAACCGGCTGCCGTCGCCGAGGAGTTGTTTGAAGCGCGGCAAATCGTGCGGGGTGGAGATGAGGCAAAGCTCGCGGATGCCGCCTTCGATGAGCGTCGTGAGCGGGTAATACACCATCGGCTTGTCATAGACCGGCTGGAGCTGTTTGCTCGCGACGAGCGTGAGCGGATACAGCCGCGAACCGGCCCCCCCGGCCAGAATGATTCCTTTCATTGCGCAAAGCCTAAAAATTTTCTCCCGAAAAGGAAAGCTGAAGTTCCAAAAACAAAACGCCGCGTCCCTATGAACGCGGCTTGAGAATTTTCATCGGCTCAACTTGACAACGCGCCGGTGGCGGCGGCCGTTTGATTGAAAACCAGCTTGTCGTTCTCGGCGGTGACCGTGATCGGCTCGCCTTCGTGCAGGTTGCCCTTGAGAATTTCCTCGGCCAGCGGGTCTTCGAGAAAACGCTCGACAGACCGGCGCATCGGACGCGCGCCGTATTGCGGGTCGTAGCCCTTCTCGACGAGAAAATCCTTCGCCTTGCTGTCCAGTTCGAGCCTGAGATTTTTGTGCCGCAACCGTTCCAATACCTTGTTGACCTCCAAATCCAGGATCTGGATGAGGTCGGGCTTCGTGAACGAGCGGAATACAATCATGTCGTCGAGCCGGTTCAGGAATTCCGGACGGAACGTCTTTTTGGCCTCGTCCAGAATCCGTTCGCGCATTTTTTCGTAGGTGGCCTCGTCGCTGACGGGCGAGAAGCCGAGCGTGGACTGGCGTTTGATGATGTCCGAGCCGACGTTCGAGGTCATCAGAACGATGGTGTTGCGGAAATTCACCACGCGACCCACGTTGTCGGTCAACTTGCCTTCCTCGAGAATCTGTAACAGCATGTTCCACACATCCGGATGCGCCTTCTCGACCTCGTCGAACAGCACAACCGCATAGGGATTGCGCCGCACCTTTTCAGTGAGTTGTCCGCCTTCCTCGTAACCGACGTAACCGGGCGGCGAGCCGATCAGCCGCGAGACATTGAATTTCTCCATGTATTCGCTCATGTCCAGATGCACGAGCGACTTTGAATCGCCAAACATCTGTTCAGCCAGCGTCTTGGCGAGGAGCGTCTTGCCGACACCCGTGGGGCCGAGCAGCAAAAATGTGCCGATGGGCCGGCGCGGGTCTTTCAAATCTGCACGCGACCGGCGGAGCGCCTTGCAAATGGCCGAAACGGCCTCGTGCTGGCCGATGACGACCTTTTCCATCTCGCCCTCGACCGACAGCAGCCGCTGCATCTCGCCCTGTTCCATCCGTTGCAGCGGGATGCCGGTCCATTTGGAAACGACGTGTAAAATATCACCTTCGTCCACGAGGATGCGTTTTTCCTCGCCTTTGGCCCGCCAGTCGCGCAACAGCGCTTCCAGTTTTTCCTTCGCCTGCTTCTCCTGGTCGCGCATCTTGGCCGCGCCTTCAAAATCCTGGTTCTTGATGGCCCGTTCCTTCTTGCCCTTGATTTCCTCGATCTCGGCCTCCATTGCCTTGACCTCAGGCGGGCGCGTCATCGTACCGATGCGGGCGCGCGAACCGGCTTCGTCCATCACGTCAATCGCCTTGTCCGGCAAAAACCGGTCGGTAATGTAACGGTCGGAAAGCTTGACCGCAGCTATGATGGCCTTGTCCGTGAACTCGGCCTTGTGGTGCTCCTCGTACTTGTGGCTAAGCCCCTTCAAAATCTGGATGGCCTCGTCAATCGAAGGCGCCTCCACCTTGACCGACTGGAACCGGCGTTCGAGCGCGGCGTCCTTCTCGATGTATTTGCGATACTCGTTGAGTGTGGTGGCGCCGACGCATTGCATCTCGCCGCGGCTGAGCGCGGGCTTGATGATGTTCGACGCGTCCATCGTGCCCTCGGCGGAACCGGCGCCGACAATCGTGTGCAATTCGTCAATGAACAGAATGATATTCTTCGCGCGGCGGATTTCATCCATCACAGCCTTGATGCGTTCCTCGAACTGGCCGCGATATTTCGTGCCGGCGACCATGAGGGCGAGGTCGAGCGTGACCACGCGTTTGTCGCGGAGCAATTCGGGAACGTTGCCCTTGGCAATTTCCTGCGCCAGCCCTTCGACGATGGCGGTCTTGCCCACGCCCGCTTCGCCGAGCAGCACGGGATTGTTCTTCGTGCGGCGGCACAAAATTTGAATCACCCGCTCGATTTCGTTCTTGCGGCCGATGACCGGGTCCAATTCGCCTTTGCGCGCCAGCTCCGTGAGGTTGCGGCCAAACGCCTTGAGCGCGGGTGTTTTAATTTCGCCCTTTTTCTCAGCAAGCTTCTCGGCGGGTTCACCCGGTTCTTCCTGGGCGGTAAAGTTCGGATCCAGCTCCCGCAACACTTCCTGGCGCGTCTGCTCGATGTCCACGTCGAGTTCCCGCAGGATGCGCGCCGCCACACCGTCGCCTTCGCGCAACAGCCCGAGCAGGATGTGCTCGGTGCCGATGTAAGTGTGATTCAGGTTTTTGGCCTCGCGCTTTGCCAGATCAAGGACCTTTTTCACCCGCGGCGTGTAGGGAATGTTGCCGATCATCTTCTGGTCCGGACCGGTACCGACCGCTTTCTCGACCGCCAGCCGGACGGTCTCGAGGTCCAGACCCATTTTTTGGAGCACGTTGACGGCGACGCCCTGCCCCAGTTTGATGAGGCCGAGCAAAAGGTGTTCGGTGCCGATCACATTGTGATTGAACCGGTCGGCTTCCTTGCGCGCCAGTGCCAGCACCTGCTGCGCGCGCGGCGTGAAATTGCTCATGCTCTCATCGCTCATATTGCTCGTGGTAAAGTGCTATGCTTTGCCCGAATTGTCCAGCACTCTTCGGAGCCGAAAGCAGAATGGATGCCGAAAAAACCAAGGCGACCGCATAACCATCGTAAAATGAAGCCGGTGGCTATACGCCGGAAGGCTTGTCCGGTCGCGGTCCTTCGCCGCGCGGTTTGGCCACCGGGCGGCTCACGTCCTTCAAACGCTCCCGCAACATGTCGGCGCGGATCAGGTCGCGTTCCTCGGCGGACAACTTGTCCGAAACCTGCCGCTGCAAATGCGCCGGTTGCGTCGTCAGGAACAATTCGTCCACGAGCGAACGCTCGGTGCCCGGAAACAATTTCATGTCCGCCCCGAGCCGCATGAGCGACAGCAGGTTCATCGTTTCCTTCGACGAAATGCTGTGCGCGTTCGCCAGGATGCCGTAGGCGCGTCCGATGTGGTTATAGACCATCTTCGGCTTTTTCTCCAAAAGCGTCTGGCGCGCGTTTTCCTCGTGCTCGATGATTTGGGACAAGACCTTTTCCAGCCGCTCGACAATCGCCGTTTCGCTTTCGCCCAGGGTCATCTGGTTCGACACCTGGAAAACGTTGCCGAGCGCCTCGGTGCCCTCGCCGTAAAGTCCGCGCACGGCCAGGCCGAGTTTGTTCACGGATTGAATGATGGGATTGATTTGCTCGGTCAAAACGAGTCCGGGCAGATGCAGCATCGCGCTCACGCGGATGGCGGTGCCGAGGTTTGTCGGGCACGCCGTCAAATACCCGAGCTCATTGTCGAAGGCGTAATCCAGTTTTTTCTCCAGTTCGGAATCGAGATGGTCAATCGCGTTCCACACCTGACGCAATTGCAGTCCGGGACGCAACGCCTGCATCCGCAGATGGTCCTCCTCGTTGATCATCACACAGAACATTTCGTCGCGGCTGAAGACCAGTCCGCTGCCGGCGCTTTTGGCGGCGTGCTCGCGGCTGATGAGGTGCCGCTCGACCAGAATCTGTTTGTCCAGCGCACCCAGATTGTCCATCGCCTCCGAAAAGGCGTCCTTCATTTCCGGCAGGCTTTCGATCGCCGGACGGATCAATTCCAGCACCCGCACGCGCTCCGGCTTTTTCGCCCAGCCAGGAAACACGGCGTCCTTCAAATTGCGCGCCAGCCGGACGCGGCTGGACATGACGATGCGATCATGCGGGCCATGACGGCGCGCCGTCTCCGCGGGCGGGGAAAGAAATGCGCGGATGTCTTTCATTATGTCTCTGTCTTAATCTTAATCTTGCTCTTAATCTAAATCCCGCTCTTGATCATAACCACCGAACAAAACGGACCAAAACCAGGATGAAAATTACGACTAGGAATAAGCACTGTGTTCACCTCGCCGGTTTGGCGGTTGCGGACGAATCGCTCATTTGTTTGATTTCGTCGCGCAAAATGGCCGCCTGCTCGAAATTTTCGTCCTTGATGGCCTTGGCCAGCTTGTTCTGCAGTGTTTTCATGCGGTCGGACAAATCGCGCGACTGGCGCAACGCTTCCGGCGCCTTGCCGACGTGCCGTGTGCCCTTGTGCATCGTCTTGAGCAGGCCGCCCAAGCCTTCCGCGAAAGTCTGATAACACTCCGGACAGCCGAGCCGGCCCGATTTTTTGAAGTCCGCCTGGGTGAATCCGCAGCGTGGACATTTCAACTCCACGCCGCCCGCTGCCTGTTCGATTTGCTGCGACGCACCCAAGCCGAGCACCAAATCCAAATCTGCCAGGCCAAAACTCGTCGGGTCGTTGATGCCCTTGGCCTTGGCGCATTCCTCGCACAAATCCAGTTTCTGCATCTTGTCGCCCACGATCTGGGTCAGATGCACCGTCGCCGTTTTCTCCTTGCAGATGGAGCAGAGCATAAAATCATCCGCCGATGGCCTTGTTGATTTTTGCGGCCAAATCCTTTGCTTCCTGTTCGGTAAAATTGCCGGTAATTTGACCTTTACCGCCGGTAATGGGCGACTGGATAACCGGCGCAGTTATGAGTTGGCCGTCAATGACAATCGCCAGCCGCCGCCCGATGTTCTGGCCGGTGATTGCTGCAAACCGCTCGGTTCCGTCGGGAGTGAGTGAAAAGTCAACCTGCCAGTAATCCTGACGACTCTTTGAAGCGACAACCGACTTCAGCGCCGTCTGGTCGAGCAAAACCTTTTTCCCCACGTTCAGCGTCTCCGTGGCAACCTGGCCGGTCTCTTGGTTTGTTTTCCGCAAAATCAGTTGCTCGGAGTCGGCTGACGGATTATCCACCACCAAACGCATTTGAAAAACCGACGGCTTTGCCGAAGCCGCCGCCATTAAAACAACTGTCGCCAAACAAATTACCAAAGTCGCCAGGAGTTTTTTCATGTTCTATTTGTATATCGGCTCACCGGAGGCTTTCGTCAAGGCGTGGTAAGCCGCCACCAGCTTGTGCGTGATCGGTCCCGGCTTGCCCGTGCCGATGACGCGGCCGTCAATCTTCACCACCGGCACGATTTCCGCGCCCGTGCCGGTCAGAAAACATTCGTCCGCGTTGAACAAATCGTAGCGCGTCAGACTCGGCTCGGTCACCTTCAAGCCGGCTTCTCCGGCCAGTTCAATCACCGTCTGGCGCGTGATGCCGTAAAGCGCGCCCGCCGACAGCGGCGGCGTGAGCAGCTCGCCGTTTTTCACGATGAATAAATTGTCGCCGGTGCATTCGGCCACGAAACCTTCCGCGTTTAACATCACCGCCTCCTCGACGTGGGCGTTGTTCGCCTCGATTTTGGCGAGGATGTTGTTGAGATAATTCAGCGACTTGATGGCCGGGTTCAGCGCGCTGTGCAAATTGCGCGTCGTCGGCACGGTGATGATGTCCATGCCCTGCCGATACAACTCCGGCGGATAAAGCTGGATCTTGTCGGCGATGATGATGACCGACGGGCGCCTGCAGTTTCGCGGGTTCAGGCCCAGCGTGCCGACGCCGCGCGTCACCACCAGCCGGACATAGCCGTTGCGGAGTTTGTTTTCCCGGCAGGCCGCGACGACCGCGTCCATGATTTCGGCGTGCGACATCGGGATTTCGAGCAGGATGGCTTTCGCGGAACAAAACAGCCGGTCAATGTGTTCCTTGAGCTTGAACACGCGGCGGTTGTAGGCGCGGATGCCCTCGAAAACGCCGTCGCCGTAAAGCAGGCCGTGGTCGAAGACTGAAATCTTCGCGTCGCGTTCGTCGTAGTATTTTCCATCTATGAAAACTTTCATGCGCAATTCAAAGGAGCTTATGGCAAAAAACACAGCGACGCAAACGGGAATTTGAACGGGAACCAGCAGGTTGGAACCAGCAGGTTTGACAAATACCGAGGTGTTCCTTATTCTGGGTCTCTGACGTGCTGTATTATGAAGCCGATGCTTGAACGGCTTCCGAGCGGCGGTTCTGCAGAAGTCAGGTCAATGCTTAAAACTGATAACCGCTACGGGAACAATCGTTTGATTCTCCGGCGCTACCGCTTTCCGGCGTCCGGCGAATCAGAGCAGGTTTTGGCCGCGTACATTGTGCATGCTGGTGCAGGCTATTTTTTTCCCATGGGCACAACCGACGTGAAAGCAGCCGCTTGGAAAGCGGATGAAATCTTTCGCATGGCCGCAAAACAAGGTTGGAGCGCCACCTGCCGGCGTTTCTCCCGTGAACTGGTCGTCAGCTTCGAGTGGTGTATGAACCCGGTGTTGTGGACTTATACGACCATTCATACCCTGGTGGGAAAGCGGGCAGGGCTGGAATGCAATTTGTTGCCAACCAATCCCAATCGGCAGCGCGTCCTGGTGGTTGAATGGGATGCGGGCATTCGCCGGGCCTTGTGCTGGTGCATTGACCAGCAGGCCGGATTTGTCAGTTTTCCCTGCGACTCGGTCAAATCTTTCACCCGTGCGCTGGCGCTGCACAAGCCCCGCCTGGTGCTCCTGAATCGGAACCTGGCCGGACGCATTGGTTTTAAATCCGCCGGCACGATCAGCCCCATTGAACCGGGAGTGCCAGCCCTCACTTATTCGGTTCACGCGGATGGCGACCGGATGTTTGTTTCCACCCCCGGCGGCGCCGCGGGTTATTTGGTCAAACGGGTCAAGCCCGACCGATTGCTGGAGCCCATTCTCAAAGTCGCCAACCGGTCGGAGTTATTGACCGAAGATTTTCTGGTGCGCGTGAAATATTATTTTCAAGAATTGCTGCAACTGCATTCCAGCCACGACAGCCTGGCGCTGGCCAAACTGACGCACCGTGAGCGGGAAGTCATGGAACTTTTGAGCAAAGGTTGCGTGGACAAGGAGATTGCGCAAACGATGGGCATCAGTGTCTGGACGGTGCATGGCCACATTAAAAACATCTTTGAACGGCTCCATGTGCGCACCCGCACGGAAGCGGTGATCCGCTATCTGGAAAAATAATTTCGTCGTTTCTCATTCGCCGCCATCGTGGGCCCTTCTACAGCGGGAGCACGGGTGCCAACGGATTTCGATAATCATCCTCACTGTCCTCCAGAACGCCACAGGGCAAACCGGAGCACGCAAGCAGACATCGCGATCACCGTTTTCAAAGCCATTTGAAACGGGGATCGCCACCGAAACGAACCCAATCTTGTCGCCATGTTGATGCACCTTTTGAGCTTTGCCTTAACTTTTGACAGGTTGTGGTGCAAACCGGATTTTCTCGGAACGCCGGGCGCAATCACCTGATTCTGACTTGGCAAGGTGGCGCCAGATTGGTTGCGGGGGCTGGATTTGAACCAGCGACCTTCAGGTTATGAAGCCTTGCCGGGTCCAAGGAAACGACCTGAAGTGACATGATCATGCCCCCGCCCAGGTTCTTCCGTTCGCGTCTGCCCTGAAGGAACACAAACCGGAAGCCTTCCGAAGTCACAGCCTTTTGCTGAATTAGCTTAAAAATTAAAAACCGTTTGATAGACATCGTTTTGTTGAGGAACTAAGTGATCGAACCCGGCCCGGTTCGCGGCGCAACCCGGTCCATCCCCGGTGCGGGTCGGGCTGCGCCCTCCCTCCGCCGGGGATGGACAAAACCAGAACCACAAACTAACATGAACCCAGTCTTCGGACTAACTCATGGGTGGTACAGAAAAGTGAACCCGGTCAGGGCCATTGGAAAGAAACGATTCTCCTGCAGAGTTGGAGATTGGGGCGGGCATTACTGGAGGAAGCGGCGCAAACCAAAGCCGCTCCGCATTTGGACTTCCATCATGCCAGCCAACCTCTGTGAGTCGTGGCCGACCTTGGAATGATTCGCTGACAGCATTGAGCATGGGTAATAACATTGAAATTGTCCGATTGTCGCGTAACCCCCGGCAGGTGCTCCGTTTCCTGAAGGTTAGCTATGGCATTTACCGCGATGACCCGTATTGGGTGGCACCGCTGTTGTCGGACTTGAGGAAGGTTTTCACGGACAAGAATCCGCTTTTCGAGCATGCGGACATGGCGCTGTGGGTGGCGACGCGCCAGGGGCGGGACGTTGGACGCATGGCGGGCATTCTTGACCAGCATCACAATCGAACACAGCAGGATAACGCAGCCTTTTTCGGCTTCTTCGAGTGCATGAATGACGCGGAAGTCAGTCGGCAGTTGTTCGATGCCGTCTTGACGTGGGCGCGGCAGCGGGGTGCGCGGCGCGTGTTGGGGCCGATGAACCCGACGACCAATGACGAATGTGGTTTGCTGGTGGATGGGTTCGACTCTTCGCCGGTCTTCATGATGACCTACAATCCGCGTTACTATGCGGATCTCGTGGCCGCGGAGGGATTTTGCAAGGCGAAAGATCTGCTGGCGTTCCACCTGGACGTCGCGCAGTGCCCGCTCGAGCGGTTGGGCCGCATCGCGGAGAAAACCCGGCAACGGCACCCGGAGGTGACCTTCACGCCCGTCCGCCGCGCGACGCTCACGCGTGATCTGGCCAAGCTCAAAGAGGTTTATAACACCGCGTGGCAGGAAAACTGGGGTTTTGTCCTAATGACGGACGCCGAAATTGATTTCATGGCGAGCCGGTTGAAACCGCTGCTGGTGGAAGGATTGATATGGGTGGCTGAGACGCCGACGGAGCCGGTCGGATTCATGCTGGCGTTGCCCGACTACAACCTGGCGCTCAAGCCGCTGCGCGGACGCCTGCTCACGCCGAAAGTGCTTGGCTTCCTGCCCTATCTCCTCGGTCGGAAATACCCGTCGCGTTGCCGCGTCATCACGCTGGGGGTGAAGGCGGAGTATCGCAACCGCGGCCTCGAAGCGGTAATGCTCACGGAAGGTTTCAAAACCGGCTTCAAGGTCGGTTTCAAGGACGCGGAAGCTTCGTGGATTCTCGAAGACAACGTGAGGATGTGCCGGCTGCTCGAAGCCTTCGGCGCCAAGGTGTACAAGACTTACCGGCTGTATGAACGGGCGGTTTGATAAGCCCGCCGGTGGAAATGGCGCTGGCACGCCGGCGGCTATGAAGGAATTGATTGGCTCAGCGAACGTTCTGACTCCACCACCTTCCTGAATTTGAAGTGGAGCCGGTTCCCGATGGGAATCAACACCGCTGCCGTTGCGCCTCCAGCCAGGACATCCACCACGTAGTGGTACCGGCAGTAAATCGT
The DNA here is from genome assembly GCA_963827205.1 of uncultured Verrucomicrobiae bacterium. Lineage (GTDB taxonomy): Bacteria > Verrucomicrobiota > Verrucomicrobiia > Limisphaerales > UBA11358 > UBA11358. The sequence continues at coordinate 122,743 of CAWHAH010000027.1, forward strand.
CGCCAGGCAGAGGAGGACCACTGCGGCCAAGTGCAGCCAGCGAATCGAACGCAGATACCGGAAGGAGAAATAAAGTGTGCCGATGGAGACCGCGATGTGACTGCTGGGAAACCCGGCGCCCGGCGCCTCGAACGTGTGATAAATCCACGCCATGATCTGGTAGAATAACCCGACCTGAATCGCGGCCGGGAAGGTCGGTGCTACCGCAGGCTGCACATCGGCCGGCAAGTGATAGTCCGCGATTTCCTGGAAGAAAATGGGCGGCCCCACGACCGGCAGGAAAATGTAGATCAGGTAGCAGACGTAAAACAGGAACGAGATGACCGAGAGGTAGTGGAAAAACTGCTCTCGATTCCGGTAGAACAGGGCGAGCCCGATGCCAGCGACCATGAGGTAATAGGAGAAATAGGCGGCGTAAAGGGGTTCACTCACCACCAGGTACGGCAGCCGATCCATGAAGGCCAGGCTGGGTTGCAGACCAAAAACGCGCCCCTCCAGCCGGATGAAGAACGGGTCGAGAAAACCGGCGGTGAGCATATGGTTCAGTTCTCCAGTTTCGCGATAGAGGCCCGTATAAAGGAGCACGGGGTAGAAGTGGCGGAGGAAGTCTAACACGCGGTTGTTCGGGTGGGCCGCGTGGGATTGGATCAGCGTGTGAACCAGCCCGATGCCGACCGCGTGCGCCACCAACAAGAGCGGCCACAACGGGACGGCGCCGTCATGCAAGCACAGCACGATCAAACCTACCAACGTCAGGTAACCCTGGGTGGCGTAATCTACGAAGGTGTAATGTTGGAATGACGAACGAACCTTCCGTCGCCAATGCGAGGTGGTGCCACTCACCTGTGGAATTTGGATTTGGGGCTGCATTTTCCCTTCGTCATGCGTCGTGCGAAATCTGTCATTGGCCATCGGGTTTAGAGCCATCCTTGCTGTTGATACCAGGCCAGAGTTTCAGCGATTCCGTTCCGGAGCGTGACGGCGCAGACGAGACCCAGCTCCCGCCGCAACCGCGAGGAGTCACAGACCCAACCCGGCGCGCGCAGCTCGGCGTACTTCTGCCGGCTTAGCACGTTCGGCTCGCCGGTCAGCCGCGAAACGGCTTCCTGGAAACAACACAGCGGCCACAGCGCCGCCGTTGGCAACGGGAGTGGCAGCGTCCACGTTCCCATTTGACGCGCGATTTCGTCCGTTAGCGCGAGTGTGGTCGTCACCTCTGGCGAAGCGGTGTAGAACGTCTTTCCAGCGGCTGCCGGATGCGTCAGGCAGGTCACGGCAATTTCAGCCAGGTCTTTGGCAAAGACCAGACTCAATTGCTGCCGACCGCCGCCAAAACGCGGCAGAACATGATTCTGGACCGCTTTGAAAAGGGGCAGGAAGCCGGTGTCGCGCGGGCCGTACACGGCCGGGGGTCGCAGGATCACGTAATCCGGCTTGCAGGCCTTTCGCACTTCTTCTTCGCCGGCGAGCTTGCTCCGGCCGTAGTCCGAGACGGGGTGGGGTGGGTCGTCTTCGCCTGCGGGCCTGGCTTGTGACGCCGGCCCACCCGCCGCGAGGCTGGAAATGTGAACCAGCCGCTGGATCCGCTGACTCTGTCGGTTGACCGCCTCCACGACATGCCGCGTCCCGGTCTGGTTGACCTCGTAGAATTCCGATGCGCGCAGCGCCTTGGTGCAGCCCGCGCAATGAATCACGTGGGTGACATCCTGCATGGCGGCACCCAGGCTTTCCGGGTCGTTCAGCGAGCCGGTTCGCACGGTCACGTGCGGCAGGTGGGATTCGATAAGGCGTCTATTGCTGTCGGGGCGAAGGATTATTGTCGTCGCGACGCCTCGCACCTGAAGACTGTCCAGGACGTGGCTGCCGACAAATCCGTTTGCCCCTGTGAGCAGGATCTTCATTGGCTCGCTGGGAAAAATCCTTCGCGATGAGCCGGAATCGGATTGAGCAACCGGCTCGACATGGTTCACACCAGCCTCAGCTCCCTGCCAACCTTGCCGAGCTTGTCCAGCGCAAAATCAATTTGCCGGTCGGTATGGGTAGCCATGAGACTGAGGCGGACCAATTCCTGTCCGGGCGGCACCGCCGGCGATACCACCGGGTTAACGAACACACCCTCCTCTTCCAGGCGCTTGCAGAACTTGAACGCCGACATGAGGCTGCGGCAATACACCGGCAGGATCGGTGTTTCGGAATTGCCCAGGTCGAAGCCCAGCGAAATCAGTCCTTGCTTCATGCGGTTGGTGTTGCGCCAGAGTTGCGCAATGCGTTCGGGTTCAGAGCGCATGATTTTCAACGCGGCCAGGACGGCGGCGGCGTTAGCGGGGCACATGCTGGCGCTGAAAATCAGCGGTCGCGAGTTGTGCTTCAGGTAATCAATGGTTCCAGGATCGGACGCGATAAACCCGCCCAGGCTCGCGAGCGATTTGCTGAACGTGCCCATGACCAGGTGCACCTGGTCGGTGAGGCCGAAATGGCTGGACGTTCCGGCGCCATCTTTTCCAAGCACGCCGATGGCGTGCGCGTCATCCACCATCACCGCGGCGCCGTAATGATTGGCCAGGCGGCATAATTCGGGCAGTTGAATGATGTCGCCCTCCATGCTGAACACGCCGTCCACCACAATGAGTTTGCCCGCGGCCGGATCAATTTTCCGAAGGCGGCTTTCCAGGGCGGCCATGTCCTTGTGGGCGAACCGCACGAATTCGCCCAGGCAAAGCTGACAGCCCTCGACGATGCTGGCGTGATCGCTTTTGTCGGCCAGAACATAATCGCCTTTTCCGACCAGCGTGCTGATGACGCCCAGATTGACCTGGAAACCGGTGCTGTAAAGCAACACCGCTTCCTTGTTCACAAGCCGGGCGAGGGCTTGCTCCAGTTCCAGGTGAATGTCCAGCGACCCGTTCAGGAAACGCGAACCAGCGCACGCGGTGCCGTATCGGTCCACTGCGGCTTTGGCCGCTTCCTTGATTTTAGGGTGATTGGTCAGTCCGAGGTAGCTGTTCGAACCGAGCATCAGGACTTTCCTGCCGTTGATGATGACTTCGCTGTCCTGAGCCGAGGAAATGGTGCGGAAGTAGGGGTACAGCCCCGACTCGCGAACCTGGGCGGCACTCTTGTAATTCCTGGCTTTGTCGAACAGGGATAGCGCCAGCGATCCGGCTTTCGCACCCAGAAACGTTTCCCGGTTGTTGACAATGTCCGCGCGAGCCGAACGTGACAATGCGCGGTCAAAACCTGCGTCTTTCCTTCCATGTTTTAGCGTTGGCATCTGTTCTTGGCCGCATACATTGAGCAATAAGCAGGCTAATTCCAAGTCAAATCGTTAGTGCCCATTTATGCCTCGCCGCCTCTGGCACTCCTGTACTTTGCAAAAATTGATCGCGCAGGCTCAAAAAAATCAACTACGCCGATTCTCAGCCGGTACCGAGGAGAGATTGCTGGAGGTTGATGCCCGCTCAGGCGCCTTTCCGCTGGTTCTGGTGCTGGAAATCTCGCCCCCGTACTGGCAGGCCACCGGTGAATGGTGACCCGATTGACCTCATCCGTTGCATGTGGCAGGCGAATCCCTATTGGGGCAGCCGGTGCCTCCAGCCCGGTTATTTCCCTGGAAGATCTAAATCACCGGTTTTTCAAGCGCAGGGTGTTTTGATGTATCCGACTGACGCAACACGTTCGGCGTCTCCAAAAAATCAAAAGCTTGCTGCGCGTTCGCCATTTTTTAAGCTGAAGCCGCATGCTCCAGCGCACACTCTTTCTTGGCCTGCTCCTGCTGACCATAGCACGTCCTCTTCCGGCCGCCGAATCGGCTGCGACCGGTCCTGCCCTTGCGCAGGTCATAATTGATTGGACGAAGACGATTTTAGTCTCCCGCTCGACGCCAACCTTGCAGGTGGTGGTGAACCCGCTGCTGCGGCGCGGATCGTCAATACACGACCCGGTCTTTGCCGCCCTGCGCGATCTTGGCGCGGAAAATGTGCGTTATGTGCCGTGGCTGCCCTACCCGAGGCTGGCCGTGGCGGAGCTGGCACCGCCGACCGCAACCAAGACCTTTTGGGACTTCAGCCTGATCGATCCGATGACGCTCGATTTTCTCGACGCGACCAAGGGCCACTCGACGATACTCAATTTTAGCACGATTCCGGCGTGGCTTTTCAAGACGCCACAACCGGTGACCTATCCGGCCGACCCAAACGCGCCCTGCTGGAGCTATACGCAAGGCACGGAACTGAAAGACCCGACCCTGAAGGAACTTGGTGATTACTATGCGCGACTGGTCAGTTGGTATGCTCAGGGTGGTTTCATCGACGAGCTGGGGACGCGCCACAACTCGGGCTACCATTATGACATCCCGTGGTGGGAAGTTCTAAACGAACCGGACTTCGAGCACGAAACGACCCCACAACAATACACGGAGCGTTACGACGCGATTGTGAGCGCGATCCATAAGGTCTCGCCGCAAACGAGATTTGTGGGGCTGGCCTTGGCCCATGCCAATCGCTTTGATTACTACGAATATTTTCTCGATCCGAAAAATCACCGGCCAGGCACTCCGCTGGATATGATTTCCTATCATTTCTATGCGGAACCCGGAAACGGAACCAATGCAGCCAATCCCGACACCTGGCAATTTTGTGAGCAGGCGGACAAGTTTCTCGATACCGTCCGCCAGATCGAGCGCATCCGCCAGCGTCTTTGTCCCTCCACGCGAACGACCATCGACGAACTCGGGGTCATTGCGCCCGACGAAAGCTGGAAGAAGCTGCCGGTTTACTGGAACGCGGCGGGGGCCATGTATGCGTATCTTTATGCCGAACTGAGCAAGCTGGGCATTGAGAACATCGGCGAGTCGCAACTGGTCGGCTATCCGACGCAATTCCCGAGCGTGAGCATGGTGAACTGGGAGACCGGCAAACCGAACGCGCGTTTCCGTGTGCTGGAACTGCTCAAACATAACTTCGGGCCCGGCAATACACTGGTCTCCACCCGGGTTGCCGGCAGGGGTGTCGCCGCCCAAGCGTATCGCACTGCCACTGGCCGCAAATTGCTCCTGGTCAACAAACGGAACGCGGCGGTCGGCGTGGATCTCCCGCCCGAGGCAGTGGGCGCACGGATGGATGTGGTGGATGCCACGACCGGAGAAAATCCGGCGCAAGGCAGCCGGCTATCGCGAACGCGGGTGACGCTAGCGCCGTTTGCCGTGGCGGTGGTTTCGACGACGGCCCCCTGATTGGGTGGTGACCGGGTTCACTTTTCAGGGCGCGACGCCTGTCCTGCTTGTTTCTGCGCAAAACCCATCGTTTTCAGTCACCAACAGTTGTCCGGCCATCAGGCTGTTCGGCAAGCGTGGCTTCGCACTCGCCGAGATGACGGCGAATGCCCTCAAGCCAAAAGGCGTATTTGGGATTATTCGCATGTTCAGGCAACGCGGTGAAGTTTGGCCCGACTTCAAGGTGGCTCTCATAGACTGCTTGGAGATGCTTTCGCGCGGCTTCCACTTGTTCCTCCACCACGCCTTTGAGGTATCGCGTCCGCAAGGTGGAAGCTTGGGCGGGAATCCGGGACTGTAATTGCGTTTTCCGAACTTCCAATGCCTGCAATGCTTGTTCCAGGTTCATATCGGTCGAACAACGAGTTGGCTGCAAATTATGCAGCCTCTCCCGTTTCACAATGGCGACCGTATTTCGCATTCAAGTCTCTGTCCAGAAATAATTCCAGACTGGCAGGCAAGCGAACTCGCGGCCGGTCGGCCGGCATCAACGGCGGCTGGGGGCGCGATGGCAAGGCTTGCAATCCGCCTTGACTTCCGACCGGCGTGGTTCAGTTTTTCCGCCAAGCCTGAAAGAATTGGAGACTGGTTCACACAAAAGTCACAACATGAAAATTCCACCCGTCTATCGCGCCACCTTCGCCGCCGGCTTCTGCCTCGCGGGCCTCACGGTTTCCGCCGCGCCCATTCCCGAAAACTGCCTGACCGGCGGCTTCGCCGTCGGCTGCCAGGCGTGGACATTCAACCATTTCACCGTCCTGGAGGCGATTGACAAAACCGCCGAGGCGGGCGGCAAGGTCATCGAATTTTACCCCGGCCAGAAATTCAGCCCGGAACAGTCCGGCTTGAAATTCGACCACAACGCCACCGACGAAATGATTGCCGTAGTCCAGGCGCGGTTGAACAAGGACAACATTCGCGCCGTCAATTATGGCGTCGTGGACATTCCCAAGGACGAAGCCGGGGCGCGGAAAGTTTTCGATTTCGCCAAAAAACTCGGTCTCTACGGCATTACCACCGAATCCACTGGCTCGATTGACACGATTGAGAAACTCGTCAGGGAATACGACATTCGTGTGGGCTTTCACAATCATGAACGCCGCCCAAGCGAGCCGAGTTACCGGAATTGGGATCCGCATTATATTTTGAGCCTCGTCAAAGGGCGCGACCCGCGCATCGGCGCGACCGCCGACACCGGCCATTGGGTTCAGTCCGGCTTGAAGCCCGTTGACTGCCTGAGAATTTTGAAGGGCCGCATCATCAGCGTGCATCTCCATGATATGAATGAAATGTCACCCGGCTCGCACGATGTTCCCGATGGCACGGGGGTTTCGGACGTGGCCGGCATTCTTAGCGAATTGAAACGCCAGCGTTTCGCAGGCAACGTCTCCATCGAATACGAATACAACTGGGAAGGCAATGTTGTTGACGCCGCGCAATGCATCGGCTTCATCCGGGGTTACGGCGCCAAAAAATAATCACGCCGGCCACGTTGGCTGCACGGTGCTTTGATTATTCGCCCCTGCCTTCTCATCCCCGAATCGTCCCACATGCATTACGGATGGCTCGCCAGCGTTTGCCCTTGTAAACTCAGCGGTGTGCCCGGGGCAAACCTCGGCGGCTGGTTTTGGGCAACGAGGTTGGGCGGTGGCGGGATGATTTTTAGCCGATACCAGGACCTCCTTGGAAGATCCCGAAACGCCACGAACGGTTTCAACCAATATTCCCGCTTGACATACATATAAAGTCTATGTATCATGTCTCTATGATTCGCAAAGAACTCGTTGCCGCCTCGGCTGAACCGCTGATTTTGTCGCTGCTCGCCAAGGGCGAAAGCTACGGCTACGCCATCATTCAAGAAGTCAAAGCCCGCTCTGGCGGCAAATGGCAATGGACGGACGGGATGCTCTATCCGGTGCTGCACCGGATGGAACACCGCGGGTTGCTTAAATCGCGCTGGGGCGAAAGCGAGACCGGACGGAAGCGGAAATACTACGCGCTCAAAAAAAACGGTAAAACCGCGATGGCCAAACACCACGAACAGTGGTCGTTGGTGCAATCGGTTTTGGCCGGCCTGCAAAAGGAAAAATATGTTTGACCTCGAACAATCCATTGCAAGTTGGCGACGGCAAATGCTGACCGCCGGCATCAAATCGCCCGCGCCGCTGGAGGAATTGGATATTCATTTGCGTGAAGACATCGAGCGGCAGATGAAATCGGGCTTGAACGCGCAGGAGGCTTTTGGAATCGCCGTGAAAAAAATCGGCCAGGCTCTCGAACTTAAAAGGGAATTCAAAAAAGTAAGCGCCCCGATGGAAATGCAGAAGGTCATAAAACTGGCAGGAGTCATTTTGGTTGCCGTCGCATTATTTTGTCCGCTGTTCATGTTCCTTCCTTGTCTTCAAGCCCACGAATTAAGTTTGATGACGAGAACGGTCGCATTGGCCGTATATGCCATAACCGTTGCAACAATTGTTATAAGCTGGAAATATAACCATAAGCTTCTTCCGGTTATTCACAATCAACCGCTTCGAAGAGCTGTTGGCGTTGCGTGCTATGGGGGATGTCTGCTTTGGATACGATTCGGCATATTCCATTTTTCACCAGGAGGCTCGCACCCCCGAAGCCTTTTGCCGCCTCTGTTGATATTTGGATTAGAATGGACGGTGATGGCCATTCTTGGTGGTGCCGGTCATGGGTTGGAAAAAGCCGCTTTGAAAAAAACGGCGATGGCTGCTTCGTGAGCAACCAACGGGAGCCCTGTCAAACTGGATATGTTTAACTTCGAACAGGCAATCGTAGAATGGCGACGGCAAATGCTCGCTGCCGGCATCAAATCGCCTGTGCCGCTGGAAGAATTGGAAAGTCATTTGCGCGAAGAAATCGGGCGGCTGGTGAAATCGGGACTGGATGAACAAATAGCCTTCCATACTGCCGTTCAGAAGATCGGACCGGGGCAAGCGATCCGATATGAATTCGAGAAAGTCGAAGAAACGCTGCCAGGCCGCAAGTGGATACTGTTTGAAATCCTGTTTTTGGTTGCCGCGCTTTGGTATCCATTTTTGGTGGGTGGCATGGCGTTTGTTTTCAAATATGGAAGTTTTTCAGAAATGACGGCCAGCCAGCAAATGTCCAGCCTGGCTGCTGCTGCCACTTTTTCTTTGCTCGCCTGGGGCATGCGATTGGGCTGCGGACGGTTTCCAGTCATTCACACCAACCCAATCAGGGATGCCATCTTCGTCCCGGTGGTGCTTTGGCTGGTGGCCTTTGCCTACCTGATCATGCCGCGGTGCGACTTCACCATGAGCCAAAGAGGTGTGGTATCCTTGTGGGGATTTGCTCCTTTTGGAATCCTGGTCGGTTGGCTCTGGGGAATGGCCGCCGCCGCACGGATGAAAGGTGCCACGATTGTTTCGTAAGCGGGAGATCGTCCAGTGCCGGAAACCAGACGTGGAGGCGGATCCATTTTGATCGCGTCTGGCTGCTGCACGGACGCCAAGTGAGACCGAGCAATGTGCAGACAGGCTTCCGCGTGAACTTCGCCGGTGGAACTTGCCGGACAACCGCTCGGCCAGGCCCCCCCGCGACCGTTGACATCGGGCTGTTGCAGCACGAAACTCTGTCAGGGCGTTGAAACGCCCTGTTGCCGGTGATATTATGGGACTGCTCGATCATATCCTCGCGAACCAATTGCATCTGAAATTGATTGATGACGGGAAGGGAAGCCCAGAAATCGAACCTGGATGGTACTTGGCGGTGGAATTTGATTACAACGCCCCGACTCGGAAAAGCCGTGTCGAACTAAAGGAAGAAACGGTCGCCTGGCTGGTTGAACTCGCGGCCATGTTTGAGGACATTCCAGCTCAAAGCCGGTATTTGTCGGGGCCGTTGGGCGTCTTTGCGTTGACCAACGATTACCCGTGGCAGGAAACCTATACCGAACTGTCCATGTTCGCCCAAATTGCGGTTTTAGAGGCGCACGTTACCGCCGCCAAGGCTCACAACTTTTACCTCATGCGACGCGTCAGCGCCAAACTCAGCGTGAAGAGCCCAATCAAATATCACTTTTTCCACCCGGCCACCATCGAAGAGGCGCTGGGTCCCAAACGGCAACCCCGACGCAACCTGGAACTTACGAGAATTGACCCGGCCGCAAGGATGGTTTGCCAGGAGTTTATCCCGCGGAATCATATCCGGATCTGCCTGCACAAGGACGTTGACGGCCGAATCGAGTGCACTGGGGATAAACACCCCACCCATCAACCGCTGGAGTATTTCAACGGCGCGCCTTGTGATGTGGGTGGCAAGAGAATGTTCGTGATTGACCCCAGATACGCGCTATTCAGGGAAAAAGAGACCGTCGAACGTGGAATGACCCGGCATCCCGAAAGGCACCAGGAGATCATCAAGCGCTTGGAGATATTCCTGGCAACGCAGCCAAGGGCGAAGGATCGAAGTGGGTGATTCTGGCGCAAACCGGCCACATAACCTTTGGGGTTCAGCCGGGACTGAAGCTGAAAGCGGTGGGTGACTGCCTGCGGGCTGATTTTAAATTGCAACCGGTTTGAACTTGCAGACCGACGAATCGTTGCGCAAGCTGTCAGCAGCGAAAGAAATTTTATGGCGATATTCGCACCTGACCTTACCAAACAGGCTCCTCGCAGTCCACGGGTCCGCCTGGGCGGCTTCGTTATTCTTCCCCGTTGCCTCGACAAAGGCCGCGCAACCCTCATCGGCAAGAATGGTGAATACCGCTTCGATTGTCCATTGGATCAGCGGTTCCTGAACTTTGTTGGCATCAAGGCAGCCGCCCTCAAAAAGCAACTCGCCACGGGCAAGGGTGACGGGGCGATTCTGGCGTGGATCACTGCCAACGCGAAGTTCAAGCGCACCGAACTGGAAATCGCTCAATGGTCAGCCTACGTGGAAAAGCGCGTGCCGACTGATCCGGAAACGCGGGACTATTTCAACACAAACCATAAGAAATACGGTCCTAAACGTGAGGATATCGCCACGTTCTTCGACCTGCTGGATTTGGACGACTACGTCAGCTTTGGGGGCAAGGCGTAAGCTTTCGGCTCCGAGTTACAGCCGGAACAGAATGTCCGAGGGAAGGCATACAAAGTGCTCCAATTTTGCTAATTCCTGGGCTGTCTCGCGTGTTCAGGTTCTGGGTATGCAAACAATCAATCGCAACGATGCGCCATGGACTGGAGTCGTTCCCGCGCCGCCGGACGAACGCTCGGTGAAGCGTTTGGAAAGCTCGGTTCAAGGCGAGCTTGGCGTTGGTCGCACCCCCCAGGTCTATCTGCCCGCAGCCAGCGCAACCCGCACGGCAAGCGCCGCGCCAGCCGTTGAACCCGAGCCGGCACAGGGCAGTGAAGAAACCATTCTCGTCGTCGAGGACGAAACCGGCCTGCTGGAATTGGTCCGCCACGTTCTCCAAGGCTGCCATTACCGCATTTTGGCCGCTTCGTCCGGGGTCGAAGCCCTGCAGGTTTGGGAGGAACACAGGGGCCGGGTTGATTTGCTCCTGACCGACATGATCATGCCCGGCGGCATGACAGGCAACGACTTGGCGGCGAAATTGAGAAAACAAAAGCCCGGACTCAAGGTAATTTACACCAGCGGTTACAGTTCCGAATTGATGGGAAAGGATGCTGGCGCCAGCGACACCACTTTTCTCGCCAAACCCTATCTGTTGCCCGAATTGCTCCAGACAGTTCGGCAAAGCTTTGATGCCTCGCCTGAAGGCAAGCACGAGCGCGCTTTCGTCCCGGTGGATGCCGTTCCCGCACCGGCGCCGGCTTTGTCAACGCGACCAGCCTGAGTGTTGAAGCGCTCGGGCGGGCTGCCGAAATTCTACTACCGGGGAGCGGCATGACTTTTTCGACCAGACGCCCGTGTTATCGGCTCAATTTTTGCAAAAGAATTCCCAAAAAGTGTTGAGCCTTGTCTGTGCCTGCCGGTAGCTTGTGGATTAGACGTATGAGCCGGTTTGGCAGCGAGCGGGGCGCGACGGAGCGATGGGCGGGCTTCGTCATTTTGCTGTGTCTCGCCGGCATCGCGGCGGGTGTTTTGCTCAAACAATTTTCCTTCAACCCCGCCGTGCTCATTGCCACCGCCGCTGCGCCCGCAGCGCCCGCAGCGGCAAAGATGGTTTCTTCACCCGCGTCAGGAGCAATGCCAACAATCCTGCCGCCGGAACTTTCCGCGTTCAGCGCGCCGGAAACATTCACGGCGGACAATCTCTACGAGAAAATTGACGGCAAGGCGGATCTATATCTCACTGCCGGGTTCGTCCAGTTGCGCTGCCAGCGGTTTGCGCTCAAGACCGCCAAAGACGACTGGATGGAATGGTTCGTTTATGACATGGGCGCGCTGCCGCCGGCCTTCTCGGTGTACAGCCTCCAACGCCGTTCGGAGGCACAACCTCTCGAGCTGACGGAATTCGCCTACGAATCCCAAAACGCACTCTGCTTCGTCTGCGGGCGTTACTATGTCGAGGCCGTAACGGCGATGCCGACGGAACCAATGATGGCGGCGATGCAGGCGATGGCGCGGCAATTCGTGGCGGCCAATCCGCCCGGCGCGATGGGCATACCGGAACTCAAACTGTTTCCGCCGGAAAATCTGGAGGCTGGCAGCCAGGGTTTACAGGTGGCGGATGCCTTCGGCTTTGACGGGTTCACCAATGTTTTCACTGCGAAGTACCGCCTGGCGGACGGCGCGACCAATGCCGAAGTGCTCGCCTTTTTGGAAATGACAAAAAGCTCCGCCACCGCTGCGGCGGTGCGCGATGTCTATCGTTCATTCCTGCTGGCGAACGGCGGCAAGGAGATTGACGCTGGCGACGCGGCGTCATTGGGCAAACCCATCAATTTCATGAACACCATCGAAATCGTCTTTGCCGAGGACAACCTAGTAGCGGGCGTTCATGCCGCTCCGGACGCCGCCTCGGCGGCAAAGGTTGCGCGGTTGCTGGCCGACGGGTTGCGGAAAGGCAAGAATGAGTGAATTCGGCCAAACCAATCCGCTGGACCGGCGCGATTTTCTCATGCGCACGGCCAAGGCGGGCGCGGCCATCCTGGCGGCGGGCGGTGTCGGCCTGTGGCTGCACGACCGCAACGGCCCGTCGGCCAACACCGTCGGTGAAACGGTGTCCCTGCCGGATTTTTCATTGCCGGCAAAGGGGCCGAAAATGAGCATCGTCACCGGCGCCGATCGCGTGAAAACCGTTAACCGCGCGCTCGCGGCGCTCGGCGGCATCGAACGGTTCATCCAATCCGGCGACCGCGTG
>CAWHAH010000028.1:0-24701 GCA_963827205.1 uncultured Verrucomicrobiae bacterium
CGTCGCAGGCCACATTTCAGGCTCGGGCACCGCGACGCTCACCATCACGGGCGTTACAAGACCCAATGATGTCGGACAGTACCGGCTGCCGTCTCGAATGGCTCCGGCTTGAATCGTAGCGCCATCGTCCCGCTCGCAATCGAAACCATCAACCTGTTCCCGACTGTCGGCGTCACTGGCTTCATTGGCGACACCTACCAGGTGCAACGCAGTTCCAGCCCCGGCGGGCCTTGGACTAATGTGACCGGGGGTACGATTAAGCTGACAACGTCGCCGCAGTATATTACTGACTTCACTCTGCAGGTGGCCCCGAATGAGTTCTATCAGGCGGTGTATGTGCCTTGAGGTCCGGGCTTTGAAGCGAGCTTGAGCGTCTTGCAAAAGCGCCTGTGCTCGTAAAAACAAGTCATGCGCCTGGTAACTGGAGTCAGTTACCAGGCGCAAATGCTTTCGGGGGGGATGGTTTGGCCCTCGAACTCGCAGATGTGAAACAGGCGCTGCCGTCGGTTCTGCCGCCCGGCACTGTGAGTTAGAGCGTTTTCAATAAAACTGTGGCCCGTTTTGGAAGCGTGGATAGAAAGTTCCGTGAGAAATTGAATCGCGGCCTGCACCGGGCAGCTTCCCATCATGCCCGGAAATTACACCGCAATCAACGGTTGATCCATTTTCAACCCAGATGATTCGCCGCGTCGGCCACGCCGGCGACGATTTCCTTGCGGGTCTTAAAATCACGGACGCGGACATAGTCGTCATTTTCCAGGCGCGCGGTGTGGGCCACCTTCAATTCCTGCGCGCGCTTGAATTGTTTGTCCGGCTTGGCGGGTGTGAGTGGATATTCCACGGCGTATCCGGCGGCGCGCAAATCCTGGACGAGTTTCAAGGATTGCGGACGGAGATTTTCGTCTTCGATTAAAACGAAAACGTCCGTGGTGGTATCGAATTTCGGCAGGAGGCCGCGCGCCTTGAGCAATTCCAGCAACACCACATCGCCCATGCCAAAGCCGAGCGCGGGCAAATCCACCTTGCCGCCGCTGACGAGCTTGATGAGGTTGTCGTAGCGTCCGCCGCCGGCGATGGCGCGAAATTCGCCCCGGGCATCGAACGCCTCGAAAACCACGCCGGTATAATAGGCCAGCCCGCGAATGACGTGGTAATCCACCTTCACGAAATCGCGCAGGCCGCGCGCAGCCAGATTGTTTAGAATGCTCTGCAACTCCGCCGTCGGTTTGCCGGATTCGATGAATTTATTCACGTCGGCCAGTGAAAAACCGAGCGCCGCGAGTTTCCTTTCGCTCTCCTCCGGCGGCGTGCGCTCCAGCTTATCTATGATTTGAAAAAACTCGTACTCGTGCTCGTGCTTGCCGTGCCGGCCGACAAAAAACTCGTGCCAGGCGTTTCGGCTGCTCAGGCGGATGACGAAGTCCTTCCCGGTCAAGCCAAACGAGCGCAGCGTGTCAATGAGCAGCGCAATCAACTCCGCGTCCGCCGCCGGATCGCTTTCGCCGATGAGGTCGGCGTTGAACTGGAAATGCTCGCGCAGCCGGCCCTTCTGCTGGCGTTCGTAGCGGAACAGTTGCGGGATGGCAAACCATTTGACGGGCTTTCGGTAATTGCGCTCGTGCGCGGCGACCATCCGGGCGAGCGTGGGCGTCATTTCCGGACGCAACGCCACGGCGCGCCCGCCCTTGTCGGTGAAATTGTAGAGCTGGCCGACGATTTCGTCGCCGCTTTTGGTGGTGAACAATTCGAGCGATTCAAGCGGCGGGCCGTCGTATTCGCGGAAGCCGTAACGCCGGGCGGTTTCACGCCACCGGTTGAAAATGACCTGGCGGGCATCGGCGCTCCCAACATCGGAGTGCGGCAATGGTTCAGGATAAAAATCGCGGAAACCGGGCAATCGTTCCATAGGACGAGCTTAAACTAAAGGGCCAGCGACGAAAAGAGAAGGTCAATCGGAGAATTACCCTCAAGCGAATGGTGAAGGAGTCAGGCAAGAAGACTCAACTTCCCCGCGTTTGAGCCTATAAACACATTTATTCAGAGCCTCCTTGCGTCGGCCCCGGTTTCGGGTTCAGCAAATTGGCTCTACGCCGACGCTTTCGAGGGCGTGAGTTTGAGCACGTCCGACCGCATTTCCTTGCCGGCCTTGAATTTCACCATGGCGCGGGCGGGAATGGGCACATCGGTTTCCGGCGCGTTGGGATTGCGGCCGACGCGGGCCTTGCGGATTTTGACCTCGAAGACGCCGAAGTTGCGCAATTCCACCTTGTCGCCCTTGGCGAGCGCCTCGGCAATGTAATCGAGGGTTTTCTGCACCACGTCGAACACCTGCTGCTGGACGAGGCCGGATTCATTGCTGATGCGGATGACGAGGTCACGTTTGGTCAGAGTCATAGTTTTTTATCGGGTTGAGTTGATTAAATCATTGAACGACACGGATTGTCCAGAAATCATTGGCCAGATTATCGTCGGTCACATACGCGTATGGCAGGGTGAAATAACCTTTCATGCCCCACCCGGCGCCCCACGAATTGCGGACGATGAGCCACTGCTTCGCGTCATCGTAGCCCACGCCGACGACCGCGTGGCCGCCAACGACCCGCTCGCCGGATTTGGGCAGCGACGCGTGGCCGGTCCGGGCCACCTGCGCGCTTTCAAAACCTTCATACACGGTAAAACCGAAGACGAACGGATAACCCGAAGCGAGGCAGCCCCTGAACTGGCTCAAGGTTTGCGTCACGCGCTGATACAGGACCACGATGTATTTCAGGGCGTCGGCGTAGCACCGCGCCGGCGGTTTGGTCCTGAATTTGGCGATGACGTAGGGCCATTCGGTTTCCGGGCAGTCGCCCTGTTGGCCGACGCTTTTGATGCCATCGCGGATTTGCGCGCCGCTGTCGGAATCAATCGTATGTTCGAGGGCGCGTTCGTTGTAGTAAATGAACAGGCGTGACGGCGTGAAAATCTGCGCCAGCTTCTGTTTCATCCGGTCGAATTGAATGGCGGCGGCGATGGCATTGGCGGTGCAACTGCCGAGCTGGCCCTGGTCGTAAACCGGCGGGCATTGCGGGCGCAGGTCAATTTTGGCAGGCGGCGCGGCAGCCAGTTCGACAGGCGCGGCATAGAGATGATCGCGATGATCCGGCAAATCCGGAAGCCAGCCATAACGAGCGGTGCTATAGCCCATAAGTTTCGTTGCCATTTCTGGATTAGACGCTGTCCATTTATAATGCCAAGTCGTCAGCTTTGTCCACAACAAAATCGAAGCCCCGCGATAACCGGGCGACTAAAAGCATTCATTTTTATTCTTGCCTTGCGGCCCGGCGCTTCCAAGATGCCAAGGATTCGGCCCGGTTGCAGGATAACGGCGGGTTTAATCTGGAATAAATCAAAAAAAATTTCCGAACCGATGAATTTCAATGCCCCGATTCCAAGCTTTTGCGCCATCGTTCTCGTCGGGCTGTGCCCGGCTCTGGCCCGCGCGGCGGACGACATGCCCATCATGCCGCTGTCGGAAATCAAAGCGGGCATGTTGGGCGAGTGGCACACGACGGTTTCCGGCAGCCGGGTGGACAGTTTCCCGATGCAGGTGGTGGGCATTGCGGAAAATTTCATCGGCCCGCAACGACCTGTCATCATCTGTAAAGCGCTGGATGCCACGAACAAGTTTACCGGCCCCGTGGCGGGCATGAGCGGCAGCCCCGTCTTCATTGGCGGCAAGCTCATCGGCGCTTACGCCTACGGATTTCTCTGGCCCAAGGACCAGGCGTTGATTGGCGTAACGCCCGTCGAGTTCATGCTCGAAGTGGAAACCAATTATCCCCCCTCCGCGCACCCGGCGGTAACGAACGGCGTGACGCGCGTGGAAACCAGCGCGGAGCCGCAATGGCTGGTGGCCCCTGCCGGCGACGCGACGAGCCTGCCTTCCTTGCCCGCGCTGCAGTCGGCGATGAAACCGCTCCCGACGCCACTGTTCATTTCCGGTGTTTCGGAACGCGTGTTGCAGAGGTTTTCTTCACGTCTGGCCGCCCTCGGTCTCGACGTGATGCAGGTGCCGTCGGGCCGGGCACACGACATTGACAACGACCCGCAACCGGGCCAGCCGCTGGCTGGGGTGTTGATGAGCGGCGATTTTGATATTGCCGGCACCGGCACAGTTACCTGGCGCAAGGGCAACCGTATCCTGGCCTTCGGACATCCCTTCCTGCAAAGCGGGCCGGCGGAAATGCCCATGGCTTCGGCGGAAATCCTCACGGTGGTGCAATCCGTGCAGCGTTCATTTAAATTGTCGAACACCGGTCCGATCATCGGCACGATTTATCAGGATCGGTTGACCGCCATTGCGGGCGAAATCGGACGGAAACCGAACACGACACATTTCGAAGCGCAGCTCGAGACCCCGGGCGGCAAGGAGCGCCATTTCCAGGGTGAAATGTTCCAGAACCAGAGGCTCACACCCACCATCTCTGCCATTGCGCTGCTGGAATCCATTGACGACACGGTCGAATCGGAGGAACAACAGACCATGTTCATGGACTTCGCCATGGAAATTGATGGACACAAACCGGTCAGACTTTCGGAAGCGGCCAGCGGCGAAGACCCTGGCTATCTGCTGGCCATCCGTCAGCTTGAGCTGTACAGGTCACTGCTGCAAAACCCCTGCGAATTCCCGAACGTCAAGTCGCTGAAGTTTCGCGTCCGCATGGTGGACGGCTGGAAATCGTCCCGGCTGGATTCTCTCGAAATGGATCGCAATGAAGTCCGGCCGGGCGACACAATCAATGCGGTCATCGGCCTGCGCAATTACCGCGGCGAAGCGTCCACCATCCCCGTATCGGTTCCCATTCCCGTGGACCTGCGGGCGTCGGGGGTGCAATTGTTCGTCGGGGACGCTGATGCAGCGTTGCAGATGGACGAGCCGCCGCGCGTGCCCCCGCAAACCCTGGACCAGGTGCTCGACCGCATCCGCCTGACCCGTTCGCACCAGAACATCTGCGTCAAGCTCCTGCAAACCGCGCCTGGTCTTTCCGTGGAAGGAAAAAATCTTCCCGACCTGCCGCCGTCGGTCGTGGCCCAGTTTGCATCGCCCAATTCCAACACCGAGAAGGCGACCTTGAGCCGCATCACGCTTTGGGAAACGAACTTCCCGGTGGCGGGAACGTTCAGCGGACAAATAACCTTACCTGTGAGGATCAAATGAAACGACGCTTCTTGAATCTGTTCATCAGTTCCGCATTGCTGCTGTTGAATTCCGCGCCGGTCGTCCGGGCGGTGACCACCGACAAGGTGGACCACGACACGTTCGCCGAATTCAACCAGGGTGAATTCGACAACGTCTCGCTCACCAGCGACGGGCATCTGGCCCTCGCGCCGGCCATCACCAACCTGGCCAGTGCCACCGATCCGATCATCTGGTCCGCCGTTCAAGATGCGCACGGCAACCTGTTCTTCGGCACCGGCAATCAGGGCAAGGTCTATAGACTCACGCCCAAGGGCGAACTGACGGTCTTCTTCGCGCCCAACGAAGTGATGGTGCATGCCCTGGCCCTTGATGGCAAAGGCCGGCTCTACGCCGCAACGTCGCCCAACGGGCGCGTCTATCGCCTCGACCCCGACGGTCGGGCCGAGGTTTATTGCAATCCGGGCGAGACGTACATCTGGGACATGACTTTCGACAAGGACGGCGCGCTCTTTCTGGCCACGGGGAATCACGGCAAAATCCTGCGGGTGGTCCCGACCAACGCGGCGCCTGCCCAGGCGGAAACCTATTTTGAAACCGAGGAGACTCACATCAATGTGCTGGCGTGGGACAAGAACGGGAACCTGCTCGCCGGCACCAGTCCACACGGTTATCTCTACCGCATTGACAAGGCCAAACACGGCTTTGTGGTGTTCAACTCCGGCGACACCGAACTCAAACAGATTGCGGTTGCCCCCGATGGCCTGATCTACGTCTCCACGTTTGTGGGCAATTCCCGGCCGGAACCGGCGTCAAGCTCCGGCCCGGGTGGAATGATTTTTTCGGTCTCGGCTGCCGGCATGACCAGCGAGAATGCAACTAAGGCCAGTGCGTCTTCCAATGCCCCGCCCTCTTCACGCGCGCCCACAGACGATGGCGGCCCTCCGCCGGCTTCGGGCGGGACCGTGGTCGCCGGCGGCACTCCCGGAACACCCGGCGCGGGCGGGCCGTCGCAAGGTGGCATTTACCGGATTGATGCCAACGGCTTTCATGAGCTTTATTGGACCGCGCCCGGTGAGTCCATTTATTCGATGGCCCTGTTGCCAGACGGAAATCTGTTGGCCGGCACGGGCGATAAAGGCCGGATTTATTCCGTGGCCAGCCCAACCCACTGGTTGCTTTTGCAGAAAACCAGCGACGGGGCCCAAGTGTCGGCCTTGCTGCCGGAGGCGGCAAACCCGAAGCAATATTTCGCCCTCACCAGCCATCCTGGAAAATTGTACCGCCTTGATTTCACGCTGGCGACCAACGGCACCTACACGTCCAAGGCTTTCGACGCAAAACAGAAAAGCTTGTGGGGCAAACTGCATCCGGCCGGGAATGTTCCCGACAACACCACGCTCGAATTTGCCACCCGTTCCGGCAACACGGATAAACCGGAAAAGACGTGGAGCGACTGGTCCGCGCCGGCGCCGCTCGCGCCTGAAATCACCGTCACCAGTCCGCCGGCCCGTTATTTGCAATATCGTGCGGTGTTCAAACGCGACGCGAAATCTCCCAGTGCCACGGCGCAGTTGCGGCGGGTGCAGTTTTATTACCAGAACCAGAACGCGCCGCCGGTCATTACCCGCGTCAAGGTTTTCACTGAAGGTTTCAGCGTTTCCAAAATGCCGCCGCCCCAGATGGAAGCGCCGGTCAACCTGGATCAACTCCTTGGCGGCGGCGCCGGTGGCGCATCCACCAATCCTCAACTCGCCATGGCCATGCACCCGCCGTTGAAAATGACGAAAGGCCCCGGCCTGTGCACGGTCGTGTGGTCAGCCAGCGACCCCAACCAGGACCATTTGGTTTATTCGGTGGCCATCCGTTCCGAATTGGAAGAGCAATGGACCACCCTGGTGGACAAGACCGAGGATACGTTCTTTTCCTTTGATACCACCGGATTCCGCGAGGGGCTATATCATGTCAAAGTCACCGCTTCGGATGAACCCTCGAACACGCCGGAGACCGCCCGGACCGCGGAGGAAACCAGCGAGGCATTTTTGATTGATAACACCCCGCCAGTGCTCACGGTCAAGAAACAGGAAATTGGAAAAGATCATGCCCGCATCGTCGTGGAGGCCGTGGGCACTGCCAGCGTCATCAGTTCCGCCGGCTATTCGCTCGACGGCAAGGATGAAATTGCTTTACGCCCGGATAACCTGATTTTTGATTCGACCAACGAAACTTTCGTCGTGGAATTGACCGGCTTGAGCAAGGGCGCCCACAGTCTGCTGTTGCGCGTGCAAAGCGAGGCGAGAAATACGTCCGTGCTCAAGTTGAACTTCGATACAAAGTAAATATTCGTTTCTCGGAGCGCGGACCGCCGGGTCCGCGAGCCATCAACCACGGCAAATCCCGACGGTTGGCGCAGAACCAACCTGGTGCGGACAAGGCTGTCCGCGCTCCTTTCCAAAGTCATGCCAGCACTAAAAACTTTACAGTTCGGACGTAAATTCGCAGAGTGTGGTCGTGATTGAAAGTGGTCCAAGGGTTCAGCCCACACAACCGTCCTCGGCCGTCCGGCGGCAAACGGGTCTGGCTGGAGATTTGGAAACCGCCCTTCTGCGGGCGCAGGAAAACTTGCTCGGTTTGCAGCGTCCGGAAGGTTATTGGGTGGGCGAGTTGATGGTGGATTCCACGCTCGCGTCCGACACCATCATTTACCATCATTGGGCCGGCAAGGTGGACAAGGAATGGCAGTGCAAGGCCGTCAACCACATCTTCTCCATGCAGTTGCCCGACGGCGGCTGGAACATCTACTTTGGCGGGCCCTCGGAAGTGAACGCCACCATCAAGGCCTATCTTGCGCTCAAACTCGCGGGCGTGCGCACCACCGACCGGCGCATGTTGCGCGCCCGCGAAGTGGCATTGTCGCTCGGCGGCGTGCCGCGCATGAACACCTTTGCCAAGCTTTACCTCGCGTTGATCGGCCTCTTTCCGTGGGATTATGTCCCGACCATTCCCTGCGAGGTGATGCTCATCGGCAAATGGTTTCATGTGAATTTCTGGGAGATGAGCAATTGGTCGCGTGCCATGCTCGTGCCGCTGGCCATCATCAACCACTTCAAACCCACCCATCCGGTGGATGCGGATCTGGATGAACTTTACCCCGAAGGCTATCACGAACGCGACCTCGCCCTCGCGCCCGACCCGGACAACCTTTCGTGGCGCAACTTTTTCCTCTGGTTGGATCGCCTGCACAAATTCGCCGAGTGGTTCGCCGAGCACAAAATCCATCCGTTCCGCAAACGCGCGCTCAAAAATGCCGAACGCTGGATGCTCGAGCGGTTTGAAGGCTCGG
This sequence comes from uncultured Verrucomicrobiae bacterium, assembly GCA_963827205.1. Lineage (GTDB taxonomy): Bacteria > Verrucomicrobiota > Verrucomicrobiia > Limisphaerales > UBA11358 > UBA11358. Next base: position 8,523 of record CAWHAH010000028.1, read on the forward strand.
ACGGTCTGGCCGCGATTTTCCCGGCGATGCTCAACTCGCTCATCGCCCTCAAGGCGCTCGGTTATCCCGACGATCACCCGGAAGTCATCCGCGCCGAACGCAAATTGAAGGAGCTTGAACACGAGACGGAAAACGACGTGCGCATTGAACCCTGCTTCTCGCCGGTCTGGGACACCGCCATTGTCGCAGTTTGCCTGCACGAATCCGGCATCGGGGAAAACCACCCCGCGCTCAAACGCGCCGCCGAATGGCTCATGGCAAGGGAAATCCGTTTCCGCGGCGATTGGGTCCATAAAAATCCGGCGAACGTCGAGCCGAGCGGCTGGGTTTTTGAGTTCAACAACAAATGGAACCCCGACGTGGACGACACGGCCATGGTGCTGCTGGCGTTGCGCAAAATCCCCACGGACAACCCGAAGAAACGCGACGAATGCTTTGAGCGCGGCCTGAAATGGATGATGACCTTTCAGTGCAAGGACGGCGGCTGGGCGTCGTTCGACAAGGATTGCACGAAAAACATCCTGGAAAAAGTGCCGTTCGCCGACCACAACGCCATGCTCGACCCCGAATGCGCCGACATCACCGCGCGCATCCTGGAATTGCTCGGTTACGAAGGCTGGAAGACCGATCATCCGCAGGTGCAAGAGGCGCTCCAGTTCATCCGCGAACATCAGGAAGCCGACGGTTCGTGGTATGGCCGCTGGGGCGTGAATTACATTTACGGCACGTGGCAGGTCTTGCGCGGTCTGCGCGCGATGAACCTGGACATGAGCCAGCCGTGGCTGCTCAAGGCGCGCGCCTGGCTCGAAAGCGTCCAGCACGACGACGGCGGCTGGGGCGAACGTTGCAACACCTACGACGACCCGGTTTTCAAGGGCCAGGGGCCGAGCACCGCGTCCCAAACCGCCTGGGCCGTCATGGGTTTGTGCGCCTTCGACAATCCGGAAAATCCTGCGCTCAAACGCGGCATCGAGTATTTGATCCGCACGCAAAATCCCGACGGCTCGTGGACGGAAGACGAAACCACCGGTACCGGTTTCCCGAAGGTGTTTTATTTGAAATACGACATGTATCGCAACGCCTGGCCGCTGCTGGCGTTCGCCACGTATCGCAAAATTCTCGAACGCGCCAATGCTCAACGCTGCGGCGCCGACGGCCAGCCGCATCCGGGCATGGAAGGTTCGCCGGAGGCATTTCGCGCCAAGGGCTGAATGATTGAGTCAACCATGACCGATAAAATTAAAATGCGTGACGGAGATGCGATCCTGGTCATGGTGAAAGATGGCAAGGTCCTTCATTTCTCACCGAACATGAGCCTGCCACACGCAGAATTCGTCAAACGCACGACCAGGCAATTGCCAGAGGGGGCCTGGGTTGGGACGGTTTCGAAGCTCGACGGCGAAGTTGCGGCGATGTCCTCAAAACATTTCTTCGGGTATCAACTTCCGGCACCGCCGGAGGTTGCGGAGACTATCAAGAGCATGTTTGAATGACGAGGTTTTGCCTTCGGATGAGCACGGGCCAAAAGAGTCTTTTCGCGCGCTCGTCGTGTAGCAATCCTGAAAGGATTGCCCTCATTCAGCCCAGCGTTGTCCCGAAGGCTTTCGGGGCTACGCTGGGTGAACGGTCCCAACAAATTCATCAACCCTGAAAGGGTTGTATCGAATGCCAGATTTTCGCATTATCGCGTCATGCCCCAATCCCTTGCAAAAATCCTGGTTCACACCGTTTTTTCGACCAAAGACCGGCGCCCGTTTCTGCGCGACAAATCCCTGCGCGACGAATTGCACCGTTATCTCGGCGGCATCCTGACGAATCGTGATTGCCAACCCATTATCGTCGGTGGCGTTGAAGACCACGTCCACATTCTCTCGACGCTCTGCCGCACTTGCCAGGCGGCAGAAATGGTCAAGGAGGTCAAACGCGGTTCATCGCTCTGGCTGAAAACGAAAAACCCTGACCAGCATGATTTCGCGTGGCAGAACGGCTATGGGATTTTCTCCATCGGCTATTCGCAGGTCGCGGCAGTGAGAAATTACATCGCTGGACAGGCGGAACATCACCAGAAGGTTTCATTTCAGGACGAGTTTCGGGAATTTTTGAGACATTACGAAATTGAATTCGACGAGCGGTATGTTTGGGAATGATGCAACTCTTTCAGAGTTGCGGATGTTTGTGAACCGTTACCCGGCGTAGCTCGTTCCTCGCAACGCCGGGCTGGTTGATTCAATCCCTTTGGGATTGATTCATACGCACCGCCACAGGATGGGATGATCGCCATCCCGTTGAAATATGCACCCTTTCGTTACGGCATTTGAAAATTCTTTCGTCAAATGAATTTAACCTTTAGCTTTCCGTCAGATGCTTGAGCAAACCGTCCAGATTGTCTCCAACGAGCGCGATACCGATTCTTATTTCCGTCTCGTCCTGCGCGCGCCGCAAATCGCGCCGCTCATCCAACCCGGACAGTTCGCTCATGTACGTGTATTGCCGCTGAAAGACGCTCTGCTCCGCCGTCCCTTCAGCATCTTCCAGGTTTCAGGCGACACGTTTTCCATCCTCTACAAAACCATCGGCAAGGGCACGGAGGCTTTGTCACGAATGGGTCCCGGCGAGGAATTGAGCGTCATCGCGCCGCTCGGCCACGGGTTTACCGTTCCCAAGCGCGGCGGCGAAACTCCCCTGCTCGTTGCCGGCGGTTATGGCATGGCGGCGATGTATCTGCTGGCGCAACGTTCGCCGCAACGCGGTATCGTTTTCGTCGGCGGCCGCCGGCGCGTGGATATTTTGTGTGAAAAGGAATTTTGCGCACTCGGCTGGGACGTCCGTGTAACCACCGAAGACGGGAGTCACGGCGAAAAAGGTCTCGTGACCCAACCGCTGATTGCGGAATTGCGTAGGAGACGAGGTAACGAGGCTCAAATCAAACTCCGAACTCCGAACTCCGAACTCCGAACTTCCAAGCTATTCGCGTGTGGCCCGACCGGTATGTTGCGAGCTGTCGCCAAAATCGCGGAAGAATTCAATGTGCCGGCGGAACTCTCGATGGACGAGCACATGTGCTGCGGTGTCGGCGTCTGCCTGACCTGCGTGATTCCAGTCAAAACCGGCAACGGCCCGCGGCGCGCCGACCTGTCTCGTCGTAGCATTGCGAAGACGGAAGCGCATGAACGCGAAGGCGGCTGGGAATACCAGCGCACCTGCACCGAAGGGCCGGTGTTTGATTCACAAAAAATTTTATGGGAGATCGCGAAATGAATTCGACTCCATCAAAGAAGATGAATGCACCCCTCACCCTGCCCCTCTCCCCGCAAGGCGGGGAGAGGGTGGCCTCCGGCCGGGTGAGGGGTTTGTGGCGAGCTATTTTGCAGAGGATGTTCCAATGAATCTCTCCGTTCAAATCGGCAAGCTAAAGTTGCGAAATCCTGTAATGGTCGCGTCCGGCACGTTCGGTTACGGCGTCGAATACGCGCAACTGCTCGACCTGAACCAGCTCGGCGCCGTGGTGGTCAAGGGCATCCGGCTGCATCCGGTTCGCGGCAACTCCACGCCGCGCACCGTTGAAGTGGCCAGCGGTTTGATCAACGCCATCGGTTTGCAAGGACCGGGCGTGGAGGGTTTTAAACAAAAATACTGGCCGTTTCTCAAGACGCTGAAAGTGCCGGCCATCATCAATATTTGGGGCACTACGGTCGAGGAATACGCCGAAGTGGCGCGGCGGTTCAATGCCCTCGGCGGTGTCGGCGCGCTGGAACTCAACGTCTCCTGCCCGAACATCAAGGAAGGCGGTTCGCAATTCGGAACCGACGTGAAACTGCTCGCGCAGGTCGTGTCCGCGTGCCGGAAAGTAACGAAGCTGCCGCTCATCACGAAGTTGAGCCCGAACGTGGTGAGCATCGCGCCTTTCGCCAAGGCGGCGGAAGACGCGGGCAGCGACGCGCTGGCCGTGACGAACAGCTATCCGGCCATGGCGATTGATATCGAAACACGCAAGCCGAAACTGGCCAATGTCACCGGCGGTTTGACCGGCCCATGCATCAAGCCGATTGCCATCAAGCTGGTCTGGGACGCGGCGCAGGCGGTAAAGATACCCATCATCGGCATGGGCGGCATCCAGGATGCGGCAGACGCGATTGAATTTCTTATGGCTGGTGCGACGGCCGTGGCGGTAGGAACGGCGAATTTCTACGAGCCGCAAACGGCGTTGCAGGTGATTGCCGGCATTCGCGAGTTCATGCAACGGAAAGGTATCCAGAAAGTGCGCGAGATTGTCGGCAGCGTGCAAACGACAAAGTAACAATGTAGCAGCGGTCTGTGACCGTCGCATTTCCTCAATTTGCCACGCTCACCGCTACATGCGCTGGACATGGAAAGCCGATTTCGAACCCCTCACCCGTCCTGACGGACACCCTCTCCCCGCCTGGCGGGGAGAGGGAACGGGGTGAGGGGCGTTTAGCTTTGGTCCGAATATCGTTGAGTATCGGGACAAATCTGCACAATTTAATCTTCGGTTGATTTAATGTTCGAACATCGCTCAAAACCATTGTTGCCGCGCCGTCAATTCTACGTGCGCATGGCCCGGAGCGCGGCTGTGGCTTTGCTGGTCGTCGCGGTCGCGCTCGGCATCGGGATGGTGGGTTACCGCGCCTTCGAACCCATGTCGTGGGTGGACGCCTTTGTCAACGCGGCGATGATTCTGTCCGGGATGGGGCCGGTGTCGTCGCTGCAAACGGACGCAGGAAAAATTTTCGCCGGTTGCTATGCGCTGTTCAGCGGACTGGCGTTTCTGACGAGCATCGGAATCGTTTTTGCCCCCGCATTTCATCGCTTCCTCCACAAGTTTCATGTGGAAGAATCAAAACGCGAACAGGGAAAGGACAAAGACACCATAGTTTCGGGTTGAGCTTTACGCGTCCGCCGATATTTTCCGTCCTTGAACATCATGAAATATCTGCCATCGGATTCCCGTTACCAGGGTATGCGCTACAACCGCAGCGGCCACAGCGGTCTCAAGCTGCCCGCCATTTCCCTCGGACTGTGGCATAACTTTGGCGGGGTTGATGTCTTTGAAAACGGCCGGAAGATGGTGCGACGCGCGTTTGACCTGGGCATCACGCATTTCGACCTGGCCAACAATTATGGACCGCCGCCCGGTTCGGCGGAGGAAAATTTCGGGCGCATACTCCGCAGCGATTTGAAATCCTGCCGCGACGAGCTGATTATTTCCACCAAGGCGGGTTATTTGATGTGGCCGGGGCCTTACGGCGAATGGGGTTCGCGCAAATATCTGGTCGCCAGCCTCGACCAGAGTTTGAAGCGCCTGCAGCTGGATTACGTGGACATTTTTTATTCCCATCGGCCCGACCCCGACACGCCCCTGGAGGAAACGATGGGCGCGCTGGATTTCATCGTGTGCAGCGGGCGGGCGCTTTACGCGGGCATTTCCAATTATCAGCCGGAGCCGGCCCGTCAGGCCGCGAAAATCCTGCGCGCGCTCGGCACGCCGTGCCTCATCCACCAGCCGTCTTACAGCATGTTCAATCGTTGGATCGAAAACGGTCTGCTGGAAGCGCTGGCGCAGGAAGGCATTGGTTGCATCGCGTTCTCGCCGCTGGCCCAGGGACTGTTGACGGATAAATATCTTGAGGGCATTCCCAAAGGCTCGCGCGCTTCCAAACCGCACGGCTTTTTGCGGCCGGAACAGGTGACTCCCGACAAAATCGCCAAAGTGAAGCGGTTGAATCAGCTGGCTAGGGCGCGCGGCCAGACTCTGGCCCAAATGGCTCTGGCCTGGGTCCTGCGCCATCCCGGAATGACCTCTGCGCTGATTGGCGCCAGCCGCGTCGCGCAAATCGAGGACGCCGTCGGCACCTTGAACAATCTGACCCTCAGCGCCGATGAACTCCGGCAAATCGAGGCCATCCTGAAAAGCTGAAGTCTCCGCACCGAGCGGAAATAACTCCCTCTCCCCGCCAAACGGGGAGAGGGCTGGGGTGAGGGGTTCGTGCCTGTAACATTTGCAGATATTGGTCTCCTCACCCCGGCCCTCTCCTCCTTGCGGGAGGAGAGGGAGAAAAGTGGTGCTTGTGTCAAGTTGCACCAGGCCAAAAGCCGGCGCCACGATTCTGTTTTGCGCTTTGCGCGCGGCGCGCTATGCTTCGTCATGCTCTGGGCCTTCACCAAATATCACGCGCTCGGCAATGACTACCTCGTCATTGACCCGAAGAACCTGCCTTCGCCATTGTTGACTGGCGCACAGATCAGAACGATTTGTCATCGTCATTACGGTATCGGGTCGGACGGCATCCTGCTCGGTCCCCTGCCCTCGAAAAAGGCCAAGTTCGCGCTCCGCATTTTCAATCCCGACGGCAGCGAGGCGGAGAAAAGCGGCAACGGCCTGCGGATTTTTTCGCGGTATTTGTGGGACCGGAAACTGGTCGGCAAGGACGAGTTTGCCATCGAAACACCCGGTGGCCTCGTGAAGTCCACGGTCATGAACCGCGGCAAAACCGTGCGCGTCGAGATGGGCCGGGTCAGCTTCTGGAGCGATGAAATCCCGGTGGCCGGCCCACGCCGCGAAGTTATCAACGAGGCGATTCATTTGCGCGGACAACAATTCAACTTTTGCGCGGCGACGATTGGCAATCCGCATTGCGTGTTGCCATTGCCGAAAATCAGCGCGGACCTGGCAAAGCAACTCGGACCGTTACTGGAGACGCATTTGCGCTTTCCCAACCGCACCAACGTGCAGTTCATGAAGGTGCTCGACCGGAACAATATCCAGATCGAAATCTGGGAGCGCGGCGCGGGTTACACACTGGCCAGTGGCAGCAGCAGCAGCGCGGCGGCGGCGGTCGCGCACCGGCTCGGCCTGTGCGACTGCGAGATTTCCGTCCACATGCCCGGCGGCGTCATTGCCATCGAAATCAGCGGCGATTTTGCGATTCGCATGACCGGCGCGGTCACGAAGGTCTCCGACGGCATCATCGCGAAGGAAATTTTCGGCGCGTTTCCCGGATAGCACGAAATCCACACGCCGACTCTTGGTTGGCATAATTAATTCACAATACGCTTGAGGCATATCAAGCAAGCGGTTGGCGCTTTCGAGTTGCCCGATTTTCGTGGTCTTGGAGCGGCGCGATTCTCATCAGCGCACGTCTGTGCGAGGCGGGCCGATGTCAGCGTGCCATCATTGGCTGATTGAAAAAAGAATGGAGAAAAGTCTGCAATGCGCCGTAGGGCGAATGTGGTTCTGACCTGTTCTGCATCATTTAACCGCAGCTCAACTAAATCATCAAAGAATCTTAAATCCTCCGGCCTCCATTGCCTTTTCACCCTCTGGATTTAGTATTGTTTAAGTCCCAGAAAAAATGGCCGCTTCTTTGGAATGCAAGAAGCCGTAATGCAAACTCAAAGCGAACCCGGCATTCAAAACCACCGAGTAATTCAGTGGCTGCCCCTGCTATTCCTATTGGCGCTGCCTGCCGTGGTGAAGGGCCAAGATTACACTTACACGACCAATGCTGACAACACCATCACCATCACAGGATACACCGGTCCCGGCGGTGACGTAATCATTCCAGAGACGATTAATGGCCTGCTGGTCACCTGCATTGGAGACGATGCGTTTGAACACTGCACCAGCCTAGCAAGCGTCACTATCCCCGACAGCGTCACCAGTATCGGAGATTATGTCTTCTCGGCATGCTACAACTTGGAGAGCGTCATCATCGGCAATAGCGTCACCAATATCGGATACGAGGCGTTCCTTTACTGCGGCTCTCTAACGAGCATCGTACTAGGCAATAGCCTCACCAGCATTGGACCGAATGCTTTCGATTCGTGCCCAGGCCTGACCACCGTTACAATCGGGACCAACGTCACCAGCATCGGGGACTGGGCATTCGCAGGCTGTAACAATCTGAGAATCCTCACGATCCCCAACAGCGTCACCAACATCGGCAATTATGCATTCTATGGCGGGTATGGGTGGGAAGAAATCAGCCTGTCGGGACTCTATTTCCAAGGTAACGCTCCCACTGTCGGTTCGGCTGCGTTCTATGGGGACGACGCGGCGAGTGTCTATTACCTGCCAGAAGCCACAGGCTGGGGCACGACGTTTGGTGGGTTGCCCACGGGGCTGTGGGATCCGCAAACAGAATTCGGCTACACAATCAACGAAGGCGCGATCGCCATCACTGGATTTAACAGTCCCGATAGTACCGTAACCATTCCGAGTACTCTCAATGGCATGCCGGTTACCAGTATTGGAAACTGGACGTTTTGGTTCGACCGCAACCTGAACCGCGCCGCGATTCCCAACAGCATCACCAACATCGGGGAGTATGCGTTCGCTAACTGCTACAACCTGACGGAGGTTTATTTCCTGGGTAACACTCCCAGCGTCTGGGCTCCAGTTGGGGGGTGGCCGACTGATGCAACAGTGTTTGAAAATGACATCGATGTGACTGTTTACTACTTGCCTGGCACCAGCGGATGGGGTTCGTCTTTCTGCTATGTTCCGGCCGCGGAATTGAACCTCGCAGAGCTGGGCCAACCGAAATTGAGAATCGCCCTGCCTAAATCCGGCCAGCGTGTAAACGATACAAGCTTCACAGTCAGCGGGACAGCGAGTGACAATCAGGCCGTGTGGGCAGTCTTATATCAGTTGAATAATGGCGGCTGGTACCCGGCGACCACGGACAATTTCTGGACGAACTGGTCCGTCCAGGTGACTTTGACGCCGGGCACGAATGTCGTTGAGGTCTATGCGGTAGATCCCATCGGCAACAGTTCCGCCACCAACTGTGTGAGCTTCCAATATGTCGTGACCAATCAGTTGTATGTCCTTGCGACTGGTTTGGGAACGATTTCACCGAACTACAACAAGGCCTGGCTCGAAATTGGACGGAACTATAGACTGAGTGCCTCGCCGGGAAGTGGGTTCATGTTCACCAACTGGACGGGCGGGACCAGCCTGCCACTGGGCTGGTTGACCAACGGAACCACGGTGGAATTCCTCATGCAATCCAACCTGATCCTGCAGGCGAACTTTGTGGACACCCAAAAGCCGAAGTTGAGCATCACCAACCTGACTTCGGGCCAGCGGGTGAGTAACGCGGTATTCACCGTCAAAGGGAGGGCGGAAGACAACTGGATGGTCAGCAACGTGTGGTGTCAAATCAATGGCCAGGGTTGGAACTCGGCCACGAATATCAACCATTGGACGAACTGGTCGGCGGGGGTGACGCTGACGCCGGGGACCAATAAGGTGCAAGCTTATGCAGTGGACACCAGCGGGAATCTTTCGACGACCAACAGTGTGAGTTTCCAGTATCTGGTGACCAACCGGCTTCGGGTGAGTGCGACCGGTTTGGGAAGCATTTCCCCCAACTACAGCAACGCCTGGTTGGAGATCGGCCGCAATTACAGCATGACAGCCACGCCAGCCCGCGGCTTTATTTTCACCAACTGGGGGGTCTCCACCAATGGAATCGGCTGGACTGAAACGAATCGCGCGACCATGCATTTTATGATGGTCTCGAACCTGACTTTGCAGGTGAACTTCCTTGAGACAGCCAAGCCGAGCTTGACGATCGCCGCGCCGACCGCTGGCCAGCACCTGCCCAGCGCATTGGCAACCGTGGTGGGAACGGCCAGCGACGACTGGAAGGTGGTCGGTGTTTGGTATCAACTCAACAGCAGTGTATGGAACCAGCCCGACACGACCGATGGCTGGGCGAACTGGACAACGACAGTCGAACTGCGGGCCTCCACGAACACCATCAGGGCCTACGCGCTCAACCTAGGCGGAAATTTTTCAGCCACCAACACCGTAAGTTTCGTGTCGAGCAATGCATTCAAGCTGCTGCTCGTCTTTACAGCAATGCAACCGCTGGCGACCAATGGCCTGAACTTTGCATTGCAAATTTCGGAGGGCCTGAACGGTCACATTCAGGTTTCGACGAATCTTTCGGACTGGACGTTGCTGACAAATTTTGTGGGGACCAATGCCGTTCTGAATTTCCGCGACGCGGAAGCGACGAATTTTGACAACCGGTACTACCGGGCGGTGATACCATAAAATTATTACGACGGAGCACGGACTGGCCACTCGGTGGACACCGTCATCTTCCCAATGCCTGAGCCTATTCGAAATGGGCTGACGGTCGTTGGCAATCCGGCAGTTCCCAGATGATTATTCATTTAGCCGGATTTTGTAATTGAGGCGTCGAAACGGGAAGCTAAACTACCATCACGAATTATGAAAAAACTCCTGGTCATTCTGGGCATTCTGGCGGTGCTTGCCTTTTTGGTTGTGCTGCTGATTGCGGCCGCCGGCATCAACTACAACCACCTCGTCAAGCTCTCGCAGGCCGTGGACAGCCAATGGGCGCAGGTGCAAAATGTCTATCAACGCCGGGCCGACCTGATCCCCAATCTGGTCGCGACGGTTTCGGGCGCGGCCAACTTCGAGAAATCAACCTTGACGGAAATCACCGCGGCACGGGCTTCGGTGGGTCAGGTGAAGCTTGATCCCAACAGCGCGCCAAGTGACCCGGCTAAGCTGGCGGCCTTCGACCAGGCCCAAGGCCAGCTTTCGTCCGCTTTGTCCCGTTTGTTCGTCGTGGTTGAGCGGTACCCGGATTTGACGGCCACGGAAAATTTCCGCGAGTTGCAGGCGCAATTGGAAGGGACGGAAAACCGCATCAGCGTCGAGCGCCGGGACTTCAACACCGCGGTCCAGAAATACAACACAGCCATCAAATCGTTTCCGGAACTGCTCTACGCCAGTGCCTACGGCTTTCATGAGAAACCCTATTTCGCCGCCACGGCCGGAGCGGAGACGCCGCCCAAGGTGCAGTTCGATTTCAACAAAACGGCCCCGGCGGCGACCAACCCTTGAACCGTGCGACGCTACTGCGCCATCCTGTTTTTGCTTCTCGGCTTCCGCCTGTTCGCGGATGAAGTCATTCCGCCCCCACCGTCAGCCTATTTCAATGACTACGCCGGGGTTGTTTCTTCCGGGACGGCGGCGCAATTGAATCAGACGCTCGAAAATTTCGAACGCCAAAGCTCCGAGCAGATCGTAGTGGCCGTTTTCCCGAAGATGCAGTCGGACTCGTCCATCGAGGATTACACCGTGCGCGTGGCGCGGTCGTGGCAGGTGGGGCAAAAGGACAAGAACAACGGGGCAGTGCTTTTCGTTTTCATTCAGGACCACAAAATGTTCTTGCAGGTCGGCTATGGTCTGGAAGGCGTTCTGCCCGATGCGCTCTGCAAACGGATTATTGACGAACAGATTTCCCCGCGGTTCAGGGCCGGCGATTTCGACGGCGGCCTGACGGCGGGTGTTCAGTCAATTCTCGCGGCGACCAAAGGTGAATACAAAGGGACCGGAACTACTCTGGCTGAGTTGCTCAACCGTCACAGGGAAAATGTTCTGCAAATTGTCAGCCTGCTCGTTCTTCTGGCCATTTTTTTTATCTTCGCGCGCGGCGGAAGGTTGTTTTCCGGCTATTCCTGCTGGACAATAGGCAGCGCAGGTTCATACGGCGGATGGGGTGGAGGCTATTCAGGCGGTGGGGGATTTGGCGGCGGCGGTGGCAGCTTTGGCGGCGGCGGGGCGGGAGGAGGATGGTAAAACATGCACCCAAAACATTTCTCCAAACATGTGCGGCACGACGATATCATCGCCGCCATCCGTGCTGCCGAACAAAAGACCTCGGGCCAAATCCGCGTCAGCATCAGCCCCAAACACATTGACGATCCCGTCGCCGCGGCCCAAATCGAGTTCATGCGCCTGGGAATGAACGAGACTCGTGAGCGGAATGGCGTGCTGATTTTTGTGGCGCCGCGCTCGCATAAATTTGCGGTCATCGGTGATGAAGCCGTTCATGCGAAGTGCGGAAACGAATTCTGGCAGAAGCTGGTGGACGCCATGAGCGGATATTTCCGCAAATCTGAATTCACCCCGGGCATCATTCACGGCGTACAAAAGGCCGGCGAGCTTCTGGCCGAACATTTCCCGCGCCGACGTTGATAGCGGGCTTGGGTTCGGAGTTCCGCCTTCAGGCGGGCCGCGTCAACGCTTTGGAAACTCCAAACCCGAACCCATTCACCGCCGGCACTCAAACAGATTGCCAGCGCGCGGACAGGGCGTGTATTGGATTTCCGACCGGACGAATGACAAACACCGCCGAACATCCCATTCATCGCGAAACAGCGCACCGGCTCGCGCGCCGCGCCCTGTTCAGTTTCATCCTCACTTTTGTCCTGTCGCGGATTTGTGTGTTCCTCATCATGTCGGATGAGATGCCGAATTTTTATTTCTTCCTGCACGGTACGCATGTGCATCATTTGAATTACGGTATTTTCCTGATGTCGGCGGTATGCGGCTACAGCGTGTTCCGGCGGCCGACCGGCCGGGCGGCGGAGATCACGGCCTTGTTGTACGGCGTGGCCATGGGCTTGACGTTCGATGAATTCGGGATGTGGCTGCATCTGGGCGGCAGCTACTGGCAACGAGTGAGCGTGGACGCGGTGATTGTGGTGTCGGCCCTGTTCGGGCTGGTGGCGTTCGCGCGTTCACTGGAGAAGTTTGAAAAGCGACATTTTGGGGCGTCCATCATTTTGCTGGTGGTGCTGGCGGGGTTCGGAGCGGTACTTTACACGGCGGGCAATCACCTGGGAAATCTGGTGGGACCCAAACTGCACGATCTGGAAGTCTCTTCTTCGCCGTAACAAAAAATGCTGGACAAGATTTATGGGCCAAGCAGCGCGCGATAAAACCGGAAGGGATAACTGGAAGAATTCGGGTCGGTGAAATCGTAGAGGCCGGCGCTGTTGGTCAGCACGGGTGTCCAGATGGTGAAATTGGTTGTGGCCTGGATGATATTGGTCAGGCCGCCGATGCCCATCAGACGGACCTGAAACTGATTGTTCGTCAACCAATTCGGATTGGTGAGTTGCGGAATGTTGAAATTCACCTGCCCGTTCCAGTGTGCCAAGTCATAGGATAACTTGCCTCCCGCGAAGCGCATGTAACCGGCCGCATATAGGTCCGAGCCAACGACCGCCAGACCATAGACGGACGAGGACACGCCACTGCCCAGAACCGACCAATTGGTGCCGTCCCATTTCGCAATCCGGTTGGCGGTCACGCCGCCGATGTTCGTGAAAGTGCCGCCGGCATAAAGGTTGTTGCCCATCGTCGTCAACGACAGGACGGTCCCGCTGCCGATGACACTGCCGCCAACGCTCGACCAGTTGTTGCCGTCCCACTCGGCAATCTGGTTGGCGGCGACCCCATTGGCGCTGGTAAAAGCACCGGCGGCAAAAAGATTGGTGCCCAAAGCCGTGAGGGCCACCGGAATGCCGTTGAGACCGGTACCCATGATCCACCCGTAATCATTGCCATCGAAACGTATGATATTCTGGCAATTCGTTTCAACCCAAGGGATGACATTGGGATCGAACTGGGTGAAACCCTGGATGTTGCCGCCCAGATAAACGTTGGTGCCTTGGATGGCTATGGCGTCATATCCGATCGAATCACTGAGCGGAACGGCAAAAAGGGTGTTACCGGGGGTGAAATTGATCATATTCTGCCAGCTCGCGCCGTCCCACCGATTGAAAAAGGGCGAGCCGTACGCATTGCCAGTATAGTAAGTGCCGGCTGCATAGAGTCCATTGGTGCCCACGGCCAGGGCATAAACGACTCCACCAGCATTGCCCAATGAATTCCAATTCGTGCCGTCCCACCACCCGATGTAGGGCAAAGAAGTTTGGCCATCGGCTGTGCCCGTGAAATAGCCGCCCGCATAAACATTATTGTTACTGACCGCCAAGGCGATCACTTGATTGTTTAATCCGGCCCCGACCGGTTGCCAGTTTCGGCCATCAAAGCGCGCGATGCAATTGGCATTGGTGGTTCCAGCATAATTGAAATTGCCCGCCGCGTATAAATTAGTACCGTCGCCGGCCAAAGCCGTGATGCTGGATAAAATCGTTGCGGTGAATAAAATGCCGTTCAAACGACCAGGCGTTCCGAAGGCACTCCATCGGACTCCATCCCACGACGCAATTTCATTCACCCACACACCTCCTGCGGTCGTGAAGCTGCCGCCGACGTATAATTTCCCGCCGCTGGCAACCGCGCGGTAGGCGGTGGAACTCAAGTTGCCGGCCGCGGACCATGATGAACCGTTCCACGTTGCGAAGCCAGTAGCGTTCAGGCCGCCGGCGTTGGTGAATGCGCCCGCAACGCAGACCGTGCCATTGAAACTGGCAATGCTGACGGCAATCGCGCTGCCGCCTGTAAGGCCGCTGCCCAAGGCCGACCAATTGGCACCGTCCCATTTGGCAATGCCGCTCACCGGCGTGGTTCCGGCCAGTGTGGAATATCCGCCAACGTAGAGATCATTGTTGTTGAACGCCAGCGCATCCACCAGGGAATTGACTCCGCCGCCCACCGCCGACCAGGTGCTGCCGTTCCAAACCGCCAGATTGGTGATGAGTTGGGACCCGCAATTGGTAAAAAATCCACCGGCATACACCAACCCGTTTTTAACTGCAACCGCCCGCACTGAATAGCCGGCGTACGAACCCACGCCGGACCCCAGCGCTTGCCAGGCGCTCCCGTCCCAATAACCCATGTTGGTCACGGTCACGCTTCCGACATTGGTGTAATTGCCGCCGACGTAAAGATTGTTGCCATCCACCGCCAACGCGTAGGCGATGCCGGAAAACCCAATGCCGCTCCAGCTCGTGCCGTCCCATTTGGCCAGGCCATTTGCCGCCACGCCATTGACGTTGGTAAAATTTCCGGCGGCATAAAGCGTGTTGCCCACAAACGCGAGATCGTTGACCTGCATCGGGCTTGGGCCATTAAACACGGCGGCGACGGACCATTGTTTGCCATCCCACAGATTCAACGGCGCATTCGTCCGGCCACCCGTCGCCACACCGGCGGCATAAACCATTCCGTTGTTCACGGCCACCGCGTAAGTGATATTGGTCACGCCCGGCGCGCCGAACTGCGCGTCCCAATGCTCGTCCCCGGGAACCGCGTGCAACGAAAATGCTGAAACCAGGAAAAACGCGGCGCAGCCCGCGCGAGTGAATGAAGGGTGCTCTTTCATCTGATTTCCAAGTCCAAAAGTGGAGTTATCCTAACCGGGACGATATCATAAGGCAAGCTATTTTTACGGGTTTATCGCCCGCCTTTGCATTCGCATTCCGGCTGATTGCGGTTTGTAGCCGCAAGCTTCAGCTTGCGCCTCCGTGCGGATTGAAGCCGGGCGGTCATTCTCCAGCCGTTTTCATTCGCAATTTGCCGGTGCCGATTTAAATTTCCTCCGTCGCGCGGATGAGAAAATACTGGCACGTCATCGGCATCGGGATTCAGAACAACCTGACGTATCGCGTCAATTACCTGACGCGGACGCTGTTCAGCTTCATCCCGCTGTTTGCCATGCTGTCGCTCTGGCGCACGATTTACGCCGGCAAGGAAACCGGCAGCGCCCTCGGCGGTTACACCCAGGCGCAGATGATTTTTTATTACCTGCTCGTCGCCGTCGTGGACGTGCTGACGGCGGTAAACGAGGACGACTGGCAGATTGCCGCCGACATCCGCGAAGGCAACATCAGCCAGTTCCTGCTCAAGCCGATTGATTATCTGTGGTATCGGCTCTGCCTGTTTTTTTCCGGGCGCATCGCATTCATCTCCATGGCGTGCGTACCGCTGGCCGTGTTCATCTTCTGCTTTCGCCAGTATTTCGTCGCGCCGGCGAGCGCGACCGCGCTCATCGCGTTTCCCGTTGCGCTGCTGCTGACGGCGCTGCTGCAATTTTTCGTTTCCTATACCATGGCGATGCTGGCGTTCTGGCTGCTGGAAATTTCCACGTTCATTTTCATCCTGTTCGCGTTTGAATATGTGGCGAGCGGTCATTTGTTCCCGCTCGACCTGTTGCCGCCCGCGCTGGAACGCGTGCTCTTCTTCACACCGGTTCCGTCCATGCTCTACACGCCCATCGGCATTTACATGGGCAAAATCGCGGGCGCAGGTCTGGTGCGCGGACTGTTCGTGCAACTGCTCTGGGTGCTGATTGGATATGCGCTGGCGCGATTCGCCTGGCGTCGCGGCATCAAAAAGTACGCCGCGTTTGGTGGGTAACC
>CAWHAH010000029.1:0-96292 GCA_963827205.1 uncultured Verrucomicrobiae bacterium
GGTCGCACTTTCAGGAGAATTTATTTCTGGAATGTGGAGGCGCTTTTCTCCAAAATGTTGCGCCTGTTAATTTATGGATGTCAAACTTCCCAAGTTGGGTGAAGGCGCGGATTCCGGCGTCGTCGTCAATATTTTCGTGAAGGAAGGCGACACGGTTGCCAAAGACCAGGCTATTCTGGAACTGGAAAACGAAAAGGCCGTGGCCTCAATTCCGTCCACGGCCGCCGGCGTTGTCACCAAAATTTATGTGAAGCCCGGTGAAAAAGTCACTGTTGGCCAGCGCCTGCTTTCCTTGAGCGGCGGAGAACCGGCACCGGCCGCTACGCCTGCGCCAGCCGTGAAAATGGCTGAAGCGTCTCGCCAGCCAGCCGCCGTCGAGGACGACCAGTCTTCGCTGCGCTATGCCCCGGCAAGGGACGAGGAGGAGGAAGAACATGTTTCCACAGTTGCACGCGTAGCCGCGCCGGTCGCGTCACCGTCCCTGCGCAAGCTCGTGCGCGAACTGGGCATTGATTTAAGCCGGGTTCGCGGCAGCGAAGCGGGCGGGCGCATTGGCATCGGTGACATTCGCGCTTACATTGCCCGTTTGCAAAAAGCGGCGGACAAACCCAAACCTGCCGCCACCGGGGCCGCGCCGGCGAAACCAGTCGCCGAACCGGTTGATTTTTCCCAGTGGGGGCCGGTGACGAAAAAGCCGGTGACGCCATTGCGTCAGGTCATTGCGCGCCGGATGTGGGAAAATTGGAACGCGATCCCGCACGTGACGCAGCTAGACGACGCGGACTTCACGCGGCTGAATGAGTTGCGCAAGAAATACGCGGCGGCCTACGAGCAGAAGGGCGCCAAGCTCACGTTCATGCCATTCGTGCTCAAGGCGTTGGTGGCGACGCTCAAGAAACATCCGATTTTCAATTCCAGCCTCGACGAGGTGGCCAATGAAATTGTCATCAAGGAATATTTCCACATCGGTATCGCGGTGGACACAGAGCAGGGCTTGATTGTGCCGGTCATCCGCGACGTGGATAAAAAATCCATGCTCGAACTGGTGAAGGAAGTGGAACAGCTCGCGCAAAAGGCGCGTGACCGGAAAGTGACCGCCGAAGAACTCAAGGGCGGCACGTTTACGATTTCGAATCAGGGCGCGATCGGGGGGATGTATTTCACGCCCATCGTTAACAAGCCGGAGGTGGCCATTCTGGGCCTCGGGCGCGGCACGCTCAAGCCGGTCGTGCGCGACGGGAAGGTCGAGGTGCGCCTGATGACCCCGCTGGGCCTGTCCTTTGATCATCGGGTGATTGACGGCGGCGAAGCGGCGCGGTTCATCGTGGATTTGGTGAAGGCGATGGAGGATTTCAAAGAAGAAGGTATTAAACTGTGAGCCGAATTGAGACCAAAGTTTACGCTCGCCCTCACCCCGGCCCTCTCCCCCGGGGAGAGGGGGAAGTGCGTGATGGTGTTCGGCGATGCGCTTGTCGCGGTTGCAGTCTCCGCCGCTCCAACGTTCGCTGCAAGACGTGTTCGAGTACGAGTATTGCTCATATCCTCAAAGAGCGGAGGTTGATTCTCCCTCTCCCGGGGGAGAGGGCCGGGGTGAGGGCGGAACTTGTTGACTAAACGGTATTCTCATGGACCCGATCAAAACTCAAATCGTCGTGGTCGGCGCGGGGCCGGGCGGATACGCAGCGGCGTTTTATGCCGCGGACCTCGGCAAAAAGGTCATTCTTATTGAACGCGAGAAACGGCTCGGCGGCGTCTGCCTGAATCGCGGTTGCATTCCATCGAAGGCGCTGCTTTACGCGACTCACCAGATCACCGGCGCAAAAGAATCCGAACATCGCGGCATCACGTTCGCGCCGCCGACGGTGGATTTGGCGAAGCTCCGTGCGTGGAAGGAATCCATTCTGGAAGAGCTCGGCGGCGGCGTCGCCACGCTCGCCAAAATGCGCGGCGTGCAGGTGATTCAAGGACGTGGTTATTTTGAAGGCTCACAAACACTGCGCGTCGAGACAGAGCAAGGGCAGCAGTTCATCCAGTTCGAGCAGGCGATTCTCGCCGTTGGCTCCCTCGCGGCCATGCCCAAGGTGTTCGACCTTGGCAACCCGCGCATCATGACGTCCACCGAGGCGCTCGAAATTCCTGACATCCCGGAAAATCTGCTGGTCGTCGGCGGCGGTTACATCGGCATGGAACTGGGCACGGTCTATGCCGCGCTGGGCAGCAAAGTCGCCGTCGCCGAGGCGCTCGACAACGTCCTTACCGGCGCCGACCCCGATCTTGCGCGGCACGTCGTGGCGAACGCGAAGAAGATGTTCCAGGAAATCCGGGTCAAGGCCAAGGTCGTGAAAATGTCCACCGCCGGCAAACAGATCAGGGTCGAGATGGAACACAATGAGCAGAAGCTGTCCGAACTCTACGACCGCGTGTTGGTGGCCGTGGGCCGCACGCCGAACAGCGCCGATCTCGGTTTGGAAAATACGAAGGTTGAACTGGATGAAAAAGGCTTCGTGAAGGTCAACGAGCGGCAACAAACGAATGACCCGGGCATTTACGCCATCGGCGACATCGCGGGCGGAGTTTTACTGGCGCACAAGGCGCACAAGGAAGCGCGCATTGCCGTCGAAGTCATCAACGGCGAGAACAGCGTCTTTGAACAGATTATCATTCCGGCGGTGGTGTTCACCGATCCGGAACTCGCCTGGTGCGGTTTGACCGAGGCCGAGGCGAAGGAACGCGGCGTAAAATACGAAGTGGCGAAGTTCCCGTGGGTGGCATCGGGCCGGGCGCTGTCGTTTGATCGCACGGATGGCCTGACAAAAATGCTGATTGACCCCGAAAGCGACCGGGTGTTGGGCGTGGGCATCGTCGGCGCGGGCGCGGGCGAATTGATTTCTGAAGCCGTGCTGGCACTGGAGATGGGCGCGACCGCCGAGGACATTGCGCTATCCGTGCATCCGCATCCGACGCTGTCCGAAACGCTGATGGAATGTGCCGACGCCTTTTACGGCCACGCGACGCACACCATCTCGAAGAAAAGGGCAGGGGGATAAGACAGGGCCGAAGCGGGAGAGTCGTCTCGCCTGAAGCCGGCGCCCGAGGATCACTCAAATGTTACGGGTCAGGGTCCGGTCCTTCCCACCCCTGGAAAGGCACAGGCGCAGAAAACCAGGACCACCATGAAAAAGAAAGTCCCGCTGAAAATAAGACAGGAAATCAAAAACAGAAAAGGCGTTCGTGCCGCTTCGGCCATCTCCCGGTGGAAATCGCTGCCATGAAGAATGGTGAACGTGAGTGCTATGGGCAGCAGCGTATAAACCAACAATTCAGCCCACCACGCGCCCAGCGAGTCCAGCGCCGGGCTAATGACCCAGAAAAGGTATGCGGAACAGGCCAGACAAGCGAACGAAGCAATGATCCCCGCCCGCTGTGCCGGCGACTGAACTTCGGTTGATGGCTCAGTCTGATTCATAACATTCATTCGGCTCGACCAAAACCTCACACCTCGGAGCCATATTGTCAACCATCCGATCACCTCGCGCCGTGGGCGATTGGATGCGTGATGATCCTGGCTAAACGAAGACCAAATGCTTGCATGACCGCTCCGGCAAAAGGGCGGCAACCATCAAAACGACCCGGGAATTTCAGGTTTCAATGTTTTCATCGTTTGCTCAGTCTCACTCAATAGACACCGTGACGGTCAAATTTGTATAATCGGATTTGAGAAATGATCATTACCGTCTGACGCCTTGGACCTGAGCCGTGCGCTGCCGCAGCGATGCACCAGTTTGCGCGTGCGCTCATTACGTTCCTGGTCAGGCACCCATTCGGTTTCATTTGCCGTCTTGCCATTCACACGGAGGCGGACGAGAATGTCTGACCTGAGTCTATGAGGAGCGTTGTTTCCAAAGACCAACCGTCCAGCCACCCCGCCGCCGCGTTCAGCGAAAGCAGCGCGTGGCGCGATGTCGGCGCGGGCTGGCAGCCGTTGTTCGGCAGTTTTCGCGGCACGGGTTACAGCTTCGAGTGGCACGATTTCTTTGCGAAGCGCGAACTCGATTGGGCGGCCAGCTTTCATCCCGATTGCGTGGAGTTGTGCTTGAACCTCGACGGCCACGGTTTTGTGGCCGGACGCGGCAGCCGGGCCGAATTCGCGCCCAACACCGCCGGTTTTTATCATCACAAGGATGAGCCGTTGACCGCCCGGCGTTCCGCCAACGAACACCACCAATTTCTTACCGTGGAATTTTCCTGTCCGTTTTTAATGAAACATCTGGCCGGGATGGAACCCACGTTGCATCCCGTCGTTTGCGCGGCGATTAAGAATTGTCCCTGCAAGCACGTGGCGGGCACGACGGTGCGGCTTTCAACCGGTCAGCAGCAGCTCATTGGCGCCTTGCGCCGGCCGCCGGTGGATGCCGCCGCGCAGCCGCTCTGGTATCAATGCAAGGCGCTCGAACTGGCCGTGACCTTTTTGCTGCAACCGCCGCCGGGGCAGGAGATGTTTTGCACGCGCCAGAAGCGGCTGGCGCAGGAACGCGTGGAACAGGTCATCTTTCTGCTGAAACAAAACCCCGCCCATCCGCCGTCGCTGGAAGAGCTGGGGCGGAAGATTGGTTGCAGCCATTTTTATTTGAGCCGCATCTTTTCCGCGCACACGGGCCAGACCATCACGCAATACCTGCGCCAGTTGCGCTTGGAAAAGGCGGCGGAACTGCTCCGCTCCGGCGATTACAACGTCACCGAAGCGGCGCTGGAAGTCGGCTACAACAGTTTGAGCCATTTCAGCGCAGCCTTTCACGAAACCTTCGGCTGTTGTCCGGGCCTGTATCCCCTCAAGACGCCCGCGCAAAAGGGAAGGTAGTCAGTGGAAACGACCGCCCTCGCCCCGGCCCTCTCTTCCGGGAGAGGGAGAATCATCCGCCGCCCCGCCGAAATAGGAATGGCTGGATCGACCGGGCGATCAGCCGCAAACGGGAGACGAACACCTGCTGTTCCTTCTCCCTGGGGGAGAAGGTCAGGATGAGGGCGAGCGTAAATCTATTTTTCTCTGTCGCAAGCCGCCTGCTACCGACTATTGACTACTGACCACTGACTGTTCCACTGCAAGCCGCCGACAATGACCCATGGTGTTTTACAATGCCGTTACTGTGACCAGTATTTGGCCGTTCTCGTCAACCGACGTGGCCAATACCGGCAAATCGCGGCGCGCCGGACCTCCGGTCACATGGCCGTTGGGATCGAAAGTCGAGCCGTGACAGGGACAATGAAAGGAACGATCCGGTTCCGCATCGAGCTTGCATTTCCGGTGTGTGCAAATGGCTGAAAGGGCGAATAATTTTTCGTCCCGGCGCACGATAAAGAATCCCTGGTTGCGAAAGGCGGAACACACTCCATCCGCGGCATAATTGCCAACTGGCCCCGCGTTCACGACGCGCTGTTTGCCCGCAGCAGGAAGGCCGACATTCTCCATTGAGCTGCAACCCGCGGCAAAAGCCGCGGTCAAAATCAAAAATTCCCGCCGGTTCATGCTCATCGTCATGGTCTTCAGGAAACTCTTTTCGGCGTTAAAATTCAAACACCAGGCTCGTAATGACGCCCCAATGGGTGCCCTCCCGGGCACCGCTGTCCATCGGAAAGACGAACCCGATTCCCGGTCGCGGCTGCACCCGGCCGATGGCTTTGAGGTTGAGGCGGAGCCCGGCATCGCCGAGCAGACTATTGTGGCCGGGCTGATCCTTATTCAACTCCGTCTCCCCCGCCAATTCGAGGAATGGGATGAGCTGCTCCACATCAGGCAACGGCAGTTTATCATGCGGAATCGTGTAGCCGAAGACGAAACCGTATTCAAAGGTCTGCAAGCCGCCGTCATCGCCGGGGCCAAACAGCGTTGAATAGCCGAAAATGGATTGCAGCGTAAAATCGCCGACTTTCAGGTCATCGAAAACTTTCGGCACCAGTTCGGCGTTCTTGCTGACGGTCGAGCCGGTGGGAATGCCCACTTCGATGCCCGCGCCAAATGTCGAGTCCACAAATCCATTTTGCGATACCCATTGATAAAATGGATACCGCGCGCCCAGATCAATGTTGTCGAAGCCCTGAGCGGTTCTGCCGGTTCCCGTGTCGTGTTCGTAAGGGATTTCGAGTTCCAAAGTCATCAGGCCGAACCCTTTTTCGACCTCGGCGGTAACGAGATCGCTCTTTGAACTGCCAGCCTCAGTATGCAGCCAATCCAAGCGCGCCTCGCCGGTTTCCAAATCCGAGTCGTCCACCAGGAACGGCTCGGGAAAAACGTCCTGGCCGTATATGCTGCGGCTGTCCAGCCAGTTGAAAAGACCGTAGCGCGTGTCTGCCGGCGACTCCGTGCTCAGCGCGGCGGTCGGTTCGTTCGTCAACGCCGCGTGGCTGGCTTCGATTGCCAGCCAACAGAGGCAACCAGTAATCAAAAAGTTTTTCATGACGGCCAAGTTACCTGATGCCTCAAAATTCCGCTTCTGTTGGCTTGCCATTTTTTAGCGTTGATTTGCAAGGCACGCTGCTGCTGCGGGTTGGGCGGAGGCCGGGGGAGATTGAATTAAGGCTCCAAAACCGCATCCATCCGGGCTGCGCGCACCGGTTCACGAATTTCCATCGAGTTTCGTGGTTGGAACAATGCAGCCGCGACCTGGATGTTGCGCCGGGACGCAAGCTGAAGTTTGCGGCTGCAAGACACCGCTGCAAAATAATTTCGCCCCGTTGTAATATTCTGGTGCCAGCAACTGCTTTTTCGTGGCGTCAGGCGCGGAAAACGGACTAATATCGCAGCCATGTTCAACCAGCGGCTGCGATTTCTTGGCTGGGCGGTGGCGTCCATTATCGGCATCTGGCTGGTGGCTTGGGCGGGGCATTGGTATTTGGAAAGCCTCAAGATGACGGCAGACAAGGTGCGCGCGTATGTCGAGTCGGTGAATTTCAGCAAACTCACGGGTGCCGCGCGGGCCAAGGCGCTCAAGGAGCTCGAGGACAAACTCAACGCGCTTTCCTACGATGAGCGGCAACGGTTCCGGGCCGAACACTTGATGAATGACTGGTTTGCGCAGATGACGGAGGAGGAAAAGACACAATTCGTCGAGGCAACGCTGCCGACGGGTTTCAAGCAGATGATCAAGGCCTTCGAGCAATTGCCGGAAGAGAAACGGCGCCGGCTGATTGATGATGCCATGAAAAATTTGCGCGCGGCAAACAATGGCCCTCCGGCCCGAGGCGGCGCGACGCCAGGCGGCACGAATGCCCCGCCGCCCATCAGCCCGGACTTGGAGGCGAAAATCCGAACGATCGGGTTGAATTCGTTTTACAGCCAAAGCTCGGCGCAGACAAAGGCGGAACTGGCGCCGTTGCTCGAAGAACTGCAGCGCCAGATGGAGTCGGGAAGGATGATACTGCGCCAGCAATGAATGCAAAGGCCAGCAGCGGTCGGCAACAGGCGATGGGCGCGGCTTTCACCCTCATCGAAGTGCTGGTGGTCATCGGTATCATCGCCCTGCTCGCGGCGTTGTTGTTGCCCGTGTTGAGCCGGGCGAAGGAATCTGCCCGCGCCACCGCCTGCATCAGCAACCTCCACCAAATCGGCATCGCCCTGCAAGTCTATGTGGACGGCAACAACAACCGGCTGCCGGTGATGCGGGACCGTTCCCTGGACACGAATTCACCGGCGACGAATGCCTTGCCCAGCGTGGACCTGGTTTTGAGAAGCGAGCTGGGCAACACGGATGTCTTGCGCTGTCCGTCCGACTTCGAGGGAATTTTCGAGCAGACCGGTTCAAGTTATTCGTGGAACAGCCTGTTGAACGGAGAGAGCGCCGACCATCTGGAGGTGCTCGGGATGAATTTTAATCCGCACGCGATCCCGGTTTTCTTCGACAAGGAAGGTTTTCACGCCGCGCGCGGACCGGGCAAGGCCGTGAATTATCTTTACGCGGACGGCCACATCAAAAACCTGCTCACCATCGAAGGAACGTTGCCACCATGATTTCGCTGCGTGAAGTCCAAAAAAAGTTCGGCGCGCGGGTCGCGGTGCATGACCTAACGCTGGACGTCCCACGCGGCGAAATCTTCGGTCTGCTCGGCCATAACGGCGCGGGCAAAAGCACGGCCATCGGCATGATGCTCGGCCAGGTCTGGCCGACGCGCGGCGAAGTGAAGGTTTGCGGGTATGACGTGACGACGCAGCGGGCGCTGGCTTTGCAGAAAGTCGGCGCCATTTTTGAGGCCCCCGCGTTTTACGATTATCTTTCCGGACGGCGGAACCTGGAAATCCTGAGTCACTACTCCGCGCCGACTTCGCCGGAGCGGATTCGCGAAGTCGTGGATTGGGTCGGGCTGACGGGCCGCGAGCAGTCGAAGGTGCAAACTTATTCGCACGGCATGCGTGCGCGGCTGGCGATCGCGCAAGCGCTGTTGCCGCAGCCGGAGTTGCTGATTCTCGACGAGCCGGGCAGCGGGCTTGACCCGGAAGGCACCGCGGAGATGCGCCAGACCATCGCCCGGCTGCATCGCGAGCTGGGACTGACGATTTTGTTGTCGTCGCATTTGTTGGGCGAGGTGGAACAGCTTTGCACGCGCATCGCGGTGTTGAATCAGGGACGCAAAGTTTTTGAAGGACGGGTCGCGGATGTGACCGCGGCGCGCGGACGCGTGATGCTCAAGACGCCGGACTTCGCAACGGCGACGGCGTTGCTGCGCGAGCGTGGAATCATCACGGGTTCGGCGGACGGAAAATTCATCGAGTTGAGCGAAGGGCGGACGACGGTGGAGGTTGCGAAGCTGCTGGTAGGAGCAAACATTCCAGTGGAAGGCATCTGGCAACAGGACCAGACGCTGGAGGATTTTTATTTGAGCCTGGTGAAAGCCGCGCCGCCGCTGCCTAAAGACGACTGACCATGTTCCTCGCCCAGCTCAAAAACGAACTCTGGAAGCTCTTCGGCAAGAAGCGCACCTACATCGGCTTCGGCGCGTTCGTGCTGGCGCAGACCGCCATGCTGTTGATGTTCAAATACACGCACTGGCAGAGCCAGTTTGAACGCCTGCTGGCGGGCAACGGGTATCTGGCGTCGGAATACATTTCCGCCCTGACCGTGGCGTTGGTGATGCTGTGGCCGCAATTGGCGCTGCTTATGCCACTTTATGTCACACTTGTGGGTGGCGACCTGGTCGCGAAGGAAGTCGAAGACGGCACGTTGCGGATGATTTTGTCCCGGCCCATTTCACGGTTTCGGTTGCTGCTGGTAAAATGGCTGGCGGGAATGATTTTTGCGGGGGTATTGACGCTGGCATTGGGCGGCATTGCGCTGGGTTTTGCGCGCCTTTATTTTCCTTGGAAAGGAATGTTCGTGTTTGCCCAAGTACCTGAAGGCACAACCTTCGGCATTTTCCCGCCGGGTGAAGGGCTGGCGTTGTATGCCTTTTCCCATCTGTTCATGGTCATGAACGCCATTACGATGCTGTCGGTGGCCTTCATGTTTTCGTGTTTCAACATGAAGCCGGCGGCCGCCACAATTCTGGCGCTCTCGTATCTGTTCATGAACATGGTCATGCAGCACATACCGTTTTTTGAGCCATATCAGGACTGGTTTGTCACCCATCATTTGGAGAGCTGGTTTTGGCTGTTTCAGACCCCCACGCCGTGGCCGCAAATTGTTCAATCGGAAATCACCCTGCTGGCCGCCAGCGCGACGGCCTTTGTCATCGGCGCGGCGGTGTTTCAAGTGCGCGACATCAAGTCATGAGATTTTTCTACACCCACAATCCGCATAAGTCGGTAGGCTTGCCGGCAAGAGCTTGCGGCGATTACGAACCGCCGGTATGTGAATGCGGGATATGGGAATCCATCTCACTCCGATCTTGCCGCGGCGTGTTTGGCGGCGTGGTTGCGAATGTGACTGAAATTGCCTTCCTCACAACACGCCACGAAACCTTCCGTCACCGTCTTTAATTCCTCCCAACGAGCGCGGATTTGTTTGGCCTCCGGCTGTGTGATGGCATCATCGGCGGTGGCCTTGGCGATAACGTGCAACAGGTCGGCGAAGTCCTGGACGATTTGGTTGGTGGCGGGAATCAGGTAATGCGGATGCGGAACGCTTTTGGGGTTTTGAATGAAGAATCCGCCGGCGCGCTGGCAAATCCATTGGACAAGCCGGTGGTCACCGGTGCTTGTGAGCAAGGCTTCGATGCGATCAAGCGGGTTGCCGGTGCCGCTGCCGGCCCGCCGGGCCGTAGCTTCCGAGCGAAGGCCGGCGGCGTAAGTCGGCGGTTCGGCCCATTTATAAACCATGGAAAGCGACAGGCCAAGGTCGGCGGCGACCTGTTTGGGCGTCTTGTTTTCGAAAACTTCGCGCAACAGCTCGTAGGATTGCATGACCAGACAATGAAAAAGCTGCGGACGATTGGCAAGCGGGAAGCACATTTACCGTCTTAATCTTGATCTTTCTCTTAATCGTAATCGTAGATGAGGAGATTAAGATTACGATGAAGATCAGGATTAAGAGACAGAAGCTCCTTACAAATCAGCCGCCAAATTATAGATGCGGCTTGGGCCGGTCTGGTGTTTGATAATTCTGAAACATGAAGCAACCCGGTAGAACTGATCCACCTTTCCTGCTTGCGTTGGAAGTGGGTTGGGTTTTTACTCGCACCAACGGCAACTCAGCGAGGACTTATGATTGTCTATGGAATCTGTCTGGTGGTGGGTTTGACATTTGCATTGATCAGCGTTCTGGTCGGGCACTTCTTCGGCGGACATGATGCTCATGTGGCAGGCAGTGGCGGGCACGCCGAGGTGGGGGCGGACAGCAGCGATGCGCCGGGTATTTCCATCTTCAGCCCTACGATCCTGGCCTCGTTTATTACGGCATTTGGGGGGTTCGGCCTCATTTTCACGCAGTTTCCCGCGACGAGCAAAGTGTTCGTCAGCGCGCCACTCTCGCTCGCCGGCGGCCTGGTAGTGGCGGGAGCATTGCTGGTTTTTTTCCGCTCGGTCTTTCGCCACACACAAAGCTCCAGCGAATCCCACGTCGCCAACCTGATTGGCGCGGAAGCCAATGTCATCACCCCGATTCCGGCAAATGGCGTCGGCGAAATCGCCTACGTCGTGGGCGGGACTCGTTATTCAGCGCCGGCCCGCGCGGAAAACAACGCGGCGGTCGCCACTGGCCGGACAGTCAAAATTACCCGCATCGTCGGGACCCAGTTTTACGTCCAGACAACCAACTGATTTATCTCTCAACCCTCAACTCTCAACTCTCAACCCATAACTCAAAAATGAACCTCACTCCCTTGTTTGCCGAACTGGACTTTATGCGGGACAGCATCATCACCGTCGCCGTGGTCGTCCTCGTCATCGTGCTGTTTTTGCTGGTTTACTTGGTGTTCAGCCGTTACACCAAGGTCGGCCCAAACCAGGTGCTGGTCGTGTCCGGCATCAAGCACCGTGAACAGGATGGCACCAAGGTCGGCTTCCGCATCGTCAAGGGTGGCGGCACATTTGTCATACCAATCTTCGAAAAGGTGGACATCCTCTCCCTGGAACTGCTGACCATTGATGTCCAGACGCCGGAAGTCTATACCAGCAAAGGCGTGCCGGTGAAGGTGGACGGCGTGGCGCAAACCAAAGTCAAAGGGGACGATGTTTCCATCCGCACGGCGGCGGAACAATTCCTGGGGAAAAGCACCGATGAAATCCGCAACATCGCCACGCAAACGCTCGAAGGCCATTTGCGCGCCATCCTCGGCACCATGACCGTCGAGGAAATTTACCAGAACCGCGACGCCTTCGCCCAGAAGGTCCAGGAAGTGGCCGCCGGCGACATGGCGAACATGGGCCTTAACATTATCAGCTTCACCATTCGCGACATCCGGGACGGTCAGGGCTATCTCGACGCCCTTGGCAAGCCGCGCATCGCCCAGGTCAAACGCGATGCCATCATCGCCCAGGCCGAGGCCGACCGCGATTCTCAGATCCGTTCCGCGCAGGCGAAACAGGCCGGGCAGGAGGCACAATTCGCCGCCGATACCAAAATTGCCGAGGCGCAACGCGATTATCAATCCAACGTGGCGCAATATCAGGCCACGGTAAACCAGCAGAAGGCCCAAGCCGACCTCGCTTACGATTTGCAGAAGTTCAAGACCGGCCAGTTGGTGAAAGCCGAGGAGGTCCAGGTCAGCATCATCGAGAAGCAGAAACAGATTGAACTGCAGCAGCAGGAAATCCTGCGCAAACAGCGCGAACTTGAAGCTACCGTGCAAAAGCCCGCCGACGCCGAACGTTACAAGGTCGAGACCCTGGCCAACGCGAAGAAATTCCAGCTCGAAACCGAGGCGGCCGGCGCCGCTTCCGCGACCAAGGCAACCGGTTTTGCCGGTGCCGACGTCGTCAAAGCCACCGGCATTGCCGAGGCCGATGCGAACAAGGCCCGCGGTCTGGCCGAGGCAACCGTCATCGAAGCGCAAGGCAAGGCCACAGCGTCTGCGATGCAGGCCAAGGCCGAGAGCTTCAAGCAATATAACGAGGCGGCGGTCATCGAAATGATTGTGCGCGTGCTGCCGGAAGTGGCGGGCAAGATCAGCGAACCGCTCAGCAAGACCGAGAAGATGGTCATTATCAACAGTGGCAACGGTCCCGGTGGCGGCGCGAGCAAGCTGACCGGCGACGTGACCACCATCATCAGCCAGTTGCCGCCCGTGTTGGAAGCACTGACTGGCGTGAAGTTCGAGAAATTGCTGGAACAAGTGCCCGCGCTCAAAAAGGCGATGAGCAAGGGTGACGACAAAGAGAAATAAAAATTGGGAGGGATGGCGTGTCGCCGTCCCCAAAATTCGGAGGGACGAGCTCTGCGAGTCCCTGACCGATTGAATGATTTGGGAAATGGGGGCTCGTGTAACTCGCCCCTCCGACAAATAGATAAATAATGAAACTTAGCCGCTCACACGACGACCGTCGGATTGCTGGAGTTTGCGGCGGGCTGGCGAAGCATTTTGATCTGCCATCAACGAAGCTGCGCGTGGTTTGGGTTGTAGGAACGCTTTTCAGCGCGGCATTTCCAGGCATCTTTTTGTATCTGGCGTTTTGGTATTTGCTGCCGGAAGAACCACCGCCTGCGCCTGCCTTTGACCCGCCGCCGTTGCAGCCGTGGAAAAAGTCAGTTTGAGAACACCTATGAACGGGCGAATTAAAATTTTGTGGGTCGTTATCTTGACGAGTTGTTTGATTCCCAGAATTAAGGCTCAAGACCTAGACGGAATTTCAAAGACCGTTGTATTTTTAGAGCATGATTTTGTAGGAACCATTTCAAATGAAAATGGCACTTTTGAGGTTTGGTTAAAGCAGCCAAATACGAATGCTTTCTTTCCTAAAATCTCTTCTGTATGTGGCACTGGTTTCTTGGTTGGTCATAGCAACCATCTTTTTTTGGTGACAGCGAAACACGTCGCCAGCGACATGAAGTTTTCCGAAAACGACAAAGTTGTAATCGGAATGCAAAATGGCAAATCAGTAGAATTCCAAATTTCTCTGCTGCGAGGTTCAAATACAAATGATTGGATTAACCATGAAAAGGCTGACGTTTCAATTTTGCCGATTAATCCCCCTCCTCAACTAATTCAGTCTTTTTTACAGGAGCATTTTCTGGCCAGTTCATTTTTGGAACTGGGAACAAATCGTCCACCGAGAGATATAATGCTTACAATAATTGGATTTCCGCTAAGCATGGGGTGGGGGCGGGATACCGAGGGAGATTTTATTCCTTTAACTCGTAAAACAAGGGCGGCAAGCGGGTTCGTAAATGGTGGAACCCTCTTTTTATTGGAGGATCCTTCAGTGCAGGGCTACAGTGGCGCACCAATTTTTGATTTGGCGGAGCCACTCCGCACAGCGGGTTTTTATGCTCCCGCTGGAAGGCCTGTGGCTTGCTTCGGTGTCGTCTCAAGCACGTTTAGCGACAATACAGGAGGCAAAATGGGGGCAGTAGTTCCAACGAAATGCATATTGGAACTAATCAGTAATTACGAGAAATTAACCCATAATTGAATTGATTTCGATGCGCCTGTTTGAAGCCATTATTGACGCGAACCACCGGGCGGTGGCCGGTGACACGACGGCTGGATTGCATCCGGCGGACTTCGCGGACGAATTGCCAGTCATCGCGCTCACGTGCATTGACCCGCGGCTCAACGCCTATTTCCCGAATGCGCTGGCGTTGCCGGCGGAAGAATTCATCTGGCTGCGCAACGCGGGCAACATCATCACCGCCCCGTTGAGCAGCACCCTGCGGTCGCTGGCGCTGGCCTGCGCGGTCAAGGGTGGCAAGGAAATCGCCATCATCGGCCACACGGATTGCCAGGTCTGCAAGACGACGACGATGCAGTTGCTCGACAAATTGAAGGAGCTGGGCATAGAGCGTCATCTATTGCCGGACAACATCAACGAATTTTTCGGCATGTTCAGCAGCGAACGGCAAAACGTCATCAAGGCCTGTGATATTGTCCGCCACAGCCCGCTCATCGGCCCGAAAATGCCGGTGCATGGACTGTTGCTGGACATCGAAAACGGCAGGCTGGACTGGGTGGTGAACGGTTATCAAACTTTGGAGACGGCAGTGAGCCAGGTGCGTGAACCGGCCGGTCCCGTCGGGCAGGCGATGCAGTCGCTCGGCAATTTCAACATCGGCGAGATGAAATTCCCCGAAACCAAGATTGGCGAATTTGCGACGAAGGCAGAAGATTGGCTGTCAAAAGAGGCCGGGCAAGTCGAAGCGCGGGCGGCGGAAACCATGCGCAACGTTGGGCCGGTCGCCGAGTCGGCACAGAAAATCGCCGGGCAGGTTGCCGAGTTTGCCGAGGAACATTGGCCGAGTCCCCCGGCCCCGGGGCAGCGACCTGCTGTGCCGCCAAAGATACCGTTGCCACCGCCCATTCGTCCCAAAATCATTCAACCGCGAGATAAGCGTTGAGACGGGCAATGGTGGCGCGCCTCGTGGCCCAACGGGCGTTTCAGTTGGGACAAGCAAATCGTCATGTTGGAGGCTGGTGCTTGGGGGCAAACCCCATTACGCCTTATTTGTAACGTTTTCGTGATTGAAACCGGTAGTGGACAGGTTAAGATGCCGGTGATGGTTCGGGGCGTAGCGTAGTTTGGTATGCGCGCTTGCTTGGGGTGCAAGAGGTCGTGAGTTCAAATCTCACCGCCCCGACCATTTTCCGTAAGCCGCATGTTTCAATGGGTTTTGACTTTGGCACCAGCTATGCTTAGGGACGATTGTAATGAGCATACTTACGGCCAAAGTAAATCGCAGCGAATTCTACAATACCATCGCTACAATAAGGCCGGCCGACGGTGCGCGAACCGCCAAACTTGACATCTGGGGCAGTGTGATTGTGGCCGTTCTTTTGGTGGGCATTCTGAATTTTATGCGGTTTGTTCTGGTGTACTGACCGCGCGGCTGGAAACCATCAAAAGCATCAATGCGGCGCGAACTTCTGCGGCCGCGCATTATCATTCGTGCGCAATTTCCGGTGTGATGGTGATGTCCATATCGCCGATCGCCACTTCAAAAGGCTTGCCGGGGCGGGTGACCACTTGGGTGACAATAAAACCGGCTGTTTTGCCGTCGGGTTTCCTGGATTGGACCGCCATGGTGAGTTGGAGGCTGTCGTGGTCGAGAAGCTTTGGTGTGATGGTGCAACTCCGGCCCGCGCCAAGATTGACACAGGTTTCGTAACGATTGGTCAGTTCAAGCTCACCGAGGTCTTTAGTATTCGCGGGGGTGGGAACCACCGGGCTTGGATTTGCCGCTGCCGTGTTCGTGCTGGGCGCATGTTGCTTCGCCGCCGTTGAAGTCGAAGTCTTCGAACAACTGGATGGCACCAGCCCCGAAAGGCTGATGGCCGCAATGACTGCAATATGCGATGCACCCATGCCACAACGTGGCAGCAATTGCCGGGCCGTTTCAGGCCAACGCAGGCCAAAGCCAAGTCGGCGGCCCTAACCATGTGCCAATCCGGCGATTGGGCGGCTCGTGTCTAAAAAATGCAATGGTTCCGGAAGCCTAATCCGCACGGTCAAAAACCAATGTGTCTCCGTCGGAAGTCGTCATGGTCAGCTGGTCGTTCTTGATTTGGGCTTTCAACGAGTCCGGTTGGCCGTTATTAAGAAAGGACAATTTGTAATTGCCGCCGGCATTTTCCCATTGGCCGGTCAGGGTCGAGGGTTCCGTGGAGGGCAACGAACCGCTGCGGAGTCCGTAAACGATGATGGGCCACAAGTGCAGCGTCGCGGTTTCACCCATCGGCGATTTCAGGTGCGGCACGTTGTGCAGGAATGCTTGGTGATCAGACGCGACGACGAGAGTGGTTTGCAGGTAATTGGTCATCCACAGACGCGCGAACATCAGTTGGGCGGGAGAAATCTTCGGCTGCGCGATGGGCAACATGGCCGCCGTGGTGGTGAAGTTGAAGTCCCAAAAGCCGATAAGCTTTTCCGGATCGTATTTGGGCGATTGGCCGGTCTTGAGATAAACAACGAGGTCGTCCATGTTGGTCTGCACGTCATCCCAAACGGTTTCAATCAGACTGACGTTTTGTAAAATGGCTTTCACCTGCGGGTCGTGCAGCAATTGCCCCACCGGCACGCTTCCTTGAAAGGCGCCGGTGAAAGTGCTGTCTTGCGCAAGTTGTTTGATGTCGTCGCGCTCCAGCAACGAGAGGAATGCCGGATAATTCGTCAGCCGGTCGCCCAGTTGGGGATTCTGGCAAAGCAAACCGGCCAGGTCGGCCGTTTTGTAATAACTTTCCGGCAACGTGGCCACGGCGCGCGCCGCCTTGTCCATGCCGGTGCTTTCCAAATCGCCTCCGAGCCGGTTGATCAATCGCGTCGTCCACGTCTGGGCGTCGGACGAAGCAATCTGCACAGTGCTGTAACTGAAATTGAAAAGCACAAAGCAGATCAAAACGAAATAAGCCGTGCCGTTCAGCACGCCCAGGCAGAAACCCAGGCGGCGATTCAGCCGCTCCCACAACGCGAACTTCAATTCATCGGTATGATATTTGTAATGCATCTCCACCTTGTGATCCGCGACGGCACCGGCGACTTTGAACAGAATCAGCACCAGCACGAATGCCAACGCCGGTCCCAGCATCCAGGGCCACACCGGATTGTGAAAGCCCAGGAGCGACAGCAGCGGTTTGAAAGGTTTTCCCAATGGCGCGGCCAGCAATCCGGCAAAAATAATGCCGGCGAAAGAAAACAGCACGCGGATCGCTCCCTGCCGGTACCCGAGCGCAGCCAATGACGCCAGCAACACCAGAGCCAGTATCCAAATGGTCATGCCCCCAATGAAAACCATTTGACAGACAAAAGCACGCAGAAAATTTGGTGGGGAATGGAGCGAGGCGCGTCCGGCTGGCGGATTGTTCGGAGTTCCGCGTTCACGCGGCAAAGTGCAGTGCTGCCTACCTGACCGCCTGAAGGCGGAACTCTAAACGGTCGCAGTGTTGGATTGTTCAACTATCAACCGGAATTGGGCATTCACAAAACGAGGAATGAACAGTGTGACCGTCATGCGGTCAAAACCCAGTGTTGCGAACGCAGACGCTGTCCGCACCGCGAACCACCGCCGGCTGAAAATGCCGGCGAAATTTCGGTTTGACGGTTGGCGCCGGACAGGAGCAACTTGGCACAAAAGCAGCGAGTCATGAATGTTGCACGTTTCCCGCAATTCAATCGCCACAAAGTGTGGGCCGGTCTTTTGATCTGCTTCACCAGTGTCGCGGTGCGGGCTGATTCACCGGCGGACCGGGCAACGCTCGCCTCGGCCAACACGGGTTTTGCGTTCAATTTGCTGAAACAAATCGTCAAGGAACAGCCGGATGCCAACGTCTTCATTTCGCCGTTCAGCGTTTCGACTGTTCTGCAAATGGTCGGCAACGGCGCGGCCGGCGAAACCCGGACGGAAATGCAGGACGTTTTGAAAACCGCCGGCCTCCAAACTGGTTCACTAAACGAAGCATGCCGCGAATTTGAATCAGTCGCTGACTTCACTGCCGGACGTCACGTTGGATCTGGCCAACGGCATTTGGTATCAGAAGGAGATTCAGTTGAAGCCAGCCTTCGTCGTCGAAAACAAAAATTTTTTCCTGGCCGAACTGGGCGGCGTGGATTTTGCCAAGCCGAAATCGGCAGACATCATCAACGGTTGGGCGGAGAAAGAGACGCGCGGGAAGATAAAGGATGTCGTGCAGTTTCCATTTCCGCCGCTTACACGGGTGATTCTGGCCAACGCGATTTATTTTAAAGGCAAATGGGTCAAGCCGTTCGACAAAAACCAAACCAAGCCGCACATCTTCCATCTCCCCGGCGGCGAAGAGCAGGCACCGCTGATGTGGCAGCGAGGGCACTTCAACTACGAAGCGGGCGACGGTTTTCAGGCCGTGCAATTGCCTTACGCCGGCGGACGTTTGCAGATGTGCGTCTTTTTGCCGGCGACGAATTCCGATCCGGCAAAGTTGCTTGCGGATTTGAACGGGGACACCTGGCGCGATAAAATCCGGTCGCGATTCATGGACCGCGAAGGCACGCTCGCCTTGCCCCGGTTCAAAATCGAATACAAAGTGGTGCTGAACGACCCGCTCAAGGCGTTGGGAATGCGCCAGGCCTTTGATCAACGGGCGGACTTTTCCGCCATGGCCGAGACCCGTGA
Source organism: uncultured Verrucomicrobiae bacterium (assembly GCA_963827205.1). Lineage (GTDB taxonomy): Bacteria > Verrucomicrobiota > Verrucomicrobiia > Limisphaerales > UBA11358 > UBA11358. Next base: position 18,720 of record CAWHAH010000029.1, read on the forward strand.
AGGTCTCTACGTGGGCGAAGTATGGCAGAAAAGTTTTGTGGACGTGAACGAGGAAGGAACCGAAGCGGCGGCAGTAACGGGAGTTCGTATGACCGCACTTGCAGCCATGAGGCCTCTGCAACCTTTCGAGATGATTGTGGACCGGCCATTTTTCTTTGTGATTGGTGACGAGCAGACCCAGTCCATTTTGTTCGTGGGCGTGGTCTATAATCCATCCCCGTAGCAGCCGACGTAAGTCGGCTCACTTTTTGTTTTCCCGGAATGTGAGCGGACTCACATCGCAGCTACATTCTTTCAACTTTGTTTCGTGCGTTCACTTTGCTATTTAAATTGCCGTGAGCAATCCATTCCGTTTGGGTGTCCTCGGCTCCGGCAAAGGCTCCAACTTTGTCGCCATTGCGGAGGCGTGCGCGTCGGGAAATATTCCGGCGGCGGTCGCGCTGGTTTTGAGCGATGTCGAAAACGCGGGGATTTTGTCGCATGCGCGGGACCGGAAAATTCCGGCGCGATTCATCCCGCCGGGGAAATTCCGCACCAAACTGGACGAGGAGGCAGAGCGTGCGTTTGTCGGCGCGTTGCAGGCGGCGAAGGTGGATTTGATTGTGCTCGCGGGATTTATGCGCGTGCTCAAGGGTGAATTTCTGCGCGCATTTGAAGGCCGCATCGTGAACATCCATCCATCATTGCTGCCGTCGTTTCCTGGTCTGGAAGCATGGAAGCAGGCGCTGGATCACGGCGTGAAGGTGACGGGTTGCACGGTGCATTTTGTGGACGCGGGCGTGGATTCCGGGCCAATCATCGGCCAGCAAACCGTGCCGGTGCTGGACCCCGACACGCCGGAAAGTTTGCACCAGCGGATTCACGCGGCGGAACACGAATTGTATCCCAAATGCGTGGCGGCCATTGCGCGCGGCGGGATTTCGGTTCAAGGACGGCGGGTGATTTGGAAGTGTCCGTGAAAATGGGATTTCAATTTCGGGCGCGTCCGCAAAACAGGAGCGCGGACAGTTTTGTCCGCAAGTGCCCGTGGCGGATGTGCTGGCGGACATGTCTGTCCGCGTTCCGCGCCGTTGTTCGCCATGAATTTCGTCGAGGTCCCTCATTCATTTTGATGTCGGCTTGTTTGCTGACTGGCTGTAGCACAAACAAGGAGGAAATCCGGTTCAATGACGAGTCTCCGCCGGAACCGACGAACGCGGCCGCGACCATCGCCTCGCCGCAGCCACAACGACTGGAAAAGGCCGATTTGCTGAAAGTGGAAATGGCGGTCTATGGTTATTTGCTGCAACGGCATTTCTGGGATGCCGGCGAGTATTCGGCGATTTTTTTGCAAGCCGACGATGCGGAAGTGGCGGCAATCCGGCGGGCCTTTCCCAATCACCTTCCGCCCATCAAGGCGGGCTACCGCGCCGAGCTGCGACCGGGCCGGACGCCGGTGGACAAAGACACGGGCGGGCCGGCGATGATTTTGAGCGTGGACGCCCTCGAACCCGAAGGAGACACGGTGGAGGCCATCGGCAAATGGTATGCGGGCGACGCCGTGACCGGGCATTACGCTTTCTCGCTCAAAAAAGCGGGTGGCGCATGGATGATTGACAGCGTGAAATGATAAGCGCATGACTTCCGAAATTGACAAATATCATCTTCCGTTCGCCGGTCGTTGGTTTGTCGCGCACGCGGGTGACACTCTGAACGTAAATCATCACATGCGCGCGCGAGCACAACGGTACGGCATTGACTTTATGAAAGTCGGCGGTTCAAGCAGCCGGAGACTTTTCAAAAGCGACGGAAAGACAATTGAAGATTTCTATTCGTGGGGTGAAAGTGTTTTTGCCCCGGTCAGCGGGAAATTGGAGGCTGCGATTGACGGCTTGCCGGACAATCCAATTGGAATCTTTGACAAACAAAACACCTGCGGCAATTATGTCGTTATTCGAACCAAAGCCGGCAAATTTGCTTTCATCGCACATCTTCAAAACGGATCGGTCAATGTAAAATGCGGAGACGACGTGAAAGCTGGCCAGCCGATTGGCAAGTGTGGCAACTCCGGCAACAGCAATGCCCCTCACATTCATTTGCACACGCAAGACACGCCGGCCTTCAACAAGGGCACCGGGCAAAATATGGTTTTTGGCGGCATCAACGTCGAATTGACAGGAAAGATTTTTGAAAATGTTGACTGGCCGTTGATTCGTGGCCTTTTTGTTTGGAATGGCCAAACGTGAAAACGAAAAAGAAGAAAGTGGCGTTTCCACGCCGGACTTGGCAGATTAACCCGGTCAGGATGAGAGTAAATCGGTGAACCGTTAAATAGGTTAAATCAGTGAAATCGCGGCGGTCGATCAGCCCATTTAACCCATTTAACTCATATAACCAATCACTGTTCAACCATGAGCAAAAAGTTAAAATTCGGGCTGCCGAAAGGCAGTTTGCAGGAAGCCACCCTCCAGAAGATGGCGAAGGCGGGCTACAATATTTCCGTCAGCAGCCGCTCCTACGTGCCTTACGTGGACGACCCGGAACTCGAAATCCGCCTGATCCGCTCGCAGGAAATCAGCCGCTACGTCGAGCACGGCTATCTCGACGGCGGCATCACGGGTCATGACTGGATTGTCGAGAACGGTTCGAATGTGCACGAGGTCGCTGAATTTCTTTTCAGCAAGACAACGCGGCAACCGGCGCGGTGGGTGCTGGCCGTGCCGGAAAATTCGCCCATCAAAAAGGTAAAGGATTTAAAGGGCAAACGCATTGCCACCGAAGTGGTCAACCTCACGAAGAAGTACCTGCGCCGGCATGGCGTGAAGGCGGAGGTGGAATTTTCGTGGGGCGCCACGGAAGTGAAGGCGCACGAGTTGGTGGACGCGATTGTGGAACTGACCGAGACCGGCTCGTCGCTGCGCGCGAACAAACTGCGCATCGTGGACACGCTGCTGACCTCGACGCCGCGGCTCATCGCCAATCATCAGGCATGGAAAGACCCGTGGAAGCGCAAAAAAATCGAGACGCTGGCGCTGCTGCTCAAGGGCGCGCTGGAGGCGGAAGCCAAGGTCGGATTGAAGATGAACATTGCCGAAAGGAATCTGGCAACGCTGCTAATAAATCTGCCCGCGCTGCGCAACCCGACGATTTCCAGTTTGAGCCAGAAAGGCTGGGTCGCCGTGGAAACTATCATTGACGAGCATGTCGTGCGTGAATTGATTCCGCAGCTCAAGGCTGCCGGCGCGGAAGGCATCATCGAATATCCGCTGAACAAGGTGGTGTATTAATTTTGGCCTGTTTTGATCTGTTCGACTTTTGCCAATAACGACAGGCAAATACGCGTTTCTCTTTAATGTTCGCAAAGGCTTGTAAACCAAAGCAAACAGGGAAAACCCTTATGGCAGCTCTACCACCCGGAAAAACCCCGCCACGGTGCCAATCACATCGACATCGTAGTAGGCCGTTGAATTCGTCGCAGCAAAAGAACTCCCGATATAGGTCCAGGAATTTAGATTCGTTGACTGTTCCAATTGGTAGGTCTGCCCCGGCACAAGCTGCATCATGTTTACGCGAATGGTTTTGACAACCACACCAACCGTGGGAACAAGCCCCGCTATTTCATTCGTATAAAGGCTATAGACTTCATTCGTGGCAAGGGCGCGATTGTAAATGTGAATCGTATCCAAAGTCACCGGGCAGAACAGGTAAAAGCCGCTTGGGTAAGACGTTATCAGCCCCCAAACTCAAAGGGGTATATTGGGGTTTTGCGTAGGGGGTCAAGCCTGTCTGCGAAGCTACTTCCACGCCGTTCACAAATACCGCAGCCGAATTGGTGGTCCTGGTGACGACGATTTGACACCAGGTATTAGCCACAAAGTTTGATAAGCCCACTGAAACCACCGCGTTATATCCGCTGCCAGTATAATCTTGGTAAACAAAATCATATCCCCGAAATGTCAATTGGTAGCCGCGATACCCATCGGAGGTAGAATTGCCCACCGACCACAAATCCGCAACCTCGTTGATTTGTTGGAAATTGAACCATCCGCTCAAAGTAAACTCGTCGGGAAACAACCGGGCATCGTTGGGAATCCCGATGTTCTGATTCACTCCGTTCAATGACAGGGCTGAATTCGCCTGCAAAAATCTGTCCGGCACCCAAGTTCCCCCGCCGTTGGTTATAACGGTGAAGTCGTTTGGCCCCACATCCACGGCACTGCCATCCAAGGGCAAATCCAGAACCAACGACGAACTGAAAGGTGTGGTCACAGGGGCCGCGATAATCACCTGCGGGGGATTGGTGTAGCCGAAGCCCGCATTCGTAACCGTAATGGCTGTAACGACACCACCGCTGATGGTCGCGTAGGCTCCCGCTCCCGTGCCGCCGCCGCCCGTGATGGCCACCAAGGGAGGCCACCCGTAGCCGCTGCCGCCATCGGTAACTGTAATCCCCACCACAAAATCATTAAACAAAGTTGCGGTGGCGGTCGCGGTTTGTTGGGCGTTGGCGGACAACCCGGACAGAAGAACCAAGGCAAGGGAGAATACCCCAAAAAATTTCTTGTGCGCTTTCATAAATTATCCTTTCGATTTAGCTCAGAAAACCAGTTTGTTAAAGCAAAACCAACTCTCATTGTCAAGGAAATTAATGGCTACGGTGAGCACAGTTTAATTTCGTTTCACTCCCCGTTGCAGCGATCTATGGTTCAACTCAGAAGTCTCTGGCGGAAACCAGCCGGTCGCGCCTTGAAAAACTTTTGCGTGAGCGCGTGCGGAATCAATGACGGGTCGGCAATGAGCCCGACGGCACAGCGAAAGCCAGTTGCGGAACAGACCGATTGTGTTTAAGAACAAGCCATGGCCAACTCGGCAGTTTTAAGTCGCATCGCCGCCATCGCCGGCGATATCACGCAACAACGCGTGGATGCAATTGTGAATGCCGCCAACCGCACGTTGCTCGGCGGCGGTGGTGTGGATGGCGCCATTCATCGCGCCGCGGGTCCGGAATTGCTGGCGGAATGCCGCACGCTCCATGGCTGCGCCACCGGTCAGGCCAAAATCACGCGCGGTTACCAGCTCCCCGTGCAATGGGTGATTCATGCCGTCGGCCCGGTCTGGCAGGACGGCAATCATGGCGAGGATGAACTGCTCGCGAGCTGTTATCGAAATTGTTTCGCGCTCGTCGTCCAGCATGGAATCAAAACTGTGGCATTTCCGTCCATCAGCGCCGGCGCGTATGGTTTTCCGATGGACCGTGCGGCGCGGATTGCCGTGCGCGAGACGAAGCATTTTCTGGAACAGAATCGCTCGGTTGAGAAAGTATTCCTGGTCTGTTTCGGTGCACGCGCGTTGGAAATTCACAGGGTAGCTGTCGCTGAAATTTGCGTTTGATATTCTTACGCACCAACTGGTAATAGGTAGCCATGCGAAATTTGAGTTTTCTAAAGGCACCGCTGGCGGCGTTGGGGTTGGTCGTGTTGTTTCAGTCCACGGGAAACGGCCAGACAGCCGGGGACGGATTGATGATGAGCCAAGCCCGGCCGGTCGATCCCAGGCTTGATCCGATGTGTTTGCACACCAAGGGAAAGAAGGTGCTCGATGCCGGCGGCAAACGGGTCTGGCTCTGCGGCGTCAACATCGCCTCGCTCGAATGGTCGAACGGCGGCGATCACGTCGAGGAATCCGTGAACCGCGCCATCAATGATTGGAAAGTGAATCTCATCCGCCTGCCGCTGGCACAGGACCGCTGGTTCGGCAAAATGACGAATCAAGCCGACGGCGGCGCGGCTTATCGCGCCCTCGTGGACAAGCTGGTGGATACCTGTGCGACGGCGCATGTTTACATTGACCTGGATTTGCACTGGTCGGACTGCGGCAAATGGGTCAGCGAAGGCGGCAACCTCGGCCAACACAACATGCCGGATACAAATTCAATCATCTTCTGGCAGGACATGGCGACGCGATACAAAGACCAGCCCAACGTGATTTTCGGGCTTTACAACGAACCGCATGACGTGCCGTTTCGGGTTTGGCGGGACGGCGGCACCGCCGCGGATAAACCGGCGAGATGGAATCCGAGTCAGGCCAAAGTCGTTTACGAAGCGGCGGGTTTGCAAAAGCTTTACGACACGGTCCGCGCCACCGGGGCGACCAATCTGGTGACAGTCAGCGGGCTGGATTGGGGCTATGATTTAAGCGGCGTGCTGCAGGGTTATGCAATCAGCGGCTCAAATTTGATTTATGAGACGCACCCTTATCCGAACAAGCCGAATTGGGACAAGAACTTCGGCAACGTCAGCCGGAAATATCCGGTGTACATGGGCGAATGGGGTTTTGGCGGGCGGGGCTTTGGCGGCACAAATGGCCTTGCCTACGCCAACCATCTGATGAAGTACGCCCAAAAACACAAACTTCATTGGACGGCGTGGGATTTGCACCCTGCCGCCGGGCCAACCTTGATTAAAAATTGGCAGTATGAGCCGACGATCTTCGGTGAGTTTGTAAAGCAACAGCTCGCGACGGCGGCCGCGGCGCGCAGGTCAAGCAACTGATTTACAGCCCAAGTCCGACATGCCAATAAACGCCCCCTCACCCGGCCAGAGGCCACCCTCTACCACGGTGTCAGCGGGGGAGAGGGACGGGGCGAGGGGACGCGTTAGCAGAATTATCGTCGTCTCATCGGATTTATACCGCGGTTTAATCGGGAGCCGCTATCAGTCGTTCAAGCCTTCAAGCACCAGAAGGATGAACGAGCTCGGGCCGTAGTTGAACGGCTGGCAACTCACGCGCAAATTCACCTTCGCGGCTTTGCCGTTTCGAATCAACTCCATTTGTGCGGCCTGGCGAACCACGCGACGGCCCCGCGCCGCCATTCGCACAGACTTGCGCACCGTGCAATCGCGGCAGGCCGGAGCGCTGCCACATTCCTTGGCGCCTTCCAGCGAATGTACACACTTCAGCACTTCTCCCCCGCGCCGCCGGATTACAAGCTTTTTGTCCTTCCTCAACAGCCGGGCCGCCGCCGCGTTGTAGTCGAAGATGCACACGTCCTTGTCCACCACGAACACCGGCATCGGCATGGCATCGAAAAGCACTCGATGAAATCCTTGATCCAGAAATTGAACGGCAAGCTGGCGCATAACGTGCGTAGTTTAGCAAGTCCGCTTGGGAATAACAGCAAAAAAAGCGAGGCTAATTAACCCTGCTCTAACAAATAATTTCCGGATTACTTCGCCGCCGCCGGTTCGGCAGCAGCCTTCTCTTCCTTCTCGCGCACGAGGGTGGCGCCCTTGCCGAGGCGCTTGCGCAGGTAGGTGAGTTTGGCGCGGCGGACTTCGCCCTGGCGCTCGACCTCGATCTTGTCCACGCGCGGTGAGTGCAGCGGAAATACGCGCTCGACGCCTTCGCCGTAGCTGATGCGGCGGACGGTGAAGGTCTCGTTCAGACCATGTCCGCGCTTGCCGATGACGACGCCCGCGAAAATCTGGATGCGTTCCTTGTCGCCCTCCACGACCTTGGTATGCACGCGCACACTGTCGCCCACCGCAAAATCGGTTTTGTCTTTGCGATACTGCTCCGATTCAATTTTTTCCTGTAATGCCTGGTTCATAAATTCTTCCGTGATAGGTGAAACGTGAAGCGTGAATTCCATTCGCCAAGTTTCACGCATCACGTTTCACGTTTCATTTCATCAAATCCGGTCTGCGATTTTTTGTCCGCGCTTTCGCCTGGTCGCACCGCCACTTTTTAATTTCCGCATGGTTGCCGGAAACCAAAATGTCCGGGACTTTCATCCCGCGAAATTCCAACGGCCGCGTGTATTGCGGATATTCCAGCAAACCCCGGCTGAACGACTCGTCGTGCGAACTTTCGTCGTCGCCCAGCGCCCCGGGCAGCAGCCGCACTACCGCGTCAATTACCACCATCGCGGGCAGCGCGCCGTTCGTCAGCACGTAATCGCCGATCGATAACTCGTCGTCGGCGAGCCTTTCCCGCACGCGCTCGTCAAAACCTTCGTAATGGCCTGTAACGAGCAGCAAATCTTCCTGTTGCGCCAGTTCGCGCGCGATGGCCTGATTGAATTGCCGCCCGGCAGGCGACAATAAAATCACGCGCGTCTTTTCGCGTTTCAAACCTTCAATCGCTTCAAAGAGCGGTTCCGGCTTCAGCAGCATGCCCGGTCCGCCGCCGAACGGCCGGTCGTCCACCGTCTTGTGCCGGTCGTGCGTCCAGTCGCGCAGATTGTGGATTTTCAGGTCCAGCAAACCGGCTGCGCGCGCCCGTTTGACGATGCTTTCGTCAAGCGGCCCGGCGAACATCGCCGGGAACAATGTGAGCACGTCAATTCTCATTAGCCAGTAGTTAGTAGTCAGTAGTCCGCCGCTGGGCAACTCGCGTGTAACCGTTGCTAACTATTAACTGCTGACTACCAGCTACTGACTGTGAACCGCCGGCTTGTCTTCGATTATCTCCACGGAACAGCGCAAACCTTTCTTGGCGCTGCCAGCCAGCAGCAACGAACGGATGGCGTTGATCGTCACGCCCTGCCGCCCGATGATTTTGCCCACATCCGACTGGTCCATGCGGAGCTCGTAAATCGTCATGCCCGCGCGCTCCACCGGCGTGACACTCACTGCGTCCGGGTGTTGCACAAGTCCTCTGACGACATATTCCAGAAACTCCTGCATTGTGCCCCCAAATTGAGTTCAAGCCGCCGCGACCACCTTGCCGGCCTTTTTGATGAAGCTGGCCACGGTGTCGCTTGGCTGCGCGCCCTTGCTGATCCAATATTTGGCGCGGTCGAGGTTGAGGGTGAAATTGTCGCCCTTTTTTAAGGGCTGATACGAGCCAAGTTCTTCGATGAACTTGCCATCGCGCGGGCTGCGGCTGTCGGCCACCACAATGCGGAAAAACGGGGCGTTCTTGGCCCCGACGCGCTTCATGCGAATTTTTACTGCCATAAATTTTTCAAAAGAGCCGCAAATCTAGTCATGAGTGCCCCTGTTTGCAAGCCTTGTTTTAGGGAAAAACGCCGCTTGCCGTCCGCGCCAATGGCTGCTTTGCTGATGTCCATGAACCGGCCGTATGAAGAAATCCTCGATGGCGCATCTCTGCCGCGTTCCGCGCCGGGCGAGCGTCATGAAACGATTTGCGACCGGCTGCACGCCCTGATGACGGCGAGCGTGGCGAACCTGCCGAGCACGCATCTGCTGGCGCCGCGCACCCGCATCCAGGTTTCCCGTTCAACGGCGATTTGCCCCGACCTCGCGCTCGTGACGGTTGCCACCGGCAAACTCTGGCTCGCCGTGGAAGTCATCAGCCGCGACGACCACCGCACCGACACCGTCATCAAAAAGGAGCTTTACGAGAAAATCCGCGTGCCGCGATTGTGGATGGTGGATCCGCGCTATGACAACGTGGAGATTTATCACAGCACGGAATGGGGGCTGGCTTTGAAGGGCATCCTGGCCGGCAGCGAGATGCTCACGGAAAAATTGATACCCGAATTTCAAATCGTTATTGCCGAATTGTTCGCCACCCCAAAAACCACAAATTAATTTGATTGAACAGAATCATTAAACGTGATGTCTTATCCCCCGTAAACCTGAATCCAAAAAACCTATGAAAAAAATCGCCTTAACTCTGGCCGCCGGAATGATGCTGGCGGGCGCGGCGACGCGAGTCTTCGCCGCCGACACCAATCAAGTTACGATCACCGGCACGATGGTCTGCGGCAAGTGCACGCTGCATGAAACCAAATCGTGCCAGAACGTCGTCCAAGTCATGCAAGGCACAAACACGGTGAATTATTATTTAAAAAACAATGACGTGAGCAAGGCCGCGCATGACCCGATTTGCCCAAGCGGTTCTTCAGAAAAAGTGACCGTTACCGGCACCGTCAAGGAAAAAGGCGGCAAGGAAATGATGACGCCGACCAGGATTGACGTGATCAAATCCTGATTTTTTCGGCACTCAACCGCCGCCGGATTTTTCCTTCTGGCGGCGGTTGAATTTCACAACGTCCTCGTATTTCACGCCGTTGCCGCCGAAAATATCGAGCGCCGAGCCGATGGTGAGGTCAACCTTTTCCAGCCCCAGCCGCGTGACTTCCTCCAGGTCCGACAGCGAATTCGCGCCGCCGGCATAAGTCGTCGGTATCGGCGTCCAGCGGCCGAGTGTCTCGACCAACTCGCGGTCAATGCCACGGCACGAGCCTTCCACATCCACCGCGTGGATTAAAAATTCCGCGCAGCTTCCGGCGAGCATTTGGAGTGTTTCCCGCGAAATGGCCAGTTCCGTGAATGTCTGCCAGCGGTCGGTCACCACGAAATAATCCTCGCCGCGCCGGCGACAACTCAAGTCCAGCACCAGCCGGTTTTTGCCGATGACCCTGACCAACTCGTGAAGCCGTTCCCAATCCAGGCGCCCCTCGCGAAAGACCCAACTGGTGACGATGACGTGCGACGCGCCGGCGTCAAGCCAGTTTCGCGCATTGTCCCTGTTAATGCCGCCGCCGATATGCAATCCGCCGGGAAATGCCGCGAGCGCCGCGCGCGCTTCCGCTTCGTTGCCAGAGCCAAGCATGATGACGTGACCGCCAGCCAGCCCGTCGCGCTTGTAAAGTTCGGCGAACCACGCAGCGGAGCGGTCGGAGACAAAGTTCGTGCGCACGCCGCCGGCTTCGCCGAGCGTGCCGCCGACGATTTGCTTCACTTTGCCTTCATGCAGGTCAATGCACGGACGGAACATGGGTCCAAGCTAGATTCGCCCGGCATAAATTCACACTAAAAAATTTGACGGCGCGGACGGAGCGGACAATCTTGTGCGTGCTTCAATTCGTGAAGAGGATGTTTTTCAACCTTCGCGCGAGTGGCAGATTGTTTTTTGCCGTCGCGTTTTTGGGCTGCCTCGTTCTTTCCGCCGGCGCCAAACCTTATGGACTCACCGCCCGCCCGGCCATCGGCGCTTTTCTGAACGGCACGATGCCCGAGACAGCACCGGGCATTTCAGGCAATTGGTCGGCCGTGGTCGCGTTCACGAACCTCCTCTTCACCAACGCGGTCGGCCTCACGTTTGTCCCCGGCACGGACGAATTGTGCGTCTGGGAGCGCGAAGGCCGTGTGTGGACGTTTCAAAATTCTGCCGGCGCGACGCGGAAAAAGCTCATACTCGACATCCACGACCAGTGTCAGGGCTGGGACGATTCCGGCCTGCTCGGACTGGCGTTCCATCCGGGCTTCGCGACGAACCATGCCGTTTTCGTTTATTACACCTGGGTCAAGCCTGGCACGGTCGCGGGCGATCCTTACACGCGCCCGAATCCAATGCTGCCCGACACCTACCACGACCGGCTCTCGCGTTTTACCCTCGACGCGAACGGCGTGGCCATTCCCGGCTCCGAAACGGTGTTCATTGACCAGACCGACGAGACCATCTGGCACCACGGCGGCGGCATGTTTTTTCATCCCACAAACGGATTTCTCTACCTGACCATTGGTGACAATGCCGACGGCAACAACACGCAAATCATCAATAAAAGTCTGTTCTCCGGCGTCTTCCGCATTAACGTGGATTGCCGCGGCGGGGCCGCCAGCCATCCCATCCCGCGCCAGCCGGTCAACGGCGTCACGGCGAATTATTTCATTCCGAACGACAATCCATTCGTCGGCGAATCCAACGTGCTGGAGGATTTTTTTTGTCTCGGCCTGCGCAGTCCGCACCGCATGACTTATGACCCGCCGACAGGGAGGATTTTCATTGGCGACGTCGGCGAAAGCGCGCGTGAGGAAATTGACGTGATTGAACCGGGCGAAAGCGGCTTGAATTTCCAATGGAACTATTGCGAAGGCACGCTCGGCGAAATGAAATCGCCTTACATCGGCATCAGCCGGGGGCCGGTGTTGGATTATCCCCACAGCGACGGGCGCGCCGTCATCGGCGGTTACGTTTATCGGGGACATGAATTCGCGGCCGACCTCGGCGGCAAATATATTTTTGGTGACAATGTTCATCGCACCGTTTGGACGCTCGATGAAACCACCACGCCGATGAAAAAGAATCTGCTCTGCGTCATGCCCAAGGGAGGCGGTCCCAATTCCGGCTCGGATTATACCGGCCTTTCATCGTTCGGTATTGACGCCGCCGGCGAAATCTATTTCTGCCAGATGAGCAGCATTGGCGGTCGCATTTTTACGCTCGCGCGCGGCGGCCCGCCGCCACCGGCCAAACCGTTCCCGAAATTGCTGTCACAAACCGGCGCGTTCGCCGACCTGGAAAAACTGGAACCGGCGCCCGGCTTGATTCCTTACACGGTCAATTCACCGTTGTGGTCGGATGGCGCGGTCAAATCCCGCTGGATGGCGCTCCCAACCAACACCGCAATCGGGTTTGCGCCCAACGGTGAATGGTCGTTCCCCGCCGGCACCGTGTTTGTGAAAAATTTTGCGCTGCCCGTGGACGACACGAACCCGCAAATCCTCCGTCGTCTCGAAACCCGCCTGCTCGTCCGCGACACCAACGGCGCGGTTTATGGCGCAAGCTACCAATGGCGCGCCGACCTCGGCGACGCCGACCTCGTCACCGCCGGAACGAACGAAGACATTCTCATCAAGACCGCGACCGGCACGCGCGTTCAACGGTGGTTTTATCCCGGACGGCAGGATTGTCTGACCTGCCACACGCCCGCGTCCGGCGGCGTGCTCGGTGTCAAAACCCGCCAGCTTAACGGCAATTTCAAATATCCGGGTGGCGTCGCCGACAACCAACTGCGTGTCTGGAACCATATCGGTCTGTTCGACACTGACCTTGATGAAAGCCAAATTCCGCACTTCACCCGGCTCGTCGCCGTCACCGACACCCGCGCATCGCTGGAATGGCGCGTGCGTTCCTATCTCGACGCCAATTGCTCGCAATGTCATCGGCCCGGCGGCGTTGAGGCGTTTTTTGACACGCGCGTTGATACACCGTTGGAAAAGCAAAATCTTATCGCCGGTCCGGTGGGAAATCCGCTCGGCATTTCCGGCGCGAAAATCATTGTTCCGCGCGACACCAACAAGTCCATCTTGTTTCATCGCATCAACCTCACAGGCAATTTGCAGATGCCGCCGCTGGCCAAAAACATCATTGACCGCAACGCGGTGTCTGTCATCGCGAAATGGATTGATTCGCTGCCGCCGTCCTTCCAGGCCGCGCTCCCGCCGGATTGGGAGCACCGGGACATCGGCCAAGTCGGGCGCACCGGCGACGCCGGCTATTTGAACGGCCAGTTCAATCTGATTGCATCCGGCAGTGACATCTGGGACACCAACGACGGGTTCCATTACGCTTACACCTCGTTGACCGGTGACGGGCAGATTGTGGCGCGGGTGGTATCCATGCAATTCACCGACCCGTGGGCGAAGGCGGGTGTAATGTTCCGCGAAAACCTTGCGCCCGGCTCAGAGTACGCCCTGATGGCCGTCATCGGCGCCGGCGGCTCGGTTTTTCAATGGCGGCCGGTGGCAGACCGTGCCAGCCGCAATACCGACGGTCCCACCGTGGACCTTCCGTTCTGGGTGAAACTGTCCTGCGCAGGCGACAATTTCGCGGGCTACGTTTCGTCCGATGGCCTCAACTGGCGGCACGTGGACACCATGACCATTCCGATGGCGAAAAAAATTTACGTCGGGCTGGCCTTATGCGCGCATAACAACTCGACCTTGAACTCGACGCTGTTCGACAACGTTTCCGTTTTATCCGACGCCGGGCTCCCTGACGCCCGAACGAATTATCCCGCGCGCTGGTGGACGCCCGTTCCCACGAACGGCGCGCCGGCGTGGGAAATCCTGCCGCAGGAAGCCGCGCCCGGTGAAGTGATTCTCTCCAAACGCAACGAACTTGGTTTGCTCTCCAATTTTGCGCCGACGCCATTCACGTTTCGTGGAAGGCGTTACGCCAGCCTCGAAGGCTTTTGGCAGATGATGAAATATCCCGAAAGCGCCGACGACCCGCGCGCAAGGTGGCCCTCCGCCAGGAGTCCGGGTTTGAGCTGGCCTTACACGCGCGAACAGGTCGCGCAACTCACCAGCTTTGAAGCCAAGCACGCCGGTGACGTTGCCAACGCGAACATGAAGACGATGGACATTGATTGGGTGACCTTCGAGGGAGAAAAACTGGAATATCATGCCGCTGGACAAAGTAAATTTTACAAACTCATCGTTGCTGCGACGCGTGAGAAGGTCCGGCAAAATCCTGACGTGCAAAAAGTTTTGCTCGCCACGGGCAATCTCATTTTGAAACCCGATCATCATCAGGAAGCCGATGCGCCCGCTGCCTGGCGTTACTTTGAAATCCTGACTCAAATCCGGACCGAGTTGCAAAAATACGGCACACTTCGCTAATCGGAGTTCAAGCTTCAGCTTGTCCGGGCTGACTGTCCGGGATGCAAACCGTAGCGGCTTTCGGCAGAAAGCCGCCATCTGAAAAACGAAATAGTGCGGCTCTCTGCCGAGGAGCCGCTACGCCAAACCGCGCGCTTGCCAATCTCCCGCAGACGGGCTATTCCCCATCCATGAACTGGAAGCCGGCCAACCCGTTCCTCAAAACCGCCCTGACGCCGGTTTGACCCGCAGCCATGGGCTTGATCTACAAGTTTGACATCGAAGTGACTGCCGACGTGGTGGATGGCAACGGTCACGTGAACAATGTTGCTTATATTCAATGGCTGCAGGACGCCGCCGTGCGCCATGCCCAGGCCGCCGGCTGCGTTCAGGCGACGGCGGCGCTGGGGGGCGAGCTGGGTGGTGCGGACCCATCACATCGAGTATCTCGCCCCGGCGTTTGCCAGCGACACGCTCACCGTGCTGACGTGGGTGGCCAACTTTCACAAGGTGCGCTCGCTGCGCAAACACAAAATCATCCGCGCCAAAGACCAGACGGTCGTGGCGCGGGCGGAAACCGATTGGGTGTTTGTGAACGCCAGGACTGGCCGCCCGCTGAAAATTCCCGACGACATCAAAGCCACCCTGCCCATCGTTGGCAAGGCAATGGAACCGTAGCGGCGTCTCGGCAGAGCGCCGCCATCTAAAATGAAAAGTTTGCGGCGCTCCACCGAGACGCCGCTACGTCAGGCTGGCATCTCTTCCCGATGTTGCATGTAAAGTTTCCAGAATTGTTCCCAGAAATCTTCGGCCAGCGGATGCAGAAACGGATAACCCGGCACGACTGCGCCCAAATGCGGCCAGTCGCGCGGATGGTTCGCCAGCTTCTTCCGGCAAGGATTATCCAAGACATAAAAGCAGGATTTTTCAAATGCGCCGCGCGTCCGGTCTTTTTCCCGCAGCACGCTGTCGTGCGATTGTTTTTGCAGTTCAAATTCCACGCCGGTCGGCGAGCGCCGCGCCAGTTCCACCGCCAGATGTTTGCGCAGGAATTTCATGGCGTTGCGCTGGTCGCTGTCCGCGCGCAATCCCATCCAGAGCAGGTGCAGATGGTCGGGCATGAGGACATAGACCGGACAGAACAAGCCTTCCCGCGCGGCGGCGTGAAGCAGCAATTCGCGGAAATGCAAATGAAACGTTTCATCCAGCCAGCCCGTGGCGCGGTGCTCCAGCGTGAGGGTCCATTGCACCACGGCGAATCCGCGATAAAGCTCCGGCGCGAGGCGCGGCAGGTGATGCCATTCCGGCTGCGGGGTGAGCGGCGCGGGCTTCATGGAGCGAGCGTAGCGGCTTTCGGGAAAAAGCTGCAAATGGAAAATGGCCGTAGCGGCTCCTCGGCAGAGAGCCGCCATCTTGAACAACGAAAATAACGCGGCGCTCTGCCGAGGCGCCGCTACGCCTGCCAAACCGCGCTTGCCAATTTCCGGCAATCGGGCTATTCCCAATCCATGAACCGGAAGGCAGCCATCATTCTTTTTATTACGGTCGTCGTATTCATTACACCAGCATCGGCCCAAACGCAGGTTTCTACTCAGGTGGTAGCTGCGGCTTCGGAGAAAGCAAAATCCGATTCCTCGGATGAAATGAAGCTGGCTTTGATGGAAAGAGAACTTCAAGTCTCCAAAGATTTCATGCAGCACATTTTAGCAACGGTTTACTTTTGCCTTGGAACTGTGGTTGTCGTCCTGTTCGCCATGGTTGGGTTTGGGTGGTATCAAAATGTTCGTGCCTACGAGCGGGACAAAGAATCCTTGCGCCTATCTCTCTCGAGAGCGCTCGATGAATTGATGGCACAAAAAGTCAAGGAACTAGAGAAAATCACCTCAGATCAGTTTCTAACATTTGATAGCAAGGTAGGAGGTCTCTTTGAAAAAACCTTTCAAGAATTTCGTGACATTAACCTTTCCTTGAGGGCGTCGATTTTCCATGCGACGCACAGCGAAAAGACTCCTCGCACGGACTTCATGGTTCTCCTCAGCCAGATTCAACACGACATTGAGAAGGTTAGCCCTTCCGTTCTCAACAATGCGTTGTCCGCAATATTGGAGCATTTGGAGGACCCTAAGCATATTGATTCATTGAAGAACCGGACAAGTTTATTGGCGCTGGTCGAGAGCCTGCCACCAGAAAGTGCAGGCGAAGCCCAAAGATTACGCGAGATACTTGCAAGAGAATCTGAATAGCGACTGCTTATATTTAGACTGCCCCCCGGTTTTCACATTCACACTGACGTAGCGCTCTTCCCGCCTCGACAAGCCGCGTTTTTCTCCTAAACTGGTTGAGATGTCTTTGTCGTCTAAACCACTGACCATCGCCGGACGCGAGTTCCGTTCCCGGCTCATCATGGGCACTGGAAAATTTTCGTCGCCGGAAGCCATGCGCGACGCGCTGGCCGCCAGCGGCGCGGAATTGGTCACCGTCGCCCTCCGCCGCGCCGATCTGTCCGGCCAGCGCGACCCGTTCGCAAATATCCTCGAATTCATTGACCCGAAAAAATATCTGCTCCTGCCCAATACCAGCGGCGCGATAAACGCGGAGGACGCCGTCCGGCTCGCGCGCCTCGCCGCCGCTGCCGGTCTGCCGAAATGGGTAAAGCTTGAAATCCATCCCGACCCGCGTTACCTGCTGCCCGACCCGATGGAAACGTTCAAGGCCGCCGAAATTCTGGTAAAGGACGGCTTCACCGTGTTGCCTTACATCAACGCCGACCCGGTTTTGGCGAAGCGATTGCAGGACGTGGGGGTGGCTACCGTCATGCCGCTCGGCTCGCCCATCGGCTCGAATCGGGGCGTGCAAACGCGCGATCAAATCCGCATCATTATCGAGCAGGCCACGGTGCCGGTGGTCGTGGACGCCGGGCTGGGCGCGCCGAGCCACGCCGCCGAAGCGATGGAGATGGGTGCCGACGCGGTGCTCGTGAACACCGCCGTCGCCGTTTCGAGCGACCCGAACAAAATGGCGGTGGCATTCAAAATGGCGGTGGAAGCCGGACGCGCCGCCTACGAAGCCGGACTGGCCGCCGCGCAGGAAACCGCCAGCGCCACGAGTCCGTTGACGGCATTTTTGGATTGAAAATGAATCTGCGAATTACGCTAATTAACGCGAATTCAACTTTACCAGAACAATTCGTGAAAATTCGTGTAATTCGCGGATAAAGTTATGAGCAAACAAATCCTGTCCGTCTCGCGGGCGCGGCAAATCCTGAACGCCGCGGCGAAAACCCGCGTGCTCGTCATCGGCGACGTGATGCTCGATCAGTTCATCTGGGGCACCGTCGCGCGCATTTCGCCGGAAGCACCGGTACCGGTCGTGGATTTCGAGCGCGAAAGCTTCATGCCCGGCGGCGCGGCCAACGTCGCCCGCAACCTGACCGCGTTGAACGTGCCAACGGAACTTTTCGGCGCGATTGGCCATGACGATGCTGCGCACCGGCTGAAAAAACTTCTGGATGAACAAAAAATCGGCTGCGGCGGATTGGTGACGAATCCCGCGCGGCACACGAGCGTCAAAACCCGCATCGTGGCCCACAAACAGCAGGTCGTGCGCATTGATCGCGAAACCCGCGATGGCTTGGACGCGAAACTGACCAGAAGCTTGCTCGCCGGACTCAAAGCGAAGCTTTCACGCACGGCTGCGGTCATCGTCGGCGATTACGGCAAAGGCGTCGTGACCCAGCCGTTGTTGAACGAAATCAAAACGCTTTGCCGCGCGCGGGGCATCTGGCTCAGTTTCGACCCCAAACCGGTGCATCACCTGAATTTGTCGAGCCTCTCGCTCATCACACCGAATCGCAAGGAAGCATTTGAGCTGGCAAATTTGCCGGACGACACGCGCCAATCAAACCCGTTCGCGGACAAAAATCTCATGCTCGTGGCGGAACGATTGCTCAATGAACTGCGTCCGGCGGTGCTTTTAATCACGCTTGGCGAACAAGGCATGTTGCTTTGCCAGCGCGGACATAAACCGTTTCATATCCCGACGGTCGCGCAGGAAGTATTCGACGTTTCCGGCGCAGGCGACACGGTCATCGCCACATTCACGCTGGCGATTGCAGCAGGAGCATCGCCGCCCGAAGCTGCGATGCTTTCGAATCACGCGGCGGGCATCGTCGTTGGCAAAATCGGTACGGCGACGACAAGCCCGGAGGAGTTGTTGAACAGCTTTAACCGCGGATGATACGGAGGGCGCGGATGAAACATGAAAAATGACACGCCCCTCGCCCCGTCCCTCTCCCCGCCGGGCGGGGAAAAGGTGGCCGAAGGTCGGGTGAGAGGTTTTAAACTCTTGGTTCCGGAAATTTCGATGAATCAAACTAAAATCACTGTTGACGCCATTCGCGCCATGAAGGCACGCGGCGAAAAAATCGCCGCGCTCACGGCGTACGATTTTCCGATGTCGAAACTGCTCGATGAGGCGGGCATCCCGCTCATCCTCGTCGGCGATTCAGTGGGGATGGTTGTGTTGGGTTATCCGGACACAACCCACGTGACGATGGCCGAGATGGAGCATCACGTCCGCGCCGCCGCCCGCGCCAGACCGCGCGCATTGCTGGGCGCGGACCTGCCATATCGCAGTTACGAAACCGTGGCGGCGGCGGTGAAGAATGCGAAACGGCTCGTTGCCGCCGGCGCGGAATTTGTGAAGGCCGAGGGCGGACAAAAAATTCTGCCGCAGGTCCGCGCGATTATTTCCGCCGGAATTCCGTATTGCGGCCATCTCGGCATGTTGCCGCAACATGTGCTGAAAGAGGGCGGCTACCATGTCAAAGGCAAAACCGAAGTCGAGCACCGGGCTTTGCTGGACGATGCGATGGCGCTGGCCGACACGGGTGCGTTCGCGATTGTGCTCGAACTGGTGACGCCGCCGGTGGCCGCGGAAATCACGGCGCGCGTTCCCATCCCGGCCATCGGCATCGGCAGCGGCGATGGTTGCGACGGGCAGATCCTGGTGACGCACGATTTGATTGGAATGTTCCCGTGGTTCACGCCGCGTTTTGTAAAACCGCGCGTGAACTGCGCGGCGGAAATCAAACCCGCCGTGGCCGCATGGAAAAATTCGTTCGCAAAATGAAACGGCCTTCAAATCGGAGCGTGGACAGCCTTGTCCGCCCGCGCGCCGGCCGCAAGAACTCGCGGACAAAGCTGTCCGCGCTCCGCGGCGCCGCCCGCCACCGTTTTGCAAAAGTCGCGATTCTTGAAACGACTTTTTGATTGTGCCGGTGTTGGGAAAGAGAGATTAAGAACAAATGGAACTGGAAACATTGATTGAATCGGCGGCCGGCAACGCGGCGAGTGACCTGCACCTGGAAGGCGGGATGCCGGCGGCGTTGCGCGTGCGCGGCGCCCTGCGGGTGCTGGGCGAACCCATCGCGCCCAAATTATTGACGGAGATGGCGCGGGAACTCATCGGCGAAACGCAGTGGCCGGTTTTTCTGGAGCGGCGCTCGTTTGATTTATCCAGGACGATTCGCGGCGTCCGCTGCCGGATCAACGTTCTGCATACCGCGCGCGGCGTTGGCCTGGCCATCCGCCTGCTCAGTTCCTTCCAGGCCACGATCGAAAAACTCAATTTGCATCCCGACCTCAAGAAACTGGTCAAAAACACGCACGGTTTGATTCTGGTGAGCGGGCCTACCGGTTGCGGCAAATCTTCGACCCTGGCGGCTTTGATTCAGGAAATCAACCTGACGGAAACCCGCCACATCGTAACGGTCGAAAGTCCGATTGAATTCTCATTCCGTCCGCGCCGCGCCTTCATCCGGCAACGCGAAGTGGGGCGCGACACGCCGAGTTTCGAGCAGGCGTTGCACGATGCGTTGCGGGAAGACCCGGATGTGCTGATGGTGGGCGAAATGCGCGACCCGGAAACGATGCGCCTGACCTTGAGCGCGTCAGAGACCGGCCACCTGGTTCTGGCGACGGTTCATTCCTCGACCTGCGCCGAGGCATTGCAACGCGTGGCTTCGGCTTTTCCTGCTGAAATTCAGGGCGCCGTCTGCGCGCAACTGGCCGATTGCCTCGTCGCCGTCATTTCGCAACGGCTCCGGTTCCGGTCGGACCTGAACATCCGCGTACCCGAATGCGAGATTCTGGTGCCGACGCACGCGGTGAAAAGTTTCATCCGCACCCGCGAGTTCTTCAAAATCGTTTCCGCCATTGAAACCGGCGCCGACAGTGGCATGTGGACGTTTCAACGTTATGCCAAATGGCTGGAAGGCCGGTCCAATTTCTTTGTCCCCGGCCAGAGCGCGGAGCCGCCGGACAGCGAATCCGCGGAAGCCGTTCCCGGCGCGCCTTTGCCACCCATCGCCGCCGCGCCGAAAATGGAAAAGAAAGGCAGGACCCCGCCATCGGCTCCAGCCGCGAGCGAAGGCCAGCGGATTGAGATTGAACCGGAGGAAGGCGCCTTTGGGAAAATCCTCAAGAAACAGCATTGAGATGGGCAGGTGGCGGAAATCTTTTCGCGTTGGTGTCGCGTCGGCGATTTTGCTTTCGAGTGTCATGCTGTTTTGCGGTTGTGTTTCGAAATCGAAGGCCCAGGCCCGGGCGCAGGCAGCTTACCTTGCCGGGCAAAACGCTGCCTTGCGGCAGCAGCCGGCGCAAAAGCAGGCGCCGGGCGTCACGGTCGTCGGTCCTGTGCAGAATCCCGATGTGCCGTGGGTCGAAGGGTTGACGCTGGCGCAGGCCATTGCGACGGCGAAGTATCTCGGCCAGCACGACCCGAAGGAAATCATCATTACGCGCCAGGGCGAAAGCGCGAAGCTCGCTCCGAAAATGTTGCTGAATGGCGCCGATGTGCCGCTCGAACCGGGCGACATCATCACCATTCACGAGTAATTCAAGGTCTCTGCAAATTACGCCCTGTCGTGTGGGCGTTTCCGCACGTTGCCCCAACTCCCTCTCCCCGCCTGAGCGGGGAGAGGGTTGGGGTGAGGGGATTTGAGCCGGAAACCTCGTGCTCCTCACCCCGGCCCTCTCCTCCTTTGGGGAGGAGAGGGAGAGATATGGGGCGGTTTCCCGGCGCGTCGCCCTTTGGCACGGACTTTGCGCTTTGAACTAGCGTTGCGGTTGCGTATAAATTTTGCATGTCTGAACCGGTTTCACCCGCCATCAATGCTGCGACGCGCTGTTGCGCGGTCTATGGTTTTCCCATCCGCCATTCCGCGTCGCCTGCGATGCATAACGCCGCGTTCGCCGCGCTCGGCCTGAATTGGCGTTACCTCGCCTTTGAAGTGCATCCCGACAACCTGCGCGCCGCCCTCGCCGGCGCCAGGGCCATGCAGTTCTCCGGCCTGAACCTGACCGTGCCGCATAAGCTGCTCGCGATGCAAATTGTGGATGAGCTGGATGAATCGTCAAAAACGTGGGGCGCAGTGAACACCGTCCGGTTCGAGGCGCGGGACGCGAGCGGTCAATGGCAGCCGCTGCACCACTTTTCCGAACCGGTTTCCGGCGAAATCCGGGCACAAGGATTCAACACCGATTCGCATGGCATTGCCCGTTCGTTGCGCGAGGACCTCGGCCTGAATCTGGCGGGACTGAAAGTGCTGCTGCTCGGGACCGGCGGGGCAGGGCAGGTGGCGGCCCTGCGGCTGGCAATGGAAAACGTGTCCGAATTGTTTCTGGTGGAATATGTGGTGGCCAAGGCCGAGGCGGTCGCGGAGGAAATCCGCAGGCGCTATCCGCAGGTGAAAGTGACGGTCGGCTATCCCCAGAGCCCGGTGGATTTGCTGTTGAACGCCACACCAATCGGCTTGAAAAAAAATGATCCGTCGCCCCTGGATGAGAAACAATTTCCGCTGCGTCAGGCCCACGCGGTTTATGACATGATTTACCAGCCGGCGGAGACGAAACTGCTGGCCGCGGCGAAGGTGGCGGGCTGCCAAACGTCGAACGGCCTCGGCATGTTGCTGCATCAGGGCGCGAAGGCGTTCGAAATCTGGACGGGCAAACCCGCGCCGATTGACGTGATGCGCCGTGCTTTGGAGA
The DNA here is from genome assembly GCA_963827205.1 of uncultured Verrucomicrobiae bacterium. Classification (GTDB taxonomy): domain Bacteria; phylum Verrucomicrobiota; class Verrucomicrobiia; order Limisphaerales; family UBA11358; genus UBA11358. The sequence goes on from CAWHAH010000029.1 coordinate 41,104, forward strand.
AAAGCATTTATGGGGATGATAGAAAATAATTGTGTGACGATTATGCCACGAAATCACTTTCCCCCTCACCCCGGCCCTCTCCCGGCGGGAGAGGGAGAATTATCGCCAGTCTTCCGTCGAAACGGACGCGTTGCGAGATTCCGGGAGGCGGGCTTTGCTATTCCCTCTCCCCGGGGGAGAGGGTCAGGGTGAGGGCGGTTTTTAATTTTTATTTATGGGCATTAATGCGATTTTCGACACCAGGAATTGGGGGGCGGTGCCGTTCCATTTCTGGTCGCTGGTTTTTTTCGTGCTGGGCTGCATCGTCGGCAGTTTTCTGAACGTGTGCATTTACCGGCTGCCGCTCGGCCTGAGCATCGTCACACCCAAATCGCATTGCCCGCACTGCAAATATTCCATCCCGTGGTATCTGAACCTCCCGCTGGTGACGTGGCTGGCGTTGCGCGGACGCTGCAAAAACTGCGGCGCGCCCATCTCACCGCGCTACTTCACCGTCGAACTGTTGACCGGCATCGCGTTTCTGAGTTGCTGGCTGGCGCTCGGCGAAAAATCGGCGGCCCTGGCGCTCGTGTACGCCATCTTCATCGCGGGCATGATTGCGGCCACCTTCATTGACTTCGAGCATTTCATCATCCCCGACGAAATCACGCTGGGCGGCATCGTGGCGGGTCTGGCCGCGTCGCTGTTCCTGCCGTCGGTGCAAGGCGAGCACACGCGGGGCGGGGGAATCCTGCAAAGTTTGATTGGTGTGCTGGCGGGTGCGGGGACGATTTACGCGATTTTGCGATTGGGCAAATTGTTGTTTGGCCGGCAGCGGGTGAAATTGCCGCTGGACGCGAAGATCATTTTCACCGAAACGTCAGTGCACCTGCCGGACAGGGAAATTCCCTACGAAGAACTGTTTTACCGCAAGTCGGACGTGATTGTGCTGCGGGCGCGGACGCTGGAACTGGTGGACCGCGGCTATACCGATGCGCTGGTTCGGCTTTCGCCATCGGCGCTGGAAATCGGCGGAGAGAAAATTGATCCGGCAACGGTGGCCTACATGGAAGCCGTGAGCGCGGAAATCATCCTGCCGCGCGAGGCGATGGGCCTGGGCGACGTGAAATTCATGGGCGCAATCGGCGCGTTCATCGGCTGGCAGGGCGTGATTTTTTCGCTGATGATCAGCTCGGTAATTGGCGCGGTCGTGGGTGTCACGCTCATTGCGATGCGGCGGCGCCGATGGTCTTCACGGATGCCTTACGGGCCTTACATTGCACTGGCGGCGGTGATTTGGATTTTTGCCGGCAAGGAAGTTGTCCGCGCCATTTTCAAATAGCAGCGGTTCGCTCGGCCGATCTGGTCAGCCATCATACGACTCAAGCTGTTTCCGCAACAACCCTTGTGTCTTCTGGTCAAACCGCGCCAGGAACTTCTCGCGCTCTGCGGGCGACATGCTTTTAAGACGCCGGAGCATCCGGCCACGCAGCAGCGGCCCGGCCCATTGCAGCAGGCCAAGCACAACAACCGCCACCAACAAAATCTTGTGAAACGTTGTCCATCCGCGCAGAAAACCGAAGGTGACAACCACTGTGGCAAAAATAATCCAGACCAACCAAAGTCTATAGGTTTTGTTCATGAACAATCAGGTGAGCCTCTGGTTTCCACTCCACTCAAGTTGCGCGGGGTGTGCTCAGGAAGGGTTCGCATCCGATTTTAAGGCCACCTTTATATTCATGCAAACATGATGGTAAGTGGCCAGATAAACCAAATCGTCTTCTGCCAGGGCGTTGAACCACTGCAACCGCTGCATGGGTTCCATTTTTCTGAGCGAGTACAAGGGGCAGTCTTTGGGATTGCATTCGTCCACCGGACAGGTCTTGGTGAGGGACAGCAGGCTGGCCCGGAGTTCGTCTCTTCTCCGCTGGCTGGCTGTTTTCAAAGCCGCGGCGTCCATTTTGGTACAAGACGGTTAAGGTTTCTAAAAAAGTCTGCATCGTGCGTAAGTGGTTGTCAAGCCAATGAACCGTGGAGAATCAGCAATGTCAATCTCGGCTTGTCGGGAATCATCGGGTGAGGCGCATCTCACTTTTTGGGCAGCCGAAAAAGTTGTGTCCCGGCGGGACATTCTGAAAATAGCCCGGCGTTTGAACGCCGGAAACGGACACAATATCGCCATCAGTCCCGCAGGGACGGCTGAAACGGCTTCTTTCAGCCGTCGCTGCGGCACTCAATTTTTCCGAACCTTTCCCGGCATTGAAATGCCGGGCTATATTTCGATTGTTCCTTTGGAACAGAACGTCTGCTCAAAAAGTGGGATGCAAGGAGGCATCCGAAAATAGATTCGAAAATCAGTATTGACACGACTTCCAAACTTCCGGTATCAGTGCCATAGCACGGTTATGAACCCGATTGTCCATCAGACCATTGGTTCAACAGCGCACGCATTGCCTGCGGCGATGGTTTACTCAAAACAACTGCTGCTGACCGAGAAATCCTCCGTCACGGTCGAACCCGGCTCACCCATTCCCATGCTGGATGAGCTTACGGTTCGCGCGACCAAGATCACCAAAATTCTCATTGAGATCGAGGGTTATTGTCACGGCAGACCCGGTAATTGAATCCGCCAAAGGCTTTCTGGCGCTCGTGAACACGGTTAACCGCGGAAGCGAAAGTCCGCACCGCGGGACGCCAGCCAGTGCAAACGTCAGTGGTCTTCGGAGATGCCTTAAGGGTTTTGCATTGCTGTGGCGACGGTGATTGGACTTTTTTGCGGTCAGGAAATTGTCGGCTCCATTTTCCGGTGACTGCGGATAAGGCGCAAATTTCCGCTGGCTTTGGCAGTTTCGGCCAGCGCTGCTTCGACGTATCGAAATCTGATGATGGCCCTTTAAGATCTTCCCGGTTTCAATTCCTGATCTTTGAGTTATAATTGAATAACATTATGCAGCACAATTGTCGTTCGGGCATCAGTTGTTTTTTCGGCGTTGAAATCCGGAGTAAGCTTGGAAATACACTCGGTAATTTAATCTTTCGTTGGTGGTTCGGTCTGGTGGGCGCGGCATTTCTGGCATTGGCATCGCCGGCTTTGGCCAATGATGACCAGCTCATCTATTCGGGTTATACCAATGTCCTTTACGGCACGATCAACTACAACAATGGTTGGCAAGATTGGGGCTGGGTGCCGCATTATGTCACCAACAATCCCAGCTTTAACGGCACCAATTCCATTGTGTTCGCCGCCAGCAGCAGTTATCAGGCGTTGTACCTGGAACATGATCCGATTGATACGACTATCTATACCAATCTGACGCTCTGGTTGGACGGCGGTTCCGTGGGTGGACAAACGGTTGGCGTCCAGGCTGAAGCGGGTTCAACTTCGGGAACCAGGATATATGTGGAGGCCCCAACCAATGTCTGGCAACAATTCACCTTCTCCCTGGCTTCCCTGGGTGTGGCCAATATCACCAATCTGAACGGCATCCAGATTTGGAATAGTGGCACCTTGCAGTCCAATTTTTATATTGGTGACATCACGGTGACGGCCGCAACCCCGCCGGCCACCGTCCATGTCAGCGTCAACGCCACGAACCCGGTGCGGACGGTGGACGCCCGGGTGTTCGGCATCAACACCGCCGCCTGGGACGGTGATCTCGACACCGCCAGCACCATTTCCATTCTGACCAACATGAACTACCAGGCCTTGCGTTGGCCGGGCGGCAGTTGGGGTGACATTTATCACTGGACCAACGAGGCTTGGAACACCGGCGCCACCAATGCGCGTAATTGGGGCTCGTTTACGACCAACTTCATCCATGTGGCCACCAATACACACGCTCAGGTCTTTATGATCGCCAACTATGGCAGCAGCACACCGCAGGAAGCGGCTTACGGGGTCGCAATGTGCAATGTGACCAACCATTGCAATTTTAAATACTGGGAGGTGGGCAACGAGAACTTTGGCGATTGGGAAGAGGATGACAATACCAATCTGGCGGATTTCGGCCGGGAAGTCGCGCACGATCCGTGGACCTATGCGATGCGGTTCAAGGATTACTATAGTGCGATGAAGGCGGTGGACCCGACCATTAAAATTGGCGCCGTGGTCGTGCCGGACGAGGTTTCCTACGCCAACAACACGAACCATCCGGCCGTCAATCCGGTGACCGGCACAACGAACTACGGTTGGACGGCGGTCATGCTCAACACGATGCGGACCAACGGCGCGACGCCGGATTTTCTGATCGAACACAACTACGCGCCCGGCGACGGTGACACCTATAATCTGCTTTGGACCAAGTCGTGGGTGAGTGATGCGGTGAATTTGCGCCAGATAGTTAATGATTATCTGGGCAGCAGCGTTGCCACCAACGTTGAGTTGGTGGATACCGAGTTCGGTCCGGAAGGCGACAAACAATACATCAGCCTGGTAGGCGGGTTGTTCGCGGCCGACGCCATCGGACAAGTCCTGCAGACCGAGTTCAACGCGCTCCTCTGGTGGGATTTGCGCAATGGCCAGGCGGTCGTGACGGATTCGGACAACGCTTTGTATGGTTGGCGCACCGACGGTTCCGGCAACGTTCTCACCGACGAGGGCGTTCTCAATGGCGATGTCTTGCCGCCCGACCCCAACTGCTACCCAAGCTACTACTGCATGCGGCTGATGCAATACTTCGCGCGGGGCGGGGATACGGTGATTACGGTGACCAATGATTATGAGCTTCTCGGCACCTACGCCGCGCGGCGCACGAACGGTTGTTTGACCTTGCTCGTGGTCAATAAAAGCTCCTATGCCAGCCTCAATGCCGCCATCGCCCTCGCCGGTTATGTGCCCTCCACCAACGCGACCGTCTATTCGTATGGCATCCCGCAGGACAACGCGGCGCGCACCGGTGTCGGATCACTGGACGTTGCACAGACAAATTCACCCGTCGCCGGCGCGAGCTTCAACTACACTTTTGCTCCTTACTCGGCCACAGTCCTCGCGCTCACACCGACAGCGCCATCCCTCGTCGTGCCGGCTTCGCTGCCGACGCCCGGCCAGTTTATCTTCCAGTTGCAAGGCCTGCCGGGGGTGCCCTACGTGATTCAGATGTCCACCAACCTGACTACGGCGAATTGGACTGCGATTTCCACCAACACGCCGGCCAGCGGCACGCTCAACCTTACCAATACCATGTCTTCCGCCGCCCGGTTCTATCGTGCCATCTGGCGACCGTAGCGGCCGGGACGTTCAGTTTGTTGAAGATTGAAGGAATACTCCGCCTGAAGATTTCAGAATTCCTTTGCCCGCCCGTGCGCCACTGAGGACTCCCGGTTGCTTTCTTCCTTCAGCCTTCAGCCTTCAGCCTTCAGCCTTTAGCCTTCCTATATGGCGCCCGCTTGCTGCCTTGATATTGGAATGGTTGGGGAAGAGGCATGGATGAAATGAATTCGCGGCTCGGACGCCGCGTAGAGGGTCAAGCGTTCTTTCGACGCTGCACTTTATATGCGGGAGATTTTTCGCGCAACGCAAAGGCGTCCTCGACTACGGCATTTGACTTCAAATCAATTTGCAGTTGGGCTTTCCCGAAAAGCGATCCGGTTTCATTCATCAACCGCGAGGCGGCCATTTTGCAATACTCGCTGTCCAACTCCACACCGATGCTGTTTCGCCCGTGTTTCAACGCGGCTACCATCGTGGTCGCTGTGCCGCAGAATGGATCCAGCACCGTGTCGTTGACAAAGGAAAACATCTGCACGAGGCGGGAGGCCAGTTCCAGTGGAAACGGCGCCGGATGTTCCCGAGTCGAGGCACCCGTGAGATTCCAGAATTGCTGAAACCATTTGTCGAACTTGTCCTTCGGAATCATGCTCAACTTGCGCTGCTCCTCCGTGGGCTGGCGATAACCGCCGGGCTTGCGCTGCATCAAGATGAACTCGATGTCATTCTTGACAATGGCATTTGGCTCGTAAGGTTTCCCGAGAAACTTTGACCCGTTGCTCACTTCGTAACTGGCGTTGGAAATCTTGTGCCAGATGATCGGATTCAAATTGTCGAAGCCAAGTTTACGGCATTGCACACAAATGTCGGCGTGCAAGGGAACTACCGTGTGGCGTCCCTTGTTTTCCCGGCGCGACAAACACACGTCGCCCACGACGCACACAAGCCGGCCGCCCGGCACCAAAACGCGAAAGACTTCCTTCCAGACGCGATTCAGCTCCGCAACGAATTCGTCGTAGTCGGCAATGTGTCCCATTTGCCCTTGCGTTTCGTTGTAACGTTTCAACGTCCAGTAAGGCGGCGACGTCACCACCAGATGAACCGATTCATCGGCCAGAAACGACAAATCGCGCGCGTCGCCCTGCACCAGCCGGTGAAGGGTTGGAATTTCCTCGATCACTTGCGGCGTGGCTACGGCGTATCTCATAGCTGTTTGATGCGGCCCGAAAACGCCGCGATGTGAGCAACCAGTGAATTCGCAAAGGACTGAAACGTCAGGTCGTTCGCCGGCTCGGAATAATTGCCGGTCGCGCCTTTTTCTGCGTTCGACATCAGGAATGCCGCGGAATCGTAATGTCGTTCCAACACCAGCCGGCGGCAAAACAGTTCATAGCGTTTGGCGTAGGAGGAATCACGGAATTCGGGAAACACTTTGAAATGCGGTTCCTTGACACCCACCGGCGAAGTCGAGCGCTTGGATTCCTCCAGCAAAAACATATAACCAATCCACGGACGCACCGCCGACCCGAACGCCTTTTCCCGAAAAGCCGTCCACAGATCCAGCGCACTGCCCATTGCTTCCTCCGTGCGATTGTTGAAATTGTTTCCGAATGACGGACCGACTTGAGATTTGGCTTCCAAGGCAGCCACCAGTTGGTTTTTGGCAACAATCAGAAAATCCCAGCGCTTGTTCGGGCGAAAATAGCCCGGTAATTCGAGCGATTCACGATAATAAATGTGCGAGCGATCAATGCCCGCCTCCATCGCCAATTTTGTCAACAGTTCAATAAAACCATCCATTTGCGCGCCGCCGGTCACCGCGCTTCTCAATCCTTGATCCGACCCGCCGGCATCACGTTGCTTTTGCAACTGTTTCGCTCGCGTCTGCCAATAGAACCGCACCGCTTCCCGTGTGTGTTTCGGAAGTTCGGCAAGGATGCTGACGTTTTCCATTTCTGTGATTATGCCCCAAATTGTTCCCGGTTCAATTCATCATCAGTGAATTTTTAGGGACGAATGTGACGCCGCCGCCAGGGAAACTGCCGCCGACCCACAGTACGGCTCGACCAGCCGCGTCATGCTGGCCGGCAGATATTGCAGAATCAACGAAGCCAGTGCCCGCTTGCTGCCTTGATATTGGAATGGTTGGGGAAGGGTCACTGATTAGGCAGCCAATTAAGATTGTCGCTGAAAAGAACGCAATTCATGACGGTTGATTACCACGGGCTGGCTGGCCGGGAATAAAAAGCTGTTTCACTGGCTCACGCATCAGGACGACGATGGTAAACACACCGAGCACAACTCCAAAGGGCATGAACAAACATTCCACGCCTGCCATCACCAGACAAAAGGTGTAATGCTTTCGCTGCGCCAGGAAACGTCCGGCAGTCAAAATGCAAGCCGCGAAAGTCCAGCCAAAGACAATTAACGAGCCGCCAAGGATGATTAAAATCCAGCCCACGAATGCCGGCGGTTGCTGACCCGATCCGCCGAACGAGGCCGGTGCCAGCAGCATGACCAATCCCATAACCAGATAGATGGCTGGAATCAGCGCAAAGAATGCCGCAAATCCCGCTACCACATAATGGAAAATCGAAAGTAATTTGAGATGTTCTTCGTCGCGGCTCATGATTTATTCGGTGCTAAAAGAAATACGGCCGTTTATTGCGGGAGGCTCGGAGACATCGGTGGCCGAAACGCCGCAACCACGTTGGCGCGCATCATGAAAATCAGCAGCAAAATCGGATAGATGATCCCGAAACAACTGCCGAACGTTCCACCCACAGCCCCGCCGATGGCGGCGGCGGCTTCCGGTCCTTGTTTTTGATGCGCCTGCTCCAGCATCGGTTGCACCAGAAAAATGAAATTCACCACCGTGCCCACGAGAATCATGACAATTGCATAAATCGCGTAGGCGATTGAAAGCATTCGCGCCCACGGCTTGAGCTTCAGCAGGCCGATGCCCGCTGCCAGCAAGACCACCCTCGCCGCCAGTCCCAGCACGATGGACAGGTTCATCCACGCCGCATAAGCCGGATTGTTATGGATGAGTTGGATCACGGGGTTGCTGGTGGTGTCCTTGATCATCGCGAACACCAGCATCGTGCCCAGCAGGCCGAAGATGCCGAGCACGCCGAACCCAATGTTGAGAATGCCAAATACAGTCACCGCTGTTGGACGTTTCATAACTTTACACTTTCATTTTTGGTTGGTTGGGCGGCAAATACCGCAAAATCAACAAAGCCAGCGCCCGCTTGCTGCCTTGATATTGAAATGGTTGGGGAAGGGGCACAGATCAAGAATCGGGCACTTCTTGCATCGCCTCAAAGAGTTCGCAATCGCCCTGATATTTCTGAAAATCTGATGGGTTGACTTCATTCAAATGCATTTCAAGATTGGCTTGGGTGGGCCGAAGGGGAAATAATATTATTGGGTTCGGATGCGCTTTCTTAAGTTGCTGTTCAAGCTCTTGATATATTTTGAGAAGCTGTCCCGCATCAAATTTAATGAATCCATAATGACTTACTTGAGCATCCAATAACTCAATTATAGGCGTTTCTGTTAACTTTTCGTGAATATATGCAGCTAAATTGTGCGAAAGCCGAAAGCCGAAATATTTTGAAAGGTAAAGAGACCTTGCGACACAAATTGCAGGATATGGATTGTCTTTTAAGTTTATATCAAGAATCCTGTCCCTCCAGGCAGCAAAAAAACCAGCGTCAAAAATTCGCCTTTTTCTAAATTTTGGAGGTGCTGCTTCTACAACGATAGCATCAATATTCAAAAAAGTAGTTAATGGAAGTTTTTCAAACGATGGGTCGGATAAGATTCCATTGCGAAATGCCCATGTCGAGTTGAGCGGCCATGCGTCAATTCGGAAGCCTTTTACCTCCAATTTGAGCCCGCCGTAATTATTTCGTTTGACGATATGATGCTCAAAGGCCGATTCAAACGACGAATAATGCTCATCATCAAACACAAGGTCAAGGTCTCGTGGTTGATATTTTTTTCCATCGTCAAATACTCCTCTAGGAACGCCACCAAAAAAGAAAACCGTCCATCCACGAGTTCGCATCGTCTGCATCGTATGAAGCACCGCATCGATTCTAACCCCTCGCGAACTTACAAATTCACTGAAGCGGCGGCGCAGAGACTCCTCCAATGGTTGGTTAACATCATTATCCATGCTGAAGCTCTCGTCGGAGGTTTAATGCAAAAGTGTCGGTCATGCCGCAAACGTAATCGGTTAGTAGCAATATTTTGCGGTATTGTTCCGGAAGTTCCAGTTCCTCTTCCCGAGGAGACTCGAATACCGTGCGGTAATTTTGGGAAAGTAAGTGGTAAATTTTTTGTGGAAATGTCCTCGATTTGTCCGATCTCTCTGCCTGCCAAAAGGTATCGAGCAAAAAATGAATTACGTTTCGCCCAAGGAGCTCCAAGCGAAGCGTTTCTTTGGCATTGTATACATGTTTATAGTTGACTTCTTCTTTGAGGACTTTGAAAAACGCCGCCACTTCTGCTGCTACGTTGGTATCGTAGAGAAGTTCTTTGTTGTATGTGCCTTCCATTATGCTGTCGTAATTATTGAAAAATGTCCTCCGAATTGCATCTTGAGCTTTAACAATGGCCAATGTGCGAAAATATTGACTGATGGCTTCATCGCGGTTTTTGACATTAATGCCTGCCTCGTCAATGCGCTTTTCTGCGCCCAAAACGCAGTCCTTAAAAAGCTTGCTGCCAAATTTATGTCTGTTTGCATCTAGGATTTCTTTAACATCACGCCAAGAAATAACACATTTCTTAATGCCGTCTTCGATATCGACAGTGGAATATACAACGTCGTCACTCGCTTCAACCAAGAATGTGATTGGGTTGCGAGCGCGCCCTATTCCTGTTTTATCACGGATCATCTCGACGAGCCACTCTTCGGACGAAAAGAATCCGGGTTTCTTTTTCGTAGCATCGTCTTTCTGGGTTTCGACAGAATTCGATGTGTATTTTAACACCGCTGACAAGGTCGCGAACGTCAAATTGAGTCCCGTTCGGTCTGAAAGAATTTGTAGCGTCGCCAACAATCGAAAAGTCTGAGCATTTCCGTCGAACTGTTCAAAATCATTCCGGTATTTCTGCTTTTTTGTTCTGTCAAATTTCCAGAATCCGTCTTTTGTTTTCTCTGGCTGTTTTTTCTCATCCTTTTCTTAAAACCATTCTTGGATTGCCGTTTCTCCTGCGTGCCCGAATGGAGGATTTCCGATATCATGCACTAACCCGCAAGTGGCAGCGATCGTTTCAATATCGTATGCCTGATCCGCAGTTATTTTTTCGTCTTTTACCAATTGTCTCGTCGCTACTTGAGCCATACCTCTGGCAACAGATGAGACCTCCAGAGAGTGAGTTAAGCGAGTGCGAACAGCATCAATCGTTTCAAGAGGAAAAACTTGAGCTTTGTCCTGAAGGCGTCGAACTGGCGTTGAAAAGACCACACGACCATAATCCCGATGGATTTCTCCTCGCGATTCTTCAGGCTGCTTAGTCGTGGGCCGTAAACGGTCTATGCATAACAGTTGATTCCAGTTCATAAGCATGTCAGGTTTCCACCGCCGTTTGTATGGTATCGCGAAGGCGGGATAATTCAAAATTGAGTTGTTCACAATGTAAGCCCAAATTTTCTCCAGCGCCTTTCTTCAAATCAATTCCGCTTCCAATCGCTCCAAGGCGTTCCGCCTGATTCCAAATCAGGGACCGGAGTTTGCCGGCGTTCAGGGAATTCATCATCCGTGCGCTGGTCCAATTCCCGTCCGGTCTCGGATTTGCGGACGCCGCCCCATTGTTTAAAGAAAAAGGCGGTTTTTCCATTCGGACTGCGGCGGCTTGACGCCGCTTCCTCCGACGCGACGGGTCGCGTCATTCCAAAGCGCGGACGTGTCGCGCACTCCAAATGGAATTCCACGTCGCGTCCGTCCATTCAATTTTTGACTTGTCGCTCATCGGAACCTGTTTCTCACGAACGATAGGACAAATACTGTCCAAGCCTGAATTTTTCCGGGAGTATGTAGTTAACGCAAATCAATCAAAACACGAGCATGGCACGCCGATTATTTGGCGGGCTGGCCATCCATTGGCCACCAATCGGGTTCTGCATCTTGGCCCATTTGCGTTAAGTACATACTCCCGAATTTTTCGATTGGTTGGCTGAATACGCCCGCCGCCCGATTTTGTCCAGAGCTTTTGGACACCCGCCTTCATCTCGTTTTCGGCGCGGCAAGCGGATTGCACCGATTGGCACGAATTGAATCAGTGAAGATCCGTGAAATCCGTGTCAAAGTCCTTGCGCCCTGAGCCGCTTATGATTTTCCCCGGAGATATTTTTTAACGAAGAGGATATAGCCCAGAAACGGCAGCATGGAAAACGACATCATCCAGGCCATGCGGTTTCCCGTCAGCAGGCCGATCTTTTGGATCTGGTCAATCTGCGCCTGAGGATAACCCATCAGTTGATACATTTCGATCACGTCATGCCGCGCATACGTCAGTACGGCGGACACCCCGAACACAATCAACGCGAACAAAATCAGCCACCAGCCCCGCACATCCAGTTTATACAAAAACCACGCGCCGTAAGCCCAAAGCGCGGCGAGGGCGAGACACAACAGCGTGCCCGGCACGCCCGTGAGAAACATGCCGAAAAACGGCATCACGGCATGGCCCATGAGCGGCATCACCAGAGAACATCGGCACGGAAAACAACAGCCACAAACAAAGGCCCAGCACCGGCAACGGACAGGCATCCGTCCAGCGCGTCACGGGGTCGCGCGTTTCACACGTGGCCTTCACGTGCCGGCTGCCATAAAAGAATATCCAGACGGCCGGCACCATAACGAAGAAGATGGCGAACATAACGAGCACGACGGCCATCGCCCCGGCGATTGCCGCCGCAGGCGCGGCATGATTCGCGTTTGTTCCGGCGGACGCCGCGCCGGCCAGAATTTTCGGCATAATGATCGCCATGCAAACCAAAGCAATCACTCCCATAACGAGCCAGCCCCACGAAAAGATGAGCAGCAAAGCCCTGGCCCAGCGCCGGGCCATGATAAGCCAATCCCAGCCACACCAGCGCCACCGCCAAAACGCCGTAGATGAAAATTGCGGACAGAATAGCCGAAAGGGGAGCTGGCGGCACATTCGTGTGTCCGGCGGAATCAACCGGCCAGCCAGCATCAAGAGGATAAGCAGCCCGGTCAAGCAGCCGAGTAATATCGTCAGAATGCCAAAGACGACCAGACCGGTCGAGCGGTCCCGGTAAGGTATGGAAGTTGTTTCGACAGGCGCGACTTCTGGATTTTGTTCGTTCATAGACAGGGTTGTTGTTCCTGAATACGCTACCACCTAATTTTGTCGAGCGTTTTGATTGATGCCGGTTTCCCAAGACCAATCTGCGTGACGCATGCGGGTTTGCTCCGCAAAACGCCGGTTCCGAGTTGAAAAAGCCTTCATTTAACCTGATTTGGACCGAAACTGTTTGATTTCAGGATTTTGCCGATTGAATCCATCCCTTTGCAGGTTAGTTCCGCATAGAATCCTGTTTTCATTGTCTCGGATTCATTTGACTGTGTCTCGCAGTCAGGTTGCAGAGCTGTTTTTCAACCTTGAAAAGCCTCAAAACAAGGCTGCAAAGCTTCATTTCAACATTGAAAAATGACCTGTCGTGGCAACTCCTTTTGCTGCAACCAATTAAGCCACCCCGAAATTAATTAAATTCGTCTCAAATCTAATTAACTCGCAAACGAAGTCAATTGACTCCGTCTCTCTTCCAATTAATTCCGGCCCATTTCAGTCTGCAAAATGCCCAAATCAATGACATCCCGCCCGGTTCAATATTGATCAGGCCCCGATCCACCTGATGGTGCGTCAAATTTGTTTGATTCTGCACAACCCGAAGAAGTTTCCTTCGCGAACCTCAGCGTTCTTATACTAATTTGCTACTTCAATCAACACGAAGACCCCTCAAAGACCAGTCCTTCGGACAGCCCTCTCCCCAAGACGTCGGATGGGGAGAGAAATGCGCGGACAAGGGTGTGAGCGCAATGTGGTTGCAGCTTGGCTTAGCTAAGTCTCTGCGTTTATCCAATCTGCATGACGGCGATAGCTTGAGGACGAGGCCGCGAGTATCAGCTTCGCAAGCTACGGCACGACAAGCGCTTGCCCTAACAATCTGTGTCACTAACCAGCGTTTTGCTTGGAAAGCGGCGTTCGTTTTCGAAGGCCTCGCATTTTTGACCAAGGCGCAACTGGCGACAAATCGACCCCCTGTGCTAGAGAAATATCCAGAACGACTGGAATAAAGTTCTTGCAAAGCTGTGGAATAGGAAGAAAGTCACGAAAAAGGCCCACACTGGTCGTGGGCAAGAAACCATATTGGAAATCCCAGATAAAAATCATGAAACAACTCATCCTCATTGCATTCAGTTCCTTGATCTTGCTACTGCTTGCTGGTTGCACGACCGCAAGAACTGCCGATTATCAACCCGCAGCATCCCCATCCGTCAGCGAACGCACGGCCCAAGCATCAGGGGTGCGAGTGCGCTGGATTCCGTTTCGAAAAGGAGCGCACAGAAAAATATTTTGACATGGATGCCGTTGGCCAGGAAATAGCGATCCTTTATGTCCGCGTCATAAACAAGACTGCCGATCAAACATTCTTGGTCCAAAAAGAAAATGTTCAATTGATTCAGAAATGAGCCGGAGGTCTGGCGGGCGGCGGCGGAACTTCCCCGTCTTCCCAGGCGTCCGCGAATGCTATTGGGATAACCGGCGCTGTCCTCGGTGGCCTCGGCGGAGTCGGCTTATTATCGGCGGGAAGCGCCATGGTTTCGCATTCGACCGAAGTTCAGCGAAATCTCACCAGCAAAGAAATGGGCGACCAAACGTTATCGCCCGGTGAGAGCATGGAGGGATTCATCTACTTTGCTCCCGTCAAACCCGGGGAGGATTGGACCCGCGCCGCTGCCGTAAAAATTCAACTGGTTGATACCAAAACGCATAAGCCGGTTGAGTTGAACGTTCCACTCTCACGATAAACCACCAACCTCAAATCCCATCTATGAAATCCATGCGCATCATTGCCAAATCACTGCCCGTCGTCCTAGTCCTCGTACTATCCGGCGGCTGTAGCTTCAACTTCTCACCAGTTTCCGTAAAACAGGCGGCCCTGACGGGAGGACAGGTATTGCCCCATCGCGTCGCGCTGGTGCTTACTCCGGAAATTACCGGCTACAAGCACCCATTCCATCTTATGGGCGAAACGGATGTCTATCCCGTTGGCGATGCCTTGCGGGATTACGCCCGCAACGTCACCGTCAAATCCTTCCAGCGGGTTGATGTGGTTGCGTCAGAGCAAAACGCCACCGCACTGGCGTCCGATGACTTGGTTTTGATTCCGCGGGTGGTCAAGTCCGACACGAGCTTTGGCCACCGTGAGTTCAACCTTACGCTGGTGGTGGAATGGACGGCCAAAGACCGCGCCAGTCAGAACACCGTCTGGCTCAAAACCATCACCGCTGACGCCTCGGTAAAATCGGGGTCGGCGTTCAGCACATACAAACACGAACGGATGCTGTTTCAGGCGGCATTTGACGACTTGAGCCCCAAAACATACCAAGCATTTCAGGAAGCGCGTGAATTGAGGTAATACTGAGGTAATACTTTTGGATCGTCGTGCAAGCCTGGACCAATTTATCCAAGCCGGTCGCAACGCCTTTGGGCACCAACCCGCATGTGAACGGCACGAATTATTTCAGATAAGATCTGGGAGTTGTCGCTGGCGGGCTTCCTCGTAGCGGCGGATATTTTCCACAAACGCTCCAAAGAAAAAGTTCACTGGAGCATCCCGTCGCATTTCAAGGAGTTCAATTTCGACGTGCTACCGGAGATTCGCGCGGCGTGCGATGAAATCAAAAGCTATGACGCATTTGTCGGGCGTTTGGCATCTAGCTTGAGGACGAGGCTCGCGAGTATCAGCCTTCGCCAAGCTACGGCACGACAGGCGCTCGCCCCAACAATCTGTGTGTAACTAACCCGCGTTTTGATTGGAAAGCGGCATTCGTTTTCGAAGGCTGAAATGGGGACTCGCATAGCTCGCCCCTCCGACAGGGATTGCCTATTGGAACTGCAAATAAACCCGGCTGCCGTCGCTGCGCAAACCTGCCGCCTGGCTTTCCTTGAGGAACAGGCGCGCGGCTTCCACCTTGCCGGTCTGCAACAGATATGCCCGGACCGCTTTCGCGCGGCTGGCCGCCAGCGTTTCCAAATCGCTTTCGGCCACGGGATAGGTGGCGAGCAGGACGGCTTCCATCGGGTCGGGCGGCGGAACCAGTTTTGTCTGGTAAGCCGTGCCGGCGGCGGGCTGCTCCTTCGCCGTTTGCCCGGATTGCACCAGCTTCGTCGCGCCTTTGGCAGTGGCCAGCCGGCGCGGCAGCACCGCCGCGGCGTAGGCGGCGAGGTTTGTGTTGGCGGCGATGAGTTGCGGCGTGATTTTGTTGTCGGCGACGGCTTCGCCGTAAAGTTTTTTCACCCAATGCGCGCGTTCATCGGGCGCGAGGACGAGTTGGTCAACGGAATTGGTGGCGCGCCGGGATTCGCGTAGCGTCGTCCAAATCTTTTCACGGATTTCCCGGTCCAGCGCGGCGCGCTGCAAGCCTTCGCGGTCGCCGTCGGCATCCACGCTGCCGGAAATTTCCAGTTGCAGGGCAGGGCGCGCGTAAAGCGCCTTCGCCAGCGTATCCAGTTTTTGTTTGTCAGGCGCGGTCAGGTCGGCGTTGCCCGCCGCAAAATCCTGCCAGCCGAGTTCCTCGCCGCCACCACCGAACAGCGCGCCCACCAATGAGAATGGCGAAGTGGCAACCTTGGTCAGGATGTTCAGAATGGCGCGGGTGACGACCTTGCCGATGCGGAATTGCGGGATCGTCGAGGCTGCCTTCGATGGGCACGTCGAGCACGATTTCGCCTTCGCGGTCCTTGAGAATCGCGATGGCCAGGCGCACTGGCAGATGCGTTGCGTCCGGGCTGTTCACCTTTTCTCCAAACGTGAACTGATCCAACGTGATGACGTTTTTCGACTGTAATTTTTTGCCGACCAGTTCATACGCGAGGTCCATGTTCAATTTGCCTTCGGCGATGCGGTAGCCGGCGAATTTCCCCGAATACGGACTCGCCGGCGTCAGGTCCACGTCCTTGACGGAGATTTTCACATCGTTCGTCTGCGTGCCGCTGAACGGGTTGATGGTGCCGGTGATGGCGACCGGGCCGACGCCGTCCACCTTCGCGCTCAAATTCACATCTGCGTGCTGGAGTTGTTCCGAGGACAGCCCGGAAATCGTACCGTTCACCTGCTGAATAGCCATGTTCACGTTCGGCTTGAGCGAACGGTCGGTGAAACTGATGGCGGTATTCGTAATGAGCACCGTGGCGATGGAAATTTGCGGCAGCTCAGCATTCCCTCGCTCATTCTGATGGGAGAGGGGCAGGGTGAGGGTAGAGACATTCGCATTTGTCGTGGCGGACGGCGGGGCAGGCGGATTTCTGCGCGACGGCGGTTTTCTGTGCGACGGCGACGTTCGCCTCGTTTGTCGCGGGCGCGTTGGTGTTCGTCAAACGCAGGGCGTTGAGCAGGTTGATCGTCTTGTTGGTTTCGATGACGAGGCGCGCGTAGGCGTTGTCCACGGCAATTTCCTTGATGCTTACACTTTGCGGATTCAGGTTCGCGTCAATGCCGTTGATGTGAACGGAATCCCATTTCAACAAGTCCTCGCCCATGACGCCGTCCACAGTGTGAAAACCATCGAGGCTCGCGTCGCCGTGGAAGGTGACTTCGGGCAACTGACCTTTCGGCGTGCGCAAATGCACCTGTCCGTGCAAGCCGAGTTCGCTGCCGAGGATGAACAGATTGAGTTTGGGTTCGAGATACGGATCGAGCGTGCCGAGATCAAGCTGGTCGAGGTCGAGCTGGAGGTCGGCGGTCGGCGGCAGGAACGACGCGGTGGTGGAGACCTTGATCGAACCGTTGGTGTTCCAGCGCAGGGACAGTTCGGCCGTGAGATTGGTGCCGGGCACATTGGAAATGTTTTTGGCCGAAAGCGCGATGTCACTCAAATCCAGCTTGGCCGGACGCGAAAAAGCGAGGTCTTCAAGATGCAGCGCGCAATTCGTGAAATTCACGCTGCTGACCGTGGCGCTCCACTGGTTCGTGCTGTTGAGCAGCAAGGCGACGGCGTTGGTGACGGAGCGGAGCAGGAACAAAATCCCGCCAGGCGCGTTCGTTGCGCTCTCCGCCGGCTGGGAAAGCTCGACGACATTGATGGCATTGTTCGTGGCGCGACTCAAAAAGAGCTTTGCGCCAATGGCGGCCACGGAATTCACCGTGGCCTGGCGGCTTTCCAAGTCAACGCTCGCGCCGGTGACGTTGAAGAGCGGCAGTTCGACGATGTTGTTGCTGTCACCCGGCTGGCCGAGTTTGAAATCGCGCAAGGCGAACGCCGTGTCATTCACGGCGGCAACGCGATTGGTGGCGCTCAATTCAAAACGGTATTTCGCGTCGAGGGCGATGGAGCCGTCGCGGATTTCGAAGCGCACCAGGTCCTGATAGAGTGGCGCGTATTTGTTCAGCGTGAAGTTGAACAGTTTCAACTCGCCCTGCGACCGCAGCGGGTCGAGGTAAAAAAAGCCGCTCCACGAAATCTGTTCGCCGGCATCCGTGGTGCCGGTGAAGGCGTAGGGATTTTTATTGTCCGGATCGGTGCGGAAATTTTCGAGCGTGATGTCGAGCGGGCCGAGCGTGCGCTTGAACGGTTCGCGCGGCGTGAAATCCGCCAGGGCCGCCGTCGCGCCGCCGATGTGCAGCCGGTCAATGTGCAGAACGAGCGGCTGGGACGGTGGTTTGGGCGCGGCGCTCGGCGTGTTGGTGGAGAATTTGGCAATCAGGTCGGAAAAATTGAACGTGCCATCCTTGTTCATCTGCACGCGGATGAATGGCCGGGTGGTGCTGATTTCCTTGAACACCCATGCCTTGCCGAAAAATGACGAGAGCTGGAAGTTGACATAGACCTCGTCCCAGGAAACGAACGGCTCGCCGTCCTTGTCGTTGATGAGCAGGCCGCGCACGGTGCAGGAGAGCACGAACGGGTTCAGCTTAACCTTTTGGATGGAAACCTCGCGGTCGAGCTGTTTGGACAATTGTTTGACCGCCACGACGCGAATGATCGGTGGCAGGATGAGGAAACCGAGAATGGCATAAAAGAGCAGCAGCCCCACAGCCCAGAACAGGAGTTTGCGCCGCCGCGGCGAAAGCGAATCTAAAGCGCGAAATCTCATCTTGTCACCCAAGTGACCACGAATTTGCGCCTGCCGTATCGCGCCGTCAACCCTTTCGTGCGGTCGGGCGCATCCGCGCGCACTGCCCCGAACGTAACAAGAATGGAGCGCGGCAGTGTGCAAGAGCACCAGCCGCAGCACGATGAAAAACAAGTGGCATCCGGCGCATTTCAGCAGGCCGGCTTTGCGAAGCGGCTGCGGCTGGTCTTCGACCCAGCCGCGCTCCAGAACAATGCGCGGATGCGTCCATCAATCATTCCACGGCGAAATCGGATTCGACAATCGGGCCGGGAAAACCGAGATTGGAGGCCATGTTTTTCCTCCTTGCGAACCTGGTCGTTCTGGTATCCACCGCCTGCGTGTCCTGGTGGTTGAGTGGCTACGACCCAATGGTGACGGGGCACAATGAAAGAAAAGATTCACTCCGCCGGTCCATCCGGTGCGGCATCACGTTGTTTCTGGTGGAAATGGGTTTTTACTGCCTGTGGCAATATCGTCAATCCAACGACCCGGCGAGTGGAATGGCGTATCTTGTGTTTGCGCTGCCGCTTACCCTGGTCTGGTCCGGCTGCATTAGCGAATTGTTCGCGCATGGATTTCACCGGATGATTGACCCCGAGGATGACCGGGAGTTTGATCATAAAAAGGGACTGCGGGAAATGGACGTGATTGGCGACCTGATCCGGAGCGGCCAGAAGGACAGAGCCATCCAACTATGCCAGATGTTGAAGCGAACGGGCGATGTCAACCCGGCCGTGTTGGAGATGACACTGGAACATCTTGGTGTTCCGCAGAAGAGCGTTCAGCGACCCAAACCGCTGATTGAGGCGGACCGCCTGCGTTCGCAGGGTAGATTCCGGGAGGCTGAACTGATTTTAAATTCGTTGCTGGCGCAAAACCCGCGCAATCTGGACGCGGCGATGATGTTGATGCGGCTTTACGCGCAGGATTTGCACCGCCCGGAAAAGGCCGAAGCGGTCCTGCACGCAATGGAACGACAGCCGCATATTCCGTCAGGCCACCTTGAATTTGCGCGCCGCTCCATCGGTGAATGGGACCGGGGAATACCCCGGACAGAAGAAATTGCGGTTCCACCGGAATCCATTGATGAACTGCTGGCCCAGGGATATTTTGGCACGGCCATCGAAATCCTGGAACAAAAAATCAAAGAGCAGCCGCAGGATTTTGATTTGCGGCTGACGCTGGCCGAAGTTTATGCCCGGCATTGCGGCGATGATCTCCAAGCCGAAAAAATCGTCCAGCAGATTGAAGCCCATCCGGCTTTCAGCCCGGAACAAAAACTGTCGGCCTGGCCCAAACTCGAAGAATGGCGGAAAGCCCGAACACAGTCGAAATGAAGGAGCGCGGACAGCCTTGTCCGCACGAAGACCCGATACGGTCGGAACATGCGGACAAGGCTGTCCGCGCTCTGGAAAAATCAAATTGCGAAATCGGTGTATTCCGGTTTCACGGGTTCGGTGGGAGCGGTCAGCATGCCGGCGCCGACGGTGGCGTTTGTGCCCTGTTCGATCAAAATGAACGAGCCGGTGAGCCGATTGGTGGTGTAACCATCGAACACGAGCGGCTTGGAAGTTTTCAAACGAATCACGCCGATGTCATTCATCGCCAGTTCGCCCGGTTCCGGTTCCGGCTCGAACGTGGCCAGGTTGACGCGGCTTTCAAGGCCCGTGACGACGGCCTGGACGGTTTGCGCGGTGTGTTTGAGGAAAAACTTTCTGCCATTTTGGAGCGGACGCTGATGCATCCAGCAGACGCGCGCGTATAAATCGGCGCTCATCCCCGGCAGATTTTCCAGACCGACGATCATGTCGCCGCGGCTGACGTCAATGTCGTGCTCGAGGCGAAGGGTCACCGATTGCGGACAAAAGGCCTGTTCGAGCGGGCCGTCGTAGGTCCAGATGTCCTTCACGGTGGATTTGATGCCGACGGGCAGCACGGCCACCGTCTGGCCCTTGCGCACGATGCCGCTGGCGATTTGGCCGCTCAAACCGCGAAAATCGTGCAGCTTCGGGTCGCGCGGATTATTCGGACGATTGACCCATTGCACCGGGAAACGCAACGCGCTCAGGTTCCAGTCGCTGGCGATGTGCACGGTTTCCAGATGGCCGAGCAGCGTTGGTCCCTGGTGCCACGGCATTTTGTTCGACGGGGTGACGACGTTGTCGCCGTTGAGCGCGCTGAGGGGAATGAATTGAACATCGCGGAGCACGTCGAGTTTCGGGATGAAATCCTCCATCTCATCGCGAATTTCCCAGAAACGCTCCTCGCTCCAGTCCACCAAATCCATTTTGTTCACCGCGATCACAATGTGCGGAATGCCGAGCAAGGCCGCGAGGTAGGTGTGACGGCGGGTTTGTTCAATGACGCCCTGCCGCGCGTCCACCAGGACGATGGAAAGATTTGCGGTGGAAGCGCCGGTGACCATGTTGCGCGTGTATTGCACGTGGCCGGGCGTGTCAGCGACAATGAACCGCCGTTTGGGCGTGGCGAAGTAGCGGTAGGCGACGTCAATCGTGATGCCCTGTTCGCGTTCGGCGCGCAGGCCGTCGGTGAGATTCGCCAGATTGATCTGGCCGCCGCCGGTGATATCGGCGGAACGTTCCAGCGCCTCGAGCTGGTCTTCCATCAGATTCTTGGAATCGTAAAGCAGCCGGCCGATGAGCGTGGACTTGCCGTCGTCAACGCTGCCACAGGTGTTGAACCTCAAAATCTCGACCGGATGTTGGGTGTGGGGCATGGGTTCGTTAAATTGGCTCGTGGCTCGTTAAATAAGTTAAATGAGTGAATGGTTAAATAACAATTTCACGGCAGCCTGAGATTATATTTCGTTCGTTTAACTCTTTTAACCAGTCACCATTTACTACTTTTAAAAATACCCCGCTTTCTTGCGATCCTCCATCGCCGCTTCGCTGGCCTTGTCGTCGGCGCGGGAACCGCGTTCGGTCACGCGCGCGGCGGCGATTTCGGCGATGATGTCATCCACGGAATCCGCCGGCGACTCGACCAAGCCGGTGCTGATGATGTCGCCGATGGTGCGGACGCGGACGACGAGGTCCTTGACCTGTTGCTTATCCTTGGGCGGCAACAATTCGGTGACCGGCAGCCACTGGCCATTGCGCCGCACGCATCGGCGTTGATGGCTGAAATAAATGCTCGGCACGGCTAGCTTCTCCCTGCGGATGTATTCCCACACGTCCATTTCCGTCCAGTTGGAGAGCGGAAAGACGCGCATGTGTTCGCCCGGATTGACGCGGGCATTGAACAGGTTCCAGATTTCGGGCCGCTGATTTTTCGGGTCCCACTGGCCGAAGTTGTCGCGGAAACTGAAGAAGCGCTCCTTGGCGCGCGACTTTTCCTCGTCGCGCCGCGCGCCGCCAATCAGACAATCAAATTGAAATTCCTCAACCGCCGCGAGCAGCGTGGGAATCTGCAACTGGTTGCGGCTGATTTCGCCGGGTCGGGGCACAGCGATGCCTTTGGCGATGGCGTCTTCGACTTTGCGGACGATGAGTTTGGCGCCGAGTTCCTTGGCGCGGCGATCACGGAATTCATTCAATTCGGGGAAATGATGGCCGGTATCCACGTTGAGCAACGGCATCGGGATGTCGGACGGACGGAACGCTTTTTCCGCCAGGCGCAACAGGGAAATGGAATCCTTGCCGCCGGAGAAGAGCAGGGCGGGCCGATCGAACTCCGCCGCGACTTCACGCATGACGTGAATGGCCTCGGTTTCCAAGTACTGCAAATGGTCCAGGTGATAGCTGTTCATTTTGACACGGATTTCACGAATTGACACGAATTCATAAAATGACGCGTTTCCATTCTAGCGAATCCGCACCGAAATTAACAAGCAAACCCAGCCGCAGCCTTGCCGCAGCCAGATAATTCAAGACCTGTTTGACGTGCGCCTCGGTGAGTTGCTCAACGGCTTTTGCCTCAAACAAAATTTTGTCCCAAATTACAAAGTCGGCCCGGTATGAATGTGGAAGAATCACGCCTTTATATTTTACTTCGTATTTGTTCTCGCGGGCAAATGGAATGTTTGCCCGGCTCAATTCCACCACGAACGCGTCCTTGTAGATAACTTCGTCGTGACCTTTGCCCAGTTCGCTGTGAATCTCCATGCAGAAACCAATCAATCTGTGTGTCTCTTCGCGATAAAGGAGTTCTCTCATGATTTAATTCGTGAAAATCCGTGCAATCCGTGTCTATTATTTAAATTCCGGACCCGAGCGCCTGCGATCCCCAATCGGCGTGCAGGCCGCACTCGCGCTTTTCGTCGGCCTTGGCCGGATCGAAATAATCCCACTCGTTCGGCAGATGATGCTGCTTCAAATAGTTTTCCATCTCCGCATCGCGCCAATAAAAAACCGGATTCACTTTCAATGCACCAAAAGTTTTGTCCTCGGAAACAACGTCCAGCTCCGCGCGATTCGGATTCTGCACCTTGCGCAACGCCGTGAGCCAGACCGTGGGCGCCAGTTCCCTCATGCCACGCTGAAACGGTTCCAGCTTCATCACTGCGCTGAATTGTTTCAAAGCGGCTTCGTCGTCGGTGGACGGAATCTCGCCGTAAATCGCGTCGCGATGCGCGGCCGAAATTTTCGGCAAATACGGTTTCAGATTCAGCTTGAGCAGTTTTTTCAACTGCTCGGCGTGCTTGTAAGTCGGCGGCCGGTTGTAACCGTGGTCCACCCATAACACCGGAATGTCCGGCTGGACTTGCACACACAAATGCAAAATCACGGCTTCATAGGGACGGAAATTCGTCGAGACCAGCGCGCGGCCTTTGGCTTGCGCAATCGCCCAGCGGACGATTTCGAGCGGCGATTTGGCACG
This sequence comes from uncultured Verrucomicrobiae bacterium, assembly GCA_963827205.1. Classification (GTDB taxonomy): domain Bacteria; phylum Verrucomicrobiota; class Verrucomicrobiia; order Limisphaerales; family UBA11358; genus UBA11358. The sequence continues at coordinate 64,514 of CAWHAH010000029.1, forward strand.
CAACTCGGCGTTGGTTTGATTTGAAGTCATTTTGGAACGCCAAAGAAACCATGTGGCATCGAATCCTTGAAATCTATGCACCACGGGTGTAGCGGCTTTCGGCAGAAAGCCGCACTCTTCAATTTCCTTGGATTTGCGGCGCTCTGCCGAGACGCCGCTACGACGACACTGGTGCTTTGCAGAAATCTCACTTTGTTTCCCAGCGGTTAATTTATTGTCTCTTTCAAGAACATCCGGTCGCACCAGTCGCCAAATCGCTCGCCTGCGTTGCGTTCCTTCGCGTAACGCGCGAGGACGGGACGAAGCTCGTTTTCGATGTCCGCGTCCTTGACCATGTCTTTCCAGACACGATTGAGGCGCGTGCCGGCCACGTCGCTGCCGAGCCAGATTTGGTAGCGTCCCGGCGCCTTGCCGACAAACGCAATCTCGGCCAGATACGGCCGGGCGCAGCCATTCGGGCAGCCGGTCGAGCGGATGATGATTTCCTGTCCGGCCAGCCCGACCTCGGCGCAAAGTTTTTCAATCCGGTCAATCAAGCCGGGCAACATGCGTTCGGATTCGGCCAGCGCAAGTCCGCAGGTGGGCAGGGCAGGGCAGGCCATCGCTGCTGCGTGCAGCACGCTGGCCTGATTTTCGGTCTTCACGCCGTGATCCGCGAGCAGCGCGTTGATGCCTGCCTTGTCGGATTCCATGACATTTGCCAGAATGACGTTTTGGTTCGTCGAGAGACGAAATTCGATTTTCCGGAATTTTTCCGCGACCTGGCGCAATGCGGTTTTCGAGCGGCGGCCTTCCACGTCCTTGACGCGCCCGGTTTCAATGAAGATCGTCAGAAAGCATTTCCCATCCACGGCCTTGTGCCAGCCGTAAAGGTCGCCGGTGCTCGTGAACTTGAAAGGCCGGGCGGGTTCGAGCTTGAAACCGGCGCGCTTCTCAACCTCGGCGCGTGTCCAATCCACGCCGCGTTCCTGCACGACATATTTAAAACGCGCGTGCTTGCGGTCGGTGCGGTCGCCAAAATCACGATGGATGGTCACCGCCGCTTTCGCCACGTCTTCGAGTCTTTCCGGTTTGAAAAAGCCCAGCACGTCGGCAAGGCGCGGATAAGTTTGTGCGTTGCCGTGACTGCGGCCCATGCCGCCGCCGACGGCAAGGTTGTAGCCGACAAGCTGGTCATGCTCAACGATGGCAATGAGGCCGACATCGTTGGTGAAAACGTCAATGTCGTTGACCGGCGGGATGGCAAAGGCGAATTTGAACTTTCGCGGCAGATAACTTTTGCCGTAAAGCGGGTCCACGAAATCCTTGTTGGCCGGGTCATCGAGATTGAGCTGCACGCCGTCAATCCAGATGGCGTGGTATGCCGTGGTCTTCGGGGCGACCGCCGTGACGACGCGGTGGCAATCGGCCAAGACCTGTTCGCGTGCCTTCGTATAAGCGGGTGTGGGCGGCGCCAGCACGTTGCGGCAGACGTCGCCACAGGCGGCCAGCGTCGAAAGCAACGATTCGTTGATGCCCTTGACCACCGGGCGCAGGTTGGCTTTCAAGATGCCGTGAAACTGGATGGTCTGGCGCGTGGTGACGCGCAACGTGTTGTTGCCATAGCGGGCCGACAAATCGTCGAACACGCGCCATTGGCTGGACGTCATCACGCCGCCGGGGATGCGGCTGCGCACCATCATGATGTAGTGCTTGCCGGTCTTGCGCAGGTCGCGATCATCCTGCTGATAGACGCCGTGAAATTTGAGGAATTCGTAGTCGTCCTGGCTGAAATGGTCCGTGTTCGCGTCGGCGATGGTCGCGGCAATGCTGCCCGCCACCGTTGGAATCGCGGCCTTGATGTCTTCGTTGTGCGTCAACCCCGACTCAGTCGGGGCAGGTTGACCTGGCGATCCGGTGCTCATATACGAACAACCAGCATAACCGAGAATGATTGCCTGTTCAAGCACGGCTTGTGGCGCTTTTGAAATGCTAAAGGCTGGAGGCTAAATGCTAAAGTTTATGGACCAACAATGCGCAACCATCTTGTTTCAGCCTTTGGCCTTTGGCCTTTTTGTCTATGGCCGTAAAAATAGCAATGAGTTGCCGCGTTTCATCGAGTAGTTCAGCCATTCTGTCAGCAGGGACGCATCCACTATCCACGATCAATTCGAGCCAATATTCGGTTTCGTCAATTTCTTTCAGGCAGTCGCCAATCTTGGAAATGAATTCAGCTTTGGAGCGAGCGCGCGATGCTTCGCGATAATTGGCGCCAACCGACGTTCCTGAGCGCAAGACCTGCCTGCCAAGCACTTGCGCTACGGCATCGTTCTTCGGCAGTTTGGAATACGTCCGAATGATCCAAAGCGCGAATGACTTCGTTCGTATTTTTAGATCTTTCATTTGTTCACCCATGATTCTTCAGCCTTTAGCCTTTAGCCTTCAGCCTTTGTTACGTGGCCGGTACGAACCGTTGCAGCCCCAGTGTCATGCCGAACAGGACCAAAAAAGTGAAGCTCAACCCATGCGGACATGCCGGGGCCACCGCCAGCCAGTCCACCCAAATGATACCGGCCAGCAGACCTGACACGATTCGTGCGACGTTGACTTCGGCCGGCTGAAAAATGGTCCGCGTGCAATACGCCACCCACAGCATGAGCACGAGTGACAACCAGATGCCCGGCATGCGGTATTCTCCAGTGTCCATCATCGCTGCCAGAACAATAGGCGCGGCCAGCAACACCAGTGGCCAGTGGGGAATCGGTTTGCGAAAACTTTCCTGTTGCGCCACGCAGCCCAGTCCCGCCACGTAAATCCCGAGCGCCACGCCGCACCAAATCGGCCAGCCGTTTATGCCCCAGGCGCCCGTTGACGCGGCGATGACATAGACCCAAAATCGGCACGCGCCCATCAACCAGGGTGACGCAGTGAAGGCTTTGTGCCCAGCGTCGTAAATCACGATGCAGATGGCCAGCACGACCGCAAGCGCGCCGGTCGTTTTTCCCAAAATCGTCAGACATAACAAACCGAGCGCCAGCCACGCCCAGCCCCAGCCCCAGACCGCCGCGAGTGAAATGGCCCCGGACGGGACCGGGCGTTCCGGGCGGCGGTGCCGGTCAAAGTCCGCGTCGAACGCGTCGTTCAAAAACATTCCGCCGGTGTAGAGCGCGCTGACGCCGAGGAACAACAGCGGCAGTTTCCCGAAGTTTTCACCGCCCCCCAGCCACCAGCCGGCAAGGCAATTCGACCAGACGGTCGGCAGATTCGACACGCGGCCCAACACCAGCAATGTTCGCAGACGAGGCGGCATTGATAGATTTATGATTTACGATTTACGATTGATAATTGTTTCAGTGAGCGAAACGGCGGGTAATATAAATCATAAATCATAAATCATAAATCATAAATTCAGTGGAGTCCGCGTTCTTTCAATCTTGCCAAGGTCCAGTCGTATTCCGCCGCGAGTTGCTCGACGACGCTGCGCGTCTTCAATTCCGGCGGCAACACTTCCCACGTGTAGGTTTCCATTTCGAGATGCGAACAAAGTTTCGGATTCGCCGCCAGAAAATCCAGCGCGCCCAGCAAATGGTCGTTCGTGTTGTCAAACGGCGGCCTGTCCTCCGTAGCAGGGCTACTGCGGAGGGTGGACATGGCGGGGCAGTGCAAAGGAACGTGGAAGTGAATGCGCCACTCTCCGGAGTGACAAGTGACGGGTGACGGGTGACAGGAAAGGACGTCCGGCAGGTCGCGGTAAAAGGTAATTTTGCCGGTTGCGTCACGAACGGCGACCTGATGCAAATAGACGTCGTCGGCGAATTTCGCCAGGGCCGCGCGCGCCTCCGGCGTTGGCCGCGTTTTGAGCGCCGAGCTTAAATGGATTTTGCTGATCTTAATTCCGTGCCGCGTCAGGGCAGACAGCGCGTTTTGCGGTTCCTCAAATTCCACGGCAAAGTGGCAGGTGTCGTAATTCACGCCGAGGTGTTCGGCCAGGCGCGGGTCGCGTGGATGTTCGCTGCGCATCTGGTCGAAAAAACGGACGGTTTCGCCACTGTTTTCCAGCAGACACAGCGGTTCCGGTTCGAGACCGAGATGCAATTTGCATTTGGCGCGTTCGCTCACCTTTGCGATATGCTCGACGCAGTGCCAAAGATTTTCGCGAATGACTTGCAGCAGTGGCACGGGCGTCTCGCCCGTGAGTTTCTGAGAAGCCGGCGTTCGCGCCGAAACACACCGGCGAGACGCCGGTGCCACAAATTCCTTGAACGAACCCGGCAGGGTGCTGACGCTGCCTTCGAGACCGGTCGGCAGAATTGCCGCCAGCAAATCAAAGAGCAGGTTCGTGTAGGCGAGCCGTTCAGGCGAAGTCCAGTCGGGCGCATAGACTTGTTCCTTGATCCGCGTGCCATGAAACTGGCCATAGGGAAATCCGTTGATGGTAAAAACGTAACAGTCGTTTTGGCCCAGCCAGCGCTGGAATTCCAGCAGCGTGTCGCGTTCGCACAATTCGCGGGCGGCGCGATGGCTCAACCGCAAGCCAATCGCAAACGGCGCTTGCGGACAAACCCGTTCGCGCACGGCGAGCGTGTGGGTTTTGAGTGAATCAAAGGTTTCGCGCCACGTCTCCCCGCGATGCACGTTCGTGCAATAGGCGAGGTGGAGGCCGTGGTTGAGTCGCATAACGTTGACACGGCAATTTGCCGCATCGCCTGCGTTGGCCAAAGTCAAATCGCAATTGTGAACGGGGGCGGACGGCGTCGAAGGTCGCGTGCGAATCCGGCGGCGGGCAAGGTTGCCGCGCCGCCCCAATGGCCGGGCAAGATCAACCGAGCCGTTTTCGCAAGCCGTCGAGTTGTTCGGTCAACGTCTTCGGCAATTTGCTGTCAAACCGCGCATAACTCGCGGCGATGCTTTCGATTTCCTTTTTCCAGCCGGCGACGTCCACCTCAAGCAGGTGCCGGAGGTTCCCGTCGGGAAGGTCCAGCCCCGACAGGTCGAGCGCCTCCGGCGTCGGCAGGTTTCCAATCGGGGTCTTTTGCGCCCTGGTTGAGCCTTCAACACGTTCGCAAATCCATTTGAGCACGCGGCTGTTTTCGCCGTAGCCGGGCCAGAGCCAACGGCCGTCGCGGTCCTTGCGGAACCAGTTGACGAAATAAATTTTCGGCAGCCGGGCGCGGTCGGTGCGTTGGGCGAACGAAAGCCAGTGCGCAAAATAATCGCCCATGTGATAGCCGCAAAACGGCAGCATGGCGAACGGGTCGTGGCGCAACACGCCGGCCCGGCCGAGCGCGGCGGTGGTGGTTTCCGAAGCGCACGCCGAACCCAGGAACACGCCGTGTTCCCAATCGAAGGCTTCGTTCACCAGCGGAATCGTGTGCGGACGCCGTCCGCCGAAGAGGATGGCCGAAAGTGGCACGCCTTCGGGATTTTGCCAGTCGGGATCAATCACCGGGCATTGGGCGACCGGCGCGGTGAAACGCGAATTCGGGTGCGCGGCCTTGCGACCGGAAGCCGGCGTCCATTCCTGGCCTTCCCAGTCAATTGCCGTCGCCGGCGCGGGATTGCCGGAGTCTTCCCACCACGCGTCGTTCCCCGGCGCGAGCGCGACGTTGGTGAAAATGCTGTTCTTCGCGATCGTGACGATCGCGTTCGGGTTGGACTGCCGTGAAGTGCCGGGCGCGACGCCAAAAAATCCGGATTCCGGATTGATGGCGTAAAGCCGGCCATCCTTGCCAATCCGGATCCAGGCAATGTCATCGCCGATGCACGTGGCTTTCCAGCCCGGCACCGTCGGTTGCATCATGGCGAGATTCGTCTTGCCGCAGGCGCTCGGAAACGCGGCGGCGATATAATATTTTTTCCCCTTCGGCGAAGTCAGGCAAAAGATAAGCATGTGTTCCGCCATCCAGCCTTCCCGTTTTGCGACGACGGACGCGATGCGCAACGCCAGGCATTTTTTCCCGAGCAACGCGTTGCCGCCGTAACCGGAACCGTAAGACCAGATCGAAGGTTCCTCGGGAAAATGCACGATGTATTTCTTCTGCGGGTCGGGTTCGCACGGCCAGGAAACGTCTTTTTGACCCGGTTGCAGCGGCGCGCCGACCGAATGCAGGCAGGGAATGAACGCGCCGTGGGCGCCCAGTTTGTCGAGCACGGCCTGACCCATGCGCGTCATGATGCGCATGTTCACGACCACGTAAGGTGAATCGGTGATTTCGATGCCGACCTTGCAAAGGGGTGAATCGAGCGGTCCCATCGCAAACGGAATGACATACATCGTGCGCCCTTTCATGGCACCCTTGAACAGGCCGAGCAATTTCTGCTTCATCTCCGCCGGGTCCGCCCATTGGTTGGTGGGGCCGGCGTCCTCCTTCGTCTTCGAGCAGATGAACGTGCGGTCCTCCACGCGCGCCACGTCGCTGGGATGCGACCGGGCGAGGTAGGAGTTGGGGCGCTTCTTTTCGTTCAGCTTTATGAACGTGCCGCTCTTGACCATCAAATCGCACAGCGCCTGGTTTTCCTCCGCCGAACCGTCGCACCAATGAATTTGGGCAGGCTGGCAAAGCGCCTCCATTTCTTTGACCCACGCGATCAGTTTTTGATTGGTCGTATTCGGAACGTTCCACTTTTTGCTCGTCATGCTGCAATGTCCTTTCTCTTTTTTCCAATACCGGCGCGCGCAGCTTGCCATAAACCCGCCGGTTTGGACAGCCTAAAATTTGAGCCGGGAAGATTTTCAGGCGCATTTGGCATCGCGGCGCGCCCGGTGGTATGTTACAAACGAATCGTATGAGTTCGCCGACCGCCCCCGGCGCCGTGCGCCGCGACGAAAACGCGCGTTGCCTCGCGCGCTCGGTGGTGAACACCCTGGCCGAGGAACCGGCGCTCGAGGCCGTGACGATTGACCGCGCGCACCAGAAAATTTCCGTGGCCACGCTGGGCCGCGCCGATGTCGGCAAACTCGCGGAACGCATCCGCGTTGAATTTGAGGCCGCGCAATCCACCTCCGCCGAACACCATTGCCGCCTGCTCGCCGGTGAGAACGATTGCTGGAGTTGCGAGACCCCTTTGTCCAGCCAGGAACGACAGCGCATCACCATCAAGCACGACGGCGACAGCACGACCATTGCGCGCATCACCTGTCCCACCGCGCCCAAATTCTGGCGCTGGCGCGACATGCCGTTTCCCAAGGTCGTCCCTCGTGATGTCGAGTTTCTGGAGCACGTCGAGGCGATTGACGAATGGAAACCGCAACTGGCCGCCGCAATTTCGTGCGGCGTGTTCGGGTTGACCGGATTTTTCCTGCCCGCGCCGTTCAAGGTTTTTGCCTACGCGGCAGCGTATCTCGCCGGCGGTTTTTATCAGGTTGAGGAAGTCTGGGAACGCCTGCGAAAACGCCAGTTGGACGTGCATTTTCTCATGCTCACCGTCGCGGTTGGCGCGGCCAGCATCGGCGCCTGGGGCGAAGGCGCAACCCTGCTTTTTTTGTTTTCGCTTTCCGGCGCGCTCGAACATTTTGCGTTGGGCCGGACGCAAAAGGAAATCCGCTCGCTTTTCCGTGAAGCGCCGAAGGTCGCCACTGCGCTGGATGGCCGGGGCAACGAACGCGAAGTCAAAGTGGAACAAATCAAACCCGGCATGCGCCTGCTCATCAAACCCGGCGCGCAATTTCCCGTGGATGGCGAAATTGCCAAAGGCAGCAGCGCCGCCGACGAATCGAATCTGACCGGCGAAGCTACACCCGTCAAAAAGAGCGTCGGTGATACCGCGCTCGCCGGCACCCTCAATCTTTGGGGCGCAGTCGAAGTCGTCGTTACCCGCGCCGCCGCCGAAAGTTCGCTGCAAAAAATCATCACGCTGATCCGGGAAGCCCAGCAACGCAAGGCGCCGGCGCAGCAGTTTACCGACAAATTCAGCACGGTTTACACCTACCTCGTCATCGGACTTTCGTTTGCAATGTTTTTTGTCTGGTGGCTTGGCTTCCGGCTCGCGCCATTTACGGCGGCAGTGGAGGAGCACAGCGCGTTTTATCGCACGATGACGCTGCTGGTGGTTTCGTCGCCGTGCGCGCTGGTGCTTTCGATTCCATCGGCAGTGCTGGCGGCCATCGCGTGGGGCGCGCGGCACGGCATCCTCTTCCGCGGCGGCGCGGCGGTGGAAAAGCTCGCCGACGTCAACGTGGTTGCCCTCGACAAGACCGGCACGCTCACCACCGGCGAATTGCGCGTTGAAAAAGTTGAAAGCTTTCCGCCCGGACGCGGAAACGAAATCGCGCGGCTGGCTTACTCGCTCGAAAAACTTTCCACACACCCGCTCGCCCGCGCCATCACGCGCCACGGCAAACAGCAGGGGATTGAGCCAATCGTCTTCGACGATTTCGAGTCAGTCACCGGCGAGGGCCTGCGCGCGCAGTGGAACGGTGCGATTTGCCGGCTCGGTGGACGCGATTGGATTGGCAAAGGCCGCCACGCAGTAACGATTGCGCTGGTGCCGGCGACCGATGCCGGTTTTTCCGAGGTGTGGATTGAGGCGGGTGATTTGCTGGGGCGCGTCATTTTGCGCGACGACATCCGCCCGCAAGCCGCGCCGGTTGTTGCCGAGTTGCGCAGTGAGGGCCTGCGCAGCGTGGTGTTGACCGGGGACCGCAAGGCCGCCGCCGAACATCTGCGTGCCGAATTGAAATTGGACGACGTGCGCGCCGAATTGAAACCCGACCAAAAAGTCGCGGCCATCCGCGAATTGAGCGGCCAGGGCGAAAAGGTAGCGATGATCGGCGACGGCGTGAACGACGCGCCGAGCCTGGCGGCGGCGCACATCGGCGTGGCGATGGGCGCGCGTGGTTCCGACGCGGCGCTGGAACAGGCCGACGTCGTGCTGATGCACGACCGGCTGGAAAATTTCCTTGCCGCCTTTCGCCTCAGCCAGCGGGCGCGGCGCATCATCCAATGGAACCTGTTCATCTCGCTTGGAACCGTGGTGGTGCTGGTGACGTTTGCGATGCTGGGCAAAATTCCATTGACGATTGGCGTGGTCGGCCACGAAGGCAGCACCGTCGTCGTGGTGATGAACAGTTTGCGATTGTTGTTTGGCGGCACGGCGGTGAAACAAAAATGATTTTCAATATGGATTCGCCCGGATTCACAAGGATAAAACATCGCCGGCGGAGCGCGGACAGCCTGTCCGCGCGAATTACAGCTCGGAAACTTGCGGACAAAGCTGTCCGCGCTCCCGGGTGATAGTCGCGCAGCGATGGGTGAGCGGATAAATTTGCGTGCGTGGCGTAGCGGGTCCGTGGTTAAATTCCCTCGTGAACCCGAAATTCATGCGCGCAGCCATCCGGCTGTCGCGGGAAAAAATGCGACGCAACGACGGCGGGCCGTTCGGCGCGGTTGTCGTCCGGCGCGGCAAAATCGTCGGGCACGGCTGGAATCGCGTCACCTCCACGAATGATCCGACGGCGCACGCGGAAATCATGGCCATCCGCGACGCGTGCCGGCGGCTCAAGACCTTCCAGTTGGACGGTTGCGAACTCTACGCCAGTTGCGAGCCATGTCCGATGTGTCTGGCGGCGATTTACTGGGCGCGGCTCGGGAAAATCTTTTACGCCAACACGCGGCGCGATGCAGCAGCAATTGGTTTTGACGACGATTTAATCTACCGCGAGGTATCCCGTCCACTTTCGCGCCGCAAAGTTCTGATGCAGCAACTGCTGCGCAAGGACGCGCTGAAAGTTTTTGCCGAATGGAGAAAGAAACCGGACAAAATCCAGTATTAAATCCCGGGCAAGCTCGAACTGCCGCCAGGTTTTGGACTGCGGCGGGCGAGGGGTGAGGGCACACGCCGCTTTCACATCGGCTGACGGCGCATGTGTGAAAAGCGGTGTCAGCCCTGTTCCCCGCCAGCCACCGCACTGCAAGACGCAAGCGAACTGCGCCACTACCAATGAAAAAGGACGTCTCCGTGATGTTTCCAGCTTCTGCACAATTCCGGTGCAGCAACTGCTGCGCAAGGAAGCGCTGAAAGTTTTTACGGAACGCAAAAAGAAACCGGACAATGTCCGGTATTAAACGCCGTTTGGTTTGCAGCCTAATGCCCATATTAGGCAGCTTCATCGTGTGAACATGGCTACCGTTTGCTGCACCGTTTTGTTGGCCCGATGCTTGTTTCTTTCTCTTAATTGCCCAATGTCTACATAACCGTGTCAGACCCAAGGCAACCAAAGCACCACCGATGATATCTCCCTCAATAGGCAACTCATCGCAAAGGAACATATTCAGGAATACTGCAACAACCACGCCGCCAAGAATAAAACCCTCGCCTGTGAACTCCGCTGACTGGCGGCACTTCGGACAGTATCGCTGGAACGCGCGCGACAGCGATTGATCTGCGTCACAGCTTTTCACGCGTTCTGCGCAATATTTACAAAAGGCACCCATTGCCTGGCCAACAGATGATGGACGGCTTATTTTGCAGCCTGTCTTTTTTCACGACATAAAGCATAAGCTGGACTGAAATTATTGTCCATACAATTTTGAATCGTTTGAGGCGCTGCAAAACCGGCGTAGCGGCTGCTCCGGCAGAGAGCCGCACTCTTCAATTTGCCGTAGAAATGCGGCGGTCTGCCGACCGCCGCTACGATGCAAACCGCGGTTCAAGTTTGCTTCCGGCGGGAACTTTTCCCATTGTTGGCGCGTCCGATTAGCGGGATGAAGAAGAAAATTGAAATGGATTTTCGGCGCGCTCGTCGTGGTGTTCGCCTTGGCGCAACTTGCGAATCCGTCGCGCACGAACCCGCCCATCCTGCCGGGACACGATGTGTCGGCCACCAACGCGCTGCCGCCGCAAATCGCCGCGTTGCTGCACGCGGCGTGTTACGATTGCCATTCCTACGAAACCAAATGGCCGTGGTACAGCCACGTTGCGCCCGTGTCATGGCTCATCGCCAGCGACGTCAAGGGCGGCCGCGAGCATGTGAATTTTTCCGACTGGCCGAATGATCACCCGGATTGGGCGGCGCGGCGATGGGAACGTGTGAGCGAAGAACTGGACTACAAAGAAATGCCGCCGGCCAAATACACGCTGCTGCACCCGAAGGCGCGCCTCACCGACGGCCAGCGCCAGGAATTGATCCAGTGGGCCGATGGGATGGCGGCAAAATTGAAATCAGCCGGCGCGGGGAACTGAACCGCCAAATCCACGAAGGGGAAATGACTAATTCCAAAATCCGAATGACGAAAGAAATCCCAATGACGAATGCCAAAATCCGAACGCGGCGTAGTTTGTTTTGTCATTTGGATTTCGTCATTCTTTAGTCATCAGGACTTCGTCATTCGTCATTTCGCGCCGTGTATTTCGTGGTCAATTTCGACGGTTGCATTTAGGATGAGCCGATGTTGCACTACGAATTGATTCCCGCCGCCGAATCCGGCAAAGGCGGCACGCGACCGCTGATGGTGATGCTGCACGGTTTGGGCGACAGCATCGAAGGTTACCGCTGGATGCCGGAGGCGATGGCCCTGCCATGGCTGAATTATCTGCTCGTCAACGCGCCGGACGATTACTACGGCGGTTATTCGTGGTTTGATTATCCGGACAATTACAAACCCGGTGTGCAGCGCAGCCGCAAACTGCTTTTTGAACTGCTCGACGATTTGCGCGCGAAAGGATTTCCGGCGGAGCAAATCACGTTTGGCGGATTTTCGCAGGGCAGCTTGATGGCCATCGAAATCGGTTTGCGTTATCCACATCACTTTGCCGGCATCGTCGGCATCAGCGGCTGGGTGTGCGAGCCGGAGAAACTGCTGAAAGAACTTTCGCCGGTGGCGATGCAACAGCGGCTGCTGGTCACGCACGGGACACAGGATCCGCTCATTCCGTTTGCCCTGGCGCGCGCGCAGGTCCGCCAGCTTAAAGCCGCCGGTTTGAATGTTGAGTGGCGCGAATTTACGAAAGTGCACACCATCGCCGAAGACGAGCTGGCCCTCGTCCGCGATTTTGTGCGCGCCGGTTATCCGGTCGTGGGGAAATAACCGGCGCGCTGGTCTTCAGCGGGGAAACCTTTTAATTCAATTTGGTGAGGCGAGCGTCCGCGCGAGCCAAAACCGGCTCGTCGGGAGCCTCGCCCCGCCAGAATCAAACTTTCACTTCGCGGGTCGCGCCCGGAATCCAGATTTGTTCCGGTCGCGGCTCCCCGGCGGCATTCCAGTCCATCGCCCGTTCCACGATCTGGCGCATCTGGGCAAACCACCACGTTGCCCGAGCGACACGGCCCTGACAAGGCACAGCATTCGTGAGCAGCTTGATTCCGTTGAACCCGAGTTCGAGTTGTTCGTTTGTCGCATTTGTCATATTGAACCTTTCGTTGCGCGACATTCTGGCAGGTGGGGTCGGACAAAGGCTGTCCAAGGCAAAAAATATTGGTCGTGGTGTATCAGATTGCGCTTGATTGGTGAAATAATTTGACAACTAGATTTTTTGTGCGATTAGACGCAGCGACGTGCAACGCTTCAGCCAATCGAACTTGAAGAAATGGCAGCTAGAAAACTGCGGCTTTGCACGTTTTACACTGGGCCGTGCTCAAGCCGAGCTTGCAAACGGCGCAAACCGAAGACTTCCCAAGAGTCAATCAGGAAAAATTGCAAAAGCTCATCTTCCGTTTTTTCAGAAGAAAAACCAGATGTATGAAGCCAGCCAGCCAGCATCATCGCCTCCCAAACCCGATTCCAATAAAAAAGCGATGTGTCGGGGTGTTCCGCTATCGGCCATTTCCCGGTCTTCATCCATGTCCGACAAGCGGCATCAATTTTCTTCCGAAACAAAAATTCAAGGGCAATCTGTGCGGCTAACTGCTGGCGAGCTGCGTCTTGGGTTAGCGCCCCTCGCAAAGCTGCTCGCCTTTTGTTCCCTTTCTTACACTCGGCCTCTAGGCGCACCACAACGTTTTTCAAGGCATCGGAAGGCATTGCGTTGATTAACCCGCAAATCCCGCAATAGGTCAAGCCTTCAACAGTTCTTCAATCGTCCACGCATGGTCTGTCAAGCCCGCCACCATTGCTGGCGTGCGTTCTTGCGCCGCTGTGGTTTCTGTGGCTTTGATTTTCAATGCAGAGTGAACCTTGCAAAAATTGAAGCAGGCCACTGTGAGCGCAACCGAATGAATGAGGTTTTCGACCTTGCGTGACCAGCCCAAGCCAAGCCGGACAAACCGCTTGTTGAAGTGACGCAGCGAGAGGTTCAACCGTTCGGCATGTGATGTTGTGATTTCCTTTCGGTCTGGATTGCCACAAATGATTCGCGTTCTGACGCGGACGCACTTACCGGGGCTGTAACGCCGCAGGCTGTCTTTGATTGGCAAATTGTAACCAGTGAATTTCTTCGTCTGCGTTGCGTAATGCGCCTTGTGAAGCGAGGTGTCCAAGACACCCCGAACAAAGCCCGCCCAACTATCGGACGTGATTTGATACTTGCCGGAAAGGCGCGTCCGAACGTCGAGCATAAAATCTTTGGCGGTTTCATTCGTTCGCTTGTCCACCAGATAGGAAAAAATCAGCTTGGATTGTTTGCCGGATGCCAGAAACGCATAAAAATCGCCAGCGTCAGGCGTGTTTTTCAATGCGCGCTTGTTTTTAACGAACGTCCAGCACTCGTCTATTTCCAGCGGTTCGGGCTTCACATGCAGGATTTTCTGGTCGAGCAACTCGGCGCAATGCTCGCCAGCGACACGCAGAATCCCCAAGATTGTGCGCCGGTTAAGCCCTGTGAGGCGTTCGCAAGCACGGATGCCCACCCCTTCAACGAGCAAGCGAACCACTTGCTCCGTCAATTTGAAGTCCACGCGCAGCCCGTCCAGCGGCTGCGATTCGCTGAATGATTTTCCGCAACGGTCGCAGGCGAATCTTTGAACGATGCGGTTTCGATTACGATAAGAGCCGGATTTCCGGCAGTTTCCAGAGCAGCAATGACAGTTCACGCTTGCCTTTCCAGTCAGGGCAAGCTATCGTGAAGTCGCATCCGTAAGATGTGTGACTCACGCAGCTAACCCTGTTTGAGTTGCGCTCCGTGGCGGTGACACGCCGCGGAGCTTGATTTCGGTTGGTTCTTTGAACAGGGGCGGAAGGATTTGAACCTACAACCTCCGCCCGCACGACTCTTGGGAGAGCCGATGTAAGGCGGTGTTCATCCATTTGAACTTCGCCCCGAATCAAACCCCGCCAGCCCACACTGGCGGGGAAATTTTTATTTGCTTTTTGCATGAAAAAAAACACCCCCACCCGCTTCTTTTCCCCTGATGATTTTCCCATCATCAGCCAAGCGATTGAGGGTTTTATAGACGGTGATGTTGAAATTCTTTCCATTCGGTTTGTAGCCTTCCTTCAAAATCATCCGTTCAACGTCCTTTGTGCTGACGTTCGATTCCGCATTTCTCACGGTCTTTAACACCAATCTTTTAACTTCACCGCGCTTCCGCAAGTTGTTGGCCTGAAATTCTTGAATCATGTCTGCGCGTTTCGAGGCGGCGGCGTCCGATTCCGGTTTGTCTCGTAAATCTACCGCCACGAGTTTGAACTTCTTTGGTTCTCCGTTGGATTCGGTATTAAGTTTCCGCATCGTCGTTTCCACGCGGTCGAACGCAGAAAGTTCATCGCTCCAATATTTCAGTTCGTTTTCGAGCTTCTTAATCTTGGCGGCGATTTGGCCTCTGGCCATTAAAAACTCATTTTCCGTTTTCACGACACCAATTTACACCCGTCCAAGAAAGTGTCAAGCCTTATTTTTGTTTAGGCTAATACACAATAGCCGGGGTTGTGTTCTAGGCTTTTTCGGGGGCAGGTGAAACTTGCGTTTGGCTTAATATGGACTATATTAAAACGGTTGGCTGGGTCGGGGAGTAATCCCAATCCAGCCAAGCAACCGACAGAACCATTACTAGCGAACAAAAATATGAGTGAAACTCAAACGATAAGCTGGCCGGGAAAATCCGGCAAAACCTATGTGTATTGGATTTATCCAATCGGCCACGGAATGCACGAGAAAGCGGGGAATTACCTGTTTGCCAAAGAGACTAAACCGGGGAACTGGCTGCCGGTTTATATCGGCCAAACGAAGAACCTTGACCAGCGGCTCGAAAACCACGAGAAAGAGGAGTGTGCTACGCGAAATGGAGCTACGCATATACACGCTCATCTGAACGCTGATGGCGAGGCTGTGCGGAAGGCAGAGGAGAGGGATTTGATTCTCCATTGGCAACCTGTCTGTAATGAGCAGCTTGTTGATTAGTCCACCATTCAACAAAGTTTGCTGCCACGTCCATAACTTCCGCGTCCATAGCCGCGCAGATTTTCGCAGCGGCATCACGGATTTGTTTTCGTGTTTCGGCCTGACAATTTTCGACTCTGGGCGCTGACGTTTTCATTTTTACATATCAATATATCTTGATAGCAATGTATCTGGATGCGTTGATTTGTCAAGTGTGACCTTATCTCGTTGACCGCGCCAGCGGTTTGCATAGTAATACGGCTATGATTGCGGTCAGTAAGCGGTTTCTTGGCAAATCTGACGAAGTATGCGCGAAAAACTTCTGGTGCATGATAAGCACGGCCAAAGAGGGAATTTTCAAACGGGAAAGCACGGTGATTTACAGGATTCACGGCGCTGGAATGCAGAGGAAAAATTACGAGCCGCTGGTTAAAATCCTTTATCCTAATACCGCTTCAAAGCAAGACAGGCTGAAAACGCACGATGAAATTGTGTTTTTCATCAACGAAAAGGCCGACACGAAAGAGCCAACAGACCTTGACGAAATCCTTTTAACCCTGAACGGCTATCTATCGGGAGAGCGAAAGATTGAAGATTTTCTGTATCTCAATCTTTGATGCCGCCATCACCTCACCCCTCCGACAGCGCAATCTAGCGCACCACGACCAAAATATTCGGGAGTATGTATTTAACGCAAATCCGGCTTCTCCGATTACCGGCGACTGAGAAACGCTTGCCGCAGTTTGGACTTCAAATGGGGTAATTAAAGCCGCAGGCACGGCGCGGACGGTTATATTGCCGGGCGACTGTCAAGGAAGACCAGTGGTGGGCGAAATGAAGGTGAAAGTCTGGTCGTACTCGAACGAAACGATTTGGACATACGCGGTGTCCAACGCCGTGGCGATCTCGTGCAACACACCAAGCAGATCCGGTGGCAACGGAGAAATTTCGCCGGTTTCAGGATTGAATTGATTGCCTTCGCCAACCAGATGAGTCGTCACAACGTCATGCGGCCCGGTGATGGCGAGCAGGACGGAATTTTTGAGAACTCCACACCACCCGCTCGCGTCAATTTCAAACAGCGTGCCGCGCACACCGGCGATGCCATTGGGAATTTTAACGAGGTATTGGGACGCCGCCGAAAGTTTTTTGACGCTGCAGAAGATGCGACCCTGCCACAAATCCAGTTCCGTGTCGCTGACGGCGTCCACGCCTGTGTCCGAGACGGTCAATTTGTCAATGGCCAGCATGGTGTCACCCGTCAGGCGAACCATGTTCTGTTCGACGGCAGGTTTGTAATCAATCAGGCCGCGGACGTTGGCATCCGGCGCCGGCCCGATCCGGTCGGGCACCGGCGCGGCCTGCGGCATTTGAACAGTCTTGCCCAGCACGATGTCCACGGTGGCGTCGTGGCGCGTTTCAATCACGGTGCCCGCACTCAGCTCTTTGCCGACGACCAATGGGTGCCAATTCCCGTCGCCCAAAGTAAATCTGGCTTCGCCCTGGATGCGGACGACGGTGGCGACGCCGGGTTTGAAGCTTTGGGCGGAAACAGCAATGGCCAGCACGAGCATCGTGCCGCACAAGGCGTTGGAATACAGGCTCCTCATGGTTGCGTTTCGGGAAGCGCTGCTTATTCCATGCCACAATAATAGTGCGGGATGCCATGTCTCACCAGATTGCGGCAGTTAGTGAATTAAACGGGCAAATCGCGTCGGGAAACGTGGAAGAACAGGACGCAGCTCAAAGCCTACAACATGGAAACTGTGTCCAGTTTTGCGGGACACTTCATTTTGAATGCGGTGTGGTGGTGGACAGAGTTTTCGAGCAAGCAGAAGTAACGGTGGCGGAAGGCGCCCTGCCCGCAAGGCATTACTTTTGAATTTTGATGGATTCGATGCCGTTCATTTTGCTTTGGCCGTAAATATTTCTGCTTGCCCTCTGAATCGCTTCCGCAAAACTGTCAATTGGTTCACGGCAACTCTGCGCCGATCAACTGGCTTGCTTGACCGGCTGTTGAATGATGGGCAGACAATTAGATTCCGGAAGGGTGAGTGCGCCTGAAGTTAATAACCCATGGCTGGACCGTGCCGTTTTTGGCATGGTTTGCGCCCTGGTCATTGGAATGTTTGCCTGGAGCGCTGAATCGGGCTTTCTTGAATTGGCAAGCCCAAGTGCGAAGGACACCTACTATAATCTGTTGGTGCGGGGTTTTCGCGCCGGGCAACTCAACGTGAACCAGGAAGCACCACCCGGACTCACCCGACTTGCCGATCCCTATGATCCCGCCGCCAACGGATCCTGCGTGTGGGATACGCGTCATCTGTCGTATGAGATGAGTTATTACCGAGGGAAGTTATACCTCTACTTTGGCGTTACGCCGGCTTTGGTGCTTTTCTGGCCGTATGCCTGTGTGACCGGCCACTATCTCCTGCATAAGGATGCGGTCGTGATCTTTTATTCGTTGGGCTTTCTGGTTGCCGCAGGTCTATTACGTTCGGTCTGGCGGCATTACTTTCCAGAAGCAAGTTTTTGGGTGGCGACCGCCGGCGTACTCGCACTGGGTTTGGCCACAGGCATACTGGAAGTTTTAGCGCACTGTGATGTTTACGAAGTTGCGATAAGTTGCGGGTTTGCGTTCTCCATGCTGGCATTGGCGGCGGTCTGGTGCGCCTTGCATGAGCCGAAACGGCAGGTGTTGTGGCTGCTGTTGGCGAGTCTGGCGTACGGACTGGCGGTGGGGTCGCGGCCATCATTGTTGTTTGGGATAATCATCCTTTTGGTACCGGTGGGTCAGGCTTGGCGTGCGGCGGTTGAACCGGGTTCACGCCGGCGGGTTGGGCTGTTGTTGGCGGCGGCGGTCTGTCCGGCGATGCTGATTGGGTTGGGGCTGATGCTCTACAATACGCTGCGTTTCGACAACCCATTCGAATTCGGCTGGCACTATCAGTTGACAAGCTACAAGAATAATACCGCCCAGCAATTCAGCCTGCATTACCTCTGGTTCAACCTTCGGTTCTATTTTGGGGAACCGCTGCGATGGAGTGGGCATTTCCCTTTTTTGCAGGCCGGCTCGCCGTCGCCTTTACCATCGGGTTACTATGGGGAAGGAGAAGCTTACACTGGGATGCTGAGCAACTATCCGGTCGTGTGGCTGGCCTTGGCCGCGCCGTTGGCATGGAGAGGCAGGCCGGTGAGGGAGGTTTCCGTCTTACGCTGGTTTGGAGCGGCTGTGTTTTTGCTGTTTGCGACCTGTGCATTTACGCTTTGCCTTTTTTTCTCAGCCAGCAGCAGTTATGAAACGGATTTTCTGCCGGCGCTGATGTTGCTGGCGGTCATTGGTATTTTGGGTTTGGAGCACGCACTGGCGGGTTTGCCGGTCTGGCGGCGGATAGCCCGGTGGGGTTGGTGCCTGCTGCTGGCCTGTTCGGTCGCGTTTAACTCGTTGGCGAGTATTGAAGCCCATGCGACGGCCAACTACTTTGCCGCCAATTCCCTTCTCCATCAAAGGCGGGTGGACGAGGCGATTGATCATTTCCAAAAGGCCTTGGCGCTGGAGCCGGAATCGGCGTCTTTCCACGTCGGTCTGGGCAATGCTCTCAGCCAGGAAAGGCGGATGGATGAAGCAATTGTTCAATATCAAAAAGCTTTGGAAATCAAACCAGACTTCGCAGAAGCCCAATATGACCTTGGTTGCAGTCTTTTACAGACAGGGCCGGTGGTTGAAGCGATTGATCATCTCCAAAAGGCTTTGGAAATCGAACCGGACTTGGCAGAAGCCCAGGACCCTGCGGAGAACAACAATTTGGCCTGGTCGCTTGCCACGAATCCTGAAGCCAGCAAGAGAAATGGAGCACTCGCCGTACAACTTGCCGAAGGCGCCTGCCGAAGGACGCATGATCAGGTAACGACCATGGTTGGAACGTTGGCGGCGGCTTACGCGGAGGCGGGGCGGTTTGAGGACGCGATTTCGACGGCGCAAAAAGCCATCACGCTGGCCAGCCAAAGCGGCGAATCGGATTTGCTTCAAAAAAACCGGGAACTGCTGGCTTTATATCTCCAGCACAAGCCTTATCATGAAAGCCAGGCGAACCCGCCCAAGTGAATGGCGCAAACCGAAGGAAGAAAAGCAAGTTTGGCGACCCTATCGCCGGAAGGAACCAACCGCGCTAGTGTGGTGTTGCGGTGTAGGGTG
Source organism: uncultured Verrucomicrobiae bacterium (assembly GCA_963827205.1). Taxonomy (GTDB): domain Bacteria; phylum Verrucomicrobiota; class Verrucomicrobiia; order Limisphaerales; family UBA11358; genus UBA11358. Next base: position 83,940 of record CAWHAH010000029.1, read on the forward strand.
AGAAACCGCGCTGGCGTTGGGGAGAGAGTGAGAAACCGCAATCACGATTTGTGGCTGATAGGCTCGCCGAGTTAGAAGAGTTGCGTCGGCGGCAGCTAATTTCAGAATCAGAGTATGCGGCCAAGCGGCAAGACATCTTGAGAGAGGTGTGAAAGCCTGACCGGTGAGGCTGGTTTGGGGGGCTACGCTCAATCTCACCATCTTGCAGGATGTGGTCACCCTTTCACCAACCAACAGCAGCAGCTTTTACCGGCTGGTCAGTCAGTAAAACCAAAGCAGCCAGTTTGGGACACAGAAGGTTGCCGTCCAATTGGGGGCCGTGGCACCGACAAAGGCAGGATTGACAACGCAGGCGCAGCGTGGCAGTTCTCATCATTAGACCCCGTCACGCATTCACTATGAAAACGATGATACTAAAATCCCTCATGCTCACGGCCATACTTGGTGACACATTGCTTAACGCAGGTGCCGCCAATTGGACGAACTGGAACAATGGCCAAAGTATTGGCTCGTTCTACGCCGTCGCTGGCACGGCAAAGGAAACGGTCGCCGTTGGCATTGACGGACGCATCGCCACTCGAAACAACACCACCGGCGTTTGGCACATTCAAACCTTCACCGGCGACCCTGATTTTCGGGCGATTGTCTATGCCAATAACCAGTATGTTGTCGTCCGCGAGGCGGGTTTCATTATGACCAGTCCAGATGGACTCAAATGGACGAGTCGCGTTTCTCCCACCAAAAGGAATCTGCTGGGATTGTTCTGGGACGGGCATCAATACCTCGCCGGTGGGGACAAAGGAACGATATTGTCCAGTCCAGACGGTATCAATTGGACGAGCCGCCGTTCGGGAAGCGACATAAACTTTTACAGTTTCAGCTACTCCGGCACCCGCTATGTTGCCGTGGGAAACGACGGCATTTGTATCAGCACCGATTCGGCGACGTGGACAACCCCCGCAACGCGATGGGCCACCGCTCGGATTCCGTTTACCGCTTGCACATGGACTGGAACAGAATTTCTGGCTTGCGGTCTGGGATTGGACAAATATCCCACGATTTACACCAGCCCGGACGGCGATGTCTGGACGCTACGTGACACCACCATCATGGCATCGCTCCGGGCGGCGACTACCATCAACGGTACGATTTACATTGCGGGCGACAGCGTCATCGAGAAATCCACCGACGGCGGAACGACGTGGACGGACACCTACAACAACTCTGGTGGCAACAAACTTTTCATGGGTTTGACCAGCAACGGTGAGTATTTAATTGCCGCCGGATTCAATCACAACGTATGGGCAATGCCACTATCGGTGACGCCATAATGCAAAATGTCAAATCTGGCAACCCCGCCGCAAAACACCCCCAAACCCTGACCCAACCCCCCTCACGACGGCTGCGGGGCCGCCAGACTTGGCTCACTTGTTGCCAAGCAGCTTGGCCTTTTGGGCCTGATACTCGGCATCCGTGATAGCCCCAACAGCTTTGGCTCGCTGCAAGTCAATCAACTGCTGGCCGACAGTCGGCTCCATCGTTACGCTTTTGTGGCCGCCACCCACCTGCCAAGCACATCCGGTAAGCAGCATCATGGCTGAAAGACCACTCAATACAGGAATGAATAATAATTTTTTCATAATTTGGTTCAAGGTGTTTTGACGTTCGTTAACCCATACGAAGTAATTGCTATTATCTTGCATGGGCGGTTGAACGGGTGGGCGCAAAAAACCGTCCTGCGGCCAGCCAGCGTAAAGAAACTGAGTAATATGGGTAGCGTTCGCGCAATTTAGCGCCAATGCCCTTCAACCCAAACGCGGTGATGGCCGTGCCAGCCCCAGCCGCCACGCACCCACACCGCTCCCGGATGCGGACGCGCCGCCCAGCGGCCCCCGACCCAGACCCATTGACCGTGCCATGCCCACTCCCCCGGAATCCAGAACCAAATCGCCACTGGGCCGGGCGCGACGGGTACGACTTCGGTTTGCGGCGGCGGTGGCGCAGCTACCACGGCAGGCGGTTGTTGATAAACCACACAACCGGCCAGCAATGGGAGGCTGGCGGTAATCAGCAATAATTTTGTCAAAATTGATTTTTTCATAATTAGCGTATCAGACGGATTTGTTACACGGTGAGTTACAGGCAAATTGCGTTGTGTTGCGTGCATTGTCGCCGTTGCCGATTCAGTCAGCCCGCGTGTAACATCAGCTACCGGTCGGCGTTGTTGAGGGCTGTCGGAAAAGGCAAGGCCAAGTCGGTCATTTTTCCTTATCCATAAACACGGCGGTCAAAATCAGCGCAATGGCCGCGACCAAAAAGAACAGGATGAGGACGAACCCGGCTGCCCCGGCATGAAAGTGGGGCGCGAGATGGGCCAACAATATTTGAGCTTTCATATTTTGCCTTTCACCTGCCTGTTCGGGTCTCATGGTGCAACCTTGCAAACTGTTTAAGCTTTTTCTGCTCAATGTCCGGCGTTAATTTGGCAGAAATTAAACCACCTCCTAAACATGAATAAACTGAATCCTTTAGAAAACAAGCCCGTGGGTCTGCGACCAATCACCCCAAAGCCCAAACACCGCGGGCATGAAATGGTTAGCGAGACGGTTGGGGAATATGACCGTCTCAGGGGCCAATTGAAAGAGGGCGAGTCTATCAACCTTGTATGCTTAATTGGCAACAGGTCTTTTGACGTTTTTATGGTCGGGACACACGACGATTTTTTGGAAATAAGAGCCAAAGATAAGGCGGGGGATTGGCATGTAATAATGACGCCAGTAGAACAAATTTCATTTGACATAATAATTTCCAAGAAAATCTCTGACGAACCGCCGCGAGAAATCAGGTTCAAACCTATTGAAGAAGCGCGTAAGAAGGCATCGCCTAAATTCTAATTCAGGACACTGTGACAGGAAATCTACCATTGACTTGCATTGGCGGTTGAACGGGCGGGCACGAAAAACCCTTCTAGCAGACAGCCAGCCTTAGAAATCATGCTGCCGGCCGGCGTTTGGCCAAGTTGCTGAAAATCCTTGCCAACCGGGGAACGGGGTGCAAGTTGATGCCGTATGAAGAAGTTGCAGAAGCCATCAACTGTGAAAATCCAGATGCTTTCCACGCTGCTTGTCGCCACGGTTCTGCTCTGTGGCTGTTCAACCACCAAGTTTACGGAATATCACGGTTCAGAGGTTTTCCAAGGCGTGGGTGGCGAAGCGCGGGTAGTTGACGGCATTGACTTTTGGGAGAACGGAGACTCCAGCCGGAAGTATAAGATTCTGGGCGTCATTGAAGAAAATCCTGGGCACCGACTTCCTCTAGGACGCTTTTCCAGACTCTTTTCAGGTTCCGGCGACAGAGATTCAGCCATCGCCAAAGCCGCACGCGAACGGGGTGGTGACGCAGTCATTTTCGTGGCCACAGACCAAGAGTCGGCAAGCGCGGGTCAGTCTGGCGATGCGAACCACCGGCGAATCACTAAGTTTGTGGTCGTCAAGTATGTGGAATGACTTCTCGTTCATGCGGGGCCGCCTGAACCGATTGATGATGTTGACCGCCGAAAGGTCTGGAAAACAGGTAGGCGGCTGCTGGGGCGCGATGTTGTTGCGGGCGGACACTTGAACCCATTGATCAAGATTCCGGTTGCAGTTACGGCGGACGGGAATACTTTTATAACCAGCAGCCATGCGCCACCAAACGACAGGCTCCTGTCCAAGGCGGATTTTCGCCGGGGCGTTCACGTTGATTGAACTGTTGGTGGTCATCGCCATCATCGGCGTTCTGGCCGCCCTGTTGTTGCCTGCGTTGAGCAAGGCCCAAAGTCAGGCCCAAAGCACCGAGTGTCTGGATAACCTGAAACAACTTGAACTCTGCTGTCATCTTTACGGTTTGGACAACAACGACAGCCTGCCGCCCAACAATTTCGTTTACGACATTACCACCGACCAACCGGCTGATGACGGGCCATCCTGGTGCACCAATCTTGCCATCTTTGACACGAACGCGGCTGGCATCACCGGTGGCCTGCTTTTTCAATACAATACTTCAGTCCCTATTTATCACTGCCCCGCCGACCTATCTACCGTCCAGACTCACGCAGGCGTCATCTTGAGTCAACCTCGACTGCGAAGTTACAACCTGAGCCAGTCGGTCAATGGCTTGGTTTATGAAGGGGAAATAGCGACCGAAATTCCGCATTACGGCAAATTCACCCAGATAAAAAACCCGACGCCGGCAGGACTGATTGTCTTCCTTGATGTGCATGAGGACGAAATCCTCGATACAGAATTCGGCATACCGGTCTCCGTGGATGACTGGAATTATGGTTACTGGTGGGATATTCCTGCGAACCGGCACAATCAGGGGTGTAATTTATCGTTCGCCGACGGGCACGTTGAACATTGGAGATGGAAAGCGCCCAAGGTTGTCACCGTTCCACGCGGCTCGGAACAAGCGGTTGCCCCCAACGAATGGGATGATTACAACCGCATGGAAGCGGGTTTCCTGCAAAACTTCGATTGAAGAAGCAATGTCCTATGGACGCGGCGCTGTCAAAGGAATACCCTCGTATTGAGTTTTTTCTTCTTGGCAGGGGGCTTGCCATGAACCACATGGAATCAGTGGAGAGTCGTGTCTGCAAACAATGATGCGTGGAATGCAAAATGACAGAGGATGCAATCCCAAAGAAGCCAGCCCCCTTGGGCAATTCCAGCCATTGATTTGCACTGGCGTTTTAACGCCTGGAGTGTTCAACTCTGGCAACAACATGAAGAAGTCATTGGCGACCCTACCGGGACTCGAACCCGGGCTACCACCGTGAAAGGGTGGTGTCCTAACCGCTAGACCATAGGGTCGTCGAAAGGCGCAGCAATATAACCGGCTTCACCGCCCTGTCACGACAATTTCAACAACGTGGCGGGTTTTCGTCTGTGTCCAGGATTTCACAGGCAGGGATGCCCGTGCCGCCGTTCAAATCCCCTGCTGGTTCCCGGGGGGTTGGATGTGGCGCAATCCGATGTCTCAGACTTGTGTCAAACTGCCGTAGCGGCTTCCTGCCAGAGAGCTGCACTTGTAAATTTACCGGGGCCATGCGGCGGCCTGCCGACCACCGCCACCTTGAAAGGGAGAAATCACAGTTCTCATTTCTTTACCCTGGAGTGACCGGCTCGACGTCGTATTTTGCGGGTTGCTTCTCCCGCTGACAGGGTGCGAAAAAATTCCCATTCCGGTTCATTCTCAAATACCCAGCGGTAGTAGGTTGTTTCCCTGAGTTGAGTGGTGGCGGCTTCATCCACGACCACGGTGCAACGCGGATGCAGTTGCAGCGCCGTAGCCGAAATCATGCTGGTAATGGGACCTTCGACCGCTTTGGCGACTATCTCCGCCTTCTCCACGCCGGTGGCCAGCAGAATGCAACGGCGGCTGTCGAGAATGGTGCCCACACCCATGGTGATGGCGCGGCGGGGCACTTGATCAGGATTCTCGAAGAGCGAAGCGTTTTGGGCGCGGGTGGTGGGCGAAAGTGCCTTCTCCCGGGTGCGTGAGCGGAGCGCGGAGAGCGGCTCGTTGAAACCCAGATGGCCGGCGTAACCGATGCCCACGAGTTGAAGATCAATGCCGCCAGCGTTGGCGATCTGCCGCTCATAGTTCACGCATTCGGCGTCGAGGTCGGCCGCCATACCGTCAGGCACGTGCGTGTTCCGCAAGTCAACGTTCACCTTCCGGAACAGGTGAAGGTTCATATAATGCCGGTAGGAATTAGGATGGCTGCCCGGCAGTCCGACATACTCATCCAGGTTGAATGTATGGCAGGCTGAGAAATCCAAGCCTTCCTCACGGTGCATTCGGACCAGCCGGGCATAGACCGATTCCATCGTGCGTCCGGTAGCCAGGCCCAGCACCAGATGCGGGTTCGCCCGCAGTGCCTTGGCGATGATCCGCGCCACCAGTTCGGCGGCGGCGGCAGTGGTTGGCCGTATGATGACTTCCATGGGGTTAATGGGCAGTAACCGGCGTAGATTTCAAAAAAACTTGCGGACGAATCCCCGCAACTCGCGCCTGCGGTCCAGTGTGGGGCTCCATTCCAACCTGTAATTTCAGGGCAGACCGAATTCCTTCCGGTTCTGCTCGCAGGAAACCAGAACGGGCCGATCGGCGATCCTCGCTTTGAGCAGCGCCTGTTCGTCGGCACCGACGGCGAGCGGAAGCGCGACCTGACCGCCCTCGGCAACAGAACGTTGAAGGGCCAGCATAATCTCAGCCCCTTGACAGGCGTGCGCGAAATTGCAGGGATGCACCTTCCGGTCATCATCCAGCCAGTCGGCCATTTGCTGGACATAAGGCGGCATGTCGAGATCGTAATTCATCGCGCCCTCACCGGTTTGGCTGCCGCCGCTCCTGGTCACGGCACGCCAGCCGCCGTTGGTGAGCACTTCGGCAAAGCCTTCAGTGCCTTGCGCGCCAATGCGGTTTTTGCCCCACCACTTGGCAACTTCGGGCTGGTCCGGCGCGCCCGCGCCGCACTCGTAGATGCCGCGCACACCGTTGGCAAATTGCACAAAGCCGGCGAGGTAGTCAGGCGAGGGATGATTATCCGCGAGCTTCGTGCGGCCTGCCGCCTGCGCCATGACCCAATGCGCGGGCGCGTAGTTGTTGAACCAGCAAGTGTAGTCAATCAGGTGCGACAGCATGTGCGTCATCCAGCCGGTGGCGCTGCCATAGACCGTGTGGACGCGGCCCAGTGTGCCGCCGGCCACGATCTCCTTTACCTTCTGGTAATGCTTGCCGTAGCGGTGCTGGTGGCTCACGACCGCCTTTACGCCGGCTTTGCGGATCAGATCGCGGATGTCAAACAGTTCAGCGCTGGTGAGCGCGACCGGTTTCTCGAATGCGAGCAGCTTCGCGCCACAGGCGATGCCGGCTCGGATCAGCGGCGTACGGAGGTTGGGCAAGGTGGTGAAGCAAAAAACATCGGGCTTTAACGCGTTTGCCAAGGCGGCGGCGTCGGCGCCCCTGGCCGGATCGCCGAGCCTCGCCGCCGCGGCCTCGAGGCGCTCCGGGGCGATGTCACAGATGCCAACCACCTGAAACCGGGGGTTGGCTTTGAAGGTGGCAGCGTGGTGCAGGCCACGTTTGCCCATGCCGACAACGACGACGGTATATTTATTCATGGATTGATGGGAACCGGGGGACCGGGGCGCAGAGCGTCACAGGTGGTTTCCCCCGAAAGCCGCATTTATGGCGCGCCCACAGGCTGTGGCGTCGCGGACCTCCGACTGCTTGCCGCTGCGGATTCGGCATTCGCCTGGTCCCATTCCTTGACCTTGGCGATGACGTAATCCACTTCCTCCTCCGTGAGTTCAGGAAACATCGGGAGGCTGATGCAGCGTGCGGCGCTGGCCTCGGCATTCGGCACGCTGCCGGCGATGCGCGCGCCTTTGCCCCACGGATAGCCGGCCTGCTGGTGTATGGCAATCGAGTAATGGGTCTTCGCATCAATGCCGTTCTTCACGAGGTGGTCCAGCAACGAATTCCGCAGCTCCGGTTTCCGGGTTTCGATGACGAAGAGGTGATAGACGTGGCGATAGCCGGGCAACTCAATTGGCAGGTCAAAGGTTGTGCAACCCTTCAGGCCAGCGGTGTAGCGGGCGGCCCACTTGCGGCGCAAGTCGTTCCAGGCATCAATGTGCTTGAGCTTCGCGCTGAGGACCCCGGCGTGCAGGTCGTCCAGCCGGCTGTTGAAGCCGTAACTGTGAACGTTGCGGGCGTTGGAACCGTGGTTGCGCAGCTTGCGAACCCGCGCGTCAACGTCAGAGTTGTTGGTCACGATGGCCCCGCCGTCGCCGAAGGTGCCCAGGTTCTTCTGGATGATGAAACTGGTGGTTGCGGCGTCGCTGAGTTCGGCAATTTTGAAGCCCTGGCCATGGGCGCCGATGGCTTGGGCGTTGTCCTCAATGAGACGCAGATTGTGTTTGTCGGCAATCTTCTTGAGGGCGATCATGTCGGCACATTGGCCGTAAAGATGCACCGGAACGATCGCTTTGGTCTTCCGCGTGATGGCCGCTTCGATCCGCTCCGGGTCAATGCACTTGGTCTTCGGACAGCAGTCAACCAACACAGCCGTCGCGCCCGCGATCCAGATTGCCTCGGCGGTGGCGAAAAAAGTGTTCGGGTGGGTGATGACCTCATCGCCGGGGCCGATACCCAGGGCCATCAGCGCCAGCCAGATGGCGTCGGTGCCGTTGCCCACACCAACCGCGTATTTCGTCCCGTGATATTTCGCCAGTTCGCCTTCGAAGCGCTTAAGCACGGGACCTTGAACATATTGGCCGCTCAACAGCACTGCCTGCATTTGGGCGTCAATTTCTTTTTGGATGTTTTTATATTGCCTGACGTGACCGTAGAACTCGACTTTCATAGGCTGAAGGTTAACGGACGGACGCGTGAAAACAATCCCCCCAAATTGGGGGTTGCGTCGGCGCGGGACCGTGTTGAAAATTTGCCGGTGTGGTCCGTCGGCCGAAATTTGATTATGAACCCACATCACCGGGTTTCCTCCTCCTTCGCCCGCCCGGGGCCGGCGGAGAGTTGCTCCCGCTCGGCGGCGCGCCGCCGTACAACCAACCCGGCCCCATGCCGGACGCGCTTGAAAATGGGTTCAGTGGCGGAAAACAAATCAATGCAACCGAAAATCCAAGCAACTGTTTGGGATGGCGCGCCGGCAACGGCCAATATTAAAACCGCAGTTGCAACAAAAACATGAACGGGAATCTTGACGCGGCAAAGACCGGATACAATCGTTTTCTTCTGCTGGTCGCGGGACTGGGCGGACTGCTTTACGGCGTGGACGTGGGCATCATCTCCGGCGCGCTGCCCTATCTCGAAGCCACTTCGGGACTGAACGCGGGGCAGCTTTCGTTCGTCGTCGCCGCCGTGCTGCTGGGCACCGTGTTTTCGACGTTGTTCGCCGGTGCGCTCGCGGATTGGCTGGGACGCAAAACCATGATGACCGCCAGCGGCGTTCTGTTCGTCATCAGTGTCCCGACGATTGCGCTGGCGCACGGCTATGGCCCGCTGGTTCTGGGCCGCATTTTGCAGGGCATCAGCGGCGGTTTGATCGGCGTGGTCATTCCGCTTTATCTCGCCGAATGCCTGAGCGCGGCCAACCGCGGCAAGGGCACGGCCGTTTTTCAATGGCTGCTGACGCTGGGCATCGTCGCCGCGGCGCTCATCGGCTTGTATTTCAGCCAGCGCGTGGACGAAGTCGCCAAACTCGGCGACGCCAATAAATTATTGGCCGCGCAAAACATCGCCTGGCGCGGCATTTTCTGGGTGTCGCTGCCACCGGGAATTTTATTCGTCATCGGCAGCTTCCTGGTGGCCGAATCGCCGCGCTGGCTGTTTCGGCGTGGCAAAAAGGACGCCGCGCGCGCCGCGCTGCTGCGTTCGCGCACGGAGGGACAGGCGGCAATCGAATTGAAGGAAATGGAGGAAACCACCGCCGCAGAACGGAACAAGACTTCAGCCACCGGCGAAAAAATCCGGGAATCGCTGCTGCGCCGCAAATACGTGATTCCGTTTTTGCTGGCCTGCGTCATTCTCGCCTGCAACCAGGCCACCGGCGTCAATTCCGTCATCGGCTACAACCCCACGATTCTGCTGCAGGCCGGCTTGAATGATTTTTGGGCGCACCTGGGCTACGTCTTTTTCACCATCGTCAATTTCCTGATCACCTACATCGCCGTCGTCCTAGTGGACCGCAAGGGCCGGAAATTTTTGCTCTCGCTCGGCACCGCTGGCGTGGTCGTTTCGATGCTTTGTGTCGGATTGCTGTTTCACAAAACGGAAAAATTGCGCGTGGACGTGAAGGACGCCCTGCAGGCGATGGTGACGACCCATCAAACGCTCACGCTCGCGTTCAATGAACACACCGCCACCAATCTTCTGGCCACGGCAACCATGTCCAGTTTCAACGCCAACGCCCTCGCTGGTCATCATTTATTCCTGCGGCGAGTTTCAGCGCGGCAACTCCGGCGGCGCGCTCACGATGCGACGGCCAGGCCGATTGAAATTTCACGCGCAGATTGCGTTCCGGGGAATAAAGTCATCGCCTTGACCAAAAATCCATTCGCCAATCTGGAGGCCGCCAGAACCGCGCCGTTGAAAATTGACGCCGCGTTCATCACGCCCGTACCCGACGCCCGCAACGGCCGGCTGACCGCGGTGCTGCTTTTCATTTACATGGCGTTCTTTGCCGTAGGACCGGGCGTGGTCGTCTGGCTGGCGCTCTCCGAACTCATGCCCACCCGCATCCGCTCCAACGGCATGAGCATCGCGCTGGTGATCAATCAGTTCGTCTCGTGGACCATCGCCGCGGTCTTCCTGCCGACGGTGGGAAAATACGGCTACTCGACCATGTTCTTCCTGTTTGCCGGTTGCACCGTCATTTATTTCATCACCGCCACGTTCTTTCTGCCGGAGACCAAGGGCAAGACCCTGGAGGAAATCGAGGAACATTTCGAAGGACGGAAAAAGCTTTGACGGCCATATGAATGCGAACCGTGCGCCTGCGCCAACCAATTCAGTTTGTTTGCAGCTCTTTTGTCGCTGAACACTTCTTTGGGGACGGGAGTCAATGACAGCCCGACGGGAAGCCAAGCCGGGGCACAATCCGCGAAAAAACCGAAAGGGAATTTAGCCAGCAGACACCAGAAGCGTTTGAACAGGCCGTTTCAACTCATCTCGAGGCGCTGGATAACGCATTCCCCGATTTGTCCAAGAGAGCAGATGATCTCGCCCATGCGATTCAAGAGTCGAGTGGAGAAAGCACGACCTGCACCCCGAAGTTGAGGCTTGAAATCAGGGCTGAACAGCGCATAGTTGCAGGGGTGGCGCGTTTGGAGTACTGGGCGCCGGTGTTCAAACGAGTCCTTCGCGGTGACGCATCAGAACGATCTGATGCCAGTGCCAGCGCGCAGGTTTCGGTCGGGAGAACCCATGCAAGATAAGGACAAACTGGTGGCGCTAATCCGCCTGCGGGATCTGCTGTATTTTGGGGTGCGGCCAACCATCCGCGAGTGCGGATTTTCCGCAGAAATCGTCCAAGCGCTGGTCAAAGAACGGTTGATCCAGTTGGGCGACAAAAAGTTTGGCGACGATCCCGACCGCTATGTGATTGAAGAAATCCTGCCAGCCGGGCACGCCTTCATCTCACAGCAGCACGCACTCCGCAACCGACGCAACCGGTAGCGATTCAATCTGCCTATCCGCTTCACATTATGGAACTGCCGGACGAAAGGGGAACCTACATCCTGATTGCCTCGGTTTTGCAAATGAAGCGCCTGAAGATCGGGCGCCTGGGCACCTACGACCTCCTTCCTGGCTTTTACGCTTATGTGGGGAGTGCGTTTGGTCCCGGTGGCCTCCGGGCGCGGATACAGCATCATCTGGAGTCAGTAGCCCAACCGCATTGGCACATTGATTACCTGCTCGGCTATGCCGAGCCGGTCGAGGTCTGGTACGCCCTTGCGGGTCGGAAACGGGAGCAGGACCTGGCGGAGCTGCTGGAACAGGCGTCCGGGTTTCGGATGCCGATCCCCCGCTTTGGCTCATCGGATTACCGGCGCAGTCGGACCAGCCACTTGTTTTATTCCAAACGCCGACCTTCCTTCCGCTGGTTTCAACACCAGGTGAGCGAGCGGTTCGGTGCCGATATGGCCGTCGCGCAATATCGAATTGGACCGGAGCAGCCTGCGAGCGATCCGTTCAGCCCATAAACTGAACTGGCTGGTCATTTTTCGGCGTGTAACAAGGTGGATCAAGATCCGTTTCTTCCAAAACTCCGTAATCGTCGTACCGGCGCCACCCCTATAGCGAGGAACGGTTGTTGCCGGTGGTGCCCGATCCACCAAAATTCGCCAGATCGAAAACCTGATCGTTACCGAACTTCGCGTCGGCATTTTACGGCGCGAGTTCGAGGCGGTAGAACCGTTGCGCGAAGTTCGTGGCCTGCAGGTCGGTGAACTGCCAGACGCCGTTCGTGCCGGGTGTGTTCGTCGTGATGGCCTGCCAACCGGCGAGTAAAATAAGGTTCGTCGTCGTTTCCAGGATGTAAGTGTAGCCGGGCGCGCCGCTGAGGCTCAAGGTCACGCCCCCATTGCCCGCCACGACCCCGGTGATGAGCGGCGTGATGACGCGCACGATAACGGTGCGTGTGGCGGTGTTGGTGTTGCCGTTGCCGTCGGTGGCGGTGTAAATCAACGTGTTCGTGCCGAGCGCGTTGGTGTTGACGCTGCCGGCGACGCTAAGCACAACTCCCATACAGAGGTCATCGGCCGTGCGCCAGGATCGGTAAAGGT
>CAWHAH010000030.1:0-140067 GCA_963827205.1 uncultured Verrucomicrobiae bacterium
CACGGTCCGCGTGCTCAACCTCCTCCTGGATGATTTCGATCTGTGGCGCGATGGCGCTTTTGCCGTCGCGGAGCGAACGTTGCAGTGAGAACACGGCGTTGTTGATGACGGCGAGCGGATTTTTAATTTGGTGCGCGAACTCGGCGGCGAGCCGTCCGGCGGAGCGCAATTGGCCCTCGCGAGCGGCGAATTCTTCCGCTTCCTCGACAGCCAGCCGCTGGCGTTCCAGCAACGCCGGCAAACCGTAACAACAGATTGCCGTGAGCCATAGAACCGCCAGGCGCAGCACGAACGGCTCGCCCAAATTCTCATGCAGTGGAAAGTCCTGCGATTCCAGCGCGCGTCGCGTCGTGTCATCCAGATTGTTCGTGATGGAAACGTCAAGAACGGCGGCCAGCACGTAGCAAAGGCTGATGGCGAAATTTAAAATCAACTGCAGAAACCCCGGCGGCACGCTGGCGGCATTGCGGACAATCAGGACCAGAAACAGCCAAAACAACATGCTTTCCAGCCCGCCGGTGATTAACGCCATTCCCGCGATAAAAAACCCGTCCACCAGGCTGCTAGTGACCACCGTCCATTGCACTAGCGCCAGCGGCAATCGTTCCGCCGTCAGCAAAATAGCGGCAAAAAGAACATTGGCCAGAATGTAAAACCAGAAAATGATTTGCACCGTCTCCACCGACACGTCGAGAATGCTTAAGGCCTGGCCGAACCATTTCGTCGAAAGGAAGGAATACGAAATCATTCCGATGAAGACCGCCTTGACGGGCAGCATGATATCCCGCTCCATGAGTTCGATGCGGCGGAGCAGGCGCGGCGGGTCGGGCGCCGGAATCTCCAGCAGCGCGGACACCCGCTTCAGCCATTGCCGATGGCTTGATTTCATAAGTTCACGCCACAGACAAATTTTCAGCGCAACAATTTCAAGGCGCGGTCGGCAATCGCCTCCACCGGCCACAACCGACCGACGCCTTCGTAACCGCAGGACAGCATTCCTTCGTCCGGGCCGATGAATTCCACGCCCCGCGCCTTGAGGGTTTTGACATTTTCCTGCGTGGCTGCGTGCAGCCACATTTTGCCGTTCATCGCCGGCGCGAACAAAATTTTCGCCTTTGGATTCAATGCCAGCGCAATGCACGTCAGGGCGTCGTCGGCGATGCCGTGCGCCAGTTTGGCCATCACATTCGCCGTCGCGGGCGCGATGAGCAAAAGGTCCGCCTCATCCGCCATTTGGATGTGCGCCGGTTTCCAGCCTTCCTCTTCGTCGTAAAGCCCGGTCACGACCGGGTGACGCGAGAGCACTTTGAACGGCAACGGCGTGATGAACCGTTGCGCGTCGGCGGTCATCACCACGCGCACGGTGCACTTCTGCTTCGCCAGCAGGCTGGCCAAATCCACCGCCTTGTGCGCGGCAATGGAGCCGGTTACGCCGAGGACGATGTTTTTCTTCATCATGTTCGTAATCTTAATCTTAATCCTTATTTCTGCCAATTCGATACCAAACGGCTTTTTAAGATTAAGAGCGGGATTTAAAATTCCGGGGCTTGCGACCGCGTTGCGCGCATTTTCTCCGCCTCGACAATTGCCAGCATCCGCCGCAAATCCTCCTCAACTGACAGGCTGATCAAAAGATAATCGAAATTTTTCCACTGCGCGATTTCCTGCCGGGCGATGCCGAGCCGCTTTTGAATTTCCTCCGGCGCGTCCGAAGCCCGTCTTTTCAACCGCTCTTCAAGCACTTTGATCGAAGGCGGGGTCAAAAATACCGTCACCAGCGCGCGTTTCAATTCCGGATCGCCCTGTGCCCTTTTACGGATCGTCGCCGCACCTTGCACGTCCACGTTCAGCAAAACGTCCGGGCCAGAACGCAGTTTGTTCACGAGTTCGGATTTCAGGATGCCATAGCTCCAGCCAAAAACAGTCGCGTGCTCGATGAACTCGCCGGCCAGCACTCGGCGTTGGAATTCCGCCGGCTCAAAAAAATAATAATCCACGCCGTCCCTTTCGCCGGGTCGTGGCGCGCGCGTGGTGCAGGTAATGGCGCGCGTCATGTCCGGCCGAGCGGCCAGCAACTGATGGCACAACGTGGTTTTCCCGCCGCCGGAAGGAGCGGAGATGAGAATCAAAAGCGGCGCGGATTTTTTTTCCGCCGACTTCGAATTTTGAATCTTGAACTTTGAACTTTCGCTGCTCATTCGACGTTTTGCGCCTGTTCGCGGAATTTCTCCAGTTCCGCCTTGAGCGTCACGACCTCGCGCGAGATGAGCGCGTCGTTGGCCTTCGAGCCGACGGTGTTGACTTCGCGGTTCATTTCCTGCGCGAGAAAATCCAGCGTGCGGCCCACCGGTTCCTTCATCTTGCGGCAATCCTCGAACTGCTGGAAATGGCTTTGCAACCGCGCCAATTCCTCGGAAATGTCCGAACGGTCGGCAAAAAAAACGACTTCCTTCAACAGCCGCTCATCATCCGGCGCGGGTGTTTCCAGACCGGCGCTCTTGATGCGTTCGATGAGTTGCTGCCGGTAACGTTCGGTTGCCAGCGGCGCCTGCTTTTGAATCCGCCCGACGCATTGGCGCATGACGCCGATGTGCGAAGCGAGGTCCTGCGCCAGGTGCGCGCCTTCGCGTTCGCGCATTTTTACCAGCGCGGCGAGCGCCTGTTTCAACGCCTTCTCGACTGCGGGCCACAAATTTTCCGTTCCAGCCAGTTCCTCGTCGGTCTGAAAAACGCCCGGTGCCCGGACGAGGTGGTCCAGGGTCACGTTGCCTTCCAGTTTAAGTTGTCTGGCGAGGCGGTTGAGTTCGCGCGCATAGGCCCTGGCCAGCGGCGTGTTGAGGTGCATCCGCGCGGAAAGCTTGCCGTCGCCGGCATGCAGCGAAACGCGCGCCGTCACGCGTCCGCGTGCAACGTGGCGGTTGATGGTGTCGCGGACCGGCGCTTCGAGCATTTCCAGTTCACGCGGCAGGTTCGCGTAAATCTCCGCCTGTTTGCGGTTCACCGAACTGAGTTCCACGGTGACCTTGAAGCCGTCCCGCGCGCATTCGCCGCGCCCGTAACCCGTCATGGATTTCATTCCCACCCAATATGCGAAAACCCGGCGCGGCAGGCGAACAAATTTTGAATTCGTCCCGATCCCTTAAATCATAATCGTAATCCTAATCTTAATCCGCCGAACCGATTGCGATTAAAAGGAAGATTATGATTAAGACAATCACCGGATCGCCGAAGTATTCCTACGTGCGAAGGCTTTTCAGCGCTTCCCGAAAATCCACCGGCAACGGCGCCTCAAAACTCATTTCCTTTCCCATGCGCGGATGGATGAACGACAACTCGCGTGCGTGCAGCATCAAACGCGGCGGCTCGTAACCGGTCAGTTCCACGAGCTTTTTGTTCTGCCGTGCGCCGTAAGTTTCATCGCCGACGAGCGGGTGGCCGAGAAATTGGAAGTGGACGCGAATTTGATGCGTGCGGCCAGTGTGTAATTGCGCCTCAATAAACGTGGCGGAGTTCAGCCGTTCGATTACGCAAAAGGTCGTATGCGCGGCGCGGCCGGAATGGTCGTCGCGCACGGCCATACGTTTGCGATGCGTCGGATGCCGGGCGATGGCGGCGTGGATTTCGCCGGAATCGCGCGCAAGTTCGCCGCACACAATCGCGTTGTAAATTTTTCCGACCTCGCGCGCGGCAAATTGTTTGGAAAGTGCCAGATGCGTCTCGTCATTCTTGGCAACGACGAGGCAGCCGCTGGTTTCCTTGTCCAGCCGATGAACGATGCCCGGCCGTGCGACACCGCCGATGCCGCTGAGCGAACCCTGGCAATGGTGGAGCAGCGCGTTGACGAGTGTGTGTTCCTCGTTTCCGGCGGCAGGATGTACGACGAGTCCGGCGGGCTTGTTCAAAACCAGCAGCGATTGGTCCTCGAAAAGGATGTCGAGCGGAATTTCCTCCGGCTGCGCCGTTGCAGGCCGGGCTTCCGGCCAGTGAATTTCGATTTGTTCGCCGGCGCGCGGGCTGTGCGTGGGTTTAACCATGTGGCCGTTGACGCGGACGTGGCCTTGTTCGATCAGTCGTTTGAGTGCGACCCGCGACACGGCGGGAAATCTTTCACGCAAAAAAGCGTCCAGCCGCCCATCGGGGAGTGATTTTTCAACAGGGAAATTTTCCGTGCGCGAAGACATTTCAGCGTGACGGGCAACAGGTGACAGGTGGCAAGGAATGCGCGGTTGGCGGCTTTCGGAAATTTTTCATGTCACTCGTTACTTGTCACTCGTCACGGGTTTGGTGGCATGCTCGTTTTTCCAGGTAATGAGAAATATGAGCGCCACACCGGTGCAGATGGCGGTGTCGGCAACGTTGAACGCGGGAAAACCGATTTCATCGCCGCCGCGTTGCTGCAGATAGAAACGGAGAAAATCCACCACTTCATGCCGGCTGGGTAGCAACCGGTCGGTGAGGTTTCCGGCGATGCCGCCAAAAATCAGCCCGAACGCAATCTGCCCGGGCAGCGTGTGCGAATCAAAATGATGCCGCGTGAGAAAAAGCGCGACGAGCGCGAGCAGGGCGACGACGGCAAGTGTAATGTTGTTTCCGCTGAAGAGACTCCAGGCCGCGCCTGTGTTGCCCCAGTGGACAAATTTGAAAAAGCCTTCAATAATGACTTTTTCGTGGTAGGCCGGGAGCGTTTTCAACACCAGCCATTTGGTGAATTGGTCCAGCGCAAAGACCACCAGCGCCAGCGCGACGATGCGCCGGTTCGATTTCTGAAAAATGCGTTGGGTGTCGGACATGTCCATCGCGGGTGTCCATTTAATCGTGTGCTGCGCAAAAAACAATGTGTTTCCGTCGTGTTGAATTTACCTTTTCCCTTTGGCGCGGCAAATGGTTACGATGCGCGCATGGCGTTGATACGGATTTTGGTGGACGGTTACAGCCTGTTGCACAACTGGCCGGAACTGGCTTCCGGCCAACCGCGCCATTCGGAACGCGCCCGCAACGAATTGGTCCATGTGCTTACGCGCTATCACGATGCGACGGGCACGCCGGTCACGATTTTTTTTGACGGTGCCGGGGCACCTGCCGGCGCGCCGAAGTGTGAAACGGATGCGGCGGTGGAAGTTTTATTTTCGCGTGCGGGGCAGACCGCCGACCAGATGATTGAACGCGCCGCGTATCGTTTCAACGCCCACGGCGAGACGCTGGTGGTCACGGACGACCGTGCCGAGCGCGACGTGGTCAGCGGCATGGGCGGATCAGTGGCCGGTTGCGCAAATTTTATTCGCATGATCGAGAATGCGCTGACAGAATTACAGGACGAGTTGCGGAGCCACAATCGCGCGGAACGGAACCGTTTTAGTCGCTCTCTGCGGCGCAAACTGAAATGAAAAGGAAAGCAGGCCGAAGCAGACTTTCGTGCTGCGCGCAAATCACTGCCGCGCTGCTGGCGGGCGTTTTTTTAGTGTCCAAAGCCCCGGCGCGGCCGGCGGCGCCAGTAATTGAGAATCGTTTTCTGCTCGTTTTCGACACGTCGTCAGACATGAAAAAGCGGCTGCCGGCGGTTCAGCGCGCGTTTGACACCCTGCTGGCAAGCAATATGCGGGGCCAGTTGCAAACCGGCGACAGCATCGGCGTGTGGACGTTTGATCGGGAAGTGCACACGGGACAATTTCCGCTGCAACGCTGGATACCGGAGAACGCCGCGATGATTGCGTCGAATATCATGCGGTTTGTTGACAAACAACATTACTCAAAAAAAACAAGCTTTGATGCCTTGCGTCCATATCTCAACTGGGTCGTGCAAAGTTCAGACCGGGTAACAGTGTTGATATTCTGCGACGGGGATGGCGTGATTGCCGGGACGCCATTCGATGCCGGCATCAACCGGATTTTTGAGCAACAGCAGGCGGAACGCAAAAAGACGCGGCAGCCATTCATCATCGTGTTGCGTTCGCAGCTAGGCGGCTACGTCGGTTGCGCTGTGGATTCGCCGCCCGCACTGGTCAACTTTCCCGGATTCCCGCCGTTTCCGCAACCGCCGATTGAGCCGACCAATGCGCCACCGCCGCCGTCGCCGCCACCGCGACCGACCGTTGAAGCGCCGCCGCTCGTCATCATCGGGACCAAGTCGGGAACCAATGTGCCGCCGCCTGAGCCTACACCGGCGCCGCCGTTGACAACCAATCAACCGCCGCCGGCGGTTGCCGTGCCGCCCACCAATGTCGTCGCAAGTGTGGAAACGAATGCGCCACCGCCCGTTGCAACATTGACGCCGACGAACGGACCTGTGGCTTCGCCGGCCAATCCGGTTGCTCCAGCCGTGGCTGTTCAAGTGAACGCCATGACGCCGCCGCCGCCGAAAAATTCCGGCTTGAACACAAACAAAACGCTGGTCATTGGTGTGATTTTTTTAGTTTTGGCTGGTGTCCTGACGGTTTTGTTGCTGGGCCGCTGGCACAAAACCGACCACGGCAGCCTGATTACGCGCTCGATGAACAGGAGCGGAAAGCCGCCGGGGCGAACGTAAGCCTGTTGCGTTTCAGTGCGTGACTTTTCATTGCCCGTATGGAAAATTCCCAGCCGATGAAGACATGGATATGGATTTGCCTCGCCGGCCTTGCCGCCGGGATGGCCCTGCTTTTATGCCGCAGCACCGCCGGAACCCAACCCGCCAACAATCCGCCGGAGAATCAAACTGTGAGCACGAGCAGCAGCAACGAAGTCGCTGTGCTCGATACTTCAGACGGGAAAGTGGTCATCGCGTTTTGGCCGGACGTGGCGCCGAACACCGTTGAGAATTTCAAAAAACTGGCGCGACAAGGCTTTTATGACGGCACAGCGTTCCACCGGATCATAGCCGGTTTCATGATCCAGGGCGGTGACCCAAACACGAAAGATCCGGCGAAGGAAGGTGAATACGGTCAGGGCGGTCCCGGCTACACCATCAAAGCTGAATTCAACAGCCGCAAGCACGAGCGCGGCGTCATTTCCATGGCGCGCGGCCCGGACCCCGATTCCGCCGGCAGCCAGTTTTTCATCTGCCTTGCGCCAGCCGACGATCCGGGAATGCAATACCTGAACGGCAAATACACCGCGTTCGGCAAGCTGATCAAAGGCGATGACGTGCTGGACAAAATTGCGCACACGCCGGTTGGCCCCAATGCCCAGGGCGAAGCCAGCAGACCGCTTCAACGCGTGGCGCTGATTAGCGTCAAAATTGTCCCGGCGGATTCCGTAAAATAACCTTGTCGAATTATTATGAGCGAACTAGCCCACATCACCACCACCGAAGGCGAAATGGTCATTGAATTCTGGCCCGATGTCGCGCCCAGGACCGTCGAAAATTTCAAGACCCTCGCGCAAAAAGGATTTTACGACGGCACCTGTTTCCATCGCATCATCAAGGGTTTTATGATCCAGGGCGGTGACCCGCTCACCAGGGACACGAGCAAGGAGAGTTATTGGGGCACAGGCGGGCCGGGTTATCAAATCAAGGCCGAGTTCAGCGACCACTCGCATCAGCGCGGGGTCATTTCCATGGCGCGTAGCTCAAACCCCGATTCCGCCGGCAGTCAGTTTTTCATTTGTGACGGTGACGCCTCATTCCTCGACCGCCAATACACGGCCTTCGGCAAACTGGTCAAAGGCGATGATGTGCTCGCCAAAATCGCCGACACTCCTGTTGGTTCCGGAGGTTCCGGTGAACGGAGCAAGCCGCAGAAACGCGTCGGCGTCGTCAGCATCAAAATCGTCCCGGGCGACGCGACGTAATTATTTTGTAGCAGCCGCCGTGAGTCGGCTCATTTTGGATTTTATTTGAAGTTGGAGCGGACAGGCCTCCACTGCTACGGGTCTATGGAGATTTCTGACTTGGCCAAAGTCCTCGTCGCGCTCGGCTGTCCGGCGGGCAAATCCGCCGAAATGGCCGCGCAATTGGACAAACGCGCCCGCCAGCTTGCTGAACAAAAGGGCCGCTCTTACGACGAGGCGCTGCAACATCTGCTCAACCTGATGAAGCAAGGTTGGGCAGCACGCCGGAATGAGTGATTGGTTAAATCGGTTTCCGCATTTCCGCCAATCGCTCATTTAACGAATTACCCATTCAACCGTTCGTCATTGACGCCAATCGTAAATCGTAAATCATAAATCGTAAATGATCAGGCCTTGGAAAAAAGTCCGCTCGACGCCCATCGGCGATTTCCGCATCTTCAAGCTGCGCTCCGATGTGAAAATTTCGCCGCGCACCGGCAAAGAACATGACTATTACGTCCTCGAAAGCGTCAACTGGGTCAACGTTATCGCCCTCACGCCCGACCAAAAGCTCGTGATGATTGAGCAGTTCCGGCACGGCTCGAACACCGTGGAACTGGAAATTCCCGGCGGCATGATGGATCCCGGCGAGACCGATCCGGTCGTGACTGCCGCGCGCGAGTTGCGCGAGGAGACCGGCTACGAAGGCGAAAACGCCCGCCTGCTCGGTAAAATCTGGTCAAACCCGGCCATTCTGAGCAACCGGACCTACACCGTACTGATTGAAAACTGCCAATTGAAGCACGAAGTGGATTGGGACCACGGCGAGGATTTGGTGACGCGGCTGGTGCCGGTCGCGGAAATCCCAAAGCTCGTCGCCGACGAAAAAATCGGCCACTCCCTCGTCGTCGTCGCGCTGTATCACTTCGATTTGTGGCGGAGGGGTTTAAAGCAAGGCAGAGTTTGACGTCGGGCGGCTGGAGGTTCACACTTGATTCATGCGGGAATCCAAGTTGACTTGGCGCAAGACTGAGCTTGCCAAAAGGGCCGCAAATCCATGCGGTGGGGAGAAAATCATGAGAATTAACCACAACAGTTCATTCTCAACATGAACAACAAATCAAATGGGAAATCCCGGATTTGATTTAGCATATGAAAATAGCAGAAACATGTGTTGCTGCTTACTTGAGGCAACCGTGCAAACTCGCAATAATGCAGGAAAATCTTTTAACCAATCGTAACCTGATTTCCCGCGAACTGGTGGGGCGCGTCGCTATTCTATTGACAAGTCTTTTACTGTCTAATCTCGGATTTAGCGCCGTTCCAGAGGGTTCCTGGTCGATTTCGGGAAAAGTTATAGACATGCGAATAACCAGCGCAGGACTTCAAGCTAGTAATACACTGTCGCTAACCGGGCATTGCAGCAACGGTCGTTTCGTTATCGATCTGGTTCCAGTTAAAACCCAGGACGAAATTGCTGAGAGTGCTGGATGGGACGGACATGATTTATTTCTGATCCGACGGTGGCCTGAATCCAAAGGGCTGCCTCGCACTAAATCACTTGGTTACATAGAACCCACCATTTTCTCCCGTTATGCCACACCGGCCCTGACCTCTGTACTCAGTGCCTTTGCGGACAGCAATGAGTTGTCTCGCTTGGAATCTGGCAGTGACATTGTCATTCTTGATACTTGGCGTGAATACCCAGAGGAAAGCAACACATTTACTGTGGGCTATCTACCATCGGGTGGCATTCAGGTAACGGCTAGATCCCCCGGACTGAAAATTGAAAGAACCGGCATGTCGCCCGTCCAAGGGTTCGAGCACGGATTCACCAGGTGGACATTTACTTCGAATCTAAAAGGCCCAAATGCATTGGTGACTGAATACGACCGTTTCGACCCGCAGCAACGCAAGTTGGTTCAGATACGCAAAGTAACCAGCGAAATGTTGCTTGAGAAAAAAGATGCCGGCGCACGCAGCTTCCTACCAGAAATTCCGGAAAACAGCCTTACTGTTTTTGATTATTCACAGCGACAGACACTCTTTCAATTCTATAAGGAAGGGCTTACGGACCAAAATCGCATCTACGAGGTGACCAATCATTCATGGGATTTTATTAATGAGAGCAATATGGTCGCCACTGAATTTGCGTATAGAAAGGTTCATCTGACGAAGCATGGCATTCCGAAAGACTTGATGGATGCACCTTCCGGCACCGCGCAACCGGAATCTACTTTATCGCCGTCAGACTTTCTCACACCGTCGCACCTAGCCGCATTTGACATCACTGCTGTTGGCAGGGGTTCTACGTCCTTCAATTTCCAGGAATATCGTGGACGTGTGGTTGTTTTAAATGTCTGGGCGACTTGGTGTTCGCCGTGCATGGCGGAGTTGCCGAATCTTGGCAAGCTGGCCGCCCATTATTCTGCCGACAAGGATGTGACGGTGATTTGTTTAAGCCAGGAGTCCGCTGACACCATTTTCAAGAATAGAGGTGCACAGGATTCTCAAGCTCCTATTTATTCTTTGAGTGGCCATCCGTTGCCGGACGTGTATCAGACAGACGCCATTCCTGCTACCTTTGTGATAGACAAGAAGGGGATGATTGTCGCCAAGTATATCGGCGCAGCAGATTGGTCTGCTCCATCGGTCATCGCATTTATTGATTCATTAAGATAGCAGCCTGACACTGCGCCGAACCCCCCGGCCACTGTCCCTTGAGTTCCAATTGAAGTGATGAGATTTGAAACATCAGATTGCCGTCGTGTGCCAGCCGTCAGTGGCCGTGGCTCAACCGCGGAATAACCAGCGAAGCACGCGTGCCGAAAGCGCCAAGGAGCTGGCGCACTCCAAAACGCAAGCGCAGCCATTGGGTCGTCAAGCGGTCCGACAGGTTCTGGATTGCGGTGGCCCTCTACCGCTTTTGGTGATTACCCTAAATTCACCGGATCAATGTCCACCGACAGCGTCACGTCGTCCGGCAGCGCTAGGGTCTCGATGATTTTCGCCAGTTGTTGGCTCAATTTGCTCATCGCGCGCGTCCGCAGCATGATTTGGTAGCGATAAAAACTTTCCGCGCGCAGCAACGGCGCGGGTGCCGGTCCGGCGAGAATCAAATCGCGAAAGAGATTTTTTGGGGGAGCACACGCGCCTCGCGTGTCCTGTTTGGCGCCCTCGCCAAACAGTTCGGAGTCGTCAGCGAGGGCGCTGACGACCGCAGCCGGGGCGGCTGCGCTCCCCAGATTTTTTTCCAGCTCGCGTTTCAAATGCTCGGCGCTGAACTTCACCTTGTCCTCGTTGCGGCCTTTGAGCGTGAGCAGTGCCACGCGGCTAACCGGCGGATATTTCAGTTGCTCTCGGAATTCGATTTCCTGCTCGTAAAAGCCGGTGAAGTCGTGGCGGCGCGCGTATTGAATCGCCGGATGAAACGGCGTGAATGCCTGCACGAATACTTCGCCCTCGACATCGCCGCGCCCGGCGCGCCCGGCGACTTGGGTGAGGAGCTGGAAAGTGCGCTCGCCCGCGCGGAAATCCGGCTGATGCAGCGCAAGGTCGGCGTAAATGATGCCCACCAATGTCACGTTTGGGAAATGCAATCCCTTCGCAATCATCTGTGTGCCAAGAAGAATGTCGGTCTTGCCGGCGCGAAAATCGCCGAGCGTTTTCCGGTAATCATCCTTGCGTTTCATCGTGTCGGCATCCATGCGCCGGACGCGCGCGTTTGGGAAAAGTTTTGCGAGTGTTTCCTCGACTTTTTGCGTGCCCAGACCGGCGTAGCGGATGGCCGGGTTTTTGCATTTCGCATTCGGGCACGCGGCGGGCACGGCGTCCATGAATCCGCAGATATGGCAGCGCAGTTTTTGTTCCGGACGGTGATATGTGAGTGCGAGGCTGCAATTCGGACAATTGGCCACGTAACCACACTTCGGGCATTGCAACGCCGTTGAGTAGCCGCGCCGGTTCAGAAATAAAATCGTCTGCTCGCCCCGTTCAAGCCGTTGGGTGACGGCTTCCTTGAGTTGCGGCGAAAAAACCGGAACACCTTTTTCGCCTCGCGCGGATTGGCGCATGTCCACGACGCGGACGTGCGGCATTTTCTGGTTATCCACGCGCTCGGGCAATTCGAGCAGCGTGTATTTGCCCTTTTTGCAGTTGTAATAACTTTCCAGCGACGGTGTGGCCGAGCCGAGCACGACGACGGCGTTTTCCATCCGGCCGCGCATGATGGCCACGTCGCGCGCGTGGTAACGCGGCGCTTCCTCCTGCTTGTAGGTGTGCTCGTGCTCCTCGTCCACGACGATGAGGCCGAGCGGCTCGACCGGCGCGAAAATCGCCGAGCGCGCACCGATGACGATGCGGGCGCGGCCCTGGCGGATTTTGTGCCATTCATCGTGGCGTTCGCCCACGGAAAGGTGCGAATGCAAAACCGCGACCAGCGTCTGAAGCTTGCCGGAACTGAACCGCGCTTTGAACCGCTCGACGGTTTGCGGCGTGAGCGAGATTTCCGGCACGAGCACAATCGCTCCCTTGCCCTGTTCCAGTGCATGCGCGAGCGCCTGGAGATAAACCTCGGTCTTGCCGGAACCGGTGACCCCGTGCAACAGAAAGGTCGAGGATGGAGGATGGAGGATGGAGGATGGCCCGCGTTTTCCCTCTTCCATCTTCAATCCTCCATCTTCGCTGCGTTTCATCGCTGCTTTGATTTTCTCCAATGCCGCAGCTTGCGCCGGGTTCAACGGCAGCGGCTGCGTCGGCAAAATGTGTTCGCGGGCGTAGGGATCGCGCTCGGAAATCTGCGGGGCGATCTCGATCAGGCTGCGGTCTTCGAGTTTGCGGACAGTGGCAGCGGTCGTCTCGGCCAGTTCCACCAACTCCTGCAACGGCAGTTCGCGTCGTTCCTCGATGATGTTCCAGACTTCCTGCTGACGTTTCGGCAATTTGGGAAATTCGCCGCCGACCGGCACCGCGCGAACGAAAAGCCTTTCACGCCAGCCGGATTCCTCCTTGCGCACCGCTTCGGGCAGAACGGATTTCAGCGCGATTTCCGGCGCGCAGCAGTAATAGTTCGCAATCCAGCGCGCCAGTTCCAGGACCTTCGGCGTGACGAGCGTTTGCGCGCCGATGACCTTCAAAATCGGTTTGAGATTCGCGTGCGCGGATTCCTCGGCCAGCGCGGTTATGCAGCCATAAATTTTTCGCGGGCCGAACGGCACCTGCACCCGGCTGCCGACTTCGATTTGCCCGGCCAGTCCCGGCGGAATCAGATAATCAAACTCCTTCCGTAGCGCAATTTCGAGGCTGACGCGGGCAATCATGGCGCAACAATTTATAATTTACGATTTACGATTGATGATTGTCCTGGAGCAGCGGTGCAACTGGAGTTAAATCTTAATTCGCAAATCATAAATCATAAATGAATTTCAATCCCGCGTGATGGCGCGCAATCCGGTTTCGAGCTGTTTGCGCAATGCCTCGCGTTCGGCATCCGACGCTTCGCGTGGCACGCGCAGGATTCGGCCAACGGTGATTTCGCAGCGCGTAAAGGGCAGTGGAATCTGAAAACGGTCCCAGCTTTTTGACTGGATTTTCCAATTGAGATGATACGACACCGGCACAATCGGCAGGCCGGTCAGTTGCGCTGTGGAAATCACGCCGTCCTGGACCTCGTAACGCGGCCCGCGCGGGCCATCGGGCGTAATGGCGAGGTCGCAACCGCGTTCGGCCCACGTCGTCAGTTCGAGCAGCGCCTGGCCGCCGCGCCGGCTCGAAGAACCGCGGACCGGCTCGACGCCAAAGTGTTCAAAAATCCGCGCCAGCAGTGCGCCGTCCCGGCTGGCGCTGACCATGCCGGCAATCCGCCGTTCCGGCGCAAATTTCAAAACATACCGCCGATACAAAATCACCGAGAGCGCCAGGCGGTTGTGCCAGAAGGCAAAAATCAAGTTCTCCCCGGGAGCGCCTGTGAAAAGACCGGAGCCATCGTTCAGTTTGAATCGAACTGTTCCCGCGATGCAGCGGACCAGCAGGTAAACCAGTGCTGCCGCCAAACGCTGGCGCCATTTGGCCTTGTGCGGCACGACCACGCCGGACTTTCGGGGCTGGCGTCTGGCGTCTGGCATCTGGGGTTTGGCGTCGGCAACCGGCATCAGGCTCCTTTTTTCAGGCACGCGCGCACCAATTCCTCCACCGTTGCTTTGGCGCCGAGGGCCGTCTGCGCGGCGCGAACGGCGTCGTGTGCCTCAATCTGCTTGAAGCCCAGCGCCATGAGCGCGAGCACGGCGTCGTTGATTTTTTGGTCGTCTGGCGACAACGCGCGCTGCGCGCTGGCGGCTTCCCACGCGCCCGCCGCGCCGATTTTGTCGCGCAATTCCACGATAATGCGTTCGGCGGTTTTTTTGCCGACGCCGGAAATTTGCGAGAGTGCCTTCACGTCGCCGCCGGCCACCGCGCCGCGAAAGGCGGTCACGCTGATGCCGCTTAAAATGTTCAGCGCGATTTTCGGGCCGATGCCGGAGACGGTGTTGACGAGCAGCCGGAACAAGTCGCGTTCCGCCGTGGTCATGAAGCCGTAAAGCGTGTGGGCGTCTTCGCGGATGGCGAGATGCGTGAGCAGCTTCACCGCGCCGCCCGGCTGCGGCAGTTTGTCAAACGACGAGAGCGGAATCAGCACTTCGTAGCCGACCCCGTTGACGTCCACGATGACCTGCGTGGGCAGCGCTTCGATGAGTTTGCCGTGGAGGAACGTGATCATGAGAATGTGGAATGCGGAATGCGGAATGTGGAATTCATACGCGTTTCAGCGAGGTCAGATTGTAACGGCTGTTTTCCTGCGCGTGGGCGAGCGCCAGCGCCAGCGCGTCGGCGGCGTCGGGCGCGGGCGGTTTCGACAGATTCAACAGGCGCTGGACCATTTTGGCGACCGCGGATTTTTGCGCCGCGCCGTAACCAACGACGGCCTGCTTCACCTTGCGCGGGGCGATTTCGAAAATTTCCAGGCCGGCTTCGGCGATGGCCGCCAGCGCCGCGCCCCGCGCCTCGCCCATGACAATCGCCGTCTGCAGATTTTGCGCGTAGAACAGGCCTTCGACGACGCAGACGGTCGGCTGATGCTGTTTTAAAACGTCGCGCAACGTTTCCACAATTTTCACGAGGCAGCGCGAATGCGGCCAGGTCATGGGACACGAAATCGTGCCTTGCGCCAGCGCCCGCGGATGCGGTTTGGCCAGGCGGATCACGCCGTAACCGGTACCGCGCAGCGACGGATCCACGCCAAGAATCACGCGATGGGTATTGGCCGGAACGCGCAACGATGTTTCAAAAAGGGGCGCGGCCGCGCGCGGGGAAACGCCGCCGAGGCGCTCCCGCATTTGTTCAAATTGCCGAGGCGTGATGCCCACGCGCGCATTTTGCCAGTGACGGAATGCCTGCAAAAGCAAAAACGCCGCGCCAGTCTTCCATCGCGGCGTTCTGCAAAATCACCGGGCAAACTTCAATGTTCCCCGCCCGTTTTGGTTTTGACCCTGGGTATTGGACCCGTTTGACGATTGCGATGGCTGTGATGACTGCGACGACCGTGACGAATGTGAAGGCGGCGCGGAAACATTCGAACGCGAATCGTTTTTCTGCTGCGGTCTTTCCACCGGCGCGGACGAGGGCGGTGGGGTGAAATGATTCGGCGTCTGCTCTTCAATTTGTTGACCACGCGGTGAAGCGACGTGCTTGTTGTCATAACTCCGGGTTTGCACTTGCGAATTATCAGGCCAATTGCGGTTCGGCGGTGATATTGGGTTGTTCGCCGGCTGCGAAAAACGACTTTGCGTTGACGGGCCGGGCGAAGTTTGTGTAACCGGAGACCAGTTACGATTCGGCGGTTGATTTTGAGTGTTCCCCGGCTGTGTAACCCGGTTCTGGGTTGGCAATCCAC
This sequence comes from uncultured Verrucomicrobiae bacterium, assembly GCA_963827205.1. Taxonomy (GTDB): domain Bacteria; phylum Verrucomicrobiota; class Verrucomicrobiia; order Limisphaerales; family UBA11358; genus UBA11358. Next base: position 15,674 of record CAWHAH010000030.1, read on the forward strand.
CGTGCAGCGTGGAATTGTTCCGGTTGTCATAGGCAGGACCCGGATGCGGTGGATTTCCCGTCGTTGCGCCTGGCCCGCGGTTCGGCTGGCCGGCTGGCCCTCCGTGCCACGACTGCCTGGCTGAAACTCTCAACTCGCGCACCGGGACCGGATGGATCGGCGTCCGGGTGATGTCGGTGATGTGTTGCACTGCAATGCCGTTGTTGACGACGGTGTGCCTGTGGCTGTCGAAATTGAAGTTATTGATGACTGTGGTCTGATTGTAGATCCGGGTTTCATCCCTCGCGCCGATGCGATAATGACGCGGATGTGGATCGCAAAAGTATCGTGTCGGCACAAAGGTGAAGCAATTCACGGCCAGGCCAAAATTAAATCCAATATTCACGCCGCTGCCGCGATAGACAAAACCCACACCGGGCTGATAAACCGCAAACGGCGGCAGCGGCGCCCAGCCGCAGTAGTCGCTCGAGTACCGCCATGTTACCCAGGACGGCGCCCAGACAGTGTCCGGCCACCAGCACCAGCCCAGGCGCGCATCACGGAACCAGCGTCCGTAGTGAAACGTGACCCCCCACGAATAATCCGAGGCCCAATACCAGCCGCAATCGCTGTAAACCCAATGACCGCGGTCGCAATAGGGCTGCCAGCCGGAGTTGTAAACGACGATGGTCGGCCGCCAGCATCGGCCGCAGCCGGCTACATTCACCCAGGTTCCGTACGACGCCAGAGAGCTGTAAAAATAATTCACCGTGACCTCGGTGGGTTCCGGCGGCGGCGGCGGTTCTGTCAGTTCGGTGGCGGTGGTCTCCGGCGCGGGTGGAGGAGGCTGTGGCGGGTTGGCTGCGGCCATTTGCTGTTGCAAAAACTGGTCGCGTTGCATCATCGCGGTAACGACTTCATTTGGCACGCCCAGGTCGCTGAGGTAAATGATCGTGTCCGAATCCAGATTGAACGTGCTGGTGGAATTTGAAACATAGCTCATGATCACGCTTTCATCCACGCCGGCCTGTGCCAGCCGCACGACCTGCGCGAGCGGGCTGTTGGGCAAAATATTCGGCGGCAGCGCGACGCTGGCCGGCGGAACCGCGGAGGCATCGGTGGTCGTTGGGGCTGGCGGCGCGGGTTGCGCCTGAGCGTTTGAGAATTGGGCGGAATGGTCGCTGGCCAGCCAAAACGCGGCCAGCGCGATTCCCAGGGTGGATTTTCTGAGAAAGTTGCTTTTCATAAATGGGCGGTTTTCAATTTGGACTGCTAATGGGTCTAACAATACATTGACTCATTTGTTGCGGCGAACGTTCACTCCCGCGATTTTGTGCGCATTTTGTGCGCAATGGATCAAGTGGCGCCCCCGCCCGGAATTGAACTGGGATCCGCGGTTTAGGAAACCGCTGCTCTATCCATTTGAGCTACGGGAGCAATGTTTTAACGATAATTAAACGCAAACTGATTCCGGTTTGTGCCACGCCGGCGGCATAAGCCGGTCAACCTCAATTTGATGGTGGTCAATTAAACGCAAGTCGCGGCAAACGTCAATCCGGCAAAATGGCGGACGAGGCTGAACATACCCCACTTCACGGGAAAATTTTCTACAAAGATTTCGCTCCTAGGGGAGCTTGCGGCCTCTGTTTTGGTTTTTCGTCGGAAGCTTTTTGAAAATCTTTGGCCATGCACTGACGCAAATACAATTTTATCTCGTCGCGCTCTTCCGGCGAAAGTGTTTTGATTGCAGCCAAAATTTCAGCCACCGTGCTCATGCTGGAAAATTAAGCGCAATGCGGTTTGGCGTCAATGAGGTAAAAATGGTGGACTGCGTTATTGCTGAACGTCGTCTTTCATTTTTTCGATGTAGACATCCGCCGCTTTCCAATACAAAGAAAGACAATCATTAAATGGAACGTAAAACATTGTTTTGTCGTTCTCGTATTGTCGATAATTTGCGACATCAACCGTTACACCGTTTTGACGTAAATCGTTAAAATCAGCTTGCGACATTAAAGCCTCGTCTTGATCTCTCATCCAATCGTATTTGAAATAATCTGACCATGTGTCGTTTGCTTCTGCGTAGTAGCCAAGCGCCTTTGTTGCACAAAGTAAAAATTTTCGATGGCGTTCTGTTGACAGTTTGGTTTTCTCAAAAGTTAAAGTGGAAAGGGCTTTGGTTAATAAATCACTATAACTGTTACGATTGACACCTACGGCAGTTGCGGATGAAATATCCAGTAAGGCTTTCAAAATATTATCCCGAGCCTGTTTTTCTTCTGACGACATCAGTAATGGTTTTGCCTTCAATGCGTCAATTTGTTCTTCTTCGGTTTTTGGAACTGGAGGCGTATTTGGTTCTGGTGTCATTACCGCTGCATCGGTTGGCTGTGATGCGAGAAAAATGTTCGTCGTCACTTCTGAATTTGTTATCCCTTTGTTGTTTTCGTGGTTGGCTGCGAAAAACCAAATCAAACCTGTGATAACAAAAATGCAACCAACGAATGCTATTGATAGAACCGCAAATTTTGACTGATGTTTCGGTTTCGACGGGGATGCGGTTGGCGATGGTGGCACAAAGATTATTGTCTCCAAATGACAATGCGGACATTCCACAGTCCGATTTTCCCCTTTGTTGAATTCGCTGGCGTCAAATTCAATCCCCTTGTCACAGTGCTGACAACGGCAGGTGACGTAGTGAGGCGACTTGGGCTGAACGTCGCTCATATTTCTAGCAGATTGCTCCGCGAATTAATTTTCGTCAAGAGTCATTCAATTTTTGTCATTCAATTTTCCAAAACGGGCATCTCACGAAACGTCCGGGTTCGACTTCGAGCAGTTCGGGAATTTTTTGCGAACATTCCGGTTTGGCAATCGGGCAGCGTGGCGCGAAACGGCAACCGGGCGGAAAACTGCCGATACGCGGCACGTTGCCGGGAATCGCCGAAAGACGGTTGGCACCGCCAGCCAATTTGGGAACCGCATTCATCAATGCCTTTGTGTAAGGATGCAGCGGACGGCGCAACAATTCCTTCGCGGGCGCCAGCTCGACGACCTGACCGGCATACATCACGGCCACGCGGTCGGCCATGTCGCCGACGATGCCGAGGTTGTGCGTGATGAGCAAAATGGCCATGCCCAGCCGTTGTTTCAAATCGTGGAGCAATTCCAGAATCTGCGCCTGGATGGTCACGTCGAGCGCAGTCGTTGGCTCATCGGCCACGAGCAATTTCGGTTCGCTCGCCAGTGCCATGGCAATCATCACGCGCTGTTGCATGCCGCCGGACATCTCGAACGGATAGTTTTTGATGCGCGATTCCGGCGCGGGAATGCCGACGAGTTTCAACAGACGGATTATTTCCGCGTCCGAAGTTTTTTTGAAAAGCCCGAATAACTTTCGCAAATCAAATCCCCTCATTCGGCCTTTGGCCACCTTCTCCCCGCTTGGGCGGGGAGAAGGAAGATCATCCGACGGGCCCTGATTTTTCTCCCTCTCCCCGCCAAACGGGGAGAGGGCCGGGGTGAGGGGACGTAATTTTTCCGGTTTGTGCAATTTGAGCGATTCCTTGATCTGGTTGCCGATGCGGAAAACGGGATTCAACGATGCGCCCGGCTCCTGGAAAACATAACTGACCACGCCGCCGCGAATATTGCGCAGTTCGCCGTTGGACATTTTCAAAACGTCCCGTCCGTTCAATAAAATTTCCCCACCGATGTAATTGGCTGGCGGCGCCGGCACAAGTCGCGCGATAGACAGGGCAGTGACGGTTTTGCCGCAGCCGCTTTCGCCAACCAGACAGACCGTCTCCCCCACGCCGATGGCGAGCGAAACACCGTCCACGGCGCGCAACGCCTCCCCGCCGGAGCCGAAGTCCATTTTGAGATTCTTGATTTCCAGCAGGTTCATGACTTTGTGTCCGCCGCGTCTCTTAATCCATCGCCGAGGAAGTTGAAGGCGAGAACCGTAATGAAAATCGCCGCCCCGGGTGCCAGCAGCCACGGATAATTCCGGAGATACTCGGTATTTTGCGCGGCAGTCAGCATATTGCCCCAGCTCGCGCTCGGTTCCTGAATGCCCACGCCGAGAAAGCTCAACACCACCTCGCCGAGAATGTAATACGGGACGCTCAACGTCGCGGCGACAATGACGTAGGAAAAAGTGTTCGGTAAAATATGGCGCACGATGACTTTGAGATGCGACTGGCCGAGTGCGCGGGCGGCCAGGACGAATTGCTGTTCGCGCAGCGACAGGGTCATGCCGCGAATCACGCGCGCCATACCCGCCCAGCCGATGAAACTCAGGATGATGATGATCATCGCATAAACCTGCGCCGAACTCATTCCCGGTGGAAAAGTCGCGCGCAGCGAAATGATGAGATAGAGCGCCGGAATGGACATGATCAATTCACACAACCGCATGATCACGGTATCTGTCGTGCCTGAAAAATAACCCGAAATGCCACCGATAATCATGCCAAGCGCGAATGACAGAAAAATGCCGATGATGCCGATGGAAAGCGAGATTTGCGACCCGTAGAGCAGACGCGAAAAGACGTTGCGCCCAAACTGGTCGGTGCCGAGCAGGTAAACCGGATAATTATCTTCGCCGGTACCGAACAGATGAACTCTGGCCGGAACCAGGCCGAACAATTTGTATTTGTCGCCGCGAATGAAAAAGTGGAGCGGCTTCGTATCGCTAGCGACGAGGCGATAAACAAAAGTCCCGTTGCCCTGCTCGTAGCGCGGTACCACAAAATGAAACCCTCGCAGTTTCGGCCAAATCGGTGGATGAAAGGAGTAGTCAGTATCGAGATGGTCATAGCTGTAAGGCGCGACAAAGCCCGCGAACAACGCCACGAGATAAAGCACGATCAAAATCACGCCGCCCGCCATGGCGATGCGCCGCTGTCCGAGTCGTTGCCAGAACAATTGCCACGGCGACAGCGGTTGTTCCGCGGTCGGATTTTGAATGGTTGCGGTTTCGTTCATTTATTTCAGCCGGATGCGCGGGTCACTCCAGGCGAGCAGGATGTCGGCGATGAAATTGCCAATCACCAGCAAACCGGTGGCCATGACCACGCAGTCCACAACGAGGTAGGAATCCTTGGCAAAAAAAGCTTCCATGGTCAACCGGCCGAGGCCGGGCCAGGCCATGATGTTTTCCACAATGAACGCGCCGCTCAGCAGCGCGGCCAGCGAGTAGCCAAAGATGGTCAGCAGCGGATTGATGGCATTGCGGACTGCGTGTTTGTATATGACCCAGCCTTCGCCGAGGCCGCGGGCGCGGGCGGCGGTGACGTATTCGGCGCGCAAGGTATCGAGCAGGCAAGAACGCATCCGGCGCATGATGCCGGCGAGGTCGGACGCAGCGAGCACGATGGCGGGCAAAATGAGATGGTGCACGCGGTCCCAGAATTGTTGCGCTGGCGTCATGAAATCATGAAGCGCACTTTGCGCGCCACCGACAGGAAACCAGCCAGTCGAAGCGGCAAACCACAACGCCAGCAGCGACAGCAGCACGTCCGGCACGGACAATCCCACAAAGGCGAACAGCGAACACGCGCGGTCAATCCACGAATCCTTTTTCACCGCCGCCCAGACGCCAAGCGGAATGGCAATCCCCCAGGCAATAATGAGCGCGAAAAACGAAAGCAAAAAGGTATTCCATAACCGCGCGATGATGAGCGTGGTGGCGGAGATTTTATAGGCCATCGAATAGCCCAAATTCCCGCAAAAGACATTTTTGAGCCAAAAAACATATTGCACATACCACGGACGATCGAGATGGAACTGGGCTTTGAGTTTGGCAATGGTGTCGGGCGAGATTTGCGGATTTTGCTGGAGCGCGGTGAAGTAATTGCCTGGTGACATGGCCATGAGCAAAAATGTGAGCAAAGACACGCCCAGCAGGAGCGGAATCATGTGCAGCAACCGCTTGGAAATAAATTGCAACATCGCAATAACTTTCGAAAACGTGGCAAAAAATGCCGGCGCGAGCGAGTGAAAAGGAAACTTTCGCCGGAAAGATAACATGCTAAATTGCGGCGCATGAAAAGCTGGTTTTGCATCGTTGTCCTCCCGGTTGCAGCAATTGTTTGCTTTGCCGGTTGCGGAAAAAATCCGGAAACAGACAATTCGCGGATGAATTATCCGCTGCCGGATCCGCCGCTGGTGGACGATTGCCGTCCCGGCATTCCTGGCGGGCGGCTGTTGTTGTCCACGTTTGCCAGTCCCAAGACGTTTAATCCCATCACCGCCAACGAGGAATCGTCGCGGGGAATTTATCGCCTTCTGTTCATTCCGTTGCTCGGCGACGACCCGAACACGGATGAAATTCTGCCTGGGCTGGCCTACGCGTGGACCAATTCACCGGACGGCAAAATCTGGACATTTCATTTGCGAAAGAATTTGCGCTGGAGCGACGGCCAACCCATCACTGCGGATGACGTTTTGTTCACGTTCAACGATCTGATTTACAATACCAATATCAATTCCAGTTGGGCGGACTTGGAGCGGGTTGATGGAAAGGATTTCAAGGTCACCAAGCTCGATGATTTGACGATTCAGGTCGTCACGCCGGAGATTTATGCGCCGTTTCTGGAAGCGTTTGGCGCGGGCGTGCCGATCATGCCCAAACACATTCTCGAAAAGTCGGTGACGAACGGAACTTTCGACTCCGCTTACGGCGTGAATTGGAAACCCGCAGACATCGTGGGCAGCGGACCGTTCGTCATTCAGGATTACAAACCGGCGGAATCCGTTTTGCTGGCGCGCAATCCTTATTTTTTTGAGGTGGACAGCAACGGCCAGCGGCTGCCGTATTTGGATAATGTCATTTACAGCATCGTGCCGGATTGGAACACGATGTCGCTGCGGATGCTGCACGGCCAGGACGACGCCGACGATATGGTGAAACCCGACGAATACGACACGTTCAAGGCAGCGGAAGCAAACGGAAAGCTCAAATTGCTCGAACCCGGCCCCGGCCCGGAATGCGGCTTTTTCATGTTCAACGAAAATACGAACGTTGACAAAAACGGGAACCCCTACGTTGACCCGGTAAAGCTGAAATGGTTTCGCAATACAAAATTCCGGCAGGCATGCGCCTATGCGATTAATCGCGAAGCCATTATCAAGGCGATTTTTTCCGGCCATTCCGAGCCGGAATACGGCAATGAAACTTCCGGCAACAAAAAGTGGTTTAACCCCAACACGCCGAAATACCCGTATGACCCGGTGAAAGCACTCGCGCTGTTGAAGGAAATTGGGATTGAAAAACGCAACGGCGACGATTTTCTGACCGATTCGAACGGAAACAAGATCGAATTCATCCTGAATACCAACACTGGCAACGGTCCGCGCGAAAAGATGTGCGTGCTCATCGCTGCCGATTTGGACAAGCTCGGAATGCACGTCATTTATCAACCGATCGAGATGAATTCCTTGGTGGACCGGCTGGACAGCACATATAATTACGACTGCGTGCTGCTGAACGTCGGCGGCAGCCCCGACCCGGCATTCTCGCTGAACGTTCTCAAATCCAGCGGCGTCATGCACCAGTGGTTTCCGCTCCAGAAAACGCCTTCGACTGAATGGGAAGCGCGCATTGACCAACTGATGGATGCGCAACTGAAAACGCTGGATTATCAGGAACGTAAAAAAGATTTTGATGAAGTTCAGGAAATTATCGGTGAGCAACAGCCGATGATTTTCACAGTGGTGCCCATTTATTTTGCCGCCGTACGCACGGACATCGGAAACGTGCGCGTGACCGCGATGGATTACTATCACGTTACGTGGAACGCCGAGGAGCTTTATTTCAAAAAATAATACGACTCCTGTCGCTATAGATGAAAAATCAACCTGTTCAATTTGTTGGAATTTTAATGACAGTCGCCCTCTGTCTTTCTGGTTGCGGAAAAAAAACCGAAACAGTTCCATCTCAAAATTCTCCTGCAAATTACCCGTTGCCCGACCCGCCGGTGATGGCAAACTGCCAGCCGGGAATTCGTGGTGGGCAATTCCTTATTTGCGAGCTCCGCGAGCCAAAGACTTTCAACTTTCTCATAGCGGATGAATTGTCATCCCGGTACATCGGACGATTCATGTTTTGGGGGTTGTTAAACTTTGACGTGCCGACGCAAACGGTAAAGCCGGCTCTGGCCGAATTTTGGACCAATTCACCTGACGGCAAAACATGGACATTCCGGCTGCGGAAAAATATGCGTTGGAGCGATGGCCTGCCTCTTACGGCGGACGATGTAATATTTACGTGGAACGATATCATCTATAATCCGCAAATTCCCAATCCCTTGCGGGATGAGTTTATCATTGATGGGAAAAAATTTATCGTGACCAAACTGGACGATTTGACGGTCCAAGTCGTCACGCCGGAAGTTTATGCGCCTTTTCTGCAGGCATTCGGCTATGACGTTCCGATTTATCCCAGGCATATTTTAGGAAAATATGCCAACGCCGGTTTTCCGTCAGCCTACGGCGTCAATTGGAATCCCAAGGACATTATTTGCGATGGCCCGTATTGTTTGAAGGAATATAAACAGGCCGAATACGCGGTGCTGCAACGCAATCCTTATTTTATCGAAGTGGACACAAACGGAACCCGTCTGCCTTATTTTGACCAAATCGTTTTTACAGTCGTGCCGGACTTCAACGCGCAATCTTTGCGGTTTTTGAGCGGCGAAAGTGACGCGGATGATCTCATTTATCCGTATGACTACGACCAGTTCAAAGCCGCGTCCGCAGCCGGCAAATTCACTTTGCTTGAACCCGGCATTGGACTGGAAACCACGTTTTTCTGGTTCAATCAAAATACGAACATCAATGCCCAAACCGGAAAGCCTTACGTTGACCCGGTCAAGCTGAAATGGTTTCGCAATATAAAATTCCGCCAGGCCATTTCGTATGCCATCAATCGGGATGCCATCATCAAATCCGTTGAGTACGGGCGTGGAATTGCCCAATACGGATTTCTAACCCAAGGCTATCAAAACTGGTATAATCCAAATACAAAAACCTATCCCCATGATCCGGCAAAGGCGATTGAGTTGCTCAAGGAAATCGGAATTGAAAAGCGAAATGGCAACGATTTTTTGACCGATACCAATGGAAATAGAATCGAATTTGTTTTTAACACAAATGTTGAGAATAATGAACGAAAGAAAATGGCGGTTCTCATTACCGCGGACCTGCAAAAAATCGGCATCAATGCCATCTTTCAACCTGTCGAGTTCAACACCCTCATCACAAAAATAGACGACACGCTCGACTACGACTGCGTCTTGTTGGGAAATTATTCCGACACCGGCACTGACCCTTACGGCAGCATGAACATCCTCAAATCCAGCGGTTACGATCATTATTGGTTTTCGCGGCAAAAAACGCCTGTGACCCCTTGGGAGGCGCGTGTGGATGATTTAATGGACTCTCAAATGCAAACGCTGGATATATCCGAACGCGAAAAGGATATGAATGGGGTGCAGGAAATTCTCGCCGAGCAACAGCCGATGATTTTCACCGTTACGCCGTATTATTACGCCGCCGCCCGCTCCGACATCGGCAATATCCGCCCGACACCGTTAAGTTATTACCGGGTGACCTGGAATGTCGAGGAGCTGTATTTCAAGCGCTGACGGGCCAGTGTTATTGCAATGGGATGCCGAACAAAGTTGCCAGTCCCAGAAGTGTTGCGTCAGTGACGGTGCCCAGCACCGGGCGCACATACGGGAGGTTCAGCACGAGAATCACCGCAATGAAGCCGAACCGCGACAGGTGCCAGTAGGTTTCATAGCTCATGCCGATCAGGACCCGCATCACGCGGGAACCATCCAGCGGCGGGATGGGAATAAGGTTGAAGAAACACAGCAACAGACTGACATAGGCGTAACGTAAGCAAACGTCCGCCATTGGCTCCAGATGCACCAGCAGCCCCACGCGCACCAACGCCACCAGCACGACCGCCAGAACCAGGTTCATCCCCGGGCCGGCCATGGTCACGAGGATGTCGTCCCGATTCGGATACCTCAAATTATAGGGATTCACCGGCACTGGCTTGGCCCAGCCAATCATGAACCGGCTGATGTTGGGCGAGAGAAAAAGCATCAACAACGGCAGCAGCACTGTGCCAATCGGGTCAATGTGCACCAGGGGATTCAACGAGACGCGGCCTTGCAGTTTGGCCGTGTCATCGCCGCATTTCAAAGCCACCCACGCGTGGCCGAACTCATGAAATGTCAGCAGGATGACCAGACCAAGATAGCTGATCAGCCCTTCCACGATGACGTTGCCTGTATCTGCATTCATCACGCCAGTTTACCGCCCGTGCCCGTGCCGGTCGAGGCGGAAGGCAAAAGGAATTGCCGTACGGCCTTAAATTTGTAATCCTGCGAAACGGTTTAACCAAAAACATTATTTTCGATTATGCCATTGCTTGAGGGGAAATTCGGCGTCGTCTTCGGAGTTGCGAACCAGCGTTCCATCGCCTGGGCTATCGCCCAGGCGTGGGCGCGCGAGGGGGCGAAACTCGCGTTCACCTACCAGGGCGAGCGGCTCAAAGAAAACGTGGAGGAACTCGCCGGCACTTTCGGCGCCGACACGCTCATCCTCCCTTGCGATGTGACCAAGGATGAGGAAATCGAGAACGTGTTCAAAACGGTCGGCGAAAAATTCGGCAAACTGCATTTGCTCCTGCATTCCGTCGCGTTTGCGCCCAAGGCCGCGCTGGAAGGCGAATTCGTGAATACCAGCCGCGAGGCTTTTCGCATTGCGCATGACGTCAGCGCCTACTCGCTCGTTGCGTTGGCCCGCGCCGCGGCGCCGCTGATGACTGAGGGCGGCAGCATTGTGGCGATGAGTTATTACGGCTCGGAAAAGGTCGTGCCGCACTACAACGTCATGGGCGTCGCGAAGGCCGCGCTCGAAGCCGGCACGCGTTATCTCGCCTATGATCTCGGGCCGAAGAAAATCCGCGTCAATTGCATCAGCGCCGGCCCGGTCAACACGCTCGCGGCGCGCGGCATCAGCGGTTTCAGCGAAATGCTCAAGCAATACGAGGCCAAGTCGCCGCTCAAACGCAATGTCCTTCCGGACGAACTGGGCGCAACCGGCCTGTTTCTCGCCAGCGACGGCGCAGCGGCCATCACCGGCCAGGTGATTTACGTGGATTGCGGATACCAAGTCATGGGGATGTAGCACAACCGCCGCGCCTGTCTCTGAATTAAATTAGAATCGCCTTGAGGCGGAAATTTTCAGATGGAGACAGGCGCGACGCCTGTCCTACGCTGGCCGGATCATTTCAAACCGGTCGCGGGTGCGGCAATACCAGTGCGGCGAGGCCATGCGGCCAATGAGAAAAAGTTTGTCCGTGTGTATTCGTTTCTTTTCCGCGTCGAACAATTCGTCGCGCAGATGAAGCCGCTTCACGACGCCGATGACCACGCGATTCCCGCCGATTTGCAGTGTGCCCCACTCGACGCATTCCAAGCTCGCGGGTGATTCAACAATGCGCGGTGGTTTCACCAACGATGACGGCGCGGAATGCAAGCCCGCGTGAAGCAATTCATTTTCGCCGTACGGCAGCGACGCGGCGCATTGGTTCATCGCTTCGGCAATGGCTTCGTCCACCAGGTTCACGACGAATTCGTGCGTGGCGCGGATGTTAAGGGCCGTGTCCTTGGGTGTGCCGTCGTCGCGGTCGCCGGGCGCGAACGCCAGGATGGGCGGATTCGCGCCGAGCAGGTTGAAAAAACTGAACGGCGCGGCATTGATTTTGCCGTCCGGGCTGATGGTGGTGACAAACGCGATGGGCCGCGGCGTAACGAGGCTGGCGAGAATCGGATACGCGCGGTCGGCAAATTCATTTTCCAGATCAAGCTCCATAACGAGGGAAGTTCTAAGTTAACCGTTTCAATCGTGCAACGTAAGCGCCGTCCACATGATTCACAAACGGAAGCAACTCCTGTTCAGATTCCAGTTTAAAATCGTTGTGCTCGGCCAAAAATCGTTTCACGACTTCGCTATTTTCCTCCGGTTCGAGGCTGCACGTGCTGTAAACCAAAACCCCGCCGGTTTTCAATTGCCGCGCGGCTGGCCGGAGCAAATCCCGCTGAACTTTACACAGCCGCCCAATTTCCTTCGGTTGAATCCGCCAGCGCAAATCCACGCGGCGGCGCATCACGCCGGTGTTGGAGCACGGGGCATCAACGAGAATTCTGTCAAACAATTTCCCCTCACCCCGGCCCTCTCCCGTGGGGAGAGGGGGAATCGCAGTCAGCCGGTTGGCGGAACGAACCGGGTTTGAAATTTCATGGGTCGTACGTTGCTGTTCCCTCTCCCGCGGGAGAGGGTCAGGGTGAGGGCGAAGCAAATCATGAGCGGCCAACTCGACGCACGTCACCCCCAGCCGCACACAGTTTTCTTCAAGCAATTTCAGACGATCCCTGGAATTGTCCATCGCCACAATTCGGCCCTGATTGTTCATCAATTGCGCGATGAAAGTCGTCTTGCCACCGGGGGCGGCGCACAAATCCAGGATCGTTTCGCCGGGTTGCGGTCCCAATTTGCACACGGCGAGCAGCGTGCTTGGGTCTTGAACGTAAAACCAGCCTTGCCGGAAACTTTCAAGCGATGCCAGTGGTGGATGCGATTTCAGTTCAAAGACCAGATTTTCAACCGTAGCGGCTTTCGGCAGAAAGCCGGATGATTCCGCTTCTGCGAGAAATGCGGCGGTCTGCCGACCGCCGCTACGGACGAAATCATATTCCACATTTTCCTCGCGCCACTTTTCAAGCAGCCCGCCCGCGTCGGTCTTCAAGCGGTTGACCCGCGCAAACGTTTTTGGCGGTGTGTTATTCCATGCAAGCAATTGCGCGCTTCGTTCCAAGCCCCAACGTTTTTGCCAGCGCGCGACCAGCCATGCGGGATGCGACCAGCCAAGCGCAGGTTCGGAAATTTTCAAATCGGACAGAAGTTTCCCGGTGGCGTCGGCTTCGCGCAAATAGCCGCGCAGGATGGCATTCACAAATCCGGCTTGCGCGCCAAAACCGTTTTGCCTGGCCAGTTCGACGGTTTCGTTCACGGCGGCGTGGCCGGGAATCCGGTCGAGCCAGAAAATCTGGTAGAGGCCGAGCCGCAAGAGATTCTGCAGGGCGGGTTTTTGTTTGCGTCCGCCGGTTTTGCGGGCGATGAGCCAATCGAGCGTGGCCCGCCAGCGGACGACGCCGTACACGATTTCGTGGCAAAGCGCGCGGTCGGCGGGCGAAAGTTGCGCTCCCGCCAGCGCGTTTTCGAGCAAATCCTCGATAAACCAGCCGTCGGCTCGCCATCGCTGCAAAATGCGCACCGCGATTTGTCTTGGATTTTTGCCGTTCACGATTTTTAATAAGGACATTGTGCTTTCATGATGCGACAAAAACGATGCTTTTATGAGAGAGGAATTTGAGAAATTAGCCGCCACCGGCAAGATTGAAGGGCGGCACGTTGAGCCGCTGACCAAACTGGCGACGGGCGGTTTTTGCATGCACCGCAGTTGGGGCTTTGGCCGGATCAAAACGGTGGACACGGTGTTCGCGCGGTTCACGATTGATTTTCCGGGCAAGCCGGGTCACACGATGGATCTGGCGTTCGCCGCCGAATCGCTCAAGCCGATTTCCAAGGAGCATATTCTCGCGCGCAAGGCCGCCGACCTCGAAAGTCTACGCCAGATGGCCGCGCATCACCTGGATTTGATCAAGGTGGTGTTGAACAGCTACGACGGCCGGGCAACGGCGGACCAGATTCAACAGGTGCTCGTGCCCGATGTCATCCGCGATGACTGGAAGAAGTGGTGGGAAACCACGCGCCGCGAAATGAAAAAGGACGGGCATTTTATCGTGCCGCTGAAAAAGACGGAGCCGGTCGTTTATCAGGCGCAGGAAACGTCGCTGCAGGATCGTTTACTGGCGGATTTTCGCAAGGCCAAGGGATTGAAGGCGCGGGTGGCCGTGGCCGGCGAAGTGTTCAAAAATGCATCCGATTTGACTGACAAAGCGGCTGCGGCCAATGAGATCATCGCCACACTCAACACCGAGATTGCGTCGCATCAGCGCACCCAGCCCGCCGTCGCGCTCGAAGCGGTCTTTGCCCGCGACGATTTGCACGCGATGGCCGGCCTTCCGCCCATCGAGGGCGAAATCACGACTTCGCAAATCTGGGCGCAGGACGGCGTCAAATTCGGCCCGGTCCTGGAATTGATTCCGGCAGCCAAGCATCATCGCACACTCGAATCGTTCAGGGCGGCGAGCCCCGACCGCTGGATCGAAATCCTGCGCGGGTCGCTCAATGCCGTTTCCGCCAAACTCTGCCGCGAATTCGCGAATCTGTTGATTCAGGAGGGCAAAATGGACGCGCTCAAGGAGACGCTCGCCCGCCTCATCAACCAGCACACCGCCGGCAGCGAACTGTTGCTCTGGCTCGGACGCGACCGCAGCGATGCCTACGCCGACATTCTCGGTCCGGAAGTTTTCCGCGCCATGCTCACCGCGATGGAACGCGATCAATTCAACGAGAAACGCTCCAACCGCCTGCGCGAATTCATCCTCGACGATCACGAATTGCTTGGCGAACTGACCGCGTCCGCCGACATCGAAGTCATCAAGGACCTCACGCGCGCGCTGCAATTTTCACCCGTCTTTGATGACATGGACAAGCGCTCGCTCCTCGCGCGGCTCGTCAAGGCGCATCCCGCCGTACAATCGCTTGTCAGTGGCGAACAGACGAAACAGGATACCGCGTTGCTCGTTTCGTGGGAAAGCCTCGAACGCCGCAAACTCGAATACGAGGAACTGGTGCAGAAGAAAATCCCCGCCAATTCGAAAGAAATTGCCATCGCGCGCAGCTACGGCGACCTCAGCGAAAACCATGAGTACAAGGCCGCCAAGGAAATGCAGAAAATCCTCATGCGCCGCAAGGACGAACTGGAAACCCAGCTCACCCGCGCCCGCGGCACGGATTTCTCCAATGCCCGCGCCGATGTTGCCGGCATCGGCACCGTGGTGCGAGCCGCCGACCTCGACACGAATGAACCGGAGACGTTCACCATCCTCGGCGCCTGGGATTCCGAGCCGGAGAAAGGCGTCATCAGCTATCTATCGCCCGTCGCGCAGGCGCTGTTGAACCGCAAGGTCGGCGACGAAGTGGAATTTGAAGTGCACGGGGCGAAACACCGGCATCGCATCGAGAAAATCGAGCCGTGGAAACAGGCACCCGCCAACGGTGCATCCCTCCAACCGGTCCAGCCGCAGGCGTCGGCTTGAAAGCTTAATTTACGATTTACGATATACGATTTACGCGGCGATTAAATCGTCGTGAGGATGCGTAAATCGTAAATCGCATATCGTAAATATTCTCAGGCCTTGCCGCCAAAACTCACATAATCGTCCACGTCCAGCACATCAAACCACGTAGCGATGTCCTCACGCTTTGGAGCGGCGGCTTTTTGGATATCGTTGAAATGCTCGCGCGATTCGAGGTTGTCCGGTGCGGCCTGTTCCTGCCACGCCGACCAGGCGATGATTTCCGGCATCGTGCGTTGGTGTTTGGCATTCTTTTTAATCCAGGCCAGCACTTCGGTGTCGCTCTTGCCCAATTGCTTTTTCAGCGCTTCGGGATCGATGCCCACAAAGTCCAGGAATTCCTGGTCGAGTGGACAGGCATAATGATATTCGCCGTGTTTGCCGGCAACCGTGGCCCGGCCCTTGTCCAACATGCGTGGCAGAATCACGTAACCGCCCAGCCGCACGCGCGGACTGCGCGGCGGGAATTTCGTCAGATCAGGTGTATGCAATGACATAATCATTCTCAGTTTGATGTTGTTTGTCCTCTTTCCGGCACCGTGCCGGATTTTCAACGTGGGTAAACTGCCCTGAAAATGCCGAATTGCAAGTGGCGTCCAAAAATTTTATTTTGGTCGCGTGAAAAACTCGGGCAAAGCCCTGCTCGCCGCGCTCCGCCTCATCGGCCTCACCGCGGCGGCGGTGCTCGCGCTGCTGGCCGTCGCATTTCTGGCCAAGGTCATCGGCGCCTTTGTGTTGCATTATTTGACGTGGGCGCTGCTTGGGCTCTGGGTGTTGTTTACCGGCTTTGCTTTTTATTTTTTCCGCGACCCCGACCCGCTGGTGCCGACCGCGCCCAACCTGGTCATTTCGCCCGGCCACGGCAAGGTGGACGCGATTGACACGGTGAATGAGCCGGAATTCATGGGGGGTGAATGCCAGCGGATTTCGATTTTTCTTTCGGTCATTGACGTGCACGTGCAATGCGCGCCCGTGACGGGCCGCGTCGCCTGTTTCAAACACACGCCCGGCCAGTATCTCAGCGCGCTGAAGGCCGAGTCGGCACAGTTCAACGAAAACGTGCTCATCGGTTTCGATGTGGCTGAACCGCCCGGCGAAAAAATCGGCGTACGGCTTATCGCCGGCGTGATTGCCCGCCGCATTGTGCCGTGGATCAAGGAAAACGACACCGTCCAGCGCGGCGAACGCATCAGCCTGATTCAGTTCGGCTCGCGGGTGGACGTTTATCTGCCGCGCCGCGCGAAAATCCAGGTGAAGCTCGGCGACAAGGTGGCTGGCGGCGAAACCATGATTGCCTCTTTCGACTGAAATGACTAATTCCTAAACCATAATGACTAAAGAAATCCCAATGACAAATTTCCCAAAGCGAGACGCGCGTGAATTCTTTTCATTCGGATTTCGTCGTTCTTTCGTCATTAGCGCCTGGTCATTCGTCCTTTTCCAGTGCAGAAAAACCATAAAATGAACGAACCGTCGCCACAACCACCGCCGCCGGATAATTCGGACGAAAAATTGAAGATTTATTTTCTGCCGAATCTGCTGACGGCGGGCAATCTGTTCTGCGGTTTTGTGGCGCTGACAAAAATCGTCGAGGCCGATCCGCTGGCGGATGATTACTTCGGTCAAATCAAGCTCGCGCTTGCCTTCATTTTGCTCGCGTGCATTTTTGATCTGCTCGACGGGCGCGTGGCGCGTCTGGGCGGCGCGGACAGCCCGTTCGGGCGCGAATTCGATTCGCTGGCGGATTTGATTTCGTTCGGCGTTGCACCGGCGTTTTTGGTGCAGCGCGTCGTGCTGGCAAATGTGTTCGGCGAATATCGGCAAATCAGTTGGTTCATCGCGTCCATTTATCTGCTCTGTGGCGCGTTCCGCCTTGCGCGCTTCAACTGTCTGTCCGCGATGGCCGGCAGCGGCGGCGGCAAGGATTTTCTGGGCTTTCCCATTCCGTCCGCGGCGGGCCTGGTAGCGTCGCTGACGCTGCTCATCATTCATTTCAATGAAAAGGACAAGGACCTCGGCAAATGGAATTATCTGCTGGCGGTCGTGCTCATCTTTTTGTCGGCCATGATGGTCAGCACGGTGCGCTATCCGAGCTTCAAATCACTCGGCCTGCGCTCCCGAAGCACGTTCACGAAAGCCATCGGCACGGCGCTCTTTCTTGGCTGTCTGCTGATATTGCGCGAAAAAATTCTTTATTACGTGCTGCCGGCGTTCTTCACCCTCTACCTCGTCTATGGTTTCGTGCGGCCAAGCATCTCGCGCGCGTGGCGCCGGGAAATCGAAGAGGAAGACGAGGACGAACCGGATACGGCCCATTAAAACCATGCCGGAACAAACGGCCATTCTCATCGCGGCGCTCACGGGTTTTGTCAGCGGCTTGCTGCTGTCCATGCCCGTCGGGCCGGTGAATTTGACGATCATCAACGAGGGCGCGCGGCGGGGTTTCCAATGGGCCCTGCTCATCGGCCTCGGCGCCGCAACGATGGATGCAATTTATTGCACCATTGCCTTCACCGGGTTTTCGTCATTCTTTGGCGGCCGCATGATGAAAACGTCCATGGAAGTCTTCAGCTTCGCGTTCATGCTGTTTATGGGTGTGAAATTTCTCTCGGCTAAGACCGTGACCGCGCCCACCCATCTGGGTGTGGCCGCCAGCCGGATTGAACAACGCATTGATGAAAAACTGCACCCGCATTCGGCGTTCATGATTGGCTTCACGCGCGTTCTGGGCAACATGGGGGTGTTGCTGTTTTGGATTGTGGCGGCGGCGTACTTCATGTCGCACGAAGCGTATTTCACCCCCTACGAGTGGGTGGAGGATACCATTGCCGCCAAATCGGCGTTTATTGCCGGCGTCGCGCTCGGCGCGAACTCGTGGTTTTGCGCGCTCAGTTACGGCGTGTCGCGCGGACAGGGACGGTTCAGCGAGCGAACCCTGTTGCGTATGCAGCGTTTCTCCGGCTTTTGCCTGCTCGCCATCGGGCTGTACGACGGCGTGCACATCGCCTGGCAGTTGGCCAAACATAGAATGTAACCCGCGCCGGGATTTTCCCCGCGAACCCATTATGCTCAAAGCCGGAATCGTCGGTCTGCCCAACGTGGGTAAATCCACGATCTTCAACGCCGTCACCCGTTCGCACAAGGCGCCGGCGGAGAACTATCCCTTCTGCACCATCGAACCCAACCTCGGCGTCGTCATCGTGCCGGACACGCGCCTCGAACCGCTGGCGAAAATCGCCCACGTCAACACGCTGATTCCGACGACGATTGAATTTGTGGACATCGCCGGCCTCGTGAAAGGCTCGTCGCATGGCGAGGGTCTGGGCAACAAGTTTCTGAGCCACATCCGCGAAGTGGACGCCATCGTGCACGTCGTGCGCTGCTTTGAAGACCCAGACATCGTCCACGTCACCGGCGGCATTGATCCCGTGCGCGACATCGAAATCGTCAATACCGAACTGGTGCTGGCCGACATCGAGGCAGTCAAAAAACGGCGGGAGAAGATCGCCAAGGACGTTAAACGCGGCGACAAGCACGCCTTGCTGGAGGAGCACCTGCTGGAACAGCTGGGCGCGCACCTGAACACGGGCAAACCAGCCAACACGCTCGCGCTGCCGTTGGGCCCGGATGAGAAAACCGTCCAGCGCAGCTTCTTCCTGCTGACCGACAAACCAACCATCTTCGCCTGCAACGTCAAGGAAGGCGACCTCGCTGCGGCGGATCAAAATCCGTTCGTCCAAAAAGTGCGTGACTACGTGAAAACGCATCTCGCCTGCGAAGCCGTGGTCGTCAGCGCCCAGATCGAGAGTGACCTCATTGATCTGTCGCCCGAGGAGGCTGCGGCGTATTTGAAGGAACTCGGCGTTGCGGAATCCGGCCTCGGTCAGCTCATCCGCGCGACGTATTACGTGCTCGGCCTGCGGACGTTTTTTACGTTCAACGAGAAGGAAGTCCGGGCATGGACGATTCATGCCGGCGACACGGCCGCGAGGGCTGCCGGCACCATCCATACCGACTTCGAACGCGGGTTTATCAAGGCCGAAACGGTGAACTGGGATGATTTGGTGAAGTGCGGCTCGGTCGGCCACGCCCGCGAAACCGGCCACTACCGCATCGAAGGCCGCGATTACGTCGTCAAGGACGGCGACGTGCTGCTGTTCAAATTCAACGTTTGAACAGGTAGGGACGCCTCGCCGAGCCGTCCGGTCAGCGTTTCGGTGGGGCGAGCGTCCCCGCGAGCCGTCGTAGCTACGCTTTGGTGCGCCAAGGCCGGCTCGTCAGTAGCCTCGCCCCACCAAACTGCACCACACGCCCACGATGCTTGACAGCGGGTCCGATCCTGTTATCTTGGTCTTGTGAACAGCAGCAGCAGGCAAGTGAACAACGCAGCGAGCAGCCAATATTTCTTTTATTGGTTTAGCCCGGTCGGCGCGCACTTGCGGCTGCGATAAAACTTTAACCGAACCAATCGCCGCAGGTCGCCAAACGCCTGCGGCGTTTTTGTTTTTGCGACCTTCGGCCAACCCATAAAAACCCATGATCATCGTGCTCAAACCCCGGATTTCGAGGAAAGAGGAGCAGGCCGTCCTCAAGGAAATCCGTAAACTCGGCTACGTCCCTCACGTCATGCGCGGCGTGGCGCGCACCGTCATCGGTGCCATCGGCGACGAACTTACCCACGCCAACCTCGAGATGCTGGTCTCGCAATTCCCGCGCGCGGTCGAGAGCGTCATGCCTATCCAAAAGCGCTACAAGCTCGTCAGCCGCGAGGCGCACCCGGCCAACTCCACCATTCGCGTCCGCGAACATGTCATTGGCGGCAAAAAATTGCACGTCATGGCCGGGCCGTGCTCGGTCGAAAGCGAGAAACAATTGCTCTCCACCGCCGAGGCGGTGAAGGCCGCCGGAGCAACCTTCCTCCGTGGCGGGGCGTTCAAGCCGCGTACGTCACCTTACGAGTTTCAGGGACTGGGCGACAAGGGCCTGAAGCTGCTCGACAAGGCGCGGCGCGCCACCGGGCTGGCCGTCATCACCGAACTGCTTTCCGAAAACCACGCCGAAATGGTGGCCGAATACGCGGACATCATCCAGATCGGCGCGCGCAATTCACAGAACTTCCAGCTCCTCATCGCGGCTGCCCGGACCGGCAAGCCCGTCCTGCTCAAGCGCGGACTTTCCATGAAAATCGAGGAATGGCTGCTCGCGGGCGAATACGTCCTCGCCAACGAAAACCCGAACCTCCTGTTCTGTGAACGCGGCATCCGGACGTTCGAAACCTACACGCGCAACACGCTGGACCTCTCAGCCATCCCCATTATCAAGCGCGAATCGCACTGCCCGATCGTGATTGACCCGAGCCAGGGCGCCGGGCGCGCGGACCTGGTGTCGGCGATGTGCCAGGGCGCGGTGGCGATGGGCGCGGACGCGTTGTTGATCGAAGTGCATCCCAACCCGGCGGAAGCCTGGAGTGATGGCGCGCAGCAGGTGTCCTTCGACCTGTTCGCGAACCTGATGCAGGAATTGAAGCCGTTTATCGCGGCGGCGGGACGTGAGTAAATCGTCCGTTGCCCCGGCAACGTGCGGCTGTTTGACATCTGATGCTTTGTAGCAGCCGACGTAAGGAGGCTCACGATTTTTTGAATTACGATATCCGATTTACGCGGCGGGCATGGATGGTGGAAGAGTTCGTCAATCGCAAATCCCATATCGTAAATTCAGTCAGAGTCTCGTTCCCTCGGCTCCTGCGTTCCTAAACGGTATCTCCGCATCTTCAGGTCCACTTCCTGCGCCCAGGCGTCAATGCCGCCCCGCAGGCAGCGCACATTTTGCAGACCGTGTCCCATGAAATATGCCGCTGCGTCCAGACCGTTTTTGCCCTGATGATCAATGACCACAATCGGTTCAACGTTTAAACCACTCGCCATGAGTTTCTGCATCACGTCCTGCGACAGCAAGACCGAACCTTCAATGTGAACCGCCTCGAACTCTTCGCGCGAGCGAACGTCCACCAGTTTCACCGATTTGTCCTTCTGCAATAATCCGGCGAGTTCCGTTGGCGAAATCAAAATCTTCGCATCCTGTTCGTGGCTGGACTGGATGTGCGCCAGCACTTCGGCCACATCCAGGTTGCCGTTGCGCGCGCAAACCTGTGCCAATGTTTCGTCCGGGCTGAACCCGCAACTGCTGCACCCGCCGATGTGATACCGCCGAAACAACGCCCGCTGTGCGCCGGGAAAAATTTCCAACACCTCGCGCATTGGAGAATTTGCGCCAATTTCCATTTCAACAAGCATGACTCAAATTAACCTGAACAATCGGTTTGTCGAAATTAAAGTCAGATGGCCGCCGTTGGCGCCTGATTCATTGACGATTATCTTATCCGCCGTGAGCACGATTGCTGAAATCGAGGCCGTATTGCCGAAATTAACCGACGAGGAACTCGAGCGCGTTGAACGGGCTGTTCACGACCAGTTCCGCCAGCGCGGCGTCGAAACCGAGGCGGATTTGATTGCCTCCGCTGACGCCGCCTTCCAAATCTACGACAAAGCCGAGGCCAAACATGCCAAACGCCCGGCGCGGTGAAGTCTGGTTGGGAATTCCCTGATCACTTTCAAAAGCAACTGCTGCACCCGCCGATGTGATACCGGCGAAACAACGCCCGCTGCGCGACGGGCGGCGCAAAAATAAAACGAAGCGCCATCGGCGCGGCATATTTGTAGTTTTGCATTCTGTAGAAATCACAAGCTCCGTAGGAGCGGCATCGTCTGGTGGACGCACAGAATATGCCGCTCCTGTTCACCACGCCGAAGTTGAACGAAGGCGGGACGGAGCTTGAAAATGTTTTGGGATGCGATTCTACAAAGATGTCGCCCCTGCCGGGGCTGGGGATTGGCATGATTTTTCTGGACAAACTTTTTAACGGGCGCAAAGTCGAAATTGTGAAACAAAAAAACACACCCCCGTCCCGCGCGCAAAACCAGCGGCGACTCCAGAGAAATAATAATAAATATGCCAATCGTTCGCACCAAGGTTGAACGCCCATTCAATCCTCATTGCTTGCTTTTGACTTGCGCGCAACGTCACCTTAAGACGATCAAGGAGAACAAGGAAAAGAAAGAAGGCGTCTGGGAATACGACTGGCTTGGTGCCATTGTTTTGTCGGCATTGTCCATCGAAGCCATCGGCAATAGCTACGGAAAAATCCTGATTCGGGATTGGAAAGATTTGATCCGCGAAAGGCTGGACAAAAAGCTGGGTGCAAGTCCGATATGGAAACTCACGCTCGTTGCCGAAAGGTGCGGCATCGTTCCAGACTTTAACAGCCATCCGTGGCTCACGGCAAAGAAAGTTACGGAGTTCCGTGACCTTATCGTTCACGCCAAGCGCGAGCCTCTTGAGCATGAGAAGGATTGCGTTGAAAGTGATTGCGGGCTTGTTCTTAATGCGAGGCTCTTGTCTGATGTGGAGGGGATGATCACTGAAGAATTTGCCACGAAGAGTTGTGGTGCGGTCGCTGAGATCATGACTGCGTTGAACGCAACTCTTAATGCAGAGGGGCTTTACAAACTCGCCACTGACGGCCATACAAGGAGTGCAACAATAATAGATGAAAGAGGCGAAAATTAGCTGCCCCAAATGCGGCGGTCACTTGGTCTTTCCAATCGAATTGGCCGGACAAGAAATTCCATGTCCGCATTGCAACGAGTCCATTTTGCTGCCAAAAACTAAATCAACAACAGTTTGGATATTTGCTGCGATTTTGATTTTTGCCGCGATCTGTGTCGGCTCGATTGTTGTTTTGAAACATCCAGCAAAACACGAGATAACGCCAATAGCTCGCTCGCCAACAAATACAAATTCCCAAGATACGGAAACAAAACCAATGGTTTCGCAGAACGACGCATTGGCAACCGGACAACTGATGAGCGCCATCCAATATGACGGCAATGTAGAAACCGTGAGGCTTCTTTTGGGGAAGGGGGCGAACGTAAACGCGAAAGATAATGAAGGCTGGCACCCTTTACAGCTTGCGGCAAAACGAGGCGATATAGAAATCGTTAGATTACTGCTGGAAAATGGGGCTGAAGTAAATGCAACAAATGTCGATGGCGTAACGGCTCTAGGGAGTGCGGTGTATCGAGGCTACACGGATGTCGCAAAGCTCTTGGTGGAAAAAGGTGCAGACATCAATGCTAAAGAAAAAAACAAGATAACGCCTCTGATGGTAGCTGCAGGTGCAGGCCAAACAAATGCTGTTGAGTTTTTGTTGAACATGGGTGCAGATATCAATGCTACAAATAACTTTGGTGATTCGGTTTTAATGGCTGCCGTAGAGGAAGGCAAAATTGATGTGGTAAAACTTTTATTGTCAAGAGGTGCCAACGTCAAATTAGAAGACGGCATGGGAATGAATGCGTTAGACGATGCCAAACGCAACGGCAATGCAGCCATAGCGCAACTACTTCAACAAGCTGGTGCAACCAAGTCGTCTTGGGCAAAGCAGGATGAGGACTTGGCAAACAATTTACAACAGCTTCAGGAATCAGCCACCGCATTATCAAATAGCTGGCGAAATCTCCAACAAGCCGGAGCGAGCCTACCAGCTACAACCGAAAAACCAGCATTTGAAGTGTTGAATGCAACGGCTAAAGCAACGGAACAAAACGATGTTTGGTGGCGTTACGGTTATCGTCTCACTGTGCGGAATAACGGAATAGATAATAGCCGCCAATTTTTTGAGATCCAGTTCCTTGACGCAGATGGTTATGTACTTGACACCAAGACCGAAGAAGCCTTTATCAAGCCTGGAACGACGGAGATAATTACCGGAGAAACGCTGGTGAATCTTCCGGGAGCAGCACGTGTTGTTAAGCTCAAGGCAATTTGGAAGCCTTGAATCGTTTCATTGGCCGAAAAATTTCTGGATCTCCTTCACCACCTTCACAAACCGGTCCACTTCGGCTTTCGTGTTGTAGAAATAAAAACTCGCGCGGGCGGTGGACTCGACGCCGAGGCGGTGCATGAGCGGTTGCGTACAGTGGTGCCCGCCGCGCAACGCCACACCCGCCTGGTCGGCCAGCGTCACCACGTCGTGCGCGTGAACGTCCTTGAGCAGAAAACTCACCAGACCGCCGCGGCCGGTTTCCGGGCCGAACAGCCGGATGTTTTTCAACGCGGCAAGTTCCGCGTAGGCATAATTCGCAAGTTCCTGGTCGTGTTTCCAGATATTTCCGCGCCCGATGGCGTCGAGGTAATTCATTGCGGCGCGCAGGCCGATGGGACCGGAAATATCCGGTGTGCCGGCCTCGAACCGATGCGGCGCTTTCTTGAATTCGGTTTTCTGGTATTCGACCGACAAAATCATTTCACCGCCACCCTGATACGGCGGCATCGCGTCGAGCAATTCCTGCCGGCCATACAAAATGCCGATGCCCGTCGGTCCGCAAATTTTGTGACCGGAGAAAACGAGGAAATCGCAGCCAATCTGCCGCACATCCACCGGCATGTGCCCGGCGCTTTGCGCGGCGTCCACGAGCGTGACGATGCCCAACTTGCGCGCCCGGGCGCAAAGATCAGCGACCGGATTGACGGTGCCGAGCGAATTCGAGATATGGACCATCGAAAAGATCTTCACCTGTTTCGTGAGCAGCGAGCCGAGCCTGGACAAGTCGAGAATGCCTTCGTCGCCGGTGATGGGCACGTAAGCGAGCCTCGCCCCGGTGCGCTGCGCCAGCAATTGCCACGGCACAAGGTTGCTGTGATGTTCCATCTCGGTGAGCAGAATCACATCGCCGGACTTGAGGTTTTTTGTGCCCCAGGAATTGGCCACGAGGTTGATACCTTCGGTTGTGCCGCGGGTGAAAACGATTTCCTCGGCGCTGCGGGCATTGATGAATTTGGCGGTGCGCGCGCGCGCCGCCTCGTAGGCGGACGTGGCGCGGTTGCTCAATTCGTGAATGCCGCGATGGACGTTGGCATTGTCGTGTTCGTAATAATGCACCAACGCGTTGATCACCGCGTGCGGCTTTTGCGATGTGGCGGCGTTGTCGAAGTAAATCAGCGGCTTGCCGTGGACCTGCTGGTCGAGGATGGGGAAATCCTTTCGCAATGCATTCCAGTCAATGTGTTTTCTATCTGTCATTGAAAACGAATCCGCGAATTACGCGAATTTGCACGAATTAAATTCTTTAAGGGAAAATTCGCGGCCATTCGCGAAATTAGCGGATAAATTTTTACATCAGCCCCAGTTGCAACTTCGCCGCCTCAGTCATCATGCCCTGGTTCCAGGGCGGGTCCCAGACCAGTTCGACGTTGGCCTCGTCAATCGGTTCGAGCGAGAGCAGTTTGTTTTGCACATCCTGCGCGAGCGTCGGGCCCATGCCGCAACCGGGCGCGGTCAACGTCATTTTCACGTCGGCCTTGAAGCTGTTTTCGCCGGCGGGCGTGAGGTGGCAGTCGTAAATCAGGCCGAGGTCCACGATGTTGACGGGGATTTCCGGGTCGTAACACGTCTTGAGCGCCTCCCAGACCTGTTTTTCGAGCCCCTCTTGCGAGACCGGGCCGGTCGCGGCGGCGGCGGGTTTGGCCAGGACTTCCAGGCCGAGCGCATCGGCGTCTTTGTCCTCGATGCGGAACATGTTGCCGTTGACGACGACGGTGTAGCTGCCGCCGAGTGATTGGGTGATGTACGCGGTCTCGCCCTTTTGCAGCGTGACTTTGGTGCCGACCGGCACCACGGCAGCCTCCACGTCGCGGGTCAGAGTTTTTGCTTCGTTGGCATTCATAAAAATTCGATTAAGTTTAATTTACTTCGGATATCCTCGCCGTTGTTGCTGTTAAAATCAATCAGGTCTGTTCGTTTTCCGTGCTCACCGGTTTGGCATCGCCGCGGAGCGCCGCCATCACCGCGTGCCACGAGAGAATCGCGCATTTCACCCGCGCGGGAAATTTGTGCACGCCGGCAAACACCGCCAATTTTCCGACATCCCCTTTCACATTGCCGGTGGTGACCATTTCATGGACCTGCCCGAACATTTTTTCCACGTCGGCTTTCGTCTTGCCCTTGGCAAATTCGGTCAGCAACGACGCCGAGGCCTTGGAAATGCAACAGCCGGAGCCGACGAAGCTGATGTCCTTGATGGTGTCGCCGTCCAGTGCGAGAAACAATTTCAACTGGTCGCCGCAAAGCGGGTTGTGACCCTGTGCCGAGCAGGTTGCCTGCGGCATTTCGTGGAAATTCCGCGGCTTCTTGCAGTGGTCAAGAATGACCTGCTGGTAAAGGTCGCTCAGTTCGTCAAACATGGCTAACTTCGTTGGAATGACTAATGACTAAATCCGAATGACTAGAGAATTTCCAAGCACAAATGACGAAATGCAGGTGCCTGGCTTCATTTGGAATTCGGATTTCGCCATTCTTTAGTCATTCGTCATTATGGTTTAGACATTTCCGCGTCGGCAACATGGTTTAGTCATTTCGCTCCTGCGAGATGCGGATTCGCTTCGAGCCGGTCCCACACGATTTTGTCCAGTTGCTCGCGCACCGGCTCGCATTTCACGCGCTCGATGATTTCGCCGGCAAAGGCATGAATCAGCATCCGCCGCGCGGTCTTTTCGGGAATACCACGCGAGCGCAGATAAAAAATGGATTCCTCGTTCAACTGGCCGACCGTCGCGCCGTGCGTGCATTTCACGTCGTCGGCGTAAATTTCGAGTTGCGGCTTGGTGTCCGCCGTCGCGTCATCGGAGAGCAGCAGGTTTTTATTCGTCTGTTTCGCGTCGGTTTTCTGCGCGATGGGATGAACGTAAATCCGCCCGTGGAAGACACCCCTCGATTTGTCGTCGAGGATGCCGTTGAAATACTCGTGACTGGCGCAATGCGGCTGCGCGTGCTCGACAATCATGTGATGATCCGCCAATTGCTCGCTGCGCGTGAGATAAAGGCCGTTGAGGATGCATTCCAGACCTTCGCCGGCGAGTCTGGTGCGGATGTTGTTGCGCGAAAGCCTTGCACCGAGGGCGAACGAATGAATGTTCACGTTGCTGACGCGGCCGAGTTCACCGGCGATGGTCGCGATATGGAAGGCAGCGGCGGCCTCGTCCTGAAATTTCACATGTTCGAGCATGGTGTTGTCCCCGGCGATGATTTCGGTGACGGCATTGGTGAAATACGCCGCGCCGCCGGTGGACAGATAGCTTTCAATCACTGTGGCCTTGCTGTTGGCCTCGGCGATGATGAGGTTGCGCGGATGAGTCGTGTCGCCGTTGTGTTTGGCGGTCGAAATGAAAATGAGTTGGATCGGCTCGGCAATGACTTTGCCCGCGGGAACATGGATGAACCCGCCGTCGAGGAAAAATGCCTGGTTCAGCGCCGCGAATGCGGTGTCGTCCATTCGCGCGCTGTGGTTGAGATGCTTTTCGATGAAGGCGGCGTCCGAGACCAACGCCGAGGCGAGGCTGGCAATTTTCACGCCTGCCGGCAAATCGCGCACGGAGGAAAGCCCGGCGTTAAAGTGGCCGTTTACGAAGACAAGTCGCGGCCCGGCCAGCTTGGCAAAAACATAGTCTTTCAGGGCCGATTCCGTCACCTCTGTGGCGGCCGCGAACACCGGTTTGAACGGCAGTCGGGCGAGCGGCGCGACGTTGGTGAAGCGCCAGTCCTCATCGTGCAACGTCGGAAAACCAAGTTCGGCGAAGCGCGCCATGCCGGCTTTGCGCAGCGGCGACAGCCAGGACGGCTGGCTCAACTCCGGCTCGAATCGCCGGAATTTTTCCAAATACGGTTCGGCAGCCTTGCCCGGTCTTTTTTGCGGCGCTTGTGTCATGATTTAATCGTCCAATCTTTAAAATTAGACCATCAATCTCCCATGCCCGGTGGCGGCACGCAAGTCTGGAGCAAACTTGCGTTCGGGCGCGCGGCTGGCAATTTGGTGGAAAATGCTTACGCAAGACGACATCAAGAACGCGCTGAAGGCGGTCAAATATCCAGGCTATTCGCGCGACATCATTTCGTTCGGACTGGTGAAGGAGATTTCCATCGCCGGCGGCACGGTGGGCGTTTCGATGCAATTGACCTCGCCGAATCCTGATGCGGCCCGGCAAATCAAAGCCGATGCCGAACGCGTTTTGAAAAATTTGGCCGGTGTTAGTCGCGTTCAAGTCGAAGTGCAGCAACCCGCGGCCGGACAGGCCGCGCCGGGAAATCCATTTGCCAATCAAAGCAAGGTCCCTGGTGTGAAACGCGTCGTGGCTGTGGCCAGCGGGAAAGGCGGTGTCGGCAAATCCACCGTGTCCGTGAACCTTGCCTGCGCATTGAAACACCTTGGCGCGCGCGTCGGTCTGTTGGATTGCGACATTTACGGTCCAAGCATTCCACTGATGATGGGCGTCCACGAGCGTCCGACGGTCAGCGAAGATGAACGACTCGTTCCACCGATGGGGCACGGCGTAAAAGTGATGAGCATCGGCCTGCTGCTGACGGACGAGCAACCGGTGATCTGGCGCGGACCGATGATCACCAAAACCATCCAGCAGTTTCTGTTTGCGGTCGAGTGGGGCGATCTGGATTTCCTGCTCGTGGATTTGCCGCCGGGCACGGGTGATGCGCAACTGTCGCTATGCCAGACCGTGCCGCTGGACGGCAGTGTCATCGTGACCACGCCGCAGGAAGCGTCGCTCGGCGTTGTGCGCAAGGGCATCGCGATGTTCAACAAGGTGAACGTGCCCATCCTCGGCATCGTCGAGAACATGAGTTATTTCACCGCGCCAAACGGCGAGCGCGTGGAAATTTTCGGTCATGGCGGCGGCAGGGGAGAAGCCGCCCGGCAAAACCTTCCCTTCCTCGGCGAGGTGCCGATTTTTACTGAAATCCGCGAAGCTGGCGACCAGGGTGTGCCGGTGGTCGTTTCAGCGCCGAACCATCCGGCCGGAAAGGCATTCATTCAAATTGCCGAGGCACTGCGGAAAACGCCGGCTTGAACGATTCGTAACTTATTCATTTCAAATGAGTTAACGACGAAGATTTCGATTGCTAATTTTTCAGGCGGGATTTAAGCTTTAGTTGCGAACTTTGCATTTTATTTATGTCGGACGCTACGAAAGACGCTGCAACGGCGAACGATTTGTTGAAGCATTCAACGCTCTACCGCGAGTTCCAGGCGGAACGCGAGGAAATCCTCCGGCACAAGTGGATTGAGTCGGAAAAGGCCGGGCACGACATCGGCTTCGAGCGGGCGCTGACGGATTGGATCATCAAGCACCGCGCAAGCTGGCGCAAAACCCGTCAGACTGCTGCAAACTAAACCCGTGTTCCTTTAACGCGGCCCCGTGAGGCCGCGAAGGGAAAATGAAAACGAAATTGCCAAAGACGAACCGTCTTGCAAGAGGGGCTTGTCTTTGTTCTTTTCATCCGTCCGTCTCGGTCGTGGAAAATCCCAAACCCCAAGCTCCAAGCTCCAGAGAAACTTCAAATTCCAACCACCAGCAATTGAAGCTTGATGCTTGGTGTTTCATTGGATGTTGGAAGTTGGGTGTTGGTGCTTTTTATTTTCCCCATGGCTGAAACCACCGTCATCCTCGATGCCGTCGCGATGCAACGCGCGCTCACGCGCATCGCGCACGAAATTGCCGAGCGCAATGAAGTCAGCGCGGAGGTTGTGCTCATCGGTATTCCCACGGGCGGTGTGCCGCTCGCGGGGCGGCTGGGCGGCCTCTTGTCGGAAATTTGGAAGCAGCCCGTACCCATCGGCACGCTCGACGTGAGCATGCACCGCGATGATTTGGACCAACGCGCCGCGCCGAAAATCCACCCGACGGTCATCCCTTTCGACGTGACGGGCAAGACCGTCGTGCTCGTGGACGATGTGCTCTTCAGCGGCCGTACCATCCGCGCGGCGATGGATGCGCTCAATGATTTTGGGCGACCCCGGAGAATCCAACTGGCGGTGCTGGTGGACCGCGGCCATCGTGAACTGCCCATCAAGGCGGATTTTGTCGGCAAAAACGTGCCGACGGCGTTCGACGAAAAAATTTCCCTGCGCTGGGCGGAAAGCGGCGAAGGTGAAGTGTTGCTTGAACGGAAATGAGCTGGCATCGCAAACATCTGCTCGACATCGAATCGCTCACGGCGGAGGAGTTGCAGACCGCGCTCGATACCGCGCGCGCCTTCAAGGCCGTCGGCAAGCGCACCATCAAGAAAGTCCCCGCGCTGCGCGGCAAAACCGTGGTGAACTTGTTCGTTGAGCCGTCCACGCGGACGCGCATCAGCTTTGAACTGGCCGAGCAGCGCCTGTCGGCCGACATCATCAATTTTTCCGCCGAGGCCTCGTCGTTCAAAAAGGGCGAAACGCTCAAGGACACCGCGCGGAATCTCGAAGCCCTCAACGCCGATTTCATCGTCATCCGTCACAGCGCGTCGGGCGCGCCGCATTTTTTGTCGCGCGTGCTCGGCGCCCACGTCATCAACGCGGGCGACGGCGCGCACGAGCATCCCACACAGGCATTGCTTGATGCGTTCACCATCCGCGAGAAAAAGGGGAAAATTGCCGGGCTGAACGTGACGATCCTCGGCGACATCCTTTACAGCCGTGTCGCGCGCTCGGACATCTGGGCGCTCACCAAACTCGGCGCGAAGGTGACGCTCTGCGGTCCGGCCACACTGGTGCCCAAGACCTTCGAGCAGATGGGCTGCCGCGTGACGCACGATGTGGACGACGCCATCCGCGACGCGGACATCATCAATCTCTTGCGCATCCAGCACGAACGCCAGCGCAAGACGATGTTCCCGAGCATCGGCGAATACACCCAGCTGTTCGGCCTCAACCAGGCGCGGCTGGCCAAAACCAGACCGGACGCGCTCATCATGCATCCCGGCCCGATCAATCGCGGTGTGGAAATTGACAGCGAAATCGCCGACTGTGCGCGGTCGGTCATTTTGGAGCAGGTGACCAACGGCCTGGCGGTGCGCATGGCCGTTTTGTTTTTGTTGAACGGCGGCAAAGGCCCGCAGCAAGTGGCAAATTGAAACGTAGCAGCGGACGTCAGTCCGCTCTGATTTCAAAAAATTATGGAGCCGACTCACGTCGGCTGCTACGAATCACAGCCCGATTGGATGCCAAGCGGTCTTGAGTTCGACCGTGTCGAGAATCCAATACGGGTCTTCAGCTTTTGCGGTGAACCAGTCGGCCGGCGCAAGCGAGCGATTCGCGTAACGCTTGAGGTTGATGGCTGTGCCTGACTGCAACTTTGCGCTTAATTCCGCGTTGCCCGCGGCGTCCACTACCGCATTCACGTCCAGATGGCCGGCGATGTGCGGGACGAGTTCGGCGCGTTTGCCGGTCAGGAGGTTCACCACGCCGCCGGGCAGATCGCTGGTGGCCAGAATTTCGGCGAACGTGACCGCCGGCAGCGGAAATTTTTCCGATGGAATTACAATGGCCGCGTTGCCGCTCAAAATCACCGGCGCCATGAGCGCCACCAGCGCGAGCAGCGAAGGCGCATCCGGCGCGAGCACGACGACCACGCCGGTCGGTTCCGGGGTGGTAAAATCGAAATGCGATGTAGCCACGGGATTCACGCTGCCAAACACTTGTGGGTATTTGTCCGTCCAACCGGCGAAATAAACGAGGCGGTCAATGGCGAGTGTCACTTCGCGTCTGGCTTTCGCGGCACTGATGCCGGTTGAACGCGCGACTTCGTTGACCAGTTCGCCCGCACGGTTTTGCAGCATCTCGGCGGCACGATAAAGGATTTGGCCGCGATTGTAGCACGTGGCCTTGCTCCAGCCGTCCACCGCCGAACGCGCGGCGACCACGGCATCGCGGAAATCCTTGCGCGAGGCGTGGGAATAATTGTCGAGGTGCGCGCCCGCCGGGGATTTCGCGGGCAGATAACGTCCGCTCTCGCTGCGCGGGAATTTGCCGCCAATGTAGAGCTTGTAGGTTTTTTTGACGTCGAGTCGTGTGCTCATAATCTGGAAGCCAGTCTAGTTCAGTTCCTGCCCGCCCGTCAAACCCAGGCGTCATTTGGCAGCGCCCCGATTTCAAGTGTGGAGCGCGAGTTGTCCCCACTCGCAGCGGCTGTTTCGTGAAGAACCGTTGAAAAACGTGGGCAGGTTGCTCTGCAGTGGGCTGCGCTGCGGTTTGAGACAAACCACGCTCCCTCAACCCATCATTTATCGGGAGCATTTTCCCGGTGCTCCCGTCCAACCACCCATGAAAACGATTCTCGCCTGCTCGATTTTGTTGGCCTGGTTTGGCCTGATTGCGCCCGTGCCGCGGTGTCACGCGGACGGGCTTATCGTCGTAGAGGAACCGCATTGGCGGCCCGGTCCGACTCCGCCCCAGCCGTGGCCGCTCATGCCACGGCCCTACGTTTTCGCGCCCCTGGAGGTGACGTATCACCATGTGGATGTGAAGATTGACAGCCAAATCGCCACCACGACGGTGGATGAGGAATTTTACAACCCGAACTCGCAACGGCTCGAAGGCACCTATCTTTTCCCCGTCCCCAAGGGCGCGCAGATTGACAAATTCACGATGGACATCGGGGGACGGCAGGTCGAGGCCGAGTTGTTGTCGGCGGACAAGGCGCGGAAGATTTACGAAGACATCGTGCGCAAAATGCGCGACCCGGCGCTGCTCGAATACGCCGGCCGCGATGTTTTCAAGGTGCGCATTTTTCCCATCGAACCGAACAGCCGCAAGCGCATTACGCTGTCTTACACCCAGGTATTGAGCGCCGACGCCGGCCTGGTGGGCTACGTGTATCCGCTCAACACGGAAAAATTCTCCTCCAAACCAATCCCGGAAGTCAGCGTGAACGTGGAAATCAACTCGAAACAACCGCTCAAATCCATTTACTCGCCCAGTCACGCGGTGACCATCAAACGCGACGGGCCGTATCGCGCGACGGTGAAATACGACGTGTACGACGCGTTGCCGAACACGGATTTCGCGCTCTACTTCGCGCCGGAAAAGGACGAACTCGGTGTGAACCTCGTTGCGCACAAGGTCGCCGACGAGGACGGCTCCTTCCTTTTGCTCGTGTCGCCGGGATTGGACGTGGACGACAGCAAAATCCTGCCCAAAGACGTCGCGTTCGTGCTCGACACGTCCGGTTCGATGGTGGGCAAAAAGCTGGAGCAGGCGAAAAAGGCGCTGCAATTTTGCGTGGAGAATCTCAACGACAGCGATCGCTTCGAGATCCTGCGCTTCTCGACGGAGGTCGAGCCGTTGTTCAACAAGCTGGTGGACGCAACCGCGGCGAATCGGGAGACAGCGGAGAAGTTTATCGGCAGGCTCCACGCCAGCGGCGGCACGGCGATTGACGACGCCTTGCAGCAGGCGCTGGCCTTGCGGCCGGGCGAGGGCGACCGGCCTTTCGTTGTTATTTTCCTGACCGATGGCATGCCCACCATCGGCAACACGGATGAAGACCAGATTGTCGCCAACGTCAAGCAGGCCAATGGAGGCCGCACGCGCGTGTTCTGCTTCGGCATCGGCACCGACGTAAACACGCATCTGCTGGATAAAATTACCGAAGAAACCCGCGCCGCCAGCCAATACGTTTTACCCGACGAAGACCTGGAAGTGAAAGTGTCGAACTTCTTTGCCCGGATCAAAGAGCCGGTGCTCGCGAACCCGACCATCAAATTCACCGGCGACGTGCGCGTGTCGAAGCTTTATCCCTCGCCGTTGCCGGACCTGTTCCGCGGAGATCAACTCGTGCTCGTCGGTCGTTACACTGGCGACGGCCCCTCGGCGCTGGTGCTCGAAGGCACGGTCGCCGGCGCAAAGCGCCAGTTCACCTACGAAGTCACGTTCCCGAAACACTCCGACGAAAATGAATTCATTTCCAAGCTTTGGGCCACGCGCCGGGTCGGCTATCTGCTCGACGAAATCCGGTTGCACGGCGAAAACGCCGAACTGCGCGATGAAGTCACCGAACTCGCGCGCCAGTACGGAATCGTCACGCCTTACACGGCCTACCTGATTGCCGAGGACGAAGACCGCCGCCGGGTGCCGTTATCCATGCAATCGCTGCCGCAGTTGAATACGGACCGGTCTGTCCAAAACGAAGCGGCGCAGAACTGGAAGTTCTTCCGGGAAACGCGCGGGGGCGAGCAGGCCGTGGCCGGCGCGCGTTATGGCAACGTGCTCAAATCGGCAGACAATCTTAACGCTCCCGGCTTCAGTGGGGCAATGGAAGCCAATCGCGCGCTCGGCATTACCGCGGTGCCGGTCACTGCCGCGCCATCGGCCGATGCCAAAGTCCGGTTGGTTCAATATTCGCAACCAGGCCAGTTGGTCGCCGGAAAAAATTTCTTCCAGAACGCAAACAATCAATGGGTGGACACGGCAGTGCAGAAGTTCCAGAACGCGAAGAAGCAGCGCATCCAGTTCAACTCGGCGGAATATTTTGATTTCGCTGCGAAGAATCCACAGGCACTCCCCTGGCTCGCCCTCGGTCAGAATGTCCAGTTCATCATGGACGGCACGCTTTACGAGATTTATGAGTAAGACTCCCTGCTTTCGGTCAGGTGGCGGTAGCTGCTGGCGAACCCTGACATTTCGAAATTTGGGCTTGTGGCGATACGCGCCCCTGAATTGGCTGGATTCAATCCAGCCGGCAATATGCCGCCAGCCCCTGCAATCCGCCTTCGCGACCGAAACCGCTCTTTTAATTTCAGACCGGCTGCAAAGGTGGCCCAAATTTCTCCAAAGCCGTTTTCGGCAGGCGGCCAAGGCGGACGGCGCGTTCGACAGCTTTGCGGGCGTAATGATGATGCTCCCGCGCCCCGGCCAGCATTCCCTCAACGCCAATGTCGGCGTCGAGTTCAGGCCAATAGACCGATGAGCCGCTGATTTCAAATCGTCCGCGCTCCTCCGGCGTGGCCAGCGCGAGTGTCGGATAAAACGCAATCGGCAAGCTGATGAAACGCCCGTCTTCCAGATGGAAGCCGAGCAGTTCATCGCTCAC
This sequence comes from uncultured Verrucomicrobiae bacterium, assembly GCA_963827205.1. Taxonomy (GTDB): domain Bacteria; phylum Verrucomicrobiota; class Verrucomicrobiia; order Limisphaerales; family UBA11358; genus UBA11358. The sequence continues at coordinate 50,974 of CAWHAH010000030.1, forward strand.
GACAACTTCAGTGATGGTTGGCGGCGTTTGCATCGTCAACATAGTTTGGTTCGCATGGCGCTCATGTTCAAGCCAGCGTTCCACAATTTCCGCGCGCCGTTCCCCGACCATGCGGCGGATTTCAGCAACTTCGTGCGGCTTGAAACCGTGATTGAAAGCCAGTGTAAGGTCGTCCAGCCAAAAGTTTACATTCATGTTTGTTCTTGAACACATGCACGTGCATCCGCTCGGCCAGATCGTAGCTGTAAAAGCTGACCCGATAACCGTTCTGAACAAATACCGTTGGCATATCAATCCAACCGGCAATAAGCCGCCAGTCCCTGCAAGCCGCCTTCGCGGCCGAAACCGCTTTCCTTGTAACCGCCGAACGGACTGGTCGGATCGAATTTGTTGAACGTGTTCGCCCAGACAACGCCGGCGCGGAGTTTGTTGACGATCTTGAATATCTTGCTGCCCTTGTCGGTCCACACGCCGGCGCTCAGGCCGTAAGGCGTGTTGTTCGCGCGTTCGACGGCTTCCTCCGGTGTGCGGAACGTCATCACCGCCAGCACTGGTCCGAAAACTTCCTCCTGCGCAATACGATGCGATGCCGTCACGCCGGTGAGGAACGTGGGTGGATACCAGTAGCCGCGTTCGGGCAGCGTGCAGCGCGGTTGCACCACTTCCGCGCCTTCATCCTCGCCGCTTTGGACCAGTTCGCGGATTTTTTCCAGTTGCGGCTTGTTGTTGATGGCGCCGATGTCGGTGTTTTTGTCGAGCGGATTGCCGATGCGCAGCGTCTGGATGCGGTCGCGCAGTTTGTGGACGACTTTCGGGAAAATGCTTTCCTGCACCAGCAACCGCGAACCGGCACAGCAGACGTGGCCCATGTTGAAATAAATCCCCAGGATGACGCCTTCGATGGCCTGGTCAATCGGCGCGTCCTCGAAAATGATGTTCGCCGCCTTGCCGCCAAGTTCGAGCGTGATGCGCTTGCCCGTGCCGACGATCATCTGGGCGAGTTGCTTGCCGACTTCCGTTGAGCCGGTGAACGCGATTTTGTTCACGTCGGGATGTTTGACGATAGCCGTGCCAGTTTCGCCCACGCCGGTGACGACATTGACGACGCCTTCGGGCAATTCCGCTTCCTGAAAAATCTGCGCCAGCCGCAGCAACGTCAGGCTGGTAGTCTTGGAAGGCTTGATGACGACAGTGTTGCCGCAGGCAATCGCGGGCGCGATTTTCCAGGCGGCCATGAGCAGCGGGAAATTCCACGGAATAATCTGGCCGGCGACACCGAGCGGCCGCGGAGTGCGGCCCGGAAAGGCGTAGTTCAGCTTGTCCGCCCAGCCGGCGTGATAGAAGAAATGCGCGGCTACGAGCGGCACGTCCACGTCGCGCGTTTCCTTGATGGGTTTGCCGCCATCCATGCTTTCGAGCACGGCCAGTTCGCGCGATTTTTCCTGAATGATGCGGGCGATGCGGTAAATGTATTTGCCACGCTCGCGGCCGGGCATTTTGCTCCAGACCTTTTCGTAGGCGCGGCGCGCGGCTTTGACGGCGCGGTCCACGTCCGCCTCGTCGCCGAGGGCGATTTCGGTGAGCTTGTCCTCGTTGGCCGGGTTGATCGAATCAAAGTGCTTGCCGGAATGCGGTTTGACAAATTTCCCGTTGATGAACAATTCGTGTCGCGACGGGATGACGTAATTCTTGGATTCCTCGGGCGCCGGCGCGTAATCCCATCGGTCGCCGAACGTGAGCCGGCGTTCGCGCAGGGGAACGACAGGGTGGCCATTGCCCAAAACCGCCACGGCACGTTTGGCGGAAAGTTTCACGGGTTTGAGTTTGGTTTTCATGAAAATGTGTTAGGGTGTCGAAGCTTTTTGTTTTTGCTTTTCGATTTGAGCGGCTGTTTTTTGATTCTGATGGGCTTCCCATTTTGCGCCAAATTGCGCGCTCAACATTTGCCGAACCAGACCGACATGAGCGAAAAACACACCACGCTCAATTCTTTCCCTCGACGTTCCAAGAGGTTTGTCCTTGCCTTGCTCCTTTTTCACTCGTGCTACGTCGGCCGCAAGTGCAGTGTGCAAGTGTTTGGTGATTAAATCCCGCAACTGCCGCGCTGTTGTTATTGAAAATGCAAACAAATCTTGCAGCAATTCCGCGTAAGGCTCTGCGTCTGCTTTATTTTTTTCAGGGAGAAGCTCATTTAGTATTTTTGCCAACAAATCAACATTTAAGACTTCTTCTGCAAGGTTTGTTTTTGGTTGAGCCAAATAGCCTTTACGCTCTTCCAATACCCTCTCGAATTCAAGGTCAACTGTTTCAAGTAAAGCAGACACCCGATAAATTGAGCGGCGAATTGGCGGCGGAACGCCAGTCTCACGCTTGTATTGCAGAATATGAGATGCGGCAGCCCAAATATGTTGCGCAACTGTTCGGACTTGAATTTCTGCTCGCAACTCACCGGCCTTCTTGAATGTCGGCATTTTCTTCCAACTCGGTTGAAGACCAATCTGAAAATGAATGGACGAATACCCAAACTCACCTTCTCCCAGCCGTGATTGTGTGTCTTCCTCTGTAAACACCTTGAGGTTTTTCTTAATCAGTGTCCGCACAGATTCAACATCTCGCCGGAACAGTAAAATAATTCGTAAGCCGATTAAGTCATTTAGCTCTTCGATGTGTTGGATTTCCAGCGAAGACCGCTCAATTTTTTGCAGTACAGAGTCAAATGTTTTCACCCGATATTGAAGTGGAAAACCGAGAGAAACGTTTTTCTCGGATAAAAGTTCTTCCAATTGCCGAGTCAGTTCGCGGCCGAATTGTTCGCACAGAGGCGTGATTAATTCGTATTCTTTTTCTAATTCAGGATTGTTCACGGCAGCGAGAAATAATCAGGGCCTTGGTAGTTTCCGTCCACGGTTTTGGCGATTTGCATGAGCACGTCGTTGAGGAGCGTGCTCGCGCCGAAACGGAACAAATCGGGCGTGAGCCAGTCGTCGCCAAGCGTTTCCTTGACCATCACGAGGTAATGCAGCGATTGCTTGGCGTTGCGGATGCCGCCGGCGGGTTTCATGCCGATGCGGATGCCGGTGGCGAAAAAGTAATCGCGGATGGCTTCCAGCATCACGAGCGTGACGGGTATGGTGGCGGCGGGCGAAACTTTGCCAGTGCTGGTCTTGATGAAATTCGCGCCGGCTTGCATGGCGATTTCGCTGGCGAGCCGGACGTTGTCGTAGGTGACCAATTCGCCGGTTTCAAGAATCACTTTCAAATGCGCCGGCCCGCAGGCTTCCTTCGTGGCGGCGATTTCGTCGAATACCTGCGCGTAATCGCCGGACAGGAATGCGCAGCGGTTGATGACCATGTCAATCTCATCTGCGCCATCGGCAACCGCACGGCGGACTTCATCGAGCTTGGTGCGCAAGGGATACTGGCCGCTGGGGAAAGCCGTGGCGACGGACGCCACGTGGACGCGCGAGTTTTCACCGAGAAATTTCCGCGCGTATTTCACCATGTTCGGGTAAATACAAACGGCGGCGCAACTCGGGACGGCATATTTCGGGTCGGCCGGTTGGAGCGCCTTGCGGCAGAGATAGGCGACCTTGCCGGGCGTGTCTTTGCCTTCGAGCGTGGTCAAATCCATCATCGAGACCACGATTTTCAGTCCGGTGAGCTTGGCGCTGGTCTTGATACTGCGTTTGGTGAAGGCGGCGGCGCGTTCCTCGGCCATGACCTGGTCAACGGTCGGAACGGTCGGAGTGCGGAGTACGGAGTGTGGAGCGCGGAACAAAATTGTTGGCCGCTCGGATTCCAAACGCGCTGGCGCTTTCATAGTCTGGCCGGATTCTGGCGGCGAAAAGGCGCGGCGTCAATGCGGTTTCAAAGTGCGGTTTCAAAGTGGTTCAAGCAAGCCGGGATAATTTTTCGGCATTCGAGCTTATTGAGGCACGATCCGAATCCGCAGGAAGTGCAACGGCGTCGAGCTGATCGGAGCCAGATCAGTCACGGTGACCGTCTCGGTGCCGTCGCCATTGTTGGTCACGGTTTGCGAGGTGTAGCCGGGGCCGGAGTTCCAGATGTCGGCAACCAGATCGGTACAGACTTCAGCCGCGTAGCTGATGTCCGTTGGCGCGGGATGCGTGCGTTTGAAGGTAACGGTGAGATAATTGCCGCTTTGCGTAAAGGAAATCGGGTTCGCATTGGGAACATTCGGGTCGGTGTCGAATGCGTATTCAAGGATGTTAATCAGCCCGTCGCCATCGGGATCGGCGGTGTTGGCGGCGCTGCCGGAATTTTGCGCCGTGCCGAAGTGGGTTTGCCGCCAGGTCGCCAACGGTGTAATCGCCAGTGAAATGGGCAGAGCCACGAGCGGCTGATTGGTGTCCGTCGTTTGAATCAAAAGGGTCGCGGCATAATTTCCGTAGGCGAGTCCGGTGGGATTGAACAACACATTCACAGCGTTGGATGCCGAGCCGGGCACAAACGCCGCGTTACCGTCCAAACCGAGCCAGGCCAGGGGCGTCAGGCGGACGGCGAAATTGGGCTGTAAATAATTTTGGTTGAACGCGACGGTCGTTCCCTGGGTGCGGGCGGCATTTTGAACGCCGACGGTGCAGGCGTTGGAAACGCCCAGGGACCGATATTCCATCAGGATTTCGCCGGTGGTTTTGAGGATCAACTGGCAATTGACCGTGGCCGCCGTGCCTTTTAAAAGCACATTTTGGAATTCCAGGGTGAAAGTGCCGTTGATGGTATCGGTGAGCGTGAAAACGTGACCGGTCGTAATCATCAAGTCATCCCAGAAAAAGGCGATGGCATTGGACGGCGCCGCGGCGCTCGGCAGAATTGTGTTGGTCGAAGTGTCGCCGCTGAAAGGGCTGAAGGTGACGAATCCGTTCGGCGAAACGTAGAGTTGCGTGAAGGCGTTGGTGAAAAAGGGAAAGGCAAAACCGATGTTGATGGGGCCGGCAATGCCTTCATCCTTGGCGATTTTCGGAAAAACCAGCGCGTTAAAGTTTGTAGAAATATCCTGACCGATGGCGGAAATATCCTTCCAGGCATAAGCCGGGCCGCCCGGTTGGATGGAATTTACCGCGCTGTAGGCAATTTGATTTGCGTTGGTGACAAAGAGCCAATAGCCGAGCGGCAGTCCGCCGTGGTTGGCAATCGTGAGCGGCACGCTTAACGCGGGCGAATTTGAGCCGAGCGTCTGAATCAGATTGGGCGCGATGATATTTGCCTGGGGCGGCGGCCCGGTGTAAAGCGCGGCGGAACGCAAAATGGCCGGCGTGTTCAACGTGACGGGATTTGTGCCGGCAACCGTGAAGGTGAAATTGCTTATCGCCGTTCCCGCGAAGGTGTCCCACCACGTGCCAGCGTAAGTTCCAGGATTCAGTCCGGCGACTTGCACCGTTCCGGCCACGCTGCTGCCGGCGCTGGGATTGAAAACATTGGTACGGTTCCAGACCCAGATGGCATCAAAATTGGAGTTGCCGACGGCGTAAGCGGCGAGCGCCGGGACATACGGATCGAGTGTGATGTTGCCGAGGTTGACCCAGTCCAGGCCGGGATTGTAAAGTTGAATGCTATGCGCGTCGGCGGCAACCGGAATGGTCGTGGTGAAATTCGTGGAGGTGTCGCTGGCGGTGGCGGGAAACGAAATGTTGGTCTGGACGATTCCGTCGATAAAAATTTCCAGCCCGGCGCCCGAAAGTGCAATGGTAAGAATTTGAACGGAAAAGGTCCCGGACTGCGGATAATTGACATTGAAAGTGTAGCCGTTCGGCGTCATGGACCGGTGATAGGTTCCCTGCAAATAACTCGGCGCGGTTCCGATGCCGTCGGGCGCGGCGCTTCCAACCGTGAACGTGTCTTGTGAAGCCGTGGCCCAGCCGCCGCCAAGCGCAAATGCCAACGGGCCGTTCGCGCCGCCTGTCACCGCTGGAATTGATTTGTTCAAGACATTTTGGTCGCCCAATCCGGACCAGGTGACAAAGTCGCTGACAGCTTGGAAGTAAGCATAGTCATTTTCCCCATCCATGCTGTCCCAGTACCACGGCTCTTCGTTGCCCGACTGTCCGTTCATGAGGCCGGCCCAAAGTGGAGCATCCACCCCAAGTTTGGGGACGCCATTCGTGGCGCATTCAGCGCCAAAATCGGGCCTGACTGGCTGGGAGGTGCTGATGTCCGGTGCATCTCGCAAGCCGGTGATTACGTCGCTCGGATAATCGTGGTGCGTGTAATAATCACAATCGTCCCAAATGGGTTCAGTGAGGTCTGAACTCGTCGTGATCAAATGTTGATATGTGTCCTGGGAGCGAATGAACGTCGCCATTTCGTCATGCCATGCCTGAATGATTCCCCACTGTCCCGTCTGCCCGGCATCGGTGAACTGGACTTCGTTGAAAAGTTCCCAAGCCATGATGGAAGTCGAATAACCCCAACGCGCCACGGCGTAACGCAATTTGCGCTCGGTCAAGGCGATGGCGGTTGAGTTCGTAAAAAATTGCACCGGATCCGTCATGAATCCGTTGGTGCTGCCGATGTTGTTGGTGATATCGTATGGATTCTCCGCCCAATTCGGATCCACGGTGGTGGAATATTGGCCGTGATGCTGAAGCGTCATCTGAAAATGAATCCCCGCCTGCTCCGCTGCAGCTACAATGCCGTCCCATTTCTGAGCGACGGCCAGGTTTAACTGGCCCAGCGGCAGCGTCGGACCGGACGCCGGCCAATCCAGATTTTTGCCATCCCAATGGTCCATCCAGACACGCGACCAGTTTTCGTGCGCCGCGCCCATTTTCCAGAAAATATTCGTAACGCTGTAAACGATATTATTATCGGTTTGATCCCAGGCGACGTCTTCGCCGCGCGGGAAAAATCGTTTCCCATTGCTCGTGATGAACCGCCGCGGATTGGACGGATCAACTTGGATAAAGCCGGCATCCGTCGGCGGGCCGGCAATCGTCCACGAGGTCGGCTGCAGATCGCTGACTGAAAGCGGCACGCCGTTCATCGTCACGTTGCTGATGCTGTAAACGCCGGGCATCGTCGGCGTGTGGCGCACCCGCCACGTTGTGCCGCCGTCAAAAAACGCTGGCAACGAAACGATGGAATTGTCAGGCTGCAAAATCTGCACGCGCACGTCGGTGACGGTGTAGTCAAACGGATCAGTCGTCAGATTGGTGATATTGAATGAGGCTTCGATTTTGGGGTAAGTGCCTTGCGCGGAAATTTTGGTCAGGACACAAAAAGAAAGAACAACAAGAATTGCCATTTTGAAGAGCCGGGCATTGAAGGCAGCCTGCTTACAACATGGGTGCATGTTGCAAAAGTGCCCTATTTTGGACATTTCTACAAGTCAGGACCTTGAAGAAGATGGACAGTTCCCGGTTTTCAAGGCAACGGAAAACCTTCGGCATTTTTTTGCTTTTATCTCCGTTTTGGGGTTGAATCCGCGGCCCGCTAAATCTGGATCAATTTGATTTGCTCGCCGTCCTTCGCGACGGCTTCGCCGAGGGTTTGCGCCTGGCGTTTGCGGCGTTCGATGATGTGCTTGTCGAGCACGGGGTCGTAAGGCACGGGATAATTCCCATCGTAACACGCCATGCAAAACGATTCCTTCGGCAGGCCGGTGGCTTTGACCATGCCGTCCTGCGAAAGATAGTGCAGCGAGTCGGCGTTCAGATATTTGCGGATTTCCGCCACGCTGTGATTGGCGGCCATCAGTTTGCTGCGGTCGGGAAAATCAATGCCATACACGCACGGATTCATGTGCGGCGGACAACTGACCATCACGTGGACCTCCTTCGCGCCGGCTTCCTTGAGCGTTTTGACGCGCGCCTTGCACGTGGTGCCGCGCACAATGGAATCATCCACGATCACGACGCGTTTGCCCTTCACGAGCGACGCAATCAGGTTCAACTTCACCCGCACGTCAAAATCGCGGATGAGCTGCGACGGCTGCAAAAAGCTGCGTCCGACGTAGTGGTTGCGGATGAACGCCATCTCGAACGGCACGCCGGATTGCTCCGAATAACCCAGCGCCGCGCACACGCCGCTGTCGGGCACCGGAACCACCAGATCGGCGGCGACGGGATGTTCGCGCGCGAGTTGCCGGCCCATTTCCTTGCGAACTTCATAAACGCTGCGGCCGGCAATCGTGCTGTCGGGCCGTGCGAAATAGACATATTCAAAAATGCAGAACGCGCGCCGCTGGTGTTCGGGAAACGCCTGAAAGCTGGCCAGCCCTTTTTCATTGATGACGACGATTTCACCGGGTGCAACATCGCGGACAAACTGGGCGTGAATCTGGTCAAACGCGACGGATTCGCTCGCCAGCACCCACGCCCCGTCCACGCGGCCGAGGGCGAGCGGACGAAAGCCGAACGGATCGCGCGCGCCGATCAATTCCTTTTCCGTCATGATGACCAGCGAATAGGCGCCTTCGATGCGGCGGAGCGTCTGCACGAGCGTGTTCTCCACGCCGTTGAGCGACGGCTGCGCGAACATCATGATGATGATTTCGCTATCCACGCTTGTCTGGAAAACCAGCCCACGATCCTCGAGTTCGTCACGGAGTTGCGCGGCGTTGGTGAGATTGCCATTGTGCGCCACGGCAATTTGGCCACGCGTGCAGTCCACGGTGAGCGGCTGGGCGTTGCGGAGATTGGAGGTGCCGGTCGTGGAATAACGCGTGTGGCCGACGGCCATGTTGCCGACGAGGTCGTGCAGGATTTTCGGATTAAAAACCTGCGAGACGAGGCCCATGCCGTGGTGCTTGAAAAATTTGCCTTCGTGGCAGGTGACAATGCCGGCACTTTCCTGGCCGCGATGTTGCAGGGCGTAAAGACCGTAATAGGTCAATTCGGCGGCATTCGGATGACCGAAAATGCCGAACACGCCGCAATAATGTCTGGGATAATTTTGCTGTTGCATCGCCGCGCCGCTGAATTCTTGCAAAGGCAGGGCGCGCGCGCAAGCCGGAATGATGTCTTTGTCGGAGGGCAAAAGTGAAAATCCGCCGGAACAAGCCTTCGTTTTGGCGGATGATTGTAACCGAAAAGCGTAAAGCGCGACTTTCACATGTTCTGGATTTTGGGCCGCGGTTTGTGCTATGATGGGGGTGCGAGATATTGAAAGCGCTCATCGAAACCAGAAAAACACGGCCCGAACGGGTTTTCCTCATCGCCGCCGAATTCAAATCGCGTCGCCGCCCGGACACGCGCGACTCGCTCGCCGAACTCGTCGAGCTGGCCGCGACCGCCGGCGGCGAGGTCGTCGGTGACGGTTTCCAGAAGCTGGATGCGCCGGCGCCCGCCACGTTCATCGGCAAGGGCAAGGCGGAGGAATTCGCCGAATTTTGCCGGCGCCAGGACGTGGACACCGTCATCTTTGACGACGAATTGTCACCCGCGCAGAGCCGCACACTCGAACAGGTTTTCAACTGCAAAATCCTGGACCGCACGTCGCTGATTCTCGACATCTTCGCCCAACGCGCCCGGACGCGCGAAGGCAAGCTCCAGGTCGAGCTGGCGCAGCTCCAGCATTTGCTGCCGCGCCTGACGCGGTTCTGGGGCCACCTGTCGCGGCAGGCGGGTGGCATCGGCATGCGCGGCGGCGAAGGCGAATCCCAGTTGGAATCCGACCGCCGCAAGGTGCAGGAGCGAATTGACAAAATCATCCGCGACCTCAACACCGTCCGGCGCCAGCGCGCGACGCAGCGGGCCGGACGCCAGCGCAGCCAGTGGCCACTCGCGTCCATCGTCGGTTACACCAACGCCGGCAAATCCACGCTGCTCAACGCCCTCACCGGTTCGAACGTTTTGGTCAAGGACATCCTGTTCGCCACGCTGGACCCGGCCACGCGCCGCCTGCGCCTGCCGACCAACCAGAATGTTTTGCTGACGGACACGGTTGGTTTCATCCGCAAACTGCCGCACGGGCTGGTCGAGGCGTTCAAGGCCACCTTGGAGGAGGTCGTGCAGGCGGATTTGCTGTTGCACGTCGTGGACGTCAGCCATCCGCAGGTTGAGGAACAGATTCAGGCAGTGAATGCCGTGCTCGCCGAAATCGGCGCAGGCGGAAAACCGACCATCATGGTCCTCAACAAACTGGACCGGCTCAACCCCGACGGAAGCGGGACGAACGGCGCGTTGAACCGGCTGCAGGAAAATCATCCGCACGCGGTCGCGATTTCGGCGACCACAGGCGAAGGCATCCCCGCGCTGCTTGCGGAAATCGGCACGCAGTTGCGGCCCAGGCGGGAATTTTTGGAATTGCGCGTGCCGCACGGGCAGTCCGCCGTCATCGCGCGGCTGCACCAGGTTGGCCAGGTCATCGAGAGCAGTTATCGCGGGCCAAAGGCAAGGTTCAAGGTCCGCATTCCACCGCATCATCACGACGAGTTTGCGCCGTTCATCGTGCGTGACGGGCAGACGGCGTCATAAAATAATTCAGCATCCGCTGCTTGCCCTGCGGCGGCGACTGGCAATATATTGCGGGTGCAATCCCGTTTATGTTGCACAGCGGCCGCCAGTCCATCAATGTCAGCAACGTGCTCTCCGTCATCATGGGTGGCGGCCAGGGCACGCGGCTGTTCCCGCTCACCAAGGAGCGCGCGAAACCCGCCGTGCCGCTGGCCGGCAAATACCGGCTGGTGGACATCCCGATTTCCAATTGCATCAACTCCGGATTCCGGCGCATTTACATCCTGACGCAGTTCAATTCCACCTCGCTGCACAGCCACATTTCGGGCACTTATAAATTCGATTTCTTTTCCGGCAGCTTCGTGGAAATCCTCGCGGCGCATCCGACGCTCACCGACACTTCCTGGTATGAAGGCACCGCTGATGCCGTGCGGAAAAATCTCACGCACTTTCTCAATCACGATTTCGATTACCTGCTCATCCTGAGCGGTGATCAGTTGTATCGGATGGACCTCCGGCGCATCATCGGCCAGCACGCCGGCACCAGCGCCGACATCACCATTGCCACCATCCCCGTCAACCGGCAGGCGGCGCAGTCGCTGGGCATCCTGCAAATTGACGAGAGCCGGCGCGTCACGCGGTTTGCCGAAAAGCCGACCGACCCTGCGCTGCTCGACTCGCTTCGGCTGCCGAACGAGTGGCATTCAAAATTTGGCATCAAGGGCGGTGGCGAAGTGTTCATTGCTTCGATGGGCATTTATGTTTTCAACCGCAGCCTGATTTGTGAACTGCTCGACAATCCGCTGACCGATTTCGGCAAGCACATCATTCCGCATGCCATCAGTTCGCGCCGCGTGTTCTCCTACATTTTTCAAGGTTACTGGGAGGACATCGGCACCATCCGCTCGTTTTTCGAGGCGAACCTCGACCTCGTCTCCGAACTGCCGCGGTTCAACTTCTTCGACATGAGCGCGCCGGTTTACAGCCGCCCGCGGTATCTGCCCAGCTCCAAGATCAACGGCGCGCAGATTGACCACGTGCTCGTCTCCGACGGCTGCATCATCAATCCTTCGCGCATCACCAGCAGCATTGTCGGGCTGCGCACCATCGTCGGCGCCGGCAGCGAATTGAACCGGGTCGTCATTCTCGGCAGCGACTATTACGAATCGCAGGAATCCGTCGAAGCCTACGCGCGCGAAGGCAAACCGCGCATCGGCATCGGCACGAACTGCAAGATTGAAAACGCCATCATTGATAAAAACGCGCGCATCGGAAACAACGTGACCATCTCGCCCGCCGGCAAACCCGACAAGGTTGACCACGAGCTTTATTACATCCGCGACGGCATCGTCATCATTCCCAAAAACGCCATCATCCCGCACGGGACGGTCATCTGAGATTGGCGATTGACGCGCGGGACGGGTTTCGCGAATCCACCAATGGTAAAATGGCGGCGAAAAATTTTAACCACGAATGAATCCGGATGAACACGAATTCCAAAGCCCATCACGGCTGGCATATTTGTAGAATCCCGATTCAAACATTTAAAAGCTCCGTCAGGAGCGACATCACCCGAAAATGCCGCCCCATCGGGGCGGCATTTTCCGTCAATTTCCAGACGATGCCGCTCGGGACGGAGCTTTGCCAACTAATGAATGACTGTTCTACAAAGATGTCAGCCCGACGGGCTTCCAGAGCCCGGCCGCCCCCGGAATTCCGACATTGACATTGGCCTGTAACCTTACAACCTCTCGCTCCGTCAACTAGGCCGTACACAAATATGAATATGAATACAAAACATCTGAAAACAGCCGCAAAAGCTGCGGTTTTGGTCACCGCCTTGTCCTGCGGTGTAACCCTTCGCGCTGCCACGCCGTCAACGCCGCAAACATTAGGCGGCTCCGTCATCAGCCAGAATCAATTTCAAATCGTGGGGTTTGGCGACACCGCGGAAGCCGGGATGCTGCACCGCGCCTACCGGATTCTGGCCACCGGCGATCACGATTACAAAGGCCATCGCGTGAAAGCCATGCACCAGATTGAGTCCGCCGCCAAATTGCTGGGCGTGGATCTCAGCGGCGACGCCAAAGACAAACAACCGCAGCCGTTGTCGGACGCAAAACTGCGCGAAGCCCAGGGATTGCTCCAAAATGTGCTTGGCGCCGCTGAGGTCAAAAGCCAAAAGCGCGTCACCAAACACATCACCGAGGCCATCAATCACATCAACATCGCTCTGTCCATTCGTTAACGGGAACCGTAGTCATTTCCGACAGCCGGATTTTCCCCAAAGTTGGCGCAACCAGTTTGCGCCAACTTTTTATTTTGCGGTGATGCCATCCAGCATCGGTGAATCACGAATAACCACATTCTTGACCGAATCGAATTTTGCCGCCGGCACGCCCGGAGCGAGCTGCGCTTTGAAGTTGTCAATTTCCAGTCCATCCACATCCACACATTCGACGGCCGGCCGCAAGTCCTCTTTCTCGAAGCTCGTGCGGATGTTCGCCAGTTCCAGGTCGTGGACGTGCCGGGCAAAAAGTCCGTAGGCGGGCATCACACCGATTTTGCCGGGTTCAGGATAACCGGTGCCGAGTTCGGGCGGCACGCGCGCGGCCTGGGCTTTCGTTCCGCCGCCCTTGAAAACAAGCCGGATGTTTTCCAGCCGCACACCTTCAATCGGTTGTTCGGGTGTTCCGGTCATCTGAATGCCGCTCATGGGGTCAACCTCGCTGGCCACAACGTTGGAAATAAAAATGTTCCGCATCCGGCTCGGCGTGGTCACGTCCGGGCCGCGGTTCCGTTCGCCGGTGGTGAGGTAAATCGGGTATCCGACGACGTCTATCATCGTGAGGTTGTTGATGGAAATGTTTTCCATGATGCCGCCGTCCACTTCCTCCAACGCGAGGCCATGGCAGCCGCGGAAGGTGCAGTTGGCAATGGTCACGTTGCGGAAGCCGCCGTTCGCCTCGGTGCCGAATTTGATCCGGCCGGTGCCACGGGCCGGTTTCATCGTGCCGTCGAGCAGCGTGCCTTCCTGAAAGCCGGACACCTGGCAATTCACAATCGTCAGATTTTCCGTAATGACATTCCGGCCCAGTGCAAAAGTGCTCTTCGGGCACAAGCCGTCGTCGCGCGGCGAATTGATCCGGCAATTGGAAACCGTCGTGTTGCGACAGCAATCAATGTCAATGCCGTCGCGGTCGGTGTCCATCGTCACATTGTCCACCGTCAAATTGTCGCAACCCGTGACCAGAACGGCAAAATGGCCGCCGTGGAAAATCGTGATGTCGCGCAGCAGCACGTTGCGGCACAGTTTGAGCGCGATGGCTTTGTTGCCGAGCCGGGCGGGCGGAGGATTCGTTTCTAGTTGTGGCGCGCGGTTGGTCGGACTCCAGCTTGAAAATCCGCACATCTCGTCGAGCAACTCGTCGTCGCTCACCAGCCCACTGCCGTTGATCATGCCGTTTCCGGTGATGGAAACATTCGTGAGATTTTCGCCCCAGATGAGGCTGTTGTGAAAATACGTGTGCCCGCCATCCTGATAGGCCTGACCGGACCAGGCTTCCGTCGGATCGTAGGCATTCATCGCCTGGGGCGCGCCGAGCAGGACCGCGCCGGCGTCCAGATACAAATGAATGTTATTGGTCAGATGGATGCTGCCGCACAGATACGTGCCCGCCGGAACAAAAACCGTTCCGCCGCCGGCTTCGGATGCCGCCAGGATCGCTTGATTGATGGCTGGGCTGTCCAGATTCGTTCCATCGCCAGTGGCGCCAAAACTGCGAACGTTGAAAACGGTTTTGCCATCCGGCGAAGCAAAGGCCGACAGGAGAAAACAAAGGGGAATGAAAATGACGAAAGCGCGTGTTTTCATTTTCTGATTCTCGCCAATTCGCCCGACGCTGGCAACCCCAGGCGACGGATTGCGCCGGCATCAACGCCGGCACCACCGGTTTCAAAAACCCTCCAGGACGGTGTCGGCCATGAAGTCCACCCAGTCCACAGAGATGGATTGGTCAAGTTCGTAAGAGCGGGCGAAGTCTTCCGCGAACAGATCGTGTTTCAAGTGCGCGGCAAACGCCGGGTCGGAAGTGGCGATGTTCTGTTCCTGGGACAAGTCGAGGCTGAGATGCGTCAGGTTGCCGGAACCAAGGCAGGCCCAACCGTCAACGAGCAGCGCTTTCACATGGGTCATGCCGGGATAAAAATAAACGCGCACACCGTGTTCATGGAGATAATTCGCAACGATCAAATTGCTGCGACCGCCGGTCTTGAAATCATTGACGCGCGGCATCACGACCCGCACGTCCACCCCGCGCGCTCGGGACTTCACCAGCTCCGCAATCACGCCCTTGTCGAAGAGGTAGGGGTTCTCGACGTAAATGTAACTCTGCGCCCGGCGCAACGAACTTCGCACCGCGTTGCTGAAGGGTTTCCAGCCGGTCCGTGTGGGCAGACGGCGAACTTTGATCCAGTGGTCCGGCGCGGCGTCGGTCGCAGATTTTTTCGGCGGAGTGAGCAGCGTGGCGGCGTAGGCGAAATCGCCCAAAAGACCTTCGTGCGCCCAATCGCGCCGGAACTCGCGTTCGAGGGAAGCCACCACCGGCCCCCCCAATTCCAACATCAGGTCGTGCCATTCGTAGCGGTATTCGCGGCCGAGATTCATACCGCCGACCCACGCGTGCGCACCGTCCACCAGATAAACTTTCTGGTGATCGGTCGAAAACCACGGGTTCAGAAAAGGATGCACGCGAACATGGGAATCATTCCGGAGATAGGAAGTAATGGATGAAGGCATGGTAAAATCCTCCGGCATGGGCGTGGCGGGGGGGATTAATCCAGCGGCCAGCGAGCCCATCTGGTCGAGAATCACGTGAACCCGCACCTTGGACGAGCGCTGCTTGAGTTCATCGGCCATGGAGACGGCCACGTCGTCCCGGTCAAAGATGTAAATGTTCATATAGACGTGGTTGGTGGCTTCCGCGATGGCCTGCTGGAGCCGCGGGTAAAACCGGTCGCCGTCAATCAGCAGGCGGAGTGAACCGTCTTCCAAACGAGTGCCGGTGTAACGATTGAGCCATTTATCCCACTCGCCGAGATCCATGCCATTGGTCTGTACGAGCGGGAGGGTTTCGGTGGCGGGCTTGGGCAGCGGGAACCGCAGCAATTGGACGGCGGACTCCACCCCCAAATCCGCCAGGCGCGCCACGCTGGAAACGGGGTTTTTGATGAGGGCCAGACCGTGGCTTTCAAAAACAAACGCGCCCACGCCCCGGGCGGAATTCGCAAACCCGAATCCGCGTTCGGTGGTGTCAAACAGGGCTGCCGGTGACAGCCAGACGCATTGGCGCCGTTGCCGGTCAAGCAGCAACGGCTCCGCGAACCGGCTGGTATTCGGGGTCATGATCAGAAAAAGCGAGTCACCCGGATGATTCCGGACCAAATGCTCCTCAATGCGCCGGGCCAGGACATCAAGGGTCTCTTCGACCGAATACTGATGGTCAATGATCACCCCGCCGGGTTGTTTGCCCTCCAGCGCAAAGCGTGCGACCCCTTGCGCATCCCGATACAAGATGCGGTCCGAGAAAAACGCCTGGTAATACGCGCCATGCTCCGGAGACTTCGGCGTCAAAACTTCCAGCAAATTCGTGGCGAGGTGGCGCCACTCCACTCCGGCAATGACGGTTGCCTCGCGCCAGCCGCGTTTGTCCAGTTCCGGCAGACGGGAAAGATTCTCTTTCCACCGGACCAGCGCGGAGTTGACCCGGTAACCTTCGGTGGGAACACGCAAGTGGCTCCAATCGGCCTTGAATTCCATTTCGTTGGTCCCGCTGTGGAAATAGAATCGAATGTTGTCACCTTTGACAAAGACCTTGGGCACTTCCGCCGTGGGCGACGTGAGATTCCGCCATTCATCCAATGACTGTTGCTTGGACGTGGCTGCCCTTGCACTCATGCCGGTCGCGCCAAGAGCGAGCATCAACAGCAGGACGACAACTCTGGCGCGATGGCTTGTGAACTGTCCCGTGATCATGGTCCACTATTCGAGGACGGATTTCAGTCGGCGAGCGATGCTACGCAGACCTCATCGCCTCGGCAACCTTTCGCTTCGGCGGCGGCAGGGGCTGTCAGGTTTTAAGGCGACACGACGCGGTAAAAACGCGCGCGGTAATTGGTGGCCGCGCGGTCGGAGAAGTTGAATGGCGAGTTGGTGGCGAGGAAATTTGTCAGATCCGTCCAGACAATCGGAGTGTCAAGGTTGGTGGCCGCCTGGATGCGGTAACTGAAATTGGTCTGCAAGGTCAGCGAGAAAACGAAGCCGTTGGTGTGCGACTGGAACGGCCCCGTGAATTGGGCCAACGGCCCCGGAAAGTTGGTGGCCAAAACCGCGAGGCTGAATTCGCTGGTGTCACCGCCTTCCGAAGTGGCGGTAGCGGTGATGTATTGCCCGGTGTAATTGCCGGCGGAAGTGGTGAATGCAAACGTGCCGTTGCCCGAGCCGTCGGTCGTCACAGTGGCGCTGCCGAGGTAAAACTTGCCCTGACCGTAGCCGCTGGGGTCGGCGGCGGGACTGCAATAGACATCCACAAAATAAAGTTGATTGGGCAGGCTGTTGAGTGTGCCGGCCGTGACAGTGCTGGAACCGAAACCAAAGGCGTTGGTGATGTCGGGATAATTCTGGAGGTCGTTCGGGCCGGCGAGAAAACCAATGTGGTTGGGCGTGACGCCGTCGTTGTTGAAATTGATGCCTAGATAACCATTGCCGAAAATGGAATTGCCGCGAATGGAATTATTTGTCGTGTCGGAATCATACAGCACCACGCCGGCGCTGCCGGCAAAGGCAATCACATTGCCCGCGCCCGCGCCGGGGCCGCCGACCAGATTTCCAGTGGAACCGCCCCAAAGGGCGACATTTGCAAACCCATTGGCGAGCGCGTTGGTGCCGCTCAGGTCGGTGCCGATGAAATTCCCCTGAACCACATTGCCGTTTGCCCCGCCCATGGCAATGCCATAACTGAAGCCCGGATTGCCGGAGATGAGATTCCCCGCGCCCGGGCCGGTTCCGCCAATAATGTTCCCGCTGGCATCGCTCCAAATCCCAATTCCAAAACCGCCATCACCCATGGCATTCGTGCCGGTGGCGTCCGGGCCGATAAAATTGCCTAGGACCAGATTATTGCTCGTGCCGGGATCGGAAATAAAAATGCCATACTGCTGATTCCCCGAAATCAAATTGCCCGCGCCCGGATTGGTTCCGCCTATAAGGTTGTTCGCCGAGCCGTCCCACAAGCCGATACCGTTCGTTTGATTGCTGTTGGCCGGCAATGCTTTGCCGCTGAGGTCGGTGCCGATGTAATTGCCCTGAATTGCGTTGCCACTCACGCCGATCAGGGCAATACCGTAGTCGGGATTGCCGGAAAGAAGGTTGCGCGCACCGGCGGCTGTGCCACCAATGGTGTTCCCGCTGGCGTTCGTCAAAAGCCCGATGCCAATGCTCCCGTTGCCCAGAGCGTTGGTGCCGGTGAGGTCGGTGCCGAGGTAATTGCCGAGCACAAGATTATTGCTCGTGCCCGGATCAGAAATGTAAATGCCATACAGTTGGTTGCCGGAAATGACATTGCGGGCGCCGCCGCCGGCGCCGCCGATGAGGTTGCCAGTCGCGCCGCCGACCACATTGATGCCGTCGGGCGTGTTCGCCACCGCTGCCGTGCCGGCGGCGTTCAAGCCTATGTAATTTCCCTCCACGATGACCTGGTTCACGCTCGTGCCGCCAAGCCAGATGCCCGCGCCGCCGTTGCCGGAAATGACATTGCGGGCGGCGGCATTGGTGCCGCCGATGACGTGGCCGGCCCCGTTGTAGAAGATGCCGATGCCACCGAACGCGTTGGGGACGGCAAAGGAGCCGCTGGCGTCGGTGCCAATATAATTGCCGAGAATGATGTTGCCGGTCGTGTTCGTATCGGACATCCAGACGCCGTATTGGCCGTTGCCGGAAATGACGTTTCGCTCAAGCGCGTTGGTGCCGCCGATGAAATTGTGGCTGGCTCCTTGAACGAAGAGAATTCCCTGATACGCGTTTGACGCGGCGTTGGCGCCGGTGGCATCAACGCCGAGCCAGCAGCCGGAAATGGTGTTGTTGGTTGCGTCTGCGTATTCCAGCGTCAAACCATTCCAGTTGAAACCCGTGAACGAAATGTTCTTCAACTGATTGCTCGACGAGTAAATCAACACGCCGGTGTCCGAGGTGAAGGTTTCGGGAAGGATTTGCGAGCCATCCACAACGATGAGCGGATTGCCCGCAAAGCCCGGTCGCGTGGAGCCGTCAATCACCATGCCATTGGCGACCAACGGCGGCAACTGCCCGGTGAGATGGATGTTGAAAACGCCGTTGCTGTAGCCGGGATCGCTCGTCGGAATGTTGAAGCGAACCGTCGCGCCGGAATGATCGGTCGCGTAATAGATCGCCGCGCGCAAACTGCCGGGGCCAACGTCCGCGGTGGTGGTCACAACGTTGGTCAGCGGCACGGCAGGCGGACCGTAGAGATACGCCAGCGCCGCGCGGTCGCCGGGACTTAAGCAGTAATTGCCCATGCGGAACTCGTAACGCGGAAAATTGGGCGGCCTGGGTTGTTGGGTGGCGAGCACGCCGGGATCGGTCGAATCGAAATCCCAGCCCAGGTGCATCACGGACTCGTAATCGTAGTTTCCATTCGTCACGCTCGTCGGATCAACGGTGAACCAATAAATATTGCTCGGTTCGTCGGCGACGTCATTGGTCAGAACCGCAATATAGTTGGTTGTGTCGGGCCGGACGTTTTCGTGGGTGAATCCGAACGAGTGGCCCATCTCGTGGCAGACTTGCGCGCGGCCCAGGCTGGAGACGGTGACCATCTGTGGGCTGTAACTGCCGCCGGCCACGAAGTCGAGAAAGTTGGTATCGTAGGAGAAAAGAATCCAGCGGGCTTGGTTCGTGTGCGGGACGAACTTCACGTTCGCGGCCAGTTCCCATTCGCGCAGGCCATCGAGATAGGTTTGCTGTTGTGCGGCAGTGAGGGTATTGGTGAATTCATACGGCACAACGCCGCCGGGCCAGGGGATGTTGGCCGGCGATGTTCCCGCATAAAAATTCCCGGCCAGGACCGGACCCGCAGCCAGCAGCCAAAATCCGCAGGCCGTCGAAACAATAGACGAGGTGCGCCCTTTGACAGTGGCACGGCGGAGGAATCCTGCTCCGGTTTGGACCAACATCGTCCATTTATAAACTGCGCGAATGTTTTTTTCAAGCAGAAGTTATATAAAGCGCCGACGGCCCGTTTCACCGCGAAAAAATCATCCCAATCGTTTACGGAATTCCGCGCAGGCTTTGGTGGCATCGGATGCGTTCAAAATTGCTGATACGACACAGATGCCCTTTGCGCCCGCCGCCAGCACGTCGTCGAGATTTTTCAAATTGATGCCGCCGATGGCAAACCAGGGAATGTTCACGTTCGCCGCCGCCCAACGGACATATTCCAGCGTTACAGGTTTCGCGTTCGGTTTGGTGCCCGTGGCATAAACCGGCCCGATGGCAAGGTAGTCCGCTCCCGCCGCCAATGCGCGCCTTGCCTGTTCCGGCGAGTGGGTAGACAAGCCAATCAGGGTCTTGGATTTGGCGTCTTGGATCTGGGAAACATGAGAGTGCCCAGCGTCAAAAAAATCCTCCTGGCCGAGGTGGCAAAGTTCCGCGCCAAGGTCGCGCGCGATTTCCAGATGGTCGTTGATGGCCAGCCCGACGTTCGCACGGCGGGTGATGGGCCGGATTTTTTCCGCCATGCGCCGGATTTCATCCAGCGTGGATTTTTTGGCGCGGAGCTGGATTAAATCACTGCCGCCGTCACAGAGTTGTTGCGCCACGACTTCGGGCGCGCGGCCAAGCAAGTAGGCCGTGTCCACGAAAGTATAGAGCCGGCATTCAGCGAGCGGTTTCACGCGAGCAATTTTACCACGAAATACACGAAACACACGAAAGGAACACTCATTGACTGATTCAATCCGATTTCATCCTGATTTCGTGTAATTCGTGTATTTTGTGGTTAATCCTAACGTGTGCGTTCAAAGGCCGATCGCCAGAACCATTCGTTGTGCATGATGAACCGGACGAGAATGTTTTGCAGCGACGGCGCGAGCATCATCCGCTGCAACCATTTTGCCCACGCCAGCCGCCGCGCAAACGCGGCGTCACACCGGTGAGCGAGCGTTTGCCGGGCCTCCGTCCACGAAATTTCCCCGCCACTCCACGCGGCCAGTGGTTCAACGGCCAGTCCGGCGGATTCGAACGCCATGGACATCCCGTTGCCGGTCACCGGCGGAATCATGGTGATGGCGTCGCCGACGCAACATTCGGCACGCGCAGCGGCGCGTTGCGGTCGCAATGAAATTCCGGCCACGGCGCAAAACGAGCTTTCGTCGAACTCCGCCGCCGCCAGCCGCCGGTTCAACGGCGAGCCGGCTTGGCCTCGCAGCCATTCGCGCCAGCCACGTAAATCTCTACGTGGCCAGTTTTGCGGCGTGTTATGCGCACCCGCGCGACGCCGAAACAATCCACAAACGTTCACCGCGCCGCCATTCACCCGGCACAGGCCGACATAGCCTCCCGGTGAAACGTGCATTTCCAGATCGGCGGTCAGCGGAACGTTGTGCGCGTGCGCTTTCAGACCGAACCAAGGCGAACCGTTTTCGGACGGTTGCAAACGCCGGCCGCTCGCGCGCACGACGCCCTCGGGTTGGAGTTCAGGCTTTAGCCTGTCTGGACACGCTGAAGCGTGAACTCCAACGGCAGGCCAGCGCTGGTCTTCCAGCAATTCGCCGCCGAGCCGGCGGAATTCAACGGCGAGCGCGTGGTCCATCGTGAAACGCGAAAGGCAAATCGCGCGGGCTGGCAGCGAACGCGGCGGGGCGGATCGCGTTGCCGAAAAGAAAGCCGCGGTGCTGGCGTTCACCGCGCCTGCGCGTTCGAATAACTTGCGCAAACCAAGCCGCGAGAGCGTTTCCTGGCCGCGACCGCTGATGAATTCGCCACAAACGCGATGGCGTGGGTAATGTCCGGCCTCCCACACGGTCACCGGCACCCCGCGCCGGCGCAGGCCGATGCCGAGCGTCAGACCGGCCAAGCCGCCGCCGACAATCGTGATGGGTTTCGCCGCCATGCCGTTCAATTCATTCGCTGCGCGACAAATAAATGGCTGAAAAATCCCGTGTCGCGCTCGGTTAATTGCCAGTTTTTTTTGTCCGGCCACAGCGCGGAAAGCTCATCGCCGGAAAATCCCGCACGCACGCTCACGGTTGCGTCGTGCCGCGTAACGGAATTGCAGCCAATCGCCCAAAGCAAGCGACTGCAAAAGAGCGGCCAGCTTGCGCGCCGCGGCTCAATCGCAACGAACAAACGTGCGCGGCGCGCAACGTCCCAAAATAATTCCACCAGCCGCGCGTCTTTAAAATGATGGAGGAACAAATTTGCGACGACAGCGTCCAGCCCAACAGCGGTGGGCAGCCAGTCGAAAACATCCGCCGCCACCGCCTCCGCGCGCCAGCCGAGCGGCGTGAACGATGACAATGTTTGCAAACTCATGACCTTTTGGTTGTCGAGGAGCGTCACCCTCACGCCCGGCCAGCGTGGAGAGATTTTTTTTGCGACGCGCACAAAAAAATGGCCGTCGCCCGCACCGAGCTCGACAATTTGTTTTGGCGTGTGACTGTTCGCAGCAGTATGCAGTGCGTTGGCCATGATTGCGTGATTGCGCATCCAGGCGTTGATGCGCCGCAAGTCGCGGCGGGAGTGAATGGCGCGCGGGTCATCGAACGGAAGCCCGTCGAGCAACTCAGACTGGACGATGCGTTTCATGGTCGTGATGCGTGATGCGTGAAACATGAGTCCCGTATGGTTGGTATTTCACGCATTACGTTTCACCTTTCACGCCTCACGTTTTCCCACCTCCAACAAGGCCCCATGACAACTGAATCCCGCGCCGAACGACGACATCCACCACAATCCGTCCGGCACGGTATCATGCAATGCGCGTTCGAGCACAAACAGCACGGTCGGACTGCTGACGTTGCCGTATTCGCGCAAGACGGCGGCGCTGTGGCGCACGTCGGATTCGGTCAAACCAACCTTTTCGCGCAACGCTGCCAACACGTCGCGCCCGCCCGCATGAAAAATCCAGCCCGTGACGCGGTCGCGTTTCACGCCCGCCGTCGCCAGCGACTCAACAAAAAGTCTCGCGGCCTCGTCGCCGGCGATTTGCGGGACCTGCAGCGACAACATGTTCCGCAACATCCCGCCCTTGTGACCGAACCGCAGGGTGTCGCGTTTGTCCGGCGCAAGGCAGGAAGTGCCGAATTTCCATTCGACGCGCCGGCGCTTCGGCCGCGGTTTTCTTCGTCAGCACCGCCGCGGCCGCGCCGTCACCGAACAGACAAGCGCTCACGAGCACGCCGGGATCATCGTCGAGATAAAACGCCGCGCTGCAAACCTCAACGCAAACGGACAGAACCTTTTGCGCGCGTTTGGCGGCGAGCAAGGCCTCAGCCGTGCGCAAATTGGGCAAGGCCGCGCCGCAGCCCTGCCCGACCAGATCCAGCGTGAAAATGTCCGCGCGCAGACCGAGCCGCTCGCTCACGTAGCTCGTCAGGCCCGGACACAAGTAACCGGTGCAAGTGCTGATGAGTACCGCATCTATTTCCGATGGCGCGCAGCCGGCGTCCCGCAACGCGTGTTGCGCGGCCTCTGTGGCCAGCGCGGGCGCGTGCCGGGTGAACCGTGCCTGCAGCGCGTCGGGCGTGAGATTGAACGCTTCCGTCAGCGGCGTGAGCGCGAGGTGGCGCGTTGCAATGCCGTTGTCGCCGCAGAAAATCTTTTTGAGAATGGCGCGCGAGCGGGGCGCGAGCCGCGCGAACGGTTCGGCGCGCTGGAGGGCGTCCCAACATTCGCGTTGCGCATAACACGGCGCCGGCGCCGCCACGCCCAGTCCGTTAATGAACATGGCGGAATGTAGCTCCGAGGCACCCTCTCTGCACAACATTTCTGGCAGCAAAATGGGGGGGGCCGATCGGCAACAGAACAAAGGCCGTTAAGGACCGTTACCACAGGCGAATCTTCGCGCGATCGCGAGACGTCGCGACGATTCTATTGGGTCACGCGAACCAGTTCGTAATGCATTGGTTGCGGTTCGGCGGCGACGTATTGCTGCTCCGCGTCTTTTTCCTTTTGAGTTTCCAATGCAGCGACAAGCGAATTGGCGGCTTTCTGGACTTTCCGGTCACGGTCGTTCATCAGTCGGAGCTGGATGTCGCGCCAGGCAAAATACCGCCACTGGACCTGCTTCCACACCAGCGCCAGGACCCGGTAGGATTGTTCCAGCATCGGCGTTTGATAGGCGGCCAGATTGATGCCGTCGTTCAACTGCTGGTCACTGAATTCGCCAACGAGCTGGCCATTGATTTTGAGTTGATAATTCCCGGCTTGAAGACCGGCGATTCGCAGCGGCTCCTGATCCAAGGCCTGGTAAAATCTGGAAAATTTCACAATCATTTCCGCCGCCGCGTTGGTGTAACCCCAGCTCGGCCGGGGCGCCGGCCAAAAGAACGATGGTTTTCCCCACACGTCGTTTTCCGTCGGGGGAAATTGCGGCCAGTCTTCGTGCAGGCCAAGGATCGGGAAAGGCAGGCTTTCATCCTTTTGCGTCCAGGAAATTTTCCCGTCGGCTGCGGCCAGCCGGCTGACCCGCGTGTTGTCCGACCGGACAACCGCATTCCTGGCCGCGTCAATGGTGACCGAACTGACCGTGGACGGCGCATTCCAGGCCTGCAACAGCGACTGCGCCATCACCAGCTCGCCGACCGGTGATGGATGGACGCGGCCGGGAATCACCTCGTGGGCGAGTCCGGGGTCCTCTTTTGCCATTTGTTGCATCACGTCCAGCAACGGATTCATGAAATCCACGAACTTCAGATTATGTTCGACCGCCAGTTGACGGACAAACGCCGCATAACGCAGGAGGACCGAATTATATCCGCCGGGGAACTTCGGTGGAAAACTCACGTCGTCGTACGGCGTGGGTTCAATGAGCACGAGGCGGACACCGGGAAGATGCTGCTGCAACGAGCTGACAATATGTTCGTAACCGTTGGAATAAACCTCGAAGATGTGTTGGTCGAAGGGCTGGTATCTCGCATCGTTCATGCCCAGCATGATGGTGACGACATTGGGTTTGAACGGGTAAACGTCGCGCCGGAGCCGTTCATCAATTTTACCCGCCCAACCCCCGGTCACCCGGTCGCCGCCGACGCCGGAGTTGACGAATTTCACGTGCAAGCCGGGAAAGCGCGTGCGGACGTAAGTTTCCACGTCCACACCGTAAAAGCGCTGTTCCGTGATGCTGTCGCCATAAAAGCAGACGCGATCACCGCTCTTGAGGTAAAACGGAGCCTCAGCCGCCGCGTTCGTTCCTGACAGAAACGGCACGAGCAACAGACCGGACAGAATTGTCCAGCCCGGCAATGTGCGGCAAATTGTTTTCAGCAAGGGAACAGATTCGTACTTGGGAATGGCATTCATTGGAATGCAACGTTAGAAATTCACGGCCTCCGTGGCAAGAGTGTAAAATAACAGCGAGTCTGTTTCTGGGCAAAGATTGCCTCCGGTGCGGCAAGGTGCGCCGCGCCGCACCGGCGGTCTGCGGACTGTTGTCGGATAAAACTTACTTTAATCCCACGAGGTAGCCGAAGCGCGCGCGGAATTGTTCCGGCGTCTGTTTGACGACGGCGGCGAGCTTGGCGAGCTGCTTGGCGTTCTCGAAATCCTCGCGTTCGAGCCGGATCATGTAGGCGCAGGCGCACTCGAAGGCCTCGCCGTCCACGTTGACCTTCCGGTTTTGCATCCGGCCGGTCTTCGGATCGAGCATCTTGTCGAACGGCAACGGGTTCATCTTGCCGTCCACAAAGCTGATGATGGCGCCGTATTTTTCGGCCTCGGGCGACAGCAAAAATTTCACCGCGGCGTAACCGAGGTCGCGCGTGTATTCGGCGTCGAACGGAATCGGGTCGGCGCAGCGCAATTCATAGCCGAGGTCCTTGTCAATGAAGGTTATTTTGATGCCGAGCTTTTCCAGGCGCTGATTCAACAGCTCTTTCATCAGGCGGCCAAATTCAATTTCCCCGAGCCGCAAATGACCGTGGTCGTCGCGCACGACCTTGCCGAAACGCTCCAGTTGTCCCTCGGGCAGCGCCTGGATCAATCCCGGCTCGCCCATCGCCTCAATGAGGCCTTCGGCGAGAATGACAATGCCATTTTGCGAGCCATCCGCCAGGCGTTTGATGATGGAACCGATGATGACGTCGCAGACTTCATCCACCGACACCGGGCGGTTGTGAAATTCCTCCGGGATGATGGAAAGCGTCGCCGCCGCCGCCTTGCCGATGCCGAGGGCCAGGTGCCCCGCCGCGCGGCCCATGCTGATGATGAGATACCAGCGCGAGGTGGTGCGGGCATCTTCCATTAAATTGCGCACGATTTGGACGCCGTAATGCCGTGCGGTTTCGAAGCCGAACGTCGGCGTCGAGCCGGGTAGCGGCAAATCGTTGTCAATCGTCTTGGGCACGTGCGCGACGTGGATTTTTCCATTGCTGCGTTTGGCCACCTGGCTGGCGGAAAACGCCGTATCATCGCCGCCAATCGTCACGAGCGTGGTGATGCCCAGTTGTTCGAACACCTTGAACACGTTTTGCATGCTGGTTTCAGACTTGGTCGGGTTCGTGCGCGAGGTGCCGAGAATCGAGCCACCGCGCAGGTGAATCCCCGTCACATCGCGAATCGCCAGCGGGCGGCACTGATGCGCCTCGCCCGCCGCGAGCCATTTAAAGCCGTCGCTGAAACCGATGACTTCAAACCCCTGGTTGATGCCTTCAATGGTGGCCGCTGCGATGACGCCGTTGATGCCGGGCGCCGGACCGCCACCGACCAAAATACCCAATCTGCCTTTATTCATGAGCCGGGAAAATGCGCCAATCGCGCTAAAAATTCAATTCCATTCTTGCCAAAATCCAACCACAATTTGACGTGGCTGTGACGGGTGACATGTGACAAGTGACACGAAAACAGCGCCCTGCCTGTGACCCCGTAGCGCAGGTTTCCAAACCTGCTGTGTCACCGATTTCCAAATCGGTGGACTCCGCGAAAGCCGCGCCGTTTCAGGTGATTCAAATGCGAGCGGATTTGGAAATCCGCGATACAGCCGACATGGAAGTCGGCGCTACTGATAACCTTCCCGGTTGCACATCGAAAATCCCGCGGGCCACTTGTCACTTGCCACTTGTCACTTGCCACATCACATTCGGGAAGTGAACCGGGCCGTTTTTCTCGACCGCGATGGCACGCTCATCGTGGAAAAAAATTATCTGCGCCGGCCGGAGGACGTGGAAATTTTTCCCGCCACTTCCGCCGCTTTGAAACGGCTTTGCGACGCGGGCTTCAAGCTGTTCATTGTCTCGAACCAGTCCGGCATCGGGCGCGGCTACTTCACGCTTGCCAACGTCCAGCGCGTCAACGAGCATCTCTGCCGCGAACTGGCGCGCGGTGGCGTGCGCTTCGAGAAAATTTACCTCGCGCCCGAAGCGCCCGACCAGCAAAGCCGCGGACGCAAACCGTCGCCGCAATTTTTATTCGACGCGCGCGACGAATTCGGTTTGAACCTGGCGGAAAGCTATTTGATTGGCGACAAACTGAGCGATTTGGAGTGCGGCTGGAATGCAGGCGTGAAAAAGAGCATCCTCGTGCGGACCGGTTACGGCGCGGCGCTTGAACGCGAATCGCCGGAAACCATTTCGCGCGCCGTCGTCGTGGACGACGTGAGCCAGGCGGCGGATTGGATTTTGAACTGGAAATGAATCCGCTAATTTCGCGAATTGGCGCAAATTTTTGGAAACCAATTCGTGATAATTCGTGTAATTCGCGGATAAGAATTAATGTGCGGCATCATCGGATACGTCGGCAAAAAAGCGGCCTCGCCCATCCTGCTCGAAGGATTGCGGCGGCTGGAATATCGCGGCTACGACAGTGCGGGGGTGGCCGTGCTGGGTGGCGACGATCTGCGCGTCCGTTAAAAAATTGGCAGAATTGACAAGGGCCTCGCGCGCCTTTTGAAATCGGAACCCGCCGCGGGGAATCTCGGCATCGGCCACACGCGCTGGGCCACGCATGGTCCGCCTTCCGACGAAAATTCGCATCCGCACCTCGACCAATCCGGCAAAATCGCCGTCGTCCACAACGGCGTGATCGAAAACTACGACGCGCTCAAACAAAAATTGCTCGCCAACGGACATAAATTCCTCTCCGACACCGACACCGAGGCGCTGGCACATCTGATCGGCGATTACTACGAAAAACGGCGGCAAAATGTAGCGCGGGCGTCCCGCCTGCGGGTTCACGAGGCATCCCTGCCTCGTGCATCTGGCGGCAAGATGCCGCCCGAACCTGCAGGCGAGACGCCTGCGCTACTGACACAGGCGGTCTGCGACGCGCTCCGCGACGTTATTGGCGCCTACGGCATCGCGGTGATTTGCGCGGAGCAACCCACAACCATTGTTGGTGCGCGGCGCGGTTCGCCGCTCATCATCGGCATCGGCCAGGGCGAGAATTTTCTGGCCAGCGACGCCAACGCCATCGTCGCCCACACCCAAAAAGTGGTTTTCCTCAATGATTACGACGTGGCCACGGTCACACCCGAGCGCTTCGACGTCTTGAATCTCGGTACGGACACAGCCAACGTCCAGATCAGCAAGCTCGAATTCAGCCAGGAGGACGCCGCCCGCGGCGATTTCGCGCATTTCATGCTGAAGGAAATTCTCGAGCAACCGCGCACCGTGGAAAACGCCCTGCGTGGCCGCGTGGACGCGGAAGGCGCAACCGCCCGGTTCGGCGGCCTGAACCTGACGCCCGCCGAGTTGCGTGCGATTGACCGCATCGTCATCGCCGCCAGCGGCACGAGCTGGCACGCGGCGCTCGTGGGCGAATACTTGATAGAAGAACTCGCGCAAATCCCCGTGGAAGTGGAGTTCGCGCATGAATTTTGTTATCGCAATGCGCCACTTGAAAAAAGCACCGTGCTGCTCGTCCTCTCACAGTCCGGTGAAACGGCGGACACCCTGGCCGCGTTGCGCGAGGCCAAGCGCCGTGGCCACCGTGCACTGGCCATCGTCAACGTTGTCGGCAGCACGATCGCCCGCGAATCCGACGGCGGCATTTACATGCACGCCAGCCCGGAAATCGGTGTCGCTTCGACCAAGGCCTTCGTCTCCATGCTCGCGATTCTGGCGCTGCTGGCGGTGCATCTGGGCCGCTTACAAAATCTCTCTGCCCGTCGGGCATTGGAAATTTTGCATGCGCTCGCAGCCGTGCCCAAACAAATCGAAGCCATCCTCGCGCAGGACAGCGCGCTCAAAACGATCGCAAAGAAATATGCGAAGGCCGACGATTTCTTTTTCCTCAGTCGCGGTTACACGTTTCCCATTGCGCTCGAAGGCGCGCTCAAGCTGAAGGAAATTTCCTACATTCACGCGGAGGGTTATTCAGCGGCGGAAATGAAGCACGGCCCGATTGCGTTGATTGACTCGAAGACGCCGACAGTTTTCCTTGTGCCGCAGGATTCGGTCTATGACAAAACGATGGCGAACCTGGCGATGATTCGCGCGCGCAAAGGCTCCATCATCGCGCTGGCCACCGAAGGTGACAAACAAATCAGGAAGGTGGCTGACGATGTGATTTACCTGCCCAAGGCGCTGGAACCGATTTATCCGATTCTGGCGGCGGTGCCGTTGCAACTGTTCGCGTATCACATCGCCGTCATCCGCGGTTGCGACGTGGACAAGCCAAGAAATCTGGCCAAAAGCGTCACCGTGGAGTGAGAAAGAAGCCTTCTCGCCGCCGGTTGTATCACAAAATATAGTTTGTAAGTGCGGTTCAACGGTCAGGGATTCTGTCGGACCTGTGAAGGTTTTTTTCGCTTTCATTTTGAGGCGCGCTTTACGAAATAAATATGCTGGAGGGGTCGGGAGTTGAAGGCAGAAAGCGGATTCCTTTCAATTCGAAATTATCAAAATTGTCATCAGAAACATCCTCATTTAAAATCGTCGTCATGAACTACTTTTCTTTCTTCGGGTGGACGGGAAAATTCCTTTTCGCGCGCCGGCTGTTTGCCTTATCGCTGCTGATTCCATGTCTCGCCGCGGCTCAGACTCAACCGGTGGCCGTCACCGTGGCGGCCGATGGCGGCGGTCCCGATCTGCCACCCCGTTTTTTAGGCCTGAGCTACGAAATGTCAATGCTTCTGCCCAAGAATGGGCGATACTATTTTGATCCCAACGATCAGGCACTGGTCAACACCTTCCAGACCCTCGGCATCAAGAGTCTGCGCGTCGGTGCTAATGCGGTGGACGATCCGCGCATTCCGATGCCGCAGGAAAAGGACATTGACATGCTTTTTAAATTTGCGCGGACCGCCGGAGTAAAAGTTATTTACTCGTTCCGCTTGAAAAACGGAGATCCGTCTGATTCGGCGCGACTGGCCGGTTACATTGCCGCCCATGATGCGGATGCCCTCGATTGCTTTTCCATCGGCAACGAGCCTGATTTTTATCTCCCGACGTTTGGGGACTTTTTTGCGCAATGAAAACCCCACTACGATGCCATTCTGGAGGCTGTGCCCAACGCGATGTTTGATGGGCCAAGCGTGGCCAGGAAGAATTTCTATGCCCTGGACCTGGCCAAAGCCGTGTTTGCCGGCGGACACCTGGCAATGGCGAGCGATCACTACTATTTCCTGGGATCGGGCCGTGCGGCCGAAAAGGACCCGCCCGCAACCCGCGCCCGCTTTCTTTCCGATCGTCTCCATGGGGATTACGAAAAAGATTACGCCCAGATCGGCGCGGTGCTGGCCGCCCAAGGGGTGCCCTACCGGATTGATGAGATGAACAGCTGCTACAATGGAGGCGCCAAAGATTCGAGTGATACTTACGCGTCCACCTTATGGGCGCTGGATTGCACCCATTGGTGGGCGGCGCATCACATCTTGGGCGTGAATTATCACACGGGGGAGTCGGTGGGGCGGGATGGAGGATTTGGTGCCGCGAATTACGCCGCGTTTGTACATCAGGCGGATGGCCATGGATTTACCATGCGACCTCAAGCCTATGCCTATCTGGCTTTCAGCCAGGGTGCGCGTGGACGACCGCTCGGAGTGAAGATACAAGCTGTATCCACGGTCAACTTCAATGCCTACGCCTATCGGGATCGCGATGGCTCCATTTATCTGACCCTGATCAATAAGAGCTTTGGCGATGTACCGCAACCGACATCGGTTTCCCTCCATTTGCTCCAAAGCGCGGGACCAGGAACATGGCAACGAATGGATCTGGTGCAGCAGAATCAAGACGTTGCCGCCAAAACGGGCGTCATGTTGGGCGGCGCTCCCATTGACGCGCAGGGAATCTGGTCCGGCGGGTGGGAAAAGATCAAGGATGGTGATTCCGGCAACCTGACGGTTCCGGTGGCGGCCGCCTCAGCGACGATTTTGAAGTTCTCTCCTTCGAAACCCAGCCAATCCCCGGTCCGTTGAACCGGTTTTTTTGGCTTTCTGCCGCACCGGATTTTGAGTGCTGGTGTCCGGTTCAACCGTGCCCAAATGACTCTTTATCACTCATCATAAGTGGTCCCGTTTATCACAATTTATGCCGCGTGGTAAAAAATCCGGACGGACGGAGACTGTTACCAAAAACTGTTCGCTTTCGTTCACGGAAGTAACGAACGCTGGCAAATCGCGACCTGGTCTTGTGTCATACGACGGGTGGAACCAAAGACCAGGCCGTGGCAGGGATCGTAAAATGAACGATTCGGTTCAGCGTTTGGCTTGCATTGTCTGCGCGTGCAAACGACCGAAAGCGCAAACAGTTTTTCGCCCTGACGAACGATGAAGAGTCCCTGATCTGCCTTTCGAACGCTCAAGGCATTGATGGCTAATAAATAATTTCATTGGGCCAATTTTGGAATCATGCGTTCTGCCAATGCATCGGTGGCATTTTCCAAGGAGGTTTTGGCGGCGGTCTGTTCCGCCACATCCACGCCCACGCTGGTCTGGCGATCCACAACCAGAATGTTTCCGGTGGCCGCGTCGCGGGCTTTGAGTTCGATTCGCGATTTGCAGGAAATCAGATTTCCCTTTTGCATGCCATAGGCGCTGAAAGCATCGCCCGAAATTTCGATGGCCGGTTTGTTGGTGGAATTGTCGTCCGTCAGCGTGAAACCACATTGCTGCAAAATCACCGACAGTTCCGTTTGCGCTGCCGGATCAATGACCGGCCTGCCGAAATGTTGCTCGCTGATCTTCACCAACACCACCGGCAGTTTCTTGCCGGCAAGGGCTTGCTTGATTTTGGCGATTCGTTCCTCGCGCGTTTCCACCTTGGCCACCAGCGTGTCGCTCTTTTCCATCACGTCTGCGGCGATTTTTTTCGCGAGACGGGACGAAAGGTCAACCAGTTTAGCCGACGAGCCTCCCTGCACCATCTCGCCATAAACCCGGCTGGTCTCGGTGCCGATGACCTTGGCCACGAGGAGGGTCTGGTCATCCGCCTTGAACACCCGGCCGGTGATGAGCACTTTGGCGCCGGTGAGTTGGCCGATTTTGGCTGCGCTGTCCGGGTTGACCGTGCCCGACAGGCCAAGTTCCTGTTCACCCAAAACTTTTCCCAGTTCGGCGCGCTCCACCGTGATGATTTGCGGTTCGGCGGACAGGTTGGCGTTGACCAGCGCGGCCACCTTCGGGCCAAGACCCATCACGGCTTCGTCCCTCGAATCGAAGTCGAAGACCGCGACGGTGAGAATATCCTGCGGAGTTGCACGAGCAATTGTGCTCGCGGCCAGCAACAGTGCCAGCATGAATGGGGTTCGTATTTTCATAGCGTTTTTGATTTCATGGTTGTGGTTTCAAATCAGGCAAAGGAAACAGTTCGGGATTCCGCGCCAGTTTGGAAAAATAAACCAGGTTGAGTTGCGACTTGGGATTTTCTGACAGCCCGGCAACCAAGTCAGATTGGACGACTATCACTGCACCCCTGCCTTCCGGTACGATATAAAACGATGGTTTGATTTTGTCCTTCGGTCCCGGGGGCGGTTGAATCCAGACCACCGCCGCACCCTTTCTCGCCATTCTCAGAATGGATTGCGCTAAATCTGCGCGCATTGGGGTCTTCGATTGAAACGGACCGATGATGGCCAGCTTGCCCTGAAAATCTTCGAGCGATGTTTTTCCCAAGTCCACAAAATCCACACGGTTTTGCTTGAGCAGAGGTTTGAGTTCGTTGTTGGGATCAAGCACGCCCAAAACGTGCTCACCCATCAGCGTTTTCAATTCGACCAGCAGGTTTGTCGGATAGACCAGCACCTCGGTCTTGCCGATCACCCGGTTAGTGCCCTCCAGCCATTGAATCAGGAATGCGGTTCCCGCCCTGACACCCGGAAAATCCACTGGTGCGGATTCGAGCACAGTTTGTCCGGACAGAATTTCGATTTTCCTCCAGAGTTTCTCCGTCAACAGCACCGCGGTCGCGGAACTGGTTTGATAAAGCCGCGCGTGAATTTCGGCGCTCGCAGCTTTGTCGCCGGTATTATGCCAAACCACGGTAATTTTTCGCGCCCCTCCGGCGAACACCCGTTGCGGTTCCGGGTCGGGCAGAAGCTGTAATTGCGCGCCAAGCACGCCCGGCCAACCCCAGGCCAGCGCCAACGTGAGCCATGTCCTGAGCAATTTCATTCCCGTTTATAGGATAATCCGAGACAACCGATCCTTTGACGAAAATTATGGATTGTGGTCGTTGGGATTTGCCATTTGTTTTCCATTATTAAGTCTCGCATAAATGAGTAACAATTGGTTACAAAGAAAGCTCGGCCTGTTGCCAGAAGGCGCGGATCAAGGCGGGGCGGCGTTGACTGCGCCGCAGTTGTCGCCGGGCTTCGCGTCCCAGGTGCCAAAGGTCTTTGGGGCAGAAGTTGGCCAAAGCATGGCTTTTGAGATGGCCCCAGATGTATTCGACCGGATTGAGTTCTGGGGCGTAGGCCGGCAAGCGGGCCAAAACGATGTCGCCTTGGGTCCGCTCGACACAGCGCCGCACCGTACGACTGCGATGCACTGCCAGCCCGTCCCAGATCACCAGCAGTTTGCCGGGAATCTGGCGGCGGAGGTGGCCGAGAAACTCCGCGGCCTGTCGGCCTTTGATGCTGCCGCGATAGAGGCGAAAATAAAACTCCCACCAGGTAATCCCGGCCAGGACGGAGAGTTTGCCCCAGGAATGACTGAAAACCAGTTGCGGGGTCTGCCCTTTGGGAGCCCAAGTGCGTACGACACTGGGGCGCTCCGAAAGACCGCTTTCATCAACAAAGACAATCGTTCGGCCTTCCTTCAGGGACTTTTTTTTAGCGCGGGCCAAGAATGTTTCTTCCAACGGGCAATCGCCGCTTCATCCCGTTGCACCGCCTTGCCCGCCGGTCGCTGTATGCTCCAGCCCATCCGGCCCAACACTCGCCAGACATGGCCTGGATGCAGGCGCACGCCGCTTTGGCGGTGGATCAGTTCGGCCACGCGCGGCAACGTCCAGAGGTCGTTGAGGAAACCGTGGGCTTGGGCGCCCTGCAACAGAGCTTTCTCCAGTTGTTGCTGGTCGCCCGGCTTGAGCTTGGGTCGGCGCCCCAAGGGGCGGCGCTTCCACGCCGCGCCACGAACTGATTTGCGTTGTTGTTCCCAGCGCATCGCCGTGGGACGGCTTACGCCACACTGCCGACCCACTTCCGCCTGGGAAATTCCCCGGCCCAAGAGTCGCATCCCTTCACGCCGCCGCTGTTCCATTCCGTCGAGGTCCCGCTTGGTTTTCGTGCTCATGCGGGAAGAGTGTGTTACTCATTTATGCGAAAGTCAATAGTAGCGTTGTCTGCATGCTGCCAGTAGAATTCCACGTAAGTTTTGAACGTTCGTTGGGGATCACCGGTTGCGTTGGGATCCGCCAGGCGTTGCGTAAAAAAGGCCGCTCCGGCGGCTCCGCGAGGACGAAGTTCCATGCGCAGTTGTTGCTTCAAAAACGCTTCCAGTTCATTGAGATCAATCCGTCCATCGTGATTCTCATCTGCCCGGGAAAACGTTGAGAAAGAAGTGGTGCCCGGAGGGTTGCCCCTAAAATTACCGGCCTGCCACAAGTCGTTAAATTCGGAACGGTCGAGGACGCCGTCGCCGTTCGCATCGAATTCTTTCAACAGCCTGACAGCGAACAAATGCTCCGCCAGATCAATCCCGGCCTGTTCTTTCGGATCCAAAATCTTGTTTTGGTTGGCGTCAAAATAGACAAGCTCTTCGGGGTCAAGCCGGCCATTATGGTTGGCGTCAATTACGTCCAATTCCGACTCGATGAAGGCCGGGTCATCCAGCGCCTCTTCTTTTTCGTCCGGATCAAGGATACCGTTGTGATTGCGGTCATATTTGGCCAGAAGCTCTTTTTGAGCTCGTTCCGTTGCGGCAACCGCCTGCGCACTTTGCTGAAGCAGGATTTCTTTTTGCGCAGCGATGGCCGAAGCTAGTTGGGCGAGAGGTATCATCCAGATTCCAGCCTTGTACCCGGCGAGTTCTGAATTACCCGCCCGGCTGTCAAGCAGTTCCCGGCCACAGAGTAGAAAATTGGTGGTGAAAAGCATCCATGGTTCCGTCAACCCTATCCCTGGGATTATTGGCCTGGAATCTGAACCGATGCCAGCCGTCGGTGGACAACCTGCGGAAGCATCAAATTTAAAAAACACCTTTTGCGGTAAAGGCGAATCATGAGAAAAGCAAAACAGGGCGGCATTGTATCCGTCCTTCGGGAGAATTTTTTTGCCAATGATGAGATGTTGCTGCTCATTTACAATGTCGTTTGTCTCCGAATGATCAACCATGAGATATAAACTGGACTGCCAAACAGAAGCGGACAAATTGGGCAGGGACAACTCGGGCGGCAACTTCCATAGCGGGTTTGGGGGTGCGACCGGACCAGTGCCGACGGCATTGATCACCCGCTGCGTTTCCTTGACCAAACAAAATTCCACCTGGCTGGATTCTGTCGCGAGGCGGGAAATTCGTGCAGGCTGGATATTCCATCCATCACTCTGAAACAAGACATCATCCGCGGAAATTATTGGCGGAAATGAAGCTGGCGGTGCGGCACAGACTTCGCGCCAGTCGTCGCCGGTCCAAGTGAAGATTTTATTTTTAGTGCTGACCCGGAGCGAGTGACCCGGCCCCTCAAATAAAGTCGGCGTGCCAAGATCCTGTGTGTCCAATGCGGATACGGGCGGCTGCCTTCGATTGCTGGCCAGGATGTGTGTGTTTTTGCCGCCATCTACAATTTCAAAAATGACATTCCCATTGGCCGCGTAAAGATGACCGTTGACCGCAAACAATTCGTAATTGTTGCCGTCCGAAATTTTTAAAGCCTGCCATTGCCGGTTTTGGAAATCGAACTTTCGGAGCTGGCCACCGTCGCACGTGAACAACTCGCCACGGAACAACACCGTGTGATGATAAAATCTGTTTTGCGCCAAAATGTCCACCTCGGGGCATCCGACAACGTCCCAATGTTCCGATCCGGGATCCAGGAGGGCAATGGCCGGACCGCTGGCGTTGCGACCGCCCAGCACATTTCCCTTGGTGTCCAACTGCTGTATGCCTGCGTAGTATCCGTAATCCAGCAGCAACCTCCCTTCAAACCAGTGATGAGCAGTGATGGTAACCTGCATATATTCAATCCGCTCAGAGCTGTCCAAATCAATGAGTCTTTCGGCGGGAATCGCCAAAAATTTGCCCACCACAATCACGTTCGTGACAACTTCCGGCGCATTGGTGAAAACCGGAGCAACTACCGGCATCTCGGCAACGATGGCTGGTTTGGGGACTTGGATCTTCTGCCGCGGCTGTGGTTGCGACGCGGGCGGATTCAAAATGCGGTCGACGTTGTATTCCACAAAACCAACCTGGGCAATGGCACCCATTAATTTCCCCTTTTGCATTCCGGAGGCAGATTTGGATTGGGCAACAAGATTTGATTTATAGGCAGCGAGCAGCGGCTGGATTTCAAGCGCCTGGGTTTTGGAATAATTTTGCCCTCCAATCAAAAACGTATTTAGAAATTCAAGGGAATCGTAGGGTTTGTTTTCCTTCAGGAATTGCTCCTGTTTCTCGAAAGTTGACAGGAATTGTCCAGCCTGCACCGTTTTGGTCCGATATTCCTGATGCATGGCTCCTAGCTTGGGGAAAAAGTTGGTGCGACATTGGCTCTCCAATCTGTCCAGAGTGGGGGTTTGCGTATAGCTTTCTCCCGGAGGAAAAAGCAGATCGCTAACTCTCCAATTCAAATAAAACAAATCCACGTTGTTTCCCACCAGCTCATCTCGATTGGTGATGATCTCGTCCATCAAACCGTTGAATGCCTGTTCAAGTTGCTCGTCATTTTTGGCATCGATTACAGCTAACGATTGTCCCTCCATACGTAAAAGCACATTCGTGGAGTCATTCAATTCTTGAAGATATTTGTTCCATACTTCGGGAATACGTATGCGATCCTCTTCGTTCCACCCGACAACCCGTGGAAATTCAGGCTTACGACGCCAAAATTTATTGTGAATATAGCAGAAAACCGGACTGCTCATCAGTTCGCGGTAGAGTGCGATACATTCTTCGGGTGTTTCTTGCCAAAAACAGCCCCAGATCACCTTGCAACTGAATATGCTTTGGTTTTGGGGTTTCTCTTCGCCAATTGTGTAGGCAAGCTCGTCATAAGGAGCAATCCGGTCACCAACAAAATAGCTGTCATGTACGGTTGGTGATTCGGAAATTAACTCAGCAACGGAACGCGTCAATGCACGCAGATCCCTCAACTTATCAGCCACAGGCACTTGTGATTGTGGAACCAAATTAAAGCATTGCAGAACTTTCGATGCGGCGGCCAAATCTTCTATCCCTAAATTATACCAATCCGAATTGTGCCAGTCATTCCATCCGACACCTCTCCAAAGTATTTTGGGCTGGCCATCAGAAGAAGTCCGGCTGAATTCAGAGTAAAGTTCAAGTGCGCGCAGGGCGCAGTCAATATTTTTTGGATTGGGAAGTGTGTCAATTGTAGCATAATCAATTTCATTCGCCCGCCGGTTATAAATCACTGCCACATGAGCTTCGGAAGTAATTCTTTTGATCCAATATGCTCCCCCATCAGATGAGCCGTACGTGTCAATCTCCCCTTCTTGAAACCTGCCTGTATCTGATGTTATTTGCAAAATGTATGATTTCACCCGCACCAAAGCGCAATCCAAACCCCTTTTCCCCAGCGCCCATGCTGAGTCTGCCGCCGCTTGCGCCTCTGAATAGACTCCCCACCTCAACGCCCATTTTGCCTCGTCAAAATACTGGGCTGCTTCATCGGTGGCATTCCATTCTTTGACGGTGGAATTGACCTTCAGCAATTCGGTGACTTTCGCGGCCAGCCGATTTATGACCTCGGTCAAATTGGTGCGGCTGCCACTGACATCAAATAACAGCGGTGCGCCGCCCTTTGGTGGCGTCAAACGCGCGCTGATGGTAACGGTTTCCTTGGAATATCCGTTTTGATCCACGACGCCTTCCAACAGATAGCTGCCGTCCCAGAACGCCGACTCGTCCGATTTCAATTCCTTTTCCTCCCCCAACCATTGCATCCGCTGCCGTTCGAGAACAAAGAACTGCCGCTCCAGGCTCAATCGCTGAATCGTGAGCAGTTTCAATTGCCGTTCCGTTTCCTGCTCCTCGCTGGATGAAACCGCCGCCCGGAGGTTTACGATGGAAATGGGAATGGCGTCCTTGGCCAGCACTGACAGCTTCGGTAAATAAGCATCCAGACCGGGCACGACTGCTTCTGCCCATTGTGTGGTATTTGTCAAAGGCCAGGGAAAACTGCCATCGGTCAAAACCACCCCCGGCTTTACTGCGATCAGCCTTGCGGTCAAATTAGTGGACTGCGGGGTTCGCAAAACATCAAACAGCAATAACCCATCCGCGCCGAGTATCCGGCCCAGCTTCAAATAATCCAGGTTGGCCGCCGACAACCCTTGCTCGCGATAGACCTTTTCGATTTCGTTTCGCTCCAGCAGTTGGATTTTTGGATTCCCGGACAATTGAGCCGTCAAAACATCCGATGGCGCAGCCGCTTCGTCGGTTTCCGTGATCAATGCCAGCCGGACCGGCGCATTTGACTGCGCCGAGAGCCGTGCCGCCAGGAGTAAAATCCCCAAAGTTCCGAAGAGTTTCTTCATAAATATCGGGTTAAAGGGTTATTGTTTGCAATCGCTTGGCTTCAATGTTCAACTTGCCTTCCACAAAATTTCGCGCCGAGCTGGACCATACAAATTGGCTGCCTTCCAAAATGATGCCGCCTTGCGCGTCGGCAAGGACGGTGATTTTTTGGCCGGCGATTTCGATTTCCTGGCCGCTGAAGGTCACCAAGGACGCACACTGTTTGCCGTCACAGATTTTGACCCAGAGCGGCGTTGAGGTCGGCACGTCCGGCTGGTCGGAGAGCACCAGTCGCAAGCCACGCTCATCCTGAACGATGGCGCGGACCCGGTTCGGAAAAAGTGTCAGCACCTCGCGCAGCATCTTCCCGTTTTGCAACAGCACAAAGGAATCTTGTTTTTCCATCCGGCCATGCCAATGACCGAGGGTGAAACCGATGACCAGACAGGCCAGGGCGATGCCACCGCCCCAAGCCAGCCGGGGCAGCCAATCGCGTTTGACCGGACGCGATACCGGACTGGCGCGCAACCTCGCCAGCACGCCTCGCGGGAAACTTTCCCAATAATCTTCGTCTCGGGCTGGAACTTGCGCGGCCTTCAGTTTTTTTTCCAAATCCGAATCATTCATTTCGGCCTCCTTTGGCGCTCAACCAGCGTTTCAACTTCCGGCGCGCCGCAAACACGCGCCAGGAAACCGTCGTCTCCGAGCAACCGAGCATCTTTGCCGCCTCGGCGTGGTTGCACCCATCGTAAACCGTCAGCACGATGGCAGCACGTTGTTTGGATGGCAGTCTCATCAAGGCCGCTTGGACATTTTCGCTGAGTTCGTCGTTGTCCGCGCCCGGCATTGTTTCTGTCTGCCGGGTGGTGCCTGACCCGGCCCAGTTTGTATGGACCTGTCCGCGGCGTGCCTCCTGTTTTCGCCAGTTTAGACAGGCATTTACCGCGATGCGATAGAGCCAGGTGGAAAACTTTGCAGTACCCTGGTAAGAATCCAATTGCCGATAGGCCCGGATGAACGTCTCTTGGGCTAGGTCTTCGGCATCGGCCAGCGAACCCGTCATGCGAAATGTCAACGAATGGATCATGCGTTGATGCGCGCGAATCAACGATTCAAAAGCCGCAGGATCGCCGTTCCGGCTCTGCAACACCCAGATTTTTTCTTCATCCGTGTCGCCCATGCGGCTTAATTTTACCCCGTTGGACAACCAAGAACGACAATTCCTTTGAGTATTTTGCGAGGGTTGAGTCCGGACTCTTCGATAGCACGGTAATGGCTGGCAGCGGACACGCCCTCAAAGTTCTCGCCCAGATTTAGCAGTTAAACATGGCCCAGTTCTCAAAGAGACTGCCATCTGATTTCATTGAGCAGGAACCAATGTGAGTTTTGTTCCAATCGGTACTTTGTATAAACCGTCTTCGCCCTTGGTCAATTCATGCCCGGTTGATGCGCTCACGACTTTCCATCGGGTTTCGTCAATGGCAAAAGGGATTTCTGAACGATCAAAATTGCCGGCCGGGTCGGAAAAGCTGAACTCAACTTTTTTGCTCTGGTTGATGGGCAGTCCGTCGGCGGTTTTCATTTTCAAAACCGGGAAGACGGTTTTGACGGC
This sequence comes from uncultured Verrucomicrobiae bacterium, assembly GCA_963827205.1. Lineage (GTDB taxonomy): Bacteria > Verrucomicrobiota > Verrucomicrobiia > Limisphaerales > UBA11358 > UBA11358. The sequence goes on from CAWHAH010000030.1 coordinate 91,368, forward strand.
TTCAACCCGGAACAGGCTGTTCCCGCTGTCAAAGTCAAAAATCTCCCGGACATGTCCTTCAATCCTCCGGTCGCGTTCCGGATTGGCGCCCACGACCCGTTCGTTTTGATAGTTGCCGAGCAGAAAATCGAGCGCGACGGCGGAAGACCACGAGAACGCCCGGTTGTTTTGTCCCAGCCCATTCTCGGAGTTATACCATTCGGCGGGGCTGAAGGCGAATTGCTGAAACTGGCCCACGGAAGCGGATTGATGGGCCATCATGTCAATCAAACGTCCGGCCATGTCATTGGCCTCCGCTTCATATCCGTATTTGTAAAGGCCTTTGACGATAATCCAGGTTTCAGGCATCCAGAGGTTGCCGCGCCAAAGACCGGCCGGGCTTTTGTCTTGAAACGGCGGCTTGTCATGGTAGTAACGCGGATCATCGTAGGCGATGGTCGGCCCGGGAAAATGTCCGTTGAATTCCGCCGGATTGAGAATGTGCTGCTCGATGACCCGTTTGATTTTTGCCGGATCCCGGCAAAGATCGGTGAAAACCGGATAGATTACCGAACTGGTCAGCACGTCATCTTTGAGGGTGTCACGGTAGGTAACAATCCAATAACCCCGCCGCTCATCCCAGAGCGAATCAATGGCCCGGCAATGGCGCCGAAATTGTTGCGCCCAGTAAGCGGCGTCCTGGTCCTTGCCCAGAATTTTTGCCAACCGTCCCATCACGACGGTGCCGTAGCCTAACTGGGAGCTGGGCGCCGGGTCTTCCAGCTTGTTCCGGTAGCAATTGGTCACCAGATCATTCCACCAACTGTTCCAGCCGGGCACATATTTGATTTCCTTGAAGATCAGATCGTAGCGCGGGTTGTCGTCCCAGTTGTTCGGCGTCGCAACCAGCAGATTGCTGTTGATGTCCAGCGTGGTTGTCCAGACGTGATAGGCATTCGTCAGCAACGGATAGACGGCGGCGGCAAAATCCTGCCGCTCCTTTTTGTCCGGCAGCCGCGAATACAACTCCCACATGGACCAGAAGAAATGCGGGTCCATGATTTTGCAGGGCGGATCCAGGATCGGCACAGCATGGCCTTTTGCCCATGCGGGCATGAAATCCAGATACCCGAGCAGGTTCCAGCAGGAGTCGCTCTGGAAAAAATAATTGAATCCGCCGCGCGCCGGATACGAGGCGTCGTACAGCCGGCCGTTTTGCTCCCGCAGAATGTGGTTCTTGCGCAACGCCGCCACCGCCGAATAGTAAAGCTTTGTCGAAGCGTAACCGGGATGTTCAAGTTTCGGCAGGTTGCCAAAAAAATTATTCCAGGCGGCTTCCGTCTGCGATAACGCCGATTGGGGCGCGGCGGCGAACTCTTTGACGGTCGCTGCGCATTGTTCGTCCGCCGGCTCATTTCCGGGCGCCGCCGCGATGACAAAGACGAACTCGAGAGTTTCGCCGGGTTTCAGTTTCGTCGTTTTTGCGGCAGTCAGCACCGCGCTCCCGGACGAGGCCGCAAGTGAAGGCGATGGGTTTTCCTTCAACACGGTTTGCCACTCCCCATCCCTGGCGCCCGGCAGGTAGCGGGGGACGAAATCCGCCTTCAAGGCTCCCAGCGTTGAACCGATTGCCAGCGTATCATCGTATAATTCCGGCGTCGTTTTGGTGCCGACGCGGACATTCCGGATTTCGACGATATTTTTTCCTGTCAACGAGCCGGTGACGTGACCGCCGGTTCGCCCGTCGTATTCGGAGCGTGCGGTCACCAGCAATCCTGGCGTCACCTGGGTTTCCTGCTGACCCAGATTTTTCACACTGCCGTAAACGGCGATCGTGTTGAAAGCGGTGAAGAAAACGGCGGATTCCGCCTCCAGCCGGCCGTGCCGCGTGAGGGTCTGCCAACCGTAGGGATACCAGGTGACAGCGCTCGCGCCGTTGCCGCCGTCAATCACGTTGCCCGAGGCATCCTTGAAAAACAGCGCCAGCACGCCAACGTCCCGCGGCGTGTTGAAAAATTCGTAGTCGGGCCCGACGCCTTTGCGCACAGAGCCAACCATGAAGCGATTCAGCCCGCCGCAATACGCAAGGTCGTACCACGATCCGAAATCCGACAATTCGCAGCCCATGCTTGGCTTGTGCGGATCGGCATCGTGAAAGTCCGGCACCAGATAAGTGGCCAGATTTTTCATGAAGTCGAGCCGGTCTCCGCTTTGGTACAGCGCATACTCCTGCAAATAACGCGGCAGATTTTTCTCAATCTCACACAAATGGTTCCAGCGGGTGGCCGCCTGCCAGGAGACCGCCGGCGGGGGCGCGGATTTCAGTTTCTTTTTCATGACCTTGAAATCAGCCGTGCGAACACCCTGCAGTATGAAATCCGCCGCATCCGGTCCGGCCGCCGCGCATCGCCTTTCCAAAACGCTGCTCTTTTTAATTCCTTGGACCATCATTGATTCCGCCACCGAGCCGAGCATCGCCCAGTCAAATTCTCCGGAACCCATTTCGCCCGCCGAATCCGAGATTTTTACCGCGATGACGTTTTCGCCTCCGCTTTTGACGAGCACGGCGGGGACAATAAATACCAGTTCCTCCCGTACGCCAAAACCGGTGGTAATCCTCACCCCGTTGAAAAAAGTGGCCGCGGCGTTGCCCAGCTTTCCAAGATGGAGAATCAGGTCCTGACCCTGGCAGTTGGCGGGGACTTGCAGGTGCAACCGGCACCACACCACTTTATTCCAGTCGCCCACTTGTCCCGGGGTCGCCCTGGCCAGGTCCACGGTTTTCCATGGTGAATCATCGAAAGCCAGATTCTGGCTGTCCTCGTAATCCTGGGTGCTCAGTTTCCATTCGGTCGGCAGTGCCATCCAGGTTTGGCCGGGCAAAACCCATCCGCTAAAAAGCATTCCAACCAGAATAAAACGTCTCAGAATCGGAAAAATTGAATGAAGCGGAGCCATGGAAATGATCCTAATCGCTTCGAATGACCAGACAAAGACAAATTACTTTTCCCCGTTCACGGTCTTTTTCTACCTTGTCTCTGTCTCATTTCCATTACCAGACTTTGAGGAGAAGTTTGCCGCCTTTGGGAATCTCAAATGGACCCGGGAACGGGTTGCTTCCGTTCCGCTTTTTGCCGAAGTAATCGGTGCTGATGCGAACCGGCGAGCCGTCGGCATTCTCAAAAGGCAGGTTCGGAATGGCCGCCTTGCCAAGCAATCTGGTCGTCACAATCGGACGCTTCTGTTCCGTGGCCCAGGATTTGTCGAGGATGATCTCAAGGTAGAAACCGTCCTTTTCCTGGTCCAGTTTGAGTGCCGGATCAAAATCCGGTTTCAAGAGCGGTTCCTGCTCCTGCGTGCAAGGCGTGGCGCCTTTGAGAAACACATTGCCGGCCATCCACACGGGCAGGGTTGGCTGGTTGTAGCTGCTTAAATTGCCCCGGCCCAGGAACAGATTATTGTAGTAGCGGACATCGCCGTTCGGGTTATTGTGCAGCCCATCCAGCTCGGTGGAATGCGCCTTGAGAAATGGCGTCTGGCGTCCGTCGAAGCGATACACAACGATGTTTCCCGCAATCAGGTTGTGCGCATAGGCGCCACCTTGCGACACGACCAACAGCGCTTGATGCGACAGAAAGATATTGTTGGCCACCAGAAACGGGCCGTGATCCACTTCGCAGAACAAATCCTGATCCTGGTTGTCGTGCAGCAGATTGCCGGTGACCTGCGTGCCTTGCGCCATCCAGTCCAGCCAGATTCCACGGCAGGTCCGGTAGATGTGATTCCCGCTGATCTCGACATCAACGGCGCCGTGGAATTTGATGCCGGCCATCTCGGCACCCGAGAACAGCCGCTGCACATGGATGTCGTGAATGTCGTTGCCCGTAATGGTGCTGAACGCGCAACCCAGACTGCCCACGATGCCGGCCTGTTCGCAATGGGAGATACGGTTGTGGCGGACCAGGTGATGTCCAATGGTTTCCTTGTTCCAGCCGTTGGTCAGGGCACGATGAATGGTGCCGAGATAACCTTCGGCGGATTCCGCCCGGTTGTCCCATTCGTCGCCGTATTTGCCCAACGCGACGCCGGCGCATCTCGAGTAACGGATCACATTGTTTTCAATGATCCAGCCCCGGCTCCAATGCGTGCCGATCAAACCCATCTGCTCGGCCGTCGGCGGCGCCCACGGCGTGGCGGCGTGTTCCAGGGTGAAACCGCGCACGGTGATGTAGTTGATGCCCGTCTTATCCGGATAAAACACGGTCTGGCGCTTGTTGATCTCCACCAATTGTTCGTTCGGGTTCACCCCCTTGAATTGCGCCCAGATGGTGGTGTTCGTCGCGTCCTCCCGGCCGAACCAGAGCGGAACGTTGTCGGCGGGTTTCATCACATCTTCAAGTTTCGCAGCTTCGACCAACCAGTCGCCGTTGAGATAAACGGCGCCTGTGTGATGCTGCCGGCCTTTCGCAGAAAACCAGTCGCCGTGGATAAGATCCCCGTAGGGATTGAAGCTGCCGAAAAATGAATTCGGGAGCGTCACTTGCCAGACTTCGTCCTGAACCTTCACCCAGTTTGTGACCACTTCCGAACCTTTGATTGCGACCGTCTCGCCCGGAGCGGCTTGATAGACGATGCGTTTCTTGTCGGATGTGCCGCCGCGCGGCGGGCCGATGCGCTCGCGGTAAACGCCATGATGCACGGTGATGACATCACCCGGCTGCGCGAGATCCGCAGCATGCTGGATGGTGCGGAACGGCGATTGCCTTGTGCCCGTGTTGGAGTCACTGCCGTTGGTGGCAACCTGGAATTCAGCGCCGTGCAGGGTTGCGGCCAGCGCAACGATGCCCGGAAATCCGCGGAATGGTATTTTCATTTTGGCATTCTAATTTTTCACTTCCGGTTTTCAAGCCGCTCCCCGGTAATAATAACGCGATAAACCACCGGGTCGCTTGCGACAGCGGAGGTCATCCTCGACCGGGAACTCTGGAAATTCCGGCTGACGGGTTTTGTCCTCCAATGACCGATGGTTCCGTTCTCGATTGTAATGCAGGGCAAACTTGCTAACTGCCCGCTCCAGCGACACTTTCTTTCTGGAGATACGCGATGACAAATTCTGCCGGTTGCGGTTCATCCAGCCAGCGACACAGATTGAAAGCGATCCGAATGATTCATCCGGCCATCATTTCAGCCACGTCGGCGGTCGGCCCGTCCGTCCGTTGCACCAAGCCGGATAATGGAATGATGCGCCCGGCTCATCGCCCGGAAGCGCGTGCGAATACCATCGAATTTTTCATCAGCCCGCCGCTCGTGCCAGGGTTTGCGCCAGAACGCGCACGCCCGTTTCAATCTGTTCCGGTGAGGAAAATTCGTCCGGCCGGTGGCTGACGCCGCCCCGGCAGGGAATGAAAATCATCATGCACGGACAAACCTGCGCCATGAACAGCGTGTCGTGATACGCGCGGCTGATCATTTTTTTATGCGACACGCCCAATTGCCGGCAAACACCGGTGACCAATTCCACAAGCGATCCGTCGCATACGGCGGGAGGATCTGCATTGACCCGTTCCGCCTGCAAAGCCACGCCGCGACGTTGACAAATTTCCGCTGCGGCAGTCTCAATCTGCATCAGGGCCGCATCGCGAGTCGCCACCTTTGTGTCACGAACGTCAATCTCCAGCAACGCGCGGCACGGCACGCTGTTCACAGCGCCGGGTTCGATGCGGAAAACCCCGGTCGTGCCCACGGTGTCCGGACTGCCGCTGCCGGTCACGGCCCGCTCCACCGCCAGCGCGATTTCCGCCCCGGCCAACAAGGCGTCGCGCCGCCCCGGCATGAGTGTCCCGCCCGCGTGTCCGCCCACACCCGTCAAATCCATTCGCAGCGTGCTCGGCGCGGCGATTTTTTCCACGATGCCGATGGCCGTGTTTTCCCGCTCCAGAATCGGTCCCTGTTCAATGTGCAATTCCACAAAGGCCGCGTAGCCATCCTTCGGCAATCGGACGGACTCCAATGAACCGGTGTACCCGGCGCCCTGACGCCATTCGTCCAGGCTTTTTCCGTCGCGGTCCTTCAGCGCCACCGCCTTTTCCGGCGCCAGCACTCCGGATAACAGCCGGCTGCCGACGCAACCGATGCCAAAACGCGTCGGTTCTTCCGCGGTGAAAACAATCAGTTCGATGGCCCGCTGCGGCCGATGACCGGCCTTTTTCAGCGCCCGAATGGCTTCGATGGCCCCGAGCACGCCGACCACGCCGTCGTATCGCCCGGCGTTCGGAATCGCGTCAATGTGCGAACCGGTGGCCACCGGCGGCAGCTTGCCGTTGGCGCCGTCCCAGCGCGCAAAAATGTTTCCAACCGCATCCGCGCGAAGGGACAGGCCCGCTTCGCGACAAAGCTTTTTCACGAACTCGCGTCCCCGAAGATCGGCTTCCGAAAACAACACGCGCGTGACGACCGGCGGCTCGGCCTCGGTAATCGAACCGAGTTCATCTATCTCGCGCTGCAATCTTTGAATGTCAATCGTGAATGGATTCATGCAAAGAAAGGCTCCCGGGCCAGCATTCACATCGGTGCACGGTTCACGTTCTTGTAATAAATGTAGCTCGCGGGCGTTTTGCCCATGGCCACGAACCATTGCGGGCAATATGGCGCCATCCAGATGACATCGCCCGCCTGCACCGGATGCCAGTCCGCGTCCAGCCGGTAAATCCCCTGGCCGCGCAACATCTGCAACCCGTGTTCCATGACATGAGTCTCGACGAACGGCAGGATCGCCCCCGGTTGATAGGTGAAAATGTTCACCGCCATATCGAACTCCGGCTTGTCCGGCAGCAACACCTGCAAACGGGCGTCCGCGTTGCCCAGAAACGGTCTGGCGGCGACTTTGCTTTCGTGACCAACCATGACGCCTGGCCGGTTCGTGCCGGCCAAAGGCTCGAATTTTTTCTGGAAAATCAGCAACTGGGTTCCTTTTGCAGCAGCCTTGAATTGAAAATCCGTTTGCGGCGGCAGATAGGCGTAGCCGCCTGCGGCCAGCGACTGTTTTTGGCCGGTAACCGTTGCCGCGCACCTGCCGGCGAGCAAATAAACGAGATATTCGGTGGCCCCGGTGTTGCCGCGGCCTTCGCCATCCGCTCCGAACGTGACGAGCCATTGGGAAAAATTCGCGCCCATGGCCGGTGAAATCTGGACGATGCAAACCGCATTGGTCCAGCCGGGCAAAACGCTGGGCACAAAGCCCGACGGGGTGCGCAACGCGTAACGCTCCTTGACGATGTCGCGGCTGAATCCAAACAGGTCGCTCATGACGCAGGTTTTACCAGACGGCCGGCGGGTTTGGCCACCATTTTGTCGTCCAGGAAAATCCGTAAATAAAGGTCGAACTCACGCATAATCGTCGGCCAGCCGCCGCAGAAAGTCGTTCATCACCTCAAACGCCACGCGCACATCCGGGCTGCTCACCGACTCGTCCGGATGATGGCTCACGCCGCCTTTGCAGCGGACGAACAGCATCGCCGCCGGCGTGATTTGCGCCATCACCGCAGCATCGTGTCCCGCGCCGCTGGGCAGGACGGCGACTTTGCGCTGATGTTTTTTTACGGCGTGTTTCAGCCTGCCGGAAAGCTGCGGCGAACACGGGACAGACGCCGTCTGTTGCACGGGCTGCCAGGCAACTTTCGTTTTGCGCGCCCTGGCGATTCGCCGCGCAATTTTCTGAAGCGCCGCGCAACCGGCGAGCCGGACGGAATCCTTCCAGTGCCGCACGTCGAGCGTCAGCGTGGCTGTGCCGGGAATCACATTGCTCGCGCCGGGTTCGGCGAGAATCTGGCCGACAGTGGCGACCAGGCCGTTCGTTTTGCGGGCGAATTTTTCCACGGCCACAATGAACTCCGCCGCCGCGCACAACGCATCCCGCCGCAGGTCCATCGGCACCGTGCCGGCGTGGCCAGCGTGGCCGGTGAACGAGATTTTGAAGCGCGATTGCCCGGCAATGGCGGTCACAACGCCGACGGCGAGATTTTTTTGTTCCAACACCGGTCCTTGTTCAATGTGCACTTCGACGTAACCCAGCAACCGACCGGGATCGAGCCGCGATTGTTTCACCCGCGCCGGGTTGCCGCCAAACCGGCGGATCGCTGCCTGCATGGAAATTCCGTCTGCGTCTCTGCGGTCCAAATCTTTTTCGCGCAACATCCCCGCCAAGACGCGGCTGCCGAGACAGGCCGTCTGGTAACGCACGCCCTCTTCGTCGGCAAACCCAACCACTTCGACGGCAAAGGGCAAGCGGATTTTTTCCCGATGCAATTGTTCAACGCAGGCAATGGCGAGAATCACGCCCAGCGGGCCGTCGAATTTTCCCGCCCGGCGGACGGTGTCGAGATGCGAGCCAAGCAGAAGAATTTTTGCCCCCGGTTTTTGGCCGGCGTAATAGCCAATCAGATTTCCAATTGCGTCCGTGCGCGTTTCCATTCCCGCTCCGCGCATCCACGCGCCAACGAGTTCGTTGGCCCGGCGCATGGCCGGTGACGCGAACGTGCGGGTGAGCCGGCCGGGTTCGTCAGTGATGCGGGCAAGCTCGTCGCAACGCCGCATCACAATTTTTGCGAGCTGGGCGCTCATGTTTTTGAAGAAAAGCTCCAAGCGCCAACATCCAAGCTCCAGAGAAACCTCAAGCTCCAAATCTCAAACAAACGCGCGCAATTTTTTGCCGCTTGATGTTTGGAGCTTCTCTGGGTGTTGGAGCTTGGAGCTTGGAACTTCATTTGGAGCAAATCAGCTTCCGCGATAAGTCGAATATGCCCAGGGCGTGCACAACAGAGGAACGTGGTAGCTTGCACCGGCATCGGCGATGCCGAACCGCACCGGAACCTTGTCGAGGAAACGGATCTTCGGCAGTTGCTTTCCCCGGGCCGCAAAATAATCGCCAACAAAAAAGACGATTTCATATTGGCCGGGCTTCATTTCGTCGGCGCTCAACAGCGGCTGGTCGGTCCGGCCATCCGCGTTGGTCTTGGCAGTGGTGACGAGCGTCCGGTCGTCGCCGTCGAGCGACCACAGTTCGATCTTCATCCCCTGCGCCGGACAACCGTGGGCGGTGTCCAGGACGTGCGTGCTGAGTTTGGCGGGCATGTCAGTTGGAAATTAAATCGTTCAGGCGCAGTTCGGCAATCTTGAAAATTTCCTCGAGGGCCGTTTGCATCTCCTGCGCGCGGGAATTCGGCAGTCGCGCGCGAAAACCGTTCAAGATGGCCTCCTTCCGGTTGAGCCGCGCACAGATCACGAACGGGAAACCGAATTTCGCGCGGTATGCGGCATTGTTTTTCCGGAACAGCCCGGTTTCCTCCGGCGTCAGTTGGTCCAGACCGGCACCGGCCTGTTCGCGGGAGGACGCGGCCGTCAGCGCGCCGGCCAACGCGAGCTTTCCTGCGAGGTCCGGATGCGCGCGGATGAGGGCGAGTTGTTTTTCCGCGCCGGCGCCGGCCACGGTTTCACAAAGGGCGGCGTGGAGCGCCTCACGGTTGGCAAACGGCCGCTTCGGCCACGTGGCTTCGGCAATCCAGGGGGACTGTTCGAACACCGGGCCAATGAGGCGGACGAATTCGTCGCGGGAGAGCGAATTGATTTCAGTAACGGTGCGCAGGTTCATTTTGTTTCACGCGAACAGATTGGTCTTCTGGTTCGCCGCGCGCGATGGCGGGTTTTTTGCTGGAGGTTGCGCATCATTCTCCTTCCGCCGGCAGCCTAGCCGATCGGGCTGCGGACCGAAATAAAATAAATCCACAGCCCGCCACGACCACCGATCAGGCCGGCGCACCCTCCCTGCTCCACGACCGGGCGGATGCGGATTTTCCGTTGAAAGTCTTGGACGAATCGTTCGGCGCGCTCTAAGTTTCGGGCCATGAAATTGATCCAGCACCACTACGGCAAGGCGCGGGTGCGCGTGCTGAAAGTTTTCCGCAACGGCCCGCGGCATGCCGTCAAGGAAGTCGAAGTGCAGGTCATGCTGCAAGGCGATTTCGATGCGTCCTTCACCAAAGCCGACAACCGGCTCGTCGTGGCGACGGACTCGATGAAGAACACGGTCAACGTTTTGGCGAAACAAAAACTCGGCGCGGAAACGGAGGAATTCGGTCTGGCGCTGGGTGGACATTTTCTCAAAACCTACCGGCACGTCAGCCGGGTCGAGGTCGGCCTGACGGAACATTGCTGGGCGAGGATTCCGGTCGGGGGCAAACCGCATCCCCATTCGTTCAGCGAACAGGGCGCAGCCCGACCGTTCGTGAAAATCACCTGCGCGCGCAAGGGCAATCTGGTTGAGTCCGGCATCAAGGACCTGCTCATTCTGAAGACGACCGCCTCGGGATTTGAAAACTTCCTGCGCGACGAATTCACCACGTTGCCGGAGACGAACGACCGGATTTTGGCGACCAAAATGGAGGCGGTGTGGACCTACCGGAGGAAGCCCGGCAGTTATTCCCGGACGAACGAAGAGAATGCTCGACGCGATGCTGGCGGTGTTTGCGAAAAATTACAGTCCGTCGGTGCAGGTGACATTGTTCCAGATGGGCGAAGCCGCCTTGAAGGCCGCGCCGGAGATTTCCAAGGTTCACATCGCGATGCCGAACAAGCATTGCCTGCTCATCAATCTCAAGCCGTTCGGCCTCGAAAACAAAAACGAACTGTTCGTCCCGACCGACGAGCCGCACGGACAAATTGAAGGCACAGTGGCAAGGTAGGGTCGGCGCGCTGAGACCGTTTCAAAACCTTCCCTCATCGTAGCAGCCGGCGTGAGCCGGCTCATTTCTCCCAGCGATTCGCCTGAGATTGGAGCGGACTCACATCCGCTGCTACAAGTTTTGAGACAATCCCCGCCGCGCCGACCGGACGCCGCAGCGCGGCGTCTCTACCTTTTCAAAATTTCGCGCAACGCCGCCAGGACCGCGTCCACGTTTTCCTTCCGGGACGTCTCGCCCATCAGCCCGATGCGCCAGATCCGGCCTTTGAGCGGGCCGAGGCCGGCGCCGATCTCGATGTTGTAACCGGCCAGCAATTGTTTGCGCACGGCCGCTTCGTCCACCCCTTCGGGCACGCCGACGGCGTTGAGCTGCCAGAGTTGATGGCCGGCTTGCGACACGATTTTCATGCCCATGACTTCCAGACCGCGTCGCAGCGCCAGGTGATTTTCCTCGTGCCGGCGCCAGCGATTTTCCAGACCTTCCGCCAGCACCACACGCAGGGCCTCGTGCAATGCGTAATTCATGCTGACCGGCGCGGTATGGTGATACACCCGTTCCTGTCCCCAATACGAGGACAGCAAATTCACATCGAGATACCAGCTTTGGACCTTCTTTTTGCGCCGGGTGGCAACCTCCAGCGCGCGCGGATTCAACGACACCGGCGACAAACCGGGCGGACAGCTCAGGCATTTTTGGGTGCCGCTGTAAACGGCGTCCACGGCCCACTCGTCAATCCGCACGGGGCAGCCGCCAAGCGACGTGACCGTGTCGAGCAGGAACAACGCACCCGCCTGGTGCGCGAGCCGGGAAATCTCCTCCACCGGCGTCAGCGCGCCGGTGGACGTTTCGGCGTGAACGATGGCGACGAATTTCGGCCGGGAAACAGTTTCCAGCGCGGCGGCGATTTGTTTAGCCTCGATGATGTTGCCCCACGGGGCTTCGACCCGGGTGACCCGGGCGCCACAGCGTTCCGCCACATCGCACATCCGCGTGCCGAACACGCCGTTGACGCCGATAATGACTTCATCGCCGGGTTCAATCAAATTGACGAAACAAAATTCCATGCCGGCGCTGCCGGTCCCGCTGACGGGAAAGGTCATTTCATTTTGGGTGAGGAAAACCTGCCGCAACATGGTCTTGACCTCCTCCATCAGGTTCACGAACGACGGGTCGAGGTGACCGACGAGCGGACGCGACATCGCCTGCAAAACGGACGGCGCGACATCGCTCGGTCCCGGCCCCATCAACCGGCGCGGCGGCGGTTCAAATAGCGGACGCGACATCGCCTGCAAAACGGAAGGCGCGACATCGCTCGGTCCCGGGCCATCAACCGTCGGGCGGCGGCTCAAATGCCTTTGGAATTTTCATGGCCGGGGAGAATGCCGGAATTCATTTTCAAAACAACGAATTTATCGCCGATTCCGGCCGTAAAACTGGTCAGTGCCTGTCTGGCAAAACTCCGCAAGGCCGGCATCCAAAAGTGCAATGTCTTCATCTTCGCCAACAATGCGACGGGCATGAAATTCTGGGCGCACACTGGTTGGAGCCTGCGAAGGGAATTGCGGCTGATGCAGATCCGATTAGACGACGGTCGCCGGATGAGACGGGATCGCTCATGCTGAATGATCCTGACGATGCGGACCAGCCGCCGGGGATGAACTCGGCAATAAAATCCGTCGTGCAGGAACATCTGGAGGAATGCCGCGCCGAACGCGACTGGGAAAATCGGTGGGCAACAAAATCAAAATCAACCAGCTGAAATAGCCCGCCTGCCTCGTCCCCCTCAACTTTCAGCCTTTGTTGAGATTGTAGCCGATAGTCCACAGACGAACGCCGCGCATTCAATCATGATTCGGTGTTCGGCGTTCGACGTTGGATGTTCGGTGTTTCCGCCTTGAAATTCCGGCCGCCGGGTGCACCATCCCGTTATGCCCCGCCGCAAGAAAAAAATGTCGCCAGCCGAAATGCGAAAGCTCATCCACTCGTTTCGCGGCAAGTTCAAGCTGAACACCGGCGGCAAGTCGTTCAGCCAATGGTGGGCGGATTACAAACGCGAGGAAATGGAATTGGAAGAACGAAAATTTCAGCGGCTCGCCGCTTTGGGCAAAAAATAATTCATTGGGAATATGGCCCGGCACAATAAAGATTGGACGCGGGAGGAACACATCCTCGCCTTCAATCTGTACTGCAAAATCCCCTTCGGCCAAATCCACATGCGCAACCCGCGTGTCATCCAACTAGCGCGCCTACTGGGTCGCAGCGTCGGTTCGGTGTCCCTGAAGCTTTCCAACTTTGCCCGGCTCGACCCGGCGTTGCAGGCGCGCGGCATTCGTGGGATGCGGCATGGCGCCAAAGGCGAGGTGGAAATTTGGCGCGAATTTGCCGAGCACCCGGAATCGCTGGCGTTTGAAAGCGAGCGGCTGCTGGCCGACCGGCTGGGCCAGCCCATTGAGCAAGTGGCGGACGTGGACACCGATGACCTGCCCGCCGCCGGGCTTGAACGCGAAGCCACCGTGCGCGTGCGCGTGAACCAGAGTTTTTTCCGCAGCCGCATCCTCTCCGCCTACAATTTCCGCTGTTGTGTGACCGGCTTGACCATCCAACCGCTGCTCACGGCCAGCCACATCATCCCCTGGGCCGAGGACGAGAAGAACCGTTTGAACCCGAAAAATGGCCTTTGCCTGAACGCGCTCCACGACCGGGCCTTTGACCGACACTTGATGTGGATTGAAGACGACTTTGTCATCCGCTTTTCGCCCCGGCTCCATAAAATTTCAAAGGACCAAGCGGAAACAATCAGATGGCTGACGAGTTTTGAAGGTTCGCGTCTGTTGCTGCCGGGGAAATTCTCGCCCGACCCGGAATTGCTGAAGCGCCATGTCGAAAAGTGTTTGGCCAAGCAAGGCAAGCAGAATTGATTTCCCAAAAAGTTATGGTTTAATTTACGCATGGCACTCCAAAATCAACCACAAACACCGACCGGGGCGGAAAGTCAGAAATACAAAATGACGATTTCCCGGCTGACGGTCGACAAGCTGGGTGTCAAACTTTACGACAGAGTGTCAGCGGTCATTGCGGAGGTTATCGCAAACAGCTACGACGCAGACGCAACCGAGGTGATTATTACCGCACCGATGGGCGAAATGCTGGCTCGGAAGCAGCAGGGCGCGCTCGTTGACCAAGGATTTTCAATTGAAGTTTCTGATAATGGATTGGGAATGCTGGTTGACGATAAGGTTAATGAGGTCAACGATTTTTACCTTCCAGTCGGCGCGGAACGTCGCAATGACCCTCGCCGGGGTGACAAGTCGAAGAGGTTTGGTCGGCGAGTTATGGGGCGGAAAGGTGTGGGTAAACTCGCCCCGTTTGGTGTTTGTCAGACAATAGAAGTGATTTCGTCGAGCGGCGAGAAGATCAACGGCAAGGGTGGAAACGAAAAAGGATTCATCACCTCACATTTTGTTTTGGATCGGAAGGCCATTTTATTTGAAACGGACGCACCATATTTCCCCCAGCCCGGCGCTTTGGACGAAACCGTTCAACCAAAACTCGGCACAACCATAAAGATGAGGGGCTTTGATCATCGTCGAGTTCCGAAGATTGCCGATTTTGAACGGCAGATGGCTCAAAAATTTGGTCTCGCCACTCCCAACTGGCGGATAATACTACGTGACTCCGGCAAAGAACCTGGCGATGAAGATTACGAGCGTATCGTTGGAGCGTTCGAAACAAAACTTAAACCGGGAACAAAAATCACCTTCAAACGGCGTGCCGCTGCTTCAGATGATTCACGCGACCCAAAAGACTTTGAGGTCAAAGGTCCAGATGACGTGAATATAGGCGAGGCCGCTCCGGGCTTCACATTTGAGGATAAATTCTACCCGATCACGGGGTGGGTCGGTTATGCCAAAGACCCTTACAAAGATGACCTCATGGCCGGAATTCGGGTTTACTGTCGCGGCAAGATCGCAGCGCAAACAGCCGTGTTCAACATGAAGGCTGGCTTCACCGGCGAGCACGATGTGCGCTCTTATCTCATCGGCGAACTTCACGCCGACTGGCTCGACGAGGAAGACGATCTCATTCGCACAGACCGTCAGGACATTTTATGGTCGCATGATTTGGGACAGGGTTTTCAAATTTGGGGACAAGCTCTCGTGAAGATTGTTGGGCGAATTACGCGCGAGCCGATGAGGAAATCCGCGTGGGAACGATTCCAGCAGATTTCAAAAATTAACGAGCGAGTGGCGCGGGTATATCCCGGCGCGCAGCAGGAAGAGATTCGAAAGCGCACGCTCGACATGGCAGAGACAATCGCAAAGTCCGCACGCGGGGACGAACTTGAAGACGAACAAACCGTGGAATCGTTCGTGCAGTTGAGTTTGCTGCTTGGCCCTCATATCACGCTTGACGAAAAGTTGAAAGAGGCGGCGGAAACAAAAGGTCATTCCCTCGAAGTTGTCTCAACAATCCTGAAAACCGCTCGCATAGCCGAACTAGCGTCCTTTGGGCGCATTGCAGATGATCGTGTCCGCGTCATCAAGCAGGTTGAGCAATACAAGGACGATCCAAACACTCTTGAGGCGGCATTTCAGAAGCTCATTACTGAAGCGCCGTGGTTGGTCAACCCACAGTGGTCTCCAATCACTGCCAACCAATCCTTTGAAACACTCAAGACGGAATTTGCAAAATTCTACAAACAGCAAACCAAACAAGACCTCAACCTTGAAGGTTTTCCCGACAAGAATAAACGTGCGGATTTCGTAATGTCGAACCAAGATCAAGTGATTGAGATCGTCGAAATTAAACGCCCCAAACATGCGCTTCAAAATGAAGAAATGGAGCGCATCAACAAGTATGTTGATCTGATGGATGAATGCCCGAACCTTGCGGGAAGAAGGTTGGCGGGTCGTTCGGATTTGGGAATGCGAGCTTAACAAATATCCGTTGGTGTGCATTCACCGATTATTGCGAGTATTACAGACCGCCTATGTTCCAAAGCACTAGCGCACGGTAATGCACCACCCTGACCAACGTGGTGATGGGGAACGGCGTCGTCAGCATGGGCGACGAGGAGTTCGAAGATTGTTACAATCTGACCACGGTTACTCTGAGCACCAACCTCGTCAATATCGGGGCCTGGGCGTTCTATCCCTGCGCCGGTTTGACCAGTGTTACGATTCCCAACAGCGTCACCAGCATCGGAGATGATGCGTTCGATTCCTGCTCCGGTCTCACCAACCTCACGATGGGCAACAGTGTCACCAACATCGGGCTTGGAGCATTTGGTTCGTGCAGCAGTCTGGCCAGCGTTGCGATCCCCGACAGTGTTACCAGCCTCGGAGGAGGCGCGTTCCAATCCTGCAGCAGTCTCACCCGCATCACGATCCCCGACAACGTCACCAGCATCGGGCAGCTTTCGTTTGATTCCTGCACCAGCCTGACCAATGTCAGCATCGGCACCAATGTCAGCAGCATCGGGGACTATGCGTTCCATTTGTGCAGCAGTCTGACCAGTATCGTAATTCCCAACAGCGTCACCAGCATCGGAATGGACGCCTTTTATAACTGCACCGGCGTGTCCAATCTTGTGATCGGCAGCGGGGTGACGAATATCAGCAGTTGGGCCTTCACGTATTGCAATCCGACCCGGATCATCATTCCCGCCGGGGTCACCAGCATCGGCGACTATGCGCTGGGCGGCATGTACAATCTGAATGCGGCCTATTTTATCGGGAACGCGCCAACCAACCTGGGGGCCGGGATACTACAGGGGGACCCGGTGACGGTTTATTATCTGCCGGTGACAACGGGTTGGAGCTCAACGTTTGCCGGTTATCCGGCCGTGTTGTGGAACCCGCAGGCCCAAACCAATACCAGTTTTGGCGTGCGAACGAACCGGTTCGGTTTCAACGTCGTGGGGACGGCGGGCATCCCCATTGTGGTGGAGGCGTCCACAAATCTGGCCGGCGCGCCCTGGACCGTGCTCCAAAACTGCACGCTCACCAATGGTTCGATTTACTTCAGCGATTCGCAGTGGGCGAACTATCGCAGCCGTTTCTACCGCTTCCGCTCGCCGTGACGTGATGTTTTGAAAAGTTGTGGGTTGATCCGTCTTCGCCAAGGCTACGACGGGACAAGGAGTTGAGGGATGAGTGAAAAAATCTGTGTTCATTCCGCCTTCATTTCATTTCGGCGCGACAAGCCGTGGTTTCAATCCCGGTTTCCGGGTTCACGCCTTGTCGCCGGGTTTGGATTTTATGCCGAGTTGCCTTTCCAGTGCCGCGACGCGCCTGAGTAGTTCCGGCAGATGTTGAATGGCAATCAACTGGCGTTTGGTGTTCCGGTCCGGTTGCGCGGGAATGCCCAGCCATTTCCCTCCGTCAGGAATGTCATGCATCACACCGGACTTGGCCTCGACCGTGACGTGGCTGCCGATCTTCAAATGTCCGGCGAGACCGACCTGGCCGGCGAGGATGACGTAGTTGCCCAGCTTGGTGCTGCCAGAAATGCCGACCTGCGCGATGACAATGCAATGCTCGCCGATTTCCACGTTGTGTGCGATCTGGACGAGGTTGTCTATCTTCGTGCCCTTGCCGATGACGGTCGAGCCGAGCGCGCCGCGGTCAATCATCACGCCGGCGCCGATTTCCACGTCGTCGCCGATGACCACGTTGCCAATCTGTGGCACCTTGCGATGCACGCCGCCATCCTGCACGTAACCGAAACCGTCGGAGCCAATCACCGTGCTGGCGTGAACGCGGACGCGATTGCCGATTTCCGTGCGCGGATAAACCGTCACATTCGGGAACAGGTTTGCGTCCTCGCCGAGCCGGGAATCGTCGCCGACAAAATTGCCGGCCTGCAAGACCGAGCGCGCGCCGATTTTCACGCGCTCACCGACAACGCAATGCGGTCCGATGTGCGCGGTGGGATGAATTTGCGCAGACGCGGCGATGACTGCCGAGGGATGAACGCCGGCGGCGTAGGAACGTTCCGGGAAGAACAGGGCCATGGCCTTGGCGAAGGCGATGCGCGCGTTCGGCACGCGAATCAAGATTTTGCGCGTGGATTTGAACCGTTCATCCGCGATGACGGCGGTGGCGGCGCTTTGTTCGGCGCGGGCGAAGTAATCCTCGTTTTCGGCGAACGTCAGGTCGCCGACTTGGGCGGATTCGGCGGGCGCAAAGTTTTTCAGGACGGCGTTTTTGTCGCCAACCACTTCGCCATCAACGTGTTTTGCGATTTCTGCGGCGGTAAAAGGCATATTTTTGATTTGAACGGTTGTCCGTTGACTTGGTCGTCAAGGCTCACTATAAAGACAGGCGCATCCAGTTCAACCCCAAGTTTATGGCCAAAACCTTGCGCGTCGGGCTGATCGGCTACCGCTTCATGGGCAGGGCGCATTCGAATGCCTGGCGGCAGGCGCCGCGCTTTTTCCCCCTCAAGGCCAATATCGAGCTGCACACCATTTGCGGACGCAACACCTCCGGGGTGCAGGCGGCGCGCGCCCACCTCGGCTGGCAACACGCCACGACCGACTGGCGCGAAATTGTCGAGTCACCGCTGATTGACATTGTAGATATCGTGACGCCGACGAATTGCCACGCGGAGATGGCGGTGGCCGCAGCCAAGAACGGGAAACATGTTTTGTGCGAAAAGCCGCTCGCGATGAACGTCAAACAGGCCGAGACGATGCTCGCCGCCGCGCAGAAGGCGAAAGTCGTCCACATGGTCTGCCACAATTACCGGCGCATCCCGGCCATTGCGCTGGCGAAGCGGATGATGGGCGAAGGCGCGCTGGGGCGGATTTACCATTTCCACGCGCGCTACGCGCAGGACCGGCTGGCCGATCCGGAGTTCCCGCTCGATTGGCGTCTGCAAAAGGAAACCAGCGGCAGCGGGGTGCACAGTGACATCAACTCGCACCTCATTGACCTCGGACGGTACCTCGTGGGCGAATTCAAGGAGGTCTGCGGGTTGCTGAACACGTTTGTGCCGGAGCGTCCGCTGGCGGATGCGCTGGCCCGGGGCGCGCGGAAAATGGGCAAGGTCACCGTGCCGGATTCGGCAATTTTCTTCGGGCGGATGGAAAATGGCGTGCTGGCGAATCTGGAAGCAACGCGCTACGCGCTGGGCCGCAAGAACCGCATTGCCATCGAAATCAACGGCAGCAAAGGCTCACTCTATTTTGATTTCGAGGACATGAACAAATTGAAATTTTACAACGGCGGCGATCCGGCGGACCGGCGCGGGTTTCGCGACATTCTCGTGACGGAGCGTGACGGCGTGCAACCCTACGTCGGCCATTGGTGGCCGCCGGGGCACGGTATCGGCTACGAACACACGTTCATTCATGTGGCCGCCGATTTTGTGAACGCCTGCATCGAAGGCAAACCCGTTCCTCCCACTTTTGAGGACGGTTTGAAAAACCAGCGCGTGCTGGCGGCCGTCGAGGAATCCGCCCAAAAAGGCAAGTGGGTGAAGCTGTAAAAACAGCCGGTGGTGTCCCCGTGAAAAGCGCATCCCCATGGAATGACGAATGACTAAACCATGCCGCTGTGCGGAATGACTAACTCCTGAACCATAATGACGAAACAAGCCCGAAGCCGGAATAAGACGGAGGAATGGGGACAAAGGATTTCTTTACTGCCCCGTCCCAAACTCGTCTGTAAAAAGGGTGTTGGTTATTTGAGCATTCTTTGGTCATTATGATTTAGGGCTTAGGGTTTTTACTGGAATTCTTTAGTCATCCGGATTCAGGAATTAGTGATTTCATCTCCATCCGCTCACCCGGTTTCATCAAACTGACCCACTCCCGCTCTTCGCTCATTCTTGCTTCAGGCCCTGGATTCCGGCTACACTCAGTCTTTTGATTAACTGAACCATGCCGCCCAACTCGCTCAATGAAATTGTTCCGGTTCTTCAGGTGGCCATCGGCCCGGTGATCCTCATTTCCGGCGTGGGTTTGTTGCTGCTCACGATGACGAACCGGCTCGGCCGCGCCATTGACCGTGCCCGGCAACTGAAGGGCGAACTGCCGGAACGCACCGAGCGGGACCGCCAGCAGGTCCTGGCGCAGGTGGCCATCATTTACCGGCGCGCACGGGTGATCCGTCTGGGCATCACCCTCGCCGCCCTCAGCGCGTTGCTGGCCTCGGCGCTCATTATCGTGCTGTTTGTGACCGCGCTCCGGCACTCCGAATCGGGAATGCTCGTCAGCATCATCTTCATCGCGTGCATGGCGTCGCTCTTTGTCTCACTGGTCGCGTTCATCCGCGACATCAACCTCTCGCTGCACGCGCTCAAGCTCGAACTGGAAAATGTGAAGCCGGATGCCGGTTGAGAGCGCCCGTCGCCCCGCGATTTGAATTGCCCGGCTTTGGGCTAGTAATGATGGAACATGCCGGCCAGCAGCAACAGTTCGGGGTGCGACGCCGACAACTTGGGCAAAACCAGCCGGATGCGCGAGCGATACGCCACCAGTTTTTCGCGCAGCGGACGCAAGTCGTCCACCTTGTCCCAATGCAGCCGGTGCAGGTCCAGCACGAGGCGGTTCCGGCTGCGCGCCAGCGAATCCCGGATGCGCTGTCCCAATCCTTCCGCGTCCGCCGCCGAAAGCGAGCCTTCCAACCGCATCCAAACCTGCTGCTTCGCGTGCTGCAATTCGACCTGGACGGAAAAGTTCGGGAAGGGATGCTTTTTCTGAAATTCTTCCCACAAATCAAACGCGCTCCAGCTCTTTTCCGGCACGCGATACGTCGTCCGCTGCAATTTGGGATGCTGGAAAAGGTCGAGCTTCAAGGTAATTCCCGTCCACAACGCGGCGCCCACCGCCAGCGCCGATTTGAATCGCTGCGCGAACGCCGGGTATCCGAGTTCCGCGTGGATGCGGCGCTCCAGCTCGCCGATCCATTTCCGCACGGTGGCGTTGGGGCCGAGCAATCTGCCCGGCAGAAAAACCGGATACGCATAGCGCAATTCCCGGGCGAAGTATTCCGCCTTCTGGCGCAAAATCGGATTCGGCGAATCCTTGAGTTTGAGGTAGCCGAGAAAACGTGATTCCAGCACCCGGTAAATGCTCGGGCCCAGCCGCTGAAAATCCTGCTCGAAACACGAGCGTTGGATGTCCTCAATCTGCGCCGGCGACAGCGTCGGATGTTTCATCATCGTCCGGAATCCGTCCGCGCGCCGGTAAAACAAATCCTTGTCGCTGGTGTAAACGTCCTGCAGCAGGTTCTCCCGGATGACGCGTTCGTGGAACGGCGTGCCGGGCACCGGCCCGTAAATCAAAAACTGCGCCAGCGACGGTTTGAGCTTCATCAGCCCGTCCAGTTCCTGCGCGACAATTTCCGGCGTCTGGTAATCGAACCCGACGATCATCGAGGTCAGCACGGTGATGCCGTGCTCGCGAAATTCAGTGAGGATTTCGTCTATCGGCCGGCCCTGTTGCTTGGCGTAATTCGACCGCGTGCCCTCGTAACCGATCCAGAATCCGTCAATGCCCATCTCCAAAATTTCCTCCACCTTGTACTGGCTGATGGCCTTGACGCTCGAGAAGGCGAAAATCGAAGGCCGTTTGCCGCCCTGCAAAACGCACTCGCGGAATTCCATCGCGCGCTTTTTGTTGAGCAGAAAATCCTCGTCCAGGATCAGGAAGACCAGGCTCGGATCGAGGTCAAAATAGCGTTCCACGACGTTGTAAATGTCACGCCCGGTCGGCAGCAGCTTGATGTGTTTGCGGGAAAAGAAATGCGACGTGCAACAGAAGTCGCAGCCGTTCGGGCAGCCCAGCCCGGCGAAGATTTTTCCGGTGCCGGACACTTTCCAGCCGAAAACCTTGAGCCAGCTCACAATCAACGGGTGTTTGTAGGGCATCGGAATTTCCGGTTCGCCCAGCAGCCGGCGGAAATAGCCCACCCCTTCCTCGCGGCAGATGAAGTCCGCATACGGCTTGAGCACGTCGTCCTTCAACACGGTGCCGTAACCGCCGAGCACAATCTTGCTGTCCGGCGCGTATTGGCGGATCAACGCGACCGTCTCCTTCATCTTGTGCATCAGCGCCATGATGAACGAGACGCCCACGTAATCGTAACCCTTCTTAAGTTCCTTGATCAACTCGCGCTTGGACGGGTATTGCAACACGACGGTTGGCGCGTCCAGATTTTCGGCGATGTAATCAAGCCCGAAGAAGACGTTCACCGTGCGCGGACTGAAAATGCCCTGCGCGCGGGTGATCTGGCGGTAAAGCAGCTCGTAGCCGACGGATGGCGCGTCGCCGTATTGCGGTCCCATTGGACGGCAGACACTGGTCAATAAAACTGTTTTGCTCATGACTTTCGTAAAATTACTTTTCCGGGCGGGGGGAAATCGCGGTTTCGCGGCTCGAAAGGACACGCAATTCAGCGGCGGCCACCCGGCCACAACCGCCAGTTCCGCAGGCAGGCATGATGCTATCTCAGCCGCCAGGTGATGCGCGCCTTGTTCAAGTCGTACGGCGACATGTCCATTTTCACGCGGTCGCCGACGGTCAGGCGGACCCAGCGTTTGCGCATCTTGCCGCAGATGGTGGCCAGCACGAGGTGCTTGTTGTCCAATTCCACCCGGAACATCGTTCCGGGCAGCACGGTCATGACGCGGCCTTCGACTTCAATGTGTTCTTCTTTCATGAACGGGTTCAATTTGCCGGATCGGCTGGCAACCGCAGCATCCGACCAACCGGCGAACGGGACGCTGCCGAATAAAAAGGCGGGGCCCGGTTCACCCGAACCCCGCCGTGAAATCTCAGACGCGATCAGTAGCGGCTGCGATTGCGATTGCCGCCGTATTCACGACGGCCGCCGCCACCGGGCGCGCGTTCTTCACGCGGCTTGGCGACGTTCACCGTCAGGGCGCGTCCGCCCAGTTGCGCGCCGTTGAGCGCCTCAATGGCCTTCTGCGCCTCTTCCGGCGTGCTCATGGTGACAAAACCGAAGCCTCGCGGACGTCCGCTCACGCGGTCCATCATCAGGTTCGTTTCCGTGACCGTGCCGTGCGCCGCAAAGGCGTCCTGCAGGTCGTTTTCAGTGGTTTCGAAGGAAAGATTTCCTACAAACAATTTATTACTCATGTGATGTTTAACTGTGAGATTAACCGTTGCTCTAGCCAGACTGTTCCCGGTAATCGGATTTCAAATCATCACTGAACCAAGTTCACCTGAAGATTCACCATGCCGTGGAAGCGATAAGCTATCTAACAGACCCGCGTAATATCGCCGATTCCGCGGCAATAGCAACAACAATCGGCAACTATTTTTGGGGCCAATCAGGACGCCGCGCCCGGTCCCGCCCGCAGATTAATTTCTTTCGCCCGGCCGCAGGAATCCGGAAACTCAAGTCCATGAATGTATTCCTCACTGGTGGAACAGGTTTCATCGGTTCGTACGTGGCCATGGAACTGGTGAAACATGGCCATCACGTCACCATCCTGGCCCGCAACCGCAACAAGGTGCCGGCGCTCAACAAAATCAGCGCGCTCGACATCGTGCAGGGCGATATTACTGATCGCAAGCTGCTCGGGAAACTGGTTGTCGGAAAAGATGCCTGCATCCTGGTCGCGCTGAATTACACGAAGAAAACCGGATGGGAAGTTCTCCTCGACGACACGCTCCCGACCGTGTTCCTGTCCGATGCAGCGGCGCAGGCGCAAGTAAAACACTTCATCTACACCTCGTCCACGGCGGCCAATGACAGCCTCTACCTGGGCGGACGGGACGAAGCCGAGCAGGATCTCAAAAGTGTCACCGCCACCACGAAACAGCATCCGGCGACGTTCTATGGCGCAACGAAGGCAGCCAGCGAAAATTTTGTCATCGCCCAGTCGCATGTCTCCCCGATGCGGGTCAACATCATCCGCCCGGGCTACGTGTTTGGCAATCCCGTGGTCCCGGGCGGCAGCATCCCGGGCGACACGCGTTTTCGCGACATCGTGAGAAACGCCGTGCAGAACCAGCCCATTTCGGTCATCAAGCATGACGGCACGCAATTCATCTGGGCGGGTGACCTGGCGCAACTCTATGTGAAAGTCCTTCATGGGAACATGAATCGGAAAACGTATCTCGGCCTCTCCCGGAAATTCGTTTCGTGGCATGACATCGCGCGGGCGGCGGTAGAGAAGACCGGTTCGAAGAGCCGCGTGGAGCTGGTGGACAAAGGCTGGGAGGAAAACGGGCTTTATTGGGATGTCTCCGGGATGAAAAAGGATTTCGGCCTCGAGTTCGATCCGTGGCAGAAAATTCTGGAACACCTCGATCATTACATCGCGCTGGAAAGCAGCCGTTGATTCGCGCCGCGCGCCGTTACATGGACCACGGTTCCGCATGAATGTCGGTTTCGTCCGACCAGCGGTATTGCAGTTTCACGATTTCGTTCACGATGTCTCCGGGCAATGGTTGGAGGTTGTCCCGGGCCGCGAGGAATTCCTGAAAATTCCCGGGGCGGCTGGTGGCGCCAACGGTGGCGCGGACCTGGGGAAAGCTGTGGGCAAAGCGCATACAGAACTCTGTCCAGCTCTGGAGGCCGGAGCGTTCAAAGATCGGGGCCACTTCCACCGCCCGCTTCTGCAGGTACTCCTTCCAGGCAGCGCCCGGAACATCCCGCAGCCGATGCACATTGCCACCGGCAACGGTGCGCAGGGCGATGACGGGTTCGTTTCGTTTCTGGAGCAAATCCCACAGCTCGTTGGAGGCAAACCGCTGCAGGGGATTCAGATAAAAAATGACGCCATCAACAATGCCTTCCGGGTACCCGCCGCGGAATGCCTTGAGCGCCACATCGGAGGTCCAGGGGAACACTTCAAGCACGAAACGCCGCACCAACCCTTCCTGTCGGAGGCGGGAAAACGCCTGGTAACAATCCCCTCCGCGCGCGTAGTCGTCGGCCAGTTTCCCTCCCAGGCAGAGCTGGCCGAGTTCAATGCTGTCCACTTTCAGCGGCCCGAGATTCTGGCGAACGACCGCCTGTAATTCTTCCGTCGTGTTCGCGATCAATTTGACGATCAACCTGGGAATCCTGGCGCGGGCCTGGTCAAAAGCCGTTCGCAGCACCTCGAGGGCATTGCCGTAGGTGTGGCTGGTGTGAAACCAGATGCCCGCATCCATGGCGACCCGCGCCATGCGCACACGGTCGTCGAAAGGGATTTGGTTGTCGCCCAGCCGCGTCGTTCCATAAATGTAGGGCGGGAGATCGGCCAGCAATTGGGCGGTGGTCTGGGTTGAGCGCATAGATGAAATCGTTCCGCCGATGTTAAGGATCGTTGAATAAAATGTCCACCGACGTTCGTAGAATAACTCCTCCGGCGTGCGTCGGGTGAAGGAAGTTGCCGGTCGTGGATTATGAACAGCTTGTACCTGTTTGCCGCCCGCCTGTGGATCGTTCAGGCAAACGCTGCCGCAGCATTTGCGACGCCCTTGACTCTTCGGCTACCATCAACGCATGGAAAAGAACCGGCTCGAAGCCTTCAGCGACGGCGTGCTCGCCATCATCATCACCATCATGGTGCTGGATTTGAAGGTGCCGGCCGGCTCGAATATCACCGTGCTGAAGCCCCTGTTGCCGGTCTTTCTGACCTACGCGTTGAGTTTCATCTACCTCGGTATCTATTGGAACAACCATCATCACCTGCTCAAAGCCGTCCACAAGGTGAATGGCGCGATGATGTGGGCGAATCTGCACCTGTTGTTCTGGCTGTCGCTGTTTCCGTTTGTCACCGGCTGGATGGGGGAAAATCACTTCACGCCGGCGCCCACGGCGCTCTACGGCGCGGTGCTGTTCCTGGCCGCCATCGCGTATTACATTTTGCAGAGCATCATCATCGCCGCGCAGGGCTGCGATTCCAGGCTGGCCGCGGCCATTGGCCGTGATATCAAAGGCAAGCTGTCGCCCGTCCTCTACGCCCTCGCCATCGTGGCGGCGGTTTTCCGGCCCTGGATTTCCTGTTGCATTTACGCCTTCGTGTCGTTGATGTGGCTCGTTCCTGACCGGCGGATCGCCCGCGTCGTGGATGAATCGTCAAGTCGTTGATTGCAGAATCGTTCAGGAAACTCGTCGTCCCGATTCATCCGCCGGCCATGGCGCCGACTATCAAAAATGGCTCGACGCCACTGACCACGGCGTCGGGCAATGGCGTCTCCGGCGATTCGAGCGACAGATCCTCCTTGCACGCGAAGAATCGGACGAACAGCCGGCGTTTCAACGTGCCGTGGTCGCGAATCGTTCCGCGCAAAACCGGATGGCGGGTCTCGAGCGCGTCGAGCACCGCGCGCATCGTGACGGGTTCCGCTACTTCAAGCTGCACTTCGCCGTCCACGCGCGCGAGATGGCGCAGATGAAATGGAAGCACGACGCGAATCATGGCAGGATTTGCACCTCGACGGACAAGACGCCGGGCAGATCGCGGACAATGGGATTCCACGAGTTGCCCCCGTTGGCGGAGGCATAAACCTGTCCACCCGTCGTGCCGAAATAGACGCCGCAGGGGTCGAGCGAATCCACCGCCATCGCGTCGCGCAGCACGTTGACGTAGCAATCCTGTTGCGGCAGGCCACGGGTGAGCGGCACCCATTCGTTCCCGCCCGTCTTGCTGCGATACACGCGCAACCGGCCGTCCGGCGGAAAATGCTCGGAATCGCTCTTGATGGGCACGACGTAAATCGTTTCCGGCTCGTGCGCGTGAACGTCAATCGGAAAACCGAAATCCGACGGAAGATTTCCGCTGACCTCGGTCCATTGCTCGCCCGCGTTGTCCGTGCGCAAGACATCCCAATGTTTTTGCATGAACAAAACGTCCGGTCGCGAGGGATGCAGGGCAATGCGATGAACGCAATGGCCAACTTCCGCGTCGGGATCGGGAAGTTCGTATTTGGATTTCAATCCGCGATTGATGGGTCTCCACGTTTTGCCGCCGTCGTCGGTGCGGAAACATCCACCCGCCGAAATGGCAACGTAAATCCGTTTTGCGTTTTTCGGGTCGAGCAGAATCGTGTGCACGGCCATGCCGCCCGCGCCCGGTTGCCAGAGATTTCCCTTCGCGCGGCGCAGGCCGGAAAGTTCCTTCCACGTCTTGCCGCCGTCGGTGGTCTTGAAAATCGCCGCGTCCTCCACGCCGGCGTAGGCCGTGTCCGGGTCCGTGAGCGACGGTTCGAGATGCCACACGCGCTTGAATTCCCACGGATGCTGCGAGCCGTCATACCACTTGTGCGTGCCGGCTTCGCCCTCGTACACGAACTTGTTGCTCGCGCCTTGGGGAAAACCGTTCGGATTTTTCAACTCATCCGGGCTGCTGCCGGGCGTGTTCCAGGTCTGGCCGCCATCGTCCGAGCGTTGAATGATTTGCCCGAACCAGCCGCTCGATTGCGACGCGTAGATGCGATTCGGGTCCGCCGCCGAGCCTTTGACGTGATAAACTTCCCAGCCGGCAAAGTGCGGGCCGCTGACTTTCCAGTCCTTGCGCCGGCCGCCCGCCGTCAAAATGAATGCGCCTTTTTTTGTGCCAACCAATACGCGAATCGAGCTCATGATTTCTTCTCCATTGATTTGTCCTCCCGGTTTCGTGCCCGGCAACAAATGTCCATCTCAAAGTCCTAATGTCAATCTTTAGATGGTCTTGATTTGAGGTCGAAGGATTTTTTGGGTTTGGCCCGTTCGCGGGCTTCAAGAATACGGACAACCGAAAGAAGCGACTGTGACATTTCGCTGATAATTTTTCAGTTCGTATCAAAACCTGATTGCGAAAGCATTTCGCGTAACTTCGCCGCCATGATCGCCCGTATCCCGTTCGGACTCGTGTTCGTTGCCTTCGGATCGAATGCGCGGCGCCCCCAATTGGCGACACCTTTGGTTTTAGACTTGCCTGGCTGCTGATACATGCTATGGTGTCGTGTCGAACCCGGCAGGCAAAATTACAGCCGGCTTCTTAATGTTTAGTAACAGTCTCACCATATGCCATACCCACTGCGCCAACTCGCCATCATCATATTCTTCGGTGCCTCGCTATGCCCCCTGAAGGCATCTCCCGGCGCGGATGTACCCTGGATCACCTATGACTACGAAGCCGGGAACATGACGAACGGCGGCGGGGCGGCGATAATAGGATCCCCGGCACAGTTCAGTAGCATATATGCCACCTTCACGAACACAATTGCAGGGGAAGCATCGGGGGGACACGCCTTCATACTTACCAACACGGGGCAATATGTGCAACTCACCGCCCAGGCCGCAGCCAACTCCATCGTGGTGCGGTATTGTGTGCCGGACACGACGAACGGAGGCGGAACCAACTATACCCTCAGTCTCTACCTGAACACAAACTTTGTTCAAAAACTTCCGGTGACATCCCAATATTCATGGCTGTATGGAGTTTACGGCAGTGGACTTCCCGCGTGGACCAACAATCCCAGCGCCGGGAACCCGAGGAACTTCTTCGATGAAGTGCGCCTGAACGGGCTGACCATCAACGCGGGTGACACGGTGAGCATCCAGGAAAATGCCGACGACACGGCAGCTTACTACGTCATTGACCTGGTTGACCTTGAGAATGTCGCCCCCCCGCTCACCGCGCCGGCAAATTCACTGTCCGTCACCAGCTATGGCGCGGACACGAACGGGGTCATTGACTCCACCGTAGCGCTCACGAATTGCATCAATGCCGCGGTGTCGCTGGGGAAGACCGTCTGGCTGCCGGCCGGAACCTACCTAATAACCAACAGCATCAATCTTCCGAGCAATACGACGATCCAGGGCGCGGGCATGTGGTATAGCGCGCTGGTCGGAAATCCCACTTTATACACGAACTCCTCCCGCCGGGTCACCCTGAACGGAAACGGCAGCAACATTCACCTGTCTGATTTCGCGATTATTGGAAAATTGAACTACCGGAATGACAACGAACCCAATGACGGTTTGGGCGGTTCCTATGGCACCGGGTCAACCATCTCGCGCGTCTGGGTGGAGCATACCAAAACCGGGGCCTGGCTCGTCAATTCGAGCGGCCTGGTCGTTGCTGATTGCCGCTTCCGCAACACCATCGCGGATGGCATCAATCTCTGTGTGGGGATGCAAGCTACCACTGTCACGAATTGCACTGCCCGGGGCACGGGGGATGACTGTTTTGCCATCTGGCCGGCGACTTACACCTCGCAGAATTACAGCCCCGGCTTCAATATCATCACTCACTGTACCGGCCAGTTGCCATTCCTGGCCAATGGGGGTGCGATCTATGGTGCCGCGAGCAATACAATCGAGGACTGCGCGTTCTCGGACATACCGTACGGATGCGGCATACTGATCGCCGGGACATTCTCCGTCGGGGCTAATGTATTCAGTGGGACGACTGTTGCCCAGCGGTGTAATCTCACCCGCTGTGGTGGCCATGATCCGAATGGTTGGAATTGGCGTGCCGCGCTGACGCTCGTGCCGCAGTCGCTCAACATTACCAATCTCAACCTCAACCATTTGAACATCACGAACAGTTTGTCCTATGCCATGGAAGTCATTTATTCAAATCCGGGTGTGGTGTCGAACGCTACCATGAATGTCGTTAATATTTCCACTTACGGCGTTGGCGTCAATGGGGTGTATGGGATGTGGTCTGGAAATTGGAGTGGATATTATGCCGTAGGCAGCCTGAATGTCGAAAGCCTGACGGTCAACGGTTCGGCCATAACGTCAATGCCGGCATCCGGGACTGCTGTGGTCAACCAGTCGCCCAATTTTGCCTTTAACTTCCTCACCGCACCGACCATTACCTCGCTGGCGTCCGGCAACACCCTGCAGCTTTCGTGGCCGGCGAATTACCTCGGCTGGACATTGCAGGCGCAGACCAATGCGTTGAACATCGGCACCAGCTCCAATTGGAACACCGTATCCGGCTCGACCACCACCAACCAGGTTTCCGTGCCCATGAACAACACCACCGGAAGCGTTTTCTTTCGTCTGATTGACCAGTAGAATATCGCCAAGCTTGTTCCTGCTCTGGCGTCACCGGGCAGGTTTCTCGGCATTGTTGAAGCCGTAAGTTACGCCTTCGGCGGCCACTCCACGCCGGCCAATTCCTTGGGCAGTTGCTTCGGGTCAACCGGGTAAAGGAGCGACTTATCGGGCCTGGTCTTCGCGCCGGGCAGAAATTCCAGTTCCTCCGGCGCGCCGATGATGAGCCAGAGCACCTCGGCGTCGGTGTCGTTGAACACCTGGCGCAACTGATCCGGACCGACCAGCACACCGCCGTAGCGCGGCACGGTCAACGTCGCGTCGCCCACGCGCATCCGGCCCGTGCCTTCCAGCACGAAATAAAATTCCTCCGCGCGGATGTGTTTGTGCAGCGTGTTCGCGCTTTGGGGCGGCAACCGCCAGAGCCGCGCGCCGAGATTCTCGCTCCCGGTCCTCTCCAGATAATCCGCGTTCGGGATGCGCATCAGGTTGGACGGCCGCCAGTGCAGGTCTTCCGGCTTGATGAGATGGTATCCTTGGATGGATTTCATAAGTTTCAGTCGCTCTTTGTTCCGGGCGCGTTGGGGGTCATTTGAAAAGTTTTTGCGCAAAGTAATACAATGCCTGTTTCCATTCCGGTGCAGTGTGCCCGTAGCTGTCCACATGCCAGACGTGAGGGATGTTGTTTGTCTTAAGGTAGGCGTGGACTTCCTGATTGATACGGATCAGGCCATCCTTTTTGCCAGAGGAAAGCCAGAGCAGTTTCAACTCTTTTGCCGCGTCGGGATTGGGGAGAAGTTGTGACGGCGGCTTGGTATTCGGGGCGGGCGAAAAAGCGCCCACCCATGCAAATTTATCGATATGCGCCAGTCCGAAATTCAAAGACTGTCCGCCGCCCATGGAAAGCCCGGCCAGCGCGCGATTTTCCCGGTTCGTGTAGGTGCTGTAGCGCGACTCAATCGCGGGAATGACATCGTCCAGCAGGTCACGCTCGAAGGTCGCGAACGCGGGCGCAGCGGCGAAAATATTTCCCTGGGCGCGATCGTTCTTTTGCGCGCGACCGTTGGGCATCACGATGATCATCGGCACGGCTTTGCCGTCGGCGATGAGGTTATCGAGAATGATGTCGGGCTTGCAGAAACGTTCCCACTCGGTTTCGTCCCCGCCAAAGCGCGTCACCAAGAAACGAATCAGCCCGTTGTAAATCATCAGCCAAGGCGCGCAAGCGGAGAACTGTGTCAAACGTCGCGTCCGTAAAAAAAACACTCTTGCCAAAGCAGGTGTGATAGTTCGACTCCAACAATTCGTCCTTCTTCGCCCCCCTGACTCGACCCGGCAAATCCTTTGCCAGCGCACGAATTCGGGATGCAAGCGAGCCACGCTCAGAGTCGTTCAGCGCGGCAACAGTCGTTTTGATCCGCGTAACCTCCCGCATCACTGGATTCGCCTCGCAATACCCGCACTCGACGCCGATAGACGAAAGAACAAGTGGTGTTGTGCCTGAACCAACAAACGGGTCGATTACCCGCTTCGCCAATGGAAGGTAGTTCGCGAATACCGACAAGACAAAATCAGGCCCAAAGCCTTCAAGATACGGATACCAGTTGTGAAGCGGTTCTTCTTTGTTTTGTTGAAATGTTGCATCAAGAGGGGAAAACAATTGTTGCCGTTCGCCACCATCAAAAAACGAAAGTTGCACTGGCCGGGCACGCAGATCGTTTCTGGTTGGCGCTGCTAATGTCGCTGCGGCACTCACGGTTTTGTTCTCAAATTGCTTTCACGCTTTCGAATAAATTTCTGCGCCTTTCTCGACGAATTCGCGAGACTTTTCTTCCATTCCCTTCTTCAGAGCTTCTTCCTCGGCGATGCCTTGTTCGGCGGCGTATTTCCGCACGTCTTCCGTGATTTTCATCGAGCAGAAGTGCGGGCCGCACATGGAGCAGAAGTGCGCGGTCTTGGCGCCGTCCTGCGGCAAGGTCTCGTCGTGGAATTCGCGCGCGGTGACGGGGTCGAGGCTGAGGTTGAATTGATCTTCCCAGCGGAATTCAAAGCGCGCCTTGCTCAACGCGTTGTCGCGATATTGCGCGCCGGGATGGCCTTTGGCGAGGTCGGCGGCGTGGGCAGCGATCTTGTAGGCGATGACGCCGTCCTTCACGTCCTTCTTGTCCGGCAGACCGAGGTGTTCCTTGGGCGTGACGTAGCACAGCATCGCGCAGCCGTACCAGCCAATCATCGCCGCGCCGATGCCGCTGGTGATGTGGTCGTAGCCGGGCGCGATGTCGGTGGTGAGCGGGCCGAGGGTGTAGAACGGCGCTTCGTGGCACCATTCGAGCTGCTTGTGCATGTTTTCCTCGATCAAATGCATCGGCACGTGGCCCGGGCCTTCGTTCATCACCTGCACGCCTTTGGCCCACGCGCGTTCGGTGAGTTCGCCTTGCACCTTGAGTTCGGCGAATTGCGCTTCGTCGTTGGCGTCGGCGATACTCCCTGGTCGAAGACCATCGCCGATGCTGAAGCTCACGTCGTAGGCGGCCATGATGTCGCAAATGTCGTCCCAATGCGTGTAGAGGAAACTTTCCTGGTGATGCGCGAGACACCACTTGGCCATGATGCTGCCGCCGCGGCTGACTATACCAGTCATGCGATGTGCGGTGAGCGGGATGAAGCGCAGGAGCACGCCGGCGTGGACGGTGAAATAATCCACGCCCTGCTCCGCCTGTTCGATGAGAGTGTCGCGGTAAATTTCCCAAGTGAGTTCCTCGGCCTTGCCGCCGACTTTTTCGAGCGCTTGATAAATCGGCACGGTCCCGATGGGTACGGGCGAGTTGCGCAGAATCCATTCGCGCGTGGCGTGGATATTCTTGCCGGTGGACAGGTCCATGACGGTGTCCGCGCCCCACTTGGTGGCCCAGCGCATCTTCTCGACTTCCTCCTCGATGCTGGACGCCACGGCGCTGTTGCCAATGTTGGCGTTGATTTTCACGAGGAAATTGCGGCCGATGATCATCGGCTCCAGCTCGGGATGATTGATGTTCGACGGAATGATGGCGCGGCCGGCGGCGACCTCGCTGCGAACAAATTCTGCTGTAATCTCCTTTGGAATTCGTTGTGGAAAGCGTGCAAAAACTGATGGCGTGCTGGCGTTTTGGAGGGTTGCAGAGCCGGCGTGCTGCTTGTTCAGGTCGTTGCGGACGTTGTCTTGCGAAAGATCGCCGATTCGGGACGAATCGGCGGACAGGCGAGACGCCTGTGCCACCCTCATTTGCTCACGAATCGCGATGAATTCCATTTCCGGGGTGATGATGCCACGACGGGCATAAGCGAGTTGCGTGACGACCTTGCCCGCTTTGGCGCGCGAGGTGCGGCGGCGTGGCGCGGTCAAACCTTCGAGACGAAATGAAGTTTCATCCTGACGCTTCGCGCGCGAAAGCCCGCGATGCTGCTCGGAAAGATACCCGTCATCAATCGGCTGGACCGGCCGGCCATTGGATTCTTCAACGTCGCCCCGTTTTAAAATCCATTCGCGTCGCAAGGGCGGCAGGCCGTGTCCGACATCACCGTGAAAAGCGGGATCGCCCCAGGGGCCCGAGCAGTCATAGACGCGCACCGGCTCGTTCTGCTCGATAGCGCCGGTGTAGGACCTGGTGGGCGCGAGTTCGATTTCGCGCATGGGCACGCGGACGCCGGGATGAAGCCGGCCTTCGACGTAAATCTTTTTGCTTTTGGGCAGTTGTTCAGAGCTGTGAGGTTCGAACGAATCTTTGGTCGCGATCATAAAATTTGACAGGTGCCGGATGTCATGTGCCGAGATCGGACAAAGCGGGGAAGGAATTCACATCATCCCTTCGCCGGCATTATCCGGATCAGGTTCAACGGGCCGGCGGCGCTCCCGCGTCGCCCTCTCAGCCTTTGTCCGCCGCCGCCGGTCACAGACCGCCGCTGCAACGGACCCGGTTGGCTCCCCGAATAGCTTGAAAATAGGCCGTGCCGCCCGGAGCGTCAAGCATGCGGGTTTATTTAATTTCCTGCACAGGACGATGGAAGACCCAGGCGAGTCCGCGCTGCAACCGCTCCTGGAGATGGTCCATGTGCCCGCCCGGCGGTTCGTAAAAGGCGCACGGCGCCGCGCGGTTGTGGAGAACTTCATAAATCTTCCGCGCGCCGACGTTTGCGCCGAATTCGTCGTGGGCCGCGCCATCGAGATAAACCGACTGGTTCGCGCGGAAGGCGTTCGGGTTGCGCTGGACGATGGCAAGCGGGTCGTTGTCCAGCCAACGCTCCCAGACCTTTTCACGGAACCGGCCTTTCGCGTCATAAAGCCATTGAAATTTTCCCGGCTGCCCGGGACCCACCGGGGCGTAAGCGGCGGACAAGCCAAGCGCGTAGGTCAGGTCGCCATCCGTGGGAAAAGGAACGGTGATTCGGGGAGCCATGTAGGATTTGATCTGCGCCAGGCTCGCGTTCGTGACCCCGGGCATTTTCACCAGCGGCAGATGCGTGAACGGAAAATCCGAATCCGGACTGAGCGCGATGACGGCGTCGAAAAGGTCCGGCCGCAACATGCCCAGGCGCAAAGCTCCGAACCCGCCGCTGGAATGCCCGGCAATGATGCGCCGCAGCCGGTTGGTCGTGATGCCGTAACGTGATTCCACGCGGGAAACGATTTCGTCGCAGACATAATCCGCGTAATTACCCTGCGCGGGCGAGTTGAGATACTGGCTGCCACCCCAGCGATTGCGGCCGTCCACGACGACGAGTAGAACCGGGGCGACTTCGTCGGCCAGTTTTTGGGTGAACGCACGCCAACTGTCCGCATGCTTGATAAAGTTCTCCGAAGAGCTGTCGTAACCAGGCAAATAATAAACAACGGGCAGCGCGGCGTGATTGGTGTATTGGTCCGGAACAAATACTGCAAGGCGGCGGACAACCGGATCGTCGAGTGGATTATCCTTGAGCACGCGGCTGGGAAACTCGATGACGTCCAACCGCGGTTGCGCGGAGACCAGAATCGGAACGAGCAAAGCGATCGCCGCAAAAGTCAATTTTGCACTGCGTCCGAGAATGAAGGATTTCATAATTATGTGCCGCGCAGGATATGAAAGGCCGTCTTAAAATAAAGACCAATACCCGTCCTGTCCGCCAAGATGGCGCCAAACGACGCGGAACACATGGCCGGGGCAAGCCGGAGCACGCGTGGCAAAATCGGGTGCATGGCTTCCTCCCCCGGCAGTATCCGGATCAGGTTCAACGGGTCGGCGGCGCTCCGGCGTCGCCCGCTCAACCCTGGTCCCGCAATGCGCCTCAGGTTGGCTCCCCGAATGAGCTGAAAATAAGCTGTTTCCGAGTGCGTCGAGCCAACGAAAATGGCCCGTTAGTTGCTATGAACCGTTTCATGAAGGAAAAGGGCAAGGGAAACTATGAACTGGTGGAGCCATTTGACATGGATGATGCCACGTTAGCGGATCTTTCGCCGCAATTGGCTTTTATTCTAGGCGTTGAATATCAGATATTCCGCGAAAGGCTGAAATCAGGACGTCCCTTCACGACCCTCTGTTTGCCGCAAAATGCCGCCCGCCTGGTGAAAATGGCCGAACATCACGAACGATTCGTCGAAGACCGGCCTAGAGTATTCGCCGGTTGGACGGAAATTTTTGTCGGTGATGAGATTGCCTGAGTAGTTACCTGCCAGAATGCGTCAGTTCCATCAGTTGTTCCCTTCGTTCGATTTTTCCCGCAATAACGTTGTTTCAGAACTCCCAGTGCAGCCGCGCGGCGAAGACGGACACCGGCCCCCGGTCACGGTTGAAGGCGGGATCGGTCACAAATTGATAATCCAGCGCGCCATGAACCGTTTTCCGGATTTTGAAATCGTAATAGGTTTCCAGAATTTCTTCCCAACCGTACGACAACCCGCCGTCGCCCGCGAGAATCCCCGTGCCGCCAGCCCCAAAAAATTCCTGATGAACCTGTGAAAGGCCATTGGCCACGCCCGCCAGACCAAAGGTGTCATCGGTCCGGTGCCGGGCTTCGCCCTTGATGCTGACGCCTGCTGTCGCTGTGTAATCCATGTCACTGAACACCCACGCTTCGTTTTAGCCGTCACTCCAACCGAGGCGCGAAAAGACGCCGACGTTCCTGATGATTTCCTGTTCCCAGTTCAGGCCGAAACCGTATTTGTAACGGTAGGCGCGCGTTGCTTCGATGTCAGCGGGTCGGGTCGGATCATCAACCGCTTCCTGATAACTGCCCATGTGGGCATGGTTCAGATAGGCCAGCAACCGAACTGTGCCGGGATGAGTGTTCACGGTGTAACGGCCTTCCAACTCCGTCACCATGCCCCAGGCCACCAAAAAGCGGGAATCCAACGCCGAACCGTTGGAAACGCGCGGCATCTGGAAAAATCCGTAGCGAAGCGTCCACGCCGGCTGATTCAATTCCGCGGCGAAACCGGTGATGTAGCCGAGCGCGTCCGCCGGATAATTCCAGGCTTCGTTGGCCATCAACGCCCAGTTCATGAACTGCGTGCGCGGGTCATTGGCGTAGGTGTTGTTGTCGAAAATATCCTTGGCACTGAATTTTCCCAGCGTGAGCGTCAGCCGCGACACGTCCTGCCTTCCGGCCAGGTCAAGTTGATCGTCTGCCACGTCTTCCGGTTCGCCGCCGAAGCCGATGGTCTGGCCGATGAACAGGCGCGGAAGGTTCAGGTTGGGAACCGCAGTGCCGAGACGGAAGGCTTCGCCGTTGGGGAAGCCCTCCACGCCGAGAGTGTCGTTCACGCCGAAGCCCTGCCACATCATTCCATCAATGTGCGCCTCGGCGCCACGCCACAGGCGGACTCCAGCCATCAAATCCAGCGAAACCGTCTCGCGGGTTTCCCCGCCACCGGGCAAACTGTTGGGACCTGAATACTTGGCAGGAAATCCGGGATAGCCTTGCACAATATCCGTGTTTTGAACGTGCCAGTTCCAGTTTTGTTTGGCGGGTGGTGAATTTGTCGAAACTTCCGCCGTGGCTGGCAGGCTGGCCGCCGGAAACGCCAGCACGGCAGTGGCGGACAATTTCCCCCAATGGCGGTTGACAAAAACCACGCTGCCATATACCCCTACCCCCCATGCTGGGTCAAGCGCCATTTTTGAAGTGGCGCGGCCGATGAAAAATGTTAAAAGTTTTGCCATGAAAGCCAAGTCTCTCCGGCCCGGACTGGAAAAGCGCGACCTGACTGTCCGCCTCCGGAAAATCAAGGGCCAAATCGAGGGCATCGAAAAAATGGTGGAAGCGGACGCCGGTTGCTCAGACGTGCTGATGCAGGTCGTCTCCGCGCGTCAAGCGTTGAAATCATTCAGCGAGAGGGTGATTGAGTCCCACATGCGGGCGTGCATTGAAAGCACCGCCAGCCGATCCGAGAGCCGCCATAATTTGCGCTCCCTGCTCACGGTGCTGGAGCGATACGCCGTCTAAAGACTTATGCCCGTTGACAAAAAATCCAACGGCCAGCGTGCGAACGATTTGGTGCGCGACGCGGCGACCCATGAAGCTTCCGAAATCCTACAACGACTCGACACGTCGCCGGTGGGCCTGAGCGAGGAGGAGGCGGCCGAGCGGCTGGAAGTGTTCGGACCGAATGAAGTCGCGCAGGAAAAAAAACACGGCTGGCTGCGGCGGCTCTGGATTGCCTCGCGCAATCCGTTGGTCATTTTGCTGACGATCCTTGCCATCATCACCTTTGCGACTGCGGCGGATTCGAGCGACTACATCGGGGGCTCCGTGATGCTGGCGATGGTGCTGCTCGCGCTGTCGCTGCGGCTCATTCAGGAAACGAAAGCTGACAACGCGGCGGCCAAACTCAAGGCGATGATCAAGGTCACCGCAACGGCATTGCGTGATGGCGAGCCAAAGGAAATTCCGCTCAAAGAACTCGTCCCCGGTGATGTGGTGAAATTATCAGCCGGCGACATGATTCCCGGCGATGTGCGGCTGATCGCGGCCAAGGATTTATTCATCATCCAAGCCACGCTGACCGGCGAGTCCCTGCCCGTTGAAAAAACCGACGTGCGCGACTCGCGCACAAACGTCTCGTCCATTGAGCACACGAACCTCTGCTTTCTCGGCACCAGCGTCGAAAGCGGCTCGGCCACGGCGGTCGTGGTCGCCACCGGCGCGCAGACGTATTTCGGAAAAATGGCGAGCAGCCTGGCCGGCCAGCAGGTTGAAACGGCGTTTGACCGCGGCGTGAAAAAATTCACCTGGCTGATGATTTGTTTCATGGCGGTGATGTCACCGATGGTGTTTTTCATCAACGGCCTCACCAAACACAGTTGGGGCAAGGACACTTTTCTCTTCGCGCTCGCCGTGGCCGTCGGGTTGACGCCGGAAATGCTGCCGATGATCGTCTCTGTCTGCCTCTCGAAAGGCGCGATGTTGATGTCGAAGAAAAAAGTAATCGTCAAGCGGCTCAATTCCATCCAGAACTTTGGCGCGATGAACGTGCTGTGCACCGACAAAACGGGCACGCTCACCATTGACCACGTCATCCTCGAACTGCATTGCGACGTGTTCAAAAATGAAAGCGAAGAGGTTTTGCGCGACGCTTATTTGATCAGTCATTTTCAGACCGGGCTGAAAAACGTTCTTGACCGCGCGGTGCTGAAATACTCGGAATTGCGCCGCGAACTCTCCGTTGAAAAATTCGCCAAGGCGGACGAAATCCCGTTCGATTTTTCGCGCCGCATGATGTCCGTGGTCGTGGAAGGCCCGGACGGCGAACGGCAATTGCTGACGAAAGGCGCGCCGGAATCGGTGTTCAAAAAATGCACGCACTTTGAATGTGATGGCGAAATTTTCCCGATGGAGCCGATTCTCGTCGGCAACCTGATCGAGCAGGTCAATTCGTTGAGCGAAGACGGTTTTCGCGTGCTGGCCATTGCGAATAAAAAAGTTGGCGCGCAGCCGGCGTATTCAAAAGCAGACGAGGAAAATCTGGTGCTCACCGGCTATCTCGCGTTTCTGGATCCGCCAAAGGACACGGCCAAAACCGCCATTGCCGCGTTGCGTCAGCACGGGGTGACGGTGAAAGTTCTGACGGGCGACAATGATTTGGTCACGCGGAAAGTCTGCACGGAAGTCGGCATTAACGCCGAAAAAATCCTGCTCGGCAATGACGTGGAAAAAATGTCGGACGAGCAACTGGCCGAAGTGATTGATTGCACGGATGTTTACGCCCGGCTTTCGCCGTCGCATAAAAAGCGCGTCGTGCAGGCACTCCAGAAAAAGGGGCGCGTGGTCGGCTTCATGGGCGACGGTATCAACGACGCGCCCGCGCTGCGCGCTGCCGACGTGGGGATTTCCGTGGACACGGCGGTGGACATCGCCAGGGAATCCGCCGACATGATTCTGCTGGAGAAAAGTTTGATGGTGCTCGAAGAAGGCGTGCTCGAAGGCCGAAAAGTGTTTGCGAACATCGTCAAATACATCCGCATGGGCGCCAGTTCCAATTTTGGCAACATGTTCAGCGTGCTCGGCGCGAGCGCGTGGTTTCCTTTTCTACCGATGCAACCGCTTCAAATCCTGACCAACAATCTGCTTTATGACTTTTCGCAGGTGCCGATTCCGACGGACAATGTCGGTGCGCAATACATCGCCAAGCCGCGTCCCTGGAACATCGGGGAAATTGCCAAGTTCATCGTCTTCATCGGTCCCATCAGCTCGATTTTTGATTACACCACTTTTTCCGTGATGTGGTTTTTCTTCAAATGCAATCAAGTGGGGCTGACGCCGGAATTGGTCGCGCGCTTTGGGGACGACGCCGCAAACCACACCCACGCCGCCGCGCTCTTCAACACCGGCTGGTTCGTGGAATCCATCATGACGCAGACCCTTATCATCCATGTCATCCGCACGAGCCTGATTCCGTTCATCCAATCGCGCGCGAGCTGGCAACTCACGATGACCACAATCCTTATCATGCTCATCGGCGCGATACTGCCTTATTCGCCTTTGGCCGGGCCGCTGGGGTTTGTGCCGCTGCCGTGGCAGTTCTGGCCGATTCTCGCCGCGACCCTGCTTTGCTACGTTGGCCTGACACAAATCATCAAGGCCTGGATGGTTCGTAAAAACTGGATTTGAGAACCGGCTTCCGAAATAAAAAGCCGTCCCGCATCACACGGGACGGCGTTGTCAGGCTCGCGCGGGATTGATCAAGTCCGCTCAAGCCTCAAAGGATTTTCCGCAACCGCAACTCTGCTTCGCGTTCGGATTGGAAATTTTGAAACCGCCGCCGGTCAGGGCGTTGCTGAAATCCACGACCGTGCCGCGAAGATATTGCGCGCTGATCGGGTCAACCAGAACCCCGACTCCATTCTTTTCCGAAAGCAGGTCGCCCTCGCGCTTTTCGTCGAAGACCATGCCGTATTGCATCCCGGAGCAGCCGCCCTGCTCCACAAAAATCCGCAGCGTCTTGCCTGCGTTCTCCGGCAAAGCCAGCAGCGATTTGACTTCCGCCGCGGCATTTTCGGTAACGCTGACAATTCGTCCAATTCCCTGTTTCTCCGTCGTTTCCATTGCTGCCTGAAGCTAACCGGGGCAGGCAGGCCTGTCAAACGGGCGCGTCAGTTTTTTGGCGCCGGCAGGGCGGCGCGGGTTTTCTCCAGCGAATCTTTCAGTTGCGGCAGCATGGTTTCCATCCGGTCAATGAATTTGTCTGGATCGCCTGTGCCCAACGTTTCAATCAGAGGCAGCGCCTGCAGGCCGGCTTCTTTGGTCCAGAACGCGTCCGCCTGCTCGTCATTGCGCAAATTGTTCTCGTAGAACACACCCAGATAATTGTCCAACGCCAGTGCGAGCAGCATTTTCTGGTCGCCGCCGGCCGCCGCCGCCTTTTTTTCCAGCGCGATGCCAAAACCAATCTGCGCCCGGCTGCGCGCCGCGATGTGGGCGAACGGCGAGTTGACCACCTGCGCGTAGGCATTCGTGGCCGCGTCGTAATTGGCGAGTTGCACATCGCAATCGCCGATTTCACCCCACGCTCGCGCGCCGAGTTCATTGGTGGGATACAACTGACAGACCTGGCTGAAGACGTTGGTGGCCAGTTGAAAATTGGCCAGCGGATTGTTGGTGGCCGGCGAATCCAAAAGCATCAAGGCCCCGCCATAAGCGAACAGTGCCTGTCCCAGCAAGGCCTGACCGTTCAGGTCCAGCGGACAATTCGTGTCGCTCGTCAGCGACGTGAAATGGGCGATGGCATCCTTGTAACCCTGCCGGCCCATCGCCGCGCGCCCGGCCATCAGGCGCGCCTGATAAGCCAGATTGGTGTAAACCAGTGGCCATCCCTGCCAGTTGGTGTTTTGATAAAGCATCTGATAATTCCTTTCCGCATCCACGAAATTTGTCCCGCCGAGGCGGAAATAATGATCCGCCACCCACCATTGCGCCAATGGCGCCAGTTCGTTGGTCGGGAATAGCGCGACAAAATCCGCGAACAACGCGAACGCGTTCGTCTCATTTGCCGCCCGGTAATTCGCGCGGGCCAGTGCGTAATCCGCCTGCGGCTGCAGCGCGTTGGTCGGGAAATCCCTCAGCCATTGTTTGTATTTTTCGATGGCCATCGGCCAGGCTTGCGCCTGTTCGCACGCGTGCGCGATGGCGAGTTCCACCTGCGAGCGCAACGGCGAATGGGGAAAGACCGCCTCAAATCTTTGAAACGCGGCCAGCGCGTTCGTCGGCTGGCTCAGGTCGGCAAGATATTCGCCCATGAGCAGTAGGCTGTTGCCGGTTTCCTCGCTGAACGGATACCGCTTGAGAATTTGCCCCATCGTGCCTTCCGCCCCGGCCGTGTTCGTCAAGGCCAGGCACGCCCGCAGGCTCTGATAAAGCGCGCGGCTGCCGAGGGATTGCATGACGGCCGGGAATTGGTTGAAATCATCAACCACGGCGCGGTAATTTTCCAGGGCGCCCGAAAAATTCGTTTGCGCGAACAGGGCGTCGCCCATTTTAAATCGCGCCACTGCCAAATCCTCCGACGGCGGCAGTCTCTGCGCGGCGGCTGCGAAATTGGTCAGGCCATCCATCAGGCTGTTGGTCGTGCTCCCCGCAAGCCACGCGCCCCAGCCGCACCAGCCGCGGTCCAGATATGCCTTACCCAGGAGCGGACTGTTCGGAAACGTGCTCAGAAACCGGTCGAACGTATCGGATGCCGCTGCCAGTTGGTTCGTCGCCGACGAATCCGCAACGTAATCCTTCAATTGCAGCTCGCCGAGCGACAGCAGCGCCATGTCGGCCACCGGTGAATTCGTGAATCGGGTGAGAAAATTCCGGAGCGCGTCCTCGGCCGTCGAAAACCGGCCCTGGGCGACCGCCAGCTCCGTGATTTTCAGGATCGCCTGCCGCTGCCGGTCCACCGGCGCGTTCG
This sequence comes from uncultured Verrucomicrobiae bacterium, assembly GCA_963827205.1. Taxonomy (GTDB): domain Bacteria; phylum Verrucomicrobiota; class Verrucomicrobiia; order Limisphaerales; family UBA11358; genus UBA11358. The sequence goes on from CAWHAH010000030.1 coordinate 133,448, forward strand.
TCAGGTTTTCCTGATACGCATCGAGGGCTTCGGCTGGCAACCCGATTTGCTCCAGCAATCCGGCGTGCAACGCCACGCTTTCCCCGCGCAACGACTCATCATTTCCCAGCCGCGCAATTTGGAGCAGATTGGTGGTGGCCGCCAGCGCCGCGTTGGTGTCGCCCGTCGCCAGCTTGGCCTGATAAACCAGATACGCCAGTTGCCAGCCCAACTCCGGTTCGAGGGCCTGGGGGTTCACCGACGCGAGCGTCGCCATGGCGCCGCCAAAATCTTTTTGTGCGAGTGCCGCCTGCGCCAACAGCAGGCGCCCGCGGGTGACCAGTTCGTTCGCGGGGTCCAACTGCGCCGCGCGCTGAAACACGCCGTTGGTTTCCTGCAACAGCGCGCCCACCTGCGGCCATCGCCCCAGCTCCGCGCGCGCCGCCGCCGCCTCCACCACCGCCCGGAGCCGCAGGGGCGATTCGGGGAAATCGCGCGCCAGCGCAATAAACGTCTCCGCCGCGGCCGCCAGGTCCACGTTTTGAAATTGCGCTTCGCCAATCCAATAAACGTATTGGTCGGCGAGATGACCGGCCCCGGCCTTGCGCGCATTCAACAACGCGATGGCCGGTGCCAGTTTTCCCTGTTTGAACTCCGCCTGCGCCTGCAACAGCACGGCCTCCGGCGCGTTGGTGGATTTGGGATATTTTTGGATGAACTGCGCGAACTCCGTCTCCGCCCGATTCCACATTTCATCCTGGAATGCGGCCACGGCGGCGGCATAAGCGCGTTGCTCCTTCGTGCCGGCGGCAGAAAGCTGTTCGCCGCTCAAAATGACAGCGAGCAAAATCAAAAGCCATCGCCAATGAAACGCCATGCGCCCGAATCTAAACGACGCTGCGCAGTGAAAAAAGCGGGAAATAAAAGCATCGGCGCCTGCTGGGCGCATTGTGACGCGATCCCCGGCGCGCGACCCTCAGGCCGCTTGAACACAAAAACAACCTTGGCGAGCACCGATTCCACAGGTGAAGGACGATGAAGCGGCTGAACGCCGCGCCCCAATCTCATGGCGGTTGGGGCAATGCCGGGGGCGTCATGCCGGAAGCAAAACGGAGCGCGGACAGCCATGTCCGCGTGAGCCGCACCCGCAGAAACAGGCTGGAATCGTGAAGTCACACGAACACGCGGACTCGGCGGTCCGCGCTCCGCGCGTTTGAGCACCACGCCCCCGAGATGCACCGGCGCCTACTTGTTGAACCGGAAGTTGGTCAGGTCGTAATCCTGCATGACGTATTGCTTCGTCTCCAGCCGCATCTTGCCGGCGCGCTTGGCCTGCGTTTCGCCGCCCGCCGCGACGAAATCGGCATAGCTGATGATTTCCGCGCGAATGAAACCCTTCTGGATGTCCGTGTGAATCGTGCCGCCGGCTTCCCAGGCCGTCATCCCCTGCCGGATGGGCCAGGCGCGGTTCTCCTTGCCGCCGACGGTCAGGAAACAGATATAGCCGGCCTCGCGAAACGCCCGCAGCAGCAGGGCGTCGGGATTTTCCAAATCCGCCGGTTCGGCCGTCACAATCGGTTTGGCGGTGAAAAAATGATGGGCGGCGACGGCTTGCAGGTCCGCCGGTACCAGGCCGGCGTTGAAAACGAACTTCTCCTGTTCGAGGAGCGTCTTGATTTTTTCCAGCGCCGCCCGCTCGGCCGGTTGCGGGTCGCGGCCCAGGCGCGTTTCGACAAATTCGAGGTCCTTCAAAATCAGGTCCGCCCGGCCTTCCTGGGACACGAGGATGGCATCGGCGTCCAGAAGCTGGTCGTCGCCCAGAACGTCCACCTGCGCGTGGGTCTTTTTGTCCGCCTCGACCAGGTTGTGGGCCTCATCGAGACGCGGGTCTTTGAGATTGTGTTTGCCGGTTTTGATTCCGGCCAGGCCGAACAAAGCAATTTTCATAAAGGCTGGTTCACGATGGCTGCAAAACGCGGGTCAAATACTGTCCGGTAAAACTTCCGGCGCAGCGGGCCACTTCCGCCGGCGTGCCCTGCGCGACGATGCGGCCGCCGGCATCCCCGCCCTCCGGGCCGAGGTCAATAATCCAATCCGCCGTCTTGATGACGTTGAGGTTGTGTTCGATGACCACGAGCGTGTTGCCGGTGTGGCGCAGCTTGAACAGCACTTCGAGCAGCTTGGCCACGTCGTGGAAATGCAGGCCGGTCGTCGGTTCATCCAGAATGTAAAACGTCCGGCCGGTCGCCTTGCGGCTCAACTCGGTGGCCAGCTTCACGCGCTGCGCCTCGCCGCCGCTCAACGTTGTCGCCGCCTGCCCCAGCCCGATGTAGCCGAGTCCGACCTCGGCCAGCGTCAGCAACGGCTCGTAAATCTGCGGCACGGCGCGGAAAAACGCGACCGCCTCGTCCACCGTCATCGCCAGCACGTCGGCGATGTTCTTGCCTTTGTAGGTGATTTCGAGGGTCTCGCGGTTGTAGCGTTTGCCGCCGCACGTCTCGCAGGTCACATAAACCGGCGGCAGGAAATTCATTTCAATCTTCAGCACGCCGTCGCCCTCGCACTTTTCGCAGCGGCCGCCCTTGACGTTGAAACTGAACCGGCCCGGCGCGTAGCCGCGGACTTTTGCCGCCGGCAGCTTCGCGAACAAATCGCGGATGTGGTTGAACATGCCGGTATAAGTCGCCGGATTGCTTCGGGGCGTACGGCCAATCGGTGACTGGTCAATCACGATGACCTTGTCAATCGCTTCGAAACCCTTCAAGGCGCGGTGCGCGCCGGGCGTTTCCTTGGACCCGTAAAACTTGCGGAACAGGGCGCGGCGCAGGATGTCATCCACGAGCGTGCTTTTGCCGGAACCGCTCACGCCGGTGATGCACGTGAACGTGCCGAGCGGGATCCGCGCGTCAATGTTGCGCAGATTGTTTTCCCGCGCGCCGAGCACCTCCAGCCAGCCCCGTTCCGGGGACGGTTTCACCCGGCTTTGGGGGACCGGAATTGCGAGTTCGCCGGTGAGATATTTGGCCGTGAGGGAATTTGGATTTTTCAGAATTTCCGGCAACGCACCCGCCGCGACGAGTTCGCCGCCGTGAACGCCCGCGCCGGGGCCGAGATCCACGATGTAATCCGCCTGCCGGATGGTCTCGGCATCGTGCTCGACCACGAGCACGGTGTTGCCGAGATCGCGCAGGCCTTTGAGCGTGGCCAGCAGGCGGTCGTTGTCGCGCTGGTGCAGCCCGATGCTCGGCTCGTCCAGAATGTACAGCACGCCGACGAGGCCCGCGCCGATTTGTGTGGCCAGCCGGATGCGCTGCGCCTCGCCGCCGGAAAGCGTGCTGCTCTCGCGGTCGAGCGTGAGGTAGCCGAGGCCGACGTTTTTCAGGAAGCCGAGCCGCGCGCGGATTTCCTTGATGACCTCGTGCGCGATTTTCTCCTCGAATTCCGTGAGCTTGAGGCCGGCGAAAAATTCGTCGGCCTTTTCCACCGACAACGCGCAAACGTCCATGATGGACAGGCCGGGAATTGTAGCGCAGGCGTCCCGCCTGCCCCGGCTTTTGGATGCACCCGCTTCCGGCAGGCGGGACGCCTGCGCTACCTTAAAGTGTGTGCTTGTCTGCTCGCTCCCCAGCGTCACCGCCAGGATTTCCGGTTTGAGCCGTTTGCCTTTGCAGGTGTCGCAAAACTGCGGGCTCATGTAAGGCTTGATGCGGTTGCGGACGAATTCGCTTTCGCTCTCGGTAAACAGCCGTTCCAGGTTGGGCAGCACGCCCTCGAACGGGCGGCTGACCGTGTGCATGCTGCCCGCGCGCCAGAAATGAAAATCAACGTCGTCCTCCCCCGAGCCGTGCAGCAGGACTTTTTTGAAATCGTCCGGCAGATTTTTCCAGGGCGTCTCCAGGCTCACGTTGAAATGCGCCGCGACCGAACGCAGCATGGCCTTGTAATAAATATTCATCCGCTTGCCGGCGCGACGCCACGGCTGGATGGCGCCGTCGAGCGGTTGCTCCGGGTCAGGCACGACCAGGTTCTCATCGAAAACCATTTTCTGGCCGAGACCGTGGCAGACCGGGCACGCTCCCGCCGGGGCGTTGAAGGAAAAATGCTTCGGCGTGGGCGGATCAAAACTCCTGCCCGTCGCGGGCGAACACATTTTGTTCGAGTGCAGCGTTTCGATCCATTCGGCGTGGCGGCGGGCGTCCCCGCCTGCCGTGGAGGGCGGCATCTTGCCGCCCGGACCGAGCGCCGGAATTTTCCCGACCGTTTTGCCCACCAAACCCTTTCGGCCAGGCGTGACGCCCGGCTCTACGGCAGGCGGAGACGCCTGCCGCCACCCCTCCGGCGCCTGATGCAGCGTGAACATCACGCCCTCGCCCCAGCGCAACGCGGTTTCGACCGAATCCCCAAGCCGCACGCGGATCTTCCCGTCAATCACCAGCCGGTCCACGACGGCTTCGATGGTGTGAAATTTCTTTTTGTCGAGCTTGACGCGCGTGTCGGCGGCGAGTTCGACAAATTCGCCGTCCACCCGGGCGCGCACGAACCCCTCGCGCGCAAGGCGTTCGATGACGTCGCGGAATTCGCCTTTTTGCCGCCGGACAACGGGTGCGAGCAGCATCACCCGCGTTTTGGGCGGCAGGGCGAGGATTTTGTCCACGATATCGCTGGTGGTTTGCGAGACGATGGGCACGCCGGTGTCCGGGCAATGCGGTTTGCCGACGTGGGCGTAAAGCAGGCGCAAGTAATCATAAATCTCCGTGGTGGTGGCGATGATGGAGCGCGGGCTGCTGCCGGAGCTGCGCTGTTCGATGGCAATGGCCGGCGACAGGCCCTCGATGAAGTCCACCTCCGGCTTCTGCATCTGGTCGAGGAACTGCCGGGCGTAGGCGGAGAGGCTTTCGACGTACTTGCGCTGGCCCTCGGCGTAAATCGTGTCGAACGCGAGCGACGACTTGCCGCTGCCGCTCAGGCCGGTGATGACCACCAGCCGGTCGCGCGGGATGTTCAGCGTGAGGTTCTTGAGATTATGCTCACGCGCCCCGCCGATGCGGATGAATTCCTTGCTCATGGCCGCGAATTTCTCACTTCAACAAAACGACGAGGCTATCCCAGGCAGCATGGAAAGCCAAGCAAGAGTTTCCAGCAAGAGTTTCCGGATAAATAATCCGTTGACCGCGGGCGGAACCGGAGTAAATTACGCGCGTCCTGAAAATGAAACCTGTCATCGCCAAACTGGATTGTCCGCCGCAGCACGCGGTCATGCCGGTTTGCGCCGGTTGGTGGCGCAATGGCGTCACCGAGTTTGACGCGGGCGGTGGAAGGTTGAATCCATAGACAAGGTCTGGACAAACTTGACAACCCATCGCCGGCATACAGCGGTGGGTTTTTTATTTTGAGAAAAGCACCATCACGCCGGCCAAACAAACATGAAAGACAAAGCCACGTTCCCAGCCCCGCCTGTGTCAGGTGTGATTGCGGCGTTTGCCGCCGTGTACATCATCTGGGGCTCAACATACCTCGGCATCCGGTACGCGGTGGAATCCATTCCGCCGTTCCTGATGGCCGGGACACGGAATCTTGCCGCCGGGTTGTTGCTGTATGCCTTCGCGCGCGCCCGCGGCGGCGCGGCGCCATCGCGCGTCGAGTGGCGCAACGCCATCATTACCGGCGGTTTGTTGCTGACGATTGGCAACGGCGGTGTGACATGGGCGGAACAGGTCATTCCCTCCAGCGTGACGGCGTTGGTGGTGGCGCTGACGCCATTGTGGATGGTGCTATTTGAGTGGCTGCGGCCCGAAGGCGTGCGCCCGCGTCCGTTCGTGATCGCGGGGCTGGCGGTGGGTTTCATGGGGGTGGTCTTGCTGGCGCGTGGTCAGGGAAACCATCCCGGCCCTGCCTACAGTTGGGGCATCGCCGCCTTGCTGGCGGCTTCGATGAGCTGGGCGTTCGGCTCGATCTTCAACCGGCAGGCGCGCAAACCGGCGTCGCCGCTGTTGGGTGTGGCGATGCAAATGATTGCCGGCGGGGCGTTACTGCTGGGGCTGGCGGCGGCGCGCGGCGAGGCGGCGCAATTCTCTTTTGACCAGGTGACGCTTTTGTCCGTGAGCGCGTGGTTGTATTTGACGGCGTTCGGCTCGTTGGTGGGTTACACTTGTTACGTCTGGCTGTTGCACGCCAGCACACCGGCGCGCGTGGCGACTTATGCGTATGTGAATCCGTTCATCGCGGTACTACTCGGCTGCACCATCGGGCATGAAGCGTTCTCGCACGAATTGTTTGTAGCGGGAGTGTTGATCATCGCCGCGGTGGTGTTGATTGTGCGCGGTGGCGCATCGAAGGCTGAACCTGTGGCCCAGTGCGAAGAGGTGGCGTGAATTCGGGTCTGGGAGAAATTATGCAAGATCGAAGACGAGAGCGACAAGAATGATTCAGGCCTGCTGGCGCCCGAAAAACCAGGGCTGGCCGTGCCAACAATATTCAAGGCCGGGATTTAATGGCCGTCACATCCCGTCGGTGTAAGAGGGCGGGGCGTGCGCCGGTTTGCTGCCCCAGTGGGTGTTGGCGGTGGGGCCCAGGTCATAAACCAGCGTTCCGCCACGGGAAATATCGGAGTAGCGAATCCAGGGCTTCGTCCAAGTCCGGTC
>CAWHAH010000031.1:0-39168 GCA_963827205.1 uncultured Verrucomicrobiae bacterium
GGTTAGTGCACCACGAAGGCCCGTTGTTGCCGGGAATGGGTTGGTCGGTGGTAATGTCGTAAACAAAATTATTTGGCGGCAGACCGTCGCCGTTGTCCAGCACATAGAGATGCATGCAGAATTGGAGTTGTTGCAGATTGTTCAAACAGTTGGAGGTTTGAGCTGCCATTTTGGATCTGGTCAACGCCGGCAACAGCATCGCCGCCAGAATCCCGATGATGGCAATGACGACGAGCAGTTCAATGAGCGTGAACGCAAACCGTCGAGGGTCGAGCCGTCTCCGCTCCGCTCCGACGCGCCGGGGAGGCGAGAGTCGGAGGCTGGGAAACAACAGCGCGCAGCCCGATCGTTTTCCGCTGGCCGACTCCCGGCGCTGGATGCTCGTGCGCATGGCGATGATGACTCAGGATACGCCGTTACGTAAGAAATGCTACTGGAATTTGGCAGTGTCTGAATTTGGTGGCGGCGGTGCTGCTGCACCGCCGTGCGCCGCGGCAGCGGCGCAGCCACCATTTGAAATTAAGACACAACCTTAAATGTGGCCGGGCTAATACGTCAGCAGTTCCAGTTCGCGCAGGCCATTATTTGCCAGTTGCCAATGGCCGCCGCGTTGGACCACCAGCTTGCGGCAGTGATGGGCCTTCTCCTCCTCTTCGTTCACGGACAGCAACTGAAATTTTGCCTTCGATTTGATTTCCGACGCGGCGCGCGGCATTAGGACAAAAGCCACACCGTTGTAATTCAAGGCAATTTCGTAGCCGGCCACGCCTTCCTTTTCAGCCACCGGATTCTTCAAAACGAGCATCGGGTAACGTTTCAAATAGGGAAAGTTGGTCGCGCGTACGAGCACCCGGCAAAGCTCCGTCTGGCCCCGGAGGAAATTCAACAGGCTGAAATCGCCCTTGGGATTGTGTTCGGCCAGCAGAATTTCCCGCACGTCGAGACCGTTCAGGTTCTGGCCGTTCCATTCGCCGTGATCATTCCGTTCGCCGGGTGAATTTTTTTTGAACCAGGCCGCAAAATTGTCGTTGACGAACACGTTCAGCTCAAAATGAACGTGCGCCCGCCATGGGAGGATGGTTTCGGCATTTGAGGTGCGGCCCATCGTGGCAATCACCTCGCCGGCCTTGACTGGATCGCCGATTTTCAGACCGGGCCGGACCATGCTCAAATGGGCGTAGAGCGAATAGATTTCAATGCCTTCGACGATGTGCCGGACAACGATGTATTTCCCGTAATTTGAGAGCGACGGCTTGGTGTTGAAATAAACCACCGTGCCGTCGGCGGTGGCCATGATGGGGTCAGCCGGCTCGCCGCGCTTGTCGCGTTGCAGGCTGCGGATGTCAAGGCCCTCATGCATCTGCCAGCCGTCGCTGCGGACGCAGCCAAACGAGCCGGTCGTCCACGATTTGTCCGGCGCGGTGGGCGCAAAGAATTTGGTTTCGTTGCCGACTTCATACAAGGCATGGTTGGCCGTGGGAAATTGAAATGGCTGTTGCGCGAAGAGGTTTGCGCAGGTGGTCAACAAGACGGCGGCAACGGCAAAATTTGCGCGGCGAACGGCGGGGAACATCATTTCATTTGTCCTTTGCGATTTTTGGCGGCGACCTGGTTAAGGCCCAGCACGAGCTGGTCGGCCTCCGCGCGCGAACAGTCCGGCGTGAACGCCAACACGCCGTTGGCGATGCGACGCGTGATGAGCGGCGCGGCCAGCCAGCGGCTGTCAGCAACCTTTTTACGATTCCTAGACAATTCCAGCGGGTAAGCGTCCTCCAGCAGCAGCCTGTTGAGGCGAAGCGGGCTGTTTCGTTCCGAGTTCTGAGCAAGGAGTTGCTGCGTTTTCCGGCGCAAAACGACACCTGCAAAACGCTGCTTATCATAGATTAAGTGGCCTCGAATGATTCTGTTAAGGTCCTCCACGAGTGCTGCTTGCAGCGGGATTGAGCCGGAGTTTGTACCTTGGTAGCTCGTCAGTATTTCCAGCGTTGCTGCGGACAACTGGTTCTTGAGGTATTGGGAAACCGCGTCTGCTGGCTGCTTTAATTTGCTGGCAAGGGATGGCAGATTGATGATGTCATCCACTGAAAAGGGCGAGAAATCATTTTCGCTCCATTGACTCCAAATGGCGAAATGTCCGCCGGGGTTGGCGGCGGAGTATTGCTCAAGCAACCAGGTGCCGTTTTCATCGAACTGAACCTCAATGGCGAAGCCGCCAGGTGTGTCCAGGACTTTGGCGGCGACGAGGTTGGCTTCCGTCAAAATGGGATTGCGCGCGATGGTGACCAGCACCGGATCGGAGCGCAGCACGGAAACGGTCTGGCTGATGCCCAGGGAATCGGGATTGACCTGGATGTGGACGCGTAATGCGCCAAGCGGACCTTTCTGCCGATGCGTTTGACAGCCGCACAGGAGCGCCAGTGCCGCCGCCAGCGCCAAATAGAGATTGAATCGTTGCGTCCAAACTACCATAGTGCGCAACACGAAATCGGAATATGCCGCCGATGTAAAGACACTTATGAGCAAACAATACAATAAAGCTGAAAAACGAAAACGCCGGATGCGGTATCTCAAGCGGAAAGCACAGGCCGCCAAAAAGAAAAAAGCCGCCGCCGCCAAGCCCGCGGCTTGAGCGGAGTTTTCGTGCCATCAAAAGGCCGTCTGTCGGGGCGGCCATTTTTTTGTTTGTAGCGGCGCTCTGTGAGGGTCAGAACGCCGTCGGTCATAGACCGGCGCTACAACCGCGAAGGCTGTTTCGGCAGCGCGAAAATGGAGGGCACGTCCACCGGCGGAGTATTCATCAGCAAATGAATGGCAAAGATTTCTGAATTCGTGACCAGCGCGACGACCGCCACGGTGACAATGGCCCAGCTTCCGGCGTTGAAGACGAGCAGGGCAATGAGGCAGCCGAGCAGGCAGAGGTGGTAAAATTTCGCAAGATACGAATGAGTCGCCGGGAATTTTCCGAATCGGATGAGGCAGATGAGAATACAACCCGCTTCCGACAGCAACATCAGGGCAACCAGCCAAACATTCCCGGTGATGACGGGTCGGCATAGCCTCCACGCGACGACGAGGGTGAACAGAAAATAAATGATGTCGGTGATGCTGTCGTAGCGGCGGAGCGCGGGGGTGGCGACGCCGAATTTGCGGGCGAGGATGCCATCGAAAATGTCCGAGAACGTTCCGGCGATCAGGATGGGCAGATAAACGAGGCGCGGAACCTGCGAAAGCGCGCAAAGCAAGGCGATGGGGCCGAGCAGCAGCCGCAGAGTGGTGAGTGCGAATGGAAGATGGCGTTTCATTGCCGGCGTCCTCGTTTCTCCCGAGTCTTCCTTACATCGATCGAAGCGTGATTTCTCAATGCTAGAATTGGCTGACGATTGATTTTCTGCGAACAAAAGTTTGCGCCCGCAAAAATTTTCTGTCGAGCGGTTTTTCCCGAAAGGCAGCAAACAAAACTTGTTCACCGCGGAGGTTTTGAATTCAAAAGGCTGTTAATAATTCAGGGGAGCGAGACAAGGAAATTATTGATTTCATTGTGGGTTTTGCATTGTTCACACGTTGTCCACACGCGCGGTTTGGTTAACAACCTGTGCATATCAATTCGTTGTGGGTTTGGCGATTTGCTCTATGATGTTCGCAGTTCTTTGAAAGAACGAAGCGGGCAGTGGCAATCAACAGATTGAAGCTGTTCGTTTCCAGGATAATCCCAGGTGACTGGGGAAAGGCAGGGTCAGGCTGGTTGACCCGGCCCCTCTTAAACCGGGCCGAAAGGCGCGGAGGCGGAGGCGAAATTCACCAGTTCCTCTGGCATGTTCGCACATGCCAAATGCGAATGAGGGACTTGGCGGCAAGGGGCGATGAGAAACTGCTCCGAACCGAGTCAAGTAGTCCAGGCCGGTTTCGAGCCTGGGCGAATCGCAGTTACCCAGAGGGTATCCGGTTGCAACTGTGCATCAGCACGGTGCGGGCGACTCTGGCGGTGAGGCGAAAGCCGAATCCGCCTGGCAAAGCCGCCGAAAGGCGGACAAAATGAGAGCATGCGCCGGGAAGGACACGCGGATCAGGCAAATCCCGTGAAAAACTTCCGAGCGCCGGCGATGTTAAAAACGACACCGCTGGACTGTGGGCAAAAAGCAACCTGAGAGAGAAGAGGCGAGACCCGTGGCCCCGGGCGAACGCGCCGCCAAAAGCGGTGGCTGACCCGGAGCTAATCGGTGAAGACGCGAAGAAAAGAAGTCACAGGCGTGTCTTTACCTGGTTCGCAAGCCGGTGGCGCAACCACCAGCCGAAGCGAGCTGAAAAGCCTCACTCGAAATTGAGTGGCCGAAAGGCACTGGACGGCCCTGCTACGAGGCCGATGACTCCGCTTGCCGTGGAGAATAGCGTCGGGAAGCTGGCAGCCCCCGCGAGGGTGGCGCCCAATGCCAGCCCGGGAAAGAGAGAGTGGCGAACTCCCATCCCCCATTTGTCCCTGTTCGACCGAAAGGTCGGGCAGGGACTTATTGTTTTCCATGACGAGGAAACATCGAACATCGAACATCCAATGCTCAACATCCAATCGGCTGAACGCCGTCGGCCCCTGTCCATTGGGCGCTCGACGTTGAAGGTTGAGCGTTGAATGTTTTCCCGGTTCAATAAAAATTGCGCTTGCGCTGGACTTGAACCCGTCACAATCTTGGCTAACAAAATCAATTAAACGAGTTTGGAAAGGACTGTTATGGGACGCATCTACAACAACATCGTCGAGACCGTCGGACATACACCGCTGGTCAAACTGAACAAGGTCACCGCCGGGTTGCACGCCACGATTCTCCTCAAATGCGAATTTTTCAACCCGCTCAGCAGCGTCAAGGACCGTATTGGCATGTCCATGATTGAGGACGCCGAGAAGCGCGGCATCCTCAAGAAAGACACCGTGATTATTGAACCGACCAGCGGCAACACCGGCATCGCCCTCGCGTTTGTCGCGGCGGCCAAGGGGTACCAGCTCATTCTCACGATGCCCGAAACCATGTCGGTGGAACGCCGCACACTGCTGGCGATGTTGGGCGCGAAGCTGGTTTTGACGCCCGGCGCCGAAGGCATGAAAGGTGCGATAGCCAAGGCCGAGCAACTGGCCAGGGAAACTCCAAACTCGTGGATTCCACAACAATTTGAAAATCCGGCCAACGTGGCAATTCACAAAAAAACGACCGCCGAGGAAATCTGGGCCGACACCGATGGCAAGGTGGATATTTTGGTCGCGGGCGTCGGAACGGGCGGGACCATCACCGGTTGCGTGGAGGTCATCAAGCCGCGCAAACCGTCGTTTCAAGCCATCGCGGTGGATCCCAAGGATTCACCGGTCATTTCCCAAACCCTCGCCGGCCAGCCATTGAAACCCGGTCCGCACAAAATCCAGGGGCTGGGCGCCGGATTCATTCCCAAGAACCTCCATTTGAAGGATGAAAAGGGCAATCCGCTGGTTACGGAAGCCATCCAGGTTTCCAACGACGACGCCTTCGCCATGGCCCGCCGTCTGGCCAAGGAAGAGGGAATTTTATGCGGCATTTCGTCCGGCGCAAACGTCGTGGCCGCGATCGAAGTCGCCAAACGCCCGGAAAACAAGGGCAAACTCATCGTCACTATTGCGCCATCCACGGGCGAACGCTATTTGAGCACACCGCTGGCCGCCGAGGCGCGCGCGGCGGTGGGTGGGTGAAGCCGTTGAGTTGCAGGAGGATTGGGGGAATGAAGTATTGGGACCACGGGCATTAAGCTCAATTCCTGCAAAAAACTTGTTGCATTTGGTGCGATTTGCCCGTAATTAATGGAAAGTCGAAGGTTTGAGGGCTGCGGGCGGCTTTGGCCGCCACAGTCGCTTCTCCAATTCAAAGTTCAATACCGGCTTTTCGGGATACGTTTTGGCCTTCGTCACAAACACATTGTATGACTAGCGTAAAAGAAAACGGTGAGCAATCATCGGACTACGGCTCCGGTTATCTGGAGATTTCGGAAAAAGGCTTTGGGTTTCTGCGCACCGCGCAAAACCATTACCATCCGAAGCCGACGGACATCTTTGTCACACCCGACACCATCCGGCGGAGCTTTCTCCGGGAGGGCAGCCTGGTTTACGGGCCGACGCAGCCGCCGCATCGTGGCACCAGCCCGCAACTCAAGGCCGTTGAAAAGGTCAACGACATGCCCTTTGAGGAATACACCAAGGCCGTCCGCTTTGAAAATCTCACCACGATTGACCCCATCGAAAAGTACAAGCTCGAAACCAATCCGGATTTGATCGAGACGCGCGTCATTGACCTCGTCACGCCCATCGGCAAGGGCACCCGCGGCCTGATTGTGTCCCCGCCGCGCAGCGGCAAGACCACCATCCTCAAGCAAATCTGCAACGCCATCACCACAAACCACCCTGACGTCCACGCGCTCGTCCTGCTGATTGACGAGCGGCCGGAGGAAGTGACCGACTTCCATCGCTCGGTCAAGGCCGAGGTCATCGCCTCGTCAAACGACCAGGATTTGGAGACGCACGTCCGGCTTTCGCGCTTCATCATTGAGCGGTGCCGGCGCATGGTGGAGAGCGGCAAGGACGTTTTTGTGCTGATGGACTCGCTCACGCGCATCGCCCGCGCCTACAACAGCGTTCACGGCGGCAGCGGCCGCACGATGACCGGCGGCGTGGACGCGCGCGCGCTGGAAATTCCGCGCAAGATGTTTGCCTCGGCCCGCAAAATCGAAAACGGCGGGTCGCTGACAATCCTGGCCACGGCGCTGATTGATACCGGTTCGCGGATGGACGAACTCATTTTCCAGGAATTCAAAGGCACGGGCAACATGGAGCTGATTCTCGACCGCAAGCTGTCAGACCGGCGGTTGTTCCCGGCCATTGACATTCCCAAGAGCGGCACGCGCAAGGAGGAAAAGCTCTATCCCGCGAAACAAATTGAAGCCATCCGCAAATTGCGCCGTATGATGGTGGACCTGAATCCCATTGAAGCCATGGAAACGCTCACCGCCGCGCTCAAGAAACACAAGACCAACGACGAATTACTCGCCAAGCTCGAAAAAGGCAGTTGAAGCAGAACGCGGGCGGGCGTTCGGGACTGGCATGTTCGGATTTTTCAAAAAACGCCGCCGTGACCGGATTCGGAACCGGCCGTTCCCCACCGAATGGCGCAACCTTCTGGTGCACCGTTATTCGATGTATTCCCGTCTTCCCTTGGCAGATCGCCGGGAACTGGAAGGCCATATCCTCGTCTTCCTCGATGAAAAACGGTTCGAGGGTTGTGACGGGCAGGAAATTACCGATGAGGTCAGGGTTTTGATTGCGGCCCAGGCCTGCCTGTTGCTGCTGCACCGGGAGACGGGCTATTACCCCCGCCTGCGCAGCATTCTGGTTTATCCCTCCAGTTACATTGCCAGAACCTGGCGACTGGAAAAGGATGGCAGGACGATTACCGAAGCCGAACAGGCGCGGGGAGGGGAATCCTGGCCGCACGGCGCCGTGGTCCTGGCGTGGGACGGGGCAATTGCCGGGGCGCTGGAACTGGACAAGAACCGGAACGTGGTCATACACGAGTTTGCCCACCAACTCGATCAAGAGGACGGCCTGGTTGACGGCGCACCGCTCCTGGAAGGTGCAACTTTTTCGCAGACGCGCCATCGCTACCAAACGTGGGCCAGGGTATTGAGCACAGAATTTCAGCAACTTCGCCGGGCGGCGGAAAACGGCGGGGAAACGGTCCTGGACACCTATGGCGCCCAGAATCCCGCGGAATTTTTCGCCGTGGCCACGGAAAGTTTTTTTGAGAAACCCCGTCAATTGAAAGGACGGCATCCGGAGTTGTATGCCGAGTTGAAGGAATTCTACCATCAGGACCCGTTGCTTTATGCCCCGGCAGATCCGGCAAAAAATGAACACGCGGCGTGAAAGCAAATCTCGGCCGCGGACGACGGTCGCGGAATCGCTCCATTCGCGTCCGCCGCTGGAGCGGATGTTGCGCATTCATCAGGCCGTTTCCTCCGGCAAATTTCCGAACGCTTCCACGCTCGCCAGCGAAATCGAAGTCGCCACCAAGACGATTCATCGCGATATCGAATTCATGCGCGACCGGCTGGGCTTGCCAATTGAGTTCGACGCGCGCCGGAACGGCTATCATTACACCGAGGAAGTCAGCGCCTTTCCCAACATCCAGATAACCGAGGGCGAACTGTTCGCGCTCGTCGTCGCCGAAAAGGCGCTCCAGCAATATCGTGGCACGAATTTCGAGAAACCGCTCTTGAGCGCCATCCGGAAAATGGAGCAGTCGCTGCCCGACACGATTTCGCTCAACCTGGCCGACATCGAGCAGACCATTTCCTTCCGCACCCGCGCCGAGCCGATTCTGGATCTGGAGATTTTCGATACGCTGGCCAAAGCCGTTTCCCAGCGCAAACAATTGGAACTGGCCTATCGCAAACCGGGGCAGCGCCAGCCGGAAAAACGGCTGGTTGATCCATACCATCTGGCGAACATCAACGGCGAATGGTTTCTGTTCGCCTACGACCACGCGCGCGAGGACATCCGCACATTCGTGCCGGCGCGAATCCAATCTGTCCAGCCGACTGGCGAAACTTTTGAGCGCCCGCAAAAGTTTTCCCTGGAAAAAAGATTGCGCGACAGCTTCGGTGTCCACTCCGGCGAAGGCGAATACGAGGTCGTGATTCGCTTCAACGCCCGGGTTGCCGATTATGTCCGCGAAAAGAAATGGCACGAATCGCAGCAACTCCGGGAACTGAAGGGTGGGGGAGTGGAGTTGCGGATGAAGCTATCAAGCCTGGTCGAAATCGAGCGCTGGATTTTGGGTTGGGGTGGTGACGCAAAAGTTTTGAAGCCGCGCGAGTTGGCCGAAGCCATTCGCAATTCCGCCAGGCGGATTCTCGCTTCTTCGCAGTAAAAACTCGGGAATGAAACTTGAAAAGCAGGAGGAAATGATTTAGAAGATGGCTGTGGGCAAAATCATCTTGATCTTTGGCCTGTTGTTTCCTGCTGCTGGCTTCGCGCAGCAATACTCGATTGACTGGTATAAAGTCGCCGGCGGCGGCGGCACGAGCACCGGCGGCACTTATTCCGTCAGCGGCACCATCGGCCAGCATGACGCGGGCGGGCCGATGACCGGCGGCAATTATTCACTCACCGGCGGATTCTGGGCGCTCGATCTCCGTCGTCCAGACTGCCGGCGCGCCGACACTTTACATCAGTCATTCCGGCAACACGCGTGACGGTCTATTGGCAGGACGTCACGCGGCTGGAGCTTGCAGCAGAACAACAATCTGGCCGTGCCAGCGGGCTGGTCGGTCAACAGCAGTTGGACAACCGCCAACGGCACGAATTAGCTCACCATCACGCCACCGACTGGAAATTTGTTTTTCCGCTTGAGCAATCCGTAGCCAAACTGGCAGGGGCATCCCGCGGGACGCCCGTTTCAAAATTTTACGGGCGGCTCGTCGGAGGGGCGAGTTACACGCGTCCCCATTTTCAGAGGCATCCGATGGGTCAGGGACTCGTATAACTCGCCCCTCCGATACTTTTGAGACAGGCGCGCCAAGCCGTCCCTGCCTGAAATTCCCGACAGTTCAAGATTGAACTGCAAGGAACTTTGGGTTAAGATAAGCATCCTTGTGAAACGACGTATTCTTTCACCGTTGTTTTGTGCGATTATCGCGGCATTTCTCCCGTTTGAGTCACTTCACGCCCAAGGCACGGCGTTCGTGTATCAGGGCCGGCTCAACGACGGCGGCAACCCGGCCGGAGGAATTTACGATTTACGATTTACGATTTACGATTCCACCAACATTCCCGGCAATGTCGTCGCCGGACCGCTGACCAATTCCGCCACGGCGGTAAGCAACGGATTGTTCACGGTGACTTTGGATTTTGGTCCCGGCGTTTTCACCGGTTTGGACCGCTGGCTGGACATCGGGGTGCGAACCAACGGCAGCCTCAACGCGTACACCGTGCTTGTTCCCCGGCAACATTTGACGCCGGTCCCCTATGCCATCTTTGCCAACACCGCCAGCAATCTGTCGGGCACTCTGCCGGCGGCACAATTGACCGGCACTCTGCCGGCGAGCGCGTTTGTGGGATACACCGGCACCGTGGCATTGACCAATGGCGCCAATCTCTTTGGCGGCGCTTTTAGCGGGACCTTCAACGGATTGTTTAACGGTGCGTTTGCGGGCAACGGCGCCGCCGTCACCAATGTGAACGTGATGAATCTGACCGGGGTTCTGGCCGACAATCAATTGCCAGCCAACACTGCGTTGGTCAACAGCAACCAGGTCTTCAGCGGCACAAATCTGTTCACCGGATTCAACGTTTTCAGCGGGCCGACCAACAGTTTCAACGGCGCATTCAGCGGCAACGGCATCAACCTGACCAACCTGAACGGCTCTCAAGTCACCACCGGCACGGTGGCCGACGCGCGCCTGACCACCAACGTGGCGCTGTTGAATCGCAACCAGACCTTCACCGGCAGCAATGTATTCAACGGTGCCAACACCTTCACCAATTTTGGAAACAGTTTCATCGGCAGTTTTTTCGGCAACGGCCTTGTCGGTTGGATTGTGGTGTCGGGAACTTCCACCCAGGCGATGTCGGACGCCGGGTATCTCCTCGTCAGCACGCAATTGACGACGGTGACATTGCCGGCTGCGCCGAACGTGGAGGACATCGTGCGTATTTCCGGTGCGGGCTCGGGCGGTTGGCAGGTCGCGCAGAACACCGGCCAGGCCATCCTCGGCAATTTTTCCGGCTTCACCAATGCCTCCTGGACGGTCAGTGGCGCGGCCACGCTGAGTTGGTATGACATCGCCTCGTCAGCCGATGGAACCAAAATGGCGGCGGTGGTCAGCGGCGGCGGGGTTTATACTTCAACGGATTCGGGAGCAACGTGGGGTGAAATCAACTCAACCGCCCGGGCATGGCGTGCCATCGCCTCATCGGCGGATGGCAGCAGATTAGCGGCGGTGGTGAACAGTTCCTTCGTTTTCACATCTACCAACGCCGGCAGCACCTGGGTGCAACAAACCGCTGGTTTGCCCGGCGGCGGTGCGGCCTGGTCTTCCATCGCTTCTTCGGCTAACGGCACCAAATTGGTGGCGGTCGTCAACGGCGGCGGCATTTATACTTCCACCAACTCCGGCGCTTCGTGGACGCAGCAAACGTCCGGTCTGCCCAACAGCGGGGTGGCGGCCTGGACTTCGGTTGCGTCGTCCTCGGACGGAACCAAATTAGCGGCGGTGGGCGGCAGCGGGATTTACATTTCGTCCAACTCCGGCGGTTCGTGGTCATCGTCTTCGAGCGGGTCCTCCTGGTCATCGGTCGCATCGTCGGCTGATGGCACAAAACTCGTGGCGGCCCAGAACACCGGCAGCATTTACACGTGGACCAGTTCGAGCGGCTCGTGGACCCAACGCACGACCGGGTTGCCCGCCAGTGCGGCATGGACTTCAGTTACGTCTTCGTCCGACGGCGGCAAGCTGGCGGCGACGGTGAGCGGCGGCGGGATTTACACATCGCTCAACTGGGGCGCTTCGTGGGCGCAACAATCTGGCGAGCCGAACGCAACCTGGTCAGCCATCACTTCCTCGGCTGACGGGAGCAAACTGGCCGCGGTGATCAACAGCACCACCAGCGGCGGGATTTATACCATGCAAGCTTCCGTTCAAACCACGACAACCACCGGCAGTTCCGGCGGCATTGCGGGCGGGCAGGGCACGGCGGTGGAATTGCAATACATCGGCAACGGCCAGTTCATGCCGGTCAGTTCGGCGGGGATCATTTGGGCGTTTTGACGGTCGCGGCCTCTCGGCAGAGCGCCGCATTTTTCACAATGCCTCGGCTTTCTACCGAAAGCCGCTACGTTAGATTCTAAATTTCGCGCATTGGCCCAGGAATCTTTTCGGGTTCTGGAAAATCACCTTGTCAATCACGGCGGCAGGATGGCCGCGTCTTTTCATTTCCAAGGCCGTTTTCGGCACGGCCAGCGGATCGCTCACGCCCCAATCGCAGGCGCTGTTCACCCAGACGCGTTCGTTGCCGTAAGTCTCCAGAATGTCTATCGCCCGCGCCGGCGTGCACTTCGTTTCAGGGTAAAGCGTCATGCCCGCCCAATGACCTGCGTCCAAAACCAGCCCGACCGTATGTTCCTCGACGTGGTCAATGATGACGCGTTCCGGCCGGATGCGTTTGTCGTTCTTTAGTACGTCCAGAATCAGCCGCGTGCCTTTCAATTTGTCTTCCAAGTGCGGTGTATGCACCAGAATCAACTGGTTGTGCCACGCTGCGAAGTCCACCTGCATTTCCAGCACCTTCAGTTCGTTCCGCGAGTTCTTGTTCAACCCGATTTCGCCGACGCCGAGCACGTTCGGCCGGTTGAGAAATTTCGGGAGTAACGCAATCACTTCCGCGGCCAGCTTCACGTCTTCGGCCTCCTTGGAATTGATGCAGAGCCAGCAGAAATGTTTCAGGCCGAATTTCGCCGCGCGCTTCGGTTCGTGCTCGGTGAGCTGGCAGAAATAATCATAAAACCCGGCAGCCGAACTGCGGTCGAAGCCCGCCCAGAACGCCGGCTCGCAAACCGCCTCGCAACCGGCGCTGGCCATGCGTTCGTAATCGTCGGTGACCCGGCTGACCATGTGGGCGTGAGGTTCGATGTATTTCATGCGTGAAACGTGAAGCGTAATGCGTGAAATCAGCGCGGGCCTGGCCAGGCTCCGGCAGCGCCTTTGCCTGCCGCTTTGGCAATCGGTTTCGTCGTTGGATCGCTGAAGGCGAGCAAAACGCGCCGGGCTTTTTCCTTTTTGTTGCCGCTCAGTTTGCCAAGCGCGGCGCGAAACGCCTTCAAGCGGAAATCGCCCCCGCCATCGGCGCGTTCGGCGCGGTCGAGAAAGGCGGCGACTTCAATCAATTTGTGCCGCGCATCCAGAAAATAGAGGTCGAGAACCTGTTGCCGTGTCATGTAATTTTTGATTTACGATTGATGATTTTTCCGAGCGTGGCAAATCGTAAATCATCAATCCTCAGACTTTCAAGCGGTGCCGATGCCCGGACTCACACGAACTTGCCCGGATTCAAAATGCCCTTCGGATCGAGCGCGTGTTTGACAACACGATGGAGCTCGCGCGCGGGACGGGAAACCGCCAACGGCCACCAGCGTTTCTTGGCCAAGCCAATGCCATGCTCGCCGCTGATGGCGCCGCTCCAGGCAATGACCTGTGCGAAGAGTTCGTCCAGCGCGGCTTCAGCCCGGCGTTCCGCACCGGGTTGGGTGAAGTCCACCATGACATTGGTGTGAATGTTGCCATCACCGGCATGGCCGAAACACGCGACGGGCAGGCCGTGCTTCTTTTGCAATCTGGCTGCGAACCTGAAGAGGTCTTCAAGCCGGCTGCGCGGCACGACGATGTCTTCGTTCAGTTTTGTCAGGCCGGTGTCGCGGAGGGCGTAGGAAAATTCCCGGCGGATTTGCCAGACCGCCTCGCATTCCTTTTTGCCAAAGCCGCGCTCGACAAACAACGGCCTCTGCCGGCGGATGATTCGTTCCAAATCCTGCAATTCGTGCCGAACGGACCTTTTCTGGCCGTCGAGTTCGGTGATGAGGTGGGCACGGCAGCCGCGCAGGCGTTCGCTTTTCGTGCGTTGGTAAGCCGCGGCCAAGGTGAATTCGTCGGCCAGTTCCAGCGCACAGGGCAAAAAGCCGGCGGCCAAAATCGCCTGCAACGCGCGCACGGCATTTGTCATGGAGCCGAAACCGACGGCGAGATTGGCCCGGAACGGCGGAAGGGGAATCAATTTGAGCGTGGCTTCGGTGATGACACCGAGCGTGCCTTCGGAACCGACGAACAGGCGATGCAGGTCGTAGCCGGTCTTGTTTTTGTGCGTGCGGCCGCCGAGCCGGACGACACTCCCGTCGGCGAGAACGACTTCAAGGCCGAGAACGTAGTCGCGCGTGACGCCGTATTTAAGGCAGCGCGGTCCGCCGGCGTTGGTGGCGATGTTGCCGCCGATGAAATTGTCGGCGCGGCTGGCAGGGTCGGGCGGATAAAACAATCCACGTTTCTCGACCGCCGCCTGCAATTTTTCGGTGACGACGGCGGGTTCAACGACGGCGACGAAATCGGCGGCGTTGATTTCCTTGATGCGATTCATGCGTTCGAGCGAGAGCACGATGCCACCATGCAGGGGCACGCAACCGCCGACGTAGCCGTGGCCCGCGCCGCGCGGCGTGACGGGAATCCGGTGCCGGCTGGCAAAGCGCAGGATGGCCGAGACAGACTGGGTGGAGCAGGGCAGGGCAACGGCATCGGGCTTATGGGTGGCAAACCACTTGTCGCCGGCATATTTTGCCAGCGTTTCCGAATCCATTACGATTTCGCCCGGCAGGATTTTTTTCAGGCGTCGGAGCAATTTTGGCTTTTCAGAAGTCATTCGGGAGGTGCGTTAAGGAATTCCCTGGCGTCGGCCGCCTCAGCTTCAGGCACCTGCACGTGAATGCCGCCGGCGGCGAGCGCATAGCCGTCAATGCTCAACGCGGAGAGTTCGTTCTTGACGAAGGGATGGAATTCCGCGGCTTCGAGCCGTGAGCGGACCAGTTGCGCCTCAGCGGGGTTGAAGGCAGTGAAGACAGTGACAAAAGCCATGATGCGTTGGTGCGGAAATTTAGCGGGTGATGAAGGCGGTGTCGGACTTGGTCGCGGCGCTCCGCATATCCGCAAAGACGATGATGCCCGCGCCGGTTTGGAGCAGGGTTTGCACCTGGGCTTCGACCTGCTGGCCGATGTGCGCCTGGCCGTTGTTGACGACCACCATCGTGCCATCGGGGAGATAACCGATGCCCTGTCCCTTGTCCTTGCCTTCGCGGACGATTTTCAGGTGCAAGGTTTCGCCGGGGAGCAGAACGACTTTGAGGCATTTGGCGACTTCATGGAGGTTCACGTAATTGACCTTTTGCAACTGGGCGACCTTGGCGAGATTGTAGTCGTTGGTGTAGAGCCGGGCGTTGAGGTTGCGTGCCAGGCGGACGAGTTTGGCGTCCACTTCCTTTTCCTCGGGAAAATCGCCATCGTGAATGCGCACTTCGACGTTGGTGTTGCGTTGGATACGATTGAGCATTTCGAGTCCGCGGCGGCCGCGGGCGCGTTTGATGGCGTCACCGGAATCGGCGATTTGCTGGAGTTCTCTGAGCACAAAACGCGGCACGACGACCAGGCCTTCGAGGAAATGGGCCTC
This sequence comes from uncultured Verrucomicrobiae bacterium, assembly GCA_963827205.1. Classification (GTDB taxonomy): domain Bacteria; phylum Verrucomicrobiota; class Verrucomicrobiia; order Limisphaerales; family UBA11358; genus UBA11358. Next base: position 15,269 of record CAWHAH010000031.1, read on the forward strand.
AATCAAATCGGCGATGCGCCCATCAATGATGACGCTGGTATCGAGCAACAGCAGGTTGTCCGGCTTGTTTTGCGGCGAGAACCGGACGAACGGAATGATGAGCGCGAAATCCTCCTTGTTGCTGCGCATGGCGAGGATGATGCCGATGTAGCCGAAACCGAGGAACAGGCAGAGCCGGACGAGCCAGCGGGTTTTTTCCTCGGTATCTTCGAACAGGCCGGAACGGTCAATGAGGATCGCGACGAACATGCCGAGCAGGAGGCCAAAGGTCGTTGCCGAAAAGGCGCGGAGCGAAAAGCCCTTGAGCATTTCGTCCAGCGCAATCAGCAGTCCGCCGAAGCCGAAGCCGATGACCATGCCGATGAACGCGCCGTGTTCCTGGCCGACGAATTCCGGCCGGACCTGGCTGACGGCGTAGCCGCCCGTCGTGCAGAGCGCCAGAAACAAAAGCCGAGTGGCCCAGAGTGGAGTCATTGAGTCAGTGACAAGTGACCGGTCGATGACGAGTGACGAGTGACGAGTGCCAACGCGTGCGCAGATGTTTGTTCGTCCGGTTTTCATGTCACGTGTCACTCGCCTCGCTGCGACGGTGGTCGGCTCATGGTGCCAGAGAAAATGCCACAGGCCGAGCCGGTTCAAGTTGCTCGAGGCGATGGCGAGGTTGTAGGCAATGGCCTGCACGTTGGTGGTCAATTGTTCGTTTTGCAGCATCGTGCCAGCAAGTCCTTTGCCGGATTGCAAATCGTCGGCCAGCTTTTTCAAAACTTCGGTCGAGGATTCAATGTTTTTTATCGCGGCGGTGATTTCCGGCCCATTGGTCGTTACGACGCCTTGAGCGGAATTAGCCAGGCGTATCAAATCCTGTGAGAAGAAGACGACGTTGCTCACGGCAAGGTTGATTTGCGAACGGTTCGTGGCAATGAGCGCGTCAAGGTCGCCGACCGTGCCTATCGCCCGTTCCGAGACCGAGCGCAGATTGTTAATCGCCACGGTGAAATTGGTGAGCGTTTGCTGGTTCAACACCACCCGGCGCAGGTCCGTGACCGAGGCGTCCAGTTTTTTTGCAGTTTCATCAATGCGCTGGATGAAGCCGGTTGCCGAGCGCGCGACCTCCTGCAGGTTGAACGGCGCCTCGCAATTGACGGAGGCGTTGTTCGTCAAGAGCGGCGCTTGGTTGGCCGTCGGAACGATGGCCACATACTGGTCGCCCAGAAAGCCGGATTGCTCGATGACGAACCGCGCGTCGCCGTAGATTTTGCAGTCGTTGTAAATCTTGAGGAGGATCGTCACGCTTTTGCCGTCTTCGGCGAGCTGGATGTCGGAGACAGCGCCAACCTGCACGCCAGAGAGCAGCACGCTGGCGCGCGGCTTGAGGCCGCCGACGTTTGCGGCGTTCAGGCGCAATTCATAAGTGCCGCGAAAAATGCTCGTGCCCTTGCTGAACTGGATCAGCAACACGGCCAGCAGCGCCAGTCCGATAAACACGAACAGGCCAACTTTGCTTTCCAGACGCGATTTATCCATGACTCAAAACGGAGTTTCCTTCGGATCGGCAATGCCGTCAATGAATTGCCGCACCACCGGGTCCTGTGACGCAAAAAATTCCTCCGCCGCGCCGCTCGCATAAATCCTTTTGTCGTGCATCATCAGCACGCGCTGGCCGACGCGCCGCGCCGTCCGCATGTCGTGCGTGACCACGACCGTCGTCACCTTCAACCGGTCGCGCACGCGCAACATCAACTGGTCAATGCTGTCCGACACAATCGGGTCCAGCCCGGTCGTCGGCTCGTCGTAGAGCACGATTTGCGGTTCATAGACAATGGCGCGCGCCAGCCCGACGCGCTTCCGCATGCCGCCGGACAATTCCGCCGGGTTCTTGTTTTCCGTGCCCGGCAAGTCCACCACTTCCAGCGTTTCCGCCACGCGCCGGGCGATTTCGGTCTCGGTCAGATGTACATGCCGGCGCAACCCGAACGCCACGTTTTCCGCCACCGTCATTGAATCGAACAGCGCCGAGCCTTGGAACACCATGCCGAATTTCCGGCGCACGCGCAGCAACTGGCGTTCGTTCATCGGCACGATGTTTTCGCCGTCAATCAACACCTCGCCCGCGTCCGGCTGCAGCAGGCCGATGAGCTGCTTGAGCAAAACGCTTTTGCCGCATCCGCTGCGCCCGATAATAGCGACCGATTCGCCATTTTCAATCCGAAAGCTGACGCCGTCCAGCACCGGCTGCGTGCCGAAACCTTTCCGCAAATTCCGCGTTTCGATCATAGCAGGCTCGCAATTTTGCCCAGCACCAGCGTCAGGAAGAAGTTTGTGATAAGAATGGTGATGGACGAATACACCACCGCTTCCGTGGTCGCGCGCCCGACGCCTTCCGCGCCCAGCCGGCAGGTCAGGCCCTTGTAACAACTGATGAGCGCGATGATGCCGCCATAGACGAATGCCTTGATCAGCCCGATCACCACGTCAATGTCGTGCGTGTATCGCAGCAGATTATACCACGAATACGTCGCGTCTATGCCCAGCAGGTAAACGCCGACGAAGTAGCTGGCGCCGATGCCAAGGCAGATGGATTCCATGGTCAGCAACGGCAGGGCGATTTGCGCGGCCACGAGCCGCGGCACGACGAGAAAATCCACCGGATGCGTGGCCAGCGTGCGCAGCGCGTCAATCTGTTCCGTCACCCGCATCGTGCCGAGTTCGGCGGCGATGGCCGCGCCGACACGCCCGGCGACCATCAATGCCGTGAGCACCGGACCGAGTTCGTCGCACATGGAAACGCCGACGACCGCAAGCGTGGCCGTGTCCATTTTGACCTTGTGAAACTGGTAATAGGTCTGCGCCCCGAGCACCATGCCGGTGAACGCGCCGGTGATGAGCACGACCGCCTGCGATTTCACGCCGATGAAAAAGATCTGGTAGAGCAAATCGCGCCACGCAATCTTGAAAGTGAAAAAGGAGACGAAGGCCTCCCTGGCCAGCAAGGCGACCCGGCCCAGCCCGGCAAGCCATTCGGCGATCCACTTCTTGGCGGTGAAATTCATCGCGCTTCACAAAGTAGCAAACTGGCGCGGCCTTTGGCCAGCGTTTGATTTTCTGCAGCAGCGGACGACAATCCTCCCTCTCCGCGCCGGGGAGAGGGCCGGGGAGAGGTGTTCTTTTCTGCGATGTTGAATGAGCTGTCGCAAATTGGCTGCTGGCAAATTTGGAGGAGGTGAAGTCGAATTTGCGGCGGGTTGGCGTGTGGGGCGGGCGGATGCTAAAGATTGGCCAATGCATTAAGGCGCACGCCAAAGCCTTCCAGCGAGCGCGCTACTTTACGCAATCGTTTCGGATCGCTGATGTCGCACCTGACGAGATAACGAATCCGGCTCATTGCTCACTTTGCTCGCATCGCCAATAGTCAATAACCAATAGCCGAGGGCGAATGGACAATTACTGATGGCCGGTGAATATGGGGGCGTTTGGCTATCGGCTTCATTGGCTATCGGCTATTCCTCTCGTTCGCCGCGCGCGGCACGGGCTTCCGGCGAATTGTACAGCGGATGCGGCGGCTTCAGATTGCGCAGGAAGTTCAGGCGAAAATCCAGCGCTTTGCTTGCCGCTTCCCGCTTCTCTTTAGCCTCGCCAGTCAAGTGACGCTTGCCTTGGACTGGTGAGTTCTCAATGGACGCCGTCCACGCGGTGAGTTGTTTGGCGCACGATTCAGCCAATGCGCGAATCTCCTGCAACCGCCTCAGAATGAGTTTCAGCTTCGGCCGGCCCTGCACCACCGCCATCATCGAACGCACCTCGCCAGCGGAGCCGCGCGCGATGGCGAGAAACGCGTTCAGTTCATTCGTGGTCACGCGCTCAAAACCCTCCGCGATGTTGTTCGACACGGACAGCGCGGTGCGATCGAGCTGGTTGCGGTAGCCGGGCGTGAGCGGCACTGGCGGTTCTTCCAGCAAATCAAGCACCCGGTTGTAAAGTCGCGCGGCTTCCTGCCAGACCGGCAGGTCTTCAAACTTCTGATATTTTGCCATGGTCAGTTCCCTTTCTTGGTTGGTTTGCGTTTAAAAATAGCCAATCGCTGATAGCCAATATCAGAGCCTGTAGGCATGGCCGATCATCAATACCCGACCTTGATAGATTCGATTCATAGCTGTTCGGAGTTATTTGTGTTCACCTCATCCGGCCTGCGGCCACCTTCTCCCCATCCGATGCGGAGAAGGCTGTTCACCGCAACGCCTGCGGCGAAGGACCGAGGCTCAGTAGCCGATAGCTCAGGACTGATTTTGAGGAGTAAATCTTTGCCCGGAAAACCAATCGTTTTCATATCCGCTTTTCCTGATTGCAGGATGCGATGCTACGCGCGTCGGCTGGTGGCGGCAAGAGGTAGTTGTTTTTGAGGTAGTTGTTTTTGGCAAAATTTCCGCGTTTCAAACATCGAAATGGCAGAACGCCATCCCCCGGGCGAAATCCGCCGGGACAGATTTTGGCGGCGGTGAAAAAATTCTACGGTGCGGTGGTGGCGGCCTTTTGCCGGACGGTGAGATAATCGAGATATTCAATCAGCCGCGGTTTCATTTCCTTGCGCGGCACGATGGCGTCAATGAGTCCGTGGTCGAGCAGGAATTCGGCGGTTTGAAAACCCGGCGGCAACTCGGCTTGCGTTGTGTCCTTGATGACGCGGGGACCAGCAAAGCCAATCATCGCGCCCGGCTCGGCCAGAATCAGATCGCCCAGGCTCGCGTAGCTCGCCATCACGCCCGCCGTCGTCGGGTGCGTGAGCACGCTGATGTAAGGCAGGCGATGTTGCGCGTGGTAGGCGAGGGCGGCGGCGGTCTTGGCCATTTGCATGAGGCTGAACATGCCTTCGTACATGCGCGCCCCGCCGCTCGTGGAAATGATGATGACCGGCAGTTCTTTTTCCGTCGCGCGCTCGATGAGGCGGGTGAGCTTTTCGCCCACCACCGAGCCCATCGAGCCGCCGAGAAAGTCAAAATCCATCACGCCCAGCCCGGCGCGGTGCGGACCGATTTTGCAGATGCCGGTGATGACCGCGTCCTTGAGCGTCGTGGATTTCTGGTATTCCTCGAGTTTCGCCTTGTAGGTGGCGACGCCATTGAAGTTGAGCACGTCCACACTCGTCATGTCGGCGTCCATTTCCTCGAAGGTGCAGGTTTCGACGAGCGAATGGATGCGTTCGCGCGAGCTGATGGGAAAATGATGATTGCACTTGGGGCAGACCTTCAGATTTTCGTCCAATTCCTTGTCATAGACCATCGTGCTGCACTTCGGGCACTTTGTCCAAAGGCCCTCCGGAATATCGCGTTTTTTGGATTTGGAGCCGGACGGCTTGGGTTTTTTGGGCAACGGCGGCGCCTTGACCGTCGGCGGCGTGAGCGCCGGTTCAGCCGTTTCAACTCCAAGCGCTTTTTTGGTAAAGGTGGTCGTGGCCATTAACAATCAAATCATACTAAAGTCCACGCGCCAATGTCCAGACGCAAACTTCCCCTGCGCCGACGGCCAAAAGCGTTTGCGCGCACGCGCTCGTGGTCGCGCCCGTCGTGAAGACATCATCCACCAGGATCACCCGCTCGCCGTCCAGCCGTGCGCCGTGGCGCATCGCGAGCGCGCCGCGCATGTTGGCCGCACGCTGTTGCCGCGTCAACCGCGTCTGGGTGTTGGTGAATCTGACACGCTGGAGCAGCTTTTTGTTCACCCGGATTTCCGTGGCGGCGCCCAGGTGGGCGGCCAGCCGTTCGGCCTGGTTGAATTCCCGTTCGCGCTGTTTCAGCGGGTGCAACGGCACGGGCACGATCAAATCCCAGTTTTGTCCGCGCAACGCCGGCACGGCCTCGCGCAAAAGCAGGCCGGCCAGGAACGGCTCGAACCACAATGCGCGCTGGTATTTGTAGCGATGGATGATTTCCAGCACGGCGCCGTGGGCGACGACCGCTGACCGCGCCGCGCTGAAGTGCAGTTCCATTTCGCGGCAATTCGCGCATTCAAACGGCGTTGTCAGGTCGCCTTCAAACGGCAGGCCGCATCGTTCGCAGAAGGGCGGTTTGATGAAGCGCACGTGCGACCGGCAACGTCCACAGACATAGCCTTCCTTCGCCGTGGCTGCGCTGTTCGCCGCAAAGCTGGCAGATTTCCGGATACAAAAAGCCAAGCCCGACATTGAGCCAGGCGGGGAAGGATACGGTGGTAGCCGTCATGAGATGGTAAAGGCCGGACGCTTGTTCAAGCCCGGCAGGCGGTTGAAGACAGCGAGCGTGAGTGCGAGCACGAGAAACGCCAGCCAGCCGTCAATCATTTTGCCCGTGCCCCAGAACCAGACGGCGGCCCGGGGAACGTCGGCACTGAACGTGCCAAAGATTTTGAGCCAGAAAATCCAGCCGGCGTGCAGGCCGATGGAAAAATAAAGGTTGCCGGTGCGTTGATACGCGAGGCCGAGCAGCACGCCCGCCAGCGTCAGGCTGAAGAAGCCCGGAACGAGCGCGTGAAAATCCGTAAACCCGGCCAACATGCGGGGCAGCAGTTCAAGGCCGGAATACCAAGCCATCGCGCCCGCGAAATCGGCGCGCTGGAGGAAATGGACGAGTGCGTATATCAGGCTGCTCAATCCCAACGCCAGCGGCCAATAAAATACGCGGCGCAGCCCGCCGAATACACCGCCCCGAAACAGAATCTCCTCGAGAATGGCGACCACCGCCGCCGTTGCGGCCGCGTTCAGAATGGTTTCGATGATTTTTTCCACCGAAGAACTCCCCGCCGTCGCGCGCCCGCCGGCAACCAGAACAATTCCCGCAACCACCGCCAGTGAGACGAAACCGAGCAAAAGACCGCCGAACAGTTTTTGAGACTGGCCGTAGGGCGCAACGAGGCCGGTTTCGCGCAACGATTTTGCGCCGAGCGCGCGTAGCAACGGCCATACGCCCGCCATGGCGAGAATCAAAAAGGAGCGGTCCATGAACCGATGAAACGGGGCGCTGGCGAGTTTGGGAACGGAATGGGCGAAATGCTGCGCGAGCCAGTAAAGCCAGGGCGCGAGCAAAGCCCCGCCGAAAAAGACCACGACAATGTAGATGACCAGCGCCCAAAGTGGCCGCATGACCTGATGATAAATGCGGTGGCAATTCACGCCAAGCGCGAATTCGTGTTACCTGACGCCAACACCGTGCGTCTGAATTTTCGGCGTGACAGGTTTTATTGGCTATCGTGGAAAGGATATGATATGCAATTGGCTGAAATGGCGAAAGATTCAAAAAGTGCGACGGATGCCGAGCAAACGGCGCAAAAGAAGTTCGGACGGTTTTATCTTCAGGAACGGCTGAACGATGGCGGCATGGCGGAAATCTGGCTGGTCACCGATGGACGCGGGAAGCCTTATGCGCTGCGGCGGCTGCGCGATGGCTTGCGGTTCAATCTCCTGGCGCGCCGGCGCTTTCTCCGCGGCTGCGAAGTGTTGTCGCATTTGAATCAAAGCGAATATGTCGTCGGCTATGTCGAGCACGGCAAAATGGAGGGGACGCTTTACATGCTGATGGATTACGTGGAGGCGGAAAATTTGAAGATGCTTTTTGGGCGGCACGATCCGGTGCTGACCGAAAACGTGGCGCAAATCCTCATTGACATGGCGCTGGGCCTCACGGACGTGCATGAAAGCGGTTACATGCACCTTGATTTCAAGCCGGAAAACGTCCTCGTGTCGCGCAACGGCAGCGTGCGGCTGATTGATTTTGATCTCGCCCAGCCGATTCCCGAAAAGCCGAAGAAGATGTCAAAGAACCCCGGCACGCCGGCTTACATGGCGCCGGAACAATTGCAGCGCAAGCCCATTGACCCGCGCGCGGACATTTTTGCCTACGGCGTCGCGGCCTACGAACTGGTGACGAATCTGAAACCTTTTGCCGGCGATACGCCCGGTGAAATTCTGGCGCACCAACTTGATCTTTCAGGCCCGACCCCGCCGCGTGAGCACAACGCCGATCTTCCCGCTGCGCTGGAGAAGGTCATTTTGAAGTGCATCGCGCGCGATCCTGACCGGCGCTATCCGTTCATGAGCGTCCTCGTCCGTGATTTGCAGAACGCACTGTACCTGTAAAGCTGGTCGTAGCAGCCGAGGTGACGAGGCTCTGATTGAAATTGCGACCTACAATCTTCGATTTGCAAATTCTTCCGCAACTCAACGTGACGCGCATACATCGAAAATAATGAGCCTCCTTACGTCGGCTGCTACTTTTTAACCAATGCCGGGCGAACTTAGCGCTTGAATTCTTTCGCGACCTCCTCAATCCAATCGTTCCCTGGCAATGCGTAGGGACGGAACGTTTCGATGGAGCCTTCCCGGTCGTTGTAGAGGAGCGCGCGATGCAGGCCGAGCGTGCTGGCGTTGGGGGCGTCAATCAAACTGGCGGAATCGCCGGCGCTCATCTGGAACAGCACGCGCATTTCAAATTCACTCATCGTCTTCCGGCCCAGGAACCGGTTCACGTTGTTGTAGGTGTCGCAGGTGGCGATGACATGAAAGCCTGAAGCCGGTCCTTCATTGATCAAAGTCTGGAACACGGCGGCCGGTTGCGCACCGCCTGCGCTGTCGCTGCTCCCGAATCCGAATTCGTCCTCCGACCGGAGCTTCTTGAAGTTCTGCAAACCGTGGACGAGGAAAAATGTCTCGGGCGCTTTGGCAGACGGCTCATCCTCCCCGCGCTTTTTCAGGTCGTTCGCCAGACGTTCCATCGTTTTCGGCAAATCACCTTGCGTTACCCGGACGATTTCGTGCGGAAGGGCGCCGATGACGCGCTCCAGAAATTCGCGTTGCGGGACACCGGGCGGGGTGCTGTCGAGCAAGAAGAAGCGCGCGGTGCCCGTGGGATATTGCGCGCTCAACGACACGAGCGCGACGGACAAAATCGTCAACGCCGGTTCCTCGCTCTGGCCGACCACCAACAGGTTGCTGCCGCTTTGCCTTTGAAAAACCGCTTCGGTCGGTCCTTTGATGGCATTGGGCGCGCCCAGCCAGATGCGCGCGCGGGCGGGAATTGGTATCCCTCTCCCCTCCGAGGGGAGAGGGGCAGGGTGAGGGGTCCGTCCGCCGCGAACCGCTGCTCCCTCACCCCGGCCCTCTCCCCCGATGGGGGCGAGGGAGAATGTTTTCCACGATTTGAGCAGTTTGTTCAACAACAGGTTCTCCTTCACGTCCGCCGGCGCGTTGCCTTCAAATACAAACGGTCCCGGATACTGATTGCCGTTCTTTTCAGCGCGTTCGCGGATTTTTGCCAGGAAATGGTCGCGCACTTCTTCCGGCAGCCAGACCGTCTGGAACGGGCTGTTGCCTTCGATGGACCCGGCGGCATCGTTGTAGATGCCTTCACCGGGACGCGAGAGCAGGCGCGGTGCCGGGTTGTCCTGGTCCATGATCAGGTAGGCATCCGCCTCGTTGCACATGAGCGCGATGCGGATGACCATCTGGCCAATGGTGGCGCGGGCGAGCGTGTAGGCGCCGCCCAGCGTTTGCGAACCGAGCAGCACGTGGATGCCAAACGCGCGGCCTTGCCGGACAATACGGTCGAGCAACACGGCAGCGCCCTGGGACACCCGGTCTTCCTCGGTAAAATATTCCTGGAACTCGTCAATGATGAGCAGCGCGCGCGGCATCGGCTCGGTGCCGCCGGCCTTTTTGTAACCGGCGATGTCCTGCACGCCCAATTCGCGGAACAAATCGCCGCGCCGGCGCAGTTCCGCGTCCACGCGCTCCAGCACACTCAGCCCGAATTCGCGGTCGCTTTCGATGGCGACGACTTTGGCATGAGGCAACCGGCGGGTGGCGTAGCACTTGAACTCGACGCCTTTCTTGAAATCCACGAGGTAAAATTCGACCTGTTCCGGGCTGCACCACAGCGCGAGGTTGGTGATGATGACGTGGAACAGGGTGGACTTGCCCGAACCGGTCTTGCCGGCAATCAACGCGTGCTGGCGCGTGCCTTTGCCGATTTCGAGCCGCTGCAACTTGGTTGCGCCGGAACGGCCGATGGGCACGGTAAGTTCCTCGGACGTATCCTCCGTCCAGAGTTTGTTCGGTGGCGGGGCCACTTGTTCGAATGGCACTTCAACGCGGTTGGAATCCCGGCCGCTTTCGCCCACCCGATGCAGAAAATCCGTTACGAACTCCGGCAGCGGTGGTGCATCAAGCGTCAAGTGGGTTCCCGCGGGTTGATGGTCCGCCAGTTTGAAACCGCTCTCGCCCCGGACCAGGCAGATGCTGCTTTTCCGGAGTTCATCGGCCACAAAACCCTGGGGCAGGGCGTGGCGGCGGTCCCAATGAATCAACATGAACACACCGCAGCGGGCGCCGCTGGTGGCGATATTGATGAGACGGCGGCCGGCCGTTTCGCTGAAGTTCACCGGGAAATCGGCGACGACGAGGAAATGATATTTCTCGGCGATGCTGCCGGCCTGGGCGTTGTATTCGGCGATGGTTTCGTATTCGTTGCGGAGATACATCTGGATGACCTTCTCCATGTGCTCGTTCAACTCTGCCAGCTTTTCCTCGAGCTGGGCGGTTTGCGTCCAAATGCGGCTGTTGATGTGGCTTTCTTCATAATCGGCCAGGTGCATGAGGCCGGCGAAATTCTGGCCCAGCCCGACCGGATCAAAGATGGTGAAGCTTAACTTGCCGGGCGGGTGGGTCGAAAGGAGGCGGAAAATGATGTTGTTGATGGCCGCAATCGCTTCTTCGCCTCCGGTTTTTGCCGTTTCAAAAAGGATGGAGCCTTGGGCCGGATATTTGAGCGTGAGCGGGACGGAAAAGTTGGCGGGGAAGGGCAGGGCCAGCCGTTTGTCCTTCGGCGCGGATTCGGTGAGTTTTTCAACGTCCACGTCCATACGCCCGAATTTGGCCGCGTTTTTGAATTCCTCCGGCAGCGTCCATCTTTTCCAGACCGGGTTTTGCCATTCGGGAAAAAGCTCTTCTGCCGCGGCGTCGGCGGTGCGGATGGTTTTATGCATGGGCTGGATGCAATTCTTCCATTCCCCGGCCAATGCCTGCCACCGTGACTCGAGGTCCGCATTCAGTTTCGCCGTTTTTGCCTCGTGAACTCCGGCAAGTTGTGCCGTCTGAGCGTCAGCCTCCTGCCGCAGGCGCGCAACGTTGTCGGTTTGGGCACGTTCAAGCTGGCTGATTTTTGCGCGGCCGAGCTGCTCGTTTTTTTTCAGGGCGCGGGACGCTTTTTCATCAGCTGCCTGCGCCCGGGAACCGCGCGTGTCCACGGCCTCTTTAACGGTTTGCTTCCACTGTTGGTTGAGGCGGCGACTGGTATTCTCGAAATCAGTTTGGACACGTTCCTGTTCTTTCTGGCAGCGCGACTCGGCCTTCTCAAGGCAAACGTCATGCAGGCGTCGCGCCGTCGCCAGATTGCGGGCTATCGTTTTGGCAATTGGGCCGGGCCGATGTGCCCCAAACCGGTAAATCGCCAGCACGACTACGAAAATGCCTCCCAACACCGCCCCGGTCTCGCCCATGGGAACGGGATTCAAGCTGGCTTGCTTGAATAGAACGAATGCAGTGGCGAACAGTACCACAAGCAGAGTGAAGAACAGCCACATCGGGAAAAATCTGAAAAAACGCGGCAGCGGAAATTGACGGAAGCGATCCAGATCACGGCGGATGGCCGCAGGCAGGCGGTGAAGTTCGTCCAATAATTGATTCTCGTCGGGAGTCTGGTCGGGTTCCGGCCATTGCCGGTTGAGAGACAGCAGCCGGCGAAATTGGCCGTAGCCGCGAAAGGCGCTGCGGGCCTCTTTTTCCAATACGTCGAAAGCCTCGCGACTGTCAGCCAGTTTGGCTTTGAAATCCGCCAGGGTCGCAGCGGCGTTTGCCAGTCCCGCTTCACGGTCGCGTTCCGCCTGAGAGGTGCCTTCCTGTATCTTTTGTTTTCGGCGTCCTTCGCGTCCGCCGACCCCCTCCCGGACTTGTTTTGTGACGACGAGGTGGGCCTGGGTGATCCGCGCCTTCCGTTTTTCAAATTTTGCCTGCCACCGTTTTTTCTCAATTTCGAAATCATCTTCGGCGTCGGTGATGGCCACCGCCAAACGCGACTCCTGCCTTTGCGTGGCCGCATCAAACGCCTTCGCTTCGGCGGCCGACCGGGTTCGAAATTCGCCGGCCAGTTTTTCCTCGCGGGCGGCAAAATCCTGGATGGCGCTTCGGAGCCGGTCCAAAAGCGCCAGCGTTTCTTTTAGTCCCAGATGGCTGTTCACAATGTTTGTTCCCTGAAAAGCCTAAATGAAAATCTTTCGGCGCGCGAGTGTGTTCGTGAGCCAAAATAAGGGGCCCATTTCTTGTCAATTTTTTGCGATAATTCTTGTTAATTTTCGGCGGAAGAAGTAAAAGCCGAATAGTTCTTTACCAGATCAACTTTCGTAGCGTGGCCGCTACTCAAAGCTCCAGAAAAACCCGCTAAATTTTCAAGGCATACACAGAAACGAGGCCAAGGCGCGCCCAAATGGGCGCCGCCTTGTGTTTTTTCTGTGGGTGCCTTCCTTTTCTCTCGTCTGGCCCGACCTTGAGCGTTACGAAAGCCAGCCAGCCGCCAGCCCGCAACAAATCATTGCCTGCATCCGAGCGCATAAAACAATCGTGCTGCCAAACGGTGAGGAGGAAAATTATTTTGCGAGGCTCAAAACCTTGGCCAGTGCAAAGAAACTCACCATCACCAAAATCACGCCGTGTTACGGCGACGGTGTTTTGGGAGAAGTGCCGACAAACGACGTGCCGCCTGAATTCGTGACTCCCCTTGCCGAATTGGAAGCCGTAGCAAATTTCGGAAACAGCAATACCACTGTCCGGCTTGTTTCTCCTGTCCTTTCGTCGGACGTGACGAGATTGTTGGGAAAACAAACAAGATAATTTTCAGACTATTGGCTTCGAGGCTACTCACAGTCTTTCCTGACTTTGGCCAGCAGTTCGTCCAGCTTTTCGAGCACGGTGACGGTTTTGTCCACGTTGGCGAAGAGTTCGTTCATATAGCTTTGCTCGAATTCCAGGCTTTTGGCGTCTTTCCAGTAATTCCTGGTTTCGTCCCACCGGGTGGCCAGTCCCTTCGTCAATGACACGAGCCGGGTTTTGATTCCGCTTGGGTTCATGATGGTTTTTCCTCTCCGTCGCCCGGCTTGTCTTCGACTCCGCCCAGTGGGGACGCCGCGCCGGGCGCAGTGACTGCGGCATACGCGTCCAATGTTTTCACCACTTGGGCCAGATACGCGACCGCGCGCGCCATGTCGGTCGTCAGGAACCCCTGCAACTGATTCAATTGTTTGAGCAATGGGTCCGTTTGATTCTGTAACTCCCGGCTCCATTTTTTTATCACCGACAGTTTGGCCTCGCCATCCCGGATGGCGCGTTCCGCCCGTTGCACGGCCATGAGGCGAAGGGTCGTTGATTCCTGGAATTGGGAAAGCCGGGCGCTGAACAATTCCGCCCGCGTTTCCTCCAGTTTCCGGCCCCGGATGCGCATTTCATTTGTCCAGTGTGGCCGCCGATCATCCGCAACCCAGGCGCGTGCGCGCAGAATCTCGTCGCACGCCTCCTCCAGGGTGGCGCGCGCTCTTTTTAAGTACACAATCAGGTCTGCCCGGAAGGATTCCACGGCCTCCACAGAAGTGACTTGGGCGCGTTCGGCCATAATTTTTTATCGTGCTCGCCCTCGTGCTCGTCCTCGGACTTTTCGATTACGATTACGAGGAGGAGGACGAGGACGATTTCAATTGGTCAGTGTTGGTGCAGATATTCCTCGATGCGCTGGGCTTTTCTCAAGAGATAAGGCGTGTGTTCCTTTGAGAGTTCGTTGAACTTTTTCAGCGCCTTCATCGCCAGCTTGAATTCCTCGGCAAACTTCTCGTGCTCCTGGTCCTGCCACGTGTCGCCGAGGGCGGAGAAGCGGGCCTGGAGCAGGATGATCCGGTTTTCCAGGTCGGTGTTGAACCGGTGCAGCTCGTCGGCAAATCGCCGCACCTTTTCAGGATCCATGATTGCTTGCGCCATGTTTTCCCTTTCGTTGGATTTCTGTTCCTGCCGACAAGATAATCGAGGAATGCCGCGGCATACAGCCCTTTTTTGGGTTCTTCGGGGTCCTGGTGGTGGACCGGGCGTGAAACCGGACTCTTCGGGTGCAGCCACGACATCAGGGATGCAAGGATGACCTCCGCCCTCACCCCGGCCCTCTCCCCCAGGAGAGCGAGAATCGTTCGCCGCTCCTTTGAAAATTTGTCCGACTGGATTCGCCGGACGCTCACCGCAAAACCAGAAACCATCGAAAGCCATTTCCTCTCCTGAGGGAGAGGATAAAAGGTGAGGGCGGACGTAAACCCTCATTCCACTGGAAACGTCGAGGAAGTTTTTTTGCCTTGATAAAAAGTTGCCTTCCACCCGGCAGGCTTATACTTTCATCGGTGCAACGCGCAAACATACCAACATTATGATTACTCTCGGAATTATCGTCGGGAACCGCGGTTTCTTCCCCACCCATCTCTGTGACACCGGACGCAAGGAAATTCTCGCCTTGCTCGAAAAACTCGGCATCCGCACGGTTGCGCTGCCGGTCAGCGCCACTAAATTCGGCGCGGTCGAATCCATGGAGGACGCGCACCAATGCGCCGACCTCTTCCGGCAAAAGGCGGACAAGATTGACGGCGTCCTCGTCACGCTGCCGAATTTCGGCGACGAACGCGGCGTGGCCAACGCCCTCCGCTGGTCCGGCCTCCGCGTGCCGGTGCTCGTTCACGCTTTCAACGACGATCCCGGAATCATGACGATCCGCGACCGGCGCGACAGTTTTTGCGGCAAGATGTCCGTGTGCAACAATCTTCACCAGTATGACATTCCCTTCACGCTGACCCGGCTGCATACGTGCGCGCCGGACAGCAAAAGTTTCGCCCAGGATTTGCAGGATTTCGTCGTGACCTGCCGCGTGGTCAAGGCGCTGAAAAACCTGCGCATCGGCGCACTCGGCGCGCGGCCCACGGCGTTCAATACCGTCCGTTACAGCGAAAAACTGCTCGAACAGTCCGGCATCAGCATCGAGACGCTCGACCTGTTTGAATTGTTCGGCCGGGTGGGTAAACTCGCGGACAACGACCGGGCGGTGAAGGCGAAGCTCAAGCAGATTCAAAATTATGTTGTCTCCCGGAGCATCCCGCCGGTGGCGTTGCTCAAGATGGCGAAGTTCGGCGTGGCCGTGGACCGGTGGATGAGGCAAACGCGTCTCAATGCCACCGCCGTTCAATGCTGGACGGCGATGGAGGAATTTTTCGGAGTCGTGCCCTGCACTTTGATGAGCATGATGAGCAACATGCTGATGAGCAGCGCGTGTGAGGTGGACATCATGGGCACGGTGGCGATGTATGCGATGGCGCAGGCCAGCGGCCGGCCCAGCGCGCTCGTGGATTGGAACAACAATTACGGCGAAGACCCGGACAAAGGCGTCGTGTTCCATTGCAGCAACCTGCCCAAAGACGTGTTTGTCGAGAAAGGCGAGGGCGCGCCAGTGATGGATTACCAGGAAATTATCGCCGGCACGGTCGGCAAGGAAAACACCTACGGCACCGTGGTTGGCCGCGTGAAAGCCGCGCCGTTTACCTACCTGCGCGTCAGCACCGATGACGCCGCCGGCAAAATCCGCGCCTATGTCGGCGAGGGCGAATTGACCGACGACCCGCTTAAAACTTTCGGCGGTTATGGCGTGGTGAAAATCCCCGATTTCCAGAAATTGCTGCGTTACATTTGCGAGAACGGCTTCGAACATCACGTCGCCATCAACCCGACGCACATCGGATTGGGAGTGAAGGAGGCGTTGAGCAAATACCTCGGCTGGGAAGTTTATCAGCATTCATAGCCCTTTGCAGCATGGGTGAGGGGGGCGCATTTTGGTGATTGCCGAACGCAAAATGGCGTTGTTTCGGGTTCAGCAATTGAGATCATCTGGCATCGCGCCTCAAATTGAAAATATGAGCACGCAAAATATAATTGGTCTCGATCGCAAGCCTGGTCTTAGGAATTGGAATTCGAAAGGATCATTCTCTAAAATTTTCGTGTGTTTCGTGTGCTTCGCGGTTAAACAATTTGAAAATGCTTGAAGAGCTGAAACAACAGGTGTACGAGGCCAACCTCGATTTGGTGAAGAAAGGCCTGGTTATCCAAACTTGGGGCAATGCCAGCGCCATTGACCGCGAACGCCACCTGCTCGTCATCAAACCGTCCGGCGTGCCTTACGGCGATATGAAACCGCAGCACATGGTCGCGGTTTCGTTGGAAACCGGCAAGGTCGTTGATGGCTACCTCAAACCGAGTTCCGATACGCCGACGCATCAGATGCTTTACCGCGCGTTCCCGAAAATCGGCGGCATCGTCCACACGCACAGTCTCCACGCGACCGCGTGGGCACAGGCTGGCCGGGGAATTCCGGCTTACGGCACGACGCAGGCGGATTATTGGTATGGTGACGTGCCTTGCACGCGACTGCTTACGCCGCGGGAGATTAAAAGCGATTACGAAGTGAATACCGGTCGCGTCATCATCGAGACGCTCAAGAAAATGGATCCGCTGCAACATCCCGCCGTGCTCGTGGCGAGCCACGGCCCGTTCATCTGGGGCGCGAACGTTGGCGACGCGGTGCACCACGCCGTCGTGCTGGAATTCATCGCTCAACTGGCCGGCGAAACGTTGCGCCTCAACCCGAAAACCAGACCGATGCAGCCGGCGCTGCTGGAGAAACATTTCCTTCGCAAACACGGCCCCAAGGCGTATTACGGGCAAAAAAAAACCAACAAACACTCCCCATGAAAAACATCAGGCAACTAATCATGCTGACGACCTCTGGACTAGGAATGGCGGCTCTGGTAGGCTGCGCCAATATGCCAACTTCAACCGAGTCCCTCGATACCATTTCCCAAGCGCCCTTTGGTAAAACGCCCGACGGCACTCCGGTGGAGATCTACACCCTCCGGAATGCCAGGGGCGCCGAAGCGCGCATCATGACCTACGGCGGCATCGTGCAGTCGCTCAAAATGCCGGACCAGAATGGCAATTTTGCGGACATTGTGCTCGGTTTCGACAAGCTGGAAGGTTATACCAGCGACAGCTACGTGAAAGGCTGCCCGTATTTCGGCGCGCTCATCGGTCGTTACGGCAACCGCATCGGCGGCGCGAAATTCACACTCGAAGGGCAAACTTACACGCTGTCGGCGAACGACCACGGCAACACGCTGCA
This sequence comes from uncultured Verrucomicrobiae bacterium, assembly GCA_963827205.1. Lineage (GTDB taxonomy): Bacteria > Verrucomicrobiota > Verrucomicrobiia > Limisphaerales > UBA11358 > UBA11358. The sequence continues at coordinate 32,530 of CAWHAH010000031.1, forward strand.
CGGCGGCATCAAGGGATTCGACAAGGTCGTCTGGAAGGCGGTGAAAGCTAATAACGGTCCCGAAGGCCCGCGGTTGGAGTTGAATTATCTTAGCAAGGACGGCGAGGAAGGCTATCCCGGCAATCTTTCGGTGACGGCCATCTATACCGTCACGGAGGACAACGCCCTGAAACTGGAATTCACGGCAACAACCGACAAGGACACACTCTGCAATCTCACGCACCATTCGTATTTCAATCTGCGTGGCAGCGGCAACATCCTCGACCATGTCGTTTACATTAATGCGGACAAATTCACGCCGACGGACAGCACGCTGATTCCCACCGGGGAATTGCGCCCGGTGGACGGCACGCCTTTTGATTTCCGGACGCCGACGGCCATCGGCGCCCGCATCAATGACACGAACTACGATCAAATCAAATTTGCGAACGGCTATGACGACAACTGGGTGCTTAATCATCCGCCGGGAAAACTCGGCCTGGCCGCGCGCCTTTCCGAACCGACCACCGGCCGCGTCATGGAAGTCTGGACGACCGCGCCGGGCGTGCAATTTTACACCGGGAATTTTCTCGACGGCACGTTCACCGGCAAAGGCGGATGGGTCTATCAATTTCGCGACGGCTGCTGCTTTGAGCCGCAGGATTTCCCGGATTCGCCCAATCACCCGAATTTCCCCTCGACCGAGTTGAAGCCGGGCGAGACCTACCACAACACCATCATTTACAAGTTTTCCACGCAGTGAGACTGCTGAAACCATTCAACCAAATTTAACCATGAAAAAAATCCATCTCCTGTCCCTGGCGCTGTGCTTGGCGGTGTTTCTGCCCGGTTGTGGCAAAAAAGAAGAAAACGGAGGCGCTCCGCCCGGGCCCTCCAGCGGTGCCACGCCCGCCAAAAAGTTGAAGCTCGCGTTTGTCAGCAACAACGCCGCGAATTTCTGGACCATCGCCCGCACGGGCTGCGCCGACGCCCAGAAGGAACTCGGCGACGTGGAAGTGGATTTCCGCATTCCATCCACGGGCAGCGCGGCGGAGCAGCAGCAGATCTTGAACGACCTGATTGCCCGCGGCATTGACGGCATCGCCGTCAGCCCGATTGACCCGGCGAATGAAACTGACTTCCTGAACAAGATTGCCAGCCAGGCACTGCTGGTTACCGCCGACAGCGACGCGCCCGACAGCAAGCGGGTTTGCTACATCGGCACCGATAATGTGGCCGCGGGCCGGCAGGCGGGCGAGCTGATCAAGGAAGCGATTCCGCAGGGCGGCAAAATCATGATCTTCGTCGGCAAGATGGACGCGCAAAACGCCAAGGAACGGCTCCAAGGCATCAAAGAGGCGTTGCAAGGCTCGAACGTGCAAATCATTGACGTGCGCACGGACGACACCGACCAGGTCCGCGCCCAGAAAAACGCCGAGGACACGCTCATCAAGTATCCGGACGTCGCCTGCCTCGTCGGTTTGTGGAACTACAACGGACCGGCCATCGCCAACGCCGTCAAAAGCGCCGACAAGAGCGGCCAGGTCAAAATTGTCTGCTTCGACGAGAACCAGGAAACGCTCGATGGCGTCGCCTCCGGCCTGATTTACGGCACCGTCGTTCAGCAACCGTATGAATTCGGCAAACAGGCCATCACCCGCATGGACAAATATCTGCACGGCGACAAGACCGCGCTGGCGGGCGGCAAAATCATCATCCCCACGATGGTCATCAAGCAGGCCGAAGTTGCCGATTTCGAGGCCAAGCTGAAAAAACTGCTCGGTCAGTAGCCTCTGCCGTAGATGAGTGCTGCCCTGTTGGAAATGCGAGGGATCTCAAAACGGTTCCCCGGCGTCGTCGCGCTGGACAACGTGAACCTTGCCGTCGCGCGCGGCGAGGTCGTCGCGGTCGTCGGCGAAAATGGCGCCGGCAAATCCACGCTCATGAACATTCTCGGCGGCATCTATCAGCCCGACGCCGGTGAAATCAAAGTGGACGGACAGCCGGTCAAAATCCAGAACGTCAACGACGCCATCCGCCGCGGGGTCGCGTTCATTCACCAGGAACTGAACGTCCTCGAAAATCTCGACGTGGCCGCGAACGTCTTTCTCGGACGCGAGCCACGCAACGCGCTGCGTCTGATTGACCGGAAAAAAATCCACGCCGACACCGAGCCGTTCATCCGGCGGCTCGGCCTGCAGATTTCGACGCGCACGCGGCTGGACCGGTTGTCCCTCGCGCAACAGCAGATGGTGGAAATCGCCAAGGCACTCTCGCTCAACGCGCGGCTCATCATCATGGACGAGCCGACCTCGTCGCTCACGCTCGCCGAAACCAGGCGCCTGCTCGAACTCGTCTGCGAACTCGGCGAACAGGGCGTGAGCGTCATCTATATCTCGCACCGGCTCGGCGAAATTGACACGTGCGCCGACCGCGTCATCGTGTTGCGCGACGGCAAAAACGCCGGCGAGCTTACGCATGACGAAGCCACGCACGACCGGCTGGTCAGCCTGATGGTCGGGCGCGAAATCAAAAATTACTACGTCCCGCCCGAGGGTCAGAAGGCCGCCGGCTTTTTCAAAGTGCGCAAGGCCAGTTCGTTGTTGTATCCGGGCAAGACGGTGTCGTTCGACGCCGCGCGCGGGGAAATTCTCGGCTTTGCCGGACTGGTGGGCGCCGGACGTTCGGAAATCGCCAAGGCCATCGTTGGCCTCGACCCTTCGCCTGCGAAAGAAGTTTATCTGGAAGGCGAGAAAATTCCCATTCAGGTGCCACGGGACGCGATTGACCACGGCATTTGCCTTGTGCCTGAAAACCGGCGGACGGAAGGGCTGGTGGTCGAGATGTCGGTGCGGGAAAACGTGAGCCTGCCGTCGCTGCGGCGGTTTTCGCGGTGTGGTTTGGTCCAACGGAAACGCGAGCGCGAGGTGGCGCGCGAGCAGGTGGAGTCGCTCAAAGTCAGGACGCCCACCACCGAAACGCAGGTGATGAACCTCAGCGGCGGCAACCAGCAGAAGGTCGTGGTCGGCAAGTGGCTGGCGCGCCAGCCGCGGGTGATGATTCTGGACGAGCCGACGCGGGGCATTGATGTCGGCGCCAAGGCGGAGATTTACCGGCTCATGCGCGCGTTGGCGGGGCAGGGGACGGTCATCCTGATGATCAGCAGCGACATGGAAGAGATTTTGAACGTGAGCGACCGCATTGCGGTGATGCACGAGGGCGAAATCACCGGCGTGCTCGAACGCGCCGACTGCAATGAACAAAACGTCATGCAACTCGCCGTCGGGAAGAAAATTGCCGCCGCAAAACCGGCGTTTGAAAATTAAACCGCTAACCTGCGCTAATCATCGCTGATTTATGAAAACGGAAATCTACAAAGATGAAGGTTACAAACTCAGGGGCGTGGCGTTTGAGGTTTACAACGAACAGGGATACGGCTTGGCTGAGGAAATTTACCAGGAAAGCTTCGAAATCGAATTGGAATCGCGTGGAATTGGCTTTCACTCCAAGCAGGAGTTGAAATGCTTCTACAAAGGGCGTGAACTGAAGCAGCGTTACGTTCCCGACTTGTTTGTCTTTGAATGTCTGGTTGTCGAACTAAAATCCGTCTCGCAACTATTGCCTGAACATGAAGCGCAACTCATTAATTATTTACGAATCACCAAACAGCCGGTTGGCTATCTCGTCAATTTCGGCCACAAAGACGCGCTTGAATGGAAGCGCTTCATTCTGTCTGAGTTCATAAAAGATTAGCGTCAATTGGCGATGATTAGCGGTTCAACTTAAAAATGAAAAAAGAACTCGGCATTTTTATTTTGCTGGTGGTGATGTGCGCTGTGACCGGATTCGAGAATCCGCGCTTTTTCTCGGAGACCAATCTGGTGAACATGGCGAACATTATCGGCCTGTTCGGCATTTTCAGCCTCGGCGCCGGCCTCGTCATCATTACCAGCGGCATTGACCTGTCGGTCGGTTCAATGATTGCCCTCATCGGGATGCTCCTGGTGATGGCCTTGACCGAGTGGCATTGGGCCTGGCCGTTGGGCGTGTTGTTCGTGGTCCTGGTGGCGATGATTCTGGGTTGGGGACATGGCTTCCTCATTACCGATTTGGCATGCAGCCATTCATCGTTACGCTGTGCGGCTTGCTCCTGTATCGGGGCGTCGCGCGCTTCATCGCCAACGACACGACGAAGGGATTCGGCAGCGACGGAGGGATTTACCACGCTCCGCAGCCTGACCAGCGGAAACGTGTTGGGTCTGCCCATGCCGTTTGTGTTGCTCATCATCATTTCCGTCATCATGTGGATTGTGCTGCACCGTTCGGTGTATGGCCGTTATCTGCTCGCGGTTGGGCGCAACGAGGAGGCGGCGCGCTTTTCCGGCATCAACACGCGCCTCGTCATTTCCAGCAGCTACGTGCTGGCAGCGCTGTTGACAGGCATTTCGGGAATTTTGTTCGCGTTCTACACCAACTCCGTTTCGCCCTCGACCCACGGGAATTTCTACGAGCTTTACGGCATCGCGGCGGCGGTGCTCGGCGGCTGCAGCCTGCGCGGCGGCGAAGGCTCGGTCATCGGCATTCTTATCAGCGTGGCGCTGTTGCAGGTGCTGCAAAATCTCGTGAACCTGCTGGGCATCCCCAGCTCGCTCAATTTTGCGGTCATGGGCGCCGTCGTGCTCGTCGGCGTGCTGGCCGACCAGATCTTCAAAAGGCGCGCGGCCAAGAAAGTCACCCGCTGATTCGAACGGGAGACATGGCGCTTCTTTGGCGTTGGCGCGAACAGAGTGGACTCGGGTTATGACCTTTCAAAAAAGCGGAAGAAGAGCGCTTGTTTGGAAATCGGCTCCGTTTTTTGAGAGATGGCCGCCATTTGCGCTTCGTTGAGCGGCGTAAAGTCGCGGGCGAGCTGCACGTTTTCCTCCAATTGCGCGATGGAATCGCAGCCGATAATCACGGTGCTCACCGGCAGGGAAAGTGTGTAATACATGGCCTCGCGCATTTGGAGGGTTCCCGGTCCCTTGGCTTCCACCACGCCTTCCCACAGGTGCTTTTGTTGTTCCGGGGAAGGTGGCGTCCAACTGGAAAGAATGCGTCCCCGCGCCGGGACCTTCATGCCAATGATGCCCATCTGTTTCTCGACCGCCAGCGGCAACAATTGGTCCATGAAACTGAAATGGTGTTTGTCGGCCCCGTTCAAAGCCATCAGGATGCAATCAAACGGATAGCGGCGGATGCCTTCCATCAGCGAATCGGGGCGGTGATGGCCGGTGATGCCGAGAAAGCGGACGAGTTTTTGATCACGCGCCTGGAGCAGCGCCTCCATCGCGCCGCCCTTGGCGAAAATGGCATCGAGATCGGTCATGGTGCCGACATCGTGCAACTGCCAGAGGTCGAGGTGATCGGTCTGCAAAAGCTGAAGGGACTTTTCCAGCATTCGGAGCGAAGCGTCGCGGGTGCGCTCCTTGGTTTTGCTGGCCAGAAACGCCTCCGCCCGGCGCCGATTCATGACCTGGCCGAGGTAATGTTCGCTCCAGCGCTCCGGGCCGCCGTAAATGGACGAGGTGTCAAGATAGTTCACCCCCAAATCCAGCGCGCGATTGATGAGGGGCACTGCCACATCGTCATTGTGGCCGCGCTCAAGCGCCGCCTGGCCGCCCAGACTGAAGATGCCGACCCGATGGCCGGTCTTTCCCAGGTTCCGCGTTGGCATGGCATTGGCCTTGGCCGGATTCGGGGAGGTTTCAGCGGCGGCGCGGGAGACGGTTGGCAGGGCCGCTTGCCCGACCACGGCTGCGGCAGCCAGGCCGCCAAGCTTGAGGAATTCACGACGATTCGGCTTTAAAGTTTGGACGGTTTCATTTTTGCACATAAAAACTCCGGGTTGATTTGCCGGAACATTGAACCGGCTAACGTTGGCCAGCAAGGCTAAAAGTTGGCGCGCGCACCGAACTCTACCGGAACGCGGGCGTGGACCTGACGCAGGTGCCGGGCATCCAGGCCAACACAGCGCGGGGGTTATATGGCAAGAGCCGGTTTCGGTACGATGAAAAGAAAGATGTGTATGTGTGTCCGGCGGGAGCAGAACTGACGTATCGGTTCGCCACGTATGAACTGGGGCGCGAGCTTAGATATTACCGGGCTAGCGGCTGCAAAGGATGTGCGTTGAAGCCACAGTGCACACGGAACAAGGCCAACCGGACGATCACGCGGGAGGAGAATGAAGCGTTGATGGAAGCGATGGCGGCGCGGGGCAGGCACAGCCTTGGAAGTTCAAGTTGAGGAAGACCTTGGCCGAACATCCCTTCGGGACGACTCGCCGCGGCGTAGCCTCTGGCGCAGCCGGGTCAAGCGCTGGTTTGGGGTACACGCACTTTTTGCTCAAGGGTCTGGAGAAGTACGGTGCGAATGGAGGTTCACCCCAAATGCCTTCGGGGCTGACGACGCTGGCCGCGTAAATCTTATATGCGGCTGGCCTACAATCTCAAACGGGCCTTCGCCGCGCCGTAGCGGGCTTCGTCCCCACGAAGGCGGGTGTTGAACCTGGTGAGCTTCGAGCAACTCATCGCGGCGGTCCACCCTCCTGGAGCACCGCTACGGGAACGGGTGGAGAGTGAAAGTCCCGCAAAGCGCCTGAAACCGGGGCGGCACGCCCTTTTT